>NZ_CP102252.1:1341065-2682131 GCF_025145645.1 Alistipes senegalensis JC50 | reverse complement strand
CGTTTCGACCCCCGGCTGCTGGTCGAGGGGGCCCGCACGGCCGTCGTCTGCGCCGTCTCCTACAAGAACACCGCCTCGGAGGGCTATCCGGCCGGACACCGCACCAAAATCGCCTCCTACGCCTGCACGGCGGACTACCACACGACCATCCGGGCCATGCTCGCGCAGCTGCTCGAGGCCCTGCGCGCGGCGTATCCCGGGCTCGGAGGCCGGGCGTTCACCGACACGGCGCCGCTGGCCGAAAAACAGCTGGCCGCGGAAGCAGGACTGGGCTGGATCGGACGCCAGTCGCTGCT
This sequence comes from Alistipes senegalensis JC50, assembly GCF_025145645.1. NCBI lineage: Bacteria > Pseudomonadati > Bacteroidota > Bacteroidia > Bacteroidales > Rikenellaceae > Alistipes > Alistipes senegalensis. The sequence goes on along the minus strand of NZ_CP102252.1, from coordinate 2,681,835 downwards.
CGTGACGCCGCAGTTCGGCACCTGCGTCCTGCTGGGCGAGCTGATCCTCACCGACGAGGCCGACGCCTACGACACGCCGTTCGGAGAGGAGCGCTGCGGCACGTGCCGCCGGTGCGTCGAAGCCTGCCCCACGGGGGCCATCGCCCCGGACCGGACCATCGACACCGCGCGCTGCATCTCGTGCCGCACCATCGAGAAGGTCCCGGAGAGCGACGCCGGCCTCGACGGCTGGATCTTCGGCTGCGACTGCTGCCAGAGCTGCTGCCCCTGGAACTTGCGCGCGCCGCGGCACCGCAACGCGGCGTTCGACCCCGTGTTCGACCCGCTGACGATGGACGCCGCGGCATGGCTGGGGATGGACGAAACGGCGTTCGAGGCCCTTTGCGGCCGCACGCCGCTGACCCGCAGCGGACTGGCCCGCATCCGGGAAAACGTCCGCCGGAACATCGTCCCCGAAGAGCCCTCGGAACGCTGAACCGGCCGCCTCGCCCCTCGCCTCCGGCACGGCAAACCCGGCCCGGCAGAACCCGATCCCAGTTCCTCCGGCACCCTCCAACGTCACCCGACCCGGCACCGCCCGACCCCGACAACGTCCAACACAACCCGTCCCGGCAACGTCCAACGCGGCACGCCCCGGCCCCTCCGGCACGGCAAATGCGACCCACCCCAGCTCCCCTACTCCAACGCGACCCGGCCCAACACGCCCCCGGCACCGCTCAACACAACCCCAGCCCCCCGACACCGGCCCAACACACACGCCCAACGCCCCCGCCGGGCACGAAAAAAGCGGGTCCCGGAAATCCGGAACCCGCCGTATGACAGTCGTTCGTCCGCGAACTACTTCGACAGCTCGGCCAGCGCGGCCTTGGCGCTCTCGGCAGCGGGACCTGCGGTCACCTTCTGGAAAGCGGCGATGGCCTGCGGCTTCATCTCCTTGGCGTTGTAGGCTGCGCCCAGCAGGTAGTACATCAGGCTCTTGTCCTCGGGATCGGTCTGAGCGTCGGCGGCGGTCTGGGCCAGCTCGATCACCTTGGCGTAATCCTTCTTGTTGGCATAAGCCTGCAAACGGACCTTCTCGGCCAGCGCGCTCGCCGGATTCTTGGCCAGCATGGCGTCGGCTGCGGCGATGATGCCGTCGAAGTTGTTGGCCTCCTGCAACTTGGCCACCATGTTATTGGTGTAGAGCGTGATCATCTCCTTGGCCTTGGCGGCAGCCTCGGCATATTTGGGGTGCGTCTTGGCCGCAACGGCCTCGTAGATCTCCATACCCCGTTCGTACTGAGCCATATCGCCCGTGTTCATAAACATCTCGCAGTAGCTCATCGCCAGGTTCAGCGCCATGTCCGTATTGTCGGGGTCGGCCTTGTAGCCCTTCTCGAAGATGCCGGCGGCCGTCGCGTAATCCTTGTTGTTGAAAGCGTCGCCGCCCTGAATCTGGTACATCTTGGCGACCCAGCCGTTGGCCTTGGCCATCTGGTTCATGTCTCCGTAGAGCTCGGCCAGCTCGGCGGACTTGGTGAAATTCTTCAGCGCCTCGTCGTAGTTCTTGCCTTTCAGCGCCCCGCCTCCCAGCATGAAATAGCAGTTGGGGAGCGTCTTCTTGGCGGTTGCCACCAGCGAAGCGGCATCTTCGTTGTCCATCCCCTGGTCGATCACCTGCTCGAACTTCGCGGCGGCGCCGGCGAAATCCTTGGCGCCGTAAGCGGCCGCCGCCTCGTTGTAAATTGCCGTGAGATCCTGCGCCGAGAGCGATACCGCCGCCAGCAGCGCGACTACCGATACGAATAACTTTTTCATTGTCTTACTATTCGATTTTTAAGTTTTTCAGTCCGTGCACCCCGCCCGGAGATGCGTCGGTTGCAAAAGTATAAAAAAAATTCCTTTTTTACCAAATCTATCCGCGCAAACCCGCGAAAAAATCGTTCATCAGCGCTTCGCACTCTTCGCGGAGCACGCCCCACGTCACGGTGGTCTTAGGATGGAACACGTTTTCGGAGTAGCGGCGGTAGCCCTTCTTCGGGTCGTCGGCGCCCCACACCACGCGGCTCACCTGCGCCCACCCGGCGGCTCCGGCGCACATGATGCACGGCTCGACTGTCACATACAACGTGCACTCCTGCAAGTATTTGCCTCCGAGCGTCGCGGCCGCGGCCGTCAGGGCCTGCATTTCGGCGTGGGCCGTGGGGTCGGCGAGCGTCTCCACGAGGTTGTGGCCCCGTCCGATGACGGCGTCCCCCGCCACGACGACGGCTCCGATGGGCACCTCCTGTTCTTTTAACGCCTTTTGCGCCTCGTTTAGTGCCAGGCGCATGAATTTTTCGTCGGTTTGCAGCTGATTCATCGCATTTTTTTTGCAAAGGTAAAAATTTTCGCTATATTTGTCCCAAGCAGTTCCGGCTGCGACGTTCTTGACATACGATAAATTTTTATTTATAAGGCATTAGCTTTTTTCTTTCGACAGAAATCTGGAAAATTTCAGTAAGAAGAAGTTATAGAGTTGATGCTCGTGTTGTTTCAACGCGGGCGTTATCTATGATTCTTCTTGCGGGTATTCCAGAACCTCTGTCGAGATCATACGAACTTCGTCCGCGTCTTTCGTTTTACGCGGGCCCCTCGGACCGAGCTCTGGGAAGCCTTCAAGCAATAAGCGCACATTAGCCCGCGGCGGGGCGTGCATACGGCACGTCCCGCCATCGTTTTTTTGACCTTTTCCTTTCCGAATCCGGAACCTTTTTGCTAACTTTGCGGGTTGCAACAACAAAACGAACGAACATATTTCCATTTCCGCCATGTACAGAACCCATACCTGCGGCTGCCTCAGGGCCTGCAACGTCAACGAAACCGTCACCCTGGCCGGGTGGGTGCAGAAAATCAGAAACCTCGGGGCCATGACCTTCATCGACCTCAGGGACCGTTACGGTATCACCCAGATCGTCGTCGAGGAACACTCCCCGGCCGAAGCCCGCGCCGTGGCCTGCTCGGTGGGCCGCGAATGGGTCATCCAGGTCGTCGGCAAAGTCATCGAACGCGAGTCGAAGAACCCGAAGATGGCCACCGGGGACATCGAGGTGGCCGCCCAAAAGGTGGTCGTGCTGCACGAAGCCGAGGTGCCCCCCTTCACCATCGAGGAGGTGTCGGACGGCGGCGACGACCTGCGCATGAAGTACCGCTACCTCGATCTGCGGCGTCCGCCCCTGCAACGCAACCTGATTCTGCGTCACAAGATGGCCCAGGAGATCCGCCGCTTCCTCTCCGACGAGGGATTCCTCGAAATCGAGACCCCCTGTCTGGTGGGTTCCACTCCGGAGGGCGCCCGCGACTTCGTGGTGCCCAGCCGCATGTCGCCCAACCAGTTCTACGCCCTGCCGCAGTCGCCGCAGACCCTCAAACAACTGCTGATGGTCGCCGGCTACGACAAATATTTCCAGATCGTGCGCTGCTTCCGCGACGAGGACCTGCGCGCCGACCGTCAGCCCGAGTTCACGCAGATCGACTGCGAGATGTCGTTCGTCGAGCAGGAGGACGTGCTCGAGATCTTCGAACGCTGGGCCAAGCACATGTTCAAGCATGTGATGGGAATCGAGCTGACCGAGCCGCTGCGCCGCATGCCGTGGATCGAGGCGATGGAGAAATACGGTTCGGACAAACCCGACCTGCGCTTCGGCATGGAGTTCGCGGAGATCACCGACCTCGCCAAAGGGCACGGTTTCAGCGTGTTCGACGATGCGGAGTACATCACCGGATTCGCCGCCGAGGGCTGCGCCGCGTACACCCGCAAGCAGATCGACGCCCTGACGGAGTTCGTCAAGCGGCAGCAGATCGGCGCCAAGGGCCTCATCTGGATTCGTGTCGAGGAGGGAGGCGTGAAGTCGTCGATCGACAAGTTCTACGCCCCCGAGGAGGTGCGCGCGATGGCCGAACGCTGCGGCGCAAAGGCCGGAGACATGGTTTTCATCCTCTGCGGCAAGAAGTTCAAGACGCTGACGCAGCTGTGCGCCCTGCGTCTCGAAGTGGCCCAGCAGCTGGGCCTGCGCGATCCGCAGAAGTTCGCCCCGCTGTGGGTGGTGGATTTCCCGCTCTTCGAGTGGGACGACGAGACGCAGCGCTATTACGCCGTGCACCATCCCTTCACGGCCCCCAAGCTCGAAGACGTGCAATACCTCGACAGCGATCCCGGGCGCGTGCGTGCCAACGCCTACGACTTCGTATGCAACGGCACGGAGATCGGCGGCGGCTCGATCCGTATCCACGACTCGAAATTGCAAGAGAAGATGTTCGAACTGCTGGGCTTCACGCCCGAGGAGGCGCAGAAGCGCTTCGGCTTCCTGATGAACGCCTTCAAATACGGCGCGCCCCCTCACGGCGGACTGGCGTTCGGATTCGACCGTCTGTGTTCGCTGTTCGGCGGCTCGGAGTCGATCCGCGACTACATCGCCTTCCCGAAGAACAACGCCGGCCGCGACATGATGCTCGACGCCCCGGGCTACATCGACCAGTCGCAGCTCGACGAACTGTATCTGGAGCTGCGGAAGCCGGAGGAGTAAAGCAAAATCATCCCGACGGAAATCAATTCACCCCTGCCGCAGGTTGCGGCAGGGGTGAAATCATAAAAAAAGCACTATCTTTGTCCGACGAAAAGCGTCATTGCGGGGTTTCGGCAGATCGCCCGTCGCCTGCGGCTCCCCGCAATGACAGACAAAACTAAAACCGCCGCCATGTCAGCACCCTTAGCCGAACGACTGCGCCCCCGCACGATAGACGAATATATCGGGCAGGAACATCTCGTGGGTAAAAACGGGGTGTTCCGAAAATTCTTCGAGACGGGAAATGTCCCGTCGTTCATCCTCTGGGGGCCTCCGGGCGTGGGCAAAACCACCCTGGCCAAGATCGTCGCCACGCAGTTGGAACGCCCGTTCTTCACCCTCTCGGCCGTCACGTCGGGCGTGAAGGACGTGCGCGAGGTGATCGAATCGGCGCGCAAGCAGCGGTTCTTCGACCAGCGCCCGCCGTTCCTCTTCATCGACGAGATCCACCGCTTCAACAAGTCGCAGCAGGATTCGCTGTTAGGAGCCGTCGAGCAGGGCGTCGTCACGCTGATCGGCGCCACGACGGAGAACCCCTCGTTCGAGGTGATCTCCCCGCTGCTGAGCCGCTGTCAGGTCTACATCCTCAAGTCGCTCGAAGACAAGGACCTGCAAGTGCTGCTCGACCGAGCCCTGACGACCGACACCGAACTGAAGGAACGCGACATCGAGGTCGCGGAGACCGGCGCGCTGTTCAAATTCTCGGGCGGCGACGCGCGCAAGCTCCTGAACATCCTCGACATCGTCGTCGGAGCCACGGACGGCAAGGTGACGATCTCCGACCAATACGTCACCGACTGTCTCCAACAGAATATCGCCCTCTACGACAAGAACGGCGAACAACATTACGACGTTATCTCGGCCTTCATCAAGTCGGTCCGGGGCAGCGACCCCAACGCCGCGATCTACTACCTCGCGCGGATGCTGGCCGGGGGCGAGGAGCCGCGGTTCCTGGCCCGGAGGCTGGTGATCCTGGCCTCGGAAGACATCGGGCTGGCAAATCCCAACGCCCTGCTGCTGGCCAACGCCTGCTTCGACACGGTGCACAAGATCGGCATGCCCGAAGCGCGCATCACGCTGGCCGAGACGACGATCTATCTGGCCACGAGCCCCAAGAGCAATTCGGCCTACATGGCCATCAACAAGGCGATGGGGCTCGTCGAACACGACACGACGAACCGCCCGGTGCCGCTGCACCTGCGCAACGCCCCGACCAAACTGATGGACCGGGCGGGTTACGGCAAAGGGTACAAATACGCCCACGACTACGCCGGGCACTTTGCCGAGATGGAGTTCCTGCCGGAATCGCTCTCGGGCACGAAATTCTACGAACCCGACACGCAGAACGCCACCGAAGCGAAGATCGCCGAACGGATGGCGCAACTCTGGAAAGACAAATACAAATAAGATGAAGCGCATCGGTATCCTGTCCGACACCCACGGCACGTTCGACGAAACCCTGATGAATTTCTTCCGGGACGTCGATGAACTCTGGCACGCGGGCGACATCGGGTCGATCGAACTGGCCGACCGGATCGCCGCCTTCAAACCGCTCCGGGCCGTCAGCGGCAACATCGACGGCGGACTGACCCGCCGTGTCTATCCCCAGTTCCTCTCGTTCGAATGCGAGGGCGTCCGGGTGCTGATGACCCACATCGGGGGCTATCCGCGCCGCTACGACCCGCGCGCCGTCGCCAAGATCCAGTCCGTGCGCCCGAAGCTCTTCATCGCCGGGCACTCCCATATACTCAAGGTGGCCTACGACCCCGTCTACGACCTGCTGGCGGTCAATCCCGGAGCCGCCGGGGAGTTCGGATTCCACAAGGTCCGCACCGCCGTAAGGCTGGTGATCGACGGTACGGACATGCGCGACATGGAGGTCGGCGAATGGCCGCGAAAATAGAAAAATCGGACTTACCCCGAGCCAAAAGAGCTAACTCACCCCGGCTTTTTCAGCCACCTTCCTACCTGAATGCAATTTATATATCAAAAAAAGCCGGGAACGTATCTCGGACAGACTTTGCTGGTAGTCAGAGAAATAAACGGTGCATTCCGCCGGGGCACCCCACAAAACGGACCTGACTGCACGATTCCGCCCATCGAAAAACCAATACCGCCCGCAACCGACTGATAAACAGCCCGTAGTCCCAAGCCTCAGGATCGGACCGAAACGGACTCGGCACACGGAACCAGTTAATAATCAACAGGCATGGTTCAGCTGCTAAACAAAAACGATCTTACAATAATCATATACGCCTCGCCGTTAGTATAGCGAATTCACTAACGACGACGCAACATGCAACCGAAAATCTCAAAAACGCTGGAAGGCATCATCGCCCGTTCGGCATTCAACACGACGAAGGCAGGAATGACGCACTCGTTCAAAGACTTCCTCACGCTGGAACTGCTCCGCGAAGAGGGCTCCCTCGCCTATCAACTCTTGTCCTCCCGTCTCAAGGACTGGGAGCTCTACCAGGTACGCCTGCGCATCGAACGCGAGATAATCACCGTCAAACCGCAGGAGTCCCTCTCGCCGGAGACCTTCTTCCGGGATTTCACCGAGGAGCTGCTCGCCACATCGGGGGCTGTCCGGAGCGTCTCGACCGCCCACGCGCTGCTGGCCGTCATCAAGGACCGCACGACCGCCACGTCGCGCGTGCTGGAGATGTACCATGTGACGCCGGAGATCGTCGCCGAAGAGCTGCAAAAGTTCTCCGTGGGCGACGACTTCCGCTCCGAAATACAGGTCCACATGCTCGACTTCGGCGAGGAGAACAAATCCGCCGGAAAGGAGTCGGAACACCTGCTGGACAAATTCGGCGTGAACCTCACGCGGCTGGCCCGCGAGGGCAAGATCGACCCGGTCGTGGGCCGCGAGCAGGAGATCGAGCGCGTGGTGCAGATCCTTTCGCGCCGCAAGAAGAACAACCCGATCCTGATCGGCGAAGCCGGCGTGGGCAAAAGCGCCATCGTCGAGGGGCTGGCGCTGCGCATGGCGCGCGGCGAGGTGCCCTACACCATCGCCGACAAGACGCTCTTCTCGCTCGATGTCTCGTCGCTCGTGGCGGGCACGAAGTTCCGCGGCGAGTTCGAAGAGCGCATGCAGCAGCTGATCGACGAACTGCGCAAGGCCAAGGATACGATCATCTTCATCGACGAGATCCACACCATCGTCGGCGCGGGCTCCACGCAAGGCAGCCTCGACACGGCCAACATCCTCAAACCGGCCCTGGCGCGCGGCGAACTGCAAACCATCGGCGCGACGACGCTCGACGAGTACCGCGAGAACATCGAAAGCGACTCGGCGCTGGAACGCCGTTTCCAGAAGGTGGTGATCGAACCCACGACGCCCGAGCAGACGCTCCAGATCCTGCGCAACATCGCCCCCCACTACGAGCGCTACCACAAGGTGCACTACACCGAGGAGGCGTTGCAAGCCTGCGTGAACCTCACCGGACGCTACATCACCGACCGCTACTTCCCCGACAAGGCTATTGATGTCATGGACGAAGCCGGATCGCGGGCCCACCTGCAATCGGCGCGCGAACCCGAGGAGCTGCAAGCCATGAAGACGGCGCTCTGCGAAGCCAAACGCGAACGCCGCGAAGCGATCGAAGCGCTGGTCTACGAAAAGGCCGCCTCGGCCCGCATGCGCGAAATCGCGCTGCGCTCGAAGCTGGGCGAAACCAGCGCCGAATGGAAACGCTCGCTGGAAAACAACCCCGTGGAGATCACCGCGGAGCACATCCAGCAGGTCATCACGGCGATGACGGGCATCCCGGCCGAACGGGTTTCGAGCGGCGAAATGGCCCGTCTGCAAACCCTGCGCGACCACCTCGCCCGGCGCGTGGTGGGGCAGCAGGAGGCCGTGGAGAAGATCTCGCGCACGATCCGGCGCTCCCGCGCGGGTCTGAAAGACGAGAACCGCCCCATCGGGGTCTTCCTCTTCGTGGGTCCCACGGGCGTAGGCAAGACGCTGCTGGCCAAGGAGGTGTCGAAATGGCTGTTCGACGAACACCGCGGACTGATCCGGATCGACATGAGCGAATACAGCGAGAAACACAACGTGGCGCGCCTGATCGGCTCGCCCCCCGGATACGTCGGTTACGGCGAAGGAGGCCAGTTAACGGAGGCCGTGCGTCGTCAGCCCTACGCCGTGGTGCTCTTCGACGAGATCGAAAAGGCCCATCCCGAGGTCTTCAACACCATGTTGCAGATCTTCGACGAGGGGCACCTCACCGACGGCTCGGGACGCAGGGTCGATTTCCGCAACACGATCATCATCATGACCTCGAACGTGGGTTCGCGGGTCGTGATCCAGAAATCGGTGCATGTGGGTTACAGCACCACTTCGAAGAGCGCCGTGGCCGACCGGACGCCCCAGAGCGAATACCGCAAGGCGCTGGAGCAGACCTTCGCCCCGGAGTTCCTGAACCGCATCGACGACATCATCCTGTTCCGCACGCTGGAAATCGCCGACGTGGAGCGGATCATCGAGCTGGAGTTGCAGGGATTGCTCAACCGCACGAAGAAGCTGGGCTACAAGGTGAAGATCACCGAAGGGGCCAAACGCCGCCTGGCGGCCATGGGCTACGAATCGCGCTACGGAGTCCGCTCGCTGAAACGGACGCTGATGGACAACGTCGAAGAGCCGCTTTCGTCACTGATCATCGACGGCAAGCTCCACGAGGGCGACACCGTGGTCGTGGAGTCGGACAAGGCCCACGGCGTGAAGCTGCGCGTGGCGTAAAACCAAACAGCTGTTTATGTAATAAGGGAGGACCGTGCGGTTCTCCCTTATTACATAAACAGCTATCGGTTCAATTCAATTTCTCAATCTCAAAATTAGCATATCCACAATGACAACTCGATACGGTTACGCCGTATTTGTCTTCGATTGCCTCGATAATTTGTTTTACACTCGGTTTTGCTGATGTTCCGGTTACAAGAATCTCGACGCTCATTCCCTTCGTCAGTTTTCCAGCATTTTTGATCGCTGTCATTTTCCATAAATTTCCAGCCATAGTTTTCAATTTTTAAATGTATGATCGTTATTCCAATGAAATTGCCAAATATTTTTCAAATTCAGTTTCCTTATCCGTAACATACGCATACCGAGTGTATGTATTTATAATATCAACAAGATCGGGACCAAGATAGTCAGCCGCAGTATGGTTTACCATATCCATATAAATCGAATAAAATTCATCCGCCTCCAATTTCGCCGAAAATGCCTTTATCGTTTTCAACACGATATTACAATAATCTGAAATCCAAAACTCCGGTTCGGTTATTAAAAATCGGACCGCATCATAATACGCATTATAAACGATCTCGTATTTGTCCGAAATAATTTGAGAGTTCCCTGCAAAAAAGAGAAGAAGCCCCATAAAATCGGCATCGGCCTTGTTCTTCTTTTTTAATTTACTCAATGCCATTGTAAAATACCCGGAGATCGTTTTCGCATACATGTCCGAGTTGAGTGCCAATGAATCTGTTTTCATTAGGATAGATTTCAATTTTTTCAAATCTTGTTCATAATAATTCATCGGCTTCATTTTATCAAGAGCCGCTCTGGATGACCCTGTCATAAGGTCATATTCACTCAAGCGTATCTGCTGTGACAACTTTAAGTCCCGTTCGCTCTGCTCTCTTTTCTGCGAACAATATTCGATTAAACTCATCTGCATGGTATCCCTGAATCGGGATAAAATCCGGTTTAAATCACACAGATTCTCATAGTCCACGTTTCCGTTTTCGATTTGCATTGCTTTGTAATCGCATACGAATCGTATCATTTTATCCTTTTGGTTTTCGTAATTTTTACACCCCAAAAATGAAAGACAAAAAAATATCGACGCCCCAATTACCCTATACTGTTTCATAATTTATATTTTATTAATTTACAAATATTTATCACTAATATTACAGGAATCTATTTCCACAATTATTGCCAATTCAATTATTTTCCATAAGCACTGAGATATGCGCCACTCGGCTCCTATATGGCGGTTGTCAAAAAAGAAGTGTGGAGTCGTTCGTTTATCTGAATGGAGGTTCTGGAATACCCGTGAACAAATAAACAATACCCCACACCGGACAGTATATCGAGAATGATATAACTATACACGGCGATGAGTGTTTGTATTGCTTATTCTTGTTCACGTGAAATTTTCCAGATTTCCATTCAAGAATAAAAGCGAAACACTTCTGCCAACAATATGTCGCTGCCCATCCGGACAGCAAGACAAAGATAGAAAATGTTTTGCAGAATACAACGCTCTTTTGGGGTATTGCTCCCACAAATTTCAGCAAAAAATCCCCGAAAGTCAATATTGACCAGGAACTATGTTATTTCAACTTGGAAAAATCCGCACAAACCTTTCTTCTCTTTTCCCAGAGATTATTCGTACCTTTGCGCACCTATGTACAAATTCGCAACATACAAAGACCAATACAAGGCCAACCTGCGGCTGGCGCTGCCCGTGGTGCTCACGCAGCTGGGCCAGATCCTGACGCAGTTCGCCGACAACCTCATGGTCGGCCGTTACGGCGGAGACGACCCCACGCCGCTGGCTGCCGTGTCGTTCGGCGGCGCGGTCTTCTTCATCCTCTTCATCGCCGCCGTCGGCATCGCACTCGGCATGACGCCCCTCGTGGGCGAACTCTACGCCCAGGGCGACCGCGAAAAATCGGCGGGCCTGCTGCAAAACGGCATCCTCTTCTACGGACTGCTCGGCCTGACGATGGCCGTCGTGCAGTATGCCGCCATCCCGCTGCTCTATCATCTCGGCCAACCCGCCGAAGTGGTCGATATGGCCATCCCCTACTACAAGATGCTGGTTTACAGCATGCCTTTCATCATGCTGTTCTTCACCTTCAAACAGTTCCTCGAAGGCGTGGGCAACACGAAGGTCGAAATGGCGGTCACGATCGTCGCCAACCTGGCCAACATCGGCTTCAACTGGGTCTTCATCTACGGCCGCTACGGATTCCCCGAGATGGGCGCCGAAGGCGCGGGCCTCGGCACGCTGCTGTCGCGCATCATCGCCCCGATCGGGATGATCGGCTACTTTTACAGCCGCCACAAATACCGCGCTTACCTCGACGGATTCTCGCCCCGCAACTACTCGTGGGCCACGGTCAAACGGCTGCTGCACATGGGGCTTCCGATCTCGCTGCAAATGTTCCTCGAAGCCTCGGCCTTCGTCGGCACGGGGATCATGATGGGGTGGTTCAACAAGGAGACCATGAGCGCCAACCAGATCGCCACGACCATCGGCAACTGCGCCTTTATGATCGTCATGTCGATCGGCGCGGCCACCACCATCCGCGTGTCGCACTGCTACGGAGCGCGCAACATCGGCGAACTGTCGCTGGCGGCCAAAGCGTCGTACCACCTCGTGCTGGCGTGGAACGCCTTCGCGGCCATCGTCTTCATCACGATGCGCAACGTCATCCCGACGCTCTTCACCACCAACGCCGAGGTGATCGCCATCGCCTCGCAGCTGATGGTCTTCGCCGCGCTGTACCAGCTTTCGGACGGCATCCAGAACGTCTCGGTCGGCATTCTGCGGGGTATTCAGGACGTGAAGATCATCATGCCGATCGCCTTCGTGTCGTACTGGCTGCTGAACCTCCCGGTGGGCTACCTCTTCGGCTTCACGATGGGCATGGGCCCTTCGGGGCTCTTCCTGGGCTTCTCGTTCGGACTCTCGGCCGCCGCCGTGATGATGATCCTGCGCATCCGCCGCAGCATTCGCCGCTTGTATGCAAGCGGCAATTAAGAATTAAAAATCGGGGCGGGCATCTTCGGGGATATTTCGAATGGCAATCCTCTCGATTTTTAATTTTTAATTTTTAACTTTTAATTGATTATTCGTATCTTTACGCAAATTATACCCGTCAATGGATAGCGAAAAACAACATACAGGCGCCTGCAAACCCGAAGTGGGCCGCGGATGCGCCTTCTGCGACTGCGGCTCGGAGAGCGAGGCCAGGCTCTGCGACGGCTGCTTCAAGCTCCACGAAACCCCCTGGCTCGACGAGTATCCGGTCAACGTGCCGACCGACATCGTCGAGGTGCGCTTCAAGAACACCCGCCGCTCGTTCTACCAGAATGTCAACAAACTGCCCCTCAAACGGGGCGACATCGTGGCCGTCGAGGCATCGCCGGGCCACGACATCGGCATCGTGTCGCTCACGGGCGACCTCGTGGCGCGGCAGATGCGCCGCACGGGCTTCAACCCCTTCAACGGCGAATACCGCAAGATCTACCGCAAGGCCAAGCCCTACGACATCGAAAAGTGGCAGGAGGCCATCGCCCTGGAGCACGAAACGATGATCGCCTCGCGCCAGATCGCCGCCGACATGGGACTGAATATGAAGATCGGCGACGTGGAGTATCAGGGCGACAAGATCAAGGCCATCTTCTACTACATCGCCGACGAGCGCGTCGATTTCCGCGAGCTGATCAAGGTCTTCGCCGAGCGGTTCCACATCCGCATCGAGATGAAGCAGATCGGCGCCCGCCAGGAGGCCGGACGCATCGGCGGACTGGGCGCCTGCGGCCGCGAACTGTGCTGCGCGTCGTGGATGTCGAGTTTTTCGAGCGTCACCACGGGCGCCGCGCGCGTGCAGGACATCTCGCTCAATCCCCAGAAGCTGGCCGGGCAGTGCTCGAAGCTCAAATGCTGCATGATGTACGAATACGACACCTACGTCGATGCCCGCAAGGAGTTCCCGCGGCTGCGCGAGCCGTTGCAGGCCGTCGAAGGGGAGTGGTTCCTCGTCAAGAGCGACGTACTGGCCGGCACGATGACCTTCTCGTCGTCGAAAGACACGATGGCCAACGTCGTCACGCTGCCCGTATCGCGCGTGCGGGAGATTCTGGCGCTGAACCGTCAGGGCAAGAAGGTCGAGCAGCTGCAACACGCCGACGACATCCGCCCGACGGTCGAGGAGCCGACCTACCGTTCCGAGGAGGACAGCATCACCCGCTTCGACCAGGCCAAGCGCCGCAACAAGCGCGGAGGCCGCAACAACAAGGGCCGCGGCGGCGACCGTCCGCAGCAGAACGGCGGCGGAAACGAACGCCGGGAGGCTTCGGGAGAGGCCCGCACGCCCCGCGAGGGCCAGCAGGGACGCCCCGAACAGCGGCGTCAGCAGCGTCCGAACAACGGCGGCGAACGGCCGCGCAACAACAATTCCGAGGGCGGCGGCAACGCTCCCCGCGAGAACAACGGCAACCGGAACCGCAACAACCGGCGCCGCCGCGGCAACGGAGGCAACGGAGGCGGCAATAACGGGAACAACGGCGGGAACGGCGGCAACAACGGCGGATCGCCCCAAAACCAATAGGCGCGTGAGGGCTTCGGCACGGCATATCGCCGCGGCCGCGACGGCCGCGCTGCTGGCCGGAGGGTGCGTTTCGCCCCACCAGTCGGCGGCCACGGATGTCGATCCGTTCCGCTGGGAGCTGGGCGCCGAAATCCTTCTGCCGAACGCCGACACCGTGACCCTGCGCGACGCGGAGGTGTTCCTGCGCTGCAACGACCGCTTCGCCGAAGATACGCTGACGCTCCGCATCGCCACCGTGACGCCCGATTCGCTCCGCTTCGAGGAGCCTTTCCGGCTGGTCATCCCCCGCGGAGAGAGCCGCCCGACACCGCTGATGCGCGAAATAGTCGTCCCCTACCGCATCCGCATGCGGTTCGCGCAGCAGGGCGACTACCACTGCATCCTCACGCCGACACACCCTGTCCGCGGGGTCGAAGCCGTGGGCATTAACCTGACAAAGAGCGAATAGATACGCAATATGGGCAAAGACAAGCTCCGGAGGTTCCGCGAGAACCTCGGTTTCGAATGTTTCGTACAACCCGAATTCGACGAGGTGTTCCGCCGCGACCACCCGCTGAAAGGGAATTGGCACCGCGACTTCTTCCGCAACGACAACCCCATCGTGCTGGAACTGGGGTGCGGCAAGGGCGAATACACCGTGGCGCTGGCCGAACGCGACCCGATGCGCAACTACATCGGCATCGACATCAAGGGGGCCCGCATGTGGCGGGGCGCCCGCACCGCCACCGACCGCAAGATGCCCAACGTGGGCTTCCTGCGCACCCGCATCGAGTTCATCAACGCGCTGTTCGCCGAAGGCGAGGTCGCCGAGATCTGGATCACCTTCCCCGATCCGCAGCTCAAGACGCGCCGGGCCCGCAAGCGGCTCACCTCGCCCGTCTATCTGGCCTACTACGCCGGACTGCTCCAGGCGGGCGGAGCCATCAACCTCAAAACCGACTCCAAACACCTCTACGCCTACACCGCCGAGGTGATCCGCCGCTTCGGGCTTCCCTGCGAGGTCTCCGAACCGGACATCTACAGCACGGGCCGCGCCGACGAGGTGCTCTCGATCAAGACCGCCTACGAGGAGCGGTTCCTCGGCATGGGGCTTCCGATCACCTACACCCGCTTCTCGCTCGGCGACCGCCGCGATTTCCCGTGGTTCGACTGGGAGGGAGACGACGAAACGGAAAAGGACAGCGAAGCCGAACGGCAGCTCCGGTAATCCTGCGCAAACGAAAACAACTCATATTCCGAAATATCATGGATGTAAAGATCGCACCCGACTGGAAAGAGATCCTCGCCCCCGAATTCGAGAAACCCTATTTCGCCGCCCTCACGGAGTTCGTGCGGCAGGAGTACGCCTCGCGGCGCATCTTTCCCCGCGGCAGCAACATTTTCCGGGCCTTCGACAAATGCCCGTTCGAAAAGCTGAAAGTGGTCGTCATCGGCCAGGACCCCTATCACGGTCCCGGACAGGCCAACGGACTCTGTTTCTCGGTCGCCGACGGCGTTCCCTTCCCGCCCTCGCTGCAAAACATCTTCAAGGAGGTCGCCGACGACACCGGCACGCCCATCCCCCCGACAGGCAACCTCGACCGCTGGGCCGAGCAGGGGGTGCTGCTGCTCAACGCCGTGCTGACGGTCCGCGCCCACGAGGCGGCCTCGCATGCCGGGCACGGCTGGGAGACCTTCACCGACGCCGTGGTCCGCGCCATCGCCGAACGCAAACAGCACATCGTCTACATGCTCTGGGGCAGCTACGCCCAGCGGAAAGGCGCCATCGCCGATCCCGGGCAGAATCTGATCCTCAAGGCCGTGCACCCCTCGCCGCTGTCGGTCTACCGGGGATTCTTCGGCTGCCGCCACTTCTCGCGCGCCAACGAATACCTCCGCTCCGTGGGCAAGGAGCCGATCGTGTGGTAACCTCCCGGAACACAAAAATCCCGGCCTCGCTCTGGAGTTCCGGGGATTTACAAAACAATGCTGTAACCTAATAAGTTACGGCGTTGTTTTTTATGAGGTAATGATTTAGAAACGCAAGTCTTGAATAAACTTACATCGAGGTTCATCCTGTCAAACAACTCTATACAAATATAGTGAATATCTGATAAAAAAGCAAATAGAATTTTTATCTCTCTATTTTCCGATTTATGGCGTACATCAGCGTCACCGCCGATCATTTTTTCCTTTGAGCGGACTGGATCGGTCTGGAGCGGACATGGGGATCGTTTTCTGAAGGCTTGGATTATCTTGCACATCCTTAACGCAGAAATCACCTAAACCCTCAGCATTATGGATTGCGTCCTTATGGAAACGAGCGCCTATAAAGAGATGCAGGCGCACCTTCAACGTCTTCTGGAGCGAGTGTCTGCGCTCCATTCCCTCTCCGCCCAACCGACAACTGTCCGGTGGCTTACGGCCGAGGAGGTCTGCAAGGCCTTGAGCATCACCAAGCGAGCCTTGCAATACTATCGCTCCGCCGGCATCATCCCCTATACGGCCTTGGGGAATAAAGTATTGTTCCGGGACGACGACATCCGGCAACTTCTGGAAAAGAACCTGATAAAAAGCCTGTAGCATGACCGAAGAGATCATTACCCGCGACAGCGCCGCGTTCAAGGAACTGCGCCGCGACATCGTCAAAGCCATCCGTGCCGTCGATATTCTGATCGACACGCACCGCCCGACCATCGGAAATGAACTGTACCTGACCAGTGAGGAGATTTGCAGCATCTTCAGCATCTCGAAACGCTCCTTGCAGAATTACCGGGACAACCGCCAAATCCCTTATACTACTCTTGGTGGAAAGATTCTTTATCCGCAGTCCTCGCTTTATAAACTGCTGGAACAGCATTATATGAAAGCGCAGCGCTGATGCGGTCTGTGAAAAGGGGAAGATCATCATGAACTGCACCCCAAAAGTTGGACATAACTTTTGGGGTGTTTTATGAAGTACAGTTATGAGGAGAAATTAGCGGCAGTTTTGTCTGTTGTCAATGGCCAACATTCCGTATCGTCCGCCTCCAAGCATTTTGGAATAAGCTATACGCCTTTGTCGCGTTGGATTGCGCGTTATAAAGAGTTCGGCGAAGCAGGTCTTCGTATACGGCAATATACTTACAGCGGCGATTTTAAGTTGTCAGCTATCAGGCACATGCACGAGAATCACTTATCTTTAACGGAAACAACGGCAAAGTTCGGTATTTACAATGAGAGTACGCTGAGCAAATGGGAGCGTATCTATTATGAAGAAGGTGAATCCGGTCTTTACCGTGATAATCGGGGTAAGATGAGAACCAAACCTAATAAACAGGAACTACAACCACAGGAAGAAAATGACTTGCGAGTCGAAAACCAACGTCTTCGCGCCGAGGTTGCTTACTTAAAAAAATTGAGGGTCTTAGTCGAGGAACGCATCGTCCGCGAGAACGGGAACGGGCAAAAGCCATCGAAGAACTAAGACCGGAACATACCCTTCCCACGCTATTGTTATCATCTGAAGCAGTTAAAGTTCCCCGATAAATACAAACAAGAGAAAAACGAGATTGTAAGTATATACCACGATCATAAGGGACGTTATGGTTACCGCCGTATCACAGTAGAGATGCACAATCGCGGATATTCTATAAACCATAAAACGGTACTTAGGTTAATGAACGAATGTGGAGTTAAATGCCAGGTGCGCCTAAAAAAATATCGTTCATACAAAGGAGAGGTTGGTGCCGTGGTGCCCGACTTGCTGAAACGTAATTTTATGGCGGAACGTCCTAATCAAAAGTGGGTTACAGACCTTACTGAATTTTCTCTGTTCGGCAAGAAGCTTTATCTGTCGCCTATTATGGACTTATATAACAGGGAAATAATAAGTTATAATATAGCTGAACATCCGACCTTTTACCAAACAATGAAAATGCTTGAAGATGCCATAAAGGATCTGCCCGATACTCCGGAACTTATACTTCACTCGGATCAGGGTTGGCAGTACCAGATGAAACGCTATCAATATCGGCTGCGTGAAAAAGGTATTAGTCAGAGCATGTCTCGTAAGGGAAACTGTTTGGATAATGCGGTCATGGAAAACTTTTTCGGACTGTTAAAATCAGAATTATTATATTTGCAGAAGTTCGAGTCTGTCGATCACTTCCGTAAGGAACTGGAGGAATACATAAATTACTACAATAACAAGCGAATAAAGACCGCATTAAACAACATGAGCCCGGTACAATACCGAGCTCATGCTATCTGAATTATTAATCAGTCCAAACTTTGGGGTGCACATCAATCACTCTTCCCCTCCTTTTTTGGACGTATAGCTAATAAAGTTGCTCGGATGGATCACGCATATCTGCCCGTCGGGTTTTCCGAAATCGATGAGGATCGGATATTTGTAAAGCGGCAGATAGTATTTCCGTCCGAAGGATTTGCGGATTGCCTCCGCAGCCAGCAGGAGTCCCGATTCTGCCGTTATGGGACGATCGTATCCGGGATGTTGTCGCATGATCTCCATGCGGCATTTATTGATGTCGTCGAGCGTAAAGACCTCTCCCCGGATGATGCGCAGCAGGCGCAAGGTAAGTTCGTATTCGCGGGACAGATTTCGACGTTGGTCGTCGTTTGCAGCTTCTTCCAACTCTTTCTTCAACCGTTCGGCTCTTTCTTCGAATGTTGCCATATTTATAGTCTTTTTTGTGTAATGATTCTGTTATCGGCAAGGGCCGGGTAAAATTCCGGGGCCTTTGCCGTCATTCATCCTGCGGTAGAAAATCCCGGACGTATTTCCTGGCCGTGTAAATGTCGCGTTCGATGGTAAGTCCGAACGGCAGACGAAGATATGCCAGCTCGGAGAGCATCAGGTAGCCCCACTCCCATTCGTGGATATGACAATAACCGAACAGGCGCCAGTCGTCGCCTTCGCGTTCGGCTTCGGTGATGAGCCATGTGCCCGAGCCGCAGGGGTTGAAATACTTGACGAGGACTTCGGCATCCATTCCTTTCCCATCCTGTGAGTGGATAGGATGTTTCTCGAATTTCGAGATGATCTGTTTTGTGAGCAGTGTCATAGAGAATAAAATTTCAGACTGCCCGGAACGCCCGGACAGCAAGAGCCGAATAGCCGCTGCGGGCGACAAAGACAAGGCGAAGACCTTGGCGTGTCGCATGCAGCGGCTATCTTGCTGGACGGGTCGGCGTAAGAAAATATACGGTGATCAATATTAGGACGACGATGATTCACTCCGCAAAACTTGCTCGTTTCGCTCGGATTCGCTATATTTGGATTGATGTAATATACCCGAGACATTAACAATCCTTATACATTTCGGCAGATGCCTTTACGTGCTCATATAGAAGACAAAGTAATTGTTTCCATCGATCTTAATGACGAAGAATGGAGTGTTTTGAAAGCCCGTCTTAAAGCCAAAGAAATCGTTTTAACATTGCCGTGCTGCGGGCAAGAGGGCTTTTTGAGAACGAGCAGCAAGGGCCTGAAACATTTCGTTCATTCGAAATCAGCAAATCCATGCGATTGGAAACCCGAATCCGCAGAGCATCTCAAAGCGAAAGTCGCGATCATGGAGGCTTGCCGGAAGCAGGGATGGAATGCCATCCCCGAATTTTCCGAAGCGGATTGGAGGGCGGATGTTTTGGCTGTACAGGGAGGTAAAAGGATTGCTTTCGAGGTTCAATGGAGCCGGCAGACTTATGAAGCAACCCGCCTCCGGCAGGAACGGTATAAGGCATCGAACGTAAGAGGTTGCTGGTTTTTCCGCATAGCCCCCAAAGAAATGTCGGATTATGACAAAACTTTAGTTGCAGACAAAGAGACTCCTGCGTTCAAAATATTCAAGGACGAAAATTCAAACATACTTGCCCAAGTAGGGAAAGTTCAAATGCCGTTAAAAGCATTGATAAGTAATTTACTGGCGCGTAAGTTGAAATTTTGCGAGCATATCAGATCAGCGCCCAAGCAGAAGGTTACTATCATCTTTTTTGAAATGAAATGCTGGAAGTGCGGGACGCTGCAATACTGCTATACGGTAGAGCCAAGTCTGAAGAGCGTCTGCAACTGCGATTTCGATGTGGAGCGGTCTTCGTGGGACGATCATGATATAGACAAGCATCCGGGAGTCTATACCGCGGTACAAGATTTCTTACAGACGGAAGAGGGGCGACAACTCAAGGTCGGTCCGGTAAAAAAACGGTATAGCCGGACGGTTGCCGATAGCTACCTATCGCACGGCTGTTATTATTGCGACGCTATTTTCGGCGATTTCCATCTCATAGAAGAAAAGTTGTATGCTTTCTGGAGTCTATATCATTATTGACAATGCCTTGATGCCAAAACCTATATGGTGGATTCTCCGTGTGTTCCATCACGTCCTCCTTTCTTTATTGGGGTTATACTTCGGTTCTTTCCGTTGCGGGCGGAACTTTTCCGCCCGACGGTTTACTGCTTCCTCAAGGTAGGCAATGCTCCGTTAAGTTCGTAACGCCACTTTGAGCCTGCGGTCTGCAAGGCGGTGTTCATGGCATCAACGGCTTTCTGCCAGGTAACGTCAGTGCCGTCCACCTTCGTGGCTCCGGTGCTTTCCCTATTGTAGCCGATGCCTTGTTCATGATTGTTCTTCCAATAGCAGGCGGTCACGGTGGTGTAGTTATTTCCCAAAAAGCCGCCGATATGTACTTTGCCAGTGCTACTACCCGTACTGGTTACGTTGCCCGTGGCATAGCAGGCAAGGAGGCTGCTTCCTGCGTTCATTCCCACCAGACTGCCGCCAGCGATATTCTTTGCGGGGTTTATTTCTATGGTCACGTTGCCCGTGGCATAGCAAGCGGTCAGGGTGGCACTCGAATTCGTCTGACCTGCCACGCCGCCGACATCGACCGTTCCCTTCACTGTGGCAGAGGAACTGCATCCGGTGATGGAACCGCCTATTTGAGCACCCACCACACCGCCGACATACACCGTGCCGCTGACGCTGCCCGACACCGAGCAGTTTTCAATGGTGCCCCAGCTATATCCTACCACGCCGCCAATACTGCCGCCATATATTTGATTGCTTGTTATCTGTACGCCCTCCATCACCACGTTCTTCACCGTACCAGCTCTATTGAGCCAGCCGAACAGACCCGCATATTCGTCATTTGTCGTAAAGGTCAGCCCCGTAATGGTATGGCCGCCACCGTCGAAGGTGCCTTTGTATGAGTTGTCGTAGTCTGTGCCTATCGGTGTCCAGTCTTTGCCTGTGAGGTCAATGTCAGTGTCGAGGGTAATGTTAATGTCGCTCTTACCTCCGTTCACTAATTCGGCTATATTCATCAGGCCATCAGCGGAGGTCACCGTGTAGCTGCCGTTGCTCTCTATGGTATAGCCCAGGTCTTTTGCCGCAGCGAGGGAGACGGTGTAGGTATATTCACCGCCCGCCTGCCAGTCGGTAGCATTCTTCATCTTATAAACGAAGGTCTTGCCGTTAGTGAAGGTGCACGTAATGAAGGTCGTGCCAGCTGCCACACTTTGCGGGGCTATGAGGGCGATGTAGGTGTTGCTGCCCTTGTCATACGGGGTGATTTCGGCTGGGTTGTCATTCTCGGTGGAGAGACCCGTCAGTCGCACGGATGCCAGTCCCTCGGTGTAGTCCGTCAGAACGATGGTCACTCGCGCCGTGCGGTGGGTGAAGCGGAGCGTGGGGCTGCCGTAGGTCACCGTCTGCCCGTCGGCTACGATGAGGTCGCTGGTCTCAAAGTCTTTCTGGGCACTTTGGTTGGCTTTTACCTTCACAGCAGGCGGGGTTGTCTCGCCAGCGGTGTAGG
The DNA here is from genome assembly GCF_025145645.1 of Alistipes senegalensis JC50. Taxonomy (NCBI): domain Bacteria; kingdom Pseudomonadati; phylum Bacteroidota; class Bacteroidia; order Bacteroidales; family Rikenellaceae; genus Alistipes; species Alistipes senegalensis. The sequence goes on along the minus strand of NZ_CP102252.1, from coordinate 2,660,098 downwards.
GCCACCACGCTGTGACGGTGATGTCGTTGTGGTTGGTCCAGTAGTACGGGTCGGTGGAGGTCAGCGTGGCGCTGGTGGGGTCGGCGGTGGAGGGCGTCACGTCGTATGCCTTCACCGTGCCGTCCATCAGGACTGCCACGCTCTGCACACCCTCCCAATTGCCGTCCACCGGGGCACGGGTGCCGGCGATGGCTGTCGCGGCGGGATTCAGCCCCGTGGCGGTGAAGACGATGGGTGTGCCTTCCGCCCCTTCCGGCAGGAAGTCCGCTTCGTCCTGCGTGCAGGCGGCAAGTGAGAGGACGAGCGCTGCAAGTGCAAAAAATCTTATCTTCATTATATCTGTTGTTTTATTACTCTGGTTCTTTCCGTTGCGGGCAGAACTTTTTCCGCCCGACGGTTTACTGCTTCCTCAAGGTGGGCAATGCTCCTTTAAGTTCGTAACGCCACTCTGAGCCTGCGTTCTGCAAGGCGGTGTTCATGGTATCGACGGCTTTCTGCCAGGTAACGACAGAGCCGTCCACCTTCGTGGCTTCGGTGCTTCTCCTATTGTAGCCGATGCCTTGTTCATGATTGTTCTTCCAATAGCAGGCGGTCACGGTAGTGTAGTTATCTCCCAAAAAGCCGCCGATATGCATATTGCCAGTGCCACTACCCGTACTGGTTACGTTGCCCGTGGCATAGCAGGCAAGAAGGCTGATTCCGTCGTTGAATCCTACCAGACCGCCGCCAGAGATATTCTGTGTGCGGTCTATTTCTATGATCACGTTGCCTGTGGCATAGCAAGCGGTCAAGGTGGCACCAAAACTCGTCTGACCTGCCACGCCGCCGACATTGAGCGTTCCCTTCACTGTGGCAGAGGAACTGCATCCGGTGATGGAACGGTCCCTTTGAGCACCCACCACACCGCCGACGCTCACCGTGCCGTTAATGCTGCCCGACACCGAGCAGTTTTCAATGGTGCCCCAGCTAAATCCTGCCACGCCGCCGGCATAACCCAACCTGTGATTGCATGTTATCTGTATGCCCTCCATCACCACATTCTTCACCGTACCAGCGGCATTACCGAAATTACCGAGATAGCCGAACAGACCCGCATATTCGTCATTTGTCGTAACGGTCAGCCCCGTGATGGTATGGCCGCCGCCGTCGAAGGTGCCGGTGTATGAGTTGTCGTAGTCTGTGCCTATCGGCGTCCAGCCTTTGCCTGTGAGGTCAATGTTTTTGTCGAGGGTAATGTTTATGTCGGTCTTACCTCCGTTCACTAATTCGGCTACATTCATCAGGCCGTCGGCGTTATAGACCGTGTAGGTATTGGTGTTGCTGTCGTAGATGTAGCCCAAATCCTCGGCTGCGCCGCTCTCGCCGCCGCCGTCAGCCCAGCTACCGATGGTGCAACCCTCTAACGTCAGGCCGGTGGCGTTCACCTTGACGGTATATTTATAGCGGCTGCCCGCTTCTAATACAACGTTGTTCTGCGGGCGGAAGTAGAAGGTGCCGCCGCCGAGTTCCACCTTGACGAACGGCTTGCCTGCCGCAACGGTCTGCGGGGCAGTCAGTGCCTCGTAGGTGTTGCCGCTTGCGTTGTAGGTTTTGATGGCGGTCGGGTTGCCGTTATCGGCGGACAGGCTCACGAGGCTCACCGTGGCACCGGCGACGCTCGTGAATCCCGTGCCGGGCTTCAGTTCGATAGTCACGCGTGCCGTGCGATGGGTAAATTCAAGAGTCGGGTTGTTAAATTCCACCTTCCGGTTCTCAGCAGAGATGAAGTCGCTGTTCTGGAAGTCAGCCAGTTTGCTTTGGTCTTCTGCAACCTTCACGGCAGGCATCTGTGTGATGTCGGCATTGTCGAAGGGCCACCACGCCGATACGGTAATCGGGTCGCGGCTGGTCCAGTAGTGCGGGTCGTTCTCGCGTGAGAGCGTGGCACTCTTGAAATCGGTAGAAGCCGTTACGGTGTATTCCTTTACCGCATCGCCCATCTTGAGTGCCACGGAAGTGACGCCCTGCCAATCGCCGTCCACAGCGGCACGAGTGGAAGGGGCTGCCAGCGGCGTTGCTTCTACGGACAGTCCGGTGGCACGGATGACGACGGGGTATTCACCTTCGGGCAGACGGTTATCGTCAGCAAGTTCGTCCTGCGTGCAGGCGGCGAGGGCGAACAGCAGCGCGGTGGCTGCGGGAATAAATAATCTATGTCTCATAATTCTTCATTCTAATCGATTAATTATTAAAATCCTACAGGTCAGCACCCACATCTCCACCGTCTATATCGTTCCACTTTGCAATGGTGGCTTCGCTGACTTCAAGGACTTTATTGCGTACCTTGACGGTATAGGTATAGTTGTTGCCCGCCTGCAGTGCGCCTTCGGGCACGGTGAGTGTGGCATGATATTCCCGACCTTTGTAATTCACAACCAACGGCAGTGATGCAACTGTCTGCGGGAAGAGGATGATCGATGACGTGAGATTGCCGTCTGCCAGATTCATGGTCAGTTCTCCGGTCTGTAGTCCGTTGTCTGCGGTGGCAATACCGTCGGCCGTGTTGAACGTACCGGTGAGTAACAATCCGTCCAGCGTGTAACGTTCAGGCTTGACCACGCTGAAATTCACGCCGTCGCCCGCCTCGAAGGTAAGGGTTATCTGGCTCATGCGGTGGTGGAAGGAGTTGTCTTCACCGCCTTTGGCGGTTTTGTCGGTGAAGCTTACTACCGGGTTGTTTTTGTCTCCCGTGGCTCCTGAAGCAAAGAGGAAGTCGATGGCAGGCTGGTTCTGCTGCGCCGTGGCATCGGTCGTGGCTGTGAGGATGCCTCCCGCCGCGTTGTACGGATAGTAGGCGCGGAAAGTATGTGTCTTTATATCTTCGATATAGATAACCTTTCCTTCTGCCTCAAATTTCCCGTTTTTCAAGATGAAAGGTACGTTGCCGTACTGGGAATCGTTGCCGATGTCGGTGATGCCGATACGGTCGCCGGCAGTCCAGGTGGTTCCGCTGGCGCGGGTGGCGGGGGCGATGTTGGCGGTAAACTGGGCGGCCACGGGGTCACCGTTCAGGTTCTCGTTGTCGTTGTTGCAGGCTACAAGTGCGAGGGCGAGCGCTGCAAGTGCAAAAAATCTTGTCTTCATTATATCTATAATTTTATTATTTACAAATCGGCATTTACATCATCACCTTTCACTTCTTCCCAGCCGTTGATTTCGGCTCCGTCCACTTCCATGCCTTCGGGAGTCTCAACCAGCGTTCCGCCGAGGGTCAGCGATTTGCCCTTTCCGATGTTGAACTCCTTGAGAGCTTCTGTGAGGTCGCTTTTCAGCGTGGTGGGGCTCGGGTTGCCGTCCGCATAGCGGATTTCAGCCGTCAGCAGTTGTTCCGTGCCGGTCACACCCAGCAGCCGCACCGTGGCTTTCCACTTGCCGGCATCGTCACCTTCGGTAATCTTGGTGAAGAGCAGCACGACGTTCGAAGCGGCTCCGTAGGTATCGGTTGCGAAGTCGAGTGTTCCGGCGGCACCCGTCAGATGGGCAACAATCTCCGTGATGCGTCCGGCGGCATCACCCGTCGGTTTGACGACAAGCGTCAGTTCGCGTACCTGCTGCTTCATTGCGGCTGTCAGCGGATAGTCCTTGTCTTTCTCGATGCTCATCTGTTTCGTATAGGTGAAGAACCATCCCGGGGCATTGTTCACAAAGGCATCCGTGCCTGCTCGGTTTCCCGTGGCTGCGGCAATGGTGGCTGTGGTGCCGTTCACCGTGATTCCCTCGGCAGGATTCCACACCGCAAAGGTGTAGCTGCCCGGAGCAAACAGATGGTCGGGGGCATGGGTGGCGGAAGTCTCCGTACCCGTATAGTCGCCCATGGTGACCGTCCACGTGGCAGGTATGTTGATACCCTCACCGCAGGCCGACCAGTCGGCTGTCACCGCAATCTTCCCGTAGTCGGGATGCGGTGTGTCATAAAGCGTGTCCTTTACGCAGGAAGAGAGCAGCACGGCGGCTGCCATTCCCATCATATATATATATTGTCTTGCTTTCATACTCTATTCCTCCGTATTAGAATAACTTCCATACCAATGTCACACCGGCGTTGATGGGGCCACACCAATTTTTTGTCTCGTTGCCGCGGCGTACACGTACACCGTCGATGACTTCATATTTTTCGAAATCGGCATTCAGGTAGCCCAAACCGAGGTTGAAATCAAGAGCCAGTGCCTTGTTCAGCCGCAGCTGATAGCCGGCGGTGATGCCGCCACCCATCAGGTCGCCCTGCTTGCCTGTTTCGGAGAGCTTGTAGTTGAACTGTCCGGCCTTGAACAGCGCGCCCAGATACCAGGCTTTCTTCTCACCCATATAGTAACGCACTTCCGGAGCCACTTCCCAGAGTGCATAGCGGTGGTCCTTGTCGCTCCACGTCCATGAAGTCCACGAGCCGTTTACGGCAATGCCCCACGATGGGCAGATGCGCCATTCCACGCCAAGATCTGGTGTCAGGGTAGCCCAGCGCAGCAGGTTGGCACGCAGGGAGAGATGATAATCAGTTGTGATTTTGGTTTCCGACGGCGTGTCGGCAAGTGTATTTTGTTGAGCGGCTTTCTCAGCTTCTGCCTTTTCAGCGGCAAGTCGGGCTTCTTCCGCTTTACGCTGCTCTTCGGCAAGTCGTTCCTGTTCGGCACGCTTCTCGGCTTCCAGTCGTTCGGCTTCCGCCTTGCGTCGTGCTTCCGCTTCCGCATCCGTCACGGCTGTTTCCTTTACCGGTACCGTCAGGCGCACGGTAACAAAGTCACCCTCAGTCGCATGGTTGCGGGTAATGAAATTCTCCTCTTTTATTTCCGCGCGTGTAATCAGTTCGGATTTCACACGGTTGGCACGAATCTTCGCCGTGGCAAGGTTCTCGGCTTCACTGCCCAGCGAGTTGCAGTAGCCGTCAACCAATAGCGGCAGCTTGCCGTCAAGAATTGTGGTTTTGTTGTTTTCGATACATTCCAACAGACGGGCAAGTTCCGTGTCATTGCCATTCCAAGGCACGTAGAACATGTCCTTCTGCGGAACGAACCGGAAGGTGTAGGTCGTGTCTGCTTTCTGCTGCGCAATGACAGGAAAAGTTACCGTCATCAGCCACAGAAACAGGGTGAGAAAAGTGATTTTTCTGCTCATATAAACTTGAATTTATTATCTTTGTCTTCTCCAAAGGTAATAAATGCCATTCAGCGCCCAAAATATTACAAAAACTTTTTCTGTTAAAATACAGCGTTTTATAAAAATTGTCGTTTGAGCACTTTTCAAATTGTCGTTTGAGCACTTTTTTGTCGAATTAGCACTTTTTTGTCGCTTGAGCACTTTTTGAAAATGGGCTTCTGAGACCTTTTTCATCGGCTTTTTACCACACAAATTATTCCAGATTTGCTTTTTTCCACTTGGCAGGCGTACATCCTTCCTTCTCGGTAAATGATTTGATGAAGTTACTGCGGGAAAGAAAACCGGAAGACTCAGCCAGCTTCTGTATATTGATTTCCGGATGCTCCTTCAGTATGTTTTTCGCATACTCCAACCGGAGACCGGTTATCCATTCGCGGAATGTCATTTTATACGTAGTCTTGATATAAGCGGAAAGATAGGTACGGTTCGTATGAAGTATTTCGGACAGTTCTTTTATGGTAAGTCCCTGCTGGACATAGCCGTCTGTCTTTATCCAGTTGTCCACCTTCTCTATAATTTCTGTATAGGACACTGGAACTTCCTCTTCTGAAACCATTTCGGGTTCAGTTCCCGAATTTGTCAGAAGTTCTTCTTCAGATTGTATATCCTGCTCAAACGCATTTTCTACCTGTTCATAGAACAGCAGGTAGTTCTGATAACAGTGAAAAAGATAACTGTAGAACGGGATTGATGAAAACACCCAGATATATACATATTTGTCAGGCAGGAATGTCAGCAATCCGCATCCGACACCGAAGATAAGTGCCCAATAGGTAAAGGTGGACAGCCATTCTATATATGCCCCTATATCATCTGCATGCGTGTCATCGAAAATCCTGACGGCTCTGCGGTATGCGACAATGACCCTGCGGGCCAGCACAAGCCCGTAAATCACCAGCCATGCTGCCAAAGCCAGCAATGCAACATTCTGCACGGCGCCACCCGGCAGCAGCAATAATAACTAAAACTATTCGGCGTAGAGCGTATTTCCAACTTTCAGATACTTGCAGATACTTTTGAAAGAGACGAAACCATCGACATCGCCAATCTGTTCAAAGACTGTTTCGGCATTTGGAATCAGGAGGACATTCCGGTAGAGGATATAGTCCTTTCATACAGTGCTCTCGACGGTCGTTTCCTGAAATCGGTTCCGCTGCATCATTCGCAAACCATCCTTACCGATACGGAAAATGAATTCAGAATAAGCGTCCGGCTTCGAATTACAAACGATTTCGTGATAGAGTTACTCTCCAGAAGCACTTCGTTAACCGTTATAAAACCCGCTTCATTACGCCGCAGAGTCGCGGAAATATATGAAAAAGCATTGCATCGCAATATGGACAAATAATATGCAACAGCCCGAAAAGGGGACACTTAGTTAGTATTATGTTTCGATATTTTTGTTATCTTTATCTTGTACTGCCTGTTGCAGGCAATGCAGACATACATAACACGGGAAAGTGTTTGGCTTTATTCTCAGGTAACGAATCTGACAATTCAAAACAAGTAGAGAATAAGCTGATATCCTTACGTCTCAAACAGGCGTGGGCTGTTGCTTATTTATACTTGTGGGCTTTGTCAGAGCCTGTTACCTTAATTCCACACTTGAACCAATAGCGTGGAAGGAGTTGCTCTTTACAGTTATCGCCGGTTGTCAGCTGCAAACAAGGAGGATGGACGGGGAGTCAGGGCGGGCAACGAGATTGCCAAGCATTTTGCCGGTAACAACGTGGACGTCATCATCTATGCCGTGGAGAAGTCGCTTGACAGCTACAAGTTCAACCTGCTGCACTGCAAGCAGACGTTCATCTCGCAGTTGAAGTCCGGCGCGTTGGGAGCGCGTACCATCGACGAGGGGGCTATGGACGAGAAGTCGGGCATGAACTTCTCGGAGTACATGGCGTTGCTCTCCGGCAACACCGACCTGCTCGACAAGGCGAAATTGGAGAAGAAAATCGCATCGCTCGAAGGGGAACGCAAGTCGTGGGGCAAGGGCAAGCGCGATTCGGAGTTCAAATTGGAAGCCAAGACGGGGGAACTTCGCAACAACACGGCGGTCATCAATGCCATGACGGAGGACTGGAACCGTTTCCTTTCCGTCGTCAAGACCGACAAGGAGGGCAACCGCCTGAATGCGGTCAAGGAGGACGGCGTTTCTTCTTCGGATGAGAAGGTTATCGGAAAGCGTTTGCAGGAGATAGCCAAGAACGCCACGACGGGCGGACTGTACAATCCTGTCGGAGAACTTTACGGTTTCCCGATAAAGGTGGTCAGCGAGAGGATGCTCAAAGAGGGGCTGGAGTTTACCGACAACCGCTTCGTGGTGGAGGGGAACTACAAGTACACCTACAACAACGGGCATCTGGCGATGGCTGACCCGGTGGCCGCCGCACGCAACTTCCTGAACGCACTGGAGAAGATACCCTCCACCATTGACCAGTACAAGGCGAAAAACGAGGCATTGGAGAGGGATATTCCGCAGTTGCAGAAAATAGCGGGCAAGGTATGGAAAAAAGAAGATGAACTGAAACAGTTGAAGTCCGAACTTGCCGCGCTCGACCGCAAGATACAGTTGGAGCTTGCGCCGCCCGTGCCCGAAGTCGCCGAAAAGGAGAATGACGGGCAGGAGGTCAAGCCGGATACGGAAGGTGTACGGAACGTACCGTCACAACCAACCGAAGATGCTCCGCAGATACGCAGCCCGGCGAATGACCGAAGTCCGTCTGGGAATTTCATTGCCGATCATATCGTTATCGGACGGGCGGGATTCGTATGCAAACCGAAAGGAATAAAAATGTGAACAAGTGTGCGGATATGTGTGGCAGGATTAGGGATATATCATCCCTTTTCCTGCCTTTTTTCATCAATATGCCATAGTGGCAAGGGAAATAGGGTGTTGAAAGTAAATCGTCACGGCAAATCCGCCATATTTTCAGTATTTTTGCTAATTTTGCAATAAAATAGTTAGGCATAAAAAATGGAACCATCTATATACAGTTATTCACTTTGCATTGCGCTACCGTTGATGTCGTTCTTCGGCTTTTATTTTTTGCTGGCTTCAACCCCGGAAAAAGCCATTTTCAATAATTATCTGCGTTCCCGGCGAATTATGGGGGTAGCCATACTGTTACTTGCAGCCAACTATTCGGTACATTTCTTTTTTGGAATCAGGTTCAAGAATACCGATGCCGCCATCCTGATGAACCTGGCCACCTATTTTTTGTGCTACTGGCTGTTCAGTTCGGCCCTCACCACTCTGCTTGACCGCTTTTATATCACCAAACGTAGGTTACGGACACATATCTGTCTATGGATACTGTTTTCCATCCTTTCCGGCATCGTTCTGCTGTTGTTACCCAAAGGTGGTTTACAGACAACGGCGATGTTTGCCTTGGCCGCATGGTTGGTTATCTATGGGCTGTTCCTGACCCGTAGGCTTCTCCGGGCCTATCACAGGGTCATCCGCATTTTCGATGACACCCGTGCGGACGATATCGGTGCCTATATCAAATGGCTCTCCATTTTCACCTACTGGGCTATCATATTCGGTGTGGGATGCGGACTGCTTACTTTCCTGCCTGATGAATACATCTATATCTGGATTCTGTCATCGGTACCGTTCTACATTTATCTCTTCCTTTGCTATCTGAACTATCTGCTGTTTTACGAACAGGTGGAAAACGCGATGGAGGATGGCATGACTTCTGAAGAGGAAGACCTGTGTGACACACACAAACCGGGAACAGGCACAGAGGCAGGATACCCCTTTTTCCATGCCGAAATAGCGAAAAAAATCAAAGGTTGGATCGATGCGGACGGTTATATCCGGCCCGGCCTTACCATAAAGGAGCTTTCAGATGTGCTTCATACCAACCGCACCTACCTGTCCGGGTACATCAAAACTACGTATGACATGTCGTTCCGCGATTGGATTACCGGACTTCGTATAGAATATGCGAAACGTCTGCTTGCGCGATATCCGAGGTTGACGATAGCCGACATCTCCGAGAAATCCGGTTTTTTGTCACCAAGCCATTTTATAAGGCTGTTCAAGGAAAATGCAGGCTGTACCCCTGTTAAATGGAAGAAAACAGAGGCGGAATAATACGGTGTGTGTGGATGGGGAAAATAGCCCAAGCGACAAAAAATAGCCTGAACGACAAAACCCAAAACGTTCTAAATCACAAAGATGTGCGATTCTGACAATTGAGACATTTTTTATAGGCAAGAATCGGGCTGAATTTAAATCTTTTCGCTTATTTTGTATGTTAAGTCTGGATTGGAAATTTAAAAAGCATATAAAAAATGAGCAAAAGAATCCTATTCTTCATTTTGTTTTCGTGGCAGGCATCGGCAGCTTTTCCGGCTTTTGCGCAGCAGAAAACAGACACAGTTTACACCTTCCGCTTCGTGCCGCAGAAGGACATGTTCTATGTGCCATGGAACGGTAATGGTCAGGAACTTACGCGCCTTCTAGAGTGCATCGAAAGTAACAAACCGGACATAGTGGAGGGACAGCTGCCTCTTTACGTGGACGGATACTGTAACTCCGGCAAGTCGGAACGGGCAAGCCTTGCCATTGCGAAGATACGTTCCAACCGTGTGAAATCAGAGTTGATCACCCGGAAAGGACTGCGTGAAAACAACTTCATCACCCGTAACCATGCCTCGGATGGCGACTTCGTGACGGTGCGTATCATACTGCCGAAAGAGAAAGTGCCGGCTATTGTGGAGGATACACATCCCGGTTACGAGGAAGAAAAGGAACAGTCACTCCGTGAAAACGACAAGGCTACAGAAACAATCCAAGACGCAGAGGAGACAAAGGCATCCTCCGGACAGGAAAATCAGCCTGAATCCGTACTGCCGGCATCATCCACAACTTTGGGATTATCACTGCGTGCCAACCTGCTGCGTTGGGCGACGTTCACGCCCGACCTCGGCATCGAGTGGCGCATCAACCCGTCATGGGGAATATCCGTGAACGGATCGTGGACTTCGTGGTCGTGGAATGAAAAGGACAGAAGATACGCCCTTTGGGAAGTGGCTCCCGAATTCCGCCATTATATAGGTAAGGAGAAGCGTGGCTACCTTGGTGTAATGTTCAAGACCGGGCAGTTCAATTATAAGCTCTCCGCGACAGGCAAACAGGGAGACCTTACGGGTGGAGGCATCACCGGAGGCTACCAACTGAAATTGAACAATGCCCTCTCGATGGACTTCTCCTTAGGGTTGGGCTATATCCATGCCGACTATGACAAGTATGTGGTCATCAACGGCGTGAGGGTAAGGCGCGGCAGCGAAACAAAGAACTGGTGGGGCCCCGTCTCGGCGGGTGTCACCCTGGTGTGGAACATCTTTTAGCGGAAAGGAGGAACAATGAATACAACGACAATCATACGACAGATAAAGGAATATATGGGAGCATACGGAAAGGCTTATGCCTTATTATATCTAATAGGTGCGGTGACCATACTGACCTCGTGCGTGAAGGACGACCTCTATGACACGCCGCACCCCGACCGTGGGGCGGTGGTCGTAACCACGGACTGGAGCGGAAAGAGCACCGAGGCGGACATACCGCAGGCATACACACTGCGCATCGGCGGGAGGGAACAGAACGTGAGCGCAGCGACCAACGTGTTCGACGCGCTGCTCGCGCCCGGTGGCTACGGTCTGACGGTGTACAACTCCCCGGAGGGGATTAGTATCGACGGAAACAAGGCAACGGTGAATCCGGTGGATCTGACGGGTGCAATAGAGCCGCACCCCGGCTACCTCTTCGCCTCGCACCAGGACATCAGCGTCGTGGCGGACGACACCCTGCACGTCACCGCCCCGATGAGACAATACGTGCGCAGGCTCGACATCGAACTGACCGCCACGGAAGGCGACTACAGCCGTGTACAGTCGGCTACGGCAACGCTCTCCGGCGTGGCTTCGGCAGCGGATATGGCAACAGGCGACCGGAGTGTAGCGGCACAAGTAACAAACGCTTTCAGGCAGGACGACAACAAGTTCACAATCTTTTTCCGACTGCTCGGCATCGTCCCGACGGAAACGCATACGCTGACGGTGGACATCACTTTCAACAACGGTGACACGCAGCGGGTAGTGAGCGACCTTACCGAGGCCATAAGGGACTTCAATAACGGCACCAAACCGGTTAAACTCACGGGTAATCTGCTTTTGCCCGTAGAGGCCGGGGTAACGGGCGCAACCATCACGGGCTGGAACGAGGTAGAAAGCGGCAATGGGGATGCTAACTGACGATAAATATTTTAATCAAAAAAACAAGATTATGACAATGAACATGAGGTTTTTCATTATTGCAGCAGCGGCAACGCTATTGGCTGCGTGTACACAAGAGAACGAGGTACAGAACAATCCGGAGGAAGCACGAATCACGGCAGGCGTGAGCGGGCCGAAGACCCGTGCTGTGGACAACGGGTGGAACGCCGACCGAATCGGCGTGATGGTGGTGGATGCCCCTGGCACGACCACGACCATGGGCGGCAAGTACAAGAACGTGGGATACGCAACCACGAGCACCGGCACCAACGCGGACTTCACCCCGATGACGGCGGGTGGCGGCATCTTCTTCGAGGACGCTTTCCTCGAGTTTACTTTTGCCGCCTACGCGCCTTACGCATCGGGCGCAAACGCCTCCACCCTGCCTGGTACAGACGGGAAGATTACGGTAAATACAAGCAACCAGCCCACGACCACGGAACAGGAGAAGGTGGACTACATCCATGCCACGGGAGCCAAGGCCGATAAAGACAGCCCGACCGTCAGCTTCACGGACAACACCGCCGCGGGCGGCAGCGACTGCTCCTTCAAGCACAAGATGGCCCGTCTTATCCTCAAGGTGCAGGTGTCGAACACCGACGGTTTCGACGACACTGCCGTGCTGGAATTCGCCGACTACAAGCTGGGCGGCCTGGTTCACGAGGGAACGTTCGATGTGAAGACCGGTACCGCCGCGACCGCGGGCAGCGTTGTGAGCGACTGGATGTTACGCCAGTGCACCGGTGCCCCGAAGACGGCCACGGACAAGTGCGTGGCAACCTTTGACGCCGCCACGGGCGTGATGACTTTCACCATGATCCTGCTCCCGCAGACACTCGCCAACGCTTTGGTGCTTGAGATATCTCCCGATGACGGGGAATACCAGAGCTACTCCAACAAGGACATGATCAAACCCGCGTTGGAGGCCGGTTATTCTTATACCTACACCATCACGGTGAAGAAGACGGGGCTGACCCTTAGCGGAAGCACCATCGAAAACTGGAACGACGGTGGTAGCCATGCGGGTGATGCAAAAATGTAGTGTGTCTGAAAGCCACTGCCGTGCATCAGGCGTAAGACGGAGGCACGCCATATATAATAAATGGTGCGGCAGCCCGCATCGCAACGGGCAGTGGCACAAAACGAAATAAATAAAGACAATATGAAAATAATAAGGAACATAGCGAGAAGGCCGTGGCCGCGCATCGGCGGCTGGTTGCCGGTTATGATGCTCATCTGTGGGGTGCTCGCTTCCTGTAGCAGTGAGGATGAAAGCACCGCGCCCCTGCCCGACGGCAAGTACCCGCTGCAACTGACGGCGGAGGTGGCGCAGCCGCAGACCCGCGCCGGAGGTAAGGATGCGTGGACGGGCGGCGAGGAGATTAGAGTGTCACTGGAAGGCGTGTTTGGTAACAAAACATACGTGATGGACGCATCGGGCAATGCAAGCCCGAAGGATGCCGATAATGCCTTCTATTGGAAGAACACCGATGAAGCCCGCGTCAGTGCATGGACCCCGGACATAGAATCGGAAACGGATATTTCCGACCAAAGTGGCGGGTACGCCGCTTTCGATGTCCTGTACGCCAGTGCCATAGGGCGTTATGACCAAGCCATAAATCTCCGTTTCATCCACCGCATGGCGAAAATCGAAGTAATTCTCAAAGCTGGCGAAGGCATTACGGAAGAGGAGTTGGAGGGTGCGACCGTCACCATTTTCGGAGACCCGCTAACGCACTCAACCGCCGGCTTGGTATCACCGGGTGACCAATCGGACGGCGAGATAAAGCCCTATTACGATGCCGCAACGAAGAAATACGAGGCGTTAGTGCCGCCGCAGGATATGACGGGCAAGCCGCTCATCCGAATCAGCATAGGCAGCAATGACTTTACCTACACTCCCGAAACAGAAGCTGCCGGCAAATTTGGGTTTTTCGGTGGCAAGCGGTATGCCTACACCATCACCGTGAAAGCCAACGGCATTGATGTGCAGTCGGTGACCAGTGGCACGTGGGTTGCAAATGGCGAGGAGAACGTCACCTCCAAAAGGGTAAAGCAAAGATTCACGGCGGATGAACTTAAAATCGGTGACTACTTCTACTCCGACGGTACGTGGAGCGACGGCGGCCTGCGCAAAATCTATACTGACGGCAGTATGAAGATAGCAAGCCCCAAGCCTGCTCCCGTACTCCAAACAAAAAGTGAAATAGAAAGAAGAGTCATCGGTATCGTTTTCCAGACGGACCCGAGCCGTATCGGCACTGCCGAAAAGTCCAAATTGGGCGAAGGGAATGTGCATGGCCTTGTAATGGCCTTAAAGAACACCGCAACAGATATCCAATGGAGCCATGAAGAGAATAATTTGGAAGACGTGAAAGACTGCTGGTCCAAGTCTGAAATCTACTCTGACATCAGCGGTCTGCACAATTACACCAAGATTCTTGACCATGCAAATAGTATCGGTGGAATTGAGGCATATCCGGCCTTCGAAGCCGTCGAGAAATGGAATGATATGTACAGTATAAATGAATACCGCCCACCTCGTAATACCACAGGCTGGTTTATTCCTTCCTCCGGTCAGTGGTGGGACATCCTTCAGAATCTGGGCGGTTGTCCGGCTATGGCGGATAAAGGTCAGCAAACCTCGTCGGATTCCGGTGATTTCCGTTGGCTAGGTCAAGGCGATGTTCCAGCTGCCTTGAATGCTTGGATGAATAAAATTGCAGCCGACAGCAAGAATGATTTTACCACCGGTGACCGTTTTTGGTCGTCATCGGAGTTAAATCAGTTCCGCGCACGGAACTGGAACGTGTACTCCTCTGATTACGTGTGCTGCGACTTTGTCTATAAGAAATGGAGTAACGCTGTCCGTCCCGTCCTTGCTTTCTGAACTATTTGCCTATTTAGTCCTTTAAGAATATGAAGATACAAAACATATACCACCTCTTGCAAGCTGCGTTGCTCCTGCTGCTTGTATCCTGCACGCAAGAAGAGTTCCCTGCCGTGCAAGACAAGGCGCAGCAACTGACAATCTCCGTTACCGATGGCGGATATACATCGGCTGTTGAGAATATGAAAACCCGTGTCGAGACCCGTGCCGTGGAGAACGGCTACACCACCGAGTTCACCGAAGGCGATGCCTGCGGATTCTACATGGTGCGCGGCGGAAAGCCGGTTTATTCAAACGTGAAGCTGACAGCCGAAAAGGATGCCGCCACGGGCGGCATCATGTGGAAAACCGACGGTACGACGCTTGCCGCCGGAATGGATGGAGAGAGCTACTACCTCTACTATCCTTATCAGGCGGACATGGCGGGCAAGACTGCCACACCTGCGGAGGGGGCGGTCATGACCGATGCCGAGTTCTTCAAGCCGCTCATTGATGGCTGGCAACCCGGGGACGACCAGAGCACCCATGCCGCTTACACCGCCTCCGACCTGATGACAGCCGGAGGCTCAACGACAGGGACGGGCAACACCATCCACCTCTCTTTCGCCATGAAACACCGCATGGCGTTGGCCGTCATCGAGATGCCGAAGACCGTTTACAAGTTTATCGACGCGAATGTTCCCGACTACACCGTGGGGGCAGAAGCTACGTTCACAGGCACCGCCAAGCCGCTGCGCATGGCTGACGGCACTTACCGCTACTTGGTGCACTCGTCCATGCCGACTATCGAGGGATGTTATGACGGGGGGAACAGGGAGTTTACCATCACCACGTCCGCGTCCCATCCTGTCGTAGGGGAATACAAGAGATACAAGGTGGACGGCGCGGCGGAAACCATAAAGAACGTCACCTATGCCGAATCGGGCATTGCCCGCATCGGAGACTTCTACTGCACGAAAAATAACGGTACGACGGGGTATCTGATTCCGAAAGAGGCGGACGAAACGACGGTGCAGGCGGCTAAAGTCGTCGGCATCGTTTTCCAGACGGACAAGAGCCGTATCGGTGCAAAGGAAAAAGAGAAGTTAGGCGGAGAAGGTAATGTCCATGGCCTTGTCATGGCTGTGAAGAATATCGCGACAAGACAAGCGTGGGGCCTTTTCGGTATGGATGAGGGGCTTACAACATGCAGGACGAAAGCCGATAACTACAACGACATCAGCGGTTACGGAAATTGCGAGCATATCCGCACCAATCGCGGCAACTTCGACAGTTATCCCGCATTCAAGGCCGCCTATGATTATAACACGACCTGTCCGGTTCCTGCGACCACGACCGGCTGGTATCTTCTAGCCTCCGGCCAATGGTGGGACATCCTGCAAAATCTGGGCGGTTGTCCGGCTTTGGCGGACGTTACCCAGCAAACCTCGCCAGACACTGGAGAATTCCTCTGGAAGAGCCAAGGAGATGTTCCCGCCGCTTTGAACAAATGGATGGAGAATATCGCCGTTGGGGACAAGGATACATTCAACAACCTCGTCTCGTTTTGTTCGTCTTCGGAGCACTCGAAGTACCACACATGGTACTGGATTTTGAACAACTTCCAAGGCATGGTGCGCTGCATCTGGGCAAGTAAATTCGACGGCAGTGACAATGTGCGTCCCGTCCTTGCTTTCTGAGAAACCGGTGTACTGACGACTGTTTCCAAAAGCTGTTAGGACAGTATTCGGATAAAGAAAGGAGGAAGTGTTGTATGCTCTTCCATCTGTTGGGAGAAGAAGGATAGAAAGATTTTGTTGAGTCTTGTGGCAGGTCGAGCTTGCAAGGTCTGCCGTGGTAAGAAATTGCATTTTGAATAAGAAGTGATACGGATGGAAAAGAAACGAATGCCATTGCAGCATAAAATCATTTTCGGATATATCATCTTAGTGGCGGTCATAGGCAGTATGATCGCCATTTTGATATATGAGCGGCGGCAGATGCGGGAAGTGGAAGGCAGCGTGGCACGGCTGTGGAGGATGTACGAGGACATACACATCGCCCATCGCCACGTCACCGGGCTTGCCCTGCAAGGCGAGGCTGCGGCAGGATGGAGTGATGCGGAAAGGGACAAATACCATACGCATCGCATGAGAACGGACAGTATGCTCGGCGTACTCGGACAACGGTACTCTACAATCATACCTGGCGGCGAAATAGACACTCTGCGTCGCTTTCTTGCCGAAAAAGATACAATACTCGTGGCGATAATGGAAACTCATAGGGAACAGTGGAAGAGGGCTGCCATGGGCAAGCGGCTGGCAAAAGATCTACCCGGAGCGGTGAAAGAAGCTACCCGCAGAGGCAGTGAAAAAACGGAAGTACTCATCGCAACGGTCGCAGAATCGGAACTCTCCGGCAGCGTCATCACCGAGCCCGGCTAGACGGAACCAGCAAAAACGAGGCTTACCGTCCTGTACGACCGTATCCCGAAACGCTGTACGACCAGCGGGAGAGGAAACTCAAAAAAATGGTTCTCCTCGAACAGTCGAGGAGAACCACCTATCAAAAGTACAATATTCTATCTTCTCTCACCTCTTTGTGTTTACTTTTACGAGAGTAGCAGCGCATTTTTATCCGCTTTACGTTTATCTGCCCGGCAGTTTGCAGATCCTGTCAGGAATTTGCGCGTGTACGCCTTGGCGTCGGATATTCATCTGTCTATTGCCTTTTTAGCCGCTTTCTTCGTTTTAGAAAGTCTTGATGGAAACACCATCAAAATAATCCTGGAAGATGATAGGTCCTGTGATTGTGCGCTTCGATGTATAGACGAACTTCCGCACAGGACGGAACCACTCGGCATCCACATACAGAATCTGGCCGGTGTACGGCTCCAAAATCGGAAGGGATTTCGATGACCCGCCCAAACGCGGTCCAGTAACCCAAACCCTCTCACCCGGGGCATAGGTATGGTTGGTACTCATTTCTTGGTGAGGTATATAACAGACATTGCCAAAATAGGATCTGCCGTCACCTTCGCCCCACGACCTTGCCTGATACCAGCCGAGCTGGTGGGCGTGCGTGCACTTCTCGGTCAGGTCTATGGCTTCTTCGATGGAGCAGGTCTTCTCTGGAAAGAGGGTACCGCCGGAAGAAGCGTTCATAAGCCCGAGAGCCTCCATAAATGCCATGGCTTCCTTGGCCCAAGGGGCAATGCGGATGTGATCGGAGTATTTATCCAACCCAGAAACGAACTCCGTATATGAGTATACTCCGCACTCTTCTATATACCTAAGGGCACGGTACATCACGGCGGCCATCTCTTGGCGGGAGACAGGGGAGTCGTCTGCCGGGGCTTTTCCGCCAAGAGCCTTGTCCAGACCAATGGAGGACGCCGTGGCCTCGCTGCCGGTAAGTTCTTTCACGAGATGCTCGGCCAGCGAGTTGAGCTGGCGGTGATTCAGGGGAAGTGTATAATCATTGCCAAGGACACTTTCATCCAAGAGGTTGTCATTGAGGGCGAAGTTCACACTACTCTGGAAGGCAGGACTCATCTTTGAGTCCGACTTTTTTTTGAGAATGAACATCCCCGGCTGTGCCGTGGTCTTCAGAAGGGCACTCTCCTCGAACTGTTTTGTCATGTCGGCCATGGCGTCCCTATAGCTCTCGTATGTTCCCTCTGTGCCGCTTGCCTGCCATTCTGCTTTGGTTATGTGCCTCTGGTCATAGCCTTCGGAGTGTCCGCACCAGATGCAACTGTACCACCATACATGCTGCCCGGCGGAGTTGACTCCGACATAAGCCTGGTCATCAGCAACAGGCTGATCATACTGATGAGCCCGGACCTCCCACGTTGGCCTGTTCATACTGAACACGTGTTTGTCATTGTGTTCGCACTTTCCGCAGATTTTGCAGGAATAATAATATTCCGGCCAATTGCTACAGGTGCCGTACCTGAAAACCTTGTCTGCCGCAGCTACCTTGTCGGTGAATACGTGGCTTGTGCAGAACGGTTTGGCTGCCGTCGCACCGGCTTCCTGTGCGGAGTGCACGTCGCCGGAGTAGGTTTTCAGCGAGAACAGTGTGCGGAAACTCCAGGTCGGACGGCTGAACATCGCCCTTACATCGGCTACAGCAGTCTCCGGGATAAAGAGCGTGGCACGCTGGGTATGGAAGAGGTAACTGAACTCGGGGCAGTAGATATCGCTGTGTTCCGGTGTATAACCCTGCATTACTGCGAATATGGCGCGTATGAACTTTACCGCATCGACTTTGTCGCTGAGCCAGACTTCCCTGATGTTGAATGGGCCTTGTATGGTATTGTTGACGTCCGATGCCACATCTCCATATATGCGCTCGTCATCGGTATCTACGATTACCTTGGTGACAAGCATATTCTTATGCCCGATGAACTCATCTCCGAACTCGCGCATGGCACGGAACGCCGCGTGATACGTATTATTGATGGTTATCACGTCAAGCGGGCTCACATCCGGGCAAGCAGCATCGGCCTCGGCGATTGAATACGCTTTCTGCGATGCGCGGTATGAGTCCTTGTTGAGCTCATAGTCCGTTGGGCTGCTCTGTGCCAGATCACGCATCGAGCCTTTTCCACCGGCTCCAACAGGCATGGATACCTCAATGTCGATGAAGTAAGGAGCGCTGCGCTCGACCTTGGCCTGCACTCCGTTGACTGTGGCGCTGATGCGGCTGCCGTCGATGTAGTAGTCGTTGTCCTTGAATATGTAATCGGTGTCGTACTTGCCCGAAGGGTCTACCATGAACTTGATCCGGGCCTTGTATATGAACCCGTCCTTGAAGAACATGTCCCCTTCATCGTCCTCGCGGAAATCCCCGATCCAGTCAATCTCCTGGACTTGGATGCCGCCCGTGGCGGCAAGGTCTCCGAACTCGGTCTTCGCAGATGTGAACTGCATCTCGCGTGCATCGAAAAGCGACATCCCCGGGGTCGGAACCTGTATAGTGAAATCCACTGACTTGATCTTCGGCTTGCTCTGGGCCGAACTATCCAAAGGCAGCAGCAGTGCCGCCACTGAAAGTAGAAATAATATCTTTTTCATGACTCTACCTGCTGCCGTCTACGAAGATGAACCCTTCCGGGAAGACATATTCGTTGTTTATGTACTTGACTTCCAGTAACGGACATTCCGTGAATTCTTGATAGGTCTCCATAAGGAAATTCTCCTTCAGGCTGGAGTTCAGCTTGACAGTCTTGAGCGCTTTGCATCCGGAGAAGCAGAACCCTTCGAATTCCTTGACATTGGAGAGGTCGAGCGAGGTGATGCCGCTGTCCGAGAATGCGCTGTTGCCGACCTTGGTCACGCTCGCCGGGATATCCACATTCTTGAGGTTCTTGCAGCCACTGAACATGGATGAATAAATTTCGCTCAGATTCTCCGGAAGCATCACTTCTGTGAGATTGACGCAGCCCTCGAACATATCGTAACTCATCAGTCCGACGCGGCGTGGGAACTTGACGTTTTTCAGATTTATGCACTTCTGGAAACAGCCGTGGACTTCATCCATGACGTCGTTTTCGAAGACTACTTTCGTGAGGTTCTTGCAGCCGTAGAAAGCCGAACCCTGAACTATCTTGACCGAGGCCGGGATTACTATTTCAGTTATAGGAGTCTCGCGGAATGCCGAATTGGAAATCTCCGTCAACGTGGACGGAAGTTTCACGGACTTGATGGCGGTGCCGGAGAAAATATTGCCACGCATTTCCGTCACCGGATATTTTTTACCGTTGTATGTGACATAGTCCGGGATCACGATGTTCTTGCCGGCAACGGCCGTCTTCGCCACTTCCGAGATGAATGCGTGGGATGCGCCGCCGTTGTTGGAGTTGTGCAGGACATACAGGACTCCCTCGATGTCAACCGTAGCACCTGCCCCGACCTCCTCAATCACTTTCCCGGTCTGGCCGGACGCTGATGTCGTGATGCTTTTTTTGTTCGGCTGCGGATCCCAGACGGTCCAGTTGGCTTTGTGGGCGTTCTCATAGCCTCCGTGAGCATTGAAATATGCCTTGGTCTCATCACTGATCCACTTGTCTTTAAGTGTGAAGAGCGGAGTGAGGGATGAGCGGATCAGGGTTTTGTACTCGCGAGAGTCAAGCACGGAGGCGATTTTGTTGTGGATGCCGTTGATGACCCACTGGTAAGTGTCGGCGCCGTATTCTTCTTTGGCTTCGTTGTATTGCTCGACCATCTTGTTCAATGCGCCCACGCGAGCCCAAAGTTCGCCCTTGACGATCTCATCGTATCTCCAATGTGCCGGGGTGAGGGTTTTGATGTAGCCGTCGGCAAAGCAGTCGTCGAGCATCAGAAACTCGGCTACAAGGCTCTGGTTGTCGAGCTCATAGACATTCGGCTGTTTTTCACTCCAGTTCACCTGATCGGATGCCTCTCTCGGCGGCATCACCGGCTTTACCGATTTGATCCCATACGTTGCCTCGACAGGGTATCCGAGTGGCGCAAAAAGAGCAGTGTGGGTCTCCGGCAACCTGACGGTGGGAGCTTCGTCTTCAGCGTTCTTATTGTTGTCCGGCCCCACCATGGCGTCGTGGCGCTTTTGGAGTTCGCTGTCGAGACTTGAAGTGTTACCGGACTTTTCCGGAAGTTTTTTGGGCGCTACTTCCTGTTTGACTTTCTGTTCTATCTTCTTTGCGGCGTTCTTGAGTCTTTCCTTGAAAGACTGCGCAGATGCGCATGGCGCTCCGGAGAGGACAACCAGACTAAGAATAAGAAGTGTACGTGGAATAAGAAGTGTACGTGCGTTCATAAAATATTTGGTATTTAAAAATCCGTTGGCGGAATTAGATTGATAAAAAGATTTATGTATAAAAAGTTGTGCATATTGTTGATATTTAGCAAATTAAAACTTTTCAATAGAAAATATAGTAACACAATATTAGCAAAAAATCCTAACCCATACAAGCAAATAGTCGGCAATTTGGTCAATGAATCAGGGAATATGTCAAGAAGAGGAGTAGTTCTCAGACCTTGAAATAGAGGCATTGAACATGACATCAAAGGCTGTTGGCATTGACAGTGAGTCATTGTTGTTTGCAAAGTTACAGGAATATAGTATTGAAATTCACAATCTTATATTCCGCAGACAATACAATGACAGACGTAAAATTACTTTGTCCCTATGTAATACAATCCGGGAAAGAATAGCCGCAGAAATAGATGGAGGCGAAGATTATTTCTGCATTGATTCAAAACCGATAGAAGTATGTCGTTTTGCTCGTTCCAAGCGTTGCAGAAGGATGATGACGGATAATGAGTTATAAAGGTATGGAAACGGAAATGACATCCACCATGCCGCAGGAAATATACAACCAGCACCTGATGCAGCGTGGAGGAAAATAAGCTTGGGAGGCTATGGCGAATTCCGACCTTAAAATATCCGACCTTGACGAACATGCCGTCATGGGCGCGGTACCTGGGGGCATCAAATGCGGACGTTTGCCCGAAGCGACCATAAGGGAGGATTTGCCGACCATCCTCGAAAAATTCAACCTGTTGCATGAAGGAAAACTTAACAACGCTTCTGCGGTTTTGTTCGGACGTGATTTTTATTATTATCCCCAATGTCTGCTTCGTCTGGCGTGTTTCAAAGGTACGACAATATTGGTATGAAGTAGTAATTTCGTTATTGGATATCGAGGTGATATTTTTTCTCGTGCAATAATTTTATTATTTTTATGCTAGTTATTTGAGATTGTGAACGCCAACGCAAGCAGCAGCAAGTGGAATCGTTGCCTTTTCGTTGCCTCGTCCTATTATAAAAAATACAACAGCCCAATTTTTCAGACTATTGCCTTTTTTTAAGGGTCCTAATAGGGTGCCTTGTATCTTATATTCCCTGCCCCTGTGTCGGTAGCGACCAGCGCAGCCAAGGTGTCGGAGAGGTAGGGCGTTGTGGCGCGGGGATGCAAAAATAGCCCTGGAAACCCGAAAAAACGAAGTTTTTTATTTGCTTTCTCGGATTATTTACTATCTTTACTTCAGTTATTTGAGGTGGTGAATATCGGCGTAATATGCGGAAAACAGAGCCGTCGCCTAATCGTTACCTTATCCCATCATAAACCGTGCAAATTTCTAAAGTCCAACCAACTGTATGGATTTAGGGCTAAACCATATAAGAATTGTGTGATAGGTTAAATGTGAGCATATACTCTTTCCCTATGAAATGCCACCCAATCCGTCGCACTACGGATATGGGTGAAGATTATTCTCACAATCGGGACTATATTGGCAAATATTGGAATCGCAAGTATATTCGGGCTATTCAAGCTGTTCTTAATAGTACAAAAGGTAAAATAGGCAAGGGAACATCTTTTTTCATGAAAGCCTTTGGCGAAAATATCGAAGAGTACCATAAACTCCTTGAGATACCTGAAACCATGATTATTTATCGCTATTTCTTCGAATGGCTTGGGCTTGAAAATGGAGGAAAGAAAATGACTATTGAAATCTTAGGAAATGATTCAATATGCAATGCGTCAACACATTCATGGTGGAAAGCCTTTTGTGATTGCAAAAAATGTATCACCCAAAGAATGGGAAATGACATTGAATATTATTCACAGAAACGATTTTAGCAAATCATACTTACCGGAAACCTTTATATTGATACATTATAGGATATTACGTCAATTATCGACAAGCTATTATCGAACCCAATACGGATCTATATAAACTCAAACAAGTATACAACCAGAATCCGCTAAAAGAATTAAAGCGGAATCAGAAAATAAAAGGAAAGTAAAACTATGTAATACTGTCTGGTATTATAAATGCATGACAAAAGAAAATAAAAGAAAAACCGTCTTACAACATGCTGTAAGACGGTTTTAGTGAGGTCTGAAGCAGACGCACCAGCCCTCGCCGTGGATCAACGACTACGGGCAGTTCTCCATCATGCCCGTACGCGGACGCGACAAGGTCGATGAGGAGAGCCGCCAGAGCTGGTTTTCGCACCAGTCGGAGGAGGCACGCCCCTACTATTATTCGGTATACCTCGCCGACCACGACATCAAGGCCGAGATCGCCCCGACCGAGCGGGCTGCGATCATGCGTTTCACGTTCCCCGAATCGGACGAGTCGGGCGTGGTGATCGACGCTTTCGACCGCGGATCGTACATCAGGGTCATGCACGACAAACGGACTGTCGTGGGATACACCACGCGCAACAGCGGAGGTGTGCCCGACAACTTCAAGAACTGGTTTATCGTGCGCTTCGACCGGAAGATCCGGGATTTCCAGATCTATGACGGCACGAAGCCCGTCGAAGGCGAACAGTTAGTCGGCGAACACGCCCTCGTGCGGGTAGGTTTCGAAACCCGGCGCGGAGAGCAGGTAACGGTACGCGCAGCCTCGTCGTTCATATCGCAGATGCAGGCCGTACAAAACCTCGGGGAGCTGGGAAAAGATGATTTCGAAACCGTAAAGGCCAAGGCGCAGAAGCGTTGGGACGAGGTGCTCGGACGCATCGAGGTTGCGGGAGGAACCGTAGGCCAGTACCGCACGTTCTATTCGTGTCTATACCGCTCGACGCTCTTTCCGCGGAAATTCTACGAGATCGACAAAAGCGGTAACCCCGTCCATTACAGCCCCTACAACGGTGAGGTCCTGCCAGGCTATATGTACACCGACACGGGATTCTGGGACACCTTCCGCAGTCTGTTCCCGCTGCTGAACCTCGTCTATCCGTCGGTCAACGCCGAGATTCAGGCAGGACTGGCCAACGCCTACCGCGAGAGCGGATTCCTGCCCGAATGGGCATCGCCCGGACACCGCGGATGCATGGTCGGAAACAACTCGGCGTCGGTCGTTTCGGATGCCATCCTGAAAGGTGTCACCCCCGAGGAAGACATTGCGACGCTCTACGAGGCGATGCTCGCAGGACGCCGGAAGGTACACCCCACGGTGAGCTCCACGGGGCGCCTCGGACACGAGTACTACAACACACTGGGATACATCCCCTACGATGTGGGCATCAACGAGAATGTCGCACGCACGCTCGAATACGCCTACGACGACTGGTGCATCGCACAGGTGGCGAAGATGCTCGGCAAGGACGAAGATGCGAAACGGCTGGAAAAGGCGTCACAAAATTACAGGAATGTCTTCGACCCCGAAATGAAGTTAATGCGTGGGCGCAATGCCGACGGGACGTTCCAGTCGCCGTTCAGCCCCTACAAATGGGGCGATGCATACACAGAGGGCAACGCATGGCACTACACATGGTCGGTATTTCACGATGTCGGCGGTTTGATCGACCTGATGGGAGCCCGCAAGAGCTTTGCGCAGATGTTCGACTCAATGTTCGTGGTGCCGCCGATCTACGACGACAGCTACTACGGATCCGCATCCACGAAATCACCGAGATGCAGGTGGCCGACATGGGCAACTACGCCCACGGAAACCAGCCTGCACAGCACATGATCTACCTCTATGACTACTGCGGACAGCCCCACAAGGCCCAGTGGTGGGTGCGCGAGGTGATGGATCGCCTCTACTCCGCCAAACAAGACGGATACTGCGGAGACGAGGACAACGGACAGACATCGGCATGGTATGTATTCTCGGCCTTGGGGTTTTATCCCGTGTGCCCCGCTTCGGATGAATACGCCGTCGGATCGCCCCTGTTCAAACACGCGACGATCCACCTCGAAAACGGAAACGACATCGTGATCGAGGCCCCGGAGAACTCTCCGGAAAACAGATATGTCGGCAGCATGACCTTTGACGGCGAGGAGCTGGAAAAACCCTGCCTCAAATATTCAGAACTCAAAATGGGAGCAAAGATACTTTTTGACATGCAAGCTCAAAAATAATATTTGTCCCGAAACCCATATACTCTTTGGGTAATCGGAAGGATAATAAAATTAAAGAACCGTGACATTCCGTTCTGGTTCTTATTTTCTATGAAGCAGTTCTAACAAAATGAGGGTCGAGAAAAAGGTGTAATTCAAAATTAACAATTCCCTTAAATTCATTATTGCGTAGATATTGCCCGGATCATGCTTTCTTTATAATAAAACCCACACTATATACCTTGCAACATTCTATTCCAATCTCATACAATCAATCATCCAAAGTAAAATCCCGTAACGCTCAGAGTAAACTTTTCCGTCCGTCCGAATTTAATATTTTCTCTATATCCGTGTGGCTAAACCTACCTCTCAATCCATATTCAAGCGTTAACAAATCTCTTCGACTCGGGAACGAAACGGGTAATTCCAATCTACATCGACTTCAAGCCACTTCTTAAAATAACGATGTTCGTGCTAAATTTGATATGTGCACCCATAATGTAGATTTTGAAGTATGAGTGCTAAATATTATTTACAAATGCAAGATTTTTTAGTCATTCTGCAAATAGTATCGAATTCCTCAAAATCTTGAATTCGGACGAACACTTTCAGTCGTGCAAAATTTCAATAGCATTATCTGTGTAATCGTCGTTTTTTTCGCCGTTGTATCAGCCGTTGCTGTTCTTCATAAGCCTGCGTGTCGACCAAATCCAATACCGTATCGACAATGCCGGTTAACGGATTCGACGTATGGCTTTGCGGCTCGTGTTTCTGTTCCGCGTGTCGTTCTGCAACCTGTTGCGCCTCTTTCGGAGCCGGATACAATTCGTTGAAGACATTCGCCGAGAACTCTTTTCCCAGCACCGACCCGTTGGCAACGATGCCGTCGTTATGGTCAATGAAAGTCACGCCATAGATTCTGCCGACCGGATTGATGCGGAAGATAGCGTCGATGTTCTCCGCCTTGAGCAGCTGCCGAAACTCGTCCCGCGTATTGTGCGGACTCATGGCATCCCGGACTGTCTGTCGCAGCCGGTCGAGCGACCCGTCCTGCTTCAGCGCACTCTTCGACCGCTCGTAATACTTTTGAAGAGCCTTGTAGCCGACATCCCGGCCGATACGGCTCGATTTGAACGGAGTGCCGATGCCATAGCCGTCATCAGTCATGGCGCCGTAGACAATACCGGCATAGTTCCTTTCGTCGATAGTTCCCGTACGCTCTTCGACCGAGACATTGAAGGCTTCCAACAATGTACGAAACTCTCCGTAGGATGAGCATTTGTAATTTCGCAGACACGATCTGACGACGGACGATATTTGCTGTTTGACGTTTCCCTTTTTGTAATTCACCTTACGCAGGCCCTCCCTGTCCGTCAGTTCCTGTCCTTTGACGCTCGGATGCAGGCCGTATTTGCGCTCCAAGTCACGCAGAATCTCCATCGAGCGCCGGGCCTCGAAATCGTGCGGGAGTTTGCGGCCCTGCTCATCGATCCGCAGCGACACGATATGGAGGTGCTCTCTGGAAATGTCCTTGTGCTTGAAAACAAGGTAGGGCTGATTCCCATATCCCATACGCTCCATGTATTCCTGCGCGATTTCCCGGAGCTGTTCGTCTGTCAGCCTGTCCTCCGGTGAAGGGTTCAGCGAGGCATGGAAAACCGTGTTCGTAGTCCTGCGATTGGCTTCAAGGTATGGCCAGAAACTATCCATACAAGCGTCAATATCAAGGCGTCCGTGTTTGTCGAACGGTTCGAGCATCTTCTGCCAATAGAGCACTTCGGCCTCGTCATTATCTACTTTCTCCTTGTTGTAATGCAACGCCCCGCCGGGCGAGGAACCCGATCTTATATTCGCAACCACTCCTTAGCTTGTTTTGCAAGGTTGAGAATCTCGATACTCAGAGCCTTTAATTCTCTCGTTCGCTGTTCCAATGCGGCGATCTGATGCGGGATCGCGATGTTGGAAAAGTGCGAATTGATGACCTTTACAATCTAGTTATAGTTGTTCCCGAGCTTTTGAAATTGGTAATAAAAGTCGTTCAGCCGTGCGACGAACTGCACTTTGAAAGGGTCGCGTCTGACGACAACGAACTCCTCGGCGAAGATTCGTTTGACGATAAACCGGCTGCGGTTATGTTCCAATCCTGCCTTACAAAGCATCTGCTTAAAGCGGATATTCTCTTCCGTGGTGAGTTTGAAATTATACCTGTGGACTCTGGGATCTGTCGTTGTCGGGCGTCCGATCCTCTTTTTCGTGGTTGTCATCAGTCTGGTAGTTTAAGTGGCGTGACTCGGGAACGCCACCCAGCCTCGCAGAGCGAGCACCTTTCGTATGCCGAAAAACTTTTCGGCATACAAAGGTACAGCTCGCTCGCCTCAAGTGAGGCGAAAAATCCGCGCCGGAGAATCTCTGACCGAAATTTCGAAAATCCTCCGTTACGGCTTCCGGGGCCGGGTCTGTTCCCGATGCAATATTACAACCGTTTCGGGGCAAAAAAAAGCCCTCGGTGCGGACTGGAGCGGACTGGAGCGGACATCGGAACCGAAGCGTTTTACCCTGTTGTATATTGCGGCAGGATTGATTATTCGGGCAACTGCGCGAATCGCAAAACAAGTATCGGTTCAGACGGATACCCGAATCTTTAACCGAGTATCTGCGCAAAGGAACGAAAGGGCGGCAGACCGAATAATCATCCAATTATTCGTCCAAATATAAGGTAGTATATATAAATGATTTGACAGACGCATAGTTACCCAAACAACCATTTAAACACACAAGCAATGAAACAAGCAAGCATTTCGATCTGCAATCAAAAAGGGGGCATCGGGAAATCGACATTTACGATGTTACTCGCCAGTCATCTGCACTACACATTAGGCTATGACGTGCTGGTCGTGGACTGCGACTATCCCCAATGGTCCGTTCATGCGCAACGTGAGCGGGAACTGTCGCTCATCGAGCATGACGATTACCACAAGCTGTTGCTGGTACGTCAATTCAAAGCGACGGGCCGCAAGCTCTGGCCTGTGCTGAAATGTATGCCGCCTGAAGCCCCCGAAGAAGTCGAGCGGCTGCTGCAAAGCGGCTACCATCCCCGTATCATTCTCTACGACTTGCCGGGAACGGTCAATGCCGAAGGTGTCATTCGGCTGCTCGCGTCGCTGGACGCTGTCTTTGTGCCCATGAAAGCCGACAAGGTCGTCATGGAAAGTACGCTCTCCTTTGCCCGGAGTCTCACCACTAACCTTGCCCAAGATCCGACCCTTACTTTACAAAGCGTCTATCTTTTCTGGACGATGATAGACCGTCGTGAACGAACGCCGCTTTACGATCGATACGAGGCCGTTATCCGCAAGCTCGGGTTGTCGCTTATGACAACTCACATTCCTTACCGCTCGAAGTTCAACAAGGAGCTGCTTGCGGACAATACAGGAGTCGGCCGCTCGACACTTCTGGCTCCGGCGCGAACCTTTGCGTGTGAGGCGCAACTCGAAATCCTCACAGAAGAAATTCTTACACTCCTCAAAATCCGATAACAATGGCCAAGAAACCCAAAATCGAAGTAGACGAAAGTCTTGTAAAACAGGTGATCGCAGGGCAGTTACCTATCACTACAAAGGTCACACGGGTAATTCCGGAACAGATCCCATCCGGAACCGCTACGGACGCAATTCCCGCCGAACCGCCCTCTGTTCCGGAGATCGACACAGAAAAGATTCCGGATGAAACCCCGTCTGTGCCCGCAGCACAAGAGCCACGCCGTCGGAGAACACCACCCTTGTCCGATTATGAACGAATGTTTCTCACTCCTGTGGAATACGGCATCCGAGCCACACTTTATGTCAATGCATCGACGAAGCGTAAGATTCTGGAGATACTTAAAAGAATCGGAGGTGAACGATTATCCGCGACATCATATGTGGATAATATTCTACAGCACCACATCGAAACTTTCCGTGACGATATAAACCGGCTCGATCGTAAGCGGAATTTTGAAAAACTTGTTTAACAATGACTTAAAAATTTCTAATTATGCTTTACAGCTTTTTATCCGAGTCCGGTGTCCTCGACATTTCATTACTCGCTCTTGGCACAGGCATTATCGTTTTGTCAATCTTAGGGCTGCTGCACCTCGGGAAGCGACGAGGTCATAATAAAGCCGGACACTTTTCGGAGCAACCTGACGATTGTGCAATGCCTGCCGTGCAAACGGAAAATAGCGATGGATGGCCCTCGATGGAACAACCTCAGACAACTGAACTTGTATCCGTTGTCGCTGCACCTGAAGATTCTTCAAATCTCGATTCTCCGCCTTCCGAAACGGTCGTATCCGAAAAGCAGGATGTGAAGCCGGAGTGTGTTCCCGTACCGGACATACGATGGCGACGTTCGATGACATTGCCCGACTACAAAAAAACATTTCTTGTCCGGGTGGATTACGACCTCCGCGCCTCGCTTTATGTCAGTGCCCCTACGAAACGGAAAATCCTTGAAGTCCTGAAAAAAATCGGCGGCGAGCGACTGACCGCAACATCTTATGTAGATAATATCCTACGGCACCATCTCGAAATGTTCCGCGACGAGATCAACTGCATACATCAAGAACAGAATTACCATAACATCGTCTAAATTCTTTCTGCCATGAACAGCATAATTCTTATTGCCGCCTGCGCCGTATGTTTGGATCAGTTGTTTTTCCGGGGGCGGCTCGCGTCATATGTCGTCGACAATCTGAAAGGCCCGAAGAAAAAACACACCGGGCATAACGCTGCCCCTCACACGCCGAATGCCGGTACTGCACCCCGTCAAACTCCTGAAATTCTCGTGTCAAAATCCTATCGGTGCGGACTGGAGCGGACTGGAGCGGACATCGGCACCGCCTCGGCAGGCGGAGATGCTATATTTGCCCCGGCTTCGGAAGAGAAGTCCGCGATGGCGTCGTGGAACGGGCTTGTCGTGCAACCCCCGATCGGCGAAGACGGCGAACTCTCGGAGCCCGAAGTTCCTGCCGGCGCCCGATCTCCGCTTCCGTCTCTTCCCGCCAGAGCAGAACTCCGCGACGCGGAAGTTCATGCGATGCTCGGAGAGCTGGACTTCGGAGAATGCGCCGTTATGGGCGATGCCACGGCCGAGGAGCGGCAGGCCATCGCCAACTTCGACATCCGGGCCTATGCTTAATTAAAAACGACCTACGACATGAAATGGAATAACGAATACGGCTGACGCCTTTTCCGCAGCAGGAAATACGATGTATCCGGTCGCAGAATGCCCCAAAGCAGGCTGCGGCCTTTTTCACACCCCTAACCAAACTACCTGTTTTATGCAAAAAAGAGCAATTTTCACGATTTTGTCCCTGTGCTCCTCACTCGCATCCTTTGCGCAGGGCAACGGCATGGCCGGCATCAGCGAGGCCACGAACATGGTAACGTCCTATTTCGACCCGCTTACGAAGCTGATCTTCGCCGTCGCGGCGATCCTCGGACTGGTCGGCGGCGTGCGCGTCTACTCGAAATTCTCGTCGGGCGATCCGGATGCCTCCAAATCCGCTACGGCGCTGTTTCTCTCGTGCGTCTTTCTGGTGATCGTCGGCACGGTCTTACGTTCGTTCTTCCTCTAAGCGATGGCCGAATACCAAGTGAACAAAGGGGTCGGCCGTCAGGTCGAATTTCAGAGTCTCACGGCGCAGTACCTCGTGCTGTTCGTCGCGGGACTTCTGGGCGTCTTCGTCTGCTTCGCCGGAATGTACATGAGCGGCCTCCCGCAGGGCTTCTGCATCCTCTTCGCCCTCACGGCCGGCCTTGCCGTCACGGGCGGCACCTTCTACCTGAACCGCCGTTTCGGTCCTCACGGGCTTCAGAAGCTCATGGCCTCGCGCCGGTATCCGCGGCGCATCGTCCACCGCCGGGCCGTCGGGCGACTGTTGCGTTTTCGTCGAACCGTAAAACCATAATCCTATGCGCGGAACCCTGAAAACCTCGACCTTGGAATCGAAATTCCCTTTGCTGCGCGTCGAGAACAACTGCATCGTCTCCAAGTTCGCCGACATCACCGCGGCCTACCGCGTCACGCTGCCCGAACTCTTCACCCTCACGGGCGAGGAGTACGAAGCGCTGCACGGTGCATGGCTCAAAGCCCTGAAGGTGCTGCCGGACTACACCGTCGTCCACAAACAGGACTTCTTTATCGAAGAACGATACACGGCTCCGGAGGAGGACTCCGAGCGGAGCTTTCTCGCGCGTTCCTACGAGCGTCATTTCAACGAGCGGCCCTACCTGCGGCACACGTGCTACCTGTTCGTTACGAAGACCACGTCCGAGCGGATGCGTCAGACCAGCGCTTCGTCCGTCCTGTGCCGGGGCTTCATCGTCCCGCGGGAGATGCGCGACACGGATGCCGTGACGCGCTTTCTGGAAGCTGCGGAGCAGATGGAGCGCATTCTGAACGATTCGGGCCTCGTGCGCGTCGAGCGGCTTACGGAAGCGGAGATCGTCGGCACGGCGGACGACGCCGGACTGCTGGCCCGTTACTTCGCCCTCTCGGACGAGCGGCGTCCGGTCGTCAACGAGGATATCCGTCTCGACCCGGGGACGATGCGCATCGGGGACAAGTACCTCTCGATGCACACGCTCTCCGATCTGGACGTGCTGCCGCAGAGCATGGCGACGGATTTCCGCTACGAGCGCCTCTCGACCGACCGTTCGGACTGCCGGCTCTCGTTCGCGGCACCCGTGGGGCTGCTACTCTTCTGCAACCATGTTTACAATCAGGTGATCTTCCTCGACGACCACGACGAGACGCTCAAGCGGCTCGAAGCCTCGGCCCGGAACATGAACTCGCTGGCGGCCTATTCGCGCTCGAACGCCATCAACCGGGAGTGGATCGAAATGTACCTCAATGAGGCGCACTCGCAGGGGCTGCGCTCCGTAAGGTGCCACTGCAACGTCATGGCGTGGGCCGAGAACGAAGCGGAGCTGAAGCGCATCCGCAACGACGTGGGCTCGCAACTGGCCCTGATGGGCTGCACGCCGCATCACAACACGGTGGACGTGCCGGTGCTGTTCTGGGCGGCGATTCCCGGCAACGAGGCCGACTTCCCCGCCGAAGAGAGTTTCTACACCTTTCTCGATCAGGCCCTCTGCCTTTTCAACGAGGAGACCAACTACCGCTCGTCATTGTCGCCCTTCGGAATCAAGATGTCCGACCGCCTGTCGGGCATTCCGATTCATCTGGATATCTCGGACCTTCCGATGAAGCGCGGCGTCATTACGAATCGGAATAAATTTATCCTCGGGCCGTCGGGCTCGGGCAAGAGTTATCTGACGAACCATCTGGTTCGTCAGTACTGGGAGCAGGGAGCGCATATCCTGCTGGTCGATACGGGAAACTCCTACCAAGGACTCTGCTCGCTGATTCACGCCAAGACCAAGGGCCGCGACGGGGTGTATTTCACCTATACCGAAGAAGCGCCCATCGCCTTCAATCCCTTTTATGTCGAAGACGGTGTGTACGACGTAGAGAAGCGCGAGTCGCTCAAGACGCTGCTGCTGACCCTCTGGAAGCGCGAATCCGAGGAGCCGACGCGCTCGGAAGAGGTGGCGCTCTCGAACGCCGTGAACCTCTACCTCTCGAAGCTCCGCGCCGACCGCTCCGTCGTCCCCTCGTTCGATACCTTTTACGAGTTCGTCGAAACCGACTACCGGCGGCTTCTGGAGCAGAAGCGCGTGCGCGAGAAGGATTTCGACCTCGAAAACTTTCTGAACGTATTGGAGCCCTACTACCGGGGCGGCGAGTACGACTACCTGCTGAATTCCGACAAGCAGCTGGATTTGCTGGACAAACGTTTCATCGTCTTCGAGCTGGACAACATCTCCTCGAACCGGACGCTGCTGCCAGTGGTGACGCTCATCATCATGGAGACCTTCATCTCGAAGATGCGGCGGCTGAAAGGCGTCCGCAAGATGATCCTCATCGAGGAGTGCTGGAAGGCCCTCACCTCGGCTAATATGAGTGCATATATTAGGTATTTATTTAAAACCGTTCGCAAGTATTTCGGCGAGGCGGTCGTGGTGACGCAGGAGGTGGACGACATCATCTCGTCGCCCATCGTCAAGGAGTCGATCATCAACAACGCCGACTGCAAAATCCTGTTGGACCAGCGCAAGTACCTTTCGAAATTCGACGGCATACAACGTCTGCTGGGTTTGACGGACAAGGAGCGGGCGCAGATTCTGTCGATCAATCTCTCGAACGATCCCGAACGCCGCTATAAAGAGGTCTGGATCGGACTCGGAGGCGTACAGTCGGCGGTTTATGCTACGGAAACCTCGGTCGAAGAATACTTGACCTACACCACTGAGGAGTCGGAGAAGATGCAGGTCATGGAGCTTGCCGGGAAACTCGGCGGCGACATCGAAGCCGCCATCCGGCAGTTGGCCCGCGAGCGTAAAACGGATATCGAATCTTAATTCCTGCTACCATGAAACAGTTGCTTTGGATATGCGCCGGCACCTTGCTGACGCTGGCCGTCGTGCTCGGAGCGTTTCACCTCTTTTACGATTACGAATACCGCAAAATCCGTCCCCTGTGCGGCGAATGGTATTCGACGCTCGACGATACGCGGCTGGTGATCGAGCCGTGCGGCGAGAAATTCCGGATCACCATCACGCGCCGCAGCGCATCCGAAACGCATGTTCTGCACTACAAGGATTGCGTCTATTATACGGCCTACGGCGGACGCCGGGTCGACCTCTTTTACACGCCCACGGCCGATGCACTGCTCCTCGTGCCGGGCGGCGTTTTCAAACGAATCTCAAACCTCAAAGATTATGAACAGTAACCAATCGACACCTGCGTCGGCCGTAGCGGCCTTTCAGCAGGA
The DNA here is from genome assembly GCF_025145645.1 of Alistipes senegalensis JC50. NCBI lineage: Bacteria > Pseudomonadati > Bacteroidota > Bacteroidia > Bacteroidales > Rikenellaceae > Alistipes > Alistipes senegalensis. The sequence continues at coordinate 2,626,021 of NZ_CP102252.1, read as the reverse complement.
GATCAGAACCCGCACCGAAGTTATCCGCACTTTGGCGGACCTTCGGGAACAACTCGACGCCGACCGCATTTGCGGGGCGTGGCTCTCGGCAGAAAACAACCTTTCGGCCTCGATACGCCGCATCGGCGAAGGAACGTGGCGCATCCTCGTCTTCGACCACGCACTCTGCTACAAACGCCTCGTACAGGACGGCATCATCGCGCTGCGCCGTCACCGCCTGTGGCTCGGGGCCGACGACGGCAACCGCGTGATCTACGACTCAACTGCCGAAACGCTCACCATCGGCTGCTACGGACGCTTCGTGTCGGAGGACAGCATCCGGCGACAGGAGGATGACGCAATCGGTGCCGAAGCGTGCGATTTCAACGAACCGACCGAATAATGGAGCGTCATTCGGCATTTCCGGGCTGCCCCTGCTTGTCGGGGCAGCCCTTCGGCGGACTCCGCTCGCAGTCACACATTTCTAAATCCAACAGTTATGAAATGGAAAGATAGGATTGCACGGCTATTCCGCCGCAAGCCGGAGTGGGAAAGGGAACACCGACGCACGCTCATTGCACGACACGCTGAAGACCTGCTTCGGGAACGGAATATACGCAATGTTACGGACTTTGTGCGACGGTACCGGAAATCGGATCTGACCATTGCCGGAATCGGACTGATAATGAATACAGCGACAGACCGCTTTCTCAGGACGCCCGAAGATGCGGCAGGAAAAGATATGCTGGAACTGATGGAAGCCCTACGCAGGACACCGTTTGCGAAAAAGATCGGGCGCCGCCTCGCGGACGTTCCGGCAGACACCGCCCACTCCCTGCACGGCCTGCTGGCCATGCACACCTTTCTCTTGGATGCCTATCTGGAGCAGCATCCCGACAGCAAGCTCCGGCAGCCGCCGATGGCCGAGGTGCAGGCAGCAGCGCATATCATTGACCGGCAGTTCCGCGCCGAGACGTTCCGCGAGCTTCGTCATCTGGCAGAAACGAGCGGACGCTATACGCCCTCCTGTTACGTCGTGCGACTTTACGATTGGGATACCGATACGGGCCGGTTGCAGGAGATGCGCGGGCGGCTGGACGGTCCGGCATGTGCGGACGATCCGCAGCAGGTGCAGCAGCTCCGTGAGCGAATCTGGAAGGCCGAGAACCGCATGGTGCGAGAGGCCGAGAGGATATTGGAGAGCGATCCGGAAATTCCCCTGCAGCAAACCTACATCGAAAAACTCGATGCCGAGTTGCAGACCTTGGGATGGCTTGCACGCTTCCCGGAGCGAATCGACGACAACCGTATTAACCGGCAGCTGCTCGACAAATACAGGATTCTTCCCGGCATATCACCAGCCGAGCAATACGGGCAGGTCGAGAAAGCTTTCCGCGAACTGGACGAACGGCTCGTACGCATGACCGGACGGCAGCCCTACGCCGACGATCTGTTCGAATCCCTGCGGCAGAAAGGCCCGAAGCCGGAGAAACATATTTCCGGGGTGCGGCAGAAAGAGATCGATTCTACAAGAAAAGAGCAGCCCGAACAATCGGCCACAGGCTGGCGGATAAAACGATGATATCCGCCTTCAGGCGAAAAATCCTAAAAAAACGATCAATTCAATGAACCATAAAATCATCCTGCTGTGTCTGTGCCTCGTCTGCACAGGCCGCAGCACATACGCCCAGTGGGTCGTCTCGGACCCCACGAACCTCGCGCAGGGCATCGTCAACTCCACCAAGCAGGTCGTCGAAGCCGCCAAGAACGGCTCCACCATGCTGCAAAGTTTTCAGGAAACCGTGAAGATTTATGAGCAGGGGAAGCGATACTACGACGCCCTGAAATCCGTCAGCAACCTCGTCCGCTCGGCCCGCAAGGTGCAGCAGTGCATCCTGCTCGTGGGCGAAATCTCGGACATCTACGTCGACGGTTATCGCCGCATGGTCGGCGACGAGAACTTCACGCCCGCGGAACTCGCGGCCATCGCCGCAGGCTACGCACGCATCATCGAGGAGTCGGCCGGGGAATTGAAGGAGCTGCAGGACATCGTGAATCCTACGGACATGTCCCTGACGGACAAGGACCGTATCGACGTGGTGCAGCGCGTCTACGGCGTGTTGCGGCATCACCGCGATCTGACACGCTACTACACGCGCAAGAACATCTCCATATCCCTGCTGCGGGCCGCCCGGAAGCGGGATATGGAAGGAGTGCTCTCATTGTACGGAACCGACGAACAGCGCTACTGGTAATATGGTACGCATGCTTTCCCTTACGGAGAATCTGCATACGATTCTCCGGGTGTTATACGACGATATGATGGCGCTGTGCTACCCGATGTCGCAGGTCGCAATGGCCATCGCAGGAATCGGGGCGCTGCTCTACATCGCTTACCGCGTCTGGCAGTCGATGGCCCAAGCCGAACCTATCGACCTCTTTCCCCTTATGCGGCCCTTCGCCGTCGGCATCTGCATCCTGTTCTTCCCGACGCTCGTGCTGGGAAGCCTGAACGGCATACTTTCACCCTTGGTAAAGGCGACGCATTCCCTGATGGTCGGGCAGACGCTCGACATGGAACAATGGCAGGAGCGGCGTGAGCGGCTCGAACTCGAAGGCCGCGAGCAGATGCCCCCGGACAGCTACTATGCCGAAGACGAGGAGATGGAACGCGAACTGAATGAACTGGGACTCGACGACCAAACGCAGCAAGCACTCGATCGTATGAATGAACAGCGGTCCTCATGGTCGGTCAAAGGGATCATCTTCAAATGTCTGGCATGGGTGCTCGAACTGCTCTTCGCGGCGGCGAGCGTTATCCTCGACGTGCTGAGGACCTTTTACCTGATCGTCCTCTCGCTGCTGGGGCCGATCGCTTTCGCCATTTCCGTGTTCGACGGTTTTCAATCCACCCTGACGCAATGGCTCACGAAGTATGTCTCGATTTACCTGTGGCTGCCGATCTCTGACCTTTTCTCGGCGATCATCGCACGTCTGCAAACCCTTTCGATGCGCCACGACGCCGAACTGATGGCCGGAGGCTACAACTGGTATGTGGACTGGTCGAACAGCCTGAATCTGATCTTTATGCTTGTGGCCGTGTGCGGATACCTCTGCATCCCCTCGATCGCCTCGTGGGTCGTGCAGGCGAACGGATTCGCCGCCTACAACAAGACCGTCTCGAAGATGACCTCGCTCGTAAGCGCCGGGGCCGGATGGACGGCCGGCAAAGCATGGGCCGGGGCCAAAGGCGCCGGCTCAGCGGCATGGTCCGGCGGTAAGGCCGTGGGACGCGGCATCATGAACGGCGCCCGGCTTATTTTCAGAAAATAAAATAATTCGCTGTTATGGAATTCAAGTGTTTAACGAACATCGAAACATCGTTTAGGCAACTACGCATGTACGCGCTCGTCTTCGCCGGAATCTGCGCCGTCGTAACCGTGGCGGCAGTCTGGATGTCCTACTCTTTCGCCGAACGGCAGCGGCAGAAGATCTACGTACTGGACAACGGTCGCTCGCTGATGGTAGCACTCTCGCAGGACCTCGCACAGAACCGCCCCGTCGAAGCCCGCGAGCATGTGCGGCGCTTCCACGAACTTTTTTTCACCCTCTCGCCCGACAAGGCGGCCATCGAGTCCAACGTCGGCCGCGCCTTGCAGATGGCCGACAAAAGCGCCTTGTCCTACTACAAGGTCTTGCAGGAAAAGGGATTCTTCAACCGCCTGATCGCGGGCAATGTCTCGCAGATGGTCAAAGTGGACAGCATCCGCTGCGATTTCGACCGTTATCCCTACGAGGTTACGACCTTTGCCCGGCAGCGTATTCTGCGCGAGAGCACCGTCACGGAGCGGTCGCTCGTCACGACGTGCCGTCTGGTGAACGTCTCCCGCTCGGACAACAACCCGCAGGGCTTTATGGTCGAGGCGCTGAACATCGTCGAGAACAAAGACATCGCGACCTATGACCGCTAAACCGCATTCCCTGCGCTGCCGCATCCGCTGGGTGCGGCGGTCGCTGCGACGCCGCCACGACACACTCGCGCCCCGCATCCGGGAACGGATCGTACTCGCGGCGCTCGTCCTGCTACTGCTCCTTTATCTTTGGCTCCTGTTCGCTACGGACATGAGGCCGGAACTGGAAATCGGGTATCCCGAATTATTACATCTAAAACCGTAAACGTTATGATAGAAAACAAGAATCCGGGCAATGACCCCTCGGCGGAGTTCGAGCGGCAGCGCAAACGCAAGGTGCTGCTCTTCACGGCGATCCTCGGATGCATCTTCTTCGTCGTGCTGTGGTTCATATTCCGGCCTGCACCCGTCAAGCCCCAAGAGGGAGCCGCGGGGATCAATACGTCGGTCCCGGACGGCAAGGCGCAGGCCACCGTCGGAGACAAACGCAAAGCCGCGGAACAGCTCCGCAGCGAGGAGCAGCAGCAGAGACGCATGATGACACTCGGCGACAACTCGTTCTCGCTGCTGGACGACGGACTCAAAACCGCCGAGGAACTCGCACCGGCGGATAACCCCGCACTGCGGGCCGCCGAGGCCAACCGGGCCATGCAGCAGCAGGTGCAGGGCTTCTACGCCGCTCCGCAGCGCAATGCCGAGGTGGAAGCCCTGAAAGAGCAGGTCACGGCCCTGCAATCCCAGCTCGACGCCGAGCGGCAACAGCCCGACCCGCTGGAACTGGCCGAGGAGCAGTACAAGCTCGCACGGAAGTATCTCGGCGGCGGAACGGCCGCGGGTGAAGAAGCAGTTGAGCCGACAAAGCAGCGGCGGAATTCGCGCCTGTCCGTCATGCGGCCCGTGCGGGAGGGTGAGGTCGAAGCTTCGACGCTCGACCCGCGGGCGGATTTCACCGTCGAACGTAACTTGGGATTTCTCACAGCGGCAGGTGGTGTCGCGCATGCCGATATTCCGACCGTCAAAGCCTGCGTAGCTCAGACGCAGGTCATACGTACCGGAAGCACCGTGCAGCTGCGACTGCTGGAAGCCGTGCGTATCGACGATATGGTGATTCCCCGCAACACCCCGTTATACGGTCTTGCGACGATCGCCGGAATGCGGCTGCAAGTCACGGTGTCGTCCGTCGAATACGGCGGGCGGATCTTTGCCGTCGAAGCCGTGGCTTACGACCTCGACGGCCAGCCGGGGCTGAATGTCCCGAACTCCCGCGAGCGGACAGCCCTCAAAGAGGCGCTGGCGTCCGTCGGGCAGACCGCCGGGACGAGCGTAAACGTCACCCGTTCGGCCGGACAGCAGGTGTTGTCCGAACTGGCGCGTGGAGGATTGCAGGCTTCGTCGCAGTATGTCGCCGGGAAGCTCCGCGAGGTGAAGATCACCCTTAAAGCCAACCATCAGCTATTATTGATTTCAAAAGAATAGAACGTTTATGAAAAGAGACCTCATTTATCTGCTCCTGATTGTTTCCGCAATCTGGGCAGCACACGCTACGGCGAAAGCCATGCAGAATGGGCCGCAGCAGATCGGCCCCCGAAAGATCGAAGCGGGATTCACGAAAACCGTGCATATATTGTTCCCGTCGCCCGTCACGTATATCGACATCGGCTCGATGGACATCATCGCAGGCAAAGCCGACGGGGCCGAAAACGTCGTGCGGGTGAAAGCCGCCGTGCGGAATTTCGCAGCAGAAACCAACCTGACGGTCATCACCGAAGACGGCGGATTTTTCACCTTCGATGTCCATTATGCCGAGAATCCGGCCGTCTCGACGCTCGACCTTTCCGTACAGGAGCTGCAGTCGGAAGGAGTGAAGGAGCCCGTCGCTGCAGGCGACCCGCAGCCGACGGCTTCCGAGGGCCGGGTGCTGCTGCGCGAGGTCGGCCGTGAGAAGCCCGCGACCGTAAAGCGCATGTTGAGCGACATATACCGGCAGAACCGTACGGACGTGAAAGGTATTCGTACGAAGAAATACGGCATCGGGGTCGAGGTGCTGGGGATTTACGTATTCAATGACGTGATATACATTCACACCTGTATCTCGAACGACACGAATATCTCCTTCGAAGTGGATACGCGGCGGTTCATCGTAGCAGATCGCAAACTCGCCAAGCGTACGGCACAACAGCAGACGCCGCTCGAAATCCTGCGCGTATGCAACGACCCGGCCGTCGTGAGGAGACATCAGCGTCAGCGGACGGTATTCGCGCTGCCTAAACTGACGATCTCCGATGACAAGGTGCTGTTGCTGGAAATCATCGAGAAGAACGGAGCCCGGCATCAGACAGTGGAGATACCCGCAGGGGAATTGTTGGATGCGAAACTCCTGTAAAGAGACAGGCGGTCGAACCCGATGCGGAAGTTTTTATGCAGCAGTGGGAATGTTTCGAATCCGTGCGGCGATCTTATAGGAGCACTTTGCAAGAGGATATTCAGACGTGGTTCCGCACGCTGCGGCTCTGAAAGGCTGTTCGTTTCCGAACAATCAGACACCCCGGTACGGTTTTCAGACCGTACCGGGGTGTCTTTCATGCAGCTTGAGGAAACTCAATATTCATCTTCATTGAAGAAATTTATCTGCATTGATTATCAATGTATTATATCTTAATCAACGAAACTTGCGCAAACAAACCGCACCATATGATACGGGCTGAGGCGATAGGAGGAATAGTTGGACAAACAGATTGTTTTGTCTACATCTATTTTTAATCCATGCTAAACTCAGGAGTTTCCCCCAAAGAAATTGCCCTCACAGACACTTTGTCACCAATTTTACAATTTTTTGATTCAATCAAAATACCTTCTATCCAAATTTTATCGACAATTATAATGCAATCATTATCACGTTTTCCTATAATATACGCAGAGTACCTTGTATAATAATCGAGCAATTTAACCTTATCTTTATTATTTGCTAATAACTTTTTCAAGCTAAGTTTTACAATACAGCGTTCCATGTCAATTTCTGTGATTATCAGTGGAAATTTTATTCCATCTTTATATATTCGCTCTATTGACTCTATATGACACAAATTGGTAACCTCTCCAATAGGTAATAATCCTAAACAATATTGTTTAGGATTTCGATGAATATTAAATAGCACACTTTTTTCATTAATCGTATTTATTGTCAAATTGGATAGAGCAATACCTGGTGCGTAGTTATCAGCAAACCATTGCATAGGGTGTTTTATGAATGGTTTTAGAGAACCTATAAAGGATCGTTTATCATTACTAATATCTTTAATATGTACCTTAATTAGATCTTTAATCTTACACTTATATTTGTTTACTCCAATATGAGTTTCGCTTTGCGGAATAAAAATACGGTATTTTTCATCCGCAAGGCAAACCAACCCCTTTGCATCAGAGGCAATAACTTGTGCATCAACAATATATTTATCCTCTTCTATTCTTTTATAATAATTTAAATATGGAGATTCTGTTGATTTTGTTGTCAATATAACTAAACGGCGGTCTTGATTAATGCTTTTTATCCTGCATTCAAATTCTACATTATTTTTTAATTTTTTTATTTGAGATGGTTCAGGAGTGAACCAAGTTGTTTCAGTAAAAGGAAGAATAGCCTTTACTCCCTCTTCTATCTCAGTAATTACACAACTTTCCTTTTTTTGGTATACAGTACAAATAAGTTTTTGGCCTTCTGAGTATTTTAAATTTTCCCACGGATCACATAGATTCGCTAATTGAAGATATAATCTATTAGAAATGTAATCTATTTCGATAATCCTAAACAAATATTCATTCCCTACTGGGAATTGCTGGTGTAAAAAAATATAATGACTATAAGTTATATCTTTTCTTAAAGCAACAGCCTTAATATCAGAATCTTTTATTCTTAAAAATAGACAATCATCAAGTGCTTGTTCAACAATAGCTTCGACTTCTTTTCCTACACAGAATTTATTATCCATCATTCTTTGTGGATTACTATTTGTCTGAAGCAAACTACCTAAAACATTTCCATGCTTGTCATATTCCACGGGAATAAATTCAATTGACATACCTACCTGAAAGTAATAGTGTAACTTCAAATCCGGCACATCTGTTATTTTATTATAAGGAATAATAATTTTTATATCGTTAATTAGACATAGTATTTTATCCGCATATACAGAATGAACAACAGCTTCAAGTTTGGCGTTTTTGTCCATTGCATCAGAAAGACGATTAAACGTTTGGGCCATGTTTCCCTCGCTGTTAATTTCAATGCAATAACAAATATTTTCACGTCCTTGAGCATCTTTATATGCTTTAGGTCCATTTAGTAGATTGTAATTCCCAGTCTGTATAAGTTTACCATATACATCTTCAACGATATCCAATTTTTCATTTCTGGCTAAAAGATAAAAGGTTCTAATGCCTTTAGCAAATCCTTCTTTTATACGTCTTACGTATGGTGTTTCGCCTTGTGCTGAAAAGGTGTCTAATTTTGCTACTAACAAAACACCAACTTTTATGTTCTCAGAAATGTACTGAAGCCTTGTATTGTCATCATATCCGCGAGCCGTGATGTCATATAAGAAATCTAAAAATTCTGATGCTTCTTTTTGGTACTTATTATCTATATTTCGTCCGGCAATTCGATTACCCCATTCAAAATACTCGCGAAATAGTATTCTTGACATCAAGCCAGCATCATCTATATTACATACTTTATCAATTATAGATTGATTCTCTATACAAATATCTTGGCTATTTTTAATAAAATCGTTTACGGCAAGGCGATATTCGGGTATTTCTAACAGACATTTTCTGATAACAGTATAGTCAATCGCATCTCGCACCTGAGGAGACATATATGTTTTAGGTATCGGCAAAAGTGTTTTTTTAACATATGCCGATGTTGCGTTTATTATATTTTGTGTGTTATCTGGATTGAATTTCAAAAACACAATAGCCTCTTTGTCCTTCAATGTTATATCTTGCGTGCCTTTTGCAATCCAATTTATTTTTAAATTTGGAAGATTCAATTCAGATATTTCCTGTGAAATTGAAGTAAAACCTTTATTACATATTTCTTCGAGTTTTCTTTTTGTTGCTTCTCGTTTGAACCAACCGATAGTTTTTGCTGCAATACAATATATATCTGTCACAATAACTCTAACTCTATCATATTGCCATATGCAAATAATAAGCAAAATAATAACAACAGACCAAAATGGAGTTAATCCAAATTTATTTACAAACTGTTCAATATCATTCATGGTCCTTTCTAAATTTAGCTAAACAAACAGCATTGTCGCAACAGAAATTTAAAGTCGTGTGTCCTTCTTTTATTATTGGAAGAATTATACTTAAATTATCAATAGTAATTGTTGTTCCGCAATATGCACATTGTAACTCACCATCAACAAAAGCATTGTACTGCTTCGTTTCTTTTAGTAATTTTTCCAGATCGGTGTCCAGAATGGCTTTTATGTTTGATTGTTTATTTTCTACCATATCGTTATTCCTAAATTAATTCAGTAGCAAATATATAAAAATATCAAGTATAATTCACTATATTTGCGCAATAAAATTGCGTCTAATAATGAAACTGAATAGAATAAAGGCTGTTTTATCGGACAAAGGCATCTCTCAAACGTGGTTGGCCAAACAACTTGATAAGAGTTTCAGTATGGTTAATGCTTATGCTTGCAACAGAATCCAGCCAAATCTGGAGACATTGCAGCAGATAGCAGAGATTCTTCAAGTGGACTTGAAAGATCTAATAACGGACAAGGACGAACGTCAATAGCGTTTGGGAATATCCATTATTTTTAGAATGCAACTTCCGATAATGTAGAGATATAGGAACTTATGACACCTGAAGAAAAAGCGAGACAAAAAATAGATCAGTGGTTTACCGATGCTGGTTGGGAAGTTATCAATAGGGATGAGTATGACCCGACTAGTACAGCTGTCGCTATAAGGGAAGGGCTACTAAAAGGTAATCTCGAAGCAGATTATTTTCTTTTCATAAACGGAAAGGCTGTTGGCGTACTTGAAGCCAAACGCGAAGAAACAGATGCTTTTTCTTCTAAGGTATGCGAGCAAGCAGCCTTATATGCCAGAAGCGTACCTAACATATATCAGACATATCAAAAGCCACTGCCATTTATATTCACATCCAACGGAAAGGAATTATACTTTTGTAATTTCCGAGAACAAGACCATTATTTCAAACAAATAATGACTATCCCGACACCTCACGAATTGGTTAAAAAGTTAGGGATAAATGATTATTTTGCCGGACTTCCTACTTTGCGTAAGAAAGGCTTGCGTGATTGTCAATACGAAGCTATAACAGAATTGGAAAAGAGTTTCCGTTTGGGACAAAAACGAGCATTGATGGTACTTGCCACCGGTGCAGGGAAGACTTATACAGCTTGTCTTGCAGCCTACCGAATGCTCTCATACACTCCTATGCGTAGGGTTTTATTCCTTGTTGACAGAAACAATCTTGGAAAACAGGCAGAGGGAGAATTTGGGACTTTTCGCCTGACTGAAAATGGAGAGGCTTTCAGCACTATCTTTACAGTCAATCGTCTTCGGTCATCTTCTATTCCTTCTGATAGTAACGTGATTGTCTCTACAATTCAACGACTGTTCTCATTCCTGAAAGGAGACACAATTGAGGATAATGAAGACGATGACGAAAGTGAACCTACAGAAGAAGTAGCGTTGCCGCCTAATCCCAATTTGCCACATGACTATTTTGATATGATTATCATAGACGAGTGTCATCGCTCCATTTATGGAAACTGGCGTAAGGTACTGGAGTATTTCGACACGGCAAGACTGGTAGGTTTGACTGCAACACCTATTGAAGAAACGATGGCATTTTTCAATAACAACCGCATCGTCAACTATACATTGGAGAAGAGTATCGTTGATGGTGTGAATGTGGATTGTCGGGTGTATAGCATAAAAACACAGGTCACGGAAACAGGCGGAGCTATATTAGAGGGCGAAAAATTTAAAGAAGAAACAAGATATACGGGTGAGGTCAAGACTGTAAGCAGTAAGGAAACCAAAACTTATACAAATAAGGAACTTAATCGAAGTATCATCAATCCGGCACAGATAAAGTTGATTCTTTCGACTTATCGGGATGTGGTTTATACAGAACTCTTTAATGACCCACAGCGTGAGCCGAACATGGATTATCTTCCTAAAACCTTGATATTTGCTCTCAATGAAGCCCATGCTACCAATATCGTACAAATAGCTAAAGAGGTGTTTGGACGGACTGATGACCGGTTCGTTCAGAAAATCACTTATTCGGCAGGTGACAGCAACGAACTGATACGCCAATTCCGCAATGACAAGGATTTCCGTATAGCCGTGACTTGCACACTGGTTGCTACAGGAACGGATGTAAAGCCGTTGGAAGTGGTAATGTTCATGCGTGATGTGGAATCATTGCCGTTGTATATTCAGATGAAGGGGCGCGGAGTGCGTACAATAGGCGATGATCAATTACGTAATGTCACTCCGAATGCATTCAGTAAGGATTGTTTTTATTTGGTTGATGCAGTAGGCGTGACGGAACATGAAAAGACCATCCCAACAGCAAACGATGAATCGACCACAAAAATTATCACTCTGAAAGAATTGTTAGAGCATATCAGTCACGGCTATATTTCTGATGAATATCTCAAACGGCTTGCTGCCACGCTTGCCCGAATATTCAATAAGGCAGATGACTCGCAACGTAAAGAATTTGCCCGTTTGTCTCATGATGACATGAAGGAACTTTCTGCCAGAATATACGATGCGCTTGAAAAAAGCACTCTGCCACCGTTTGTCAGCACAGAAAAGCCCAATTTAGAACGCAAAGGTCTGGTGTCTCCACTTGCCAATCATGCTGATGCTCGGAGATACTTGCTTATTCTCGCGGCCGGTTTTGTCAATACGCTAATGCCCGGAGAAGATACACTTATCTCAAAAGGTTTCTCCATTGAGGATGCTAAAAACACAACGGAGGCATTCGAGGAATTTTGCAGAGAAAATGCAGATGAAATAGAGGCTCTTCGCATTATCTATAACAATGAAGGCGAGCCGATAACCTATTCAATGTTGAAAGATTTGGAACATAAACTCAAAATGGCAAACAACCATTTTGCTCCAAAGCAAATTTGGAATTCGTATGCAATCCTTTCTCCAAGCAAAGTAAAGCGTTCTACAACAAAAGAAGAAAGTGATGCTTTGACAAACATCATACAACTGGTACGCTATGCTTTTCGCCAAATTGAGAGATTGGACAGTGTAGTTACTACATCCAAGCAATATTTCAATCTATGGTTAGGACAAAATCAGCGTGAAATAACCGACAAGCAGCGTGAAGTAATCAGTCGTATTGTAGATTACATTGCGTCTAACGGAGCTTGTACGGTTAGGGATATTCGTGAAGACGATGCGACCCATGCAGCCCAAATGATTCGGGCATTTGGTAATATGCAGAAAGCAGACGAAGCCCTTCGGTCGCTTTACACATTTGTAGTATTAAGAAAAGCAGCATAAGTTATGGCAACAAATAACGCAACAGAGCAATCGCTCACCAAGAAGGTTTGGAATTTGGCAACGACTCTTGCCGGACAAGGTATTGGGTTTACTGATTATATTACCCAACTGACCTATCTTCTGTTTTTGAAGATGGATGTCGAGAATGTAGAAATGTTCGGAGAGGAATCGGCAATTCCGACTGGGTATCAATGGAACGATTTGATTTCCCTTGATGGATTGGAACTGGTCAAGCAATACGAAGAGACACTGAAATTGCTTAGCGAGCAGGACAATTTGATAGGCACTATTTATACCAAAGCACAAAACAAGATAGACAAGCCCGTTTATCTGAAAAAGGTTATCACCATGATTAATGAAGAGCAATGGCTCATCATGGACGGGGATGTGAAAGGGGCTATCTACGAGAGTATTCTTGAAAAGAACGGACAAGACAAGAAAAGCGGTGCCGGACAATATTTTACTCCCCGTCCTTTAATTCAGGCAATGGTGGATTGCATCAATCCGCAAATTGGTGAAACCGTTTGCGACCCTGCTTGTGGTACTGGTGGATTTTTGCTCACTGCCTACGATTACATGAAAGGTCAGTCGGCAAATAAAGAAAAACGTGATTTCTTGCGTGACAAAGCCTTGCATGGTGTAGATAATACTCCTTTGGTGGTAACACTCGCTTCCATGAATCTCTATTTGCATGGCATCGGTACAGACCGTAGTCCGATTGTGTGTGAGGACTCTTTGGAAAAAGAACCGTCAACCCTTGTTGATGTGATACTCGCCAATCCTCCTTTTGGAACTCGCCCGGCCGGTTCTGTGGACATCAACCGTCCGGATTTCTACGTAGAGACCAAGAACAACCAGTTGAACTTCCTCCAGCACATGATGCTTATGCTCAAAACCGGAGGACGTGCTGCTGTGGTGCTCCCTGATAATATCCTCTTTGAGGCCGGAGCAGGCGAAACAATCCGTAAACACTTATTGCAAGATTTCAATCTGCATACCATATTACGTTTGCCTACAGGTATCTTCTATGCCCAAGGTGTGAAAGCCAATGTGCTGTTTTTCAGCAAAGGGCAACCGACCAAAGAAATATGGTTTTATGATTATCGTACCGATGTAAAGCACACGCTTGCCACCAATAAGCTGGAACGCCATCACTTGGATGATTTTGTTTCCTGCTACAATAATCGGGTAGAAACCTACGATGCAGAGAATAATCCGCAAGGGCGTTGGCGCAAATACTCTGTAGATGAGATCATTGCCAGAGACAAGACAAGTCTCGACATCACATGGATAAAACAAGGTGGTGAGGTGGACGACCGTTCATTGGCTGAACTGATGGCAGACATAAAAGATAAAAGCGATACAATTAGCAATGCGGTTGCTGAATTGCAGAAATTATTGGCTAACATTGAAGAATAAGTAGAATTATATATGGCAAAAGAAATAGAGCCCAAACTCCAAACCATTGGAGTTTATCTAAAAAAATCAGATATATTTCGCATTCCAGAATATCAGAGAGCATACTCTTGGAATATAGCGAATTGTGACAAATTGTGGCAGGATGTTGAATCTTATATAGCCCAAGATGCCGAAGATCCGTATTTCTTCGGAACCATAATTATTGATTGTTCCAGAGAGGGGTACTTGAACCTGATAGACGGACAACAGAGAACGACGACATTCTTGCTTTTACTTAAAGCGATGCACCTACGCATAACAGAAGTGTTACACAACATGGCCGATACAGATGAAGCAGCCGGACTTAAAAGAAGTTTGCAGCAAAGTCTTGACTTCATCTTTGAAATTCTGTATCGTGCCGATGTAAGAAAGCAGATTGAGATAGAAAAGGACTGGAATAGAGCAAAAGGTGTGAAAATTTTAGAAAATGTTTCTATTAACGAACTGTACAAAGAAGAGCTTGCCTATATCGTTGAAGCAAAAACTTTTGCTGATGCTGAGAAAGCTGTTTATAAGTTCCCTCGTAAGCAGAAAGACAATAAGTACACCAATTTTTTTCGTAACTTCAAATCTTTCTATGAGAAACTACATGCCTATCAAGAGTCCAATTTGGATGTATTGGTAAATGGTTTCCTTACCAAGTGTCAGATTATAGAGATTAAAAGTTGGCAAATAGAACAGGCTATAACTATGTTTAATTCGTTGAACTCAACTGGTATGCCGTTGTCTGATGCCGATATTATTTCTGCACAACTCTTCTCTAAAGCACCTGATGAAATAGATTTCAAGGCTATTTGGGAGCCGATTATTCGACAAGCTGATGAGTTGGCACAAAAGAAAGTAATCAATATTGATAGCGTTCTTCAGCAGTTTATGTATATAAACCGTGCCATGGGACGTGAATATGAGGCTGGCCAGTTAAATACTCCAGGTGTAAGAAAGTATTATACGGTAATTAAGCCTGAACTTCTGAATAATCCAATAAATATTTGTGCTAAATTTGATCGTATCTTAAAGATTTGGAGTCAAATACAAGTATATCCCCTTACCAAGCTACTGTTGAAGTTCAATGAGAATTTCAAGCTTTTCCTTATATCATACCTATTCAGAGTGCCAGAACAAGAGCTATCAGAACAAAGTGCCACGCCAATAATGGAGAGTCTTCTCCGTCTATTTGCTCTTCTCGAAGTGAGTGACTTTGGTTTTTCTTCACGTTATTTTAAGACGTTCCTTTTTAATGAGAACTTTAAATTAGTTGATCCGGAATATTCAATTGAATCAATAATCGCCGACTTTGATAAGCATATCAATACAACATGGCAAAAAGAAGAGGTTATTGCTGATCTTAAGGAGTATGACAAGAATATTCTCGTATATCTTAACGAGTATATCTATGCAAAAGAACATGGATTGTATTTCGATTTTACTCCTGATAAGGTGAATGTAGAGCACATTATGCCTGCAAGCGGTCATAACATCGAAACCATTCGAATCGATGCCGGAATGACAAAAGAAGAATTTGATGACATGGTCAATTTGATAGGAAATAAGATTCTTCTTGAAGAAGACATCAATAAGCATATTGGCATGGATTGGTTTAAGACAAAGAAAGGCACGCTTGTACAAGACAAGAAAGGCTATGTCGGGAGCAACTTTGGCATTGCATCTGCTCTCTCCTCTTACCCCGCAGATAAATGGGGAAAGAAAGATATTGAATTCGCTAATTCAAAGGCTGTAGAACGTATCTGTAGATTTATTTTCAATGAACCAAAAGTTACAGGAGACGAATGAACAACAAGAATGAACTATTGAGATATTCTCAAGAACAGCAGTTTGCGGAAGTGGTGGATATTATCGTTCAACACCGAAGTAAAGCGTTGCGTGCCGTAAATGAAGAGTTGCTACTCACTGCATGGCATGTAGGAAGATATGTATCAGCCAAATTGAAGAACGAGGAATGGGGAAGCAAGGTTGTAACGCAGTTATCTGAATATATTCGTTTCCAACAACCTGAAATCAAGGGATTTGGACGAAGTAACATTTACAACATGGTCTTGTTTTACGATGAATACTCGTCGGGCGCATTTTCGGCAACAGTAGAGAAATATCTGAATTCTGAATTTGTCCAGCCAAGAATTGGACAAATTGAAGTAACTCACTCTACACAAGAGATAGATGTAATTATGCAGCCAGAAACTGCACAAATTGTCCAGCCAAAAACTGGACAAATGCCTAAGATTTTAGAGTTAACTACCTTAACCAATCATATAGAGATTCTTTGCCGATGCAAAAGTAATGAAGAGCGGATGTTCTATATACTCTATGCCAATAAAGAACATTTAGTGAAGCGAGAACTTCAGCGTTGCATCTCCAATCAGACATATACAGCTTTATTGGGCAGCAAGAATAATATGTCGAAAGGATTGCTCAATGCTTATCCGAATGCCCCTATAATGTTCAAGGATACGCTGTTTGTTGATTTTCTGAATCTTCCGAAGAAGCATAGCGAATCAAAATTGAAAAACAGCTTGGTAGAACACATGAAGCAATTTATTCTTGAACTTGGTAAGGATTTTATCTTTATGGATCAGGAATACCGCCTCAATATTGGCGCATCCACTTTTAAGACCGACTTGCTATTCTTCCATCGTGGGTTGCAGGCATTGGTCGCAGTGGAGCTTAAAAAGACAAAATTCCATCCGCGAGACCTCGGTCAGTTGGAGTTTTATCTGGAAGCACTCGATAGAGATGTGAAACGCTCTAACGAAAACCCTTCTATCGGCATTATTCTCTGCCCGGAAGCAGACCGAGTTGTTGTGGAATATGCTATGAGCCGAAGTATGAGCCCCACAATGATAGCAGAATACAAACGTATCCTCATTCCACAGGAACGTATGCAACAGCAACTGAATGAGTTTTGCAATCTGTTCTTAAACAAAGAATAGCCTATATGGATACAAAGAAATTACGTCAAAAGATACTCGACCTTGCGATACATGGAAAACTTGTACCGCAAGACCCGACTGATGAACCTGCATCAGTTCTCCTCGAACGAATCAAGGCAGAAAAAGAACGCCTGATAAAAGAGGGTAAAATCAAAAGGAGTAAGAAGTCTGCAAAGACTTCCGATACGCCCCATTATGAGCAGGTGCCGTTTGAAATTCCAGATAATTGGGTGTGGACAACGATTGAAGAAATATGCTCAAAGATAGGTTCCGGTAGCACACCAAAGGGAAGTAACTATTCTGCGAATGGGATTCCTTTTTTCCGCTCGCAAAATGTCTATAATGACTGGCTTGTTTATGATGACATCAAGTATATTTCCGAAGAAGTTCATAAGAAGATGAAAGGCACGGAAGTGCTTGCTAACGACTTGTTGTTGAATATTACTGGGGGGTCATTGGGAAGATGCGCTGTAGTTCCTGCTGATTTTAATTGTGGAAATGTCAGTCAACACGTTTGTATTATGCGTTCTGTTTTGGTTGAGCCTGAATATTTTCATGCGTTAGTTTTATCCTCATACTTCGCTAAATCTATGAAGATTACGGGTAGTGGTCGTGAAGGTTTACCAAAATACAATTTAGAACAGATGGGGTTTCCTTTGCCACCTTTAACTGAGCAGCAACGCATAGTTACTGAGATTGAACATTGGTTTGCTTTGCTTGACCAAATAGAACAGGAAAAATCAGACTTACAAACCATAATCAAGCAAACCAAGAGCAAAATCCTCGACCTTGCCATTCACGGAAAGCTCGTGCCGCAATGCCCGAATGACGAGCCAGCCATCGAACTCTTGAAGCGTATAAATCCCGACTTCACACCTTGTGATAACGGGCATAGTAGGAAGTTACCACAAGGGTGGGCATATTGTCAACTAAGTAATGTACTTAGAATAACAATGGGGCAATCCCCTAAAGGAGATTCGCTAAACAATAAAAGAGGCATAGAATTTCATCAAGGAAAAATATGTTTTTCAGACAAATTTCTTTTGAAGTCTAAGGTATATACAGACGAGCCTACCAAAATAGCCGTTCCCAATTCTATCTTATTATGTGTTCGAGCCCCTGTTGGAGTTGTTAATATCGCAAAAAATAGAATATGTATTGGACGTGGATTGTGTGCTTTAACTCCTTTTGAAGGTAATGCTGATTTTTATTTCTATTTACTTCAAACATTGCAAGATAGCTTTGAGAGTCAATCAACAGGAACTACGTTTAAAGCAATATCAGGAGAGGTTATAAAAAATGAGAAATTTGCTTTACCCCCTCTTGCCGAACAACAACGCATAGTTCAAAAGATAGAAGAACTATTCTCATCCCTTGATAATATTCAAACAGCCTTAGAAGTGTAACTAATTGCACTTCTAAGGTCTGCTGTAAGATTACCAATTTACCACCTTGTCCACAATTTTCTGCTGTTCGCTGGCTGTCCTGCGAAGATAGATACGAGTGGTTTCAATGCTCTCATGTCCCATAAGGTCAGCAAGTAGGGCGAGGTCATTGAATCGGTCAAGGAAATTCTTGGCAAACCGATGACGGAATGAATGAGGATAAACCACTTCCTTATTCATTCCGTATTTTTCCGCAAAGTGTTTCAGTTGCTGGGCTATGCCGCGTGTTGTAATTCGGTCTCCGAATCTGTTCAGAAATATATAGCCGGAAGCAACCCCTTTATCTTTCAGCCATTTCGTAGCTTCCATGCGTAAGTTTTTCGGAATATACAGACGACGTATTTTCCCACCCTTACTATAAAGGTCAAGATGTCCGATTTGTACATGTTCTGCTTTGATGTGAAGCAGTTCGCTGACGCGCGCACCGGTAGCCGCCATGAACCATACGACAAAATACCATTCATCATAACCGTCAGCTTTCAGACGCGTTTTGAGAAATTTGTAGTCGGCATCGCTGATTACATTCTCCAAAAAGTTTTTCTGCTGCACTTTGACAAACTTTACTTTCAGTTTCTCTTGTTTCGTAAACTCAAGGTACTTGTTGATACCCTGCAATCGAAGATTTACTGTCTGTGGTTTGAAGTTCTCAACCAAATACCCTTTGTAAGCTAACAGGTTCTTTTTGTTCACATCCCCATAGTGATTGAGGAAATACTGCACCGTCCATACATACGATGTAACGGTATTCTTTGCCAAATTTGTCTTGGCAAGATAGTTTTTGAATTTCGTTGTCATATTACATTGATTTATAATGAATATGACAGCAATATAGTAGAACGTATCGGGCATTATACGCAGTTGTCGGATTCTTGGCGTGTTGCGCCCATGCAAACACTATGTTCTTTGAATGATGGTGAAAAACAGAGTGGTATAGAGAGAATAAATCTTGATGTCAAATATTTGCGTGGAGAGCGCGATGCCAAGATGTTGACTGCCGGAAAATTCATTCCGGCTAATTCTCTTTTAATACTGGTAGATGGCGAAAACTCCGGTGAAGTGTTCCGAACGCCAATTGAAGGCTATCAAGGCAGTACATTCAAACTGTTGACTATAAACAGCCATATGAATACTGATTATATTCTACAAGTCATCAATTTGCATCGAAAGACATTGCGCGAAAATAAGGTGGGTTCCGCTATTCCTCACTTGAACAAAAAAATATTCAGAGCTATAGAAGTACCGATACCACCGTATCATGAGCAACAGAGGATTGTGAATGCAATAAATCTTGCTTTCATACATATAGATACAATAATGGAGAGTTTATAGACTCTCCATTATTGTATCTAACTTGGCAAATGCTGTATGAACAGCATCTACAATTCGCTTTTGTTCTGCCTTTGGAGGTATTGGAATAGTTTGTTTAGAATATTCCGAAATCCAATATCGTTTATGGGTATCGCCAATTAAGCGAGTTATGTTCATAAACATTGCAACATATTTTATTTCAATATCTTTTCTTACCTGTAAAATCTTCATAGCGGATGATTTTACTTTAAAAGGGAAATCTACAAATTTTGAATCTGTAGTAAAATCGTCGAAGATAATACAAGGTAATTTGGAGTATATCGCCTTCACTTCATTAGTATAACCTATGATGAAGGATTTCCCCGCTGTTAAAACTGGTATTGGATAGCTATCATTATAACTTGTTGAATTAACAATATATGCTGTAGGTTGCTCATAATCTACAATATCTTCGAGGCTACATACAGTCCATCCGATGGGCAAGTTCTCATAATGCCCGTTATCACAAGTGATTTCAGCCTTCGGATTGATGCGTTTGAGCAGTTCCGATGCAGGCTCGTCATTCGGGTCTTGCGGTACAAGTTTGCCGTGAATGGCGAGATCAAGAATCTTACTTTTTGTACGAATGATAAGGGTTTGTAAGTCTGTGGTATCGAATTCGAGAGCTTCAATGAGAATGTCATACTTAACAATTTCGTTTATTATCCGTTCAATTTCTTTTAAAGGAGGTAACGGTATTCGCATATTTTGAGATTGAGTCAAGGATATATTAACTTGACCAGCAGACCCTCGTGTCGCGATAGAATTGATTTCTGACATTTCTTCTAAATATGCTTTTAGGTATGGCACTAGCACTTCTTTAAATTTATAAGGTCGTATTAGGACAGCGGCCTGATTAAAATTCGCTTGTGGTAATGTTGATGGAATAATCGCAAGTTTACCAAGAGGTGGCCCAACAATATTCATAATAAGGTCTCCAACTTCTGTACGCGAACGCAGAAGTTTTCCATTATGCACTTCTTCTGTAATATATTGTGGATGATAGGCAAAATCTATTTTCTGATTTCTGAGATTATACATCTTGATGTAAGGGATACCATTCTCAACAAAGCAAGTTTTATCGGGTGTACTTCCTGATGCCACATAAGCAATATCTTCCAACTTACACCACACCCAACTTTCCGGCACCTCAAATGGCACATTCTCATAATGGGGCGTATATGTAGTAAATAGTGTGCTGTAACCTTTTACTACAGCACACAAAAGGAATAATTATCTTCTTCTATATCCGCTTCTTGCAGATTTAGCAACTCGTGAAGCATGAAGCAAACATCTCCTCTGATAGGCTTCTTCCTCTTCGTCAGGTCTGCGACCATCCCAACGAAGATCTGAATCGGAATTGCCTCCGCCGCCGGAAGAAATTGGCACAGGCTGGCCACCAATGAGTGCATCAGCAACGGCAAATATCATATTGCGGATTGACGGTACAGCCAACTGTCCGATCAAAATATTCAGTTCGGATTCCAGCTCTTGTTTTATGTCCGAAAGGGACTGATTTTCCTTTTTCAACCGGTAGAACTCGCCGTAATCCGCCAGAGCATTGCGTTGGGCAGCTTCGACTTGCCGTAATGCATCACTCTTGTATAGTGATTCTATCTTGCGGACAATTTCGGTAAAATGCTTGGCAATGTGTCGGTTTTGCCGTTCGACCCACTTATCCGTACCGAATAAAGGAACTTTCTCTGTAATTCTCGGTGGTGTAAAATCCTCTTTGTGGTTGCGGAAAGGCTGGATAACAGAACGGGCTTTTGCCGCATCTGCGGTCAAGCGTTCCAATTCCTGCTCCTTTGCGTGGAGCTTGCCAGTTTTGTCTTCGAGCTTGGTCTGATACTCGACAATGAGTTTCTGTATATCCGCTTTCTGCGTCTCATACCTGTCGAGGGTTATCCTGCCGGAAACCAGTTCCTTTTTTGCTTCTTCAAGTTGGCGGCTGTAACTGAAAATCTTTGATTCCAGATGACGCATCATGGTCTGAAGTCCCTTGACCGCTTTCTCGGCCTGTTTTGCCTCGTAAGCCAGCTTGCGAATATAATCGCGCTTGTGAAGATGTTGCACATTACGGCCTTCAATACTGTCGCCACGTTCCAGCCCATACTTGCTACCAACCTCTTCATATAGTGATGTATGCATTTCCCGAAGAATCTGACCATACTCATAACGGTTCTTGCCAAACTTGGCAGACCACATTACGCACTCACGACCACTTTTGGTGCGTTGTCCGACTGGAACAATCAGGGCATGGATATGCGGACTGCTCTCGTCAAGGTGTACCTGAAACCCAACTATGTTTTCCTGTCCGTATCTGCGGACACACCAGTCATAGACATCTTTCGCCCAATGTTCTATTTCCTCGCACCGATGCAAATGGCTGTTGTCGGCATCCTTTTCCAAATTGACGGTCTGATCGCCGAAAGCCATTTCAATCGTCCTGTCGTGATTGCCACCGAAAATGAATCTGGCGCAACAATTCGGCTGAATCTTACTGTCTGGCTTGAATGGTTTCCAGCCCAACTCCGACAGACGTTCCTGCAAACGAACTTCGAGCGACTTTTCGCTATAGCCCAATGGATAAATTTTTCCATCAGAACCAATCTCGAAATTCAACTTCATTCTCGTCTTGTCATAATTGTTTGTGGAGTCTTGATTCTTCCTGTCAATCTTATCATCGTTCCAACGCCGTTCGTTTTCGTTGGCCTCTGCCGTGCTGAATGATTTGCCGGCTTCGACATGCATGGCCTGTTTTCTATCTGTTGTCATAATGAATGTTCTTTTGATAAATGATTGATGTTTGAGCTTGCTCACTCTGATTCGGATTCTGCCGGATACAGAGGGGACTTCGTTGCTGTCAGGCAAAAAGTCCTTATTGTGTTATGGACTTTCTATAAACTCCCGGAACAAGTTCCTCCGTTATTCAACAAGTTCCAACCCGAGTTCGTCAATCAACGTCTGCAATGCAGGGTTACGCCGAATCATCTGCTGGAGAATCTGACGTTTGGTCGGAACGGTCAGAAAGAAGTCGGCAATATCCAATCCTGCCTCACGCTGGTCATCGGTTGCCATATGCTCCAATACATCGGAAACTACCACACGTTTGCAGATGCCTGACAACAATGCGGATTTCTCTCTCCATAATTCCGTCGCTCCCAAATCAGGAACAAGGGTTATATCTCTGCCCCGAAGAACCGA
The DNA here is from genome assembly GCF_025145645.1 of Alistipes senegalensis JC50. Lineage (NCBI taxonomy): Bacteria > Pseudomonadati > Bacteroidota > Bacteroidia > Bacteroidales > Rikenellaceae > Alistipes > Alistipes senegalensis. The sequence continues at coordinate 2,603,149 of NZ_CP102252.1, read as the reverse complement.
CATCGCCTCTTTGTTGAAACATCCGTTCTTACCTCCGGTAGCAAGCCAAAGATAGTCGGGGATAAAGTGAGCCATTATAACAGCCGTCTTCTCGCTCTCAACCAACATAATAGGTACGGAAGCCGATGTTTTCAGCAAATGCTCTCCGAACAGGCACTGCTGCAGATTGAAGTCAGGCAAGCGGAGTTCGGAGTGCGCCCAACTGACATACGCCTGCGGCTCTTTTATCCGATGTCCCGTTTGTGTATCGTATAGCATAATCTTCCCGGTTCTCACATTGCCTGAAATATCTGTCTGCCAGAAAATTGTAGCACCTCCCCATTTGGCGGATGTCCCGATCCGGTACATATTGAACAAACGCAAGGTTTCTTCGGTACTGAATACATTGCAGAGATAATGGTACAAGGGATTCATATCATAGTGCGACAGACTCCGTCCGACAATATCAGGAGAGATAAAAGAGGGAACTGACTGGGTGATTTTCCGCTCAAAAGATCTCTGTCGGTCAAACCGACAGCAATTCGTTTTATTCATCATATTAGGATTGTCCCTAAAATACTCACGAGGTGTATAATGATAGCCGCATTTATGCTCATGGTCACATTTGCCGACCCTATCCGGAAACACGACAACACCTTCCTCATCGACATATCTGACAAAGCATCTGCTTCCACCGCAGTTAGGACAGGCTATCTTGCTCCCGTAACTGTATTTCTGAAGATGAAAACGATACTCACTCATAGCCGTTCGGATTTTTGTCGTTTGCATCCTGCACTTTTGCACTTTGCGGTATTTGTTCCACCGATTCATTAGAAAGAAGTGCAACAGTGCAAAGTGCAGATTGTTTTTCCTGATTGATCTTGTGGTATGTACCGTGACTGGTTTTCTCTAAAACCGGATTCGGCTGCCGGCACAATTGCTTCAACGCATAATAGACGGAACGCCTCGACAGTTCGACTTTCTTTCCGGCAACAATCGCATCTCCGGCCGTGAACACATCGTCCAACAACGATAGCCAAGCCTCTTTGGTTTCACCGATATTGTTTGCAACAATCAGTTCCTGAATCCTGCGATAGGTATCTTCGTAATAACCGATCATCCGAATAGCAGCCTGAACGGATTCAAACTCGATGCGCTGCATAGTACCCTCATCTGTTGCCCATTTCAAAATCTGAAATACCAAAGACAGACGGGCGGCATTGCCGTTAAGTTTCATTTTGCGGCTTTCCACCTCCGCATCATCTTCGATGGCATTAATCTCCTCTATGATGTCGTTATACCAATTATAAAAGTATTCCTCCGCCTCATCACTCATATTCAAGACAAACGGATTCACCGTATTCCCTTTGTCGGCACACTGACACGGTATATCCAATATCCTGTTCATTATCGTCCTCCATTGTTCGACAATATCCGGCTTTGGGATATTGCCATCACTCCGTTTCCAACTGGAAATTCTCCGGTCTTTCGGATAGACGAACAGGAAACGGTCAAGCAGACCGTTTGCAACCAGTTCAGTCTTGAATATCTCCGTCAGCAAATTGGTCTGTACTGAACCGATGATATTGATACACGGATTTTTGATAAGAATCGGTCTGGCTTCCGACTTGCGGATCACCTTCAACGGTTGGCCACTATAAGCCGTTAGCAAATCTTCGATAAGATTATTCCGGTTACTGTACCGCCTTACGGAATTGAACAAAGCCAGTATCTCATCGACGACCAATGCGATTCCTCGCGGATTATGTTGATGTATGCTCATCATCGCCTCCGGAGTGAAGTCCGATATAACAGTCGTTACCAACTGCGGCTTTTTCATGATGGTACAATCTTCCGCATCTCTGCTGTTACGTTTGTTTCCAGATAAAGCAACCGCCTTTTCATATTCGTTCCATTCTTCGTTGTATTTCTCATACATCCGGTCGTCATGCTCGCGTATAGGTCTGTAGATAAATCCCAACGGTGGAGTTTTACCGAGACCGGGACGACCTATCAGCATCATATAGACAGACGGACTTGTCTTCCATTCCCCCTTTATCCTAATCTGACAGGAGTTCCCGATTGCCGCTGCCACTGCCGAAAGGATAATGGAAGCCGCGTATTCGATATTGAAGTTTTCATAACGGGCAAGATTCATGATAAGTTCCTGAACCTTCTCCGGAAAGACCTCCAACGGCAAGCCTGTTTCAGGAATACGCTCTACCTGCACACGGAGCATATTGGTCAGTTGCAGCCTGCTATACATGGTAATCTCCTTCCCGTTCTGACGGAGCTATACCGGAGGCAAATGCCTCGTAATGAAAGTGACGCAGAAACCTGTCTACATCTTCCTGCGTATACCAATATTTGTCACCCTCGCGCGAATAGCCGAGATAACCGTTGTCGCGCAACTTTTTCAGATACTTATCTTTGATGTGAAGTTTTTCCATCAAAGCCTTATTGTCATACAGGCAGTGTCCGGTCGCCGCATTTTGCGACGGTTGATGTTCCTGCCGCTCCACTATGCGGAGAATCTTTTCTAACAATTCTCTTTCGCATATACTCTCTACCTTTAATTTCTTTGCCATAGTAAATCATATTATGGCTTTCCAATCCTGATGTACACTCGGACTTAAAGCCGGGTTATCTTGCCGTGACACGACTGTGCACATCGTCCCACGACTGCGGCGAAGGTAGAGAGTCCTTAGAACCTAAGAAGTTAGCATAGATTATATAACAGGTAATTCCTAATGTTAGACTAATATTAGGATACGCACTTAATCGTCTGATTATAAACAAAAAGAGCAGCCGTTTGGCTACTCAAAAAAGATGTCGATTTTCTGAAAATTTTTCGGTACAGTCAGGTCCTTTCTGTTTTGACGGGACTGCCCTATATCAGAAGTAGCAAAAAGTGCACATAATTCGGTGTCGGGGAAAAGTTCCGTTCCGAATTTCCAATATGTCTTGGTTTCCATTTTAAGACGCTCAGGATAATCGCCACAATAAATCCGACCACACATATACGCCAACAGAACTTTTGATTCTGTCCACTTATAATGGGAGCCTTCTTCCTTTATATAACCAGCCTCTATCGCTTTGGCAAAGACTTTCTCCGCAAGTTCCGTTTTCAATGTTCCTGATAAAACAACAGCAGCGTCAATACCTGCTACCTGTTCTTCCGAAACTGGAGTTTCAATGATATTACCATTTTTATTTGTTTTTCCCTTATTTTTCTCTTTTAGTATTTCTGCACAAAAGGCGAGGGCTGCGCCTGAAATCAATGTCATGATTGTCCCCCAAAATGTCGTAGAACCCGTATAGTCTTCATCGACAGGATTTATTACGCCGATTCCGACAAGCAATAGAGTACCGGCAAACAAGGCAATTGCACTTGACCACAGAATTGTCCTTGCATATCTCTTAAAGACAAAGGATAATGTAAGTACGATGATACAAAGACCTATAACCAAAAATATTATTTGTAACATAAATATTTCACATTATTTTCGAACAAAACTATTTATCTCAATACTATAAAACCTGAAAATTAAATTATTTCAAGCGAAGCGAGGTCGTTTTTCAGCCGGGCTACTTCTGCAGACAGGGTTTCCGGCAGGAACCGTGCATAGACTTTCTCCGTCACGTCCGTACTTCCATGACCGAGCAGACGGCTGACAACCGACATGGACAACCCTTGGTTCAATGCGAAAACCGCGAACGAATGCCGGGCTGCGTGCATTGACAAGCTGAACGGAAGCCCTATCTGTTCTCCTGCCACGACAAGCGACTGGTTGATACATTTCGTCGCGTTGTTACGAGCTTTGTAGAGTGCTTCTGCATCATCAAGATCCAGACTTTCCTTTACCAAATTGAATACATACCGGCAACCCTCACGTTTTTCCTGCCATTGCCGCAAGATATGCAGAGCCGGTTCGGTAAGCGGAATCACATGACGTTTGTTTGTCTTTATCATGATTTTCCGTAATTCTCGTCTGGTAAAGTCAATATGCTTCCATTGCAAGGTCATAACATCCACCACACGGAGTCCACAGGCATGGAACGCAAAGAAAAACATCTCCAGAAACTCTTTCCTACGCGGTTCAACACAGTTTCTGTAATATTCAAGCAGGGCAATCATCTGCTCTTTGGTCAAACTCTTACCGTCAAATTCAGCCTCTTCTTCCGAAAGCGAAACTTTCGTCACGATGCGCATATCCTGAATCCGTGCATTGACAGCAGAATCTATCATGCTCATTTCACTGGCATATGCACACGCCTTCAATATCGGAGTCAGTGCATGGTTGATGGTGGCATCGCTGTTCTGCTTTATTTCCCTACGCCATTCGATATAGCTGTCCAGAAGTTCCGGAGTCATTTCTCCGACATAGATTGCATCCGGTTTATATGTTCCTTGCTTGTTTGGTAGCCCGTAAAAAGGTCTGGAAAATATTCATACAACTCTTTCCGTTCTCATACCGGCTTCTCCCGATCCTGTTCCTCGAATAGTCCGATGAAAGGCGTTCCAATGTAAACTCCACGAAGTCTTTGCCCTGATCCCGACGGGCAAGAGGCTTGTCAGCAAGAAAACCTGACACTACATCAGCAGTAATCTGATTGGGATGCTTCTCGTTATACTCGGCAAGCTGCGAATCTATACGCTCTACACGCGCCAGCAACAGTTGGTTGAGCCGTTTGTATTCGCTGCCATAGCTTGCGCGTAACTCGCCACGTCCTTGATTGCCGTTCTGATTCCAGTCGGCAACCTTTGCAAACACATTCGTCGTCTTGCGTATTATCTGCCTGTTCCATGTATATTCCAACTCGACAGGATAGGCTTTCTCTTTATCAACCTCCTTCGGTGTACGAAGGCGATACTTGCCCAACGGATATAGTCTTTTCGGTCTTCCCATATATTATCCTCCTTTTGCGATATTCCTGAGGAGAAGCAAAGATATGGAATTTTAGACAAACAAACTCCGATTTTTGCCGTAAAAACCACAATTTAGACAAACAAACCGCACCGTATGAGGCCATATAACACCAGCGCGACAAACAAATTCTCATTGTTCATCGCTCTGATATTCAGCTATCTAACCTAAATAAAGGCTGTTAATATTCTTCCTCATTGAAGAAAAAGTCGTCTTTCGAAGGATAGTCAGGCCAGATGTCTTCGATGGATTCGTAGATCTCGCCTTCGTCTTCTATCTCCTGCAAGTTCTCCAGAACCGCCTCGGGAAGTCCCGAGCGATTGGCGTAGTCGATCAGTTCGTCTTTGGTTGCGGGCCAAGGGGCATCTTCGAGCCACGAGGCCAGTTCGAGTGTCCAATACATGATTCGGTAAAAGTTTTAACTCTCTGAATTTTCCGGAAAGAACACGGTTTTTTCCTGTTAGGATGCAAAGGTAAAGCAAAAAAACGATGCCCGCAAACGAAACGATCCCCACGGCGTACATTCCGGATGTTCGAAGATTCTAATATCCGATTTTTATGGAAGCGCCCGACGTACAGAACGATGCGGTATCCCGGGGAGAAGAACCGAAAACCGCAACGAGAATTCCGATCTCCGCAAAGGTTCGTGAATCCGAACCGGAGATATGTCGCCGCCCGAGGTATCCGGGAAGACAGCATGCCGCCGTAAAGCCGCCGACGGACTGTTTCCGGACACCGACAGCGTCGTAAAGAATTTCCGCAATGTAAAATCGGATATTATCCGGTATAACCTATATGGAATTTTCGTATCTTTATGGAAATCTAAAACCTATCGAATCATGAAATTCTTCATCGACACAGCCAATTTGGAGCAGATCCGCAAGGCGCACGAACTGGGCGTTCTGGACGGCGTGACGACCAACCCTTCTCTGATGGCCAAAGAGAACATCCGGGGTACGGAGAACTGCAACCGTCATTACGTTGAAATCTGTAACATCGTCGAAGGGGACGTGAGCGCCGAGGTCATAGCCACAGACTTCGAAGGGATGGTGCGCGAAGGCGAAGCGCTGGCGGCGCTGCATCCCCGCATTGTCGTGAAACTGCCCTGCACGGCCGCAGGAATACGGGCCGTGAAATATTTTGCCGCCAAGGATATCCGGACGAACTGCACGCTGGTATTCTCCGTGGGGCAGGCGCTGCTGGCGGCAAAGGCCGGAGCGACCTACGTATCTCCGTTCGTGGGACGTCTCGACGACATCTCCGAAGACGGCGTGGCATTGGTAGCCCACATCGTGAAGGTCTACCGCACCTATGGTTACAAAACGCAGGTGCTGGCCGCTTCGATCCGTCATACGCAGCATATTATCCAGTGCCTCGATGCGGGGGCCGATGTGGCGACATGTCCCCTTGCAGCAATCGAAGGGCTGCTCAGACATCCGCTGACGGACAGCGGGCTGGAAAAGTTCCTCGCAGACCACGCACGTCTGAATGCCTGACGGGTTACCGGCCGCGGTAAAACGACAACGCCCCGATTCGGATGTTCGAATCGGGGCGTTGTGGCAATCATTTCTTTCCCAAAAGCCGCTGGAAGGCGGGAGAAGGCTTAAATGCAGGAATATCGTGCGCCGGAATTACGATCGTCGTATTCTTTGTGATATTACGACCCTTTTTCTCCTTGCGGCGTTTAATCAGGAAGGTTCCGAAGCCGCGCAGGAAAACGTTCTCCTTGCGGATCTGGGCGGCACGCACCTCTTCCATAAAACCTTCCACGACAGCTAAAACGGTCGCGGCCTCGACGCCCGTTTCCCGGGCGATCTGCTTTATGATATCTGCTTTGGTCATGTTTTGTAAGTTTTTATCCGATAAAGGTAAACAAACTTTTGAGCTTAAAAAAACTCATCGGCAGTCCAACGATTATACCAACAGGTTTATTGTATTGCCGCAGGACGGCACATAATGATAATTAGAAAGTAAAATCCGGGTTCGGACATTTTTAACTTGGATACGGATTCATCTCTTCCGGCCCCGTTTCATAGAGGTCGTATCCTTGTCCTCCGCTACGGGAAGTTTCTGTTCTTTTAACGGCCACTGCGAAAAAATATGCTCTTGGCGGACTGTCATCTCTTTCAGTCGTCGGGCGATCTGTTTCCAGTCGTATTCGAAATTCAGCATGACGATATCCTCACCGAAATCGATGTCATCGAAATATGTGAGTGCCTTGAACGGGCGGATGACATTTGCCTGCGGAAATTTTCGTTCGTAGCATTTGAGCATCTCATAAAACGGGATGCGGGTGGACAGACAGGCGATATCCACGAAATCTTTGAGCCGCGAACCGTCGTCGGCTATCGCAGACAGCTTCATGGCGACGATATCCTCGATGCTGTATAAACGGATTCCGGATTCCGCATAGGGCTGCCGGAGATATGCATATTTGTGAGCTATGCAGTCGATCTTAACGCCGTCGATCATGCCTTTCAGCGTGTCGGGGCGCCTGAAGGCCGTTTGGAATCCGTATCGCTGCGAAAGAAACGCTTCGAGTTCCCCGGCGTCGAACGACTCCGGAGTGAACAGATCCAGATCGACACTCACACGATGCCCCAGATATAAGGCCAAAGCCGTACCTCCGGCCAGATTGAACGCCGCAAGCCGGGGCTCGGCCTCCAACTGTTTCAACAACCCAAGTGTCTGCGGCGCAACTGTCTGCGTGTGTAACATCTCAATTCCTCTTTTTTAAGGCCGAAAGCCGTACATACGAAATTCATATCCTGCGCCGAGAGTGTCGGAACCTCTTTGATAATTTCCCGGAAGCCTTCGATGCCTCCGTAGAGGTCGAACGCCGCGAAGTAGTCCCGGAGCCATCCCCGTTCTATGATGCGCTGCACGACGACCTTACGCGAACGCTGCCAGTCGAACTGCGTCAAGTCATAGTCCCAAAGTAATGTCTTTGAGACCTTGCAGCAGCCTTTATTTCGGATATAGTCATCGAATATGGTCATGGGCCGGAGTTCGTTTCGCTTTACAAATATACGAATTATCCTGATGATATGCAATTTCCGTGCTTTGTCCGGCATACGCCTTCAAGAGTTGTGTCTTATCGCTCGTCATTCGCCGCAGCAAACATGGGACAAATCGGATATACACTCCCCGACGAAGGTCGGATACGGTGGTACGGACATCTCCGAACCGATTGTCCCTGTCTGCGGCATACCGCAAGATTTTCATACGCATAAATAACCGGTTTTTCAGGTGTGGGTCGCCCAGCCGTGAAACGGCCCGTCGATGAAACAATGCGATTGATCCGGACGGCCGTGATAGACCAGTCCGCCGACAACGCCCAGACGGCCATCGGGATAGCGCTCTTTGAAAAGGAACGAATAGGGCGCAAAGTCCCTGTAAAGTTCGATCTGGCACGGATGATGGGGATTTTGCTCAAGGCGTTCGAGTCGCTCCAAACATTCCCGAAGCGTGCTGTCACCGATGCTTTTGGCGTATTGCACTACCTTATCGTAGTGCTCCTGACACATGATTTTCATATAGCTTGAATTTTAGTTTATTTCCCTATTTCGGGGTGTTGTTCCAGAAAGAGCATCCGCTGCCGGATATAATGCAGCAGCGGTTCTCCGTCGCCGACAGATTCCATAATGTTGTTCGTTCCGCCAATATCCTTCAGCACTTTCAATGAGAAAGAGTTGTGTATCTGCCCCGAATCGAACTGCAAATCGTGTCCGGACTCGGTAAAGGTGATGCAGACAGGTCTTCCCCGCTTTGTTCTGCCGAAAACCGTGATAGCACCACGCAGGTCTATCGGATAAAACTCGTCGTTATTCTCCCAGTCGATCTCAGGAGTCAGGCGGACGATCTCCGCCATGACCGGACGGAGCAGCCCTTCCGTCCAATGCGGATCATTCAACCGCTCCCGTTCTTGCTTCAGATGTTCAATCTCCCGATCGATCTCCTTGCGGCGCTTGTCGCACTGCGTTTTATGCAGGCGGTAGCGCGTAATGATATTCTCAATAGCATTATATTATGCATACCAACTGCACCGCAGGGGCTGCCCGTCCCATTTCCACGCAGTACGGTATGAGTCGATGCGGATATAATTTTTCGACAGACGGTGCGTATGGGTCTTGCCCTTGAAAACATCGGGCAGCGGGACGGTCGTTCCGCACATATAGCCGTCTTCGGTAGTTCGCTGGTCGAGCTGCCGCAGGTCTACCGCGCTGCCGCGGATCGCCACGACCTGATAGAAGTCGATATTGGTCTGCTCCCAGCCCCACGACGAGTAGAGGATGTCGCCGACGCGCAGCGAACGTCGAAACTCCTCACTCGACCGCGCTACGGCTTCGTCATGGCGGCGGAAGCGCTCTGCCTCCTGCCGGATACGCTCCATAGCTTTGTCGTATTCTTCCGGGGTGTGGGCCTTGTAAACATACCGGGGGCGCTTCATTCCCGGCGTCCATGCCGCGATACAGCGGCCGTTACGGCCCTGAAACCGGACAAGCGAGATGTTATAGATCAATTCGGGAGCGAAGCCCGTCCCTTGAGCGAGCCGCTCGGCATATTTGTTGATGCGATAGGTTTTCATTGTTTCTGAGATTTAAGATTTTTGGTATCTTCTTCTACGGTTTGGAACTCTCCGGGATTCCAGCCCTTTGCGACCAGTGCAGCCTGCGCGTCGAGGACGCTCGGAAAGATGCGGCGCCTCTGCCGCGAAAAAGAGATGTATCCGACATAAATACGCCGCACAGGGCTTCTTTGATATTCGAGATGGCAGCGGCACGGAACGGGACGGTAGTGCAGGAAGTCCCGCATGCGCAGCAGCAGGCCACGTTCGTACTCCTTGTCCCCGCGGCAGCGTTCCCACGCCTCGTATTTGTCGATGCCGTCGGTCAGCAGCGTGTAACCGACAGCCCGATCATAGCGGGTTCGGCCCTGCCAAAGGCCCTTGAAAAAAAGCGACAGCAGTTCCAGTTCGAGCGTCGGACGGCCTTTCGTACGCAGCGTTTCTGTCAGGGATACGACCTCGTCGTAACGGAAGTCGAGCGGGCGGATGTCGTTCGCCGCCATGCGCACCATCACCCGCAGGTCGGGGGTAATGGTGATACGTGTTATAATCTGATAGCTCATAATGATATACAATTAAAAGACCGCAGCTTTAGGGCTGCGGCCTGATTTGACAATACGTGAAGTGTCGTGTTATTTCGAATTGGTCGTGTCCCGGAGCTTCAATCCGAAATCGCCGCAGGCCGTACGCAGATCTTCGCTGAACTTGCTGTCGCAATAATAATCGCCCATCCGTCCGGCCAACTCCTGCAGATCGCTGTCCGTAATCGTCGCAACGTCATATCCGTGTCTTTCGAGTGCTGCACGGTTCAGAGAGGCAATGTCGAATTCCGCATTCGGATTGTCCTTGCTCGGAACGCTTCGCAGTTTCTCGTCGGTGAATCGGTAAATCTCGTCGAAGTATTCCTTCTCCGCCCAGTCCGTACCCTCGTGCCGTCGGGAGAACTCGTCACCCCAGGCAATGAGCGTCGCGGCCGTATCGCGGGAGTTGTCCGAGAGCCGGAATTTTCTGCGCCCGGCTTCATAGGCGATATCGACCAGCGCCTCGGCATAGTCGCGCAGGGACACATTGTCTGGAAGCGCTGCGGGCTGCCTTTTCATAAAGGCGGTGATGGCCTCGGCATAGATCCGGAGCTGCAGACGGTCGCGCTCCGCGGCGGCTTCGTCGCGGTCCAGCCCGAATTCCGGGGATTCATGTCCGTCGAGGAAGTTCTGCAACTCGCCCAGCCGGAAAACGTCGTAACGCATATGGTATTCCGGCAGGCAGCGCTCCACGAAATCTTCCGTAAGATCGTTTGTCGTCTGCGGCGCAGCCCCCGCGGACGGAATGAAATCGTATTCCTCCAGCCATTCGACGATGATTTGCAGGGTATCGCAGGATAGATTTTCAAGCGGAAGCGGGAAATCATCCCCGTCCCATCCGTCCATCAGGCAGACGGGCGTCAGCCCGTCCTCACAAAATTCGAGGGAAATTACATTGCGGTAAAGGCCGTCGTGTTTGATTGTAAGGGGCGACTCGTAATACTCCTCGTCGGCGAGGCCGCCCGTATCTGCCAGCCTCTCGCGGTCTGCCGCATCGGCCGAATAGGTTCCCAAGCGCCCTTGCCGGCTTGCAATAACCGAGCGAATCACACCGATCTGATAAGTGCGCAGTTTTTCGAGTGTTTCTTTGTTTTTCATAGTCATAGAGAATTCAGTTATTTATAAGAAAATTCCGGTCTGACGAAATAGCAGACCGTGGTATGCCGCCCGTGATCCTTGACGAGTTTCACGGGTTGGGGCGTATTATAGAGGCGACGCTCTGTAACGGGAGCATCGAGCGCATCCCACTCCTGCTGCAATACGGCGCTCTGCTCGTCCCGATAGCACCAGACGATGACGGATTTCGGGTCGGGAGCCGCGAATACGGTTCCTTCGTAATCGGAGAGAAACCGTCGGAACTCCTCCTCCGAGTCGAACGAGATGCACTCGCCCCGGTACAGATCGCCGCTTCGGCACTCCGTATCCTTGTAAAGGCTGATCTTACGCCATTTCTCAGTGGAAAAATCACCATAGAGCAACTCCGGCTCCCGGTATTCCCACAGCGGCACCCCGGCGCAGAATCGGACGACTCCGTTGCCGCAGGCGCCGCAATGGCCCCAAGCACAGAAATCCCCCGGCACAGCACCGGAAGGCTTCAGCTCTTGCGGCATCACGGCTGTAAAAGGCCCTCCGCTGACCGCACAGCCGATGCCGCCGGCTGTCATCCACACGAAGGGAACGTATGGGCACAGGCAGATCAAACGCATTCCGTCGTCACGAACAGCCTCGATCAAGGCATTGCCGTGGAAGTCGCCGTGGCGCGTGGTATAACGCACCCGGTCGCCGACCTGCGGGACACGCGGATTACGGGTATGTTCGATATGCCGCACCAGCTTATTGGCCATGTCCACGTCCTCTTGTGTCAGGTGGTGTTCATGGTCGTAAAGCGTATTCATCGGCAGCAGCGTTTCGCGGCTGTACCGATCTTCGGTTTTGGGTTGTTGCATATTGCTGATAATGAAAGCGCCGCAGTCTTTCGGCCGCGGCACAGGTTGAACAATCGTTTATATTCGGTTTTTGGATCAGGCGGCTTCGGCCGGAATCGCTCCCGGGGGTGCCGGCTCCTGCTCTACAGCCAGCCGTTCGGAGATCATCCGCGCGGCACGGTTCACATCCGTGAGGATGTCGAACAGGTAGGTCGGCTCTTTATGGAACTCCGCCAGCCAGTCCTTGATATAGGCGGCGCTCTCCTCACGAGGCGTCGTAGCGAAGCCCAGCATCGCACCGCACAAAGCCGCCGTAAGTTCGGCGACCAACTCTTCGCGGATGTAGTCGGCATCTCTGTAGCAAGCGCCAAAAGGACGGTTCAGACGCTCCGCATGCCCCGTACTGTGCGTGACCTCGTGAAGAAGCGTGGTCCAAAAGGCCGCACTCTCCGGAAACTGCCGTTTTTCGGGGCAGACGATCCGGTCGAGCGTCGGCGAATAGGACGCCCTGTTGCCGGATCTGAGCAGGATGGGACAGAGCCACGACTGCTCCGCCAGCATCCGGTCGAGGGGTTCGCATGTCAGGCCGTCCGAGTAGTCTTTCTGTTCGGCCGGTGTCGTAAGCGAAGCGTAGCGCTCCGGCTGCCGTTCCGACATATCCGTCTGGTCGATGTTGAAGACCGGGTAGTAGCGCATCACGGGCAGCACGTCGTATTGCCGCCGCTGCTCCTGCGGCAGGCGGTAATAGTCCGCCAACTCAATCTTCTTGCGGGTCTCCTTATGGCGGATATACAGTTTCCAGAAGAAGACCGGGAACGAACCGGAGCCTTTGAGGATGTTCAGACCCTCCTCCTTGGCCTGCTTGAACGTCATAAAAAGCGGCGTACTGTAGCCTGCGATCTCCGAGAGGAACAGCAGCATCAGGATATTCCCGCCCCGGTAGGGCGTGCCGCGCAGGTTGCGCGGAAGACCGTGCGCAAGGTCGGCGATCCACGGCTTGCGCCACGCTTCGGTAAGCGTTTCCATTTTCTTTATCATCAGCTCCGTCAGCTGCGGAGCGATCTTTTCAATCAGATTCTTATTCATGGCTCTTCTCTTTAAGTTATTCTTCCTCCGGAGCGGTAGCTTGCCGCCAGAGACGGATCTTCTCGCCGTTCGTCCTGCCGTTCCACCACATGTCGCAGGCATCGCGGAAAGCCTTGCGATCATCCTTCGGGCTGAAATTTTCCGGATTCAGTCCGGTGATAATTTCCCGGTCTTCTTCTGTCGTTCCGTCCTTCCACCACGGCTCGACCGTATCGGACATCAATTCGCTCTCGCGTACCTGACGGGTGTGTTCTGCACAGTCGTCGCACCATAAGTCATCTTTGTCTTCCGCCATAGACTGTACTTCGTACGTGTTGCTGTCCACCCAGACTTGGCAGGATACCCGCAGCGAACCGCACGCCCCGCAGCGCCACGGATCGGCGGGCATCTCTACTGTCGGTTTTTCTGCAATAGGTGTCTGTTCCGGAATCTCTGAAATCTTATTCATAACAGTAGTAATGCAAAGACGGAGCAGGCATAACCTGCTCCGTCGGTTTGGACATTTAGTTCATGTTGTTACTATGCCGCCGTTTTCATCTCCTCAGGCATCCGGATATCGGGTTCGATATCCGGGTCCATAGGAATAATCAGCGGCTCCGGGGTGGGTTCTATAGCGGGCGTCTCGTCCGGCAGCAGCTCGGGCATCTCCGGTTCGGCATCCGGTGCCTCCTGCATCGAAACCGCCATCTCCTCGGCCTCGGCTTTTGCCTGCAAAGCGTCGATCTGTTCCTGAAGACGGGCTTTGCGACGCTCGTAGACTTTCAGATACTCCTGCTGCACCTTCTGGCTCTGCTCCGAGAAGTTCAGATCCGCAAAGCGGCACATCATTCCCGTCAGGAGCGTTTCGTCCGTACATCCATACTCCGGAGCTGCCGATCGGAAGTAGTCCACCAGAAACGCGCGAACCAACGCAGCCTGCTGCTTGACCGTAATGCGTCCCGCCGCGGCAAACTGCTCCCGGTCGGTCAGGTAAGAGCCGTCCTTGGGTCGGAAACCGCACTGACGGAGTTTCGAGTCGCTCATTACGCGCTGCATCACGGCGTAGTAGAACATCTGCTGCTCCTCTTTCTGCAAGGGCTTGTTCGTAACCTTCACATCGAGGAAGACCCGCTTCATATCGGTCGTGATATGCTCGTAGCAGATTTCCCGGTTGCGGCGATCCTGCTGCATCAGCCCTTCCAGCGGCGATGGCGGGACGACGGTAACGAAGACCTTATGCTCATCGTCCTGTCCCTCGTTTACCGTCACTTCCCGCTCCTCGTCCTCGATTTCCTCGTAGCGAAGTTCGATATCGAGGTTGCCGATGACGGCATATTTGCGCACGCGCCCTTCCGAGATGTCGAACTCCAACTGCTGCGTCTCTTCGGCGAATGCCGCCATTTCGGCTTCGTACTCCACCTGAGCCTCGGAGAACTCCTCTTCCGACACGTAATTTTCGGCCTGCGGAACGTCGGGCATTTGCGGAGCTTTGTCGTAGTAACCGGCATCGTATTCCAGTTCTTCGACGTGATAACCCTCCTGTTCGAGCGCTTCGAGCACTGCGGCAGGCGTTTCGCCGTCCGTAGCCAGCGTCGTACGCGGATCGTCCTTGAGGAGTTTCACGGCCTTCTGTACCAAAAACTCGTTGTTCTTGCGGAGCATGCACTCACGGTTCTGGCAGCCCGCGCAGCCGCCCGAACATTCGTCCTTGAACAGCACCTGATTGGCCGTGTTGTGCTGGCAGGAAAGGCACTCCGTCTTATCGAAGTTATAACTTTCCAGCTTGGTCATGTAACGCTCGTAGAGCCGCCGGGCGATATCCTTGATCCGCGCCGTCTTCCACGAGTTGTAACACCCCTCGGCGAAATGTTCGTCGTAGACCTCCTGCTGGATGTCGGCAGGATATTTGGCGATCTCCGTAGCGACACCCACCGAAATATCCTCCTTGTCAAGCATTTCGGCCAACGCGTCGATCAGCTCGCATAACTTCAGACGCGAGCGGATATAGGCTTCCGACTTGCCGAACTTGCCCACGAGGCTCTCGATCGTATGCCGTCCCGACTGCAAGGCCCGCTTGTAGGCGGCGGCCTCCTCACGCGGACGCACGTCCTCACGCTGCAGGTTCTCCGTGATGGCGGCATCCTCGGCCTCGGCGTCCGACAACTCCCGGATAAGGGCCGGGATGAATTTCAGGCCCGCCATCGCGGCCGCCCAATAGCGGCGCTCGCCGTAGACGATTTCGAAGCCCTCGTCCTTCGGACGCACGCAGATAGGCTGAAGAACGCCTGACTGTTTGATGCTCTCGGCAAGTTCCAGCAGCGTATCCTCGCGGAAGTTTTTGCGGGGATTGTAGGTCGAATTGACGATCTTGTTCAGATCCAGCAGCCGGACATCCGTCTCGGGATGGGCTGTCGGTTGTTCGACGGGAACGGTGTCCGCAGCCGTTGTCTGCGGTTCGGCGGATTCCGTATCTTGCGCCTGCGGCACTACAGAGTCGGGAACGACCGGCATCAAAACTGCGGACTTGCCGTTCTTTTTCGATTTCGAACTCACTTTCGTAGTCTGCATAACATGTAACAGTTTTTACCGTGTGTCTCACGTGTTTGTGCCTGTACAACCTTTATTTGTCATGGATCGCACAGGCAATGAATAATATGTTATGAGGCTTTATATCCCGAACGGGTCGGTTGCCTCGGGAAGATTCATAAGCCCGCGGCGAAGGCGCAGGGGCGGAAAAATACCGCAGCCCCGGCGAGGATGATTTTTCCGTCCCGGAGCCGGAGAGGGAGGCACGGCCGACCGGCCCGGGATTATCTTTCCCGGGGCAACCGGCAGGATAGGTAATTTCCATTTATCTTTGCCGTGACAAACATCGGAAGCAGCAGCTTCGATGTCATATTGAAACCCGTCATTTCTGGGTATAATCGGATCGAAGCATCCGGCAATATCCTGCATTCGGTCGGATTCATCTCCGTTTCCGGTATATATCTCCGGAAAATTTGCCTGTTCCATACGAACAGTTAATTTTGTAATAGATTCAGTTTATCGGAATGCGTAAATCGGTATTCATACTGCTAACGGTTTTCATGGCCTGCCTGCTCTGCAAGGAGTCGGAGAATATGCCGGGCACCTCTCGGAAATTCATGGATGAAACATTCCTAAACCGTGGGGAGGAGAATTTACTTGCCAGGCAATGGCAATGTGAATATATCTATTCCGATTTAAGTTTCACCAGTGGCTTGCCGGAGGCCAAAAAGACACGCTCGACCGTATCCATGTTCCGGCACGGAGCCCATGGGCGCTTGCGTGCCACGGTTTTATCAATGTGTTGCGTCACATACGGGATTTCGGGCGTCGCAGGACTCGCAGCAAGGGTACACGGAAAAGGTTTCGTGGCCGGCCTACATGCCGTAGACTATTACGTCTATCGCCTGCACCGGCTCATTATTTAGCCATATGGCAAGAAGACTCGCAAAGGCCGGGTAAAAACATGGAATGTCCGGAAAACGGGAAAGTTGTATGTCCTGTTTTCGGGGGAATAAAATGCCCGGCTGTCTCGCGCTCGAAATTCGTTTTTTATACGTGTCGCCCCGATGCATATACGATAAATATCGCTCCGGACGGCTCTGTTCTTTCGGAGAATCCTAAAGATGGAGATTTACGATGTACCGATATGCTGACGCGTTCCGTTGTTCACGACGGAATTTTTTATGTTTTGAAGAGAGCTGTCGTGATCTCACACAACGGCCTGTACGGGTAGATGAAAAGTGTCTTTGGAGGGAGTTTTCGGTATTCCCATATGACGGTATAAACACTCCGGACACCGTTTCCCAACAGTATCCGGAGCTGACAAAATTGTGCTTGCGGTATTTTGCACAGGATAAAAATACGGATTCTTTTCGAAAGCAGCAAGCCGTGCCCCGGTTTTTCAGCTTCCGGCGGTTCATCCTCGAGAATTTGCGTTTCTTATATCGCCGCCCGTTTTAGCAATTTTTCCCGCGGGCCGATATTCGGTTTGTATATTTTAATAGACCGAAAATAATTATTTTGGAGTCCTGAAAAACATAATCTCCGTAAGCTGTATGGTAGAATTGGATAAAAGCCAAAAGAAAATTGCCCGAACACTCATAAGCCGGGCCTTGGAGCGTGAATGCTGTACCTTTCTGGCGAAACTCAAACGACTCCTGCAGGATGAAAAAGCGCAGTCCTGCCATGAGAAATATTTGGAAATATATAAGAGCATACAGACATTCGACAAAGATATAAGTCGTCAGTATGACGGTCTGAACGGCTCCCGCTATGCTTTGACGGTATTCAGCCTTTTCTATAACGGAATCCTTACGGAGAAGGATCTCTCGGAATTCGACGACAGAACCCGGGAAGCGTTCTTGGAGCACAGACGGCAGTGGAATCTGGAGTTGTAAGCCGGCAGCACGGACATATACCGCATATGAACCCGGCATGCAGAACCCGAAGGAGCCTCGCAGAAAAATTCTTTCGGGAATGGAATGCCGTGCCCCGAGGGAACCGGCCGAAAAAAATAGCATCACAAAGCTGTTTTTGTGAAAAAATATCTATTTTTGGATCGTGTTAAACTACTAAATTCCATACGACCATGAATGAACTGGTAAAGACTATCGACGAGCTGTATGCGGCATTCAAGACCGACGCAGAGCTTCAGGCGGGAAAAAACAACAAAGCTGCGGGACTGCGCGCCCGTAAGGTGTCGCTGGAGCTTGAGAAGAAACTCAAGGAATTCCGGAAAACGTCGCTTGCGGCAGCTGCCAAATAGCTCGTTTTCATCGCATGACGCAGGGTGTTCTTTCGAAGGACACCCTTTTTTATCCCGGCGGTTTCGGCCTTACCGGCGGAGGAAATGACGGCAGCCCTGTCGAAGATTCAGCCCCGGAGTTTCCCGTCGGTCGTCAGGGAGGGATTCAACCGCTCCCGAAGGCTCGTATTGCGTTTCAGCACGGACATATTGTGGACGGCATAGGCCAAGGCTTTCATTGCGCCGATCAGCACGCAGATCTTTTTGGCGCGCGTAATACCCGTATAGATCAGGTTGCGCTGGAGCATCACGAAGTGGGTCATCAGTACCGGCATGACCACGATCGGGTATTCCGACCCTTGGGCCTTATGGATCGTCGTGGCGTAGGCCAGCGTCAGTTCGTCGAGCTCCGTGACATCGTACTCGACCCATTTGCCGTCGAAATCGACTTTCAACGTCCTCTCCTCCGTATCCACCTCCCGGATATAACCCAGATCGCCGTTGAACACATCCTTGTCGTAGTTGTTGCGCTGCTGCATCACACGATCGCCCTGACGATAGGTATAGCCGCCGCGATTGAGGCTCGGGCCCGAAGGATTCAGTGCCTGCTGCAACAGCAGGTTCAGGTTCGCAGCGCCCACGATGCCCCGCTGCATCGGCGTAAGTACTTGAATACGGTCCGGACTTTCCCGGTAGGCGCGGGGCAGGCGCTCCTTCACCAGCCGGACGATGGTTTCGGCGGCCCGTTCGGGGTCGTCCTCCCGCATGAAGAAAAAGTCGGTGTCGCGGCCGTTGCTCGTATCGGGGAAGCGTCCCTGGTTGATGGTGTGGGCGTTCATCACGATACGGCTCTTCTGCGCCTGCCGGAAGATGCGCACGAGCCGCACGACGGGGATACGCTGCGAGTCGATGATGTCGCGCAGGACGTTTCCCGCCCCGACGCTCGGCAGCTGGTCGATGTCGCCGACGAACACCAGCCGCATCCCCACGGGAACGGCTTTCAGCAGGTTGTTCATCAAAAGGATGTCGATCATAGAACACTCGTCCACGATCAGCGCGTCGCCTTCCAGCGGGTTCTCGTCGTTGCGCTTGTAGCCGTCCTGCGGGTTGTACTCCAACAGCCGGTGGATGGTCTTGGCCTCCATGCCCGTCGCCTCGCTCATACGCTTGGCAGCACGTCCCGTCGGTGCCGCCAGCAGCACGCGCAGGCCGGCTTTTTTCAAGGCCGCGATAATTCCCTGCGTCGTAGTCGTCTTACCCGTACCGGGGCCGCCGGTCAACACCATGACTTTGGACGTGACGGCCTGCCGGATAGCCGCAAGCTGAACCTCGTCGTATTCGATGCCGGTTTCCGCGGTGAGGGACGACGGATCGAAAAGCCCGTCGAACAACGAACGGCCCGTACTCTGGGCCAAATCTCTCAGGCGACGCGACGTGCCGCACTCGGCATGGTAGAACGGAGGAAGGTAAATGGCGTCCTTGTCGAGAATAAGGTCTTCGGCCTGAAGCATCCCGGCGAGGGTATCACGGATAGCCGTTTCGCCCGCTTCAAGAAGCTGCCCCGCAGTCTTTACCAGCTGTTCCTCCCCGGCGTAGACATGTCCTTCGTCCGAGAGTTGTCCCAGCGTATAGAGGATACCGCTCCGGCACCGTCGCGGATCTTCCTTCCCATAGCCCATCTTTGCGGCGATGCCGTCGGCGGTCTTGAAGCCGATGCCCCAGATATCGTCGGCAAGGCGGTAGGGATTCTCCCGCACCTTGTCAATACTCTCCTTGCCGTATTCCCGGTAGATTTTGGCCGCATAGGCCGTGCTCACGCCGTAGCCCTGCAGAAAAAGCATGACATTTTTGATGTCTTTCTGCTTCTCCCAACTCTCGCGGATCTTCGCTACACGCTTACGTCCGATGTTCGGAACTTCGTAAAGCCGTTCGATCTCCGTCTCGATGATGTCGATGGTCTCCGTTCCGAATCGCTGGACGATAGCCCGGGCGAACCGGGGGCCGATGCCCTTGACCAATCCGCTGCCGAGGTATTTTTCGATCCCGTACACCGTGGCGGGCATCGTCTCCTCCCATGTCGCGGCGACGAACTGGCTGCCGTAGCGTTTGTCCACCTTCCATTCGCCGCGGCACAGAAGGACGCTGCCCACGGGAACCTCCAGCAGGTTACCCACGAGCGTGACAAGGTCGTTATAGCCCTTCACCTTGACCTTCAGCACCGAGTATCCGTTCTCGGGATTCTGATAGGTGATACGTTCCACGACACAGCGCAGAAGAGTTGCCGGGTGTTCGTTCATAAAACGGACGATACTGAATACCCAGTAAAATTACGGAAAAAATCCCGGAATAGCAATGCCGCCGGGCATACGACCTTTATTCATCGTCCAAGGTATTGAGATATTCTTTGATAATATCCCTATGACATGGATAAGGCTTACAGAAGCATCCCAAGCGTTTGCCTTTCAAAGCATGGATACGCTGACGAAACTCA
This sequence comes from Alistipes senegalensis JC50, assembly GCF_025145645.1. Taxonomy (NCBI): domain Bacteria; kingdom Pseudomonadati; phylum Bacteroidota; class Bacteroidia; order Bacteroidales; family Rikenellaceae; genus Alistipes; species Alistipes senegalensis. The sequence continues at coordinate 2,582,842 of NZ_CP102252.1, read as the reverse complement.
GGATCGGTACGCAGGCGTCCGTAAAAATAACTGCGGTAGCGGTCCAAAGCAGCACCGCGGCTCATGCCTGGCAGCAGCCGAAAAGGATTCCTGAAATAACCGTCTTCACCACGGCCGGCACGGCCGATGTAAACATCGCATGCTGCATAACGAATGTTTACCACTTCAGTTCGTTTCATGACATAAAATTTTAACATTGACGCGGGGTTCTCCCCGTGTCGGAATGCACTACGCCCGTTCCACTACGACGATCTCCGCACGGCAGGCAGTGCGTGCGAACGGCTCCTGCATGGGTGTCCGGTGGTGGATGATAAAGTGCCGCATCGTCTCCTGTACGGCTTTGGGACGCTGCTTGTCGATAAAGCCGTACGGCAGAAGCAGCACGGCACGATCGCCCGAGCGTTGCGTGCGGGAGAGCCATTGCAGGAAGTAGACACACTCCACAATCTCGAACGGCGGATTGGCAATGACGTTCTCGCAGCGGAAGTCGATCTCATGAAATTGCATCCGCAGCGCAGCAGTTTCGGGGTAGAGGCGTTCGTATAGATCAACCAGCTCCGCATCGGCATCGAAGCCGAGGAGCGCCGACGGATGCACGCCCTCGAGGAGCAGGGCGCGCGTAAGTTGCCCCGTGCCGCATCAGGCGTCCACGATACGGCTGTCATTGTCGAAATATCGCACGGCCAGTGCCGCCATCTGGCGCGCCGTACGGTCGGGGATCAGGTATTGCGATGCATAGACGCCCTTGCGGCGCTGCCTTTCGCACATTACGTCATAGGGCCAGTTATCGCCGCCGTAGAGGAATGGCAGGTCATTGTGCTGCTGCCAATAATCGAGAATCTCCGGCAGCGTATCCGGCCAGTAGAAATTGCGCCGCAGATAGTAATTCTGAAGCGCATAGCGTTTTGTGATTCTTTCAAAGATTTTCATTGGATCAGGTTTTAGGGTTACTCTTCTGCCGCTGCGCCGCAATCCAGTCGGGATTCAGCGTCATACGCCAATCGGGATCGCCATTGCGGTAAGCGAGAAGTTGGGCAGCGTAATCGTGAGCCTCACGGGAATTTTGGGCCCGATAATGAAACATCCATTTCTGACCGCATCGGGGACATTCCCAGACGACCATCGTACCGGCAGAGGTCTCGGCAAGGCCCAGCATACAGGGCACTACGTTATAGTGCGGCGGTTCGAAACCACATTCATAACAGGTATAAATACCGCGGTTATAGCATCCCTGCGGTGGAACGCGCAGGGACAAAGGAATATCGATCATAATAAGTTATGGTTTAAGTGTTCGTATCTTCAGGCGAAGCCGCGACTCCATCCTCTTGGCAATAGTCGAAGCGCATCAGCTTTGATACACGGGCATACTCCTCGTCGTAATATTTGTCGTATTCCTTTTGAAACTCCTCCTTGTAATGGGTTCCGCTGTCGGGATCGTCAGGGTCATCGGCTTCGACAAATGTTTCGAAAGGTGCATCGTGCGCATTCAGCAGTTGTCCGACGGCCAGATCGCAGGCAATTTCCATAATCGACGAGTTGATCGCGTCCTTATGGTTACGGTAATATTCGTGTAAATTCATGGTTTCGTTCATTAAAATGTTCTTGGTTTGAGTTATTGTATTTCTGCGGACATCAGGTCGGGGTCCGCAATGCAGATCGGGTTTGTTCCGGGTATTCATTGGGCAGACTCTTTCCGGATTCGGATTTGCTCCTCTGCGAATTGTCTGTTCCACCACGCCTCGCAGGCATCGACAAGCATTTGATACTTCTCTTCGGAAGGTTGTCCGTGATGCAGTTTCCGTCTGCGGCCGAGTAAATCATAACCGTAGGATCTCCATTATTGTTTTCTATATCCAGTGGATATTCCGTTCCGGGAATCTGATAAGCAGCATCTTCCTGATAGGTCGGATCATTTGACAGTTCATCGAGTTGACCGTCAGCACATAGATCCTTGATCTTCTGGACTGCCGTTTCGAGATTCTCGGCTTCAAAACTGAAATACCGGCAATCTATGACAGTAATTTTTTGATTCCGATAAAATTCATAGCGTTTCATTGCGCGATTATTTGAGGTTAATACTTCGACACTTCCAGTCCTTTTTTCGTCATGCTCATCGAGAAGCCCGCCTCATGGAGCTGTTTCAGTACCGAAGCGTTGCTCTCATGGATAAGAAGCGGATAGACTTGGGAGTAGTTGTCGGCGATCGGTGTGTTGAACGACACAGTGATTCTGTTGTTTCGGGTGATGATTTCCAGCGCACTCCGGAAATCGGATTCCTGCATGTTCATTTGAAGGTGTCTTTAATGATTATCGGATATGGGACGTAGTTCGCATGGATAGACTTCAGTTTCCGAGTCTGAGCAGCAGATCAGGATAAGATCCTTGTCGGAGGGTGTCTCCTTATCGTCATTACCCGAACAGACGACACAACAACCGGACATTTCATAGTCGGGATCGCTCCGGAAGACACGCTGCCCGGGGTGAAAGACCTGCACGCGCGGCAGCTTCTCCCCGTCAAGGGTTTCCGGAAGAGCGATTACTTCCCGGATTGCAAGCCGGGGATGTTTGTCGAAATGCCAGTCTACCTCGGATTCTTCGCCGAGAGTCGTTTGAATCGCACTCAGAACCGTTCCGCATTGTTCGGAAACAAGACGTGCGGCCTCCTTGCCGGAAGCCGCACGCAGGGTAAAACAGCCGTTGAAGGTATAGCTGACCTTCAGTTTGAATTTTCGTCGCATAGTGTTTAAGAGTTATCGTTGTTGTTTTCAGACCATTCGTCGACTGTCGTCGCGTCATAGATGCCGTACCGGCGTATTTCAGCGTACGCCTGTCCTTCCCGGAGCAGGGGCTGCCGGGAGACGAACGTTCCGGTGAAGTTTGCCAAAGCCAGCGGAACGAGCCACTGGAAATCGCTGCCCCGACCGCCCATGACCTCGCACGAATGAAAATCGGCGGGAAGGGTTTCGGAATCGAGGCGACACATAGTGAAAAGAGCAGAGATGCCGTTGATCTCGGCCTCGCGGAAATCCCTGATATCCGCGAAAGGAATGGATGATTCGTATGCCATGATATGGAAATGACGCCGCCCGCTCGTTGCGGAGCAGGCGGCAGGTTATTAAAGAAAGATTCGGTACCACGCCCCGAGCAGATAGACATTACCTTCCACATAGAGCGAGTATAAGTCCGTAGAGACAATCCGCAGGAACAGAGTCCTGTCGCCGCGCAGTTTCCCGATCTGGCGCCGGAGCGCTTCGGCGGGAAAGGGTTTGCGCGAGATGAACCGTCCGCGGATCTCTGCCTCCGAGGGGAGGTATTCGTACAAGCGGTAATTGAGCGCCAGCCAGCGAAGGATTTTACGGCGGGTTTTCGCATCGTCCGTCCGCAGTGTGAAACGGTTGAAACAAAGATTGTTCATCGTAAATCGGAGTTAGTTCAGTGACAAGGCCTGACAGAAATAGTCCGTATAATCGAAGTCCAGTCCCAGCCCAGAACAGGCCGTTTCAAGATCGCCGTAGCACAGAGCCCCGGCATCCCGCAGTTCCCGCAGGTTGCGAAGTTCCGCGGCCAAATATTCCTCGGCGCGACGTTCGCCGCAGCGGCACGCAGTGCAGATATTTTCGATAATAATGTTTCGTTCCATAGTCGTTTAAGGTTTAGGTGTGAATTTATTGTCGGAGAGTGCAAGGAAATCGTCGAGCGTGCGGCACCGATAGTCCAAAGAGATCTTTTCGCTGTAATCCGTCTGCCGTATCTCGAAAGTATAGGTCAGACCGTGCCGTGTGATATGACCGCGATTTTTGTAATATTCCCAAACCACATCAGGTATTGCTTCCAATCGATTGCGGTATCCGGTCACTTTTCGCTCGTTCTCCGCATTGATCCGTTCGAGGCTTCGGTAACCCTGCGTGAGGTACTCCACCCAATCGTCGATCTTCTTCCGGGTGAAAACTCCGATACGGTTCGGCGCGGTTTGTTTGTCGAAAGCCTTGCCGTAGGAGTAGTTGTCCGCATACCGGAGGAACGACCAATCGAATCGAAGGTCGTAATAGGGTTTTGGATAGAAATATTGGCGGACGAGAAACAGGATGCCGTTTCTTCGGAAACCGGTGCACGCCTCCTCGAAATAGTTTTTCAGGCTGTCCTCGGCATGTGTAACACGGTAGAACAAGGCTGCCTCCGGAACGAACTCCTGCACTGTTTCCAATACGGCCGATGCGCTTTGAATAGCCCGCTCTACGTTATCCTCGGCATTGGCGAGCAGCAGCTCGTCGAAGGTCGACTGATCGATCCACTTTCTCATCGCTGAGCGACCTGCCTACGGCAGGATTCCGTTTCCCGCAGGTAGTCATTCAACGTCGGAATAAGGATCGTACACTCGGCATCGGGCTTTCCGAGGAAGCATTTCACCTTTACCGATGCCTCCACGCCGTCCCGGGCGTAGGTCTTGAAGCGGTAGTCGTAACCCGCTACCGCAATCTCGAATTTCTGATTCTTCATATTCGAAATGGATTTTGGTTTGACATACGGCCGGCGAATACTCGCTATGAAAAGTGAGAAGCCGGCTTCGGGGCGGGATTATCAGCGACGGCACGGACAAGGCAAATTTTTGAGGGGCGATACGACCCGAAGGGTGGAGATCGTGCCGCAAAAATTTGACGCCGGAACGTGTCCGGCGCTATCTTGCCCCGAGGCCGGCGTTCACAAAGGGATTTTTAATTATTATTCGTGCTGTCTCAAAACAAAAAGAGACTGCTGCGGATGCAGTCAGTCCCTTTCGGTTAGCGCACCGTGAACTGCGGTATCCGGGAGAGGGTCTTCCGCAGCTTCCGGCGGTAGAAAAGTTCAGTAAGCGCAAGCAACTCGTAGGTATCGTACATCATCTGTCCGTTGACGGCACGGGCGCGGATCATCCGCTTTTTACGGCATTGTTCGAGCTGGTGACGGTCCAGACCCAGCACCTCGCAGACCTTGCGGGCCGAGAGGAACATCGGGCGGTCGCTGTGGCTCAACAGGTGTTCGAAGAGCAGTGTGGATTGTGTCAGCAGAAAATGCGTGCGGAGCAGTTTCTCCAAGGCTCCGGACTCCACCAAATAATACTTGTCAGGCATAGGGTTATGAATTAAAGGTTCCTGATCCGGTTTTTAAGTTCTTTTCGCTGTCGGCACTCCGTGTCGATCCGCTCGACAAAACGGTTTATCTCGGCAGCGGAGAACATAAGACGGCGCCCGAAGTGGAAACCGGTGAGCTGACCGCTGACGCAGTAGCGGCGCAACTGACGATCGCTGATCTTCAGCAGGTCGCAGACCTCGCTCACTTCAAGGATCGGCGTACCGCAAAGCATATTCCGGTGCCGTTTCATATAGGCGATATCCTCGCGGATCTCACGGACGATTTCCAAAATCTCATCGAGTCGTTCCATTATCGGATTACAGTCGGTTATCGCCGCAAAGATGCAACGACCGAATGATGAGTTTATACAAGTATGTAAATACATAATATATTTATATACTTTATCGCAAAATGTCTACACGGAGAATTTCGTTGCCAGTTTCTCCCGGAGCATAGTAACCTCACGGTCGATCATCGGCTGGGTGACTTTCGCATAGATTTGGGTCGTGGTAATCTGTTTATGTCCCAGCATCTTCGAAAGCGTCTCCAGACTCACACCGTTCGACAGGCAGATCGTCGTGGCGTACGTGTGTCGGGCGATATGGAACGAGAGTTGTTTGTCGATGCCGCACTCCCGGGCGATGTTTTTCAGGCTGTCGTCGATCGAATCGAGTGTAGACATGGCAAAAACACGTCCGTCGCCGGTCAGGCCCCGATACTTGTTCAGGATGAACAACGCATAAGGCAGCAGCTTGACAACGTATTTGGTTTCGGTCTTCTGGCGGTTGCCGCTGATCCACCACTCGCCCTGCGCATCCTGTTCGATCTGGTCATAGGTCAGCGAGGCCATATCCGCATAGCAGATGCCCGTGAAGCAGGAGAAAAGGAACATATCGCGGTTATAGTCCTGACGCTTATAACGCAGCTCGGTAGTCATCATACGGTGGAGTTCATCTTCCGTTAAAAAACTGCGTTCCGGATTCGGAGCCGTATATTGATAGAGGGAAAAGGGGTTGCGTGGCATCCAGCCGTTGTTGAACGCGATTTTGACAACGTATTTCAGACATGTGAGATAACCGCTGACGGTCATGGGCTTGAGGCCCAGATCGGATTTAAGGTAGACGTGGTATTGCTCGATGAACGACTGCTCCAACTCCGCCAACGGCATATCGCTCACGTTATACTCCTTACGCATGAAAGTCCGCAGATGGTCGATGGATTTATAGTAGCGGTTCCATGTACCGTGGCAGCGGTCGATGCCGACACGTTTCTTGAGGTCGGCAGTAAACTTCTCGAACGCTTCGAGAAGCAGACGGTATTTCTCGCCGAAGCCGAGATAGGCATTCTTGACCTTTTCGGCCGTAACGTACGACTCCCGGTTGCAGATATCCTGATAGTGCTTGCCGATCTGGGTGCGGATATTGTCCAGATGGCGGTTGATGCGATCCGCTTCGAGACTACGGCCCTTGGCGCGGCCGCCGCTGACTTCCCAAAGCGTCTCCGGGACGGAGAGCTTCGCGCTGAACTGGGCGATACTGCCGTTGACTGTAATGCGACCCATGACAGGGACGACTTTCTGATCCTTACATTTGTTCCTTTTGAGGTAGAACAGAACCTTGAACGTGCTGCGCATAAACTCTGCTTTTTAGGGTTGCAAAAATAATTTCAGCAGAGTCGTATGTCAAGATGAATAGAGATGCAAGAAACTGAAAATCACGTTTCTATGAATAATAGAGCAAAAGAAACGAGGTAACGATTTGGAAACCGAAACCTCGTTTAACATTACCTTATTCTACTTTTTTTCTAAAACAAAGGTACTGAAGAAAAGTGTATAATTATTTGATTATCTTTTGCTTTACACTTTTTTATACCTCTGTTTTTTATCCCCGGAACTCTCTGGCGAGGCCGGGATTTTTTACGGACTGCGGGACTCCCTATCCCAGATAGGATTTCAGCAACTTCGACCGCGACGAGTGGCGGAGGCGGCGGATGGCCTTCTCCTTGATCTGACGCACACGCTCGCGCGTCAGGTCGAACTTCTCGCCGATCTCCTCGAGGGTCATCTCCGAGGTACCGATGCCGAAGAAATACTTGATGATGTCGCGCTCACGCTCCGTCAGGGTCTCCAGCGCACGGTCCACTTCCGTCGATAACGACTCGTTGATCAGCCCGCGGTCGGCGTTGGGCGAATCGGGATTCACCAGCACGTCGAGCAGCGAATTGTCCTCTCCGTCGGCGAACGGAGCGTCCACCGAAACGTGGCGGCCGGCGACACGCAGCGTGTCGGTGACCTTCTCCTTCGGGAGTTCCAGCTCCGTGGCCAGCTCCTCGGGCGACGGCGTGCGCTCGTGCTCCTGTTCGAAGCGGGCGAACGCCTTGTTGATCTTGTTCAGCGACCCCACCTGGTTCAGCGGCAGGCGCACGATGCGCGACTGCTCGGCCAACGCCTGAAGGATCGACTGGCGAATCCACCACACAGCGTAGGAGATGAACTTGAAGCCGCGGGTTTCGTCGAACTTCTCGGCGGCCTTGATCAGTCCGAGGTTGCCCTCGTTGATCAGGTCCGGGAGGCTCAGTCCCTGATTCTGGTATTGTTTGGCCACGGACACCACGAAGCGCAGATTGGCTTTGGTGAGCTTTTCGAGCGCTTCCTGGTCTCCTTTCTTGATTCGCTGGGCGAGTTCCACCTCCTCCTCGACCGTGATGAGCTCCTCCTTGCCGATTTCCTGCAAGTACTTGTCCAGCGAGGCGCTTTCGCGGTTGGTGATGGACTTTGTGATCTTTAATTGACGCATATCTCTAACTACCTAAAAAATTATCTCTCTGCACAACCCGCCCGGGTCCACGTACCTACTCCACCAGCGTATAGCTTGCCGAGCGTCCGTTGGGATAGACGCCGTCGATCGCCGTGACCTTCTCCGTCATCCGCTGCATGTCGTTGAGCGAATAGACCGGACGGTCGTTGATGTGAGTAATTACAAATCCCTGCTTGACACGGGCGCGGGCCAGAATTCCGTCGGCCTTGATGCCGACCACCTGCACGCCGCCCTTGATGTCGAGCTCGCGGCACAGTTTGGCGCCCGCATCGGCGAACTTACCTCCGAGGGCCTCGACCACATCGACATCCTCCTTGGTAACCAATTCCGTTTTACCTGCCTTATTACGCAAAGTAACGTCAAATTGTTTCACCTTGCCGTCTCTTTTTACCGACAATTTCACCGTATCGTTGGGCCGGCGCTTGGCGACCTGCTCCTGGAGCGTCGAGGGATCGGTGACTTTCACGCCGTCGATGTCGAGAATGATGTCGCCCTTGCGGATTCCGGCCTCCGAGGCCGAACCGCCCTCGATCACACCGGCCACGTAGGCCCCGCCGAGCTCCTTGATGCCGAGCTCCTTGCCCTCCTCGTCGAGGAAGTCCTGATCCACGACGCGGAACTGGATGCCCAGCAGCGCGCGCTGCACGACGCCGAACTCCTTGAGGTCCATCACGACCTTCTTGACGATCGACTCGGGAATGGCGAACGAATAGCCCACATAGCTGCCCGTCTGCGACTTGATGAGCGTGTTGATGCCCACCAGCTCGCCGTGCGTGTTGACCAGCGCACCGCCCGAGTTGCCGGGATTCACCGCCGCGTCGGTCTGGATGAACGCCTCGATGCGGAAGTCATTAGGAATGACGCCCAGCTGACGCGCCTTGGCGCTCACGATACCGGCCGTGATGGTCGATTGCAGGTCGAACGGCGAACCGATCGCCAACACCCACTCGCCCAGACGCAGGGCGTCGGACGATCCGAAAGCCAGCGTCGGGAGCCCCTCGGCCTCGATCTTCAGCAGGGCGAGGTCCGTCGCCGAGTCCTTGCCGATGAGTTTGGCATCGAACGAACGGCCGTCGTTGAGCTTCACCTTGAGTTTCGAGGCGCCGTCCACCACGTGGTTGTTCGTGACGATGTAGCCGTCCCCCGAAATAATGACGCCCGAACCGCCCGCACGCTGTTCGCGGTACTGCGGACGCCCGTCGCCGCGGCCGTAGTCCTGCGGAATGCCGAAGAACTCCAGGAACGGGTCGTAACCGCCCCGGCGCTGGGGCATCTCGACCTGCTGGATGGCCTCGATGTTCACGACGGCCTTCACCGCATTCTCGGCGGCATAGGTCAGGTCGGGATACTGATCGGCCTGGTAGGAGGTGAACTGCGCGCCCAGCGCGGGAGTGCGTTCCACCTCGCGCTCGACATATCGTACCGAATCACTGCGGTCGCCCGCAACGGTCCACGCCGTAAGTCCGCCGGCTACGGCCGACACGGCGACTATTCCTAAAATCAAAAATGCCTTTTTCATAATGAATTAAAGTGTTAAGTTCTATTAATCGGAGGCAACTTCATTGCATAAGCCGTACGTTTAGATTTCAAATTCGTAGGACAAACGCACAATAACGCCCGGTTAGTATGTCATTTTCACACAAAAATCGGGACATCCGCGCCGGACATCCCGATTTTTCAACACATTCGTCCGTCAAAGTCCGAATTCCTTCCGGATCTGCTCCACGGCGTCGAGTTTCTCCCAGCCGAAGAACTCGATCTCGCGCTCGACCTCCGCGCCGTTCTCCCAGACTTTCTCGGTCCGCGTGTAGGGCCGGTTGCCGAAATGTCCGTAGGAGGCCGTGGCCTCGAAGATCGGATTTTTCAGTCCGAAGCGCTTCACGATGGCCGCGGGGCGCAGGTCGAAGAGTTTGCCGATGCGGCGGGCGATCTCCCCGTCGGTCATGCCCTTCAGCGCCTCGGGACGGGGCGAATTGTAGGTATCGACATAGATCGACAGCGGCTCGGCGATGCCGATGGCATACGACAGCTCCACCAGAATCTGGTCGGCGACGCCCGCCGCCACGAGATTCTTGGCGATGTGCCGCGCGGCATAGGCCGCCGAACGGTCCACTTTCGAGGAGTCCTTGCCCGAGAAGGCGCCGCCGCCGTGCGCGCCGCGGCCGCCGTAGGTATCGACGATGATCTTGCGGCCCGTGAGGCCCGTATCCCCGTGGGGGCCTCCGATCACGAACTTGCCCGTGGGGTTCACGTGCAGGATGTAGTCGTCGCCGATCAGCTCCGCGAGCTGGTCTCCGGCACGCTCCAGACGCGCCTTGACGCGCGGGATCAGGATCGTACGCACGTCCTCGCGGATCTTCTCCTGCATCTGCCGCTCCGCCTCCTTCTCCGAGCGGCCCTCGCCCGGGAGGATGAACTCGTCGTGCTGCGTCGAAACCACGATCGTATGCACGCGCAGCGGCTTGTTCGTCGTCTCGTCGTACTCCATCGTCACCTGCGACTTCGAGTCGGGGCGCAGGTAGGTCATCACCTTGCCTTCGCGGCGGATGACGGCCAGCTCTTTCAGAATCACGTGCGAGAGGATCAGCGTCGCGGGCATCATCTCGCGGGTCTCGTTGCAGGCATAACCGAACATGATGCCCTGATCGCCGGCGCCCTGCTCCTCCTCGGCCTCGCGGACGACGCCCTGGTTGATGTCCGACGACTGTTCGTGGATGGCCGACAGAATGCCGCACGAATTGCAGTCGAATTGGTATTCGCTTTTGGTGTAGCCGATGCGCTCGATCACGCGGCGCGCCACGCCCTGCACATCGACATAGGCGTCCGAACGCACTTCGCCGGCCACGACCACGAGGCCCGTGGTGCAGAGCGTTTCGCAGGCGACCTTCGAGTTGGCATCGCGGCGCAGGAATTCGTCGAGGATTGCGTCGGAAATCTGGTCCGAGACCTTATCGGGGTGCCCTTCGGACACCGACTCCGATGTAAATAAAAAGCCCATTTTCATACATTTTTTAATGGTTAAACGTATAAAATGGGAAAAATTGGCTGCTTGGGAATAAAAAATGTGCTGTTTTAGCGATTTTTTATTGTGGTTTGCAATCAGTCAAATCTTTCCACATTTCCCCGCTTGACAGACGGGACTGCAAAGATAGGCATAATTTCGGAATCTGCAAAACAAAAGCCACCGCGTCGGGCGGTGGCTTCTGCACAATATATAATAGGTATTACTTCCCGAGCATCTTCTTCACTTCGGCGGCGACTAAAAATCGTTGCCGCCGAAGGTCTGTCAATGACAACTATTTCCCGAGCATCTTCTTCACTTCGGCGGCACTAAAAATCGTTGCCGCCGAAGGTCTGTCAATGACAGCTATTTCCCGAGCATCTTCTTCACTTCGGCGGCGACGGTAGCCCCGTTGTAGCCGAACTTCTCGTCGAGCACCGTGTAGGGCGCCGAGTAGCCGAAATGGTCCAGACCGTGAATCGTTCCCTTCTCGCCCACGAGGCCCAGCAGGTTGATCGGCAGCCCCGAGGTCATGCCGTAACGCGCAACGCCCACGGGCAACACGCTCTCCTGGTACGATTTGGGCTGGTCGCGGAACAGCCCCTCGCTCGGAACGCTCACCACGCGGACCGGAATACCCTCCGCAGCCAGCAGCTCGGCGCCTTCGACCAGCGTCGAGACCTCCGAACCCGTGGCGACCAGCACCACGGCGGGTTTGGCAGCGTCCATCACCACATAACCGCCCTTGGCGACCTGTGCGGCCTCCTCGCGGCGGCTGTCGCCCAGCGTCGGCAGGTTCTTGATGTTCTGACGCGAGAGAACCAGCGCCACGGGGCGGTGCTCCTCGACGGCCAGTTTCCACGCCATGACGGTCTCTTCGCCGTCGGCCGGACGCAGCACGACCATCGAACGCTCGCCGTGGTGGTTTTTCAGATGCTCCATCAGGCGGATCTGCGCCTCATGCTCCACGGGCTGATGCGTAGGACCATCCTCGCCCACGCGGAACGAGTCGTGCGTCCAGACATAGATCACGTGCAGACGCATCAGCGCCGAGAGGCGCACGGCCGGCTTCATGTAGTCCGAGAAGACGAAGAACGTGCCGCAGACGGGGATCACACCGCCGTGCAGCGCCATGCCGTTCATCACGCAGGCCATCGTCAGCTCCGAGACGCCCGCCTGGAAGAATTTACCGGAGAAATCGCCCTTCGTGAACGCCTTGGTCTTCTTCAGGAATCCGTCGGTCTTGTCCGAGTTCGACAGGTCGGCCGAAGCGACGATCATGTTGTCGATCTTCTCGGCATAGACGCCCAGCACCGCAGCCGAAGCGGCACGCGTGGCCACCCCGGCCTTCACCTCGACGGACTTATAGTCGATCTCGGGGAGTTTGCCCGAAAGGAAATCGTCGAGCTTGCGCGCCAGGTCCTTGTGCTCGGTCCGCCACGACTTCTCGACGGCGGCCTGCTTGGCAGCCCACTCCTTCAATGCCTCGCGGCGCTCGGCGAAGACCTCGCGGCTCTCCTCGAAGATGGCGAACGGATTCTCCGGATCGCCGCCCAGATTCTTCACCGTAGCGGCGAAATCGGCTCCGGCGGCCGTCAGCGGCTGGCCGTGGGTCGAAACCTTGTGCTCGAAACTCTCCCCGGCGGGGCCTTTGGCACCCTTGCCCATGACCGTACGGCCGATGATGAGCGTCGGACGCTCCGTCTCACTCTCGGCGGCGACGAGCGCCTCGCGGATCTCGTTGATGTTGTGTCCATCGATCGACAGCACGTTCCAACCCCATGCCTCGTATTTCATGGCCACGTTCTCGGTCATCACCTCATCGACCTTCGTCGAGAGCTGGATGTTGTTCGAGTCGTAGTACATCACGAAGTTCGACAGGCCCAGATGGCCGGCGATGCGGCCCACGCCCTGCGAAATCTCCTCCTCGACGGCGCCGTCCGAGATATAGGCATAGGTCTTGTGCGCCATCCACTCGCCGAAGCGCGCGGCCATGAAACGCTCCGCGATGGCAGCGCCCAAAGCCATAGCGTGCCCCTGCCCCAGCGGGCCCGAGGTGTTCTCCACGCCGCGCAGCACGTCCACCTCGGGGTGGCCCGGCGTCACGCTGCCCCACTGGCGCAGCGACTGCAAATCCTCGGTCGAATAATGCCCCGCCAGCGCCAGCGTCGAATAGAGCATCGGCGACATGTGGCCCGGATCGAGGAAGAAGCGGTCACGGTAGGGATAAGTCATATTGTCGGGATCGTAGCGCAGGAATTCCGCGAAGAGCACCGTGATGAAATCGGCACCGCCCATAGCGCCGCCGGGGTGGCCCGACTTCGCCTTTTCGACCATTGCGGCCGACAGGATGCGGATGTTGTCGGCTACGCGCGTCAGTTTCGAGTTCGTTGTTGACATGAATTAGTGTTTTTATTTTTTATTTCAAAATCTTCCCGGTAAAGGTAATCAAAAAGAAGCTATCCGACTTGTTTTAGCTCCAAAATATTTGCTTTTTCTATCTTTTTCTTTGCATAAGGCAAAGTAACGGTGAATTTCCGGGTGTCGGTCGAAGGGATGTCGAACATCGTGTCCATCATGATCGCCTCGCAGATCGAACGCAGACCGCGGGCCCCGAGTTTGAACTCGACAGCCTTGTCAACGATGTAGTCCAGCGCCTCGTCGTCGAACGAGAGCTTCACGCCGTCCAGCTCGAACAGCCGCTTGTACTGCTTGACGATGGCGTTCTTCGGCTCGGTGAGGATCGACCGCAGCGCGGCGCGCTCCAGCGGCTGCATGTAGGTCAGCACCGGGAGACGCCCCACCAGCTCGGGGATCAGCCCGAACGACTTCAAATCCTGCGGCGTGACATACTGCATCAGGTTCGAACGGTCCACGGGATCGGCATTCAGACGCCCGTAACCCATCGCCCGGGTGTTCAGCCGCTGGGCGATCTTCTTCTCGATGCCGTCGAAGGCGCCGCCGCAGATGAAGAGAATGTTGCGCGTATCGACTTGAATGAATTTCTGCTCGGGGTGCTTGCGCCCGCCCTGCGGCGGAACGTTGACCACCGTTCCTTCGAGAATCTTCAGCAGGGCCTGCTGCACGCCTTCGCCCGACACGTCGCGCGTGATCGAGGGGTTGTCGCCCTTGCGGGCGATCTTGTCGATCTCGTCGATGAAGACGATGCCGCGCTCGGCCTGCTCGACGTTGTAGTCGGCGACCTGCAACAACCGCGAAAGGATGCTCTCGACATCCTCGCCCACGTAGCCCGCTTCGGTCAGGACCGTCGCATCGACGATCGTGAAGGGCACCTTCAGCAGCTTGGCGATCGTGCGGGCCATCAGCGTCTTGCCCGTGCCCGTCGGACCCACCAGCACGATGTTCGACTTGTCGATCTCCACTTCGTCCTCCTTCGGGGCGTACAACAGCCGCTTGTAGTGGTTGTAGACCGCCACCGACATATAGCGTTTGGCGGCATCCTGCCCGATGACGTACTGATCGAGGAACTCCTTGATCTGCGCCGGTTTCAACAACTCCTCCATCTTCAGCGGAGCCGCCGTTCCCCGGCGGCGCTGTTCGGTGGCGATGTCGTTGTCAACGATGATCTTATAGCCGTTCTCGATACATTTGTTGCAGATATTGGCGCCGTCCGCACCCTGGAACATGATCTCCACGTCCGAGCGCTTGGCGCCGCAGAACGAGCAGCAGTCGCCGCCGTTCTTATGATTGTTCTTCTGTGCCATGCGGTTTACTTTTCGCGTTTGGAGAGCACCTCGTCGATCAGGCCGTAGTCCTTGGCCTCGCGGGCCGAAAGCCAGTAGTCGCGGTCGGCGTCCTTCTCGATCTTCTTCACCGAGACGCCCGAATGGGCCGCGAGAATCTCGTACAGCTCGCGCTTGGTCTTCATGATCTCGCGCGCCGTGATCTCGATGTCCGAAGCCTGCCCCTGGGCACCGCCCAGCGGCTGATGGATCATCACCCGCGAGTGCGGCAGCGCCGAACGCTTGCCCTTGGCGCCCGCCGTGAGCAGCACGGCGCCCATCGAGGCCGCGAGGCCCGTGCAGATGGTCGCCACGTCGGAGTTCACCAGCTGCATCGTGTCGTAGATGCCCAGTCCGGCCGAAACCGATCCGCCGGGCGAGTTGATGTAGATCTGGATGTCCTTGTCGGGATCGACCGATTCGAGGAACAGCAGCTGGGCCTGGATGATGTTGGCCGCATCGTCGTAGATCGGTGCGCCGAGGAAGATGATGCGGTCCATCATCAGACGCGAGAAGACATCCATCGTAGCGATGTTCAGCTGGCGTTCCTCGATGATCGTCGGCGACACGTAGGCCGAGCTTATCGACTGGAAATCGTGCAGTTTCAGCGAGCTGATACCGCAGTGGTTCCGTGCGTATTTTTCAAATTCTGACATAGTTGTATCTATTTACTTTTCATTCATCCGTCGGAAGCGGGCAAAACCGGCTGTAAGCACTCGGCTTCCCATCGTCTTCTAAAACCCGCTTCTTAAGCGGGCGGGCAAAACCGGTTACAGCACCCTGACCGCCCATCGCCCTCTAAAACCCGCTTCTTAGGCGGGCGGGCCTCCTGCCACCCCTAAGAGTGCCTTCTTCAGGCACAAAGCACAAAGGACTTTGCAAACATCACGCCTGCAAAGTCCAAAGATACACAAAATCCCGCTAAATCTAAAGCTCCTTGGCCAATTTAGCGAAATCGTCGGCAGATACGGCTTTTTCCGTCACCTTGATCTTCGATTTGACATCCTCGACGACCTTCACTTCGTAGAGCTTCTCGTAGATCTTCTGACCCTGATCCTTGTCCGCGAGAATCTTCCCGGCATAGTCGGCCAGCATCTCGTCCGGAGCCGACGGCATGCCGTACTGCGCGAACTGCGCGGCGGCCAGCGCCTTGGCCTCGGCCAATGCCTCCTCTTTCGTCACGGAGAGGTTGTCGGCCTTGATGAAATGCTTCTGGAGGTAGTTCCAGGTGAACATTTTCAGGAACTGGTCGAAATCCTTCTCGATGTCCTCCATCGAGAACTTGCCCTCGTTGATGGTGTAGAGCCAGCGTTTGAGGAACGCCTCGGGCATCTTCAGCCCGGCTTTCTTGACGAGGTAGTCACGCAGCTGCATCGTGAAGAGGTAGTCGCTCTCGCGGCGCAGCTCGCTTTCGATCTGAGCGTCGATGAACTTGTCGAACCCGGCCTCGTCGGTCACTCCGCCCTGCGGGAAAGCCATCTTGAAGAACTCCTCGTTCAACTCCGGTTCGGCGAACTTGCGGATCTTGGTGATTTCCAGCTCGAATTCGGGGTTGATGCCCTCCAGTTCGTTCTCCTTGACTTGCAGGCAGGCGGCGCGCTGGGCGGGATTCTTGTAGAGTTCGTTGAGATTGACCTTCATCTTGGCGCCGACCTTCTTGCCGACGAACGGCTTGCGCTCCTCGTCCGTCATCGAGATCAGACCCACGTAGGCGTCGGCCACGTTCATCTCGCCGTTGTCGAGCGTCACGGTCAGCGCCTCGTCCGAAGTCACCTTGTCGGCGTCCACCAGACGGCCGAAGCGGCGCAGGTAGTTCGAACGGTAGTCGTCGTGCATCTTCTTGTCCACCTTGATCTTGCTATAAGTCAGCTTATCCTTGTCGGAGAGCTCCAGGTTGACGGCGGGAGCCTCGCCGATCTCGAACACGAATTCGAACTCCGTGGCGTTGTCGAAATCGAAATCGCCCTGCTCCTCCGAGGGGATCACGTCGCCCAGGTAGTCGATCTTCTCCTTTTCGAGATACTCGAAAGCGGCGTTCGACGCCTTGCGGTACGACTGCTCGGCCAGGACGCCCTTGCCGTACATCTTCTTGACAAGCCCCATCGGCACCATGCCCGGGCGGAAACCGGGGATATTGGCCTTGCGCTTGTACTCGCGCAGGGCCTTCTCGACCTCCTGTCCGTAATCGGCCTCGCCGACAGTCACGCGGATCAGCGAGTTATTCTCGCCGCGTTGTTCTCTTACAATGTTCATAATGAATGAATTATATTTGTTATTCTTTGTTTTTGCGCCCAGAATCGGGAGGCAAAGATACGAAATTATTCCGTTTCCGGCAAGACATTTCTCTATATATGGTGAAATTATGGCTTTTTGGAACCGTCCGGCTTTTTCATATCTTTGAAATCGTAAACGCCCCTTTTATCAGTCGGGAGGTTTTGCCGAACCGTGCGCAATTCGGTTTTGGAACCATCCGGCTTTTTTCGTACCTTTGTAGGCTATATTTGCCCCGAACGATGAAAACGATCTTCATATTCCTGCTTTCCCTGCTGCTGCTCCCGGCATGCGGCGGCTCCGCGGCGCGCTCCAAACGCCCCGCGCAGACGGCCCCGACAGTCGCACAAGTGCAGCCCAAGACATACACCTACCGCATCGCGGCGACCTATCCCCACTCGACGACAGCCTACACGCAGGGGCTGTATTACGACGACGGCCTGCTGTGGGAGGGAACGGGACAATACGGCGAATCGCGCATACAGACCGTCGATCCCGAGACCGGCAGGACCGACGTGCTGGCACGTCTGCCCCGCTCGGAGTTCGGCGAGGGGATCGCCCGCGTGGGCGACGAACTCTTCCAGCTCACCTGGCAGTCGAACACGGCGCACGTCTATTCGCTGAAAGACGGCAAACTGCGCAAAATCCGCGACCACCGCTATCCGGGCGAGGGCTGGGGCCTCACGACCGACGGCGAGAAGCTCTACATGTCCGACGGTACGGCCAGCATCTACACGGTGGACCCCGCGACGTTCCGCCGCGAAAAGCGCGTGACGGTGACCTTCCAAGGGGCTCCGGTCAACTACCTCAACGAACTGGAATGGATCGGGGGCCGGATCTGGGCCAACGTCTACACCACCGACCGGATCGTGATCGTCGATCCCGCGACGGGCGTCGTGGAGGGGGTCGCAGACCTGTCGGGACTGCTTTCCGAGGAGGAGATCGCCCCGACGACCGACGTGCTCAACGGCATCGCCTACGACGCCGCCGGGAAACGGATCTTCGTGACGGGCAAGAACTGGCCGAAACTCTTCGAAATAGAACTAATCGAGCGATAAATGGCAACGACGCTATACGAACAACTGGAAAAACGCATTCTGCTGCTCGACGGCGGCTTCGGGACGATGGTCCAGGGCTACGGATTGCAGGAGGAGGACTACCGCGGCGAACGCTTCGGCGACTGGCCCGTGCAGCTGAAGGGGTGCAACGACCTGCTCGTGCTGACGCGCCCCGACGTAGTGCGCGAAATCCACGAAAAATACCTGCAAGCGGGGGCCGACATCATCGAGACCGACTCGTTCAACGCCAACGCCGTGTCGCTGGCCGACTACCGCATGGAGGGGCTGGCCTACGAAATCTCGAAGGCCGCGGCCGAAACGGCCCGCCGTGCGGCGGATGAATTCACGGCCCGCAACCCGCAGAAACCCCGCTTCGTGGCGGGCTCGATGGGCCCCACGAACCGCACGGCCTCAATGTCGGCCGACGTGGCGAACCCCGCGGCCCGCGAAGTGACCTTCGCGCAGCTGGCCGAAGCCTACACGGACCAGGCGCGGGGCCTCATGGACGGCGGCGCGGACATCCTGCTGGTGGAGACCGTCTTCGACACGCTCAACGCCAAGGCTGCCCTCTACGCCATCGACACGCTCTGCGCGAAGCTGGGGCGGAGGATTCCCGTGATGGTCTCGGGAACGCTCGCCGACGCCAGCGGCCGCACCCTCTCGGGACAGACCGTCGAGGCGTTCGCCGCCTCGGTGTCGCACGCCGAACTGCTCTCCGTAGGTCTCAACTGCGCCTACGGGGCCCGGCAGCTCCTGCCCTACCTCGAACGGCTGGCGGCGGTGGCCGAAACCCGCGTCTCGGCGCACCCCAACGCCGGGCTTCCCAACGTCATGGGCGGCTACGACGAGACGCCCGAAATGTTCGCCGAGGATGTCGGGGAGTACCTGCGGCGCGGACTGGTCAACATCGTGGGCGGATGCTGCGGCACCACGCCCGCGCACATCTTCGAACTCTCGAAGATCGCCGGGCAGTACGCCCCGCGGCCCCTTCCCGAACCCCGCCATACGACGGTGCTGAGCGGTCTGGAGCCGCTGCGGATCGTCCCCGAAGCCAACTTCATCAACATCGGCGAACGCACGAACGTCGCCGGATCGGCCAAATTCGCCCGGCTGATCCGCGAGGGCAACTACGAAGAGGCCCTTTCGGTGGCCCGCGCGCAGGTCGATGCCGGGGCGCAGATCGTCGATGTCTGCATGGACGACGGGCTGATCGACGGTCCCGCGGCGATGCGCACGTTCCTCAACCTGATGGCCTCGGAGCCCGAGATCGCCCGCGTGCCGGTGATGATCGACTCGTCGAAATGGGAGGTGCTCGCAGCCGGACTCGAAGCGACGCAGGGCAAGTCGGTGGTCAACTCCATATCGCTCAAGGAGGGCGAGGCGGAGTTCCTGCGCCGCGCCGCGGAGATACACCGCTTCGGAGCGGCCGCCGTGGTGATGCTCTTCGACGAACGGGGGCAGGCCGACACCTGCGAACGCAAGATCGAGGTGGCGGAGAGAGCCTACAAGCTGTTGACCGACAACGGATTTCCGCCCGAAGACATCATTTTCGACCCCAACGTGCTGGCCGTGGCGACGGGTATTCCCGAACACGACGGCTACGCCAAAGCCTTTATCGACGCTACGCGCTGGATCAAGGAGAATCTGCCCCACGCGAAGGTTTCGGGCGGGGTGTCGAACCTCTCGTTCGCCTTCCGCGGCAACAACGCCGTGCGCGAGGCGATGCACTCGGCGTTCCTCTACCACGCCATCCGCGCGGGAATGGACATGGGCATCGTCAACCCGCAGCTGCTGCGCGTGTACAGCGAGATCGAACCCGAACTGCTCGCGCGGGTCGAGGACGTGATCCTCTGCCGCCGGGCCGACGCCGCCGAGCGGCTCACGGAATACGCCCAGGAGGTGCGGCAGACGGCCGAAACGGTCCCGCAGGCCCCCGACGCATGGCGTGCGGGGACGCTCGAAGAGCGCATCGGCCACGCGATGCTCAAAGGCGTGGCGGATTATATCGAGCAGGACGCGCTGGAGGGTTACGAGGCGCTGGGCACTCCGATGGCCGTGATCGACACGCTGCTGATGCCCGCGATGGAGCGTGTCGGAGCGCTGTTCGGCGAGGGCAAGATGTTCCTACCCCAGGTCGTGAAGACCGCCCGGGTGATGAAACGCGCCGTGGCGGCCCTGACGCCCTACATCGAACAAGGGTCGGCCTCGCAGGCCCACAACGCCGGGAAAGTGCTGATCGCCACCGTGAAAGGCGACGTGCACGACATCGGCAAGAACATCGTGGCGGTCGTGATGGCCTGCAACGGATATGAAATCAAGGACTTGGGCGTGATGGTCGAGTCGGAGCGCATCGTCGACGAGGCGGTGGCGTGGGGTGCGCAGAGCATCTGCCTGAGCGGTCTGATAACCCCGTCGCTCGACGAAATGGCCCATGTCTGTGCAGAGCTGGAACGCCGCGGGCTTCGCATCCCGGTCATCATCGGCGGCGCGACGACCTCGGACCTCCATACGGCGGTGAAGATCGCCCCGGTCTACTCGGGTGCGGTGATCCATTCCGCGAACGCCAGCAGCAACAGCCAGATTTTGGCACAGTTGCTCGGTCCCGACGGTGACCTCTACATCGACAAAATAAAGGCCGACCAGCAGGCCCTGCGCCAAGATTACGCCCGCCAACTGCGGATACGCGACCTCATGCCGCTGGCCGAGGCACGCAAGGCGGGACGGAGCGCCCGGCCGCACGATCCGGTAAAACCGCTCCATCCGGGACGCATGGTCTTCCCGGACTTCGACGTGGCCGACGCCGAGCCGTTCATCGACTGGAACTTCTTCTTCCCGGCGTGGGGGCTCAAGGGGCGTTATCCCGAGATACTCGACCATCCCCAGCGGGGCGCCGAGGCCCGCAAGGTCTTCGACGATGCGCAGGCGCTGCTGGCCCGCATCCGCGACGAACGGCTGCTGACGCTGCAAGGCGTCGTGGGCATCTTCCCGGCACGCTCCGAGGGCGACGACATCCGGGTGACGGACACCCGGGGCCGCGAAAAACGCTTCCCGATGCTCCGCAACCAGACGCGCGGGCAGGAGAACCGGTCGCTGGCCGACTTCATCGCCCCGTCCGGCGACTGGATCGGCTGTTTCGCCGTGACGGCCGGCATCGGGCTGAAAGAACTCACGGAGAAATTCCGCGCCGAGGGCGACGACTACTCGGCGATCATGGCCAAACTGCTGGCCGACCGGCTGACGGAAGCCTTCACCGAAGCTGTGCACACCTTCGTGCGGCGGCAGATGTGGGGCTACGAGACGGGCGAACCCCTCACGCCGAAACAGATCGTCCGCGGCGAATACCGGGGCCGCCGCATGGCGTTCGGCTACCCGGCGACGCCCGACCACTCGCTCAAACGCGAGGCTTTCGACCTGCTGGCCGCCGAGGTGACGACCGGCATGCGGCTGACCGAGAACTGGATGATCGACCCCGGCGAGGCGCTGTGCGGCCTGATGCTGTCCGACGCCGACTATTTCTCGGTCGGAACGATCGACGCACAGCAGCTGGAGGAGTATGCCGACCGCCGCGGAATGACGGCCGAAGATGTGAAAAAGATTATACCGAACAACGTATGAACGTCGTAGAGATCATCAACGAAGCGGTGGCCACCGGGCGCACGCGCTTCGCTTTCGAGCTGCTGCCGCCGCTCAAGGGGGACGGCATGCAGAAGATATTCGCCGCCGTGGAGCCGCTGATGGACTTCGACCCGGCCTATGTCAACATCACGTTCCACCGCGAGGGGATCAAGGAGACCGAGCGCGAGGACGGAAGCATCGAATGGCACGTCGTGCGACGCCGTCCCGGAACGGTCGGCATCTCGGCGGCCATCCAGCACCGGTACGGCGTGGAGGTGGTTCCGCACCTGATCTGCGGCGGGCTGTCGAAGTACGACATCGAGGACACGCTCATCGACATGGACTTCCTCGGGCTGCACAACGTGCTGGCGCTGCGCGGCGACAAGTCGCAGAACGAAAAACGCTTCATGCCCCACCCCCAGGGCCACTCGCACGCCGTGGACCTCGTGAGGCAGATCGCGGACATGAACCGCGGAAAATTCATCGACGGCGAGGTCGAGGAGTGCCACCACTCGAAATTCTCGATCGGCGTGGCGGGCTATCCCGAGGTGCACGCCGAAGCCCGCGACATCACCTCGGACATCATCCGGCTGAAGGACAAGATCGACGCCGGGGCCGAGTACGTCGTGACGCAGATGTTCTTCGACAACCGCAAATACTTCGATTTCGTGCGCCGCTGCCGCGAGGCGGGGATCGGGGTGCCGATCATCCCCGGCATCAAGCCCATCTCGACGCTCCGCCACCTGGAGATCCTCCCCGAAACATTCGGCGTGGAGCTGCCCGAAGAGCTGGTGCGCGAGGCGAAGGCGCATCCGGACGACGTGCGCGAAGTGGGCACCGAATGGGCCATCGCCCAGAGCCGCGAACTGATGGCCGCGGGCGTGCCCGTCCTGCACTACTACACGATGAGCCGCACGACGAACATTCAGAAAATCGTCAACACGATTTTCTAACAGTAAAAATGAAAAATCGAGTAATGAATAATTTTTTTCGTCATTCCGAGCGAACGCATGTGAGCGTGGGAATCTGCGCAGGACCCGCGGCCATACGACTTGTCAGCCGATTGCCACGGCATCTGCGATGCCTCGCAATGACGGGGTGTTTCTTAAATTATTCATGGTTAATTATCAATTAAAAAAATGAATCCTGTCGAATTTCGGCGTCACCTGCATGCGCATCCCGAGCTCTCGTTCCGGGAGCACGGCACGGCGGCGTTCATCGAGCAGCAGCTCACGGAGCTGGGCATCGAGCACCGCCGGATCGCATCCACCGGCGTACTGGCCCGCATCGAGGGCCGCAAGACGCCCGCCGGCGACCGGCGCGCCGTCGTCCTGCGCGCCGACACCGACGCCCTGCCCATCGCCGAGCGGAACGACTGCGCATGGCGGTCGCAGAACGAGGGCGTGATGCACGCCTGCGGCCACGACGTGCACGCCGCGGTGCTGTTCGGGGTCCTGAAAGAGTTCGCCGCGGAGCCCGACTTCCGGGGCACGCTCTTCGGACTGTTCCAGCCCGGCGAGGAGTGCAACCCCGGCGGAGCGTCGCTGGTGCTGGCCGAAAAGCCGTTCGACGGATACGACGTGCGGGCCGTGGTGGGCGAGCACGTCGAACCGCAGCTGGAGGTCGGGACCCTCGGGTTCCGGGCCGGGAAATACATGGCCGCAAGCGACGAACTGCGCTTCCGCATCCACGGCACGGGCGGCCACGGCGCCATGCGCAAGCAGCTCAAAGACCCCGTGGCGGCGGGCGCCGAACTGCTGACGCGCCTCATCGCGCTCAACGGCGAGGAGTGCGTGCTGTCGATCGGCCGCGTGGAGGCCGGCGGGGCGACAAACATCGTCCCCGACGAGGTCTACATGGAAGGGACGCTGCGCACGTTCGACGAACGCGAACGCGGGATCATCCACCGCCGCATCGGAATCATCGCGGCGGACATCGACAAACGCCACGGCGTGCAGACCGACGTGGAGATCGGCCGCGGCTATCCCTGCGTGGTGAACGACGAAACGCTGGTCAAAAAGGCCGTCGCACTGGCCCGGGCCGAAGGGCTCGGCGTGGAGATGCTGCCGCTGCGGACCACGGCCGAGGATTTCGGCTTCTATTGCAGACAATATCCGTCGCTGTTCTACCGGCTGGGCGTGGGCGCCGCAGCCGGACGGCCCCATACGGCGACGTTCTCACCCGACGAAGGGGCCTTGGACGTGGGCATCGGCTTCATGCGCCGCATGGCCCTGCAAATTTTGGAAAAAAGATGAAAAAACAGAACCAACGCTCCGGAAAAGGAGCCCGGAAAACGGACCGCGCATCGGTCATACTGAGCCTGCTGCGCGAATTCCCCAACAATAAATTCTCGCTGAAACACCTCGCTTCGGCGTCGGGAGGCGCCTCGAAGGAGGGCCGCCGCGAAACGCTCGAAATCCTCGACCGCCTCTTCGAAGAGGGGATCGTCGAGGAGTGCGCCCGCGAAAAATACCGCCTCACCCAGAAGCACCTGCCCCACTACGAGGGCGTGGCCGACATGACCCCCTCGGGTTCGGTCTACGTGAAGGTCGAGGGACTGGAAGCCGACATTTTCGTCAACCAGCGCAATGCGGCCAATGCCCTGAACGGCGACCGCGTGGAGGTCGTGGCGATGCACCGCGGCCGCAACGGACAGATGGAGGGAGAGATCACCCGCATCATCGAACGCAACCGCAAGCCCTATGTGGGCGTGGCGGAGGTCGGCGCGCACCAGATCTTCGTGCGGGCCGACTCGCGCCGCATGCCGATGGACATCTACCTCTCGAAGCGCACCTGGCCCGACATCAGGAACGGCGAGAAGGTCGTGGTCCGCATCGTCGATTGGCAGCCCGGGAGCAAGAGCCCCGAAGGCGAGCTGGTCGAACGGCTGGGCATGGCCGGAAACAACGACACGGAGATGCACGCCATCCTCGCGGAATACGAACTGCCCTACCGCTTCGAAACGGAGGTCGAAGAGGCCGCCGAAGCCATCGACGCCCGGGTGACGGGCAAGGAGATCGCCGAACGGCGCGACTTCCGGCAGGTCGTGACCTTCACGGTGGACCCGGCCGACGCCAAGGACTTCGACGACGCGCTGTCGGTGCGTAAAATCAAGGACGGCGTGTGGGAGATCGGCGTGCACATCGCCGACGTGACCCACTACGTGCGGCCCCATTCGGTGATCGACGACGAAGCCGTGGAACGCGGCACGTCGGTCTATCTGGTGGACCGCACCGTGCCGATGCTCCCCGAGCGGCTCTCGAACGAACTCTGCTCGCTGCGCCCCCACGAGACGAGCCTCTGCTTCTCGGCGGTCTTCACCCTCAACGAGAATCTCGAAATCCTCGAAGAGTGGTTCGGCCGCACGGTCATCCACTCCGACCGCCGCTTCACCTACGCCGAGGCGCAGGAGATCATCGAGACGGGCCGCGGGGACTATGCCGAAGAGGTGCTGACCCTCAACCGGCTGGCGCAAGCGCTGCGGGCAGAGCGGTTCAAGAACGGCGCCATCTCGTTCGACCGCGAGGAGGTGAAATTCAAGCTCGACGAGAACGGCAAGCCCCTGGGCGTCTATTTCAAGGAGCAGAAGGAGTCGAACCAGATGATCGAGGAATTCATGCTGCTGGCCAACCGCCGCGTGGCGGAGTTCTGCGGCAAGCGCCGGACCGAAAGCGGCCGCACGACGGCGCGCACGATGGTCTACCGCGTGCACGACTCCCCGAGCGAGGAGAAGCTCGACCGCTTCCGCCAGTTCATCCTCCGCTTCGGGCACATCTTCAAGGCCACGAAGGGCCGCGCCGTGGCCAAGGAGATGAACAAGCTCTTCAAGCAGATCAAGGGCACCACCGAGGAGAACGCCGTCTCGACGATGGCCGTGCGCTCGATGGCCAAAGCCTACTACACGACCGACAACATCGGCCACTACGGACTGGCCTTCCCCTACTACACGCACTTCACCTCGCCCATCCGCCGCTACCCCGACATGATGGTCCACCGCCTGCTGGCCCGCTACCTCGCGGGCGGCAAGTCGGCCGACAAGACCGAGCTGGAGGAGCTCTGCGCACGCGCCTCGGAGCGCGAGGTGGTGGCCGCCGAGGCCGAACGCGCCTCGATCAAGTACAAGATGGTCGAATTCATGAAGGAGCACATCGGCGAGGAGTTCGAAGGGCACATCTCGGGGCTCACGGAATGGGGCGTCTACGTGGAGCTGGACGAAACCCACATCGAGGGCATGTCGTTCCTGCGGGACATCGAGGGCGACTTCTTCCAGTTCGACGAGCAGCTCTACGAGATCATCGGCCGCTCGACGGGCATTCGCCTGACGCTGGGCAGCCCCGTGCGCATCCGCGTGAAGCGCGCCGACCTGCAAAAGCGCCAGCTCGACTTCGAAGTGCTGCTGCCCGATGCCGCAACGCGCCGCGCCGCCGCAGCGTCCGAAGGCCGCGGCAAAGGCCCCAAGGTCCGCACGTCATCGCGCCGCAAAGGCAAATAGGCCGCGCGACGCTCACGACGCAAAAAAGGGAAGCCCTCGGGGCTTCCCTTTTTGCATGCGGGTGTTTCTCTTTAGAAGAGGTTCACGCCGTCGAGCGTGGCGATCAGATAGGTGGCGGCCACCGTCAGAATAGCGTACAGCTCGGGGAAAGCCGCGAGAATCAGCGTCTTACCCATCACGTCGTGACCGTTGCCGATGGCGGCGATACCGTTGGCGCAGACCTTGGCCTGATATACCGAAGCCGCGAGGTTCACCATGCCGACCAGCAGACCGGCGCCGAAGATAGCGGCGCCCTGCACCAGCGTCGGAGCCGTCAGGCCGTTCTGCACCAGGAAGAAGCAGACGAAACCGTAGAGACCCTGCGAACCCGGAAGCGCCGAAAGGATCATGTAGCTACCGAAAGCCCCGCCGTTCTTCTTCATGGCCCCTACTGCGGCCTGACCCGTAATGGCAGTACCGATCGACGAAGCGACGCCTGCCAGGCCCACCATCAGCGCTACGCCGACGTAAGCCAATACCAATGCTGTTGTTTCCATAATGAGTTGAGTTTTTTAATTGTTATTTATTCGTTAGTATCATTCATTTTACGGATGGGATCGAAATTGCGCGGAGCCATTTCGAAACCGGCGTTCTTGTAGAACTCGACGAACGTCAGACGCAGCGGATGCACGAACGACGAGATGGTTGACATGAAGAGGTTGATGCCGTGGCCGATCAGCAGGATCGGAATCATCACCAGCAGCCGCACCACGATTCCCGAGCCCTCGGGCACGAAGCCCGCCGCCAGCGTGTTGAACACCAGCGCCAGCACGCCGCCCGAAAGTCCGATGGCGAACAGACGGATGTAGGAGAGCACGTCGCTGAGCAGTCCCGTGACATTATTATACAGGTCCCACAGCCCCGCGCCGAGATTGATGAGCGGGTTGCGTTTCGGATCGTTCAGCAACAACATCAGCACGGCCCCGATGCCCAGTGCCGCGTAGAAGGCCACCGATCCGGAGGTGAATCCCGGGATGGCGAGCCCCGCCATCGGCAGGCCCACGGCCAGACAGCACGAAACGAGCATGATGAACCACCCCAACTGTCCGAGCGCACGGCTCAGGCCGAAATTGCGGACGGTCATCCAGATATTGAGCGACATGCCGAAAAGGATCTGCACGATGCCGATCACCAGCGCGATGGAGAAGAACTGCCCCTGGAAATTGAAGAATTTCACCGAGGGGAACCACTCCTGCATGTTGATCCCGAAGAACGATCCGCAGAAGAGTCCGAAAGCGACCGTCGCCAGTCCGCACATCGTGGCGAACCACGCCGCGCGGCGCATCATGCCGGGCTTGCGGAACTTATACAGCATGAAAGCCCCCATCAGGGCCAGGATGGCACCGTAGCCGGCGTCGTTCAGGCAGATGCCGAAGAACAGCACGTAGAACGGCGCGAAGAAGGGCGTGAGGTCCATCGTGCCGTATTTCGGCCGGGCGTACATGTCGCCCACCAGCTCGAAATTGCGTGCGAACCAGCCGTTCTTCAGCTTCACGGGCGTCTCGTCCTCGGGCGTGGGGTCGCTCTTGAGGTAGACCACGTTGGGGTACTCCTCCAGCAGGGCATCGACCTTGCCGGAAGTCTCCTTCTCGGCCCAGCCCTCCATGACGACCAATGTGCCGTCGGCGGCCTCCTGTGCCGTGGCCGTCACCTGCACGCCCTGCAAACGCTCCTTCAGCGAGCAGGCGTGCTCCGCGAGCAGCTTCTCCGAAGCGGCCACGCGCGAAAATTCGGCGTCGAGGGCCCGGAGTTTCTTTTCGGCCTCGGCGATGCGGCGCTCCGCCTCGCGGACATCCATCGTCGGGGTCTTCATTTCCTGCGCATCGAGCGTCACCTCCTCGCCGGGCTTCGCCACGACGACGAACCACACCGCTGCATCGGTGCGGCTGACCTCCGAAATCGTATAACACTCCGACCACTCGCCCAGCATCTTGTCGAAGGTGTTGCGCTGGGTGAAGAAATAGCGCAGGACGATGCCCTGTGCGGCGAGCTTCTTCGTGCGCTCCACGTCGAAAGCGCCCCACGGACGCAGCTCCTCGGCGGCCTTCTCCAAGCGGCCGATCTCGGCATGGAGTGCCGCAGCCTGCTGATGCGCAGCGGTGTAGTGCTCATAAGCCTCTCGGCCCGAAGCGAACGGTTCGGCATCCGCCTTGCAACGGCCTTCGGCCCGAAGGGTATTCAGGAACTCCGCGGCCTTCGCGTGGCCCTCGATGTCGAGCAGCAGTTGGCGGTCTTCCTCGGAGGGCTCCCAGCCCGTGGTGGTGATGTCCACCAGGCCGAGTCCGCGCAGCTTCTCGATGAAATCCTCGCTCTGCGCCGCGTAGAGCACAAAGTTGTATTTCGACATTCTGGCTATCATAACATCGCGCCCTCCCCGGCGGCCTGTTGTTTGGTTTTCACGATCTTCTGGGCCGACTTGGAGAGGTTCTCCTCATCCTCCATGAAGCGTTTGATCTTGCGTATGGCGTCCTCGTACCCGGGTATCTGCACCTTTTCGTACAAGTTCACCTTCTGAGTGGTTTTGCGGCGCGCGTGGTCCAGCAGCTCCGTCTTGCGGTCGTAGACCGCGAACTCGATGCCCAGCTGCGCCATGCGCTTGAGGATATCGACTCCGTCGGCGAACCACACCGGAGAGGAGAACAGATCGTAGGGTTTCTCCTCGAATTTCACTTCCTGCAAGACCGGAGTGCGCACACCCGCGATCTTCTGTACCGACAAGTCGATATCGACGACGCGCAAGAGGTCACAATCAAACTCTCCCCAGAGCGACACCATGTAGTCGTACTCGGCCTTCAGGGCATCGAGCCGGCGGCGGCAGTCGTTTGCGGAGTCCTTCGCCTTCTTCACCTCGGAGCGCAGGGCCGATTCCTTACTTTTGATCGTAGGGAGGGCCTTCTGGCGCATTTTCAGCTGTTTGCCGAGGTCGCCGAGCGAGGTCTTGTTATATTGGAATTTGATTGCCATCGCGCGTTACGCCTCCTTCCAGTATTTTTTGATGAGTTCCTCCTTGATGGCGACCTCCTCCTTCGAGAAGTACTTCGCAAAGAGGCTCCACGCCGTGTCGAGCATCTCGGTGATCTCGATGTTGACATCGATCGCAAGCAGTTTCTCCGAGTAGTCGAAGGCGAATTTCAGCGTGCGTTCGTCGTAATCCGAGAGGTCGAAACCGTTCTCCAGCTTGGTCTTGGCATTCGCGGCGTCGGCGTACAGACGCACGCAGGCGTTCATCACCTGCGGATGGTCCTCGCGGGTCTTCTTGCCGATGACGAGCTGTTTCAGACGCGACAGCGAACGGAACGGGTCCACGATGACCTTGCCCGTGTCGGAGTCGTTGCGCAGGAACAACTGGCCCTCGGTGATGTAACCCGTATTGTCGGGGATGGCGTGCGTGATGTCGCCGCCCGAAAGGGTCGTCACGGCGATGATCGTGATCGAACCGCCGTTGGGCAGCTGCACGGCCTTCTCGTAAATCTTCGCCAGGTCCGAGTAGAGCGAACCGGGCATGGAGTCCTTCGACGGAATCTGGTCCATGCGGTTCGACACGATGGCCAGCGCATCGGCGTAGAGCGTCATGTCGGTCAGCAGCACCAGCACCTTTTCGCCTTTATCGACGGCGAAGTACTCGGCGGCGGTCAGCGCCATGTCGGGAACGAGCAGACGCTCGACGGGCGGGTTCTCCGTGGTGTTGACGAACGACACGATGCGGTCCAGCGCTCCGGCGTTCTCGAAGACCGACTTGAAATAGAGGAAGTCGTCGTTCGTAAGACCCATGCCGCCGAGGATGATCTTGTCGGCCTTGGCGCGCAGGGCCACGTTGGCCATCACGGCGTTGTAGGGCTGGTCGGGGTCGGCGAAGAAGGGGATCTTCTGCCCCGTCACGATCGTATTGTTCAGGTCGATGCCGGCGATGCCCGTGGCGATCAGCTCCGAAGGCTGGATACGCCGGAAGGGGTTCACCGTCGGGCCGCCGATCTCGCGGGCCTCGCCCTCGATGATCTCGCCGCCCTCCAGCGGTTCGCCGTAGGCGTTGAAGAAACGCCCGGCGAGGTTGTCCGAGACGCGCAACTTGGGAGGCTCGCCGTGGAAGACGACCTCCGAGTCGGTGGCCAGACCCTCGGTCCCGGCGAAAACCTGCAACGTGACGTTCTCGCCCATAATCTTCACCACCTGCGCCAGCTTGCCGCCGACGGTGGCCAGTTCGTCGTTGCCGACGCCCGTGGCGCGCAGCGTCACGGTAGCCTTGGTGATGTTGTCAATCTTGGTGTATATCTTCTGAAATGCTCGTGTTGTCATGGCTTATTTGGTTTTTTCACTCACATACTGCTCGATCTGCTTGCGGTAATCCTCGAACTTCTCCGACTTCCACTCCGAGTAGTTCATCTGGCGGAAGAGGTTGATAAGGCCCTTGAAGAACTGCGAGCACTCCTCGAAATCGGCGAACGAGAACGACTGGTTGCAGATGCCGAGCACCATCTTGTACATCATCTGCTGGCGTTCGATCGGACAGTTGGCGTCGATGTCGTCGAAAGCGTCCTGTTGCAGGATCACGAAGTCGATCAGCTCCGACTTCCAGAAACGCTCGTGATACTCCACCGGCACGCCGTCGTCGCCCAGGATGTTGATCTGGTCGTTGGCCTCCTTGCCGCGCTGCACGATGGTCTTGCCCGCATAGACGAGGTCCACCCAATCCTTTTCGATCTGACCGTCGAGATACTCGCGGATCTCGGGATATTCGAGGTATTTCGAATAGGACTCCAGCGGGTCGATGGCCGGGTAGCGCTTCGAGTCGGCGCGGCCCTGCGAAAGGGCGTAGAAACAGCGCGCGGCCTTTTTCGTCGATTCGGTCACCGGTTCCTTGAGGTTACCGCCCGCGGGCGACACCGTGCCGAGGAAGGTCACCGAACCGGTACCGCCGCCGACGAGCTTCACCAGTCCGGCGCGCGAGTAGAAGTTCGAGATGATCGCCGAGAGGTCCATCGGGAAGGCGTCCTGACCCGGAAGCTCCTCCAGACGGTTCGACATCTCGCGCAGCGCCTGGGCCCAGCGCGAAGTCGAGTCGGCCATGACCAGCACCTTGAGACCCATCGAGCGGTAGTACTCGCCGATGGTCATACCCGTATAGACCGACGCCTCACGCGCGGCGACGGGCATGTTCGACGTATTGCAGATGATGATCGTGCGCTCCATGAGGTTGTGGCCCGTGCGGGGGTCGATCAACTCGGGGAACTCCTTGAAAATTTCGACCACCTCGTTGGCACGCTCGCCGCAGGCCACCATGATGATGACATCGGCGTCGGCCTGCTTCGAGATGGCGTGCTGGAGCACCGTCTTGCCGGCGCCGAAAGGCCCCGGGATAAAGCCCGTACCGCCCTCGGCCATCGGGTTGAAGGTGTCGATGGCGCGCACGCCAGTGATCATCACCCGCGAGGGGCGCGGCTTCTCGGTGTAGCAGCGCACGGCCTGCTTCACGGGCCATTTCTGCACCATCGTCACGTCGTGATCCCGACCCTCGGCGTCGGTCAGCGTGGCGACCGTGTCGGTCACCTTGTATTTGCCCGCTGCGGCGACGCTCTTGACCGTATAGGTGTCGGTCATCGAGAACGGAACCATGATCTTGTGCATCACCCACTGCTCCTTGACCTCGCCCAGCCACGACGCTGCGGAGACCTTGTCGCCCGCCTTGGCCAGCGGCGTAAACTCCCACTCGGCGGAGAAGTCGATCGGATCGGTGATCGAACCGCGGGCGATGAACAGCCCGTCCATCTTTTCGAGGTCATTCTGCAAACCGTCGTAGTTGCGCGACAAAAGGCCCGGGGCGAGCGTCACTTCGAGCATGTGCCCCTCGAACTCCACCTTGTCGCCGATCTTCAAACCGCGGGTGCTGTCAAAAACCTGGACATAGGCGGCGTCGCCTATGACCTTGATGACCTCGGCCATCATTTTGGTATCCCCCGTCCAGACATAGCAGATCTCGTTCTGGCCCACGGCTCCGTCGGCCTTGACGATCACGATGTTGGAGATGATACCGTTTACACGTCCTGTCGTTTTCATTGTATCTTTTTATTGTTTATTTCTTGTCGATCAGCTCTTTTCCGTCCAGTTCGGCCATCAGGCGGTCGAACATCTCGCGGCCGCGCGCGGCGTCGAGCAGCGTCCAGCGGGCCACGATGTTGATCCGGGCCAGGTAGGAAAGAACGGCGTTAATGTCGAAATAGTCGAACGTGGCCAGCTCCGTGGCTTCGTTCCAGCGCACGAGGTCGATCTTGTGCTCCTTCTCGACGAGGTTCGCCTCGTCGTTCACGGCCGCGATCACCGCGTCGATATAGGGCAACTCGCCCCGCAGTCCGAAATCGGCCGCCGAGCTGCGCTGCAACTGGTCGGCGACATCGCCGCCGCCCACCACGACCTCCTCGACCGCACGCCCCGCGGCACGCGCCGTAACGGCGGCCGACACGTTGCGCAGATTCCGGTCGAAAGCCGACCATTCGCGCAGGAAACGGCTCCCGGCCTTGGCGCACGCGGCGTAGTAGGCACCGAACAGCTCCTTTTCGAAGCGCTGCGCGGTATCGACCGTCTCGGCGTCCTCGCCCTCGGGATCGGCATAGGCCCTCACCACGCGGGCCACCGGTTCGGGCAGCCGCTTCGGGGACTTCAACTCCTCCTCCAGCTCTTCGTGCGTGAGATTGCCCAGCGGATTGTGCGCCGAGCGTCCCGCGCGCAGAGCGGCGATATTCTCGCAGTCGTAGTAGCCGTACAGCAGCCGCACCTCGTGGGCGTCGGCCGCCGTCACCCCCTCCAGAATCTCGGAGACGATGGCCCGGGCGTCGAACCCCTTGGTGTCGGCGTCGAGCGAGTACTCCTTCAGCCCGGCCACCAGACAATAATATTCGGTCGCAAACATAGCGTTACGCCTTAAACAGCAACCGGTAAACCTTGTCGCGCAGATACTCGCCCAACAGCGCCTCGATGTCGGCGTCGGCGAACGAAATGTAGTAGCCGCCCTCCTTGGCGCCCACCTTGAACCCGCTTTTCACCTCCTTCGACCAGCCGACCTCGATGCCGGCGGCCAGCAGCTCCTGGGCGCTCTTGCCGAACGCCTCGTCGAGTTTCTTGCGCTCGTCCTCGGGAAGCAGGGCCTGCAATTCGACCTTGCCCGAATCGGCACCGTTCCAGTTCTTCGCCACGGCGACGAGCATCTCTTTGATGAACGCCGGGTCCACGACGGCCTCCTTCACGCCGCCGGCCGTGGCCTTGGCGATGATCAGCGAGGCGATCTCCTGTTTGATTTTCGACACGGCCTGTTTGCCGGCCAATGCGATCTCGGTCATGGTGTTCTTCTCGACATCCTCGGCTTTCGCCTGCGCCTTCTTCACGATCTCCTCGGCTTCGGCACGGGCCTCGGCAACGATCTTCTGCGCTTCGGCCTTGGCGTCGGCGACCAGCTTGTCGGCCTCGGCACGGCCTTTCTCCAGCCCTTCGTCGTAGAGCTTCTGGGTCAACTGTTGCAGTTTGTTTTCCATAGCGTTATATTTGTTTGATTATCGTTTTTTCTTTTAACGCACAAATATATAAAAGATTATCAAAAAAACGGGGTACTGAACAGCAATTTATCCCTTTTTGACAAAATTCAGGAAGAAATGTGCGAGCCTTGCGGAACGGAGGCCGGGCCCCGGGAGGCGGTCTTCGGCCCGGCGGGCGGCCTCATTCACCGAAAGTCTTTCTGAAAAATACGGACCGGAGCGTCCCGCTCCTGCGGTAAGGACCGAATGTGTCCGCGAACGGGAGCACGAAAACCCCACCCGCCCCGATCAAGAGCCGGCGGGGTTTTCATACGGTCCCGCACCCGGCGCGGCCGCGCCACGCGAAACCGTCAGTCGAAGGACGAAACGAACGGTTTGGGACGAGGCATGGTCTCCTCGGTTATCCGCCCGAAATCGAAAATTTATCCGACGGTCCAACCGAAGAAAAAACGACGCCCCCGCTTTTCATGCCGGAATCCACAGCCTGAAAAACGGGGACATTCTCTTTCAAGGGCGATGCCGCTCAGCACGAACGGCACCCGGCCCGGAAGCTACTGGTGCTGAGGGCGCAGGAGGTCCTGCACCACCTTGACGGGCGAGAAGGTCGTGATCGGCACATCGACGAAGACCGTGTTCCAGCGGGCCATCGCGCCGTTCCACAACCCCGGAAGCTCCTGGGCCCGCAGGTCGCGGCCGCCCGCCGATTTCGACGAGATGAAGCCCGTCGAGGGGTCGGTGTATTTGCGCAGGTCGAATTTCCGGCCCTTCGAATCGCGCACGCCGCAGACGATGTCCACGGGATTGAAATGCGTGGCCGACTGCATCAGCGGCAGGTCGTCGGGCGAAATCTGGCTCGACTCGGCGA
The DNA here is from genome assembly GCF_025145645.1 of Alistipes senegalensis JC50. Lineage (NCBI taxonomy): Bacteria > Pseudomonadati > Bacteroidota > Bacteroidia > Bacteroidales > Rikenellaceae > Alistipes > Alistipes senegalensis. The sequence continues at coordinate 2,548,313 of NZ_CP102252.1, read as the reverse complement.
TCTGCAACGACTCGGTGCCGTCGGGATTCCCGACCCAGAAGGGCCCGCCGCCCGGCTCGCCCTCGTTGCGGACCATGCCGCAGACGCGGATCGGACGGTCCAGCACGGCGCGCAGCAACGCCGAATCGTAGTCGGCGGGGAGCTTCACGCAAAGCTGTTTTTCGATGAATTCGGCGATGGGTTCCAGCTCGGCGCCGCCCACTTCGAGCGCCTTGAGGTATTCGAAAGAACGCTCTTCGAGGTCGAGCAGAATGCCCGCAAGCACCTTTTTATAACGGATCGTGTCGCCGCGCCGGGCGTCGGTCGTCACGTTGTCGATATTCTTGATGAAGATCAGGTCGGCGTCGATCTCGTTCAGGTTCTCGATCAGCGCCCCGTGGCCCGCGGGACGGAACAGCAGCGTGCCGTCGTCCTGCCGGAAAGGCGTGTTGTCGGGATTCACGGCGATGGTGTCGGTCGCCGGCTTCTGCACCGAGAACGAGATGTCGTAACGGATGCCGAAGCGTTTTTCATAGAACGGCACCTTCTCGGCGAGCAGCTCCTCGAATCCGGCGACGTGCTCGGGTGAGACGGTGAAATGGATGCGCGCCACACCCTTCGCGGCGGCATAGGTCGCCCCCTCGACCAGATGCTCCTCGACGGCCTTGCGGGCCCCCTCGGGATAGGCGTGGAAGGTGACCAGCCCCTTGGGCTTGCGGCCGTAGTTCAGACCGTCGTTCACGATGGCGCTGACGACCGTCCGGTCGTCGGCCCCGGCCGGAAGCACGGCTTTCAGCTCGGGCCAGAAGGCGAATTTCTCGATATTTTCCAGCAGGGTGTCGATGCCCTTGCCGCGCTTGCCGTCGTTGACGAACCCGAACAGCTCCTTGAACATGCGCGTCGCGGCGCCCGAGGCGGGCACGAACTTCACGATGCCCAGACGCCCGGCGGCAGCCTCGTAACGGGCCGCGGTCTCGTCGGCCTGCGCCCGATCGACCACCGTCACGCCGTCGCCCGGCGAAGCGGCCCGCACGACGTTCAGAAAAGGAAATCCGCGGCGGAAATTCTCCAGCTGGGTTTCGACCTGTCCGAGGGTGAGGCCGTGGCCGGCGATCTGTTGTAAATCCTGTTGAGTAAACATAGGTTATCGGTTTTGTGGCATAAATATACGAAATATTTGCGTAACTTTGCGCATCATGATCCGAGAATTTCACCAAATCAGCCTGCGCACGCGCAACAGCTTCGGCGTCGATCAGCAGGCCGCGCGCCTCGTCGAATTCGAAACGCCCGAAGACCTGAACACGCTCTTCGCCGCAGGGATTCCTGAAAAATGGACGGTCCTGGCCGGAGGCAACAACATCCTCTTCACCCGGGACTACGACGGCGTGCTCCTGACTCCCGTCGCCCGGGGGATCACCCTCCTGAGCGACGACGGCGACGAGGTCCGCGTGCGGGCCGATGCGGGCGTCGAGTGGGACGATCTGGTGGAATGGGCCGTCGGACGCGGACTGTGGGGCATCGAGAACCTCTCGCTGATCCCCGGCAAGGCGGGCGCGGCGCCGGTGCAGAACATCGGGGCCTACGGCTGCGAGGCGAAGGACGCGATCCGCCGGGTCGAGATGTACTGCGTCGAGACGGGCGCAATGCTGACGCTCGACGCCGCGCACTGCGGATTCGGATACCGCGAGAGCGTCTTCAAACACGACCTGAAAGGGCGGGTGATCATCACCGCCGTCGAGATCGCCCTCACGCACACGCCCCGGCCCCGGCTGGGCTACGGCGACGTGGAGCGCGAGGTCGAGGCCCGCGGCGGAGCGACGCTGCGCAACATCCGCGAAGCGATCTGCGCGATCCGCCGCGCGAAGCTCCCCGACCCGGCCGTGCTGGGCAACGCGGGCAGCTTCTTCAAGAATCCGGTGGTCGGGGCGGCCGTGGCGGAACGCCTGCTCGCGGAGTATCCCGACATGCCGCACTACCCCGCTCCCGAAGGCCGCGTGAAGCTGGCCGCCGGGTGGCTGATCGACCGGGCCGGGATGAAAGGCCGCCGCAAGGGGGCCGTGGGGGTCCACGAACGGCAGGCGCTGGTGCTGGTGAACCACGGCGGCGCCACGGGCGGCGAGGTGATCGCCTTCGCGCACGAGGTGCAGGAGCGGGTCCGCGAGAAATTCGGCATCGAAATAGATACGGAGGTTAACATCTTATAATAATATATGAACCTGATCGAAACGTTCCAGCGCTACATCGAAGAGAACAGCCTCGCCACGCACGACGACCGCATCCTGCTGACCGTCTCGGGCGGCGTGGACTCGATGGTGATGCTCTCGCTGTTCACCCGCTGCGGCTACCGGGTGGGCGTTGCCCACTGCAACTTCCAGCTGCGGGGCACGGAGAGCGACGAGGACGAAGTGCTGGTGGAAGAGGAGGCGAAAAAATACGGCGTGGAGTTCTACAACAAGCGCTTCGAGACCAAGGCCGAGATGGAGCGCACGGGCGAGTCGATGGAGATGGCGGCCCGGCGGCTGCGCTACGCCTGGTTCGACGCCCTGAGCCATGAGCACGGCTATACGGCCGTGGCCATCGCCCACCACGCCGACGACTCGATAGAGACCTTTTTCATCAACCTGCTGCGCGGCACCGGGCTGCGGGGACTGACGGGCATCTCGACCCAGGTGGGGAAGATCATCCGCCCGCTGCTGTTCGCCTCGCGCCGGGAGATACTCGAATACGCCGTGCAGAACCGCATCCCCTTCCGGGAGGATTCGTCGAACCGCTCGACCAAATACCTGCGCAACAAGATCCGGCTGGGGCTCATCCCCCGCATCCGCGAGATCAACCCCAAGTTCACGAGCCTGATGAGCCGCAACCTCGCGCGGCTGACCGACGCCCAGCTGTTCATCAACCACGGCATCGAGCGCATCCGCGGCGAGGCGGTCACGTCGGAGGCGGGGATCGACACGATCCGCCTCGACCGGATCGACCCGGCGTTCCCGCAGGGGTTCGTGATCTACGAACTCCTCAGTTCGGGATACGGGTTCAAGGGCGACGTGATCGACTCGCTGTGCCACGCCCTCGAACAGGGGGCCACGGGACGGCGGTTCTACGCCCGGGAGCACGTGGCCTGCATCGACCGCGGACGAATCGTCGTGGCGCCGGTCGCCCCCGACGACGCGTGTCTCACGACGGTGCCGAAAGGAGCCCTGCGCAGCTACTGCGGCAACTCGGTGCTCTACTACGAATACTGCGACATCGACACGATCAAGAATTTCGGCGTCCCGGAGCACATCGCGCAGATAGACGCCGACCGGCTGCAATTCCCGCTCACGCTCCGCCGCTGGCAGGAGGGCGACTGGTTCGTGCCCTTCGGCATGACGGGCCGCAAGAAGGTGTCGGACTTCCTCGTCGATGCCAAAGTCTCCGTGGCCGAGAAACAGCGGCAGTTCGTGCTCGTGTCGGGCGGCGAAATCGCGTGGCTCGTCGGCCGCCGCATCGACGACCGCTACCGGCTGACGTCCGAAACGGAAAACGTGCTGCGCATCACCAAAGAGATCGTTTAAGAGATGGCAAAAAGCACCGTAAAGTTCAAGGACTCCGTCGCCGAATACGAGCGGATCGCCGCCGAGATCGCGGCGCGCCGGTTTTCGGGCATCTACCTGCTGATGGGCGAGGAGAGCTATTTCATCGACGCCCTCGCGGAGCAGCTGGCGGCGACGATTCTCGACGAGGCGTCGCGGGCCTTCAACCAGATCACCGTCTACGGACGCGACTCCGAGGCGGGGCAGATCATCAACCTCTGCCGCCAGATGCCCATGATGGGGTCGTATCAGGTGGTGATCCTCAAAGAGGCCCAGCAGCTCAAAGGGCTCGACAAACTCTCGCTCTACACCCAGAAGCCCTCGCCCACGACCGTCCTCGTGATCTGCCACAAGGAGAAGAACGCCGACAAGCGTTCGGCTTTCTACAAGGGGTGCGCGGCGAACGGCACGGTGCTGGAATCGGTGCGGCCGCGCGACTACGAAATCGCGGCGTGGTTGCAGCAGTTCATCCGGAAACAGGGGCTGACGATCGACGCCAAGGCGCTGTCGATGCTGACCGACCACCTGGGGACCGACATCGCCAAAATCTCCAACGAGCTGAAAAAACTCACCGTGTCGATGCCCGAGGGGGTGAAGCGCATCACCGACGCCGACATCGAGGCCAACATCGGCATCTCGAAGGATTTCAACAATTTCGAGCTGTGCAAGGCCGTGGCCACCAAGGACATGGGCCGCGCGCTGATGATCGCCGACCACTTCGCCCGCAACCCCAAGGACAACCCGCTGCTGCTGACGGTCATGGCGCTGTTCGGACAGTTCCGCGACATCTTCGTCGTCAACTACCTGCGCTGGCTCGCGCAGCATCGGGGAAAGCCCTTTCCGCCGGACACGGAGCTGATGCGCATCCTGCGCAAAAACAACGTCTACGTCCTCGGGGAGATCAAACAGAACGCCGCGGCGTGGAACAACCGCAAGGTGTTCAACATCCTGGGGCTGCTGCGCGAATACGACGCCAAGAGCAAGGGGCTCAACGCCGGAGGAGCTCCGGACGGCGAGCTGCTGCGCGAACTGCTGCTGAAAATCTTCCTGCTTTGACGGAGCTCTACCTATATCAGACGGTCCACCTCGCCCGGGGCCGCGCCCGCAATGCGGAGGCGCACGCCGCACAGCTCGACGCCGCATCGCGCGAGCTGTTCGGCCGGGGATATGCACCCGCACGCCTCGCGGCCCGCATCGAGGCCCTCGCCGCCGCGGAACGCTATCCGACGGGGGTGTCGGGATTCGTGCGCATCGAATTGGGGGCCGACGGCGAGGAGCGTCTCACCCCCGCGGGGGTGTCGCTCTACGACGGCTACGCTCTCCGGAGCCTCCAGCCCGAGGCCGTGACGCTCCGCTACGACCTGCCGCTCACCGAGGCCCCGACCTCGGCCCGCGAAGCGGCGGCGCAGCTGGCCCGCCGTATGGCGGAGCACGCGGGAGCCGATGTCGCCGTGCGTTGCGACCGGGAGGGAATCCTCCGCGAAGCCGACGACGCCCCGCTGTTCGCCGTCGCGGGACACACGGTGCTGGCGGCCCCCGGCACGCAGAGCGTCGAACGGGAACTGGCCGTGCGGGCCGTACGGGCCGCGGGGCTGGAGCTGCGCGAGGAGCCTTTCGGATGCGGGGAGCTGCCGCGGATCGACGAACTCTTCTTCGCCGACCACCGGGGCATCACCGCCCTCGCACGCTGCGACGGGCAGCCGCTGATGTCGCTCATCGCCGAGCGCATCGCCCTCGTCATGGAGGGGCTGTTTCCGAAAAAATAGAAACCGCACCGGCCCCTTCCGTCGTACCTTTCGGGCAACCAAATCCCGAAAACCATGAAAAAATACCTCGTGCTCTACGCCGTCGCCGTGACGGCGTTGTTCGTATGCTCCCACCGCCGCTACTGCGCCGAAAACCGGCGCCTCGTCCAGAACCAGACCGCTCTCACCGCCGAGGTCGCGCACTACCGCACGCAGGCCGGGCAGGAGGCCGCCTCGGCGCAGGTCCTGCGGCTGCGGTGCGGGGAGTTCGAAGCCCTGCGTGCGGCCGATGCCGAAGAGATCCGCCGGCTGAGGCTCAAAATCCGCCGGCTGGAGGCCGCCGCAAAGACCGTGACGGCCACCGAAGCCGAAATCCGCACGCCGCTGCGCGACACCGTCGTCGTCCGGTCCGGCGACCCGCACCCCGTGCGCGATTCGGTGCGGCTGTTCCGCTGGCGCGATCCGTGGGTCACCGTCGAGGGGCGCATCGGACACGACTCGGCCGTGTGCCGCATCCGCAGCATCGACACCCTGCGGCAGGTGGTCCACCGCATCCCCCGCCGCTTCCTCTTCATCCGCTGGGGCACGAAGGCGCTCCGGCAGGAGATCGTCTCGACGAACCCCCACACGCGGATCGTCCACGCCGAATACGTGAAAATCGAACGGTGAGGCGCAAGGACGCCGAACGAATAAAACGGAAAAACCTGCGGGTATTTCCGTTTTTTTCCTACCTTTGGGGGCGGTGCCGTAACGGCCTCTTCAGGAGAGCGGAGCGTTTTGCAGAACCGGACAGCGATTCGGTTTTGAACCCATCCGACTTTTTCGTACCTTTGGAGCCGGTGCCGTAACGGCACTTTTAACAGTCGGGGCGTTTGCAAGAACCGGACAGCGATCCGGTTTCGAACCCATTCGACTTTTTAGCACCTTTGACAATTATGGAAAGGACAGCCATATTCCCCGGGTCGTTCGACCCGTTCACACGCGGCCACGCCGCGCTGGTCGAAGAGGCGCTGAATCTCTTCGACCGCGTGGTGATCGGCATCGGCAACAACACCTCCAAACAGGGGCTGCTGACGGTCGAGAACCGCAAACGGCTCATCGACGACGTATTCCGCAACGAAGAGCGCGTGGAGGCCCGCGTCTACACCGGGCTGACGGGCGAATTCGCCGAGACGATGGGCGCCTGCGCCATCATCCGCGGCGTGAGGAACACCACCGACTTCGAATACGAACGCACGATGGAGTCCACCAACCACCGCATCTACCCCGACATCACGACCGTCATGCTCTTCACCCCCTCGCCCGTGGCCGACATCTCGTCATCGACCGTGCGCGAGGTGCTCTCGTTCGGCCGCAACGTCGAGGAGTTCATGCCCGAAGGAATAGACATCAACAAGTATCTATGAAAACCGCAGTCCGGCCCTCAGGGAGGGAGATGGCGTACCTTCCTCCCGGTCGGCACGGTAAGATTCGATACGGACAAAGGAACGAACTGAAATACGAACTAACAATATACGCTTTATGATGGAATTTTCAGCTGAAATGATCGCCGGATTTCTGGGCGGCGAAATCGTCGGCGACAAAAACGCCAAGGTGCACACCGTTTCGTCGATCGAGGAGGGCAAGGCCGGATCGCTGAGCTACCTCACCAATCCCAAATACGAACAGTTTCTCTACACCACGGGCGCGTCGATCGTGCTGGTCGATCGGGCCTTCACGCCCTCGCAGCCGGTGGCTGCGACGCTCGTCAAGGTGGACGACGCCGGGGCCTGCGTCCTGAAGCTCCTCGAAATGTACAACGCCGCCAAACCCCGCCGCAAGGGAATCAGCGACCGCGCGTCGGTAGCGCCCGAAGCCGAGGTGGGCGACGAGTGTTACATCGGCGACTTCGCGGTCGTCGAGGAGGGCGTGCGCATCGGCAAGGGGTGTCAGATCTATCCGCAGGTCTACCTCGGACGCGGCGTCACCGTCGGCGACAACACCGTACTCTACCCCGGGGTGAAGATCTACGAAGGGTGCGCCGTGGGCGCGAACTGCATCCTGCACGCCGGCGTGGTGATCGGCGCCGACGGTTTCGGATTCATGCCCAATGCGCAGGGAGGCTTCGACAAGATTCCCCAGCTGGGCAACGTCGTCATCGAAGACGACGTGGAGATCGGCGCCAACACCTGCATCGACCGCGCCAAGACCGACTCGACCGTCATCCGCCGCGGCGTGAAGCTCGACAACCTGATCCAGATCGGCCACAACGTGCAGATCGGCGAGAACACCGTGTCGTCGGCCCAGACCGGCATTGCGGGAACTTCGAAAGTCGGCCGCAACTGCATCCTCGCGGGACAGGTGGGCATCGCCGACCACGTCGTGATCGGCGACCGCGTGAAGATCGGCTCGAAGAGCGGACTCGACAAGGACGTTCCCGACGACGAAATCCGCTTCGGATACCCCGCCCTCCCGGGCATGCAGTACCACCGTTCGGCAGCCGTGTTCAAACGCCTGCCCGAACTGGAAAAGCAGGTCCGTGCGCTGGAAAAACGACTCGCAGAACTCACCAAAAACCAATAAGTCATGAAAAAGATCCTGATCCTCGCAGCGGCGGCCGCCGTGCTGTGCAGCTGCGGAAACAAAAACAAATACACCGTCGAGGGGACCGTCGCCGGCGCCAACGACAAAGTATACCTGCTCGACGAAGAGGATACCGTCCTCGACTCGGCGGTCGTCAAAAACGGCAAATTCCGCCTCTCGGGCATCGCCGAAGCTCCGGCCGTGGCGATCCTGCGCGACGCCCGCGACCAGGGTGCGACGTTCGCCGCGATGCTGATCCTCGAACCGGGACGGATCACCGTGAGCGACGATGCGGAAAATGCCTACCGCAAGAAGGTGACGGGCACGCCGGCCAATGACGCCAGCGACGCCTATGCCGCGGCCAGCCACGCGCTGGTCAACGAGTTCCGCGACGAGGCCACCGGCGAAGAACGCCGCGCCGCGATCGAAAAGGAGTACGACCAGCTGACCCGCACGACGATGGAGCAGAACCGCACGAATCTCTTCGGCGCACTGCTGCTGGCTCAGCAGCTGGGATACGAGCTTTCGGGACAGGAGCTGCTGGACGAAATCGCCCTCTTCCCCGAGGAGCTGCAACGGAACAGCGTGCTCGAATCGCTCAAAGAGAGCGCCGAACAGAAGATCAGAACCGATGTGGGACAGCCCTACACCGACGTAGCACAACCCGATGCCGAGGGGCAGGAGGTGTCGCTCAAATCGGTCGTCGAAAACCCGGCGAACAAATACGTCCTGCTCGACTTCTGGGCTTCGTGGTGCGGGCCCTGCATGGGCGAAGTTCCCCACCTGAAAAAGGCTTACGACGAGTTCCACAAAAAGGGATTCGAGATCTACGGCGTATCGTTCGACAAGGACCGTGAGAAATGGCTCGAAGCCATCGACCGCAACGGCATGAACTGGGTGCACGTCAGCGAGGTGAACGGATTCGACAACCAGGCCGCCCGGGATTACGCCGTGCAGGGGATTCCGTCGAACTTCCTGATCGCCGCCGACGGCACGATCGTCGCCAGAAACCTCCGCGGCGAAGCGCTTTACGGGAAGATCGCCGAACTGTTGGCCCGATAGAAAACCGACAGTCACACACCCCTCCGTTCCGTTTCGGCGGAACGGAGGGGTTTTCGCAACACAGGATTTCAGCACTTGAAACCTTCGGAAAAATACAGGATCATGGGCATCGACCCCGGCACGAATTACATGGGTTACGGCGTGCTGGAGGTCGAAGGACGCACGGTACGCTCCGTCGTGCTGGGCGACATCGACCTGCACAAGCTTCCGGACCCCTACGCCAAACTGCGCTATATCTTCGAGCGGGTCGGGGTGCTGATCGACGAATACGCCCCGCACGAAGTGGCGCTGGAGTCGCCGTTCTTCGGCGAGAACGTGCAGTCGATGCTTAAACTGGGACGTGCTCAGGGGGTGGCGATGGCGGCTGCGCTGAGCCGCGGGATCGACGTATTCGAATACGCTCCGATGCGCATCAAACAGTCGATCACCGGCCGCGGATCGGCCGCCAAGGAGCAGGTCGCCTCGATCGTCTGCCGCACGCTCACCATCGACCGGCCCCCCAGGCGTCTCGACGCCACGGACGGCATGGCCGTCGCGCTGTGCCACTATTTCACCACGGCCAGTCCGATCCAGGCCGCATTGGGCAGCGAACGGGTGAAAGGTCTCGGCGGCGGCAAGAAAGCCGCCTCGAAGAAGGGTTCGCAAAGCTGGGAACAGTTTCTAAAAAAGAACCCCGACCGGGAGATCAAATAAAACCGTCCCCGAAGCGAACTTCCGCACTATTTCTCTTCTCCGCCCTGCCGTGCAGCTGCGGCGGTCCCCTTTCAGACAAGGCGGACACGCTCCGACGAGCAGCCGCTTTCGAAAGCGGCTGCGAGAAAAGCCCGGGCAGGATCTTTTTCAAACGGCTGATAATCCGAACAATGGCTTTCGGAGTGGTTTTCGGAATCCGGTCGAATTATTTTTTTCGGTAAAATTTCCGCACGATTATTTGCGTGTTTCGGATTTTTGCCCTACATTTGCAATCGCAATTCGGCACCGTAGCTTAATTGAATAGAGCATCTGACTACGGATCAGAAGGTTACAGGTTTGAGTCCTGTCGGTGTCACAAGCAAGAGGCCATACAGAGGCCGCGATCAGGCAGTTACAGTGATGTAACTGCTTTTTTTATCGCAAAACGGTAAAAAAACATGCCTCCGTCAAGGCCCGGAGATTTTCACCCCCGAATTTTTCCGTTTCACCGGCAGAACACAGGCAATCCGCACCGGAAGCCGTAACTTTGGATTTCAACAGGCTGTTTTGCCGGCACCGATCGCGGACAAAACAGCATTTTATCGTATCTTTGCATACGACTCTCAACGCAAACCTTACTCTCTGATATGAACAAAAAGAAAAAATGGATCATTACGGCCGTTATTCTCGTGGTATTCTGCCTGGCTCTGGGCCTCTATAACCTCATGAACGGCAAAGGAGCCGCCGAGCCCGATGCCGATGCCGCGGTCGTCCCGCGCCGGGCGAGCATCCTGAACGTCAACGGGCTCGTCATACGCCCCCAGCAGCTGACCGACGGGATCACCACCGTAGGCAACCTGCTGCCCGACGAGGAGGTGGACCTCTCGTTCGAGACCTCGGGCAAGATCGTGGCGATCAATTTCAGGGAGGGCACCGCCGTCAAAAAAGGCGACCTGCTGGCCAAGGTGAACGACCAGCCGCTGCTGGCCCAGTTGCGCCGCTACGAGGCGCAGCTCAAATTGGCCGAGGACCGCGTATACCGCCAGAGCGCCCTCCTGGAGAAAGACGCCGTCAGCCAGGAAGCCTACGAACAGGCCCGCACGGAGCTGGCGACGCTCAACGCCGACATCGACATTGTGAAATCGAACATCGCGCTCACGGAGCTTCGCGCACCGTTCGACGGCGTGATCGGCCTGCGGAACGTCAGCGAGGGCGCCTACGCCTCGCCGAACGTCGTGGTGGCCAAACTGGCCAAGATACAGCCGCTGAAAATCGACCTTTTCGTCCCGGAACGCTACGCCAATCAGATCAAACCCGGCACGAAGCTCTCGTTCACGGTCGATGGACAGCAGGCGACTTTCCAGGGCGCGGTCTACGCCACCGAATCGAAAATCGACCTGGCGACGCACACTTTCGCCGTGCGCGCCCACTACTCCAATGCACAGGGACGGCTGCTGCCGGGCCGCTTCGTCACGGTGCAGATCCGCCTGCACGACATTCCCGACGCCATCGCCGTGCCGACCGAAGCCATCGTTCCCGAGATGGGCGTGGACAAGGTCTACCTCTGCAAAGGGGGCCGGGCGCACGCCGTGGAGGTGACGACCGGCCTGCGGACCGACGCCGAAATACAGATACTCGAAGGACTCAGCGTCGGCGACACGCTCATCACCTCCGGAACCCTCCAGCTGCGCGAGGGTCTGCCCGTCAAACTCGACACCGTCGAATAAACCGTCCGCCGCATGAACATTTCCGAACTGAGCATCCGGCGGCCCGTTCTGGCCTCGGTGCTGACGATCATCATCCTGCTATTCGGCTTCATCGGGTACAGCTACCTCGGCGTGCGGGAGTACCCCAGCGTCGACAACCCGATCATCTCGGTGTCGTGTTCCTACCCGGGCGCCAACGCCGACGTGATCGAAAACCAGATCACCGAGCCGCTCGAGCAGAACATCAACGGCATTCCGGGCATCCGCTCGCTCTCGAGCGTCAGCCGTCAGGGACAGAGCCGCATCACCGTGGAGTTCGAACTCTCGGTGGACCTCGAGACCGCCGCCAACGACGTGCGCGACAAGGTGTCGCGCGCCCAGCGCTACCTGCCCCGCGACTGCGATCCCCCGACGGTCGCCAAGGCCGACGCCGACGCCCAGCCGATCCTGATGGCCACGATCCAGAGCGACAAGCGGTCGCTGCTGGAGCTGAGCGAGATAGCCGACCTCACGGTCAAGGAGCAGTTGCAGACCATCAGCAACGTCAGCAGCGTGGAGATCTGGGGTGAAAAGCGCTATTCGATGCGCCTGTGGCTCGACCCGGCCAAGATGGCCGGCTACGGCATCACCCCGACGGACATCAAGAACGCCCTCGACCGCGAGAACGTCGAACTGCCCTCGGGCAGCATCGAGGGCAACACCACCGAGCTGACCATCCGCACGATGGGTCTGATGCACACCACGCAGGAGTTCAACGATCTGGTGATACGCGAGGACGCCGGCCGCATCATCCGCCTGAGCGACGTGGGACGCGCCGAGCTGGGCCCGCAGGATACGCGCAGCTACATGAAGATGAACGGCATCCCGATGGTCGGCGTGGTGGTGATCCCCCAGCCGGGCGCCAACCACATCGAGATCGCCGATGCCGTCTACAAACGCATGGAGTCGATGAAAAAGGACCTTCCGGACGACGTGGTGACCTCCTACGGATTCGACAACACGCGCTTCATCCGCGCCTCGATCGACGAGGTGAAGCAGACCGTCTACGAGGCTTTCATACTGGTCATCATCATCATCTTCCTCTTCCTGAGGAACTGGCGCGTGACGCTCATCCCCTGCATCGTCATCCCCGTGTCGCTGATCGGCACGTTCTTCATCATGTACGTCGCGGGATTCTCGATCAACGTGCTGTCGATGCTGGCCGTGGTGCTGTCGGTGGGACTGGTCGTCGACGACGCCATCGTGATGACCGAGAACATCTACATCCGCATCGAACGCGGCATGACGCCGCGCGACGCCGGTATCGAGGGTGCCAAGGAGATCTTCTTCGCGGTGATCTCGACCTCGATCACGCTGATCGCCGTCTTCTTCCCGATCGTCTTCATGGAGGGCATGACCGGGCGGCTGTTCCGCGAGTTCAGCATGGTGATCTCGGGCGCCGTGGTCATCTCGACCTTCGCGGCGCTGACGATCACCCCGATGCTGGCGACCAAACTGCTGGTGCGTCAGGAGAAGAAAAGCTGGTTCTACAGCAAGACCGAACCCTTCTTCGTCTGGCTCAACGACTTTTACAGCCGCACGCTGGCCTCTTTCCTGCGCCGCCGCTGGCTGGCGCTTCCGCTGGTCGCGCTGACCCTCGCGGTGATCGGCTGGCTGTGGAGTTCGATCCCGGCCGAGATGGCCCCGCTGGAGGACCGGTCGCAGATTTCGGTCAACACCAGCGGCACGGAGGGCGCCACCTATGAATATATGCGCGACTACACCGAGGAGATCAACCGGCTGGTCGACTCGCTCGTGCCGGAGGCCGAAGCCGTGACGGCGCGCGTGTCGAGCGGCCGCGGAAACGTCCGCATCGCCCTGACGGACATCGCGACCCGCAAGCGGTCGCAGATGGAGATCGCCGAGGAGGTTTCGGCCGCCGTGCGCACCAAAACCAAAGCACGCGCATTCGTGCAGCAGCAGAGCACGTTCGGCGGGCGCCGCGGAAACATGCCCGTACAGTACGTCCTGCAGGCCACCAATCTCGAACGATTGCAGGAGGTGCTGCCCGAGTTCATGACCCGGGTCTACGAAAGCCCCGTGTTCCAGATGGCCGACGTGGACCTGAAGTTCAGCAAACCCGAAGCGCGCATCACCATCAACCGCGACAAGTCGAACCTGCTGGGCATCTCGACGCGCGACATCGCCCAGACGCTCCAGTACGGACTCAGCGGCCAGCGGATGGGTTACTTCTACATGAACGGCAAGCAGTACGAGATTCTGGCCGAGATCAACCGCCAGCAGCGCAACAAGCCCGCCGACCTGCGCTCGATCTATGTGCGCAGCGACAAGGGCGAGATGATCCAACTGGACAACCTCGTCACGCTCGAGGAGAACGTCGCACCGCCGCAGCTCTATCACTACAACCGCTTCCTCTCGGCCACCGTATCGGCCGGACTGGCCAAGGGCAAGACCATCGGGCAGGGCCTCGACGAGATGGACCGCATCGCCGAAGAGGTGCTCGGCGACGACTTCCGCACGGCGCTGGCCGGCGATTCGAAGGAGTTCCGCGAGAGTTCGTCGAGCCTGATGTTCGCCTTCGTGCTGGCCATCGTGCTGATCTACCTGATCCTCGCGGCGCAGTTCGAGAGTTTCAAGGACCCGCTCGTCATCATGCTCACCGTGCCGCTGGCCATCGCCGGAGCGCTGGTGTTCATGTGGGGCACGGAGCAGACGATGAACATCTTCAGCCAGATCGGTATCATCATGCTCATCGGACTGGTAGCCAAGAACGGCATCCTGATCGTCGAGTTCGCCAACCAGAAGCAGGAGGCAGGGATGAACAAGATGCACGCCATCGAGGAGGCGGCGCTGCAACGCCTGCGCCCGATCCTGATGACCTCGGCCTCGACCATTCTGGGCCTGCTGCCGCTGACCGTCGCCTCGGGCGAGGGGGCCAACGGACGTATCGCCATGGGTGTGGCCGTGGTGGGCGGCATGGTGGTCTCGACGCTGCTGACACTTTACATCGTTCCGGCCATCTACAGCTATGTCTCGACGAACCGGATCAAGCAATCGAAAAACAACGACGCATGAAAAGAGCATTATTAACGGTCCTGCTGCTGGGAGCATACGCCGCGGCCGGGGCGCAGGAGATGCCGTCGGCCCGGGAGGCGTCCGCTCCGCTGACCCTGCGCAAATGTCTGGAGATCGGGCTCGAACAGAATTACGACGTGCGCATCGTCCGCAACGAGGAGCAAATCAGCGACAACGACGCCACGGCCGGAAATGCCGGGATGCTCCCCACGATCGGCCTTTCGGCCGGGTATACGGGAACGCTCGACAACGACCGCACGACCACCCCGCGCGAGGGCGACGCCGTGAGCGAGTCGAACGTCTACGACCAGACGGCCAGCGTGGGGCTGGCGGTGAACTGGACGCTGTTCGACGGATTCCGCATCCGCACCAACTACAAGCGGCTGAAGGAGATGCAGCAGATGGGCGCCCTCAAAACCCGCATCACCATCGAGGATTTCATGGCCAGCCTGACGGCCGAATACTACAATTACATTCAGCAGACGCTCCGCCTGCAGAATTTCCGCTATGCCGTGGGGCTCTCGCGCGAGCGGCTCCGCATCACCGAGGCGCGCGTGCAGGTGGGCAACTTCTCGCGCCTCGACCTGCTGCAGGCCCGCGTGGATTTCAACGCCGACAGTTCGAAATACATGTCCCAGCACGAGCTGGTGACCGCCTCGCGCATCCGCATCAACGAACTGCTGGCCAACGAAGACCTCGACGAAAAGCTCTGCATCCGCGACACGCTGATCCGCGTCAACAGCACCCTCGCGTGGGACACCCTGCTCGAAAAGACCCTCTCGGCGAACGCCTCGCTGCTGATGGCCGAGCACGACAACACGCTGGCCGAACTCGACCTGAAAGCCGTTCAAGCGCGCAACTATCCCTATGTCAATCTGACGACGGGCTACGGTTACGGTTACAACCGCTACGGCTCTACCGCGAACCGTTCGCGCAGTACATTGGGGCTGAACGCCGGGGTGCAGGTCGGCTTCACGATCTTCGACGGCAACCGCCGCCGCGAACAGCGCAACGCCCGCATCGGCATCGACAACGCCCGGCTGACCCGCCGGCAGTTGGAGCAGTCGCTGCGCGCCGACCTGTCGAACTTCTGGCAGGCCTACCGCAACAACCTCGAGGTGATTCTGCTCGAAGAGGAGAACCTGATCGCCGCCAAGGAGAATTACGCCATCGCCATGGAGCGTTACCTGCTGGGCGACCTGCCGGGCATCGAGATGCGCGAAGCGCAGAAGAGCCTGCTGGACGCCGAGGAGCGCATCCTCACGGCGCAGTACAACACCAAGCTGTGCGAAATATCGTTGCAGCAGATCAGCGGCAACGTCATGGTCTACTTGGAATAGCCGGCGCAAAACGCCGGATTCAAGGGGAGGCCGTCCCGAAACACCCGGCCAACAGGCAAGTTCACCGTCATTGCGAGGCAATCGCAGATGCCGCGGCAATCCGACTGCACGTTGCAACCTCACAACGCCGCCGCCGGATTCCCACGCTCACTCACGTTCGTCCGGAATGCCCCACGCATCCCGGCTAAGAACCGCCCGCGCAAGAGGCAGGCTTCAAAGGGCGATGACAATTTCGGCACGCTTTCCAGCCTGCCCAGCACCCATACCCTCCTCCCGCAACAACCCGGCATCCCGAATGCGGTGCCGGGCTTTTTTCGTTTTTCCAATTATTTTCCATCAGAAATTTGTTTTATCGGAAAATAAATCCCATCTTTGCATCGTTATTGATACGGAACAACAAAAAACAAGATGAGAAAACTGCTCATAACCGCCTTCGCGCTGCTGGCCTTCGCCGCCGGAAGCCAGGCACGGACCAACGACAAAAACACGAAGAATATGAAAACGATCGCATTGACCAAGGCCGACTTTCTGAAGAAGGTGGCCGACTATGAAAAGAATCCCCAGGAGTGGAAATACCTCGGCGACAAACCCGCGCTGATCGACTTCTACGCATCGTGGTGCGGCCCCTGCAAGGCGCTGGCTCCGGTGCTGGAAGAGCTGGCGGCCGAATACGGAGACCGGATCTACATCTACAAGGTCAACACCGAAGAGGAGCAGGAGCTCGCCGCGGCGTTCGGCATCCGTTCGATCCCCACGCTGCTGTTCGTCCCGATGAACGGCAAGCCCCAGATGGCGCAGGGCGCAATGCCCAAGGCGTCGCTCAAGGAGGCCATCGACAAAGTAATGCTCGGCAAGTAATGGCGCTGGTCATCGACCCCCTGCTGTGTCCGCAGAACCACCGCTGCCCGATGATCCCGATCTGTCCCGCAGGCGCGATCTCGCAAAAGGGGAACGCCCTGCCGGAGATCGACCCCGAAAAGTGCATCGAATGCGGCAAATGCGTGAGACACTGCGGCAGGCAGGCCGTACACAAAGCGGAAAGGCATGGATAAACTGTGCAGAATACGCGATTTGCAGCGTGCCGTGAACCAGTTCGAAGCCGCTTTCGAGAAACGCTACGGCATCTGCCTGAACGAAGGCATGGCTCTTTGCAGCCTCTCGAACGCCGAGCGCATGTGCCCGGGCCGGCTGGGAGAGCTGCTGGGGCTCACCCCGTCGAACACCTCGAAGGTGCTCCGCTCGGCGGAGTCGAAAGGGCTCGTGCTCCGCGAACTCTGCTGCAAGGACCGCCGGCAGATGCACTACTCGCTGACGACGAAAGGCCGCGAACTGCTCGCCTCGGTCAGCTGCCGGGAGATCGAAATACCCGAAATACTGCGCAAATGGCTGTGCGGATAGAGAATCCGGACACATAGACGCGGCGCATCACGGCGAACGGCCGCCCCGAAAGGGGTGGCCGTTCGTCATTTCCGGCCCGAAGGGCTATTCCAGAAAATGATTTTCGTCGTTGTACGTGGCGGCGAACTCGCTCAGCGACTTCAGGTGGCGGCGCAGCATGGCGACGGCCCCCTCCTCGTCCCGTTCGCGCACGCAGCGCAGCAGTTCGCGGTGTTCGAAGCAGACCTCCTCCTGCGGGACCGTGCAGACGCGGTAGCGCTGGTAGTAGCGCAGCACGTCGGGCGTGATGACCAGCAGCATCGAAGCGATCACCGGATTGTGGGCCCCGCGGGCCAGCGCCTGGTGGTAGGCGAAGTCCTTCGACACACGCTCGTCGGTATAAAATTTCTCTTCGCATTCGATCAGGGCCTGTTCGATGTTCTCCAAATCCTCGGGCGTGCGGTTGCGGGCGCAGAGCTTCACGGCTTCGAGTTCGAGCAGCACGCGCACGTAGACCAGCGACGCAAAGTCATACTGCTCGATCTGCAACGCATCGGTGATCAGACGCTCCAGCACCTGCATCTTCTCCTGCGCCACGACCGTGCCGCTCTGGGGAAAGGTCTGGACGATGCCGTAAAACTCCAGCTTCTGAAACGCCGTCCGCACGTGGGCGCGCCCCACCCCCAGCATTTCGGCAAGCCGCCGCTCGGCGGGCAGGCGTTCGCCCGGCTGCAAACTCCCCGAATAGAGTTGCTCCTTGATGTATTTGAGTACGGTTTCTACCTGTTTGACATTCGGTGAATGGTTCATGGCTAAATTCTGTTGATACTGCAAAGGTCGTAAAAAAACCAATCAAACCAATAAATTTCGAAAAATCTGTCATACTTTTTTCGGTTCCGCGCATTCTTTATCAAACTACCTGCAAACAGAACCTGAAAGATGATCGACAATTCAGAGCTACTGGAACACTGGACCGAGCTTTTCATCGGATATCTCAACGGCACGCTCAGCGAAAGCGAGGCGGCCGAATTCGAAGAGCTGACCCGCGACCCGCATTTCGAGGCGCTCCGCGAGCAGCTCACGACCAGCGGCTACATCGCCGGCCGCATGGCGGAATACGACGGGTTCGACGCCCGCAAGGCTTTCGGACGCTTCCGCACCGCCGCGGGCCTCGGCAAACCCGCCGGCACGCTGCGCCGCTGGGCCGTCGCCGCAACGGGCATCGCCGCAGCCGTGGTCGTGGCCGCCGGAATCGCGTTCCTCACCCGTCCGGCGCCGAGCGAGCGCGAACGCACGCTGCAACTGG
This sequence comes from Alistipes senegalensis JC50, assembly GCF_025145645.1. Classification (NCBI taxonomy): domain Bacteria; kingdom Pseudomonadati; phylum Bacteroidota; class Bacteroidia; order Bacteroidales; family Rikenellaceae; genus Alistipes; species Alistipes senegalensis. Next base: position 2,529,917 of record NZ_CP102252.1, on the reverse strand, counting down.
CCGACGCCATCTACCCCGCGCCCGACAAGGTGACGCTCACGCTCGCCGACGGACGCCGGCTGCAACTCGACGGGCAGGCCGAGCGACAGATCGACGGCGTGGGCCGCGTCAGCTACGGCACCGACGGCGTGAAATACGAAGCGGCGCCCGAGATCGCCGAAAGGGCCGGAGAGGCGCCGCTCTACAACGAGCTGTCGGTCCCCGACGGAAGCAAGTGCCTCGTCACGCTGGAAGACGGCACCCGCGTATGGCTCAACGCCCGCTCGACGCTCCGCTACCCAGTGAAGTTCGCCGCCGGGGAGCGCCGGGTGGAACTTTCGGGCGAAGGATTGTTCGATGTCACGCACGACCCCGAGCATCCGTTCGTCGTCGAGGCGGGCAAAGCGACGATGACCGTCCGCGGCACGAAATTCAACGTGCGCGACTTCGACGACGAGGGCATGGCCAGCACCACCCTGCTGGAAGGGTGCGTCGAGGTCGGCAACCGGAGCGGCAAGGTGACCCTCGAACCGGGCATGCAGTCCCGGACGCGCGGCGCGGCCGAAGCGCTCGACGTGCGCGAGGTGGACCCCGCGGCCTACACCGCGTGGACCGAAGACAAGATCGCCTTCTACAACGCCGATCTGGAGGAGGTTCTCGCCGACATCCGCCGCTGGTACCGGGTGGAAATACGGGTCAACGTCGATCCGGCGCAGTACGCGCTGACGGGAAAGATCCCGCGCGACTTCTCGCTGGCGCAGGTGATCGACCTGCTGGAGGCGATCACCGACCTGGAATTGGTGATGCCTGATGAAAAAACACTGATCGTGAACAAGAAACAATAAACAAACACCTTAATCCAAACCGTATGATACGAAAAGGCCTATTCCTCGTGTGTGCGCTGCTCATCCCGGCGCTCCTGCTGGCAGCCAAGCCCTCGAAAAGCAAGGGCAAGAACAAGAAAAAAGCGAAAACGGAACAGACGGACACCGCCTCCGTCAAAAAGACCTCCGACTACGACAAGCTCTTCAAGGGCAAGAAATGTCAGACCGTCAAGGGCCTCGTGACCATCCACAAGGTCGATGGCGAGAAGCTCTACTTCGAGCTGCCGATGTCGATCTTCGGCCGCGAGATGCTGCTCGGATCGACCGTTTCGGAGACCAGCAACAACGACCACGGCGTAGTGGGCTACAAGGCCAAGGACCCGCTGCACGTGACCTTCGCCAAGGAGGGCCACAAGAGCGTGCAGCTCTGCCTGGTCAACGACATTTACAGCGGCGACGGCAAGGACAAGGGCATCGACGAAGCGGTGCGCCGCTCCTCGATCCCGGGCATCTACCGCGCCTTCAAGATCGAAGCCTACAACGCCGACTCGACGGCCGTGGTGATCGACGTGACGAACCTCTTCATGGAGGACAACGACGATCTGACGCCGTTCGACCCGTACAGCACCTTCGGCTACAAGCCCTTCTCGCGCACCACGTCGTTCCAGAAGTCGAACAGCCATCTGGGCGACATCAAGGCTTTCGAGGACAACGTGACCGTCAAGAGCTACCTGAGCTACACCACCACCGTAACCTACTCGAACGGCCCGATGATCGGCAAGATCGAGGACAAGCGCGCCTTCACGGCCCTCGTCACCCGCACGCTGCTGCTGCTCCCCGAGAAGGAGATGCGTCCGCGCATCGCCGACCCGCGCATGAACATCTTCGTGACGGGCAAGGCCCGCTTCTCGTCGAACATGAACCGCGGCACGCTGCCCGTCTACTACGCCCGCCACTGGCGCGTGGAGCCCAAGGATGTCGAGGCTTATAAGCGCGGCGAGCTGGTCGAGCCGGTGAAACCCATCGTCTTCTACCTCGACACGAACCTCCCCGAGGCGTGGAAACCCTACGCCCGCGAGGGTATCGAACAATGGAACGACGCCTTCGAGAAGATCGGCTTCAAGAACGTCGTTCAGGTCCGCGACTACCCCACCCCGGAGGAGGACCCCGAGTTCGATCCCGACAACCTGAAATACTCCTGCATCCGCTACGCCCCGCTGGCGTTCCAGAACGCCATGGGCCCCTCGTGGGACGATCCCCGCACGGGCGAGATCATCACGGCGTCGGTGATGGTGTACCACGACATCGTCAAACTCCTGAACCGCTGGCGCTTCCTGCAAACCGCAGCCGCCGACCCCAACGTCCGCACGATGAACATCCCCGACTCGATCATGGGCAGCGCCCTGCGCTACGTCCTCTCGCACGAGGTCGGACACTGCCTGGGCTTCATGCACAACATGGCTTCGTCGGCGGCCATTCCCGTCGATTCGCTCCGCTCGCCGTCGTTCACGCAGAAATACGGCACGACCTACTCGATCATGGACTACGCCCGCTTCAACCACGTGGCACAGCCCGGCGACTACGAGCGCGGCGTCAGCATGATGCCTCCCCGCATGGGTCTCTACGACGAGTACGCCGTGAAGTGGCTCTACACCTACCTGCCCGACGCCAAGACTCCCGAAGAGGAGCAGCCCTGGCTCGACAGCCTCGTCCGCTCGCACGCCGGCGACCCGATCTACCGCTACGGCAAGCAGCAGATATTCAACACGCTCGATCCCACGTCGCTGTCCGAGGACCTCGGCGACGACCACGTACGCGCTTCGGAGTACGGCATCAGGAACCTCAAATACATCATGAAGCACCTGAACGAGTGGTACGGCGAGGACGACAACGACCTCACGGCCCGCGAGGCGATGTACAAATACCTGCTCAACCAGTACCTGACCTACATCAACCACGTCTACAACGTCAAGGGCGGCATCATGATGAACGAGCGCAAGGCCGGCGACCCGCGCCCCTCCTACTCGTTCATCGACGGCGACTACCAGCGCCGCGCACAGCAGTTCCTGATCGACCAGCTCCACGACCTCGACTGGCTCGACGATCCCGTGCTGCTCAAAGAACTGCCGCTGCAAGGCAACCTCTCGGTGCGCGTACAGCGTATTCTCGTGGCCTGCATCGAGGCCGACAAGGGCAGCTTCGGCCGCATGATCGACCCCGCCCCGAACGCCTACTCGCAGCTCGAACACGGCGACGACGCACTGAAAGGCATCTTCCTGCACACCTATCAGGGCAAGAGCCTCACGCCGCGCGACCGCAGCAACCAGAACTCCTACGTCGATATGCTGCTGATGATCACCCGTCTGGCTCCTCAGAAAAGTTCGGAGAAAGGCATCGCCGACGACGAGCGCGGCATCGGCTTCGCCCCGCAGCTCGACGAGAACGGCTGGAACATCTCGACCGGCAACGTCTATGCCGAGGCTCTGGGCGACGGCGACATGATGTCGCGCATGGAGCGTCAGTTGGAAGCCGACCTGTTCGGCACCTCCAACACCCCCGAGGAGGTCGGCGGATTCGGCTATTTCCGCTCGCTGACCGAATCGCTCTCGCCGCGCGACGCCATGTACTACGGCCGTCTGATCAAGGTCCGCGACCTGCTGCGCCAGAAACGCTACACCGGCGATCAGGAGACGCGCAACCACTACGAACTGCTGCTCCACCGCATCGAAGGCGCTTTACAGTAATTTAACCCCAAACAGCGATTCACATTATGAAACGATATCTGATCTGTCTGCTTTCGCTGCTGCTCCTGTCGGGCGCTTCGACGGCGACTTTCGCCAAGGGCAGGAAATCGAAGAAGAAAGCCCAGACGACGACCGCCGCCGCACCCGTCAAAAAGCAGAGCGAATACGACAAGCTCTTCAAGGACAAGAAGGTAAAAACCTCGAAAGGCGGCATCATGACCCTGCACATCGTCGATGACAAACTGCTGGTCGAACTGCCCCTGAAAATGCTCAACCGCGACATGATGCTCATGTCGTCGGTGGCCGAGATCACCGACCACACCGACAGTTACGTCGGCCTCTCGCCGCTGCGGCCGCTGCAAGTCAAGTTCGACACGATCAACCGCACGGTCCTGCTGCGCCGCGACCGCAGCCAGTCGGTCGTGGCCGACAACGGCGAGGAGATCCGCCGCGCCCTGGCCCAGAGCAACATGCCGGCGATCCTCGGGTCGTACAAGATCAAAGCCTTCAACGCCGACTCCACGGCCGTCGTGTTCGACATGACCGACCTGTTCATCGGAGGCGAAAGCCTGCTGACGGCCATCGACCCCCGCTCGGAAACGAAACTCGTGCTGCGCGGCGTCTCCTTCAACCAGAAGAAGGACCGCTCGCTGCTGACCGACGTGGCGGCTTTCGACGACAACGCCACCGTCACCAGCTACATCACCTACGACAGCAAAATCGGCAAGACCTACAACAAGGTGACCACCGCCAAGCTGGTGCGTTCGCTGGCCCTGCTGCCCGAGACGCCGATGCGTCCGCGCCTGGCCGACTTCCGTCTGCCGCTGAACGTGCTGGGCAAGTACAACTACCACTCGGACTACAAGCTGATGAACCCCGTCTATTTCGCCACCCGCTGGCGCATGGAGCCGTCGGACCAGGCGGCCTACGACCGGGGCGAAGCCGTGGAGCCCAAGGCCCCCGTGGTTTTCTACATCGACACGACCTTCACGGCGCAGATGAGCGCCGCCATCACGAAGGGCATCCTCGAATGGAACAAGTGTTTCGAGGCCATCGGCTTCAAGAACGCCATCCGCGTCAGGCCGTTCCCCACGCCCGAAGAGGACCCGCAGTTCAGCCCCCAGAACTTCCGCTACAACTGCATCAACTACGTGCCTTCGCTCACGGGCGACACCCGCGTGCGCACCTACGTCGATCCCCGCAGCGGCGAGATTCTCCGCACGACGGTCATGGTCTGCCACAACATGACGTGGGAGATGCCGTTCGAGATCTTCGTCTTCACGGCGCACGCCGATCCGTCGGTGCGCCAGCGCTACATGCCCGACAGCACGCTTTTCGAGCACGTCAAGAACCACTTCACGTGGCTCACCGGCGTTGACTGCTTCGGCATGTCGTACAACCTGACCTCGTCGGCGGCCTTCCCCTCGGATTCGCTGCGCCACAACGCCGCCTTCACGCGGAAATACGGCACGACGCCCTCGATGCTCGACATCGCCAAGTACAACTTCATCGCGCCGATCGACGCCGTGGAGAAGGGCTTCCGAATCACCCCGACGGGCGTGGGCGAATACGACTACCACGTCGTGAAGTGCCTCTACAAGCCCGTTCCCGAAGCCAAGACCTCCGAGGAGGAGCTCAAGGTGATCGAGAAATGGGTGGACGCCACGGTCGGCAATCCCGTCTACCGCTACGAGAACGCCAAGGACTGCCCCGACTGCGGCGCCAACGACGTGGGCGACGACGACATCAAGAACTTCAAATACGCCCTGGGCAACCTCAGGTACTGCATGGAGAACTTCGACAAGTGGATCTCCGACGAGGACGACCCCGAGTATCTCTACCGCAACGGCATCTACAACTACCTCTACCGCCGCTACAAACAGCTGCTGACCCAGGTGGCCATCACGGCCTACGGCGTGAAGACCTACGAGCGCAAGGCCAACGACCCCGTTCCCAGCTATGAGTTCACGCCCTATGCGGAACAGAAGGAGGCCCTCGACATCCTCTACGCCAACCGCTACATGCCCGACTGGGTGCAGCGCCCCGAGCTGGTGCGCCTGATGGGCATCCAGCGCGAACGCATCGAGGAGCACAAGGACTACCTCAGCCTGCTGATGAACGCCACGGCGACCCGTCTGTTCATCTACGAGGGGCGGGGCAAGGAGCATTTCGACCATGCGCGCTACATCCGCTACATGTTCGACAAACTCTTCGAGAAGACCCGCAAGGGACAGAAGCTCTCCGACGAGGATTTCTACTACCAGACGAACTTCGCCAAGACGATGATGGCCTCGTCGAAAATCGTGGACCGCAACGCCAAGTACCGGAACGGTTCGGCATCGGCACTCGCGGCACAGATCGCCGGCGACCCGAAGGTCTTCGATTTCAGCGACCCCGAAGCGTGCATGAAGGCCCTCGACGAGATGCCGCTGCTCTACTCGACGAACGGCGTGGACTTCGGACGCGACGAGGTCGGCGCCCAGTACGGAGCGCTGAAATACTGGCCCGTGATCAACACGCAGTCAACGCGCCAGCTCTACTACGGCATCCTCAAGGAGCTGCGTCAGATCGTGAAACCCTACATCAACAGCAGCGACCGGCGCACCCGCGAACACTACCGGTTCATCTACGAGTCGATCAGCCGGCTCATCGACTAAGACTTTGAAGATCCCCGCCTCCGGGGTTCGAAGGCGGGGATCTTTGATCGTTTCATCCATATAACCCGACAGCGTATGAAGAAATTTTTACCCGAAGCAGGTTTCTCCGGCAGAGTGATGCGGCGGCTGGCCGTGCTGCTGGTGATCTGGACAGCGGGACTGAGCGCCGTCCGCGCACAGCAGTCGCAGCAGACGATCGCGGTCAACTTCCGCAACGCCACCGTACAGCAGGTCTTTACCTGGCTGGACAACCACACGCAGTACGACTTCGTCTACAACAATTCGCAGATCGAGTCGCTGCCGCGCGTTTCGATGCAAATGAGCCGCACCACCGTCGTTGACGTGGTGAAACACTGCCTGCGCAACAGCAGCCTCAGCTACCAGATCCGCGGCAACATGGTCGTCATCCGGCCTGCGGACGAGATCAAAAAGGGCACCGAGGAGGCCGTGCAGTTCTCCGGCGTGGTCTACGACGAAAACGGACTGCCGCTGGCCGGCGTGAGCGTCGTGCTCAAACAGGCGAGCCGCGGCGCCGTGACGGGTCCCGACGGCAAATTCACCCTCAAGGCCCGCCGCTCGGACGACATGACCCTTTCGTTCTCGTTCCTGGGCATGAAGAACCAGGAGATCGCCGTTTTCAACAACGGCAAGCAGGTCTTCAAGGAGCTGGACAAGATCAACGTCCACATGGACCCGGCCGTGAGCGAAATCGGCAACGTCGTGGTCACGGGCATCCTGAACATCGCCCAGAAATCGTTCTCCGGATCATCGACCACGATCACCGGCGAACAGCTCAAAACCGTGGCGCCCCAGGGCAACGCCCTGAGCGCCATCCAGATCTTCGAGCCCTCGTTCCGCATCGCCGAGAACCTCGACATGGGTTCGAACCCCAACGCCCTGCCGCAGATGTACGTCCGCGGACGCTCGGGCATCGGCACCCCCGCCCTCGACGAGAGCCTCACCTCGGAGCATGCGCTCAAGAACGACCCCAACCAGCCGATCTTCATGCTCGACGGCTATGAGGTGTCGATGGAGAAGATCTACGACCTCGACATCGAGCGCATCGAGACCTACACCATCCTGAAAGACGCCGCCGCAACGGCCATGTACGGTTCGCGCGCGGCCAACGGCGTGGTCGTCATCACGACCAAGCCCCTGCCCGCCGGACGCCTGAACGTCACTTACAGCGGCAACTTCACGATCAACGCCCCCGACCTGTCGAGCTACAACCTGATGAACGCCCGCGAGAAGCTCGAAGCCGAACGGCTGGCCGGCTACTACGACACGGACGATCCGTCGCAGATCGCCACGAAGCTCAAAGAGTACAACGGCAAGTTGCAGAACATCGAGCGCGGCATCGAAACCGACTGGCTCGCGCTGCCGCTGCGCACGTCGTTCGGCCACAAGCACTCGATCGGCATCGCCGGCGCCTCCGACGCCTTCCGCTACGGACTCGACCTGATGTACGACGACCAGGAGGGCGTGATGAAAGGCCAGAACCGCAAGAAGATGTCGGCGGCGCTCAACCTGCAATACCAGTACAAGGGCCTCACGTTCCGCAACCAGATGACCACCACGCTGGTCAATTCGCAGGAGTCGCCCTACGGCACCTTTTCGGACTACGTGCGCATGAACCCCTACGACACCTATCTCGACGAAAACGGCAACATCGGCATGAACATGGCGACCTGGCACAGCGGCTCGCCCTACCGCAACCCGATGTACGACGCCACGCTGGGCAGTTTCGACAAGGGCAAACGCCACGAATTCTACGACCAGTTCGATGTCCGCTACTACCTCAACAAGAAGATCAATTTCAAAGCCAACGTCGCCCTGGGATATATCGTCAGCGACTCGGACAAGTTCACCGATCCCGCCGCAGCCAAGTTCCAGAGCAGAGAGACAAAGGGCCAGCTGACGACCTCCCGGCAAAAGCAATCGACCTACGACATCTCGCTGAACGGTTATTACAACGACCAGATCGGCCGTCACAACATCAACTTCGTCGTGGGTCTGAACATCCGCGAGGAGAAGACCGACTACGAGGGATTCACTTACAGCGGATTCCCCGAAGGCGGATTCTCGGCCCCGGGTTACGCCAAGGACATCGACACGAAGAGCTACCTCGAAGGCAAGAACCGGTTGTTCGGCGCCCTCGCCGTGCTCAACTACTCGTACAACGACGTGATCTTCGCCGACCTTTCGGGACGTATCGACGGCAGCTCGCAGTTCGGCTCCAACAAACGCTTCGCCCCCTTCTTCTCGACCGGCGCCGGCGTCAACGTCCACAACCTGAAATTCTTCAAGGAGAACACGCCGTGGCTCACGCAGTTCAAGCTGCGCGGAACCTACGGCATGACGGGTAAGGTGTCGTTCCCCTCCTACGCCGCACAGAACAAGTACGAGATGTTCACCGACTGGCAGTATCCGACGGGCGACGGCGTGCAGATCATGTATCTGGGCAACCCCAATCTGAAATGGGAGCGGACGCTCCAGACCGATCTGGGCTTCGAATTCGAGATCCTCAAGGGGCTGTTCTACGCCAAATACAACTACTACATCAAGGACACCCACGACAACATCGCCGACATGTTCATCCCGACCTCGTCGGGCTTCACCTCCTACAAGGAGAACATCGGCCGCATGGAGAACCGCGGACACGAGATCAAGCTCCAGAGCCGCGTCGTCAACACCCGGAACACGATCATCAACCTGATATTCAACGGCGCGTCGAACAAGGGCAAGCTCAAAAAGATCTCCAACTCGCTGAGAGCCTACAACGACCGCGTGAACGAGCACTACAACTCCAACCAGGGCGGCAACGACGTGCAGTCCACCCCGCTGCTGCGCTACGTCGAAGGCGGCTCGCTGACGGGCATCTACGCCATGCGCTCGCTGGGCATCGACCCGGCGACGGGCAAGGAACTCTACATGCGCCGGGACGGTTCGACCACCTTCAAGTGGGACCCCGCGGAGAATGTGCTGGTCGGCGACACCGAACCCTCGATGAGCGGTTCGTTCGGCCTGAGTGCCTATTGGAAAGGCTTCACGCTCGACACCTACTTCATGTACGAATGGGGCGGACAGCGCTACAACCAGACGCTCCGCACGACGATCGAGATGGCCGACATCCTCAACAGCAACTGCGACCGCCGCGTGCTGAGCGACCGTTGGATCAAACCCGGCGACATCGCCCGCTTCCGCGACATCAAGGACTACAACTCGGTGACGCGCCCCACGTCGCGCCTGGTGCAGAATTACAGCTACCTCAACATGTCGAGCCTCTCGGTGGGCTACGAGTTCAAACGCGACATGATCCGCAAACTGGGACTCTACCGCCTCAAACTGCAATTCAACTGCCGCGACCTGTTCACCGCCAGCTCGATCCAGGTCGAGCGCGGCCTCTCGTCGCCCTACGCGCGTGCGTTCACCCTTTCCGTCAACGCCTCCTTCTAAAAAATGCGTGAATCATGAAAACAAGAAAGATATATCTCGCTTCGCTTCTCCTCGCCGCAACGATGGCCACGGCCTGCGAGGAGTGGCTGAAAATAGAGCCCGAATACGAAATCACCGATACGGACCTCTACAAGAACACCGCCGGCTACTACAAAGTCGTCAACGGCCTCTACCGCCAGATGTCGGATTTCGCGCTCTACGGCAAGGAACTCTCGTGGGGCATGACCGACGTGTGGGCGCGCTACTACGCCATCGACCCCGCCAGCGACTACAAGTCCTATCCCCAGATGTACGATCTGGAATACGAGGCCAAGGAGGCCGCGTCGCTCGCCTCCGCGGCCTGGGGCGCCGGTTACAAGATCATCGCCCAGGCCAACGACCTGATCGCGCACACCGAGAAGACCGACGACGGATTCTTCACCAACGAAGAGATCGACCGCAATACGATCCTCGGCGAAGCCTACGCCATCCGCGCCATGATGCACTTCGACCTGATGCGCCTGTTCGGAGCGTCGATGGAGGTCGATGCCGACGGACGCTACATCCCCTATGTCGAGACCTATCCTTCGACGGTCAACCCGCCGATCCCAAACCGGGAATTCATGGAAAAGACGATCGGCGACCTGGTGAAGGCCCGCGACCTGCTCAAAACGTTCGACGTTGAGGTCAACCCCTCCTACGCCACGTCCACGGCCTACCGCTTCTTCGGTTCGAGCAATCCCGCGCAGGGCAAATTCTACAACAACCGCGGCACCCGGCTGAACTACTACGCCGTGACGGTGCTGCTGGCCCGCGCCTGCCTCTGGGCCCAGAAGACCGACGATGCGCTGACCTATGCGCAGGAGATCATCGACCTGGTGACCGCCAAGACCTTGCAGTTCTCCACCTCGGGATCGATCCTGAGCGTCCCCAAGATGTTCGACGACCTGCTCTTCGGATTCTATCAGGAGAAACTGACGGAAACGTTCGAGCCCTACGTCAACAATACCAACTCGCGCCGGCTGACCATCGACGACAAGACTTTCTTCACCACGCCGACGAACGACAAGCGTTCGGGTTTCATCAAGACCTCGACCAATTTCCTCACGAAATACACCGTCAACGTCTCCGATGAAAAGGACAAGATCGTCCCGAACATCCGTATCAGCGAGGCTTACTACATCGCCGCCGAATGCCTTTACAAGACCGACATGAAGACGGCCGCCGCCGACTTGATGGTCGTGCGCAAGGCCCGCGGCTACTCGTCGCCCGTGCTTTCGGGCACGATGACCGAAGATGCGTTCTGGGAGGCCCTGACCTACGAATACCGCAAGGAGTTCATCGGCGAGGGGCAGCTCATCTTCTTCTACAAGCGCACCAACCGTCCGATCACCTTCTCCGAAGGCAAATTCGACCACAAGGGCAAACTCACCCTGCCGGTTCCCGACAGCGAAAGTGCGATCTAACCGATGAAACACATGAAAGCAGACACGATGAAAAAGACGACAGCCATACTTGCAGCGGCAGCGGCATTGGCCATGACCGCCTGCAACAAGTCGGAGATTCTCGCTCCGACCGACCAGCGATACATCTACATGTCGTATCCGGAGAGCGGGAATCCGGTTTTCAATTTCTCGTTCATCTCCACGACCAAGGAGACCGTGCAGATCGCCGTGCCGATCAAATTCGCCGGACGGCCGCTGACCGAGGACCTCTCCTACGCCCTGAAGGTCTACCCCGGAGACGAGCAGACGACGCTGAAAGCCAACGAAGAATACGAACTCCCGGAGCTGGTTTTCCACAAGGAGAGCTTCCTCGACACGATCTTCGTCACGGTCCACAAGACCTCCCGGATGGAGAACGGCACCTACAACCTCAAATTCAGCCTCGAAAGCAACGAGAACTTCTTCGCTACGCAGACCGGATTTCTGGAGGCCGAACTCCGCGTCACGGCGCAGATCGCGCAGCCTTCGTGGTGGAACCAGTCGGTCGTGGATTTCTATCTGGGAACATACAGCGACAAAAAGTTCGGACTGTTCTCGCAGAATATCTTCACGGGCGACTACGGCGAACTGAGCGACAGCGAAAAACGGTTCTATGCGCTCAAATTCAAGTACTGGCTCGCAGAGAATCCCCAGACGGAGGAGGACGGCACACAGATGAAAGTGGCGATCCAGGGTTAACCATTAAAAGAGACAGACTATGAAACGATATCTATTTCTGATTCCGGCCGTCGTGGCGGCGCTGCTGACCGGATGTTACAGCGACGACACGAACACCGACTACAAGACGCTCGACCTGCCGGTGATCGACAACCCGGAAAACGACCTGGCGCTGTTCGTCCCCAACCGGGCCTACAAGATCAAACTCGCCGACCGCTTGCAGATCACGCCCAACGTCGTCTACAAGAACATGAACGACCTCTCGTACCGCTGGGTCATCGACGGCAGGGAGGTAGCCACGACGAAGGACCTCGACTGGGAGTGCGACATGGAAGCCAACCGGGTCTACTGCTATTTCGAAATTCACCGCAACTCCGCGGGAAACTCCACGATCTTCCCTTTCAGCATCGAACTCGATCAGCCTTACGTGACGGGTTACAACCTGTTGGTCGAAAAGGACGGGGCGCTGCGCTACGACTTTATCAGCTATACCGTGGCGGCGCTTTACACGTTCGACTACTACGAGAACGGCGCCGGCATCCAGATTCCTTTCACGGGCGACAACCCCCGCTTGCAGGAGTACTGGTCGTGCGAAAAGTCATCCGTCATCGGCAAAGAGATGTTCCTCGACGACGATCCGGAGAACTGCGCCTCGTTCAGCGGCGAAACCCTGCTGCACGAAATGACGCTGAAGCAAGAGTTCCTCAATGAGGAGTTTCCGGAGAACTTCCGGGTGAAGGACTTCATGCACGGCGGCTTCATCAGCTACGTGATGGCCGACGACGGGCGTGTCTTCCAGCGCAAGGGCTCGCGCATCTACTATACGGGACATTTCCTCGACCTGCCGGTGCGTTACGACGGCAAGCAGATCAACGGGGTGAAATTCATCACGGCGCGCTACGCCGAAGGCTACGGTCTGATCTACGACCAGACTGAAAACGGCGGCCGTTTCCTGGTGGCCAATCTCGATTACAGCACCTCCGAGGCGGATTCCGGCGAAAGGGCGGGAAATATCACGGAGTTCCCCGACGACAGCGGCATGAGCGGCATCACCGACTACGAGTTCATCGACGGCTGGTTCATCAAGGACGCCAACGTCATGGCCTATCCCCCGCAGTCGGGCGTCATGATGCTGTTCCGCAAGAAGTCCGACGGCAAATATTACACGCGCGAGGTGAAGATCTCCTACACGCCGAGAACCTCGGCCGTAGAGATGTCGGAGGTCTACGAAGAGGTTTACCGCGAACTCCCCGAGTTCGGTCCCGACAGCAAGACGTGCGTCATCCGCATCGACGGAGGCAGCTACTACAAGTCGGGTTACATGTTCTACACCGCGGCGTCGAATCCGCGCAAAGTGCTGGTCAAGGAGCGCACGGCGACGGGAGCTCCCACGGAGTTCCACACGTTCGATCAGGATGTCGTGGCCATTGTCGAAGGTACGATGAAAAGCAATAATTGCTATATGCTCTTCGCATTGGCCGACGGCACGGTGATGATGTACACCACTTCGAACCGGAACGTGGGTTCGGGCGTGAACTTCCTCACCTTCGAGGAGGAGCGCGTCATCGAAGAATACCGGATCGACGGCAAAATCCGCTGGGCCGGATTCAAATACGGCAACATCTCGAACTTCTGATCCGCGGAGCATAGCCCTCGGAAAAACGCAATTTCGGGCAGGTACGACGGAGAGTTTTCGCTCTCCGCGGCCTGCCCGAAATATTTTGCCCCGGGGCCGCCGCTCCCGGCGCCGGGAGGGGTCAGATACCGCCCCCGTCCTCGAAAGTCGAGATGCTCGCACGCCCCTGAACGACCCGCGAACAGGGCGGCAGATCGGTCGTCTGCCAGACGTTGCCGCCGATGACCGAATCGTGGCCGATCCGCACGCGGCCCAGAATCGAGGAGTTGGAATAAACCACCACGCGGTCTTCGAGAATCGGGTGGCGCGGTTCGCGGAGGATGTTGCCCGCGGCGTCGAACTTGAAGCTCTTGGCGCCGAGCGTCACGCCCTGATAGAGCCGCACGTGGTCGCCGATGACGCACGTTTCGCCGATCACGACACCCGTACCGTGGTCGATGCTGAAATATTCGCCGATCTCGGCACCGGGGTGTATGTCGATGCCCGTGGCCGAGTGGGCCGCCTCGGAGATCAGTCGCGGGAGGATCGGCACGCCGAGTTGCAGCAGGGCGTGCGCGAAGCGGTAGTGGGTCATGGCTACGAGGGCCGGATAGCAAAGGATCACCTCTTCGTAGCTCGCGGCCGCAGGGTCGCCGTCGAAGACGGCCTTCACGTCGGTTCCGAGCCGGCGGCGCAGTTCGGGCAGCAGCTCCAGCAGCTGTCCGGCGACCCGCTCGCCGAACCGCCCGGCGTCCGGATGCTCCCCGCGGCGGAAGATGGCGCAGGCCCGGGCGCTCTGGCGGGCGAGAATGGAGTAGAGGTCGCCGAGGAGCCCGCCGAGCGGTTCCGAGTCGAAATACCCGGCGAAGACCGCCGAGCGGAAAAGCAGCAGGGCACGTTTCAGTTCCGCGGGGTCGATACCCGCCGAAGCGGCCGCAGGGATGTGGGCATCCGGCGCTGCGAGGGCTTCGGCGATCCGCCCGAAGCGCATATCGGAGGATGCGGGGTTCATAGGCGGATATCGGTTTTGTATTCGTCGAAAGCGTACAGCAAGGTCGAAAGATAGCGTTCGCCCGTGTCCGGCAGCAGCACGACGATCGTTTTGCCGCGGTACTCCTCCCGTTTGGCCAGTTGCAGGGCCGCGTATGCGGCGGCTCCGGACGAGATGCCGACCAACAGCCCCTCGCGCGAGGCCAGCAGCCGCGCCGTAGCGATGGCTTCGTCGTCGGCGACCGGCACGACGAGATCCACAACCGAGGGATCGTAGTTCCCGGGAACGAAGCCGGCGCCGATACCCTGTATCTTATGGGCCCCCGGGGCTCCGCCCGACAGCACGGGAGAGGCGGCCGGCTCCACGGCCGCAATCCGTACCGCGGGATTCAGCTCTTTGAGCCGGCGGCCTGTGCCGCTGACGGTTCCGCCCGTGCCGACCCCGGCCACGAAAAGGTCGATTCCGCCCTCGGTGTCGCGCCAGATCTCCTCGGCGGTGGTGCGGTAGTGCCGCGCGGGGTTGGCGGGGTTCTCGAACTGCTGGAGGATGACCGAGCCGGGAATCTCCTCACGGAGCACCTGCGCCCGGGCGATGGCCCCCTTCATCCCCTCGGCGCCGGGGGTGAGGACCACTTGCGCGCCGTAGGCCGCCACGAGCCGCCGGCGCTCGACGCTCATCGTCTCGGGCATGGTCAGAATCAGCCGGTAGCCCTTCAGGGCGCTGACCAGCGCCAGCCCGACGCCCGTATTTCCGCTCGTGGGTTCGATGATCGTGGCTCCGGGACGGAGTGTGCCGTCGGCTTCGGCCCGCTCGACCATCGCCAGGGCGACGCGGTCCTTCACGCTTCCCGCGGGATTGAACAGTTCGACTTTCGCCACGACCCTCGCCACAGCGCCCGCATCCCGGCCCAGACGCTCCAATTCGACCATCGGCGTATCGCCGACAAGTTCCAGAACGGAATTCACAATTTTCTTCATAATTTCCGGTTTTTCTTGAAAAACAAAAAAGCGGCAGACAAACGTCTGCCGCCGAATCTATAAAACGATAGGAATTACCTCATTGAATCACTTCTTCCACATTTCAACCCTGCCCGGCAGCAGACACGACGAATCGCAACGACAACAGATCGCCGCTGCACAACACATCGTATTTTTTACTGCCAGCATGAAAAACACAGGGTTCAATCGGAAGCAAATATAAATCATTTTTTCGAGAAATCCAATCATTTCTTCTTCGTTCCGGCCCGAAGGCCGCGATCAGCGCTCCTTTCGGCTCTCGAGGTAGTGGCGGTATTCGACCGGAGTCACCTTGATGAACTGGGGCGCATAGCGTTCCCACTCTTCGAGCATCCTGCGTCCTATGAGGCTGTCGGTGTGACGGACGTGCGCCGCGATCAGCCGATGGAGTTCCTCCCGGTCGTCGGCGTTGTCCAGCAGGGTCAGTTCGACCATCTCCATGTTGCAGTAATAGTCGAAATCTCCGCGCGGGTTCCAGACGTAGGCGATGCCGCCGCTCATGCCGGCCGCGAAGTTGCGCCCGGTCTGTCCGAGCACGGCCACACGGCCTCCGGTCATGTATTCGCAGCCGTGGTCGCCCACGCCCTCGACGACGGCCGTGGCGCCGCTGTTGCGCACGCAGAAGCGTTCGCCGACCCGTCCGTCGATGTAGGCTTCGCCGCCCGTCGCCCCGTAGAGCAGGGTGTTTCCGGCAATGACGTTCCCTTCGGCCGCGAAGCGCGACCCGGCGGGCGGAACGACGACGATCCGGCCGCCGGAGAGGCCCTTGCCGAGATAGTCGTTGGCGTCGCCTTCGAGGCGGAACGAGATTCCCGGCGCGAGGAAGGCCCCGAAACTCTGCCCGGCGCTTCCGCGGAACGTGACCGAAAGCGCTTCGGCCGGAAGGCCCCCGCGTCCGCACTTCCGCGTGACGTATCCGCTGAGCATGGCGCCGACGCTGCGGTCCGTATTGGCGATCGGGAAGGTCTGCGAAACGCTCTTCCCGTCCCGGAGAATCCGGTCGGCCAGCGGCAGCAGCAGCTGGTCCGGAACCTCGGCCAGCGCGTGTTCCTGCGGCAGGCGGCAGCGGATGTCGGCATCGCCGGCGGGCCGGTGGAGCAAACGCCGCAGATCGAGCCGTGCGACGGGGCTCTCCGGCGGTGCGGTGCGCTGGCGCAGCAGGTCGCTGCGCCCGATCAGATCGTCGAGACGCTCGTAACCCAGCTCCGCGATGCGGCGGCGGATGTCCTCGGCCAGCAGCCGGAAGTAGTTGATCAGCCGGTCGGCAGTCCCGGTGAAGCGTTCGCGCAGCTGCGGGTCCTGCGTCGCCACGCCCATCGGACAGGTGTTGGTATGGCACTTGCGCAGCATCCGGCATCCCAGCGCCACGAGCGCCGCCGTGCCGAATCCGTACTCCTCGGCCCCCAACAGGGCGCTGACCAGCACGTCGCGGGCGCATTTCAGCTGCCCGTCGGCTTGCAGACGCACCCGGCCGCGAAGCCGGTTGAGGACGAGCGTCTGCTGAATCTCCGCAAGTCCGATCTCGACCGGAACGCCCGCGTATTTCATCGAATCCGCGGGGCTGGCACCCGTACCGCCGTCGCAGCCGCTGATCAGAATCTTGTCGGCCTTCGCCTTGGCAACGCCCGCGGCGATGGTTCCCACGCCGCTCTCGGCCACCAGCTTCACGCTGACGAGCGCTTCGGGATTGACATTCTTCAGGTCGAAGATCAGCTGGGCCAGGTCCTCGATCGAATAGATGTCGTGGTGAGGCGGCGGCGAGATGAGCGTGATGCCGGGAATCGAGTGGCGGGTGCGGGCGATCATCTCATCGACCTTGAAGCCCGGCAGCTGACCTCCCTCGCCCGGCTTCGCGCCCTGGGCGACCTTGATCTGAATCTCGTCGGCATTGACCAGATACTCCGCATCGACGCCGAAACGCCCCGATGCGACCTGCTTCACCGCACTGCGCAGCGACGTGCCGTCGGGAAGCGGAGTGTTGCGGGCGGGGTCCTCGCCCCCTTCGCCGGTGTTGCTCTGACCGCCGATGCGGTTCATCGCGGCCGCGAGCGTCTCGTGGACCTCGCGGCTGATGGCGCCGAACGACATCGCCTCGACGACGAAACGCCGCATGATCGCCTCGGCGGGTTCGACCCGCTCCAGCGGTATCGGAGCCCGGGGGCTGACGATCTCGATCGCATCCCGCAGAAACGCAGGCGTATCGGCGTGCTCGGCGTGGCGGGTGAATTCGGCGAACTTCTCCGGATCGCCCGTCTGCGCCGCGGCCTGGAGCGAGAGCACCGTGGCGGGATTCCAGCCGTGGAACTCGCCGTCGCGGCGGTAGGCATAGCGCCCCACGTTTTCGAGCGGTTCGTCGGCGGCTCCCGGGGCGAATCCCAGCGCGTGCATGGCCGAAGCCTGCCGGGCCACGTCGTCCGGACCGATGCCGCCGATCGACGAGATGCCGCCGCCCATATAGCGTCCGAGCAGCTTCTCGCCGACGCCGAGCGGTTCGAACAGCGCGGCGCCCCGGTAGCTGCGGATGGTCGAGATGCCCATCTTGGACATGATTTTCAGCATCCCCTTGTCCACGGCCTTGATGTAATGACGCTCCGCAGCCTCGAAGTCGAGCTGCAACTCCCCGGAGGCGGTCAGCGCCTTGAGAATGGCGAACGCCATGTAGGGATTGACCCCGCTGGCGCCGTAGCCCATCAGCAGGGCGACGTGCATCGTTTCGCACACCTCGCCGCTCTCGACGATCACGGCGATCTGCGAACGTTTGCGGCGGGATATCAGGTAGTGGTGCACAGCCGACATGGCCAGCAGCGAGGGGATGGCGGCATGCGCGGCATCGACGCCGCGGTCGCTGAGGATCATGTAGTTGTATCCGTCGTCCACCGCCTTTTCCGCAGCCCGGCACAGTTCGCCGAGCGCCTTTTCGAGCGCCGCGCCGTCGCCGCCGACCGGGAAGAGCATCGGCAGCGTGATCGTGCGGAATCCCTTGTATTCCAGATGGCGCAGGATGTCCAAATCGCGGTCCGAAATGATCGGCGAGGACATCATCACCACTTTGCACAACTCCGGAGAGGGTTTCAGAATGTTCTTGCGCACGGCGCCGATGTAGCTCGTCAGCGACATAACCAGCTCCTCGCGGATGGAGTCCATAGGCGGGTTGGTGACCTGGGCGAACTGCTGGCGGAAGAAATTGAAGAATCGCTGGGGTTTCCGCGACAGCACGGCGATCGGCGTGTCGTCGCCCATCGAAACCAGCGGTCCGGCCGCAGCCGCAGCCATCGGCCGGATGATGCGGTCGATCTCCTCCCGGTCGTAGCCGAAGGCGCGCAGCAGCTGGGGGTAATTCTCCACCTCGTGCGTCACGCTGCGTCCGCTGGTGATGTTTTTCAGAAGGATGCGGTTGTCGTGCAGCCACTCGTCGTAGGGGTGTTCGTTGGCCAGCCGGCTCTTTATCTCGTCGTCGAACAGAATCTGCCCCTGCTCGGTATCGACCATGACGATCTTGCCCGGCTCCAGACGCCCTTTCGACTCGATGTCGGCGGCCGGAATGTCCAGCACGCCCGTCTCGGAGGCGATGACCATCAGCCCGTCGCGCGTGATGAGATAACGGGCCGGGCGCAGGCCGTTGCGGTCGAGCATGCCGCCCGCATAACGGCCGTCGGAGAAGATGACGGCCGCAGGACCGTCCCAGGGAGCCATGAAGATGGAGTGGTATTCGTAAAAGCTCTTCAGCTTCTTCGAGAGCGGGTTCTTCTCGTTGAAGCTCTCCGGAACGAGCATCGCCAGCGCATGCGGCAGCGACATGCCGCCGCGCAGGAAAAATTCGAGCGCATTGTCGAACGACGCGCTGTCGCTCATCCCCGGCTGGATGATCGGCCCGAGGCCGCCCTCCGCATCGCCGGCGAACTCGGGGTGGAGCACCGCCTCGCGCGTCCCCATCCAGAGCCGGTTGCCGCGGATGGTGTTGATCTCGCCGTTGTGCCCGATCAGCCGGAAGGGCTGCGCGAGGCTCCACGTCGGGAAAGTATTGGTCGAAAAACGCGAATGCACCAGAGCGATGGCGCTCGAAAAGTAGGGGCTTTGCAGATCGGTGAAGTAGTGGCGCAGCTGGCGGGAGGAGAGCATCCCCTTGTAGACGATCGTCCGGGTCGAGAGACTGACGATGTAGCAGCTCTGCTTGTCGCGGATGGCGGAGCCGGCCAGCCGGAATTCGATCCGCTTGCGGACGATGTAGAGCAGCTCTTCGAGCCGTTGGCGGTCGTCGCACCCCACGATGAAGAGCTGCCGGATGACGGGCTCCGTCGCCGCGGCGTCGGCGCCGAGGATCGAACTGTCAACGGGAACGTTGCGCGACGCCGTCAGACGAAGCCCCTGCTCCTCGACGACCTCCGTCACCAGCTGCATGAAAAGCTGCTGGTCGGCGCCGTCGCGCGGCAGGAAGACCATGCCGACGCCGTAACGCCCCTTCTCGGGCACGGGAATGCCGTTCAGCAGAATGAATTCATGGGGAATCTGCACCAGAATACCCGCGCCGTCGCCGGTCTTGTTGTCCGAGCCTTCGGCTCCGCGGTGCGCCATATGCTCGAGGACGCACAGCCCCTGTTCGACGACCGAATGGTATTTGTTTCCGTTGATGTTGACGACGAGTCCGACGCCGCAGGCGTCATGCTCGCATTCCGGGCGGTACAATCCTCCGTCCGGCATAGTTTGTTCTCTGTTCATAGGGCAACCTGATCTAACCGCTACAAATATAACGATTTCTGAAAAAAAAGAGCTGTTTCGGCGCATTTGTTTTGAAATTATTTTAATAATGCCTATATTTGCAACGGATACAATACAGCGGCAATCATGCGAAAAACATCTCCGGATACACGCAACGACCGATGGTCGATCACCATCGAATCTGCCGCCTCACGACAGCGCTGACACGACGCCACAGGGAAATCGACCCTCGTGGCGTTTTTCTTTCCGGCTTTTCGCCTGCGGCGGAAAGACCCGGGTCCGCAAATCCGGGATTCCGAGAAATTCCCAAACCCAATCCAATATATTATTATGAAGAAAATCGAAGCTGTCATCCGTCGAACGAGGTTCGAGGAGACGAAGGAAGCCTTGCTGGAAAACGGCGTGGAGTGGTTCTCCTACGTCGATGTGCGGGGCTCGGGCCACGCCCGCAACCGCCGCGTCTACCGCGGCGTGATGTACGAAACGGACATCATCGAGCGCATGATGCTGATCCTGATCGTCCGCGACGAACTGTGCGACAAGGCCATCGACACGATCATCCGCACGGCGCGCACGGGCGAGATCGGCGACGGGCGCGTCTGGGTGTCGGACATCGACCACTATTACAGCATCCGCACGGGACGCTGCGACGAACAGATCAACCACAAGCGCTCGCCCGAAGAGATGGCGGCCGGGACTCCGGAGAAAAAGTAAATACGAACGAAGGTTAGGTTAAGATTTCAGGTTATGGAAAACACGATGGACATCACGGCCCGCATCGACGGGCTCTCTTCGGCCGCAGACACCATCTGGGTGCTGCTGGCGGCAATTCTTATCTTCATGATGCAGATGGGCTTCGCATCGGTGGAGGCCGGCTTCACACGGTCGAAGAACACGGCCAACATCCTGATGAAGAATCTGCTCGACTTCTGTTTCGGGGCTTTGCTGTTCTGGCTTCTGGGCTTCCGGCTGATGTTCGGTGCCGACGCGTTCGCCGGGCTGCTGGCCAATCCGTTCGCACCCGGCGCCTCCATCCCGGACAACATTCCGCAGACCGCGTTTCTGATCTTCCAGACCATGTTCTGCGCCACGACGGCCACCATCGTCTCGGGAGCTATGGCCGAACGGACGCAGTTCAGGGCCTATTTCGTCTATTGCATCTTCATCTCGGCGCTCGTCTACCCGCTGGCCGGACACTGGACCTGGGGCGGCGGCTGGCTGGCCGCCCTGGGTTTCCACGACTTCGCCGGATCGGCCGTAGTGCACTCCGTGGGCGGATGGCTGGCGCTCGTAGGGGCGGCGCTGGTCGGCCCGCGCATCGGGAAATACAAGAACGGGAAACCCCGGGCCATCCTCGGGCACAATCTGACCATCGCCACGCTGGGCGTCTTCATCCTCTGGATCGGCTGGTTCGGATTCAACCCCGGCAGCACGGTGGGCATAGCGACCCCCGCCTTGCAGGAGAGCGCCTCGCAGGTCTTCATGAACACCAATATCGCCGCTGCGACGGGTGCGCTCACCGCATTGTTCGCGGCCTGGTTCCGTTACGGAAAGCCGTCGTTGTCGCTGTCGCTCAACGGGGTGCTCGCCGGCCTGGTCGGCATCACGGCCGGCTGCGATGCGGTGACGCCGGCCGGCGCGGCGGCGATCGGCATTCTCTGCGGCATGGCGATGGTCTTCGCCGTGAACTTCTTCGACGCCGTCGTGAAGGTTGATGACCCCGTGGGCGCGATCTCCGTGCACGGAGTGTGCGGTTCGCTGGGAACCGTGCTGACCGGAGTGTTCGCTACCGACGGCGGTCTGTTCTACGGCGGGGGCTGGCGGATGCTCGGCATTCAGACGCTCGGAGCCGCCGTCTACGCCGCATGGGCGCTCGTCTGCGGCCTCATCCTCTTCGGAACCATCCGCAGCACGATCGGACTGCGCGTCGATCGCCGCATCGAAGAGGACGGACTCGACTACTACGAACACGGCGAAACATCCTACAACAGCTGATCCGGGCAGCCTCCGGAGCGTTCCGATCAGCGCACGGCGGCGTCCAGCGCCTGTTCGATGTCGGCGATCAGGTCATCGACATGCTCCGTGCCGACGGAGAGGCGCACCGTGGCAGGCGTGATCCCCTGCGCGGCCAGCTCCTCGGGCGAAAGCTGCGAGTGGGTGGTCGTCGCCGGGTGGATTACCAGCGACTTCACGTCGGCGACGTTCGCAAGCAGCGAGAAGATCTCCAGCGAGTCGATGAAACGGTGCGCCTCCTCCTGACCGCCGCGGATCTCGAAGGTAAAGATCGAGCCGCCGCCCTGCGGGAAATACCTTTCATAGAGCGCGTGGTCGGGATGGCCGGGCAGCGCCGGGTGGTTCACCCGGACGACTCCGGGATGGTGCGACAGGTACTCCACCACCTTCAGGGCGTTCTGCACGTGCCGCTCGACACGCAGCGAGAGAGTTTCGAGCCCCTGCAACAGAATGAAGGCGTTGAAGGGCGAAAGCGCGGCGCCCGTGTCGCGCAGCAGGATCGCCCGGATGCGCACGGCATAGGCCGCAGCGCCGGCCGCTTCGGTGAAGCGCACGCCGTGGTAGCTGGGATCGGGTTCGGAGAGCTGCGGGAATTTGCCCGAGGCGGCCCAGTCGAAGCGGCCCGAGTCAACGATCACGCCGCCCAGCGACGTGCCGTGGCCGCCGATGAACTTCGTCGCCGAATGCACGACGATGTCGGCTCCGTGTTCGATGGGGCGGATCAGGTAGGGAGTTCCGAACGTATTATCGACGATCAGCGGAATCCCGTGGCGGTGTGCGACGGCGGCCACCGCTTCGATGTCGATGACGTTCGAATTGGGATTTCCCAGCGTCTCGATGAAGATCGCCCGGGTCTCGGGGCGCACGGCCCGCTCGAAATTCGCAACGTCCGACGGATCGACGAAAGTCGCCGTCACGCCATAGGTCGGCAGCGTATTCGCCAGCAGGTTGTAGGTGCCGCCGTAGATGGTTTCGGCCGCAACGATGTGCTCCCCCGCGCGGGTGATATTCTGAAAGGCGTAGGCGATGGCCGCGGCTCCCGAGGCTACGGCCAGCGCCGCGACGCCGCCTTCGAGCGCGGCGACACGCTCCTCGAAGACCGACTGCGTCGGGTTGGTCAGGCGTCCGTAGATATTGCCGGGGTCCTGCAATCCGAAACGGGCGGCGGCGTGCGCCGAGTCGCGGAAGACATAAGAGGTGGTCTGATAGATCGGCACCGCACGTGCGTCGGTCACGGGATCGGGCCGCTCCTGGCCCACATGGAGTTGCAGCGTTTCGAAGTGGAGATTTTCGCGTTTCATAGCCGTAAGAGTTAATATCGTTCAACACTTGCAAAGCTACGATCTGCAAATTTTTCAAACAAGAAATCCGAAAAATATGGAAAATATCGCTATTTTTACACCCTAACACAGAAAATAACCGCGGACCGGCCGCCGAAAAACGGCTCCGGAAAGAATTTTATTCCATGGACAGACTCGACAAGACCGATTTGCAGATCCTGCGCATCCTGCAAGAGAACGCCCGCCTGACGACCAAGGAGCTCGCCGCACGTGTGCATCTCTCGCCCACGCCCGTATTCGAACGACTCAAGCGGCTCGACAACGAGGGCTATATCCGCAAATACGTCGCCGTGCTCGACGCCGAGAAGCTCCACTGCGGCTTCGTCGTCTTTTGCAGCGTAAAGCTCCGGCGCCTCAACCGCGACATCGCCGCCGAATTTACGCGCATCGTGCGCGGAATTCCCGAGGTCACCGAGTGCTACAACATCTCGGGCGACTACGACTATCTGCTGAAAATACACGCCCCCGACATGAAATACTATCAGGAGTTCACGCTCAACGTGTTGGGAACCATCGACAGCCTCGGGTCGCTCATGAGCACTTTCGTCATGGACGAGGTGAAACACGACTACGGCATCCCGATCGGGAACCTGTGACGCCCGCTGCCCAGCTCCCGGGAGCGTCTATTTCAGGTCGGCGAACAGCGCGAGAAGGGAGCCGAAAAGGAAGACGAACTTGCTGAGTTTGAGCCGCAGCGAACGATAGCCGCGGTACTTCTGGGTTTTGACCGTATTGATGCTGATGCCCAGCCGGCGGGCGATCTCCGCGCCCTTGAACCCGGCGATCGAGAGGCGTATGATCCGGCTCTGCTCCGAAGGCAGCGCGCGGATGTCGCTGTAAAGCCGGCGGATAACCTCCTCGCCGACCATTCCGGCAAGTAGCCCGGACTCCTCCTCGGGATCGACGTGGGGGGGGGAATTTCCGTCGCGCAGGCTCTGTTCGTGCATGTTGCGCAGCAACGATTCGCGGTTGCTGCGGTCACGCCTGTAAGCCAGCGAATTGCGGTAGACCGAACGGTAGAGGTAGGACGCAAGTTCGGGAAGCACCGAAAAGGTCCGGTCCGACTGCCACATCCGGAGCAGCAACTCCTGAACGAGATCCTCGGCGAAGGCGGCATCGCCCGTCAGCGACGCGGAGTAGGCGCAGAGCGCCTTGTAGTAACGGGCGTAAAGCTCCTCCCAGGCAGCGGGCTCTTTCCCGTTGACCCGGTTCACGAACTTTTCCGATTCCGTCGGTCTTCTCTCCATGACTGTTTTTCCGGCCTGTACAAAAGGGAGCTGTCTGCAAATATAGGCATTTTACACCGTATATATATGCGTTTCGGACATTTTTCTACGCAGTCCGGACATCGCCCGGCGTTACATTTTTCAACCAAAAACACGGGTCGGGACGATATTTATTCCGAATTCGGACCGACGATATGATAAATCGTCGCAAAAAGTTGCATTTCAATTAAATTTTCCTAATTTTGTAGAATCCGAATCACACCGCCGATCTTATGGAAAAACGCGAACTTTTACTCGGAGACGAAGCCCTCGCGCTGGGGGCGCTCCATGCGGGACTGTCGGGTGTCTATGCCTATCCGGGCACACCCTCGACCGAAATCACCGAATACATCCAGGGACATCCCCTCGCCGCCGCGCGCGGCGTCCACCGCACGTGGTCGTCGAACGAAAAGACGGCCGTGGAAGAGGCGCTCGGCATGTCGTTCGCCGGCAAACGCGCGCTGGTCTGCATGAAGCACGTGGGCATGAACGTGGCGGCCGACGCCTTCGTCAACTCGGCGATGACCGGGGCCAACGGCGGACTGGTCGTCGTGGCGGCCGACGACCCTTCGATGCACTCCTCGCAGAACGAGCAAGATTCACGCTTCTACGGGAAATTCGCCCTCGTGCCGACGTTCGAACCCTCGACGCAGCAGGAGGCTTACGACATGGCGAAGGCCGCGTTCGAACTCTCGGAGCGGTTCCGGATTCCGGTGCTGATGCGCCTGACGACCCGCATGGCCCACTCGCGGGCGGTGGTCGAGGTGACGGAGCCCCGGGCCGAAAACGAACTGCACGCGCCCGCCGACACCCGCCGGTGGGTGCTCATGCCGGGCAACTCGCGCGTGAGGTACAAAGGTCTGCTGGACGACTACGCCCGGCTGGAAGAGGCCGCCGCCGCGAGCCCGTTCAACGCCTATGCGGAGGGTCCGGACAAACGGCTGGGCATCATCGCCTGCGGCATCGCCCACAACTACGTGATGGAGAACTATCCCGACGGCTGTCCGCATCCGGTGCTGAAACTGTCGCAATACCCGCTGCCCCGCGATCTGGTGCGGCGCATGGCCTCGGAGTGCCAGGCGCTGCTCGTCGTCGAGGAGGGGCAGCCCGTCGTCGAGGAGGCCGTGCGGGGCGTACTACCGGGCCCCCTGCCGATCCGGGGCCGCCTGACAGGCGAACTGCCCCGCACCGGGGAGCTCACGCCCGACAGCGTGCGCGCGGCCCTCGGAATGGCCCCGCACCGGACGCACCCCGCCAGCGAGATCGTCGTTCCCCGTCCGCCCGCGCTGTGCCAGGGATGCGGACACCGCGACATGTACGCCGCGCTGACCGAGGTGGTCCGCGAGGAGTACCCCTCCGGCAGGGTTTTCAGCGACATCGGCTGCTACACGCTGGGGTGGCTGGCGCCGTTCCACGCCATCGACACCTGCGTGGACATGGGGGCCTCGATCACCATGGCCAAAGGCGCCGCCGACGCGGGACAGCACCCCTCGATCGCCGTGATCGGCGACTCGACCTTCACCCATTCGGGCATGACGGGGCTGCTGGACGCCGTGAACGAGCGGGCGAACATCACGGTCATCATCTCGGACAACCTCACGACGGGCATGACCGGCGGTCAGGATTCGGCCGGCACGGGGCGTCTCGAACAGATATGCGCCGGCATCGGCGTCGATCCGGAGCACATCCGCGTGACGGTACCGCTGCCCAAGAACCGCGAAGAGCTGAAAGCGATGATCCGCGAGGAGATCGCCTGGCCGGGCGTATCGGTCATCATCCCGCGCCGCGAGTGCATCCAGACCGCAAAAAGACATAACACGGCAAAAAAATAAAGGCTTATGAAACGCGACATCATACTTTCAGGAGTCGGAGGGCAAGGCATCCTCTCCATCGCCACCGTCATCGGACGGGCGGCCCTCGCCGAAGGGTTGCAGCTGAAGCAGGCCGAGGTCCACGGCATGAGCCAGCGGGGCGGCGACGTACAGTCGAACCTGCGCATCTCCTCGTCGGCGATCCATGCGGACCTCATCCCGCGGGGCAAGGCCGACCTCATCGTCTCGCTCGAACCGATGGAGGCGCTGCGCTACCTGCCGTGGCTGGCGCCCGACGGATGGGTCATCACCGGCACGGTTCCGGTGGTCAACATCCCCGACTACCCCGACGCCGAGGCCCTGCAACGCGAACTGGACTCCCTGCCGCACGCGGTGACGCTCGACACCGACGCCCTGGCCCGGGCCGCGGCATCGCCCCGTTCGGCCAACATGGTGCTGCTGGGCGCCGCCGCGCCGATGCTGGGCATCGGGACCGAGCGGCTCGAAGCGGGCATCCGCGACATCTTCGCACGCAAGGGCGAACAGGTGGTGGAGATGAACCTCGCGGCGTTCCGCGCCGGCTGCGAAGCGACCCGAAAACAGACGAAACGATGAAAATACCCTTCGACAGATCCTGTTTGCGCTCCGCATTGGAGCGGATGGACATCGCGGACATCGCGCAGGCCACGATCCGCCAGTCGGGCGACATCGCCCGCATGATGGAGCGCGAAACCGGCGCCGAGTTCCTCCACCTCGAAATGGGCGTGCCGGGACTGCCGCCCGAGCGCGTGGGCGTCGAGGCCGAATGCACGGCCCTGCAAGAGGGCGTCGCGTCGCGCTACCCCGCCATGCAGGGCATCCCGGAGCTGAAAAAGCAGGCTTCGCGCTTCCTCGAAGCCTTTCTCGGCGTGGAGATCGCCCCCGAAGGATGCGTCCCGACCGTCGGGTCGATGCAGGGCAGTTTCGCCGCGTTCCTGATGTGCTCGCAGCTCGACCCGGTCAAAAACAAGATTCTCTTCATCGACCCCGGATTCCCCGTGCAGCGCAGTCAGGTGCGCATCCTCGGCATCCCCTCGGAGTCGTTCGACATCTACGACTTCCGGGGCGAGAAACTGGGCCCGAAGATCGAGAGCTATCTCAGCGCGGGCGACGTGGCGGCCATCGTCTACTCGAACCCCAACAACCCGGCGTGGGTCTGCCTGACGGAGGAGGAGCTGCGCACGATCGGGGAGCTTGCCACGAAATACGACACCGTCGTCATCGAGGACCTCGCCTACCTCTGCATGGATTTCCGCAAGCCGCTGGGACGCCCCTTCGAACCGCCCTATCAGGCCACCGTCGCCCGCTACACGCAGAACTACATCCTGCTGGTCTCGGGTTCGAAGATATTCAGCTACGCCGGACAGCGGATCGCCGTGGCGGCCCTCTCCGAAACGCTCCACCGCCGCGATTATCCGGCCCTGCGCCGGCGCTACAACATCGGACGGTTAGGCGACGCCTTCGTGCTGGTCTTCCTCTACGCGGCCTCGTCGGGCACGAGCCATTCGGCGCAGCACGCTCTGGCGGCGATGTTCCGCGCGGCGGCCGACGGAGAGCTGGATTTCGTGAGCGAAGCCTCGGAATACGCCCGCCGCGCCCGGCTCACCAAGGAGGCGTTCCTCCGCCACGGCTTCCGCATCGTCTACGACAAAGACCGCGACGAGGCCGTCAGCGACGGATTCTTCTACACGGTGGGCTACGGCACGATGACCAGCGCCGAACTGCTGAGCGAACTGCTGCTCTGCGGCATCTGCGCCATCTCGCTCACCTCGACCGGCAGCCGCCAGCACGGCATCCGGGTCTGCGTCTCGCAGCTGAACCGCCCCGAACAGTTCGACCTGCTCGAAAAACGTTTGCGAATATTCGCCGAAACCCATAAATAGACGATTCCATGCGCTTTACGACTGCCGCGGAGGCGGTAAAACTCATCCGGTCCAACGACAGCGTCTACATTCAGGGCAGCACCTCGATTCCCGAGGCGCTCGTGGCCGCGATGGCCGACCGGGGCCCGGAACTCCGGGGCGTGAAGGTCTACTCGGCCTTCGCCGTGGGAGCCTTCGAGGCACCCTACTGCCGTCCCGAATACCGCGATTCGTTCCTCGTGAACAGCCTTTTCGTGGCCAACAACATCCGCCGCTGGCTGGCCGACGGCTACGGACAGTCGATCCCGGCCTTTCTGGGCGAGATTCCGGGGCTGTTCCGCGACGGCACGCTGCCCCTCGACTTCGCGCTCATCAACGTCTCGCCGCCCGACGCCGAGGGCTACTGCTCGTTCGGCGTCTCGGCCGATCTGGCGGTCTCGGCCGTGGAGTGCGCCAAGACCGTCATCGCACAGGTCAACAAGGCGATGCCCTACTCCTACGGCGACGCCGTGATCCACTCCTCGCGCTTCGCCGCGGCCGTGGAGGTCGATTCCCCGCTGGTGGAGGTCCCGACGGCCGTGCCCACCGAAACCGAACTCAAAATCGGCCGTTACATCGCCGAACTGATCCCCGACGGAGCCACGCTCCAAATCGGCGTCGGAGGCATCCCCAACGCCGTGCTGGGGGCCCTCCGCGACCACAAGCACCTGGGGCTCCACACCGAGGCGATGACCGACGGCGTGCTGCCGCTGCTGGAAAGCGGCGTGATCGACAACTCGCAGAAAGCGGTGATGCCCGGCGTGACGGTGGCGTCGCTGGCCCTGGGCTCGCGCCGGCTGTACGACTATATGGACTACCGCAAGGATCTGGTGATGAAGGACGTGGCGTGGACCAACGATCCGTTCCGCATCCGGCAGAACCCCCGGGTCATGGCCATCAACTCGGCCGTGGAGGTGGACCTCACGGGGCAGGTGTGCGCCGATTCGGTCGGCGAACGCATCATCTCGGGCGTGGGCGGCCAGCACGACTTCATGTACGGCGGTGCGTTGTCCGAAGGGGGCAAGACCTTCATCGCCATCCCCTCGACCACGCCCAGAGGCGAATCGAAAATCAAGGCGCTGCTGACACCCGGAGCGGGTGTCGTCACGACGCGCCACATGGTCCAGCACGTCGTCACCGAATACGGCGTGGCGCACCTCCGGGGCCGCAACCTCGCCGAACGGGCCCGGGCGCTGATCGCCGTGGCGCATCCCGCGGTCCGCGAAGAGCTGGAACGCGCCGCCGCGGAACGCTTCGGCTACTCGTTCCTGCGGATGAAACCGTAATCCCGTCCCGGCCCCGCGAGGCCGGGCTTTTTATAAAGAATATGTACAGGAAATACCTCTTTTTCGACCTCGACGGCACGCTGACCGACCCCATGCAGGGAATCACCCGCTCGGTGCAGTACGCCCTGCGCCATTTCGGCATCGACGAACCCGACCTGCGGAAACTCTGCCCCTTCATCGGGCCGCCGCTCGCCGATTCGTTCCGGGAACGCTACGGCATGAGCGACGCCGAAGCGGCCGAAGCCGTCACCAAATACCGCGAATACTACGCCCCGAAGGGCATCTTCGAAAACGACGTCTACCCGGGCATTCCCGAACTGCTGGCCGCGACGGCCGCCGCGGGATGCGTGAACGTGATGGCGACCTCGAAACCCACGCCGTTCGCCGAACGGATCGCCGAACACTTCGGCTTCGCCCGGTATTTCCGCCTCGTCAGCGGCAGCACGCTCGACGGCACGCGCACGACCAAATCCGACGTGATCCGCCACGCCCTCGGCACGCTGGGGATCGCCCCGCAGGAGGCCGTGATGATCGGCGACCGCCGCTACGACATCGAAGGAGCCGCCGAAACGGGCCTCGCCTCGATCGCCGTCGGATGGGGATACGCCGCGCCGGGCGAACTGGAAGCAGCCCGCCCCGACCGCTTCGCCCCCGACATCGAAACGCTCCGACGGCTGTTGATCGGACAACCCTCCGGAGCCGTTTACGATTCGTAAGCCCCCTCTTATCGGGGAGGGGCAACATTTTATTGATTTTCGATAAAAATAAATTGTTTTTCAAAAATTAATCCCTATATTTGCCCCCGCATGCGTAACGAACCGTTACCCGGCAACCCTCACCCGATGCGGACGGATTATGATCAAACTGGAAAACATCAACAAAACCTATAACAACGGTTCGCCGCTTCACGTGCTGAAGGGCATCGACCTCGAAGTCGGAAAAGGCGAACTGGTGTCGATCATGGGAGCCTCGGGTTCGGGCAAATCGACCCTGCTGAACATCCTCGGCATCCTCGACGACTACGACAGCGGCAGCTACTACCTCGCGGGCCGTCTCATCCGGAATCTCAACGAGACGCAGGCCGCCGCCGCGCGCAACCGGATGATCGGCTATATCTTCCAGTCGTTCAACCTCATCAACTACAAGAACGCCGTCGAAAACGTCGCCCTGCCGCTCTACTATCAGGGCGTCGCGCGCCGCAGACGCAACGCCCTGGCGCTGGAATACCTCGACATGCTGGGGCTGCGGGACTGGGCCTCGCACATGCCCAACGAGATGTCGGGCGGCCAGAAGCAGCGCGTGGCGATCGCCCGGGCGCTGATCAACCGGCCCGAAATCATCCTCGCCGACGAGCCCACGGGCGCGCTGGACAGCGCCACTTCGCAGGAGGTGATGGACCTCCTGCGCCGGGTCAACACCGACCTGGGCATGACCATCATCTGCGTCACCCACGAACAGTCGATCGCCGACCAGACCGACAAGATCATCCGTCTCAGGGACGGCGTCATCAGCAGCATCGACCAAACGGGCCTCGGAAAACGATGAGAGAACTGCTGCTGGAGATATGGACCTCGGTGCGGCGCAACAAGCTACGCACGTTCCTCACGGGCTTCTCGGTCGCGTGGGGCATCTTCATGCTCGTCATTCTGCTGGGCTCGGGCAACGGGCTGCAAAACGGCGTGCTGGCCAACTTCAACGACTACGCCACCAACTCCATCGACCTCTACGGCGGCCGGACCTCCGTGCCGTGGATGGGCTACGAGAAGGGACGCCGCATCCGGATGCGGAACAGCGACCTGGAGATTCTCGAACGGGAGTTCCCCGAGGTCGAGGAGGTCTCGGCCAACAAATGGCTCGACGGCAAGAAAGCCACCTACGGACACGAGTTCACCCAGGTCTGGCTGCGGGGATCGCTCCCGAAGGTGCAGCAGATGGAGGGCATCAAGCTCTCGGCCGGACGCTACATCAACGACGCCGACGTGAAGAACTACCGCAAAGTCATCGTCATCGACGAACCGATGCGCCGCATCCTCTTCAAGGGCGCCGACCCGTTGGGCCGGCAGATCAAGGTCGGGGGCCTCGTCTTCACGGTCGTCGGCGTCATGCAGGGCGACGCCCAGCGCAACAGCTCCTCGTGCACGATCCCCCTCACGACCGGGCAGCTGATCTACTCGGCCAACGACCCCGAGGTCAACAACGTCATCCTCACGCTGCGGGGCATCGACACCGACGAACAGATGGAGGATTTCGAAAAGCGCCTCATCCGCCGCCTCTCCGTCGAACACCACTTCGCCCCGGACGACCGCAGCGCCATCTGGATCAACAACACGATGGAGATGTACAAGAACATGATGGTCGTCTTCGGGGGCATCCACCTCTTCGTCTGGATCATCGGTCTGGGGACCCTGCTGGCGGGGATCGTCGGCGTGAGCAACATCATGCTCGTCACCGTCACCGAACGCACCGCCGAATTCGGCATCCGCAAGGCCCTCGGGGCGCGGCCGTCATCGATCATCCGCCTGATCCTCACCGAATCGGTCCTGATCACCGCGGCGTTCGGCTACCTGGGGATGGTGCTGGGCGTGGCCGTGATGGAGACTGTCGGTTATCTGCTCGACCGGATGCCGCAGCAGCAGGCCGGGGACGGCATGAACTCGGTGTTCCTCGACCCGACGCTCGATTTGAGCGTGGCCGTGAGCGCCACGGTGGTGCTGGTCGCCGCGGGACTCGTCGCCGGATACATCCCCGCCTACCGCGCGGCGCAGCTGAAAACGATCGACGCATTGAGATATAACAAATAAAGCAAAAACACACTTCGATGTACCAGTCGCTTACGACCGCTGTCCTTGCCGCCTGCGGCGTCATTTACAAATCTGACCCCACCCCGACCCTCCCTCAGGGAGGGAGACGGCGTACGCTCCCGACGGTCGGTGCAAGGGTGCATAAAATATAACCGCATAACAAATCGCCCGAACCATGTCCTTTTTCGACACAGACCGCTGGAACGAAATCTGGCAGACCATCGCCCGGAACCGCAAGCGCAGTATCATGACTGCGCTGGGGGTCTTCTGGGGCATCTTCATGCTGACGGTGATGCTGGGTGCGGGCATGGGGCTGGGGCGTCTGTTCCGGGCGCAGCTGGGCGACATGTCAACCAACACGCTGCTCATGCAGCCCCAGCAGACCGGCATCCCCTACAAGGGCATGCCCAAGAACCGCTGGTGGTGGATGAACAACGAAGACGTGGAGACGGTGAAGCGGCTCCCCGAGGTGCAGTACGCCTCGGCGGTGCTCTGGGGCCGCGAGGTCCACGCCAGCCACCGGGAGCACAAGGGCGACTACACGCTGATGGGCTACACGCCCGACTATCAGAAGATCAACCCGCAGAAAATCCTCTACGGACGCTTCATCAACGAGGTGGACATGGTGCAGAAGCGCAAATCGTGCGTCATCGGCACCCAGGTCTGGAAGGACCTGTTCCCCGGCGGGCAGGACCCCACGGGCAGGATCATCAAGCTGAGCGACACCCACTTCCGGGTGGTCGGCGTACTGCGCAAGCAGAGCACCGCCATGTCGTTCAGCGATGTCGAGCGCACGATCGTCGTGCCCGTATCGCTCGCCCAGCAGATGTTCGGGCGCGGCAACGGCATCGACATGCTCGCTGTGGCGGGACACGAGGAGACGCCGAGCCAAGAGGTTGACAAGGCGTGCCGCGAAGCGGTCTTCGCCCGCCACATCATCTCGCCCGAGGACGAAAAGGCCGTCTGGTCGATGGCCACGGCCGAGATCTTCGAGAAGGTGATGGGGCTCTTCCGCGGCATCGCGCTGCTGACGTGGATCGTGGGCCTCGGAACGCTGCTGGCGGGCATCGTCGGCGTGAGCAACATCATGCTGGTGCTCGTCAAGGAGCGCACGCAGGAGATCGGCATCCGCCGCGCGCTGGGCGCCCCGCCCCGGGCCATCATCGGGCAGATACTCTCGGAGAGTTTCGTGCTCACGTTCATCGCGGGAGTGCTGGGGCTCACGGCGGCCGTGGGGGTGCTCTCAGCGGCAGACTCGATCTATTACCAGGTCGTCACCGTGGCGCAGGACGGATTCGAAATCTCGTGGATGATCTCGTTCGGCACGGGAATCCTCGCCCTGGCGATCCTCGTGGCGGGGAGCCTGCTGGCGGGCGTCATCCCCGCGACCCGCGCCCTGAAGATCAAGGCCGTGGACGCCATCAGGGAGGAATAAACCTCCAATGAAGAATTAAAAATGAAAAATTAAAAATGATAGCCCTATGAAAAAATTCCTTAAGATTTTCGCAGCCGTCGTTTTCGCAGCGCTTTTACTGGGAACCTTCTGGTTCCTGTGGCAGAAAACCCGTCCGGCGAAGGTCGTCTATACGATCGTGGAGCCCGTGCCGGACACGCTCAAACAGTTCGTGGTGGCCACGGGCAAGGTCGAACCGCGCGACGAGGTGCTGATCAAGCCCCAGATCTCGGGCATCATCTCCAACGTCCGCAAGGAGGCCGGACAGTCGGTGAGCAAGGGCGAGGTGATCGCCACGGTGAAGGTCGTACCCGAAATGGGCCAGCTGTCGAGCGCCGAGTCGCGCGTCTCGGTGGCCGAAATCTCGCTGGCGCAGACCCGCCGTGAACACGACCGCACAACGGCCCTGCACGCGAAAGGCGTCGTCTCGGACGAGGAGGCCGAGCAGAGCCGCACCGCCCTCGCCAAGGCCGAAGAGGAGCTGCAAAACGCCAGGGAGAACCTCGAGATCGTGAAAAACGGCATATCGAGCCGCTTCAAGGAGCTGAGCAACACGCAGATACGTTCGACGATCGACGGCATGATCCTCGACGTGCCGATCAAGGTCGGCAACTCGGTGATTCAGGCCAACACGTTCAACGACGGCACGACGATCGCCACGGTGGCCGACATGTCGAACATGCTCTTCCGGGGCAACGTCGATGAGACGGACGTGGGCAAGCTCCGGGAGGGCATGCCCGTGAAACTCACCATCGGCGCATTGCAGAACGTCGAGCTGGACGCCCTGCTGGAATACGTCTCGCCGAAGGCCACCGAGGACAACGGCGTGGTGCTCTTCGAGGTCAAGGCGGCCGTGACGGTTCCGGACGAGGTTTTCGTGCGGGCGGGTTACAGCGCCAACGCCAGCGTGATGATCGAGAGCCGCGAAGGGGTGCTGACCCTCCCGGAGAGCACCGTGGAGTTCGAGGAGGGCAAGAGCTACGTCTACGTGCTGACCAGCGCCGAGGGGGCCGAGGAGCAGACTTTCGACAAACGCGAGGTGCAGCTGGGCCTTTCGGACGGCATAAACATCGAGATCAAGGAGGGCGTGACCGCCGGGGAGAAGATCCGCGGCGCCAAGGAGGACAAAAAGAAAAAGTAACCGCAAAAACACCGCATGATGAAAACCGGCATCTTATTCGCGGCCCTGTTCGCCGCCGTGGCGGCCTGTGCGCAGGGTGCGGCTCCGGAGGGCTCCGGGCAGTCGCCCGCGGCAAACGCCCCCTGGACGCTCGACGACTGCATCGGCTTCGCCCAGCGCAACAACATCGACGTGCAGCGGCGCACGTTGCAGGTCGAGAAGAGCGACGTGGATCTCTCGACGGCGAAATACAGCCGCCTGCCCGACCTGAACGCTTCGGTCGGCGCCGACGCCTCGTTCGGCCGCGTGCTGTCGAGCGACAACACCTATCAGACGAAGAACCAGACCTCGGGGTCGCTCAACGTCTCGGCCTCCATGCCCCTGTTTCAGGGCATGCGCATCAACCACCGGATCAAAGCCGGGAAACTGGACCTCGCGGCCGCCGTGCAGGACATGGAGCGCGCCCGCGAGGATGTGGCGATCAACGTCATGACGCTCTATCTGGAGGTGCTCTACAACAAGGAGATGGTCGGCGTGGCCGAACGCCAGCTGACGCTGAGCGAGCAGCAGGCCGGGCGGAGCCGGGCGCTGGCCGCCGCGGGCAAACAGCCCGAATCGGCCGTCTACGAGAGCGACGCCCTCGCGGCCGGCAGCCGCATGACCCTCACGCAGGCCCGCAACGACCTGCAACTGGCATTGCTCAACCTGAGCCAGGCCCTCAACCGCGAGAGCGCCGCCGGCTTCGACATCGTCGCCCCGGCGCTCGACAGCATGGACCTCGCCGCACTCCACCGCCTCGGTTCGGCCGACGAGGTCTACGCCTATGCCGCCGAAAACCGTCCGCACATCCGGGCCGAACGGCTGCGGCTCGAAAGTTCGGAACACGCGGTGGCGGTCGCCCGCTCGGCGCTCTACCCTTCGCTGTCGCTCTCGGGCGGATACGGCACGGGGGTTTACAGCGCCGACAAGGACAAGTTCTGGGCCCAGGTGCGCCACAACAGCCGCGAATACGTGGGGCTCTCGCTCAACGTTCCGATCTTCAACCGCCGGGCCGCGCGCAACGACATCCGCACGGCGCAGATCGCCGTGCGCAGCCAGCGGCTGGCCGTCACCGAAGCCGAACGCGAGCTGCGCAAACTGATCGAACAGGCGTGGTACAACGCCGACGCCTCCTACGCCAAATACCGCTCGGCCGATGCCGCCGCGGCATCGGCCCGGGTCGCCTTCGCCTACGAGGAGCGGAAAGCCGAAGCGGGCCGCTCGACCGTGTTCGACTTCAACGACGCCAAAACGCGCATGGAGAAGGCCGAAGCCGAGGCCGTGCAGGCCAAATACGAATTCGTATTCCGTTCGAAAATACTCGATTTCTACCGCGGGAAACCGCTGACGCTCTGAAAAAGCCCGCCCGCAATAAACAATTCGAAACAAATAGAGCGACCCGAAAAGGTCGCCCTATTGCCATCCGAAACATCAGTCCCAACAAAATCCCGGACGGCTTCCGGTAGTGAGTCCCGGACTTCCTCCGGCAGGAAAGTCCTTCGTGCGTCACTGAAATCTGTGTTTATCCCAGCGATACAAAGGTAGAACAAATTATTCGCCCCCACAAGCGACTGGGCGTTTCTGTATTCACGCCCGGCCGAATTGTTGCAATATAACACACGAAACGATGCCTCCGGCCGTATTCGGACTGCTTTTCGTCCGGCAAAAAGGCGGCAATCCCGAAAATTTGCCCTACTTTTGCAGCGTTTTCAACGACAACAGGATGGAATGGCTTAAAGAATTGCTCGTCGAGCACTCGGCACTGCAAGCCGTCGTGGTGATCTCGCTCATCTCGACGATCGGCATCGGACTGGGCAAGATCCGCTTCTTCGGAATCTCGCTCGGCACGGCTTTCATCTTCTTCGTGGGGATCATGGCCGGACACTTCGGGCTGTCGCTCGACCCGGCGATGCTGACCTACGCCGAAAGTTTCGGACTGGTGATCTTCGTTTACGCCCTCGGTCTGCAAGTGGGACCGGGCTTTTTCAGCTCGATGCGCGTCGATGGGCTGCGGCTGATGTCGCCGGCCATCGCCGTCGTACTGCTCGGCACGGCGCTGGCCGTGGGGCTGAGCTACGCCTTCAAGATCCCGATGTCCGACATGTCGGGCATCCTCTGCGGCGCGACGACCAACACCCCGGCGCTGGGTGCCGCACAACAGGCCCTGCAACAAATGGGGATGGACACCAACGGCGCCGCGCTGAGCTGCGCCGTGGCCTACCCGCTGGGGGTCGTGGGCGTCATTCTAGCCATGATTTTCCTGCGCAAACTCTTCGTGCGCCCCGCAGACATGCCGGGCCCCGACGCCGAACACCACAAGAACGTCTTCATCGCCAGCTACCGCCTGACCAATCCCGCCGTCTTCGGCAAAAGCGTGCACGAAATCGCGGTCCACAGCCACCACCACTTCGTCATCTCGCGCCTGTGGCGCGACGGGCGGGTGTCGATCCCCACGTCGGACATGACGCTCGACGCGGGCGACGTGATCCTCGTGATCACCACCCCCGGCGACGCCGACGCCCTGCGGCTGATCTTCGGCGAGCAGGAACAGAAGGACTGGAACAAGGAGAACATCGACTGGAACGCCGTGGACCGCCAGCTGATCTCGCAGCGCATCCTGGTGACACGCCCCGAGATCAACGGCAAGAAACTCTCGCAGCTGCGCCTGCGGAACAACTACGGCATCAACATCAGCCGCGTCTACCGTTCGGGCGTGCAGCTGCTGGCGACGCCCGACCTGCGGCTCCAGATGGGCGACCGCCTGACGGTGGTGGGCGAAGCGCAGGCGATCCGCAATGTCGAGAAAATCCTCGGCAACGCCGTGAAGAGCCTCAACGAACCCAACCTCGTGGCGGTCTTCATCGGTCTGATCCTCGGTCTGACGCTCGGAAGCATCCCCATAGCCATCCCCGGCATCTCGATCCCCGTGAAACTGGGTCTCGCCGGCGGCCCGATCATCGTCGGCATCCTCATCGGCACGTTCGGACCCCGGCTCCACATGATCACCTACACCACGCAGAGCGCCAACCTGATGCTCCGCGCCCTGGGGCTCTCGATGTACCTCGCCTGCCTCGGGCTCGACGCCGGAACGCATTTCTTCGAAACCGTCATGCGGCCCGAAGGAGCACTGTGGATCGCCGTCGGATTCGTGCTGACCTTCGTCCCGGTGGTGCTGGTCGGGCTGTTCGCCCTCCGGGCGCTGAAGGTCGATTTCGGCTCGGTGTCGGGACTGCTGTGCGGCAGCATGGCCAACCCAATGGCCCTGAACTATGCCAACGACACCATCGAAGGCGACAACCCCTCGGTCTCCTACGCCACAGTCTACCCCGTCTGCATGTTCCTGCGCGTGATCATCATTCAGGTGATGCTGATGCTGGTGCTTTAGCCTCCGGCGAAGTGCCCTGCGGCGCGGGCGGCGTGTTTTGCGATGCAGGCGGCACATCGCCCTGCGGTGCCGGAGCGCGCAGCGAAACGACATCCGCACCCGAGGGATTCTGAAAGACCCTCAGCCCGAATTCAGGGATCACGGCCAGCACATGGTCGAAAACATCCGACTGTATCCTCTCGTAATCCACCCAGACGACCGTATCGGTAAAGAAATAGAGCTGCATCGGAAGCCCCGTTTCCGTCGGTTGCAGCTGGCGCACCATCAGCGTCATCGACTTGTTCACCGGCACCTCGTTTTGCAGGTAGCGCACCAGATAGGCCCGGAAAACCCCAAGGTTGGTCTGGTGCAGTCCGTTGACCCGCCGTTCGGCGGCCCCGATGCCGTGCGCGGCGTTGTAGGCTTCGATCCGCCGCTCGGTCTCCTCGACATAGTCCTTGATGAGGTCGATGGTGCGGTAATGGTCCAGCATCTCGGGGGTGCAGAAACGCACGCTGGTCATGTCGATCGACACCGAGCGCATCACGCGCCGCCCGCCCGAGAGCTGCATGGCGTGCCAGTTCGTAAAGGAATCGGTCGTCAGCAGATAAGGCGGCAGCATGACGAGCGTGTTGTCCCAGTTGCGGATTTTGACCGTCGTCAACGACACCTCCTCGACGTTTCCGTCGGCGCCGTACTTCGGGACCGAGATCCAGTCCCCGACTTTGAGCATGTCGTTGGCCGAGAGCTGGATGCCCGACACGAATCCGAGGATGCTGTCGCGGAAGATCAGCATCAGCACGGCCGCCGAGGCCCCCAGCCCCGTGAGCAGGATGGTCGGCGATTTGTCGAGCAGGATCGAAACGATCAGGATAGCGCAGATCAGCGCCGCAATGCCCTGCGCCGTCTGCCGCAGGCCCTTGATGGGTTTGTTCTGCCACGCCGGGCGCGACGCGGCGATATGGAAAGCGGCGTAAAGCAGGGCGCTGACGAAGCGGAAGACCGTGACGACGATATAGACCTGCATGAGCCGCATCACGATGACGCGGCCGGAGGATTTCTCCTCGAAGACGACCGGCAGCACCACCGCCAGCAGGATAGCGCTCAGAATGTGGCACATGCGGTTGAGAACCGGAACGCTGAAAAGCGTGTCGTCCCACTTGGCCCGGGTGCGCGTGACGAGTTTGCGCACTCCGCGCACGATCCCCAGCCGCAGCAGCAGATCGAAGAGCACGGCGGCCAGCACGACCAGCGCGAAAGCCACCCAGCGGTCCCAGCCGTCATCGGCGGCCGAGGTCGCGCCCAGCCACTCCAAAAGAGAATCGGTCCAGCGTTTCAGATGAGTTTGCATACTCCCGCCACGACGCAATTTCCGCGCCACGGGCGCAGGCGCAAGAGACCCTTCTATCCGAGCACCAGCTTCACTTCGCCTTCGAAATTGGGCGTGAAGATCCCTTCGCCCAGATTCTCTCGAATCTCCTGCGGAGACCAGAAGCGTCCGCCGTCGAGTTCGCCGCTCGGACGGACCGGACCGTCGCAGACCGCCCGGAAGACATGGACCAACTCGCGCTCGCGCTCCGAACGGAACTCGTAGACGGCGACCGCCTCGGGCGTGAACTCCGTGATGCCCAGCTCCTCGCGGACCTCGCGCCGCAGGGCTTCGGCGATCGTCTCGCCGTAGTCCACATGTCCGCCCACGGCCGTATCCCACCGCCCCGGCTGGATGTCCTTCCAAAGGGGACGCTTCTGCAAGTAGAGCTCCCCGCTCGAATTGAAGACGTGGAGGTGCACCACCGGGTGCAGCAGCATCGAACCGCCGTGGCACTCGCCGCGCGTGGCCCGGCCGACGACCTTTCCGGCGGAATCGACCACGGGAAAGACCTCTTCGCTGTTATCGCAGTTCATGGCGGGGATATTTACGGATGTAAACCATGACGGCCGCCATGCCCAGCAACACGAAAGCCGCGCCGGGCAGCGCCGTATATTCATAGCCGAGTCCGCGGCCGATCGGCAGGCCGCCGACGTAGGCTCCCAGGGCGTTGCCCAGATTGAAAGCCACCTGCACGAGGGCCGCGCCGAGCATCTCGCCGCCGCGCGAGTTTTCGAGGATCAACAGCTGCTGGGGCGACGAGACGCAGAAGAGGCAGGCCGTCGTCAGACACATCAGCGCCACCGAGAGGTAGGGAACATGCGCCCCGAAGAAGATGCCGACGAGTGCCAGACAGGCCGTGCCGAGCGTGAAGCGCACGACCTTCTCGGGCGAGAAGCGGTCGGCATAGTGGCCGCCGACGATATTGCCGGCGAACATGCCGAAACCAGCGAGCATGATGATAAGCGTCAGGTCGTCGGGGCGGAATCCGGAGGTATGGAGCATCAGCGGGCTGACATAGCTGTACCAGCAGAAGATGCCGCCGTTGCCGAGCATCACCGACGCCAGCACCAGCCACGGAGCGGCGCTTTTCAGGAACCGGAACTGTCCCTTCATCCCCGTATCGGGCAGCGCGGGCAGGGCCGGGACCCACAATTTCACGAGCAACATGGCCACAGCGCCCCACACGGCGACGATCCCGAACGTGGCGCGCCACGTCACGGCGCCGCTGATGTAGGTTCCCAGCGGCACGCCGAAAAGATTGGCGACGGTCATGCCCACGACCATGATCGACACGGCCTCGGCGCGTCTGCCCTTGTCGGCGACACGCTCGGCGACGATCGACCCCACGCCGAAGAAGGCCCCGTGGGGAAGCCCCGAGATAAAACGCATGGCCAGCAGAGTCCAGTAGTTCGGCGAAAGCGCCGCGCAGGCGTTGCCGAGAATGATCAGGCCCGTGAGGGCCAGCAGAATGTGTTTCAGCGGCCGCGTGCGGGCCACCAGCACCGTGAGGGGCGCCCCGAAGCAGACGCCCAGCGCATAGGCGGAGATCAGGTGCCCCGCTTCGGGAATCGAGACGCCGAGGCTGCGGGCGATGTCGGGCAGGATGCCCATCATCACGAACTCCGCCATGCCGAGCGCCAATGTCCCGAAAGCCAAAGCGATCAGACTTTTCTTCATCGGAAAATAACCTTTAACAACTAACCGGCCGCAAAAATAGCACAAAAAAGGTGAAAAGTTTCTGCCTCTTTTCACCTTTTCCGATTTTTCAGAGCCGGGGCCCCGACTCCCGCGGCTGGCCGACTTCGAAGCCCAGAGCCCGCATCCACTCCACCGTGGCGGCATCGACCTGATCGTTGCGGTCGGTCCAGCGGCGCTCCTCGATCAGCCGCTTCTTGCGCTCTTCGAGGTTCTTCAGCAGCGGGAAATCCGGATGGGGCAGCTGCGACCGGGCCTCGCGCTGCGAGGGGCGGATCGTGCGGTCGAAAACGTCGGCCTGCGTCGGACGCCGCGCGCCCTCCCACTTGAATCCCTTGAGGAAAAGCTCCTGATCGGGCGGGATCTTGTCCATCGGATAGATGTTCCAGTCGGGGTCCTTGCGGTAGACGATCGTCACGACCTGCTTGTCCTCGATGTAGAACGAGCAGTCGCCGCTCTCGATGACGCCGACGCCCGTGATCTGGGGCGGTTCGCCGTCCTGCATGTAGTAGATCGTCCGGGCATTGCCGTTGACATCGTTGCGGTAGATGGCATTGTCGCGGAAATAAGCCGTCATCTGCTTGCCCGCCACCTGGTTGTAATGGAGCGTGTCCAGCTCGGCGACCATCATGGGCGTGCCGACGAACTCGGCGCGCGTGATCTGCTGATTCTCGGTGAAAACATCCATCACGTCGGAGGTGATCTGGTTGGACTGGTTCCACAGCACGGGGTCGATGTACATGTGGATCGTCGAATCGGTGCTGATGGCCGTGATCGAGTCGCAGACGGCCTGGAAATCAGAACGGTAGATGCGCACGTCGCGGAAACCTTTCAGCAGGCGGTAGACCGAATCGGCGGGCACGGCCAGCGAATCGGCCGAATCGGCGGGAATCGTCATCGCCAGCGAGTCGGCGGCCAGCGAATCGGCCGTCAGCATCAGCAGCGAATCCATCTCCGAGGCATTGCGGTCGATCAGCGAGTCGATCTCGCGCAGCGCCGTGGAGTCGATCGGTATCACCTTGCCCTTGCGGGCCGCACGGGCCTGCCGGGCGCGCAGTTTCGATTCGGCCTTGAGCCTGCGGGCCGCCAAACGCTTCTCCTCGCGCTCCTTTTGGGCCAGCAGCTTGGCCGTGGCCTTCTCCTGCCGCTTGGCAGCTATCTGTTCGAGTTTCTCTTTCTTGGCTTTGGCCGCAGCGGCTTTCAGGGCGGCTTTGGCCTTGATCTCCTGCTCTTTCAGGTAGGCTTTCCGGGCGTCGCCGACCAGCGTATCGAGAGGATCGACCGCCGGAACGGCCAGCGAATCGGTTCCCCGCAGCGAATCGGGAAGTTCCGGACGGCTCAGCGAGTCGAGCATTCGGGACCGCTCCACGGAATCGGCCCCGGAGAGGGGCTTCGTGTGTCCGGGCGAATCCGTCACGCTCCTGTCGGCCGGCAGGGAATCGGCCCTGTGAACGGGATGCCCGCCCGTGGAATCCGGCGTCACGCGCGCCAGAGAGTCGGCTTTCGCCGCCTCGGCGGCCCGGCGCAGGGCGTTTTCGTTGATTGTGAAGAGGAACATCGAATCGGCGCGCATGAAGAGCGAATCGCCCTGCGAAAGGTCGTAGCTCACCACGGCAGGACGCCGCGTGAGGATCGCATCGCCCGGCTCTTTCCAATACTCGCCGTAATCGCCAAAAGCCAGCACCTTGTGTTCGGTGTCGTCCAGCTGGAGGTCGTGCCGCAGAATCACGTGGTCCTTGGCGCGGTAAAAATCGAGGCTGTCGCTCCATATCTCCTGCTTTTCGGTCAGGATATAGCCGTTGCGCGTGACGATATAGAGCGTGTCGAGCTTGTCGTAAGCCCCCCGGTCGGCGTAGAGGTAGTCGCCGTCCTTGTTCCAGATGTTGGTGTGTTCGAAGAAGAAAGCGTTGTCCGTGGTCATGTCGTAGACCACCGAATCGCCTTTGAGTTCGTACTCGTCGTTGCGCATCTCCACACGATCGACGGCGATCAGCTCCTTCGTATCGGCATAGTAGTAGCCCCGGACCGATTCGAGCAGGTTCTCGCGGTTCAGCATCACGCCGCCGTCGTCGAACTCGCCGACGTTGCTCTTGGTGTTGAAGAGGAATTTATAGGTGTAGAGCGTGGCGTCGCCGTCCACCACCTTGATGATGTCCGAATAGACCCGCGCCTCGTTCACATCGCCGTCGTACTCGGCCCGGTCGCCGTAAATGTAGGTCGTATTCTTGTTGATGAGCACGTTGCCGAAGAACTCGATGCGCATGTCCGAATAGCGGACGGCCGAGTCGCAGGTGATGACGGCGCCGTTGTGCTGTGCGGCGAAGTTGCCCACCAGAAAGACCACCGAGTCGCCCGGAGCCACGGGGCCCATCAGGTCCGATTTGAGGTCGATGAGCTTCTTCTCGCCCTCCCCGGGCGCAGGAGCCTGCATGACACTGCGCGCCGAAAGCACGCCGGCGGCAGCCAGCGCCACAGCGGCTATGGACACGAGCCTGCGCACGGCCTACTTCACCCAGTGTTTGTTCTCGAACTCCCCGTCGCGGAACTCGGGATCGATGTAGACATACATGCCGTCGATCTTCTTCGAGAGCCACTCCTTGAAGACCCGGT
This sequence comes from Alistipes senegalensis JC50, assembly GCF_025145645.1. Taxonomy (NCBI): domain Bacteria; kingdom Pseudomonadati; phylum Bacteroidota; class Bacteroidia; order Bacteroidales; family Rikenellaceae; genus Alistipes; species Alistipes senegalensis. Next base: position 2,485,669 of record NZ_CP102252.1, on the reverse strand, counting down.
CCTGCTTGTCCTGCAAGGCCATCTCCTCCAGCCGCAGGTAGTCCTCGTTGAGCGAGGCCGTATGCGTGGGGATGATCTCCACGAGCTTGACGATCTTGGCCATCTGGTTGCCGAGCATGTCCTCCGTGAGGTAGGCGTCCGACACCTCTCCGGGTTTCAGCCGGTTGAGGGCGTTGTAGTCGTCGAGACTCTTGAAACGTCCGAAATCCTCCTTGAGGAACTTCGTGACGGTCAGTTTGGCGTCGAAGGCGTTGAATCGCTCCAGAATGTCGTGGTTCGAGACGATGCCGCCGTTCATCTTCGACTGCGCGTCGTCGGAGTATTGCAGGGCCGCTTTCTCGAAGGTGAGCGAATCCTTGTGGATCAGGTTGGCGATGCTGTCCAGCAGGTTGAGCGACTCGCCCAGCTCCTCGGTCGTGTAGACCGGGCGCAGCAGGATGTGGCGGAAATGGTACAGCTGGCCGCGCTTGTCCAGCAGCTGGATGATGTGGAATCCGAACTGCGATTCGACGACCTCGGAGATCTGTCCGGGCTTCATGTTTTCGAGCGCCGCGGCGAACGACGGGTCGAGGCTGGCCAGCGGCGAGGGGTCCATCTCACCGCCGCGCATCATCGTTCCGGGGTCCTGCGAGTACATGCGGGCCAGGTTCTCGAACTTCGCCGAGCCGGTGATGACGCGCTCGCGCATGTCCAGCAGCCGTTCGCGGGTGCGCTGCTTGGCGGCGGTCATCGACTTGGGGAACTTGGTGATCTGCGCGTAGACGTACTGGTCGGCGATGGTCGGCAGGCTGTCTTTCGAGATCGACTTGTAGAACCGCTCGACCTCGCCCGGGATCACCGAGACCTTGCCCACCACCTCGCTCTGCATCGAATTGGCGTAGGACTGCTCCTCGTAACGCTGGCGCATGATCTCGCGGATGTTGAAGATCGGCATGTGGTGCTTGGCCTCCAGCGCAGGGATCGAACCCTCCATGTCGATCATCTGCTGCACCTGCTCCTCGACGCGGGACATGATGTCGCCGTCGTTGATCTTCACGGAGTCGATCTGCGCCTGGTTGTAGAGCAGTTTCTGGGTCATCAGCGCTTCGAGCGCCTCGTTCATCGGGTCGCGGTCGGACGTATAGCCCTCCTGCCGGCGCTGCTCGGTGAGCTGGCGCGCATATTCGTCCACCTCGGAATAGAGGATCGACGAACCGCCCACCACGGCCACCACCTTGTCGAGCATCACCTGTCGTTTCTGCGCAAGGGCCCCTGCGAACAACAGGACGAGCGCCGCGGCCAACATACCTTTTTTCAACATCTCGGTTTCGTTTATCGTTTTTTATTCAATTATCTTCCCTTTTCGCCCTTTCATCGTCGAAGATCTTCACCTCGCCGTTCTCCGTGGCCCGGGCGCTGAGCTCCTCCTCGTGCCGGCGGATGATCTCGCCCTGCCGCTGGTTGAACAGGATGCGGCGAATGATTCCCCGCAGCCGTTCCGGCGGAATCGGCTCGCCCTCGCGCCGCACGGCCTCGATCTGGAAATAGTAGTGCGAATGGCTGTCGCGCATCTCCTGCACGGCCGTCGAGGCCAGCAGCGGATCGTAGGACTGCGACCGCGGCGTCGGCAGGTAGCTCAGGAAATCCGAGAAATCCACCCATTGATCGCGGAAGTCGCTGATCGTAAAGTCGTTTTTCTCGCAGATGTCGCGGAAATCCTGCTGCTGGGCCTCCGTTTTGGAGGCCATCAGCGTTTTGAGCTTCGCGGCCTGGCGGTACCCCTCGGTGAAGCGGACGATGCGGCCCTTGACGATCGGGCGGTCGAGTTTGAAATCGGCCTTGTGGGCGTTGTAGTAAGCCGCGATCTCGTCGTCGGTGAACACCGTGTCGATCGAGCGATCGACGTAGTGCTGGTCCAGCTTGCGGATCAGCAGCGCCTGCCGGTACTCCTCGACCATCTTGTCGATGTCGTCCGCCGAGGAGGAGAAAAGCGTCTCCGCCTCTTGCAACTTGAGCTGCTTGACGACCCAGCGATCGACGAAGACCCGCATGAAAGCCGCGCTGTCCTCGCCCGTGAGCCCCTGCGGAACCACCGAACGCACGTCGCGTATCTTCAGCTCCTTGCCGCCGGCCCGCGCGATGGTCGTATCGCTCGTGAAATAACGGGGCAGCTCCCGGCAACCCGCCAGCAGCAGCGCACCCGCCGCGACCGCTATTTTCGCTCGCACATTCATATTCCGAAAGGCAAAGATACGTTTTTTACTTGTAAGTAACGCAGCGAAGCCCGGATTATTACGCCGCGGACGGATTTTTCATCCTCCGCAGCGTGCGCAGCATCATGTAACCCGAGACGGCCGTGAGCGCCAGCGCCGCGATATAGATCAGGACGTAGAGCGTGCGGCTCTCCACCATTTCGATCAGCAGGGCGTTTCCGTGCCCGGTGGCCATCGCCAGGTAGGCCACGGCGTTGTTCAGGGCGTGGAGGATCATCACCGACCACATCGAATCGGTAGCCAGATAGACGAAGCCGAGGATCAGTCCGATGACCGAAGCGCCGATGACCTGCGCCGGCTGGCCGTGGAGCACCCCGAAGAAGAGCGACGACACGAGCCACGCCGTGACCACGCCGTAACGGGCGCGCAGCGAACCGAGCACCACGCCGCGGCAGATCAGCTCCTCGAACACCGGAGCGAAGAGGACCAGCGAAAGGATGGTCCAGAAACCGCGCCCCACGTCGAGCGAGAGTTCGGGCAGCAGGCGCAGCAGGGGTTCGAGCACCACGCCGACGGCGAAGATCAGCACGAAGGCCCACAACAGCAGCGCCGGATTGAGCCCCCGGGCCGAGAAACGCGCCCACGGGCCGCTGCCGCCGCGCGCGCGACGATAATAGAGGATGCCGGCGAGGGTGATCGACATCGAACAGAAATAGAGCGCCGCCATCAGTTTGCCCAGGGCGGCGGGCTCCATCGACTTATAATCGAATCCGTGTCCGGCGAAAAGCATGAAGAGCATCGCCGCGGTGCCCACGACGATCTGCGCCCCGAGGGCGATGCCCAGCAGGGCGAGCATGTCGCCCACGGTCGGGAATCTGCGGCGCCCGTGCAGCTCCCCGCCACCCCCGGATTCCGTACCTCCTTCCGCGGCCGCTTCGCGCCCGGCCGCCGGAAACGCCGTCTTTTTTTCTTCCATAATATCGTGTAACTGTCAGTTCGTTCCGACTCCAAAGGTAAGCATTTTTCCGGTACGGTTATGGATTTCCATTTAATTTCATTAAATTTGCCTGCTTATAAACCGAATTCATCTATGGCAAAGGTAATCGCATTGGCCAATCAGAAAGGCGGCGTGGGAAAGACCACGACGGCCATCAACCTGGCGGCTTCATTGGCCCTGCTGGGCAAAAAAGTGCTGCTGCTCGACGCCGATCCGCAGGCGAACGCCACCTCGGGGCTGGGTTTCGACATCAATCTCGAAGGTATCTACGAATGTATCGCCGGGCAGAAGCAGGCCGAAGAGGTGATCCTGCAAAGTCCCGAAGTGAAGAACCTCTGGGTGCTGCCCTCGTCGATCGACCTGGTGGCCGCCGACACCGAACTGCCCAAGATGGAGAACGCCCACCACGTGATGAAGCGCATCGTCGATTCGGTGCGCGAGAAGTTCGACTACGTGTTCATCGACTGCTCGCCCTCGCTGGGCTACACCACGGTCAACATCCTCACGGCGGCCGACACGGTGCTGATCCCCGTGCAGTGCGAATACCTCGCGCTGGAGGGACTCTCGAAGCTGCTGAACACCATCCGCAAGGTCAAGTCGGGGCTGAACCCCGATCTCGACATCGAAGGCTTCCTGCTGACGATGTACATGCGAAACCGCCTGAACAACCAGGTGGTGACCGAGGTGCGCGAGCACTTCGGCGAATTGGCCTACGACACAATAATCCAGCGCAACATCCGTTTGGGAGAAGCGCCCTCGCATGGAAAACCCGTCATGCTTTACGACGCCGGGGCCGTGGGTTCGGAAAACTACCTGACCCTGGCCCGGGAGTTCCTGAAACGCAACCGCAAACGCAGCAAATAGCGATACCGACATGAAACAAAAAGGATTAGGACGCGGCCTCGACGCCATTTTCGGCAGCGATCCGGTCGATGCCAAGCTCAAACCGATGAGCCGGATGGCCGAGATCGAAATCGCCGACATCATCCCCAACCCCACGCAGCCGCGCACGCAGTTCGACGAGGAGGCCCTCGACGAGTTGGCCGACTCGATCCGCCAGCTGGGCGTCATCCAGCCCGTGACGGTGAAGAAGGCCGACAACGGCAAATACATCATCATCAGCGGCGAACGCCGCTGGCGGGCCGCGCAGCGCGCCGATCTGACGACCCTCCCGGCCTACATCCGCGAGGTGGACGACGAGAACCTGCACGCCATGGCCCTCGTGGAGAACATCCAGCGCCAGGACCTCAACGCCATCGAAATCGCGCTGGGCATGCAGCGCCTGATCGACGAGTGCCACCTCACGCAGGACGCACTTTCGGAGAAGGTGGGCAAGAAGCGTTCGTCGGTGTCGAACTACCTGCGTCTGCTGAAACTCCCCGACGAAGTGCAGCTCGCCCTCAAAGAAGGGCTGATCTCGATGGGTCACGCCAAGGCCATCGCCGGAGCGCCCGCCGACCAGCAGCTGCGCGCGTTGAAGAAGTGCATCAAGAAGGGGCTTTCGGTGCGTCAGGCCGAAGAGCTGTCCCGTTCGCTCGCGGAGGCTCCGGCCGCCGCGGCACAGCCGGCCGAGGACGAAGAGTATCCCGACAGCTACCTGCGGCTGGTCGAGCAGCTGGAGAAATTCTTCTCGCAGGAGATCTCGATCAAACGCGCCAAGAACGGCGGCGGCAAGATCGTCATCGGCTTCGACGACGACAAGGACATCGAACGCTTCATCGAACGGTTCGCCAAACGCTCCTGACACACCGCATGACACGAATCCGGGCCAGACTGCTGCTGCTCGCCGCAACTCTCGTGCTGTGGCTGCCTGCCGGCGCCCAGCTCCACCGCGGCGCGCGCACCATCGTACGGGGCGGCCTGCTCGAAAAACCGGATTCGCTCCGTCCCAAACGCGACTCGGCGGAGCTGGCGAGGATCATCCTCCACTACGATTCGGTCGCCACGGCCGGCTACCTCGCCGACTCCGCGGCCGTCTCGGCCCTGCGGACCGACGACCGCCGCTATCTCGATTCGCTGGCGCTGGCCCGTTTCGAAGTCGCCCGGCTGGGCATCGACACCACGCCCAAAACCCGCGTCTTCAAGAAAGGGTGGCTGATGAGCGACTCGATGTCGCTCTCGAAGGTGTGCTGGCTCTCGACCGTGCTGCCCGGCTACGGACAGATCTACAACAAGCAATACTGGAAACTGCCGATCCTCTACGGACTGGTGGGAACCGGACTGGGGCTCTACATCCACGAAAACAAGACCTACAAACCGCTCAAACGGCAGTACGAAGCCTATACGGACGTGAGTCTCTCGCGCACCCCGGAGCTCGACGCCCTGCAATCGCAGATGATCCGCAGCAACACCCGGAGGCAAGCCTATCTCGGAATCACGATCGCCTCGTACATCTATTTCATCGGCGACGCGGCCGTGAGCTACAAGACCAACGACGTGTCGGACGTCAAGAAGGCCACCACGCTGGCCTGCATCTTCCCCGGCGCGGGACAGATCTATAACAAAAGCTACTGGAAAGTGCCGTTCGTCGTGGGCGGATTCGCCTCGATGATCTACTGCATCGACTGGAACAACCGCGGCTACCAGCGGTTCAAAAAGGCCTACAACCTGCTGAGCGACTACGAGCACAATCCGGACAAATACCCCGACGGCCCGACGGACGAGTTCCACGGACGCTACTCGGCCTCGTTTATCCGCAACCTGCGGAACAACTACCGGCGCAACCGCGACCTCTGTATCATCATCTCGGGCGCGCTCTATGTTCTGCAGATCGTCGACGCACACGTCGATGCACACCTGAAGGACTACGACGTGTCGGACGACCTCTCGATGAACATCGAACCGCTGGTCGACTACACCTACGTCCCCACCCTCGGGGGCAACCGCCCGGTGTTCGGATTCAACTTGAGCCTCAAATTTTAGACGATGAAGAAACTCCTGACCATAGCGCTGCTGCTGGCCGTCGCCGCCGAGGCGTCGGCTTTCGACCGCAGCCCCCGCAAGAAACGCCGCGACAAGAAAAAGGCCGAGACCGAAATCCCCGCCCCGGCAGTCGCTCCGGCGGAAAAGACCGTCTGCCCGGAGCCGGAACCCGACCTCGGCCCAGCACCCGAATCCGCCGAAGAACCGCCCGTCAGCGACATGACGCCGGATTTCACCCCCGAACAGACCGACTCGCTGCTGGCCGTGTGGCGCGAACGCCAGCGTCAGGACGCATACAGCGAATTTTTCAAGCAATACATTCTCGAAGACTCCACCGTGGTAGCGGACACCACCCCCGATTCGGTCTACGCCCGGCGGCTGCTGGACCTCGCGTCGCCGATCCAGTTCCCCTACAACAGCATCGTAAAAGGCTACATCAACCGCTACACCGGCTCGCGCTACGGCACGATCAGCCGCATCCTCGGCATGTCGCAGTACTATTTCCCGATCATCGAAGAGGAGCTGCTCCGCGAAGGGCTGCCCGTCGAGTTGCGCGCCCTGCCGGTCATCGAGTCGGCGCTCTCGCCCACGGCCGTATCGCCGATGGGCGCCGTCGGGCTGTGGCAGTTCATGCCCACGACCGGAAAGAGCTACGGACTGGAAGTCAACTCGCTGGTCGATGAACGCCGCGACCCCTACCGCGCCACGCAAGCCGCCTGCCGCTATCTGAAAGACCTCTACGCCATCTACAACGACTGGTCGCTGGTCATCGCCGCCTACAACTGCGGCCCGGGCAACGTCAACAAGGCCATCGCCCGTTCGGGAGGCAAGAATTTCTGGGAGATTTACGACTACCTGCCCCGCGAGACGCGCGGCTATGTGCCGGCCTTCATCGGGGCGTCGTACGCCTATGCCTATCATCGCCAGCACGGCATCGAACCCACCGAGGCACCGATTCCGCTTTCGGTGGACACGATCCGGGTGAACCGGCTGATGCACTTCGAACAGATCTCCTCGACGATCGACCTGCCGGTCGAAACCCTGCGCCAGCTCAATCCCCAGTACAAGCTCGACATCATCCCGGCGACGACCAAGCCCTACACGCTGGTCCTGCCGCAGCGCTACGTCATGCAGTACATCGCCCACGAACCCGAGATTCACGCCAAAGACTCGATGTACCTCAAAGAGTACATCAATCCGGCTAACCTCGACAAGAAGCGCCAGGAGCGCAGCGGCTCGGTCTATGTGGTCAAGAAGGGCGACACGCTGGGCGCCATAGCCCGGCGCTACCGGGTGACCACGACGCAGATCATGCGCTGGAACAACCTCAAGAGCGCCCACAAACTCCGCATCGGACAGCGGCTCCGCATCGAAGGCAGATAACGGCATGATTCCCGATCACGATACCATCGTCGCCCCCGCAACCGCCGCAGGAGGGGCCATCGCAGTCGTCCGCGTGAGCGGCCGGGAGGCTTTCGCCCTCTGCGACCGGGTGTTCCGGGGCCGGAAGCCGCTCGCCGAAGCCGACGGATACACGGTGCACTACGGAGAGATCATGGACGGCGACCGCATCGTGGACGACGTGCTGGCCACGGTGTTCCGTGCGCCGCACTCCTACACGGGCGAGGATTCGGTCGAAATCTCGTGTCACGGATCGTCCTACATCGTATCGGAAATCCTCCGTCTGCTGACCGCCGCGGGCGGACGCATGGCCCAGCCCGGGGAGTTCACCATACGGGCCTATCTGGCCGGGAAGCTCGATCTTTCGCAGGCCGAAGCCGTGGCCGACACCATTGCCGCCTCGTCGCGCGCGGCGCATGCGCTGGCCTCGACGCAGATGCGCGGCGGGTATTCCGACGAGCTGGAACGCCTGCGCGACAAACTCCTGAACCTCACCTCGCTGCTGGAACTGGAACTGGACTTTTCGGAGGAGGACGTGGAGTTCGCCGACCGGACGGCACTGCGCGAGACAATGCAGCGCATCGGAGCCGAGATCGACCGCCTGCGCAGTTCGTTTTCGCTGGGCAACGCCATCAAGGAGGGTGTCGCCGTGGCGATCGCCGGAGCCCCGAACGTAGGAAAATCGACGCTGCTGAACCGCCTGCTCAACGAGGAGCGCGCGATGGTCTCGGAAATCGCCGGCACGACGCGCGACGTGATCGAGGAGCGGGCCAACATCGGCGGCATCCTTTTCCGGTTCCTCGACACGGCGGGCATCCGCTCGACCGACGACCGCCTGGAACGCATGGGCATCGAACGCACGATGGAGAGCATCCGGCGGGCGCAGCTCGTCATCCACCTGATTGACGCTTCGGCCCTCGCAGCCGCGGTTCCCGAGCCCGATTTCGCGCTCCGTCCCGATCAGAAGCTCCTGACCGTCGCAAACAAAATCGACCGGGCTCCCGCGTCGCTGACGCTTCCCGAAAACATCATCGGCATCTCGGCGAAACAGGGCACGGGTCTCGACCGGCTGTGCGAAGCCCTGCGCCGGGCAGTCGATACCGACGCACTCTACCACGGCGATCCGGTCGTTTCGAACAGCCGCCATTACGAAGCCCTCACGACGGCCCGCGAGGCTCTCGATCGGGCTCTCGACGGCTTGGGCAACGGGCTTCCCGCCGACTTGTTGAGCGAAGAGATCCGCCAGGTCATCCACGCTCTCGGTTCCATCACCGCCCGCGGCGCCATCGTCCCCGACGAAGTCCTTCAAAATATCTTTTCGAAATTTTGCATCGGGAAATGATATATCGCAATTAAACGCAACGAATTAGAACCAACTGTAATGAAGTCGCTGAAATTCAGCGGCTTTTTTGTTTGCCAAAAATCCAGTTCATAGCGATTGGATAGTGTTGTTCACCATATTTTTCTACCGTATTTCTACCGCGAAACAAATTGGGGTTTGTCCCCGCTGTCACACTGAGGTAGTCAACAACATGTGTTGACAATGGTTTACATAGGTAGACAAAAAGCGAAATTAAAATTATATGGTTTCACTAAAAATATGGAGAAAACAACATGGAAGTAAAAAGAATTTGCCAATGGTGTGGAAAGCCATTTATAGCCCAAAAGACAACGACCTGCTATTGTAGCCATCAGTGTTCCAATCTTAGCTACAAAGAACGCATCCGGGAACGCAAGCGGCAGTTGAAACGCTCGCAAGAGTTGCTACAACCTCGACAAGCCGCCGAGGGACAGGATTTCTTCTCTTTTGCCCAAGCAGCAAAGTTGATGGGCGTAACCAGACAATACATATATAAATTGGTAAAGGAATCCAAACTTCGGGCTTCACGCATCAGCGGCAAGAAGTCACTCATCCGCCGTGCGGACATCGAACTGATGATGAAAACCAAACCTTACGAGCGTGTCGTGCCCAAAGAGGACTTCGACATCACCGAGTATTACACCGCCGAAGAGATTGCACAGAAATATAAGGTCAATGCCAAATGGGTATGGACTTATACACGACAGCACAAGGTCCCGAAAGTGAGAATCCGCCAGTTCAACTATTACAGCAAGAAGCATATCGACGCCGCCTTTGCCAAGTATGAGGTGGATTCCGACCTGACGGAGTGGTACACGCCCGAAGAGATTCAGGAGAAATACGGCATGACCCGCATCGCCATCCGCTCGCACGTCTACCGCAACAATATCCCATCGAAAAAAGAACACGGGCAGATCTACTACTCGAAGCTACACTTCGACCTCTCGAAGAGCAGCGCGGAGGAGAGCAAGGCCGAATACTACACCGTCAAGGAGGCAATGGAAAAATTCAAACTCTCCCGTAACTCGGTTTATAATATTCTGCAATTCCATCAGATCAGCCGAGAGAAGAACGGGCGCTTCGTCCGCTTCCTGAAAGTGGACTTTGACCGGGTTATGGGTGTCCGTAAGTAACCTGATTATAGGCTACCGTAAATTATTCCAAAATTAATCTTCACTGAAGGTGGTCTGCATGGTTACATTACAGTGATTTGCCAGCGAATTAATAACAACCATAAAAAATATAACACTATGAACGATTGTAAAACCGTAACATTAAGAACTCGTCCTTTGAAAAACAGGATGCTGTCGTTTTATCTGGATTATTATCCTGGGTATAGAGACAAGGAAACAATGAAAGTTATCCGCCATGAGTCGCTTGGTATTTACGTATATGCCAATCCGAGAAACAAGCGTGAACAGAACTTCAACGAAGTAATGACCGAGAAAGCCGAAGCCATACGTTGCCGTAGGTTTGAATCTGTGGTGAATGAACGGTATGATTTCTTCGACAGGTACAAACTCAAAGCCGATTTCTTGGAGTATTATCGCAAACAGCTCCGTAAGCATGACCAGAAATGGGAGTTCGTCTATCTCCATTTCAGAAACTTCGTACATGACAAATGTACCTTTGAGGAGATTGACATCGACCTATGTAACAAATTTCGGGAATACTTGCTGAGTGCCAAAAAGCTGAGGCGCAATGGACCCATCACACGGAACTCCGCATCAGGATATTGGTCTACTTTCAGGGGATTCCTGAAAATTCTCTACCGTAATGGAATGATAAAGACCAATGTCAATGATTTTTTGGAAAAGATAGAGACAGAGGATGTAATGAAAGAAGCCTTGTCGGTAGAGGAGCTGTACAAGTTGGCCGAAACACCTTGTAAGAAACCTATTCTGAAAATCGCATCGCTGTTTGCCTGTATGACCAGTTTACGTATCAGTGATATTCTCGCCCTATACTGGGAAGATATTGTAGACTACTCAGCCGGAGGGAAATGCGTACACATCATTACGCAAAAGAACAAAGCGGAAGACATCATTCCCATCAGCGAGGAGGCATTGGGATTGATAGGCTATAGTTCTGAAAAGAAAGGTTTGGTATTCAAGGGACTTATGCGTAGCTGGACGCAAATCCCGATGAAAGAGTGGATTCGTTCTGCCGGAATTACCAAGGACATCACATTCCACTCGTACCGGAGAACATTCGCCTCGCTACAAGCTGCTGCTGGGACGGACATCCGCACCATACAGAGCATCATGGCGCACAAGAGTATCACCACCACGCAAAGGTATATCAAGGTGGTCGATGCCAACAAACGGGAAGCCAGCAAGAAAATTACCCTGACAAGGAAAGATTGATAACGATTTTAGCCTCCATTTGTACAGGTATAGTATGATTTTTAGCCCAAAATCATACTATACCTATTATTTTTACCAATATTGGGCGGTTTGTCATCACCAATTATAAGTATCTGGAATACGGCACATAACTTTGCGGCATAATCACTCCCAACATTAACTGTATATGACAAATAGGACTCGAATTCGTACTCAAAGAATAAACTTTGTTCTTGCGCTGTCGGTAATCACCTATACTGCGATAGACACTTATCTTTTCGCCTGCCACGAGATCAATATCATGAAGATAACAACTCCGCTAATACTCGGACTTGTAACAACAATTTTATTATGCGGTCTGTTACAACGATCTTTCTATAAATGGCTGACGAAGAATCCAATCGATTTTTCTTTTGGTTGGCAATCTCCGCTTGTTTTTGACTCTGATTTCGAGATAAAAGACGATTGTGCAAATGAAGTTCAAACCATTGAACAGCCCAATGACTCAGTTATAGATAATTATGACACACTGTTGGAGAACATCAAAAAGAAAGAAGCAGAAAGACAAGTAGAAGTCATGAATGCTATTCGTGAATATGTAACTATTAAAACCGCTCCCTATCTGTCTAAAGAAGCTATTTCAATCCTCATTTCCAATATAGAATATATGGCTTGTGGTAGATATGACTTATACAAGCCCATTCGCTCAAATATAGACAATCCGCTGAGGTCGCCGGGACTTCGCCATCTGGCATGGAATGTAGGTGAACGCTTGGGAATACCCTTGGTAAAAAGAGCAGCTTTTATCAAGGCGTCATTTCCACACGAACTCGTAAACGCTACACATGAATATCTCAGGCTCAATTTGAGAGACCATGTTACAAGTCAGATTCCCATTGATGTACCCGATAAAGGCGACTATCGTTTCCATTTGGATGCAGATAATGATGACTCACAATAAAAAACGTATGCAGATGAAATAATTAATCCGGTCTGTATTGTTCTGCAAGGTTTCATTGAGTTGGTTCGCAGCATATTAAACGATTAAAAGAGTATAACTGACATTCAACGACCTGCCGACTGTGGTAGGCGAACTATGCGACAGAATCGCAAGTATGGAAAAACTGCTTACGGAGAAATTTTCCCAGCAGTACGAAACCAAAGAGAACACGCACGTCCCCATGACCGTACAGGAGGCTTGCAACTATCTTAAAATGCCGTTGTCAACCTTTTATTACAAGGTCAAAAAGGATGACATTCCGGTTATCAAACAAGGGAAGCATCTCTATATCTATCGTGATGAGCTGGACAGATGGCTGGAATCCTCCCGAAGAAATCCAGCACCGCAAAGTTTTGAGGAAGAGAACGAGTCCATGCTCGCATCCCATCGTCGTAAACCGAACTCTAAAAACTGGTAACGATGGAGAAGGCGGATAATACGACTCCTTCACGTGAGGAGTTGGCAGTTTACGTGGAGGAGTCAATAGTGAGCGTGACAAGTGCATACGAACAGTCACCTGTGGTGCTGATGGTGGACGATGCAGTTATAGGCACATTAGGCAATTTCAGTGCTTCCATAGGTAAGGCTAAAAGTAAGAAAACGTTCAATGTCTCAGCTATTGTCGCATCGGCATTGAGAGGCAACACAGTTCTTCATTATCGATCCACTTTCCCCGAGAATAAGCGGAATATTCTGTACATAGACACGGAGCAAGGACGACATCATTGCCAACAGATATTGAAACGAATCCTACGTTTGGCTGAATTGCCTGAAGACAAGAAGCCGGATAATCTGCTCATGCTGGCTCTACGCAAGTTTTCCCCTAAACTACGTCTGGCGATAGTCGAACAAGCCATTGGCACAATACCGGATTTGGGATTGGTCATCTAGATGGCATTCGTGATTTCCTGTATGACATCAATTCTCCCGGTGAATCTACCGATATCATCTCCAAATTCATGCAGTGGACGGATGACAGACAGATACACATCCATACTGTCCTGCATCAGAACAAGAATGATGAACATGCCCGTGGTCACATCGGCACGAAACTCAATAATAAGGCGGAAACCATCATGCAGGTCAAGGTGGATAAAGAGGACAAAAGCATAAGTGTGGTCGAAGCCGTGCATATTCGTGACCGTGAGTTTGAGCCTTTCGCTTTCCGCATAAACGAAGAGGGTTTGCCTGAACTGGTAGAACCTTATCTGCCCAGAGAAAAGAAGATAGGGCGTCCGACCAAAGAACCGTTTGATCCGTACAAAGAAATTCCGGAGAATGTACATCGCGCAGCATTGGATGCCACTTTTGCGAATGGCACTATCAATAATTATGGTGATTATTTGGAACGGTTGAAAGAGGAGTACGGATTGCAAGGTGTAAAACTTGGTCATAACAAGGCGGTCAAGGTAGCCACCTTCCTCGGCAACAAGCGGATGGTGATAAAAGAGGGGAAAGAATATAAAATCAATCCCGAATGCCATTACTGAGTTCAACTTTACTTTATTGTCGGGGCGTATATATAGGAATAAAGCAAAGTAGGCAAGATAACATAATGTAAGATAGTCATACTCTCCCCTCTTTTAGAGATATATCTTACTATCCGAATGCCGATTCCATATCCACATTCGACATGGCTTGCAGGGAAGTATCAACAGGTAACTATTGCAAGATATGCCAAGGTATAACCTCACTGCGTTCCGGTTGTACATTGGCGCTCTTGCCTGCTCAGTTCTTTCGCCGATGCGGTACTCGCAAGCTCGCACCTATTTACCATTATAGAACAATTTATATGAAAGAAAATACTGAAAATTCATTAGGTTCCTCTAACGAAACAAGATGCGTCTTCATCGGAGCGAAAGTTACTCCCCGTCAGAAAGAGCATATAAAATCACTGGCAGCACAATGCGGTATGACCGTAAGCGATTACATATTGTCGTGTGCCTATAACTTCAAGCCCAAAGCGAGGCTTACAAAAGAAGAAGCGGCACTGTTGCAAAATTTGGATAACTGTCGGTCAGACCTTGTTAAATACACCTCCGCACTTCACGGAATGTCCACAAAGCAACGCATGATAATGTTTAATCAGATTCCGTTTATGGTCGGCTGGCTCAAGGAACTTGGCAATGTAGCCGAAAGCGTTTGCCAGTTTCTGAATGCCGTAAAAGAGCATAACAAAATTCCGTCTAACGCTAAATCCGAAGAAGAATGATTGCAAAAGCAAAAGCCATATCGCACGGAATAAACGACCTCCGTTACATTACCGGCGAATCACAACACAAGAAACATCCGGAAAAAATTTATCGGGTATTGGACAATCTGTTGCACTCAGAACCGGACGCTATGGGGATATGGAACTCCATGCAGTTGACCTTATCCCAACATCGGCCGATCAAGAACTCTGTTATCAGAATCGAACTGAGTCCTTCGCCTGAACATACCCAATTCTTTGACATCGAGGACTGGCAAAAACTCTGGCAGGATTTCGCTGAGGAATTCGACAAACAAGTGATTACCGGCAAGGACAGGAAAGTCCGTTCATGTCCGACTAATTTGGCTGGTAGCAAATACTCGGTTTGGCTTCATACGGAATCTAAAGGCGAAGTTCCCCACCTTCATGCTGCGGTTTGCCGCATGGATGAGAACAGCAATATCAACAACGACCATAACATTCATCTTCGCGCGCAACGTGCAGCGGAACGGGTGGCAAAGAAACGAGGCTGGACAACGGCAGCGCAAGTCAGGAATTCCAATATTCACCAAGTGAATCGTGACTGCATGGATACGCTGAAATCAATGCAATCATGGTCATGGGAAGAGTACAAAAATGCCCTTATACGGAAAGGCTATACAGTACATGAAAGAGAAGATAAGAAAGGTATTCTTCATGGTTATGCGCTTGTGAATGGGAACACCAAATACAAGGCTTCCGAATTGGGAATCGGCAGGAACCTAATGATCTCGAAACTTCCTGCGACATGGAAGAAGCTACACCACCAGCCTGTTACTACCAAGAGCAATACTCCCCAAGTCGTACAGCAATCGAACAGACATAAGGTGGCTCCTATTGACTATACCCAATATCGCACAGACCGTTTGGATATGATTCCCTATGCCCTGACTCATGAAGGCAAGGAGCACAAGTTCTATATTCCGGAAAAAGTGCTTAACTACTTCAATGACGAGTTTGATTACAGGTTCGTTTCCAACTGTAAGGAGCTTACCGATATGGCTATGGCTATTTTTGTGGGACTGCTCGAAACGCCGAATATAACAACCGGAGGCGGTGGTGGAGGTTCTCAAAGCGACCTTCCGTGGAGAGACAAAAACGAAGACGATTTGCAATGGGCTCGCAGATGTGCCCGTGCTGCCAGTCGTTCATTAGGAAAGAAACCGAAAACAGGATTGAAACGATAAGCCTATGAAGTCAAGCATGAAAAAGAAATTCGATTTTTCCGCAGAAATGAATGAAGCGGAATCCATAAAAAACACTCCCAAGAATGAATATCTGGAAGAAGAGAAGCAACTACTTGATGTGAACGCCAAGGAACTTGCCAACCTGAATGACAATGTGCATGAGATGAGTATAAATCTGGTAAATTTACTTAAATTTCTACAGGAGTATAAGTTAACTATTGCCCAAAGTATGCAGGAACAAGCCGAAAAATTCGGGCAATCTGTACTTGATAAGTACCTTTGCCAAATTCAAGACAAATGGGATGAAACTGAACGGAAAATCCACCAGGCAGACAGCTATGTTCTCATACCGCATTTGGTATTCTATATTCTGATTATCATTCTGGTTGCCCTCTCTTCTTTTTTCGCCAGCATCATAGTGGCTAATACAGATGTTTTGCACTCGGTATTGATTTGGAAGGCTGTTTTATGGACTATTCTGCTTGCCGCAGCCGGAATTACCACAATGATACTTCTTTTAAAAGTATTGAACAAGCCCCAATAGCAGATAACTACAAAGCGAAGAGCCTTAAACCTGAAAATCAGGATTGAAACTCGTCGCTTTTCACCTCCATATCATTCTACATCCAATGGAGGAAGGCTGTTATCCTCAAATCTATCAAAGTCCGATTGGAAAAGACGGTCTTGAATGACTCTGTATTTTTCAAACTCTGATTCAGCAAACTCTTTGGCATATTCGGCAGAAACTTTTCCGCTATCCTGCAATATCGGGCCATCAAATAAATTAATGAATTTATCTATTCGCTTTGCCCAATCTTCCATTGTCATAGGTATATGACGCATAGCCATACTTTCTGCCATATCAAGCGAAGCATTGACTATCCTGCCCATTTCTTCCAATTCTTTTTCTCGTAAATAATTCTTTGCTACAGACACGTCAGTTTTGACAATTTTTCCATTCGGAGCATTCTCCCATGTGGTCAATCCCATGTGTTCTTTATCTGCATTGGCCCGTTCTACAATCAGTTCCGCAGCGGTATGCCCATGCACAGCATAGTGCATTTTGTTCTGTACCTTCTTGAAGAAAAGACGGGTTGTCGGAGCATCCTTGTTATAGTCTATTGCCGTAGCATAGATATCCGTGAGTTTCTGATAAAAACGACGCTCACTCAGCCTTATCTCCCTTATTTCGGCAAGCAAATGCTCAAAGTAATCCACGCCCAAGAAGGACCCGTTCTCCATTCGCTTATGATCAAGCACATATCCACGAATGGCAAACTGCCGGAGTACAAACGTACACCACTGACGGAACTGAGTGGCACGAACAGAATTGACTCGATACCCGACACTAATAATGGCATCAAGATTATAGAAGGTTGTGTTATAATTTTTGCCATCTGAAGCAGTTGTTTCCAAAATGGAAACAACTGAGTTTTCAACCAATTCACCACTCTCAAAGATTTTTTTAAGGTGCTTACTGATTGCTGGCACGCCCACATCAAAGAGCTGCGATATAGCTTTCTGCGTTGCCCAAATGGTTTCACACTTATACATCACCTGAATCCCATCTTCTTTGCCTTCAAGCATGAAAATGAGGAACTCTGCTGTACTATTTCGTATTTCTATATTCTTTGCCATAATTCTTTTTGTATCATCACAACAACAAGTTGTTTTTTGATAATTTGTAACGCATTTTTATATCACCATATACTACAGCACCTTCTTAATATCATCAATGATTATCGGAGATAATTCTAATTCATCAAGATTTAATGACCTTAACCAGGTCAAGCACTCTTCTTTCGATTTTTCCGTTGATATAGTACGATCTGTCAATTCAAGAACGGTATTACGACTTAAGCCTAAAGCCAATAATGAGAGATGTGTCTTTTGAGACACTCCAAACTCCAACCAAAGATTTAATTGAGGAATACTTTCCAATAGTTCCTGCTTATTGTTTATCTCAAGAACATATCGAAGTATATCAACATAACAGCTCGAATCTTTGGCAAATTGATATCTAACAAAACTTTCCACATTTTCCATTACCTCTCTAATCACCGCAGGAAGTTTCTTATTATAACGATTTCTTTTATAAGATTCATAACTTTTGCGAATAAGATATGACAATGGTTTCCCTGACATCCAATTAATCAATAATATTGCTCTAGAAGCATTTAATTGTTGGGGATAATATGAAATAGTGCGACCTATAATATCAATAAGATTCTTATATTCCTCAAAGGCATTAGTATCATTGGGATAGACAGGGATTAATGTATCAATCTCATCAAGATGCTCCGTAAAGAAATTATATAATTCCTGTTGAGCTAAAGGCGATATACCTGGATTTTTCTTTATGATAGCGCTTGGTAATGTGATCTTTGATTGAATTGAGTATAATTCAGTCATTAATTCATTATAAAATGGATTTGAAGGCGCTATCTCTTTTTCCAATACATATCTTATGTAAAAATAGCCAAACGCAAACTCCAAGTCTGGCCGTTTTTCAGCCTCTTGTCTAGGAGATTGATGCCGAATATAATCCAATAATTCTTCACCTTTATTTTCAATAACATTTAACGCTCGTTTAATCTCTTGTTTCGCTTTATTTGGTTCTGGCTGGACGCTCCATTTTAATGGTTCTATACAAAATATATTCCCACTATATTCTTTACCTAATCTACCAGCCCTACCCGCCAAATTCCAAAAATCGTTTTGGTTCAACGGATTTCCTATACCTCTTGATGGTTTTCTTATAATAATAGATTTAGCTGGGAGATTAACACCTTCCAATAAAGTTGAAGTACAAACTAAATATTCAATTTTCCCAATAGAGAACAATCTCTCTATTTCATTTCTTATAAGCAAGGGCATATTTCCATAATGAAATGCAATCCCCTTAGATAAAACTCTAGCCAAAACATACTGAGCATGAATAGTGCTCTGCACTAATCCAATAAGCTCGGTTGTTTCGGAATCCGGTTGACGTTCTGGTAGTAAATCGTAAAGCAAGCTAGCAGTATCTTCAGCATCAGCTGCTCCATTACTATAAATCAGACATCCACCTTTATTCGATGTTTGATAAGCAGTATGAACTATTTTATGTCGTTCTGTTGTAGGACGATCGGTCATAACTATTTTCCCCAACAAAATAGTATTCTCAACAGTACATAAATGGATTTGCCATTCTCTGATTTTTCTGGGAACTTGAGAAACATATAAAAGATTTTGATTAACAGCAACAAATTGAGTATTGACCTTACACTTTCTGCTATTATTGATAACATTTTCCAGAAGAATCTCTGGATTTGATGTAAAAGGACTAGAAAAAAATACCTTGATAAAAGAATTAGCTTTAACGACATCTTCTATCTTCTGTTGAAGTAAAATTCCTCTATTCCCATCTTCAATTTTATGTGCTTCATCGACAATAAGAATATCTATTCTGTTATTAGAATTCCCATGTAAAAACCAATGAAGACGCTCCTGCGTAAAAACAAAAATATTAGATTTTTCTTCTATAATCTCTTCTTGAGGAGGCACTGTCGTCACATTCGTCAGATTCTCTAGATTATACTGTTTCAGTAATGCTTTTAAATCAGATTCAACTTGACTGATTAACGCTCTTGTGGGTACAACATATACAATATTTTTATTGCCTTCGGTTAATTCTTCTAATAAAAGAGTACAAAGAATGTAAGACTTACCAGCTGAAGTTGGAGCTGATATACTTATTGTCTCATTATGTTTATATGCGGAATAAACCTCTTTTTGAAACTTATTCAAAAGGAATATATCATCATTTACAATTATGGCATGTTCAATATCTGACTTGTTTTGTTGGAGTTTCAAGGTAAAAGGATAGCTATCTCTAAAGTTCTTTTTTAGATACTGTTTATCCAATGCAATTTTAATTGCAGGCTTAATTGTTAAATTATCCAGAACAAATGCAGCGGCATTTTTTTGATTTTCATTAGTTGCCTCCTGTGTTAAACAAGTCTGAGCTATACGGAGAGCAGCATCCAAATATTTGCTTTCATCGCAATAACTAAATAGTGATGCTATACTTAATATGTTATTCCAATCTATCTGAGACAATAAATCTGATTTATCTTTATCCCACATTAAATTAGGAATAGTATCACTAACGGACAATGTAAGTAAAGCCTCATATTGACGTTTGAAACTATCTAAGTTATAAACTTTTTCAGCTAACATTATTTGATTGTTTGAAGATAATACTTTCTAAAATCGTCAACAGAAGGAAAGGGCATTAAAAAGACATGAATCTCCTTTTTATCAAGATTTTCATGATCTTTTATCTTTTGACCTATAGTATTATGCCATTTCTCATATTCTGTCAATATAGCATTCCTTACGTATTCTGTAGTTTTTGTAATATCTGTATCACTTGGGTATTTATCAAAATCAAATCCAATAAAACATACACCCTTATAAACTAAATGATTTGATTGTTCTTTATCTTTATCAAAATACCCTACAAGTATATTCTCAATAGCTTCATCGTTTATATTTTGGTGTATATTCGATGTAATCAAATCTATGTCTCTTTCTTGTGTTGAAGTACAACCTTTAGGATCAAGTAGAAACCCCTTTAAACTATCAAAACAATTTGCTACTGCCACATTTAAATCTTGATACATTTTTGCTTCCGCCCAATATAGTTCAAGGTTACCCGTTATGCTATTATACTGAAAATGGACGCCATCTGCTCCTTGATAATGCATTTTGGTGGATGTTTTTAAAGACATTTTACTTATCAGTTGTGGAAGTTTCAATATATCCTGTGTAAGAATATATAATAAAATTTCACCACCTTCTCCAGTTTTATTCAAATCAGTAAAAAGATTTTCAGCTTTCTTTCTTAACTGAATTATCTTTCTCGTAGAACCTGTTTTATTTAAATCACTTCTTGCCTCATCTATCTCCTTTTTTGGGATAGCATAATCAACTATTCGAGAATCAATATATTCGATTAAATCTTGAAGTCTTAACTTACCATTAGCATCAACTTTTAGACAATAGCAATATCCTTTAGATTCAGTATCAGGTATATCTATGCAGTACCTGACCTCCTCAATACGGGACTTTATTGCCTCATTTGTATTAATTACGAACTATATTAAAAAATGCGGAAAAAGAGTAATAATATCGGAGAATGGTTCCTGCTAAGGTCTGTTGGAGACGAATCCGTCGACATATTCTTTATCGTGCGCAACAACAGCAAAAGCCTGCCTGACGAGTTTATTTGCGACAGCGATCATAGCGAGTTTTCCCGACTTTCCGTTTTGCCTGAGCCTCGTATAAGTCTCTTTGCATTGGGCATTGAACCTACTGGCAGGCCAAGCGGCGATATAGAGAAGTCCTCTGGTGTATGCGTCTCCGTTTCGGTTGATATGCCCTTTGATGTTTACCGAAGTTCCGGATTGTTCGTAAGTGGGACAGATACCGAGATAGCGGGACACCTGCTTGGCATTCTGGAAGTAAGTGAATCCTCCGGTAGTGATGATGAGCGCCGTGGCGAGCGTTATGCCTATACCTTTGATGGTTGTCAGGAGTGCGAGTTGCCGGCTGAACTCGACTTCGACAAGATCCGTGAGTTCCGACTGAAGCCTGTCACGCTTCTTTTCAAGGAACTTGATCGTTTCGTCTACGGTATGAGTTGCACCTTTGTCCGGGACAGGCAGACATGCGAGAGAGCCACGAAGGTTCGACATGGCGGTAATCTGCTTAGTAAGTTGGCGAATGACGGTTCTTTTCTGTCGGAGCCGCAGGATGGCCTCTCCCTGGACCTTGAAAGGACGCGGGTTCATCTTCTCTCCGTACAAGGTAATGAGTCGTGCATCGCTCTTATCGGTCTTGATCGTAGAGAGCATGGCTTTGGCGAAGTTCTTTACCTTCAGCGGATTCTCCATGCTGACAGTAATTCCGGCGACATTGAGCATATACAGCAGCAAGGCACTGTAGTTCCCTGTCGCCTCCATAACACAGTGGATACTGCCATCTTTGGGGAGAGTCCCGATAAACTGTCTGATACCAGCGGTCGTGTTGTTAAAAGTACGGATCTCCCCGCCTTTGTCGGAGGAGTAAGCTACCACGAATGTAGCCTTGCTCACGTCGATTCCAATGTACCTCATGGCCGTTCGTTTTTTGGTTCTAACGACATCGCTTACATCTTGGTCCTTCATTGCGAATGCGGGCTCAAACACCTTACGAACTATCCGGATTCTGATGTAAAGAGTATGGGGTCAGAACATAATTCCCGGTTTAGAAGACCAATGAGAGATCGGACTTATTCCATACTCTGATGTCTTTACTATTCAAATTTAATTAACTAAGTACAAATATACAATGAGATTGTTTATAGCATTTTCTATTCTATCCATTCTACTCCTAATTAAATTATCAGTATCTAAAAGTTCTTCAAACAACTAATATTAGTAATACATCTCAATATACTGATAAGCCTTATCAAAAACTTCTTGATCTTTAATCTGGTAGTTAACCCACAGAATAGAACGTAGTTTCTTTTTAATTTCTCGCTGAGCTGTAATGCTTTTAAAAGCGTCTTTAAACTTACGTACAATAGCTACTACATTTTCATCAATATCAGCAACTACACGTTCTACAATGATAGGTGTATCCTCTGTTCTAATTGATTCAAATAACTCCGTAAGAGCAACTTTAGCTTGTTCCCTCTTGTCAAGAGGTTGATTTGAGTTTTTTTCTTCTTCAAGCACTTCTTTGGCAAGGGTGAGCAATCCTCGGAGGAAATCAATACTAGTTATAAGATTCTCCTCCATATGACGGCGCAGTTCATCCAATTTCTCGGCAAATGCCTTGTAATTAGGGTCTCCATGATGCTCTCCCAACCTCAAACGAAGCATTTTTTCCACTTCCAATATCTTTTTAGGATTGTCTTTGGCTTGCTCCAACACCATATCAATTACATCTCCATCTACCACAAGATCTTCAAGTGGCATCCCGATATCAATTGTATCAATGTTACGATGAATGATTTCAATAGTCTTAGCTCCTAATAAAGTCCATATAAGTGAACCTCCGGTACTAACAGGACGTACGCTTTGATATACCTGAGCCAGCCAAGTATAATCCGCCTGATAAGCAGCCAGCATTGCATCCGGGCTTACTGTTTCCCAAGCTTTAGCCAATCGTGAAAAATGTTTTGCAAAATTCGTTTTTGTAGACTCATCAAGTAAACATTGCTGGGCAGCTTGCAAACCTTCCCAACCACCGATTGTCCGGTCTACACCAGGGAAAAAGTCAATACACTCTTGCAAAAATTGAGGTATCAACACTTTTATCTCATCAATATTCTTTACAACCGTTTTTACCGTATCCTCATCAAAAGCAAGGCTTTTGGCTACATTATCAAATACACCAACGAAATCTACAATCAGACCACATTTCTTATCAACATTGTACTTTCTATTCGTACGGCAAATAGCTTGTAACAACGTATGATCCTTCATTGGTTTATCAAGATACATACATTGCAAAATTGGAGCATCAAAACCTGTCAACAGCTTTGAAGTGACAATCACCATTTTAATCGGTGACAATGGATCACGGAATTGGTCAAGAAGTTTTCTTTCTTGTTCTCTATCACGACGGTATGCCTTATACTCATCAGCTTTATCGCCAGCCGTATGCATAACGATAGTGGTTGCATCTTCCGAACCCAAAAGAGCATCAATCGCTTTCTTATATTTCACACAGCAGTCTCGGTTATATACCACGACTTGAGCTTTCATTCCAGTGGGCTCTACATACTCTTTGAAGTGATTTACAATATAACGTGCGACATCGTTAATTCGCTTCTCCGCTGTAAAAAATGCTTCAACAGACGTACGCTTTACTAATTCATTTTTTTCTTCTTCTGATATCTGATCAGTCAGTTCATCAAACTCTTCTTGCAATTGCTCTTCGTTAAGATGCATCTCTACCGGCACTGTCTGGAAGTTCAATTCAAGCGTAGCTCCATCTTCAACAGAATTTTGGAAAGTGTATTTTGAAATATACCCACCTTGTTCTAAATCCTCATCAGCACCAAACGATTGAAAAGTATTCTTATCCCGCTTGTTTATAGGCGTTCCGGTAAGGCCAAAGAAAAATGCATTAGGCAGTGCATTGCGCATTTTTTGTCCTAAATCCTTTTCCTGAGTTCGGTGTGCTTCATCTACCAACAGTATGATATTATCTCTTTCATTCAGTACACTATCAACATCTCCGAATTTGAAAATTGTCGTTATCAGAATCTTGCGCTGATCCTGCTTGAAAAATGCAACTAACGCTTCTTTTGTCTTTGCTGATTCTATATTGGGTATATCAGCACGAGTAAAATCACCAGTTATCTGATCTTCCAAATCAATACGGTCATCAACGATAACAACAGTGGGAGCATGTAATTCGTTCTGCAAACGTAATTTTTGGGCAGCAAATACCATCAGCCATGATTTTCCCGAACCTTGGAAATGCCAAATAAGACCTTTCTTCGGACCTTGTTTCTCACGATATGTATTTAAAACACGCTGAACAATAGCTTCACCTCCTAAATACTGCTGATAGCGGCAAACAATTTTTATTTTTTTGCCTGATGATGTTCCTGTAAAAACACTATAATAACGATATATGTCAAGCAGTCGGTTTGGTTGAACCAACCCCATTACGTTACTTTTAACCGACTCTATCGTACCATACTGACGACTCTCATCCTTAAACCAAGGCCCCCATTTGTCAACTGGTGTACAGATGCCGGCATATTGAAGTTCTTTTCCTTCTGTAGCAAAGGTCAATATATTCGGAACAAACATTTCAGGAATGCTCTTTTCGTAATGCAGCATATCAATGGCTCCGTCAGCCCATGTTATCTGAGGGCGAACAGGAGATTTTGCTTCACCAACACAAACCGGAATTCCATTTATCAGATAAATCAAATCCAAACGTTTACCGCCTTCAACAGAACTACGTGGAAACTCCTATTGATTGGTCACTACACAATAATCTTCGACCGCATCTTCGCTGAAGAATCTGATAGGTATATATTCACCATCCTTTCCAAAAGGCTCTGTGTTTTCATTAAATAACAATGTACGAAAACGGTCATTGGCAGTCACCAATTCATCATAATTACCTCCACAAGTAATAGCAGCACGGAGTTTATAAATAACTTGCTCCGCTTGTTGACGTGTTATCGGGTTCAACCTGACAAGAGCTTCCAATAGCCATGATTCAACAAGAACAGAATCAGAACTACGAGGTATATCCTGTGACTTTACATACTGCCAACTACTTTGGGTTGCAGCTTCTATGAGCATTTGCTCCACTGTATTGTCTTCGTTAAACATATCTATGATTTTTATTGTTATCAATTTAATAATTAAGCGATTTTCCTTAATTCGTCACTTTGTATGTCATTCAAATATACTAAAGCTTTTTGAATAACAGATTTTGATTTATCGGCCTGTTGAGCAATGGCTGCAAAGCGATGCTGAGATTCAATCGGTGGGATTGGTATTATCACATTGCCAAGATTTCCACGGCTAACTCTAAGTCTTGTAGTTCCTGTCTTTATTTTGTTTATTTGGCTCGCATAAAGAGCTGTTTTAGAAAATGAAATAAGAAACTCTGGAAGTAAAGTTGCATTCAATCTAACAATAGTGCAATCCACTGCTGTTATTGCCTTACCAATCCCTTCCGGTACAATACAAGCTCGACCAATAGGATCTGGCAATCTAGAAATCAGAATATCACCAGGCACAACTTCCGTACAATTAAGTTTTTTGAAGGTTTCTTCTGTTATATAGCGACTTTTGTCTTCCCTACCCTTGAAAAATCCAAATCCAACATTACCTGTTTGAATAAGGCGTATTCCGTTATCTGATTGATCTTTAGATTCAATCCAATCACCATCAATAAAAGTTGCACATAATGATGAAAACGTACCTTGAGATTTACAATTTCCAAACATCTCGATAAATTGCGACATACTAACCAATAAATTTACGGTGAGACATTTTTACATTTGTCTGATTCACCATAGCATATTGCAATGTTGT
The DNA here is from genome assembly GCF_025145645.1 of Alistipes senegalensis JC50. NCBI lineage: Bacteria > Pseudomonadati > Bacteroidota > Bacteroidia > Bacteroidales > Rikenellaceae > Alistipes > Alistipes senegalensis. Next base: position 2,459,932 of record NZ_CP102252.1, on the reverse strand, counting down.
ATCAAGACTTTGATGCCCTAAGAGATGCTGGACCTGCTCTATGGGCATACCTTTATCTATCGCCATTGTTGCCAACGTGCGGCGGAATTTATGAGGATGTACCTTAGGAATATTCAATTCACATCCCAATCGACGTAACCGAATTTCCACGCCACTTATCTGTAGGCGGTCATAAGGTGCTAATAACGAGACAAACAGAGCAGGATTATCATCTATCCGCTCCGCTAAATAACGTTGTAAATGTATCTTTGTACGAGCATCGAAATAAACTCGACGTTGCTTATCTCCTTTACCTGTAACGATGCATTCCCTATTTTCAAAATCTATATCATTCCGATTGAGTTTGACCAACTCCCCGACACGCATACCGGTAGAGGCCAACAAATCAATCAAGGCTAAATCACGAATACCTTCGCAATGGTCACGCATTTGTTCCAACGCTTCATCGGAGTATGTTTCTTTGACTGTTTTTCCGACTTTTACTTTATGAATCCGACGTACCGGACTCTTCACAATATAATCTTCATCCTCAAGCCATGAGAAGAAGCTCGACAAGATGCGACGTATATTGTCTACCGTAACCTTTGTTGCCCCACTTGTTAGTTGGTAGTCATTTAGATAACTACGCAAATCATCCGTCGTAATATGACGAATATTTTTTCCTATTTTCCTGATTGCATTATTTAACGTACTTCGATAATAGTGCATCGACTTATCCGAACATCCTTCAACTCTTTTAGCCGACAAAAAACTATCTATCAATTCACTATTACCACTGCACTCTTCATTGTTCTTAGACGACACGTTGATATCACGAAAGGCATAATCTAGCACCTTCCGTAATTGACTCATTTGCTCGTTGTTTAAAACACCAAGCATAGCCTGCTCTATGTCATTAATCAGATTCTCTATCATATTATTAATAAATTAGTTATCCAATTAAGCCACAGCTATCAACGTATCTATTTTATTCTATCCGTTTATTAAACTCTTTATGACTTTATCGATATGTTCAATGCACTGCTTCAATTCAAATTTTGATTTGTCGGCCTGACGGTAGATCTGTTCAAATTTGTTTTGTTCGTCTCTTGAAGGTAGTACTATAGACTTAGACATAAAGTCCGACATGCTTAAATTTTGGATACCGGTAGTTTGGCTTGCCATTGCTCTCATTGCAGCCTTATTGATATTATAGGAATTATATAAAGCGTAGAATAAATATACTGGATTTACAGATTCCTTAGGACGCAATGCTTGTGTAAAATTATTAAGCAAATAATCACCTATTTCATCGAAAAACACGACTCTACCAACCGGATTATCCTTAGTACCTCCGGACCTCTCCAAGATTGTGTCACCTTGTTTGAGCTTTTTTCGTGCAACTTTTTTAGGCTCAATATCTCTAGTTACAACATCCGCCAGATCAAGATGTCCTTCATTAGTAAAGTTTGTTGTGCGAATCACTTTTATAGCATTTTCAGAAGTCGGTTCGCTTCCCCATTCCCCTGGGAATGTATCAGATAACAAATCTTCCAATTTGCAATAAGATTCAACGGTCCCAAACATCTCGATAAATTGCGATTTCACCATTTCATCAGTGGCAACAAGTAGTTTCTTATAAGCCTCCTTCAATCGATAGGCTGCCCATAATTTATCAGCAAGAACTTTTTGTTCCTCTAATGAAGGTAATTCGAACTCATAATCAACCAAATGCTCCCATTTTACACGAGGTGATAGAGATCCAGCAGAGCCTCTATTAGCATAGTCAAAAAATACAGGTGTTTGGATTATGAAAGGCAATAACTCAGACACCATTTTCCCTTCTATTGCTTCTATTACAGTTATGTCGCCTGAGCATATACCATCAAATTCAGCAATTGCAGCCTTACGTTGATAAGCTCGACGTCTACCAAATAAGACTTGTCCCTTTACAAACCTTTTTGAAAAAGTATTATCTGTATTTATATCATATGCATCAAAACGTATTTCATCAGGGATAAGATGTTCCAAACCAACTATAGGAACATCCTGTTTACTTTTTGTCCATTTAAGTCGACTTTCACGAGCGACATCACCTAATTTTACTACACCCATACTATTTAATCAACTTAATTAACTCATCCATTTCATTTATACATTGACTATGAGAGGAAATCCAAACATTTATAGCATCCTCTTTAGAGACAGTAAGTGCATCCTTTAGTACACTTTGATATGCGTACAATGATATATTCAGATTAAACTTCTTTTCTCTAATTTCATCATTACTTACAATTCTTGAGAAGCCATCCAATTCTCTATTTTGCTGGTATGCATTTACAATCCTTTGTATATGTTCTGCCAACAACATACTCTCTGCATTTTTTCTTGTAACTTCATTCACAGCATTTATCATCAAAACTCGATTCTTTTTGCTATTAGCCTTTGAGCAGTTACATATTAATATGCAAGCTTCCATAGGAGAATTATAAAACAAGTTTGCTCCCAAACCTATTATACAATCAAGTATATCCATTTCAACGAGTTTCTTTCGTAATTCTAATTCTTCATCACGAAATAGTACACCATGGGGAAAAAGAATCGCACATCTTCCCTGAGTTTCATTCATTGAAGCTATGATATGCTGAAGAAATGCATAATCAGCTCTCCCTTGCGGAGGTGTGCCTAAAAAATTACGTCCCCACTTATCATTCATGAATTTTTCACGATTCCATTCTTTGATTGAATAAGGAGGATTTGCTAGAACAATATCGAACTTTCGAAGATGGCTTCCATCTAAAAACGCTGGATTCTCCAACGTATCAGCACAGGCAATCGAAAAATCTTCAACTCCATTCAAATAAAGATTCATTCGTGCAATAGAAGATGTCAAACCGTTTACTTCTTGTCCAAACACCTGCACACTCTGCCACTCTTCACCTTTGTTACGCAGATAGTCTAAGCATTTGACCAACATCCCTCCTGAACCGCAAGTAGGGTCATAAATGCTTTCATTCGGTTGGGGTTGCAGTATTTCAGCCATAAGTTGAACGACCGTTCTATTCGTATAGAACTCCTGAGCTGTATTCCCGGCATCATCGGCAAACTTTCCAACAAGGTATTCGTATGCCTGCCCCATTTCGTCGGCAGGACAAGCCTTCAGGCTCAACGTATATTTAGAAAAATCCTCAATCAACGAAGTAATGATACTATCGGGCATCTTAGCCTTATTGGTCCATCCGTCCTTAGGTCCGAAAATACCTTCTAATCCTCCGATTTTTCTACCATCCATTTCCTTGGCAGGATTGGCTTGTTCTATGGCAATAAATGCTTCGACTAATTTATTACCAACATTTTCCGTCACCTCACGAACATCTCTCCAGTGCGCACCATCAGGAATGCGGATGGGAAGATCTTCTACTTGCATACCTGCATACTCAACTCCTCCTTCACACACGAATCCTTCAAACTGTTCATCATAAACATCGGAAATGCGTTTAAAAAAAAGCAAAGGGAAAATATACTCTTTATATCCTGCCGCATCAATCTGACCACGCAAATGAGTGGCAGCCGCCCAAAGGAAACCTTTAAGTTCATCGAGCGTAATAGGGTCGTCAGGATGACGATATTGTTTTACTTTTTCTGCCATATTGATTATGCGTTAATGAGTAATGAAAATTCTTTCTCCAATCGCTTCACATCTTCGTATGCTTGTTTGAACTCTGCCAACACTTCCGCATAAGGATGAATTTCCTCCTTGTGGTAAACCACATAGCGATTGGGCGAAAGATTATACTCTTTATCTCTTATCTCCTGCAACGTAACGATTCGAGAATAGTCCTCTTCATCGGAGTAATTTTGATAAAGTGAATATAACCTGTCTATATCATTCTCTGCTAAAATATTCTGCGCTCTCTTTTGAGTTAGAATCTTGGAGCCGTCTATCATCAAAATCCGTCCGGAATGATGAGCCGGTTTCATTCTTCGTATTATCAAAAAGCACGGTGAAAGTCCAGTTCCATAAAACAATTTATCTCCTAACGTAACAACGGCTTCTATCAAATCACTTTCGACTAATTGTTTCCGTATTTCTGCTTCTTGATTTCCACGAAACAGAATACCTTGTGGCATTACAACAGCCATACGCCCCTTGCCAGAAGACATAGAACATATCATATGCTGAATCCACGCATAGTCTCCACAACTATCACTCGGTATACCATATATATTGCGCTTATATTTATCTGAACTCCATCCCGTTGCTCCCCAATTTTCAAGAGAAAATGGAGGGTTTGCTATAACACAATCGAATTTGGCGATATTACCACCTTGAAGAATTTTTGGGTCTCTCAATGTATCACCTTGCATTACATTAAAATCAGATGCACCATGCAGGAATAGATTCATTTTAGCAATGGCTGCATTCACGACATTCTTTTCCTGTCCGAATATACTTCCGCAGCAAAGAGAATCATCGTGCATATATCGTATAGCTTCGATAAGCATTCCTCCACTACCACAAGCCGGATCATATACAGTTTCACCCGGTTGCGGATCGAGAATATGTACTAATAATTTCACAACAGAACGAGGAGTATAAAATTCTCCGGCCTGGGCCTTACTGTCATCAGCAAACTTCTTTAATAGTATCTCGTAGGCATCACCCATTAAATCTGCAGGATAATCCTTATTACCAAGTTTTCGTTTTGATAGATGTTCTATCAGGTCACGAATCTTACTGTCATTGAGAATAGCCTTATTAGTCCATTTCTGAGATGAAAACATAGATAGCACCCCATACAATGTATCTGGGTTTGCTATCTCTATCTGTCTCATAGCACCAACTATGGCTGCTCCAAGATTTTCTGTACGTTCTCTGACTTCTTGCCAATGACAACCATCAGGAATAACAAAACGATGTTGTTCTGGCAGAGATGCATATTCCTTATCACCGCCACTGACAATTAAAGCTTCTTCTGTTTCTTCATCGTAAACATCTGATATCCGCTTGTAATAAAGCAAAGGCGTGATATAATCCTTGAAATTATCTTGGCTTACAGGACCGCGTATTATATTACAGGCCTCAAACAAGAAATTGTATAAGTCCTGTGCACCTGTAAGCTCTTTATTTATTGTTTTTTTTGCCATCTAATAACTCTGTCAAATAGTGGATTTGAGATTCCTTTATTTCATTAACTCAACAACATCTTCCGGCAACATTACATTCCCAGCATCATCTTTCGGAGCGTTCTTAAGGAACAGCACTGGAACGACGGTGTAGTTCTTGGCAAACGGCAGTAGATTAGCCTTGCGGAGAAGTTCAGTTGTTAACTGTTTACCATTCTCTTGAGTTGTCCATTTACATTCACCAACCAGCAGATACTTTTTATCAAGCGATTCTGCCATCACATCGAATTCGACCTGTTCAGGTTTCTTATCCTCATTGAGAACAGAACCCCACCAGCGTTTTGCCTTGCCATAAACTACTCCATTAACAAGATTTCCTGTGACAGCATCCCGACACAGTTTTTCCCATTGCATACTCACATACTCAGAGAAATGAGCAGTTAAAGCCTGTTCTATGGGTAAGCGACGACCAAGTTCAATGAACGAACGGTTAGGAACAACAAACTGATAGTAGAATGCCATAAACGGATCGGCTATCTTGTAAAGACTCTTTTTCGCATTCTTTTCATCAATCCCAAACGGAACATCTTTCTCCAAAAAACCGAGATCAATAAGTTTCTTCAATGGACGCGACAGGTTGGTTGCAGGCTCATTGCATCTTGCGGCAATCTCAGAAAGCCGATTTGCACCAGTACCGATATAAGACATGATCGTTGAAGTCTTGACAATATCCTTGACATCATCCTGAAACAGTTTTATAGGCTCTTCATAAAGAGTTCCATTTACAGAAAGGATATTGCGCCACAGAGCATCATCAAGCGAACTTCTGTTTTCCCTCAGTTCCCAATAACGCGGCACACCGCCCCATACGGCATACTCTTCAATGGCATTCATCGCATTAAGATGCAAAGCCTCTTGAATATACGGCAAACGTATCGGTGCAAGCCTCATTATTTCATCTGCACGCCCATATAGAGGTGCAGTAGAATCAAGGAACAACCCATACATCATATTTTGTGATGAACCGCAAAGTACCAGGTTATACTTCAACTGCTTCTCATCAACAAGTTTCTGCAATACAGACGGCAGCTCTGGTGATTGCTCTACAAGATACGGAAATTCATCCAAACATAGAGTAAAACGCTTGTCTGTCCGATAATTGACCGCACGAAATATAGATTCCCAATCTGGATATGTCAATTTGTCGAAATCTGGAAACACTTGTGCTATCACTTTTGCAAGCAATATCCTTTGGTGTTGGCCTTCAGAACGATCGGCAAGGAAATAAACATCCGTATCTGACAACACCCTTTTGATAAGCGTTGACTTACCCAACCGTCTGCGACCGTACATCACGACTAACGAGGACTTCTCTCTTGCAAGAGCATCCTTTAATCGTGCAGCTTCATCTATTCTATCAACGAATTTCATACGTCTTATTTATTATGCAATGCAAACATAATGTTTTTATAGCATAACGCAAAATTTTGAGCCATATTTTTTTATTCCAACAGAGCAAATTGCAACTTATGTATAGGAGAATAATAGCTCTACCCCTTTTTCGAAGCTCGCTTCCTTGTCTTCAGACTCAAATCCTGCAACGCTTTTCCCAACTTGTCTTCTTTGGCCAGCCACAGAATATCATCGTCAAGTTGCAAAGCATACAGCACACGCAAGTAGATTCCGATGGCTACTGTTGATGCACCTTTCTCTATTCGGGACACGGTCAACGGAGAGCAAGTAGCACGTTCTGCGATCTGAACCACACTCAGATTTCTTCGTAGGCGAGCCAATTTAATCTGCTCTCCTACAATCGACATTTTCTGCACCAATTTTCGAGGCAGTTTGGTTCCCATTGTATTCTTTGTCATAATCAACTCATCATATAATATATAAAGATATTAGATTTTATCTATTTAATGATTATTAAAAGGGAAAATCTCAAAACTAGAAGAGATGGCTAAAACAAGTACAATATAACGGTTCTACACTTTTTCAGGCGAATAAATCTTGTTCGCGACACTTTTTCAAACGAATCACAACCATTATACAACACTTTTCCAAGCGAATCCAATGTTTTTGCAGCCGATTCCGAGAAGCATTTTTGGAAAAGTGCGAAAGACAAGGTGATTTTGCTTTGGAAAAATGTAAATGCCATCATATTGTTTGTAAGTGCCAATACACCCATATAACAACAATATATTATTCGTTACATAAACACAAATCTCAAGATTAGATTGGCTATTCAAAATGAAAACCAACTTTACTTTATCCTCGTATTCATATATACGTGCATTAAAGTAAAGCTAACAGAGGGAGAAAAAGAAATGGCTTCGCCAAAGCCGAACCGAACGATATCTGCCGACTTTCTTTTTTTGACTGCAAAAGACACAGAAATCCTGCTCACAAAACAGACATGATTCGAGCCCTTGTCAAGACACAAGAGCCAACCCCAAAATCCGTAAAACCATCTCTGATTTTGCAACTCGAATCGGAGAAATAATCACCGATATGCCTTATCTTTGCGAACTGGAGGTTTCGGAGCAAAAGAGAGCCATTTTTCTCTTTTTTCCTTCGTTTGAAGATAAGCTAAGGTTAATAATCCTAAATCTTCGATTTTCGGCGAAAAAACAAGTAAATTTTTGAGCCTTCTATCTTTTAAGCCATAAAATATTGATAGTCAATTAGCATAATATGCTGCGTCGGCAAATAGCTAAACACCCTGAATACAAACATATTACAATACAACTCTACCTGTTAGCAGGTTAGATACTTTCATATATTTTCTTTTAGTTACCGTTTTCCGTGCATCTGTTTTCAGGGTCATGCAGAATCCGGAAAGAAATCGAGGTAACAATACGGCAATACAACTCTTTCCGGACTATGTCTTTTCGTGCATTTCCGACACTTCACAGCCGGATAGCTTGCCGGGCAACATCTGCCAAGGGCCGAAGCGGTCGTCAATAGTCAGATTGTTACTCTCCGCCCGTGCCATAACCAAGTTCTTCGTCAAATTGATCGCGGTCGATGGTGTTCCCCGGTTGTCTAATGCCCCAAACAACACGTAAGCGTCAAAATGAGAGAGACCTCTATCTCGACCAGCGTGGCCTGCCCCACTTCATTGTACGTCCCCGACAAGCAACCGACAGATCGTTGTGTCTCGTTTTAATGCCGGCCCAAAAAGCACTCTTGCTGCCGATGCCGCCATTTCCGGCGTTGTGAAGAAAGTTTGGTTTAGAACTCGAATAGATCAGCATTTATTTGCATAGATGTGTTTGACTGATTATCTTCGAAGCAAATTGCCATATCGAATATGAAACGATATATCTGTGTACTGCTTGTCTCGATTGTGCTGTTCGGGGGCTGCATGAACCGGAATCGAATAGCGAATACCCTTGTGCAGGTCGAAAAGGCCCTTGCCGTTGCTCCGGACAGCGCCATGCGCCTGCTGAAAGACATTCCGGCAAAATCGCTCGGCAACCAGGCGATGCGGGCCCGATACGCCCTGCTGTACATCGATGCCGCGGAACGTGCGCAACTCAATGAAAATACGGATTCCCTGCTTCGGATAACCTGGCGATATTACCGTAAGCACCCGCAAGAGATGCAAAACCGTTGCCGCACGCTCTATTACATGGCCCATAGCAAATTGCGCCAAGGCGACAAACCCGGAGCTCTGCGTTTGTTCCTGGAAGCCGAGAAAAACAACGACAGTCTCGACAATCCCAGAGACCGGGGAATGCTCTATTTATCCATCGGAGACGTTTACCGGGGCGAGTTGAATTTCGTAAGGGCCTACCGTTATTATCGGGAGGCCCGCGAACTGCTCCTGCGTTCGGGAGACATGCGCCATCGGATCGAAGCATTGCTCGGCATGACGGCTTGCGGTCTGCGTATGCACGACTTCGAGCAGACGCGCCGTAATTGCAGGCTGGCTCTCGAATTGTCGGACGAAGCGCACTACGAACAATTAGCACAGAAAAGTCTCGGTTATCTGGCGGCTCTGTACGCTCTGTCCGACAAGGGTTCTTTGCCAGAAGAGGATGTTACGGAGAATCGAGCAATCCGTTCACCGGGATACGACCGTCACGGGTTTTCGTACACGGTCCCAAATACAGCTGCTCCGCAACCGTCCCGACAGCGCCCGTCACTACATCGAACGCGCCGAAAGAATTGCGAACAGCGAGGACCTTCCGATGTTGCTCTATACGGCTTATAAGGCCGACATATCGGCAGGACGTTACCAAGAAGCGACGTGGAATATCAACAAATTCATCTATTACAGCGATTCGTTGACCCGTTCGTCCCTGCAAGGATCTGCCGGGATGATTGAAAAGGAGTATTTCCGGGAACGATCCGCTTTCTACGATTATAGGCTTCAAAATCGCCGGACATGGGAAATCACGATCGTCGTCGCCGCGCTGTCGCTGCTCGGAATTGCGGGATATATAATCCGGCAGCGGATACACCTGCATCAGGCGAAAAACGAACGCTATATGCTGCTTGTTCGAGAGATGCAATCCGAATATCGGAATCTTTCCGCCCTTCTGGAACGGAATCACGAACAGGATGCGTTGTTAAGGAAAGAGCTCGCCTCCCGGTTCGACATCGTGGAACAGATCGGCCGAACCTTGTATGAACGCGAACATTCCGTTTCGGAACAAGCGCAGCTGGTCCGGTTGGTGCGAAAACTCATCGACGACTTTTCGGAAAACGGAGAAATGCTGCTCACGCTGGAGCGGGTCGTGAATATAGTCCATGACGATGCGGTCCGGAAATTGCGGGACGACTTTCCGCAAATGAAAGATGCGGATGTCCGTTTGCTGTGTTATATTTTCGGAGGATTCTCCCCGCAAGTCATCAGCCTCTTCATGCACGATAGCGTCGCCAACGTCTATGCCAGGAAGTCGCGGTTGAAATCCCGCATTCGCACCTCGGAAGCACCGCACAAAGAGCTTTTTCTCGCCCTCCTCGGTTAGCTGTTAGTCCGGTGTTAGAAATCTGCACGAAACATATTTTTACAGCCCTGACAATCAGTATATAATCCATATACACCGTTAGATTTTTCAGTCCGTATCGCAAATCCCATGCGATACGGACTTCTTAATTTTACACACAGGAAATTAGCAAGAACGAAAACGTTTTTTTGATGAAGAAAAGTTACCTCTTATTAATCTTGCCGGTTCTATTCGGGGGAACGCTTTCGGCCCAAAATCCTTCCTCAGATACGGTCGGCGTAACAGTGTATTTCCGACAGGGACATTCGACTCTGGAGCCGTCGTTCCGTGACAACGGCCGGCGCCTCGACACCTTTTTCCAGCAGGTCGCCGAGTTGCGCCGTGATACGATGCGTCGAGTTCATTCGGTTCGTATCATGGCTTTCAGTTCGCCGGAAGGCAGTTCCGACTGCAACAGTCGGTTGTCCGAAAGAAGAGCGTTCCGGCTCGCCGATTTACTGCACCGTTCGACCGACCTCCCGGATTCATTGTTCGAGATCGTTGCGCGCGGGGTGAACTGGGAGGGACTGACCGATCTGGTCGATACTTCGGACATGCCGTACAGAGATGAGGTATTGAATATTCTACGCAACACTCCGGAATGGGTTGTTCGGAACGGGGTCGTTGTCGATGGACGTAAACGTCGGTTGGGAATGTTGCACGGAGGCCGGGCGTGGCAGTATATGTACGAGCATTTCTTTCCGAAATTGCGCGGTTCGGACGTTCGTGTCGTTTATCGGATCACACCCCTACCGAAACCCGTGGCGCAGCAGACGCCGGCTTCGGATTCTTCCATCGTCGCAACGGGCCCGGACGAGGCAACTCCCACGGAAGGCGGCACGGATATGATCGGGGATGCCGTGCGCGACACAGTGATCCTGGACAGTGCATATCCGGTCGGCTCCGGGGTTGCCGGAAGCACTTCGCGCGCACCTTTCTATATGGCACTCAAAACCAATCTGCTATACGACGCGGCGCTCGTTCCGAATATCGGCGCCGAGTTCTACGCGGGCCGGGGATGGTCCGTCGGCATCAACTGGATGTACGCATGGTGGAACAGCAACCGGCAGCACAACTATTGGCGGATCTACGGAGGCGACCTGTCAGTTCGCAAGTATTTCGGTCGCCGCGCTGCGGAGAAACCCCTTACGGGGCACCATCTGGGGCTCTGCGGCCAGTTGTTCACCTACGACTTCGAAACGGGCGGCCGAGGATACATGGGCGGCAAACCGGGCGGTACGCTCTGGGACAAGATGAACTATGCCGCGAGTCTGGAGTACGGTTATTCATTACCTGTCGGACGTCATTTGAACCTCGATTTCAGCATCGGCGTAGGCTATTGGGGAGGGGAATACCAGAAATATCTTCCCAAGGAGAGTCATTATGTGTGGACCGAAACCCGGCAACGCCACTGGTTCGGACCGACCAAAGCGGAAATATCGCTGGTATGGTTGCTCGGCCGCGGGAACTATAACGCAAAAAAAGGAGGTAAACGATGAAAAATATATTCTACACGATAGCGGCGGCATGTATATTAAGCACGACATCCTGCGAACATAAGAATCTTTGCTACGATCACGCGCACACAGGCATTGTAAATGTGGTTTTCGACTGGCGCAATGCCCCGAACGCCGCTCCGAAATCCATGTCGTGCTATCTGTTTCCGACCGACGGAGGAGAGGTTCTGCGCTATGAATTTACGGACAGAAACGGCGGTACAATCCGGGTTCCTGCCGGACGTTACGACGCTTTGTGCCTGAACAGTGACACGGAAAACATCAGCTATCGAAATACGGAGACGAAAAATGGTTTCGAGGTGACGACACGAACCACGGCCCTGCTGTCGGACCTCGCCGCCCTGGGCGTGCGTTCGTCTGGAGCGCCCCGTGCCGCAGGTACGGAAAGCGAACGGGTGGTGCTGTCTCCGGACATGCTCTGGAGCGATCATGCGGAGGGTATCGAACTGAAAGCAACCTCCGCGACGCAGACCGTCACGCTTTATCCGGAAGTATCGGTCAGCCGCTATACGGTCGAGATCCATAACGCCGAGAATCTGAAATACGTTTCAGGGATCAGCGGGTCCATCTCGAGTCTTGCGGGCGGTCTGTTAGCCGGCAAGGCGGAAACGACGGAAGAATGCGTCACGATACCTTTCGATGCAACTTTTTCTCCCGAGCAACACCTCATTACGGGGCAGCTGCTCGCATTCGGGCATTGTCCGTCGGTGCGGAACAGACACCAGCTGACCGTCTATGCGGTTCTGGCCGACCAGAGCCGGTGGTACTACACCTACGACGTGACGGATCAGATTCATTCGGCCCCGAATCAACGCGACGTACATATCGTTTTGAACGGGCTGCCGCTGCCGAAACCCATCGTCAACGGCGGCGGTTTCCAGCCCACGGTCGAAGAGTGGCAGGAAGTACCGATAGATATAGAAATGTGACGGTTTCTCTCTTTTCGGGAGAAAGATGATTCGCATGAAACAATTCAATGTTTAACTTCTTACTTAACTGTTCAATTATGAAAAAACAAATTCTTTTAATGACTGCGGCAGTTCTGACCATCACCTCCTGCTCGAAGGACGAATCGACGGAGGTCAACAACGGCCAGGCCATCGACTTCCGCGTTGCGATGGAGACCCGCGCGACAGAGACGACGACAGCCAATATCACGAACTTTTTGGTGACCGCCATCAATGCCGGCAACTCCAATTTCTTCACCGATCAGGCGTTCACGAAAACGGGCTCTTACTTCACCTCCAACCCTGCCTACTATTGGCCCAACGACGGCAGCAATCTCTCCTTCTTCGCCTATTCGCCTTCAGCCACGGATCTGGGCGCTACCATCTCGATTACCTCTGCGAGCAAAACGATGACCAATTTCAGCCCTGCTGCGGCGATCGCCAGCCAGAAGGATTTCATCACCGCGTCGGCTACGGGCAGCAAGACCAACGAATCGACGGGCGTAGCCCTGACGTTCGCACACCGCCTCGCGCAAATCGAGATCAAAGCCAAGAATGCGAATCAAGGCTACGTCTACAAAGTACAGGGCGTGCGTATAGGACAGCCTGTTTCCCAAGCGACGACGTTCGATTTCGGAACATCGGCGTGGACGCTCGGAACGACGAAGAGCAACTACGAGGTGACTTATACTTCGGCGAAAACCCTGAACGCTACGGCCGCTTCGATCATGGCGACGGACGGCAATAACGCCATGCTGATCCCGCAGCAGCTGACTGCATGGACGCCCGATTCGGACAAGACCAACACGAAAAAAGGTGCGTATATCGCGGTGAAGGTCAACATCACGACCGCGAGCGGCGCCCGTATCTATCCGGACGCTTCCGTCGGCGAGTACGACTGGGTGGCCGTGCCCGTCGGAACGAATTGGGTAGCCGGTCAGAAGTACGTTTATACGCTGGACTTCTCGAACGGCGCCGGTCGGGTCGATCCCGAAAAGCCCGACCCCACCGATCCGGATCCGTTCGAGCCGGGTGAACCCATCCTGGGCGACCCCATTAAGTTCACGGTTACGGTGACTCCCTGGGTGGATGCTTCGCAGAATCTGAACATGTAAGAAATCTTCCGGCTGACGTGCAGCCGGACAACCGGATCGGGAGGGGTTGAACCGCAGAGAACCGTCGTGTATTTAGTAGGTTATGTACGGCAGGTACGCGGGGAGGACGACGAAAGATCGGACTCTGTCCCCTCCCGATCGCTCAGGGAGCGTCACGCTCCGACTTCGGCGATGCCGATCCGAACTGAAAATGCAATATGTATGAAAACAATGGAATCTTTACTTTTACCGGGTCATGTACGAATTGCAGGTGCGATTGCGGCGGCATTTCTGTTCGCCGCCTGCTCGAAAGATCCGGCAGCGGAGGGCGCTCTCCGGGGCGGATATCTGCGCTTCGAGGTCACCGAAGCGAATTCTTCCCGCACCCGATCGCAGAGCCGGACCGCCGAAGACAGTCTGCAAACGAAAGAGTCTGCCGCCGTTTTTACGTTGCAGGGCGAAACTCCCGCCGACACTCTGTTCCTGCACGCCTCGGTCGCCGACGGAATCGCCGCACCGCAGCCGAATGCCCAAACCGACCGGCCGCAGACCCGTGCCACACCCATCGAGACGGCCAATTTCTACGACTCGTTCGGCGTCTTGGCTTCGGTTTATACGGGCTCGTGGAGCGAAACCGCGTGTCTGCCGGATTATATGTACAACGTCGAGGTGACGAAGGCATCGTCGTGGACGACCTCTTACCATTGGCCGGGCAGCGGGCGCAATATCCGCTTCTTCGCCTACGCACCCTATAACGGGACGGGTATTTCCCTTTCGAGCGCGACGAAGGCCGGCACTCCGTCGATTGCCTATACGGTCCCGAAAGCCGTCGGCGCCCAGCGGGATCTGCTCGTCGCCGCCACCTCCGGAATAGCCGGCAATACCGCTGCGGCCGCTCCGTTGACTTTCGCCCACGCGCTCACGGCCATACGCTTTACCACGGGCGATGATATGCTGGCCGGACGCATTACGAAAATCACGCTCAAAGGCGTCTACGGCTCGGGCTCGTATACGATGGGTTCCGATTCGTGGGGCGATTACGGCGCTACGGCAGACTTTTCGCAGACACTTACGGCGGATGTGGACGGGTCTGCCGATCAGGTGATCACGCCCGTTGCGGCGACCTTTATGATGCTGCCCCAGACGTTGCCGTCGGGCGCCTCGATCGAGGTCGTCTATACGGACAATCTGACTTCGACACAACGGACCCTAACCGCCTCTATCGCAGGCAGCCTGTGGCCGATAGGCAAGACCGTCACTTACCGGATTTCCACCTCGAGTATCTCCATGACTCCGACTTTCTCCGTGACGCCGCCTTCCGCGTTCACCTATGCCGGAGGCAACCAAAATTATTCGGTCACCAGCTGTGCTGCCGTTTCCCGTTCGGGCGACGCCTCGCAAACCGTGCCGGTGGCATGGACTGCCGAGTTCGTCGAGGACGACGGTGCGGGCGGTTACAACGTGATCTCCCGGCCCGACTGGCTTACCGCTTTCACCGCGAGCGGCGCCGGCAGTATATCGGATTCGTCGTTTTCGGCTGCGGTCGCGGCCCAGACAGCCGTTACCTCCAACCCGCATAACGAGACATTGCGGAAAGCAGAGCCCGTGTCGGGTATCTACGACCTCTCGACAAAGGGCGGGACGACGGCGATGAATACGGCCAACTGCTATGTCATCAACGCCCCCGGAAAATACTCACTCCCGCTGGTCTATGGCAATGCTGTCAAGAACGGAAGTACGAACGCTTCGGCCTACACTTCGCAGGCCAGCGGAACGTACGTATTGAAGACCTTCGTAAATCACCTCGATGCGCCTATCACCGACCCGTACATCTACAACAATGCGAATTGTACGCCGAACAACGCCATCCTCGTATGGCAGGATGAGGAAAATCTGGTGACAAACGTCGCACTCGCACCCGACGGACATAGCCTGACCTTCGAGGTGGGGAGCGCGACGATCAAACAGGGCAACGCCATCGTGGCCGTGCGCGACGCGAGCAACCGCATCATGTGGAGCTGGCATATCTGGGTGACGGACTTCGTGCCCGGTCTTCCGCCGACCGTGACATCGCATTACAATCCGGCAGAGGTGCAGCGCGACAAGGTCGTGACGAACTATCAGGGCGTGAAATATACCTTCATGGGAGTCTTCCTCGGCTGGTGCGACTTCGAGACCACGACCTATGCCGCCCGCAGCGTCAAGGTGCGTTTCACGCAGGCGGAAACCGGGGCTACGCAGGTCATAACGATCGCCCAGAATGCACGAGAGATGGAGAAGACCGGCAACAATCCCTATTTCCAGTTCGGACGTAAGGACCCGATGCTGGGCGGTATTTGTACCGATTCCGAGGCCGATCTTTATAAGAGCTGTTATTCCGACAGCGGTTATGCGTTCGACAAGTCGGGCACGGGCAAAGTCTCGATCGGCACGTCCATCCGGAATCCGCACGTATTCTATAATTACGGCGGCTCTTTGCCCGAAGACTGGTGCTCGGCGTCCTACAACAACCTTTGGAGCGCCGACAATACCGTGACGACGAAGAACGACAACGTCGTTGTCAAGACCATCTACGATCCTTCGCCAGCCGGCTATCGTTTGCCGCCTTCGAACGTCTGCTCGGGGGTGACGTACAACGCCGCCAACCCCGGTGATTACGAGTTCGCCAAATACAACTCGCCCCATACTTCCACCGACGATTTCTACAAAAACTATGGTTGGGAGTTGTATTGCAACAAGATGCCGGGTATCGGCAACTACGACACCTCGGGCGGTGTGATCTTCTTTCCGGCCATGGGCGGTATCGTTTACAGGTCGGGCGATATGCTTTACGTATACGCCTACGGCGGCTGCTGGACGGCCATCCCGCAAACGACGGGTTATGTCCATTCCTGTCTTGGTATTGAAGCGGTGGATGTCGCCGCATTAGCCTTCACTCCTCGTGCCGGAGCCGACCCGGTGCGCCCCGTTCGGGAGTAGTTTTTCTGCGGGGATGGGTACGGAATCGGCATGGGGAGCCGTCTCCCGATGCACGATAACGGCAGAACAGCCCGCATTGAACGAGAATACATTCGTAAAGGCCGTATCCGCCGAAAGCGGGCGGCCTTTTTTCACAGATGCAGTTAAAGCGACAGAAATCACCTCGCAGGCATCGCACTCAGCCCCGGTGCAGAGGCCGGTGCGGCCGGCGACACCGGCCGATCGCTCCCCGGAGGGCAGCGGCGGCATACACCGGACGGGCGAAAGGCAGGCTGCCTGCTTTTCGATAAACGCACCCCGGAGTTCCCCAAGTCTGCGGGGCGCGTCCGTACTGCCTGCGGGAGTTTTCCGGCGGGAGGCGTCACGGGCTTCGCCGACGCGGCTCCTTTCGGAATCATTCGGATGTCCACCGAAAATTTGCAGCAATGGCCGGAAAACGAAACGAGAGGAGGCCCGTCGGGCGTCCTCTCGTTCATTATGAGGCGGTCGGCGAACCGGCAGCCGGAAGGTCGCCGAAGCGGAATCACTCGCCGACCGAGAATTTATAGATGCAGCGGCTCTCGTACTTCTCCCCGGGACGCAATACGGCCGAAGGCCATTCGGGCTTGTTCGGCGTATCGGGATATTTCTGAGTCTCCAGGCAGACGGCCGACCGGAATCCGTAAACGGCCCCCTTCTTTCCCTTGACGCTTCCGTCGAGGAAATTGCCGCAGTAGACCTGAATGCCGGGCTCGGTGGTGTAGACATCCAGCCGGATGCCCGTGGCGGGCGACTCCAGCGAAGCGCACGCCTCGGCGATGTCGCCCCGGGTGTTCAGCACCCAGTTGTGGTCGATGCCGTGGCCGTTGCGAAGCTGCTCGAAATCCCGGTCGATGCGTTCGCCGACGGGCGTCGGGGTCCGGAAATCCATCGGAGTGCCCTCCACCGGGGCGATCTCGCCGGTGGTCATGAAGGTCGAATCGACCGGCGTATAGCTGTCGGCGTTCACCGTCAGCAGCCATTCCGAATTGTCCTTCGCGGGGTCCCCGTCGAGGTTGAAATAGGAGTGGTTGGTCATGTTCACGACCGTGGTCTTGTCCGTCTCGGCGGCATAGCGGATGTCGATGGCGTTATCGTCGGTCAGCGTCATGGTCACCCGGCACTCGAAATTCCCCGGGAAACCCTCTTCGCCGTCCTTCGACGCATAGGTCAGCTCCAGTTCGCGGTCGCTCTTCTGCACGGCGTCGAAAACCCGGTACTGGAATCCCCGGGGGCCTCCGTGCAGGCAATGGCCGTAGTTGTTCTGCGGCAGCTGGTATTCGGTGCCGTCCAGCGTGATCCGCCCCTGGGCGATGCGGTTCGCATAGCGGCCGATCGTGGCCCCGAAATCGCTCGGAATCGTCTGATAGTCGGCGACCTTGTCGAATCCGAGCACGACATCGCGCATCACGCCGTCGCGGCCGGGAACCATCACCGACACGATGCGTCCGCCGAAGTTGGTGACGCACACCTCCATGCCGTTGTCATTCTTCAGGACGAAGAGGTCGGTTTTCTTTCCGTCCGCCTCGCTTTGGAAATCGCTCCGGTTCAGGCCGGAGAGCGTCGGCCCGTCCTGCGGACCGCCCGCGCATGCGGCAGTCAGGGCCGCACACAGCAAAATAAGAGATTTTTTCATTGTTTTTCAGATATTCGTTTATCGTTCTGCAATCAGTCTTTCTTCAGCGCCTTGTCTCCGGGATTACGGCCGAAGATGGCACGAATCCGCTCCGTGTCGAATTTCGGCGTGCGGTCGTAATAATAGACGCCGTTCTGCTCCTGCTCCACGTCGGTCAGCTGGGTGTAGCAATAGCCCCAGACCTGGTCCGCCAGCTCCAAAACGGCGCCGATCTGCCCTTCGAGCCGTTGCAGGAACTCCGCTTCGCTCTTCGGCGGCTTGCCGTAGCCCCACGATTCGGTCTGCGACTCGCGGTCCTGGTCCTTCGCCCACTTGATGCCGCCGACCTCGTCGATCAGGAACGGCATCTTCCCGTCGTAAACCGGAAACTCGTAGCGGTCGTTCTGCCGCAGGCCGTTGAAGCCGATGTTGGCCGGAGCGACCCCGACGGACCGCAGCGGCGTCTGGAAAAACACACCGTCCTTGTAGATGATCTCCTTGAGCCGGGCCGGGTCCTGCTCGTAGTTGTGCACGGTCCAGATGTCGGTTTTGATATGGACGCCGCCGCTGGCGTCGTTCACCGGACGGGTCGGGTCCAGCGCCTTGGTCAGGTCGTAGAGGTCCGCCGTAAAGCGGGGATACTGCACCCGGTCGGGCCACCACTCCTCGTTCATCGGCGTCCAGATCAGCAGCGAGGGGTGGTTCCGGTCGCGGAGCACCAGTTCCGACCATTCGGTCAGGAAGTTGCGGGCCGTCTCGATGCCGTTGGCATCCATGCCCCAGCTGGGCGCCTCGCCCCAGGTGATGTAGCCCAGCCGGTCGGCCCAATAGTGGAAACGCTCCTCGAAAGCCTTCTGATGCAGACGCGCACCGTTGAACCCGGCGGCCATCGAAAGTTCGATGTCGCGCTTCAGCGCCGCGTCGGAAGGAGCCGTCCAGATGCCGTCGGGATAGAATCCCTGATCGAGCACCAGCCGCTGGTAATAGGGTTCGTTGTTCAGGTAGATCCGGTTCCCCTCGATGTGGACCTTGCGCATGCCCGCATAGGAGTTCACCTCGTCGAGCACCTCCCCTTTCGCATTCACGATCCGGTAGGTGATGTCGTAGAGAAACGGCGACTCCGGCGACCAGAGTTTCGGACGTTTGACGGGAAGCACGGCGACCGAACTGTTCGCGGCCCTCACCGCCGCGGTGGCCACGACCTTGCCGCCCTCCTTCACCGCGATATGCAGCGTGTTGCCGCTTTCCGACCGGAAGCGGGGCGTGATGACCAGCTGCCCCTGGTCGATGTCCGTCACCACGTGCGCCGAGAGCAGCCCCGCAGGGTCCACGGCCTCCATCCACACCGTCTGCCAGATGCCCGTGGTGCGGGTGTAGTTGCAGCCGTAGGAGGCGTATTGCAGATTCTGTTTGCCGGCGCCCTGCGTCGTCGAGCGCACGTCGCTCGTGGCTCTCACGACCAGATGGTGGCTCTTTCCGGGCGTGACCAGACGGGTCAGATCGACGCTGAACGACGAACTGCCCCCGATATGGCGGGCGGCGAAAACGCCATCGACATAGACCTCCGCATTGTAGTAGACGGCCCCGAAATTCAGCAGAATGTCCTTTCCGCGCCACGCTTCGGGCACCGCCACCTCGCGGTGGTACCAGATGCAGTTGATGAAATCGGTGTACCCGACGCCCGAGAGGGAGCTCTCGGGACAGAACGGCACCGTGATCCGGCCCTCGAAAGCGGTCGCCTTCTCCAATCCCCGTTCCAATCCCGACCCGGAGAAGTCGAACGTATAGTCCCACACCCCGTTGAGATTCATCCACGCCGTCCGTTCGAACTGCGGCCGCGGGTACTCCCCGCGGGGAATATCCGAAGCATTCGCCTGAAACACCGCTCCGGCGAGAAACAGCGCCGCGGTCAAAAATTCCGTTATCTTCATATCCGTTTCACATGTGTCGTACTGGCTCCCGGGCGGGGAGCGTTCCATTCAGGTTGTAAAATTAAACGGTTTATCGCATTGTCATCATCGTTATTCCGTCAAAAAATAGCATTTTTTGCTCAACTGATAGAACGTTTTGCCTAATCGGGGAAAAATGCGCATCTTTGCACTCCGAAAAACAAGCTCTGAAAATGTTCTGCTCCGAAGATACCCGTATCGAAACGCTCGCCGTGCATGTCGTCGGCAACAAATCGAAAGACGAACCGCTGATGATTTCGCCCGACATCTCCCCGCAGGTCGCCGACGAAGGGCTGATGCGCACGCTGACGGCCTATTTTCTCGGCGGATTCAAGTCCGAGGAGTGCTACAACCTCTACCACGAGACCGACCTCGCGTGCAACGAGGTCTGGAACTTCGCCTGCCGGATTTTCGACGACCCGGCGACGTTCTACGAACACTCGGTGAGCCTGGCGAAACACCTCTACGAAAGCGGCCTGCACCCACAGATCAAGAGCGGCGAATTCTACGCGGTCTACTTCTCCGACTGCCGCTTCGGGGGCGAGCCGACCGACGCGCTGGGGCTCTTCAAGTCGGAGACGCGCGACACGTTCCTCGATGTCGCCCACGAGGCCGAAGGGGTCCGCATCGCGGCCCGCGAAGGCATCGACATCAAGCGGCTGGACAAGGGGGCCGTCATCTTCAACGTGGAGCGCGAGGCGGGCTTCGCGGTCCACATCGTCGATAACACCAACCGCACCGAGGCCCGCTACTGGATCGACGACTTCCTGCGCGTGCGCCAGCGTCGGGACGACTACCACAACACGCACAACGCCCTGGCGATGTGCAAGAAGTACGTCACGAAGCATCTTTCGAAGGAGTTCGACGTTTCGAAGGCCGACCAGGCGGAGATGCTCAACGACACGATCAGCTATTTCCAGGAGCGGGACAGCTTCTCGCTCGACGAGTTTTCGGAGCAGGTGATCCGCCAGCCGGAGGTCGCCGAGAGCTTCGCGCGCTTCAAACAGGAGTACGAGCAGGAGCGCGACATCCGCATCGAGGACGAGTTCGGCATTTCGGATTCGGCCGTGAAGAAGCAGGCGCGGTCGTACAAGAGCGTCATCAAGCTCGACCGCAATTTCCACATCTACGTCCACGGCAACCGCGGTCTGCTGGAGCAGGGCGAGGACGAGAAGGGCAAGTTCTACAAGGTCTATTACGAGGAGGAGCAGTAGGGCTGCCCGAGCATGCCGCCCAGCACCAGCCCGAACAGCACGAGGAACAGCACCCATTGGCACAGCCGGAGGTAATAGCGTCCTCCGGCTTTTTCACAGGCCAGCGACACCAGCCAGAAAATCCCCCAGCCGCCGAAGAGCAGCAGCAGAAAGAGTTCGAACCAGAAGCTGCGGGGCAGCACTCCGAGCCCGGACAGCACGAGGAATCCGGCGGCCAGCAAGAGGTCCACGGAGATCATCTGCATCCCGCAGCGGCCCATCATCCACGCCTCGCAGGCCCGGGGAGGGGCTGTCGCCGCATCGGGACGCGCCGCCGAATAGAGGCGGTTGCCCGAAAACAGATGCACGGAAAAGGCGGCGGCGAGCAGCGCTCCGGCCGCGAGAAACCAGCCGTTCATCGCTATCCCATTTTGCGGTAAATCCGGTCGGGCATATGCCGGAGCAGCCACGCGACGATCCGCCAGCGGCGCGTGACGACCGCCACGGAACGGCGTCCCCGCACGGCCCGCAGCAGCTGGTCCGCCACCCTATCGACGGGCATCACCCAGAACAGCCCCTCGCCCTTGGCCATCGCGGTCGCCGCGAGTCCCGGGCGAATGTCGGTCACGAAGATCGGCAGCCGGGATTTGGCGGCCCGCTGCCGAAGCCCCTCGGCATAATTCATCTGATAGGCTTTCGAGGCGTTGTAGGCCGGGGCCCCTCCCCCGCCTCGCAGGCCGCCGACCGAGGTGACGACGACCAGGTGTCCGCCGCCCTGCCGCTCGAAAAGGCGGTAGGCCCAACCGACCGCAGCCGTCCAGCCCACGACATTGGTGCGGATGGCCGGCTCCTCCAGCACATAGTCCAGCCCGGGGTTCAGCTCGCCCGCCCCGGCGCTCACCACGCACAGATCCACACCGCCCAGCTCCCCGGCGAGGGCATCCAGCGCGGCGCACGAGGCCGCCGGATCGGTGACATCGGCCTCGGCGCAGCAGAAGGCCCCGGGATCGGCGGCGGCCAGTTCATCCAGCAACTCCCCGCGCCGTCCGGTCACACCTACGCGGTATCCGGCGGCGGCGAGGCGTTCGGCCACCGCGCGGCCGATGCCGGAGGTGGCCCCTATGACAATCGCTCGTTTCATAGGGGCAAAGTTAGCGTCTGGAAACGGGAAAAAGATTGACCGAAATCAAGAAATCAGCGAATCCGGCCGCGGATGCGGCTCAGGGTCTCGGGACGCACGCCCAGGTAGGAGGCCAGTTCGCGCAGGGAGACCATTTGCAGCAGGTCGGGACACCGCTCCAGCAACGCTTCGTAACGCTGCTGCGGCGACGCGGCATAGCGCTCCAGCAGCCGTTCGTAGACCTCGGCCAGCATGTGTTCGGCCATCGTGCGGCCCAGCCGTTCGTGCGCGGCGTCGGTGCGGTAGAAGGCTTCGAGCCGCCCGCCCGTGACGACCAGCGCCGCGGCGCCGCACATCGCCTCGATCGTCACCTGCGAGGGGGCATCGACGCACATCGAGATATAGTCGCCGACGAACTCCCCGGCGAAGGCATAGCCGACGACATGCTCCCCGCCCGCGGCATCGGCATGCAGATAGCGGAACGCCCCCTGCACGACGAGCCCCGCACGATGGCTGCGCCCGCCCTGAGCGGCGAGACGCTCGCCGCGCTCGAAGCGGCGTTCGGTTCCCTCCGCGCGGAGGAACTCCGCCAGCGGGGAGAACTCCGCCTGGGTGATATGCCGGTTGAAATTCATGCCGTAAAGATACCCAAATTCGCCCGATCCGCGCAAACGCTCCCCGCATTTTTCGCCCCGGCCGCACGCTGCACCCGGACCCCATAGACGCAGCGAGCGAAAAAAACGCTATCTTTGTCCGCAGGGCCCGCCGCAGGGTCCGCCCGAAGCGTATGGAAGCGATCACCGAATTTCTCATCGACTGGGGCTATTGGGGCCTCTTCCTCTCGGCGTTCATCGCCGGGAGCGTCCTGCCGTTCAGCTCCGAAGCGGTGATGGTGGTGCTCGTCAGCATGGGCCTCGACCCCGCGGGGTGCATCGCCGCGGCCGCGCTGGGCAACACCCTCGGCGGCATGACCTGCTACTGGATCGGCACGCTGGGCCGGACCGAGTGGATCACCCGGCTGGGGGTCTCGACGCGCCAGCTGGCCCGGGCGCGGAAATTCCTCTCCGGACGCGGGGCGCTGATGGCCTTCTTCGCCTTCCTGCCCACCATCGGCGAGGCCATCGCCATCGTGCTGGGGCTGATGCGCAGCAACGTGTGGCTGACGGCCGCCGCGATGCTCGCGGGCAAAACCGCGCGTTACATCGTCGTACTGGCGACCTTCCGGGGCGCCCTAACCCTTTTCTGACATGGAAATCCGCAAAACCGAAACCCCTTCGCGGGAACTCCTGACGCTGGCCGACGAGGTGGAAGCCTCGGTGGCCGACTACATCGGCCGCGGGACGTGCTACGCCGCCTGCGACGGCGACCGGATCGTCGGTCAGTACGTGCTGATCCACACGCGGCCCTTCACGGCCGAGATCGTGAACATCGCCGTCGCGCCCGACCGCCAGCGGCAGGGCATCGCCACGGCCCTGCTGGCCCACGCCGTCGAGACGGCCCGCCGGGCGGGGTTCCGCCTGCTCGAAATCGGTACGGGCGACTCGGGATTCGGGCAAATCGCCCTCTACGAACGCTGCGGCTTCGTCCGCTGCGGCATCGACGAAGACTATTTCCGCAAACACAGCCCCGTCCCGATCTTCGAAAACGGCGTCGAGTGCCGCCACATGGTGCGCCTGCGCATGGAGCTCGTCTGACAGGACCTGCCGGCAGGGACAAAAAACGTGCGGAAGGAACCCGGCCCGGCAAACAAACAGTGACGCCTCATTTTGCTTTGTCCGGAAATCCTATGAAGAATCCCCAAACAACCGGACCGGGTTACATTCCTTCCGCACAAGTCATGTACCCGGTCCGCTCTCACAGCGGCGCCCCGCAGGACGACCCTCCTATAAAAAGCAAGGACGCAGGTACAACCTGCCAACGGTCGGCCTCGCGAGCCTTACACGGTGAGTTGCCCTTACGCCCAAGCCTGTCCCCTGCCCGAACGGGTAGGGACAAGACTCAGGTTTCAGACAAATTTCACACCATGTTATAAACCTGCTACTAAATGTAGCAGTCGCGAGTTTACCGTTGGCGCAAAGGTTTGTCTTAACCTCTAATCATATATTCTATTGCAAAGATAGCGCAAGCCGAATGCAGAGCCGGGCAAGCCCGAGCTATGCTGAGGCGCAGCCTATCTAAGCCAAAGTTTATCTTTGGCAAAGATAGTCAAATAATCCGACTAACCAAAAAATCCGACCCCCTTTCGGAGGCCGGACCCACTAAAAATAACTATGACAAAATCTTCCGTCTATGCGTTGGCCAGCGGCGAAGCCTGCGTATAGGCGCGGGCGGCCAGCTCCTTGTCGAGCATGTAGAGCCCGAACTTGTTGCCCTCGACGGCCTCGCAGGCCGTAATCATGTCGCGTGCCGACGCCTCCTCCTCGACCTGCTCGTCGATGAACCAGACGAGCATGTTCGACGAAGCGTAATCCTTGTCCTCGGCGGCGATGGCGGCCAGATTGCCGATCATGGCCGTAACCTTTTTCTCGTGTTCGAGCGTGTCGCGGAACATCTCCAGCGGCGAAGCCCATTCGGTGCGCACAGCCTCGATCGGAAGCAGTTTCACTTCGGCGTCGCGCGAGAGGATGTAGTTCATAAAGATCCGCGCGTGGTCCTGCTCCTCCCGGAACTGCACGTAGAACCAGTTGGCAACGCCTTTCAGCCCCTTGGCCTCGGCGTCCATCGACATCGAAAGATAAAGATAGGCCGACCAAAGCTCGGCATTGATCTGAGCGTTCATCGCTTCGTGTAATTTCTTGCTTAACATAACTGTATTGCTTTAAGTTTGCGTTTTGTTCGTGACACAAATATACAATAGTTTTTTGTGATTTGTACAAAAATATCCATCATATTATTTTATACGGTAATAGGCGGACATTATAAATATGAATAAGACGGCGCCCGGATACGAATCCGGGCGCCGTCGGTGGTTTTCAGCAGGATGCGGATCAGTCATCGACCTCGATCAGGCGGAACTTCATGTCGAATTTCAGGTCGAGGCCGTTGTCGAGCGCCACCTCGTAGCCGCGCTTGTCGCGGTCGATCGAGACGATCTTGCGGCCTGCGAAATCCTTGGCCACACGGTCGCGGATCTGCTGCGGAACGATGGCCGCGGGCACCTCGCCGTACTTGCAATCGACATCCGTCCACTGTCCGTTCTTGGCGAACTCGACCTTCGAACCGTTGACAAAGACCACCTTGTAGTCCTTGTCGAACATCTCCTCATCGACCTTGACGTAAGAGACCTCGACGCCCGCGAAGTGGGTCTTGATGAACTGCTGCGAAACGGCCGGGAGTTCGGCGACGGTGATGATGCGGTCGTTGCCGGCGAAAGCGGCGACAGAGGAGACCATGAGGGCCAGAGAAGCGAAGATAATCGTGAGCTTTTTCATAATCGTTTTTTGTTTTTACAGGTTTAATCGGATTTTCTACTGCAAAGTTGCGGCCTGAAACTGAAACGAATCTGAAAAAATCGGGAAAAAGCGAAAAAAACGGAAAAATCACGCCGGGAAATCCACCGTGAAGCAATGCCGCCCGTCCGCATGGGAGTAAGCGATCTTCAGCCCGTAGAGGCGGCACACGGCATCGACCACGGCGAGGCCCAGCCCCGTCGAACCCTCCTTCTTCGCGCCCTGGTAGAAGCGGTCGAAGATATGCCCGGCGTCGAGCGGACCGCCCGCGCCGCTGTTCGCAACCGTGAGCCTGCGGGACGCCACCGTGACGACGATCTCCCCGCCGGCGTCGCCGTGGACGAACGCATTCTTCACGAGGTTCGCCACCACGCTCCCGGCCAGCGAGGGGTTCATGCGCACCGTCAGCGGCCCTTCGTCGGCCAGCGTGAAGCGCATGTTGCGGTAGGCGTAGATCTCCTCCATATCCTCGGCCGTGCGGCGCACCAGCGCATTCATATCGACCGCCTCGGTTTCGGGGAACTGCCCGTTGTCGATCTTCGACAGCAGCAGCAGCGAGCGGTTGAGCCGCACGAGATAATCCAGCGTCCGCTGCACCTTGGCAATCTCGCCCAACTGCTCCTCCGTGAGCGTCGGCGCATCATCGACCAGCATTTCGAGCCGGTTGCGGCAGACCGCCAGCGGGGTCTGCATCTCGTGCGAGGCGTTGCCGATGAACTGCTTCTGCCGTTCGAAGGTCTCCTCGGCGCGCTCGGCATAGCGGCGCGCGGCGTCGTTCAGACGCCGGAACTCCGTGACGGAGGTTTCGACGGCCAGCGGCGGGTTCTGCGCCCCCACGGTATAGCCGTCCAGCCACCGCAGCAGGGCGTAGAGGGGCCGCATCGTGCGGTAGAGCACGACGACCGTGACCAGCAGGATCATCCCCAGCAGGAAGAGGTAGAGAGAGACGATCCAGCCGAGAATCGCCTCCCGGAGATCCTCCTTCTCGATCGTGGGCGTCATCACCGTCAGCTCGTACCACCTCCCGGCGCGGTCGTGGAACACCTTGCGCAGCACGCGCGCCGGCTCCTCGTCGTCCCGCTCGGGAATGAAGATCTCTTCGTCGGAATAGCGTTCGCGCGGCTGTGCGGCGGCGTATTCGGCCGACACCTCGTTGAGAAAATAGGCGTTGTTGCCCTCGGAAGCCGGCGCCGGAAGCTCCCGCCCCGCCAGCACCCGCGTCAGAATCACTTCGGCGCGGGCTTCGAGGGCGTCGTCCATCTCGTCGTTGATCTCGTCGATCATCGTGACGTAGAACAGCACGGCCCACGCCGCCAGCAACAGCGACAGGGCCCACGCGAGGTGCAGCAGAATGCGACAGACGAGTTTCATGGCCGTATGAGTTTATAGCCGAAGCCGTAGACGGCGCGTATCTCGATGTCGGCGCCCGCGTCGTGGAGCTTGCGCCGCAGGTTCTTCATCTGCGCGTAGACGAAATCGAAATTGTCGGCCTGGTCGATGTGGTCGCCCCACACCCCCTCGGCCAAAGCGGTCTTATCGACCGTGTGGTTGGGGCGGGACATGAAGTAGTGGAGGATGTCGTACTCCTTGCGCAGCAGCTCCACTTCGCGGCCCGCCACCTCGACGCGGCGGCTGTCGGGCCACAGACGCACGTTTCCGGCATCGAGGCTCTCGTGCCCGTCGCGCTGATGGCGCCGCAGGACGCTGCGGATGCGGGCGCTGAGTTCGGCCAGGTGGAACGGCTTGGGCAGATAGTCGTCGGCCCCGAGTTCCAATCCTTCGATCTTGTCGTCCAGCGAGTCGCGGGCCGAGATGATGATGACCCCGGCCCGGCTGCGGCGCTGTTTCAGCTCCCCGAGCAGCCGCAGTCCGCTGCCGCCGGGCAGCATGATGTCCAGCAGGATGCAGTCGTAGTCGTATGCGGCGATCTTGTCGAGGGCCGCGGCATAGTCGGCGGCCTGCTCGACGACGTATTGTTCCCGGACCAGCGTCCGGACCATGATCTCCCGCAGGGAGGGTTCGTCTTCGACAATCAGTATTTTCATAATCTATCTTTAGTTCACGGCTGGTTTCCTAAAATCCGCCTCTCAGGCGGGCAGGCGCAAACCGGCTCAGATGCATTCCTAACTTGCCACCATCCTAAAACCCGCCTCTTAGGCGGGGGAAAGATCGGAAACGAATCCGAAAGGAAACTGAAACGGCCCCGCCCGGCCGTCAAATATAGCCATTTTCCGGCCGGGCGGCAAAAAAAAGCGGCGCCCCGCAGGACGCCGCACAGTTATTTACCGGCCGGAAGCTATGCCTTCTCGCCGTCGTAGGCCCACTTGACGTAGATCGCGCCCCAGGTATAACCGCCGCCGAAGGCCGAGAGAATCAGGTTGTCGCCCTTGCGGAGCTGCTTCTCGTAGTCGCAGAGACACGTCGGGATCGTAGCTGCCGTGGTGTTGCCGTTGCGGTCGATGTTGATCATGCACTTGTCCTGCGTGATGCCCATGCGGCGCGCCGTGGCGTCGATGATGCGCAGGTTGGCCTGATGGGGCACCAGATAACGGACATCATCGCCCGTGAGGTTGTGCCGCTCCATCATCTCCACCGAAACATCGGACATCTTCGACACGGCGGCCTTGAACACGGCGTGTCCGTCCCACATGATGGTATGCCAGTTGTTCTGCACCGTCTCGATCGAAGCCGGATAGCGCGAACCGCCCGCCTTCATGTAGAGCTGCATCTCGCCCGAACCGTCGGAACGCAGGATCGAGTCGATCACGCCGTAACCCTCGGTGTCGGGCTCCAGCAGCACGGCTGCCGCCGCGTCGCCGAAGAGCGGGCAGGTCGAACGGTCGGTGTAATCGACGATCGACGACATCTTGTCGGCGCCTACGACGATGACCCGCTTGCTCGTGCCGGCCTCGATGAACTTGGCGCCCGTCGTCAGCGCGAACAGGAATCCGCTGCACGCGGCCGACACGTCGAATGCGAAGGCATTCTTGCAGCCGGCCTGATCGGCGATCAGATTGCCCGTCGAAGGGAAGAACATATCGGGGGTCACGGTGGCGCAGATCACCACATCGACCGACATCGGGTCTACGCCCGTCTTGTCGAGCAGGTTGATGACGGCGCGCGCTCCCATGTAGGAACTGCCGACGCCTTCGCCTTTGAGGATGTGGCGCGTCTTGATACCGGTGTGCGACATGATCCACTCGTCGTTGGTATCGACCATCTGGCTCAACTCGTCATTGGTGAGGATATACTCCGGAAGATACTGTCCCACTCCCGTTATCGCTGCTGTAATCTTACCCATTAACTTAACTTTTGCTGTTCGTAATTCGGATTAATTTTGAAATGCACGCTGCAATTTC
Source organism: Alistipes senegalensis JC50 (assembly GCF_025145645.1). Classification (NCBI taxonomy): domain Bacteria; kingdom Pseudomonadati; phylum Bacteroidota; class Bacteroidia; order Bacteroidales; family Rikenellaceae; genus Alistipes; species Alistipes senegalensis. The sequence goes on along the minus strand of NZ_CP102252.1, from coordinate 2,430,589 downwards.
TTCGTGAGGCCGGCCCGGATGACCTGCTCGGTCGAAAGGATCATGCTTTTGATGGCCTCGGGCGAAGAGCATCCGTGGCCGATGACGACAGGTGCATTGACACCCAGAACGGGGGTGCCGCCCACGTTTTCGTAGTTCATGGCGTCCCAGAAGGCATTGCTGCCCCCCAGCGCCTTGTTGATGCGGTAGAGACCCTCGGCCATTTTCAGCACCGTGTTGCCGACGAATCCGTCGCAGACGATCACGTCGGCGACCTTTCCCGAGAAGATGTAAGACGCCTCGACGTTGCCCACGAAATTGATGCGGCCGTCGGCCTTCAGCAATTCGTAAGCGGCTTTGGTCTGGACGTTGCCCTTGGTCTCCTCCTCGCCGATGTTGAGCACCGCGACACGCGGTTTTTCGATGCCCAGCACCGCTTCGGCGTATATCGACCCGATCAGTCCGTACTGTTCCAGCACCTCGGGTTTGCAGTCCACGTTCAGACCCACGTCCAGCAGCAGCGCGGGACGCCCTGCCACCGTGGGAACGACGGACGAGATCGTGGGCCGGATGACCCCTTCGATGGGTTTGACGGCGTACATCGAGCCGACCATCATGGCCCCGGTGGAGCCGGCGCTCGCAAATCCGTCGATGGCGCCCTTGGCCAGATAGCCGAAGCCCACCGTAATGCTCGAATCGGTCTTGGACTGGAACGCCTTGGCCGGATGGTCGCCCATCTCGATCACCTCGGTAGTGGCGACGATGTCGAACCTGTCGGCCGGGCACCCTTCCGAAGCGAGCACGGAGTTAATTTTCTGCTCGTCGCCGAACAGCACGATACGGCTGTCCGATCCGACCTTTCCGAGCGCCAGGATAGCGCCCTTCACAGTCGCTTCGGGAGCGTAATCGCCGCCCATGGCGTCTACACCAATCTTTATCATACTCGTGCGATTTGGTTGTTGTCTCCTCCCGCCACCCGCACATACGGCAACGGCCGTGCGACGCCCGGCCCGATCCGGGTGAAACGGAAGAGATTGTTACATAAAAAAAGAGGCAAACCCTGCGGGATGCACTCTTCTGAGTGCCGAACCTATTCGGCAGCCTTCTTCTCGATAGCCAGCTTTCCGCGATAGAAGCCGCATTCGGGGCATACGCGGTGGTACAGCACGGCTGCACCGCAGTTCGAGCAGGTGACCACCGTCGGAACGACAGCCTTGTAGTTGGTTCTGCGCTTATCGCGTCGCGTTGACGAAACTTTGTGTTTAGGATGTGCCATTTTACAGTATGAATTATAAGTTTAACGTATTTTTCGCTTTCGTTATTTCGTGCCGCGGGGCTTTTCCCCCGCTTCTCCCTTTTCCGGCGTCTCCTCCCCGGCCTCCATCCGCTCGCGCAGAGCCGCCAGTTTGGCCCATTCGCCCTCGTTGTGCGCCCCGCCTCCGGCCCGGGCCTCGATCGACGCGAACTCCTGGTCCGAGACAATGCGGAAACGTTCGAGCATGTCGGGGTTGCACATCCCCTCGGGATGCACCCGCTGGTAGGGCAGCGACAGCACGATACTCTCGTAGATGTATTGTTTGAGATCGACCTGATCCTCGCCCGGCAACATCCACATCACCTCGCCGTCGTATTCATGCACCTCTTCGGAGAATTTCACCACGAGCCGCCCCTCGAAATCGATGGGCACGCGGCAATCTTCCAGACAGCGGTCGCACTCCACAACAACGTAGCCCGCGATCGCCACGTCGAGCGTCACCTGGCTTTCCGAGCGGTCGGCGGCGACCGTCACTTCGCAGCGGCCGTCCTTGATTTCCGTGCTCTGGTACTCCTCGAACAGCGATCCGTCCACCTCGAAACGAAATTCGTGGCAGCCGTTCTTCAACCCTTTATAAGGGATCGCATATCGTTGAGATTCCTCCATTTATACATATTTAGTGCGCAAAGTTACGAAAAAATAGGACATTTGCAAAGAAAACCGCGAGATTTAGCGCTTCCGCACGCTTTGCGGCGAGCCCGCCGCAGGATGGTTTTGCATCCGTGCGTCTTTTCCCTATCTTTGCGGAGGATATTCTATCGCACCTTATTATAATATGGACAAAAAAGGATTCACCATCGAAGTCACGAGCCGCTACGACGGGTGGTGGCGGTATAACGCGGCGCTGATGTGCGGCTGTTTCGACGCTGCGGAGCAGCGCATCGGGTTCGCGTCGGCCGAATCGACCGTCGCCGCCGTGGGAGCCAATCTCGCCGAACGCCCGGCCGACATCCCGGCCGACCGCCGCGCGGTGCTGGAGACCATGCCGTGCGACCATCTCGTGCTCTATCTCTACCTCATTCCCCACACGCTGCCTGCGGGCAACGACATCGACACGACACGGCCCTTCGAAATCGAGCTGCGCATCTCCTACGCCGGGCGCCTGCTGCGCACCGAGAAGCGGGCGATCAACCAATGGTCGGGCGCCTCGATAGAGCTGCGCGTGGAGTCGGGAAAATAATCCCCGCCCGGAGCGGCGGCCTCCGACCGCCCGAAAAAAAGAAAGGGACCCCTCGGGGTCCCTTTTCCGTTGAATGGCTTTTCGACTATTTGTTGTTGAAAGCGGCCATCTTCTCGATGAGCATGAGGACCTTGTTCGAGTATCCCCACTCGTTGTCGTACCACGAAACGACCTTTACGAAGGTGTCGGTCAGTGCGATACCGGCAGCCTTGTCGAAGATCGACGTACGGGCGTCGCCCAGGAAGTCCGACGAAACGACAGCCTCCTCGGTGTAACCCAGGATACCTTTCAGTTCGCCTTCCGAAGCCTCCTTCATGGCAGCGCAGATCTCGTCGTACTTGGCGGGCTTGGCCAGGTTCACGGTCAGGTCGACAACCGAAACGTCGAGGGTCGGAACGCGCATCGACATACCGGTCAGCTTACCGTTCAGCTCGGGAATCACCTTGCCTACGGCCTTTGCAGCACCGGTCGACGAGGGGATGATGTTGCCCGAAGCGGCACGGCCGCCGCGCCAGTCCTTCATCGAGGGACCGTCGACGGTCTTCTGCGTTGCGGTGGTCGAGTGAACGGTGGTCATCAGACCGTCGGTGATGCCGAACTTGTCGTTCAGGACCTTGGCGATCGGGGCGAGGCAGTTCGTGGTGCACGATGCGTTCGAAACGATCGTCTGACCCTTGTAGGTATCGGTGTTCACGCCGCATACGAACATCGGGGTGTCGTCCTTCGAGGGAGCCGACATGACGACGTATTTGGCACCGGCTGCGATATGGGCCTCGGCCTTCTCCTTGGTGAGGAACAGACCCGTCGACTCGACTACGTACTCGGCGCCGACCTCGTTCCACTTCAGGTTTGCGGGGTCCTTCTCGGCGGTTACGCGGATCGACTTGCCGTTTACGATCAGCAGGCTCTTCTCAGCGTTGAAGTCTACCGTACCGTTGAAGCGGCCGTGCATCGTGTCGTACTTGAGCATGTAAGCCATGTAGTCCACGGGAACCAGGTCGTTGATGCCCACCACTTCGATGTTGTCGTTCGTGCAGGCTGCACGGAACACCAGACGGCCGATACGACCGAAGCCGTTGATACCGATTTTAATAGTTGCCATAATGATTTGAATTATTTGTTAGTAAAAAATTGCGTTATTTTTTTCACAGCACAAAAGTACATACTTTCCGTTATTTACGCAAATAAAAAATTAAATTTTTTTACGAACCGTATGCACCTGTGCGCCGCATTCTCCCTGCGGCCTATTCCGCGACCTTCTTGGCACGCTTGGCCATGGCCGAGGCGAAGACGAAATCGTTGAGTTCGCGGTTGTCGGCGTGGAGTATGTCGTCCTTGGTCCCCTCCCACCATTTGCGGCCACCGTGGATATATACAATTTTCTCGCCGATCTCCATCACCGAGTTCATGTCGTGCGTATTGATGATCGTCGTAATGCCGTACTCCTGCGTGATCTCGTGAATCAGGTTGTCGATGACGATCGAGGTCTGGGGATCGAGGCCCGAGTTGGGCTCGTCGCAGAAGAGGTAGCGGGGGTTCATCACGATGGCGCGGGCGATGGCCACGCGCTTGATCATGCCGCCCGACAGTTCGGCCGGATAGAGCCGGTTGGCGTCTTCGAGGCGCACGCGCTGAAGGCAGAAATTCACGCGCTCCATCTTCTCCTTCGTGCTCTGCGACGTGAAGAGGTCCAGCGGCAGCCGGACATTCTCCTCAACGGTCGATGAATCGAGCAGCGCCCCGCCCTGGAAGATCATGCCGATGTCCTTGCGGATGGCCTTGCGGTCGCGGAACCCCAGCCGGGTGAAATTGATGTCGTCGTACCACACGTCGCCCGAATCGGGTTCGTGCAGTCCGACCAGCGTTTTGAGCAGCACGGTCTTTCCCGAGCCGCTGCGGCCGATGATGAGGTTGGTCTTCCCGGTTTCGAACTCCACCGAGATGTCGTCGAGCACCACGCGCCCGTCGAACGTTTTGACGATATGTTCGGCACGTATCATATGAGCAGGACTTGCGTAAGAATCAGGTCGAAAAGCAGGACCACCACGCAGCTGGCCACCACGGCGCGCGTCGATGCGGCGCCGACCTCCAGCGAGTTGCCCCGGGCGTTGTAGCCGTAGAAAGCCGAGATCGAAGTGATGATGTAGGCGAAGACGACGGTCTTGATGAGCGTGTAGGTGATCGAATAGGGTTTGAAATCCATCAGCAGGCCGTCAACGTAGTCGGCCGGGATCATAATGCCCGTGGCCGCGGCGATGATCCATCCGCCGAGGATGCCGATCAGGATCGAGAGGATCGTGAGGAAAGGGAAGAAGAGCATCGCGGCGACGATCTTCGGAAGAATCAGGTACGAAGCCGAATTGACGCCCATGATTTCGAGGGCGTCGATCTGCTCGGTAATGCGCATCGTCCCGATCTCCGAGGCGATCGACGAACCGACCTTGCCGGCGAGGATCAGCGCCACGACCGCCGACGAGAATTCCAGGATCATCGTTTCGCGCGTGGCATAGCCCACCAGCGAGCGGGGAATGAAGGGCGAATCGAGGTTGATGCACATTTGCAGCGTGATGACCGCGCCGATGAACACCGAGATGATGGCCGTCAGGCCGATCGAATTGACGCCCAGCGCCTCCATCTCGAAGACGATGCGCCGGCGGTAGATCGCCGCCTTCTCCGGACGGGAAAAGACCTTCCCCATCAGCATGAAATAGCGGCCTATGATTTCGAATACCTTCAACATGCGGCTACCGTTCCTTTTCCTCCTCGAAATCGACGTAGTCGCCCACGTCCTTCGACACACGTTTCTCGGGGGTCCCGGCGGTCCGGTGCACCCGCACCTCGCCTTCGCGGCCCCTGCGCTCCCGGTCTGCAAACGGCGAGCCGGAATTCCGCTGCCGGAATCCGCCCTGCGCCTGATCCCCGAAGCCTTCGCCGAACTGCTCCTCCATCTGCTTGCGGACCCTGTAAATCCGCCAGCGGAAGGCCAGCATCAGCACGACGGCCAAAATGACAAGTCCCATAAAAAAGTACATGATAAAAAGCGCGATGCCTTTCAGCAGCGCGGGGGCGCCGAGCGCCAGTATGACGATAAGGAGCGTCGTCAGCGGATTGCGCTGCACGAAACCCACCAGCGAGTCGATGATTGCCGTTATGAAATTCATTCCGATTCTGGTTTACATCCCCACAAAGGTAGGGAAAAATCTGCGTATTTCAATTAATTGTCGTAAATTTGGCGGCTGAAAGCAAAAACAAATCAAACCCGATATGTTAACTTCCCTCACCGCCATTTCGCCCGTTGACGGGCGCTACCGTAATAAAACGGAGAAACTGGCCGATTATTTTTCCGAACAGGCCCTCATCCGCTACCGCATCCGCGTCGAAGTGGAGTATTTCATCGCGCTCTGCGAACTGCCGCTGCCGCAGCTCGCCGGCATCGACCGCTCGAAATTCGCCGCCCTGCGCTCGCTGTACACCGATTTCTCGACCGCCGACGCCCAACGCGTCAAGGAGATCGAGTCGGTGACGAACCACGATGTCAAGGCCATCGAGTACATCATCAAGGAGAAAATGGACACCCTGGGGCTCGAAGCCTACAAGGAGTTCGTGCACTTCGGCCTCACGTCGCAGGACATCAACAACACGGCCATCCCGCTCTCGCTGAAAGAGGCCATGACGGGGGTCTACTACCCCGCCGTCGAGGAGGTCCGCGGCAAGCTGGCGTCGTTCGCCGAGCAGTGGCGCGCGGTGCCGATGCTGGCACGCACGCACGGGCAGCCCGCCTCGCCGACCTCCCTGGGCAAGGAATTCATGGTCTTCGTCGAGCGCATCGAAAAACAGCTGGCCATGCTCCACGACATCGCCGTGCCGGCCAAGTTCGGCGGCGCCACGGGCAATTTCAACGCCCACCGCGCGGCCTATCCCGGCATCGACTGGGTGGAATTCGCCAACCGCTTCGTGGGCGAAAAGCTGGGGCTCTGCCGCTCGCAGTACACCACGCAGATCGAGCACTACGACAATCTGGCGGCGATCTTCGACAACATGAAGCGCATCGACACCATTCTGATCGACCTTTCGCGCGACATGTGGACCTATATTTCGATGGAGTACTTCAAGCAGCAGATCAAGGCCGGGGAGGTCGGATCGAGCGCCATGCCCCACAAGGTCAACCCCATCGACTTCGAGAACGCCGAGGGTAATTTCGGCATCGCCAACGCCGTCTTCGAGCACCTCGCGTCGAAACTCCCCGTCTCGCGCCTGCAACGCGACCTGACGGATTCGACCGTCCTGCGCAACGTCGGCGTGCCGATGGCCCATGCGGTGATCGCCCTGCAATCGCTGATGAAAGGACTCAACAAGGTGATCCTCAACCCCGAAGCGCTGGAGCACGACCTGGAGAACAACTGGGCCGTCGTGGCCGAGGGCATCCAGACCATCCTGCGCCGCGAAGGCTTCCCCAAGCCCTACGAGGCGCTGAAAGCCCTCACGCGCACCAACGCCCACATCACCCGCGAATCGATCGCGGCGTTCATCGAGACGCTCGACGTGGCGGAATCGGTCAAGGAGGAGTTGCGCGCCCTCTCGCCCTCGACCTACACGGGCGTATTCCGATAGGTCTTTCTCCCAAAAAGCGAAATGCAGGGCCCCGCTCGGAGCCCTGCATTTTTTCCGTCATAACGGCCGCTACTCCTTGCAGCAGCGCACCGTGTAGCCATAGGAGCGGTGTACGTCCAGCTCCGGATTGATCGACCCGGATGTGCTGATCCGCTTCTTGACATACAGGTAGTAAGCCTTGACCGCCGTCGCCTTCGACGACCAGTAGCCGCCCGAACCGCCGCTCGAAGCCCGCTGGCCGACGATGGCACCGGTATTGTACATGCGGTAGCCCTGCCCCGGATACCAGGCCGTCTGCCCGTTGTAAGTATAGGTCACGCCATAGTTTTCGACATCCCATGCCGACACGCCGTCGATGTAGTCGCGTCCCGAACTCAGGTTCTCCCATGCGTCTATATCCGGGACCTTGTATCCCGGAGGGCAGGGATCGTTCAGGGTCTTGGCCTCTCCCCACAGTTTTGCGCTCGGCTTCGCCAGCCAGTTGGAACCGGTTCCGACCGTATTGTTATAGAACGTCATCGGATTGGCCGCGGCTGCCTCCGGCGTCACGGCGGCCTTGGCGAGGCTCCACGTCAGAGCCGCATACGCGGGGTTTACGACGGTAAGTTCTTTCACCTCATCGAAAGGGGTGGCGCTGGTCGAGGTTTTCGTTCCCCAGTAGAACGGGTCCTTGCGCCCCCACTGGTAATACATGCCGTAAGCGTCCGTTCCGCCGACGGTGGTTCCCACAGCGCCCAGATTGCGGTCCATAAAGACCACGCCGTTCTCATAGGCCATCGTCTGCGGGGCGTCGGTCACCCAAATATGCCAGCTCCACACGATCGCATCCTCCTGCACGAGGGCCACCAGCGCGTTGCCCCGGCCCTCGCCGACCGTGAAGACGATCTCCCCCGACTCTTCGTCGAGGACAACATCCGACACCAGCCCCTCCCGGTCGGTCCATATCCAGTCGGCCTTCATGCCGTCGGCGATTTCGATCGCCGGGTCGAATCCTGCCGAAGCCGCTTCGCCCGCGCCGTTGCCGCGCACCTTCGCATTGAACGCATAGGTTCCCGGAGTCGATACGACATAGCAGTTGGCCGTTCCTGCGGCGCTCAGGTCATCGACCTTCGCCGCAGAAAGTTCCCCGCCGCCGGTCAGCACCACCTTCACGCGCCCCTCGGCCATCGTCACCGAACGGAATTGGGCCGCCTGCACCTCCTCCGACGCCTCGATCGGCTCTCCGGCGGCGTCCACGATCCGCCACGGCGCAGCCTCGCCCGCCGCAACGGTCCAATAGCCCTCTTCGTCAACATCCGTCACCGGAACGGCCCCCGAGACGGGCATCCGCGCACCCGAGGCGTCTTTCAGCCACGGCGCATCCTTTTCCGCGGCGAGCGTCCAATAATAAACCTTCTCGTCGGCCGCAATTCCGATCAACGGGGCTCCGGCTGCCTCCGCATCGCAGGCGACTGTCACCTCCGTGCCGTCGCGGAACGCGATAAGCGTCCCCGCGTCGCCCTCCGTCACGGCACCGACCGCCGAGCGCGACACGGCTCCGGTCAGCTCCCGAAGCGTAACGAGCCCGGCATTGAGGTCCTCGATCTTCTGTTTCAGCTCCGGGGAGACGGGATCGACGGAGGGGGGGGGTACATCGCCCGGGCCGTTGCCCGAGTCGCTTTCACATCCGCCGAGGAGCAGCGTCCAAGCGCAGATCACAAACAATTTTTTCATCATGCTTTGCTTTTTAGTTAATGGTGTTGTCTGTTCGTCCGGTCCGGACAGGCTTTCCCGACGACGACAGGCATACACAAGCGGGAGCGGGAACGGCAAGTCCCGGCAAAGCATGGCGACAACCTTTTCATCCGACCGTAAAAAGTCTGTCCGAAGAGGTTTGCTGCTGATGAAAAAAAGCGAAAGCTGTTAACAAATTGCGCGCAGGCACAATGCCGGCGGCATGTCAGGCGCCCCCTTTCTCCGCAGGAGCAAACACTCTATCGTGCAAGGCAGGTCTTCTGACTCGTCCCGAATGCGGCGCCTTCCCGGTTTTCACCAGTGGCTCGGATTGCCGCATCCTTTCATGCCCTCGACGGGCGGGACTCACAGCAGCGGGAACTGTTGCCGATTCACACGGCATTCCCTTTTAATTCCCCGCGAGGGGAAACCATTGCGGGAACAAAGATAGGCTTTTCCCGCCGGGAAGCAAACGAATCCGGCGGAATATTTGTCCGGAGGGTCCGAAAATCGCTCAAAAAGCCTTTTCGGCCCCGGCCAACCGTTTTCGGACGACCGCCGTCCATCTTTGGCACGCACTTTGCGATTACTTCAATCAACTGCGGCACAGCAACCGCAGTGAGGTTTCTTCATTTATTTAAGTTTGGGTTAGTAGTTTTAGGAGGGCAACCTCCGGGGGCAGCAGGCAATCGTGACGATTCCCTGCTGTTTTTTTGCGTATCCACCCGTCGCAGCGAGGAGGCAGACCGGAAACGAGGCAACCGTCCATCGCCCCCTAAAACCCGCTTCTTAAGCGGGCGGGTCAGAACTCCACCGTGACGCCCAGCGACGGCAGCAAAGTGCCGCTGACCTGTTCGAGCCTCTTCATGCGGTAGCGCTGCTCCGACGCCGGAGCCGAGGGGTTCTCGATCTCGCCCGTGGACATCAGCACGTCGGGCTGGCGGAGCTTTCCTCCGGCAACGTTCTGCAAGTCGATGTAGAGCCCCAGCATGCAGCGGCGGAAATAGAATACCTTGTCGATGCGCACGTCGAGCTGGGCGAAGGCGTCGAGCCGCCCGGCATTGTACCTCGAATAGTCGTAATAGGGCCGTCCCTGCGCGTCCCACGCCTCGACGAGCGACGATTTCTCCTCGTCGTAGGGCGTGTAGGGCGCACCGCCCACGGCGCTGAGCTTCGCCCCGACGCTCCAATGGCGCGGCAGATCGTAGGTGCCGCTGACGTTGACCACGAAACGGTTGTCCCACGCCGAAGCGATCCACGGGGCCGAACGGTCGTTGCGGTACTCCGAGCGGAACACGGTCACCGACCCCACGACGCTCACGCGCCCCGGAATCTGCCAGCGGGCCATCGCCTCGACGCCGTAGGCGCGTCCCTGCGCCGAGGAGACCAGCTCCTCGTTGCCCACCACGCCGTAGTCGTTGCCCTTGCACGAGAGCGGAATCCCGTCCGCGACCGACAGGGGCACATCCCCGTAGCGTTTGTAGAATCCCTCGACCGAGACGATCAGCCGGTCGCGCAGCCGCCAGTCGATGCCGGCGCTGAAAATCCCGACCCGCATGTAGTCGAGCGATTCGTTCACCAGCCTGTCGTCCCGCTTGAATCCCAGCGCCGTATAGGCCGGCAGCTGGTAGTAGAGCCCTGCGCTGCCGCTGACCGACCACGCCGGAGCCAGCGCATAGGAGACCGACGCGCGCGGCGAGGGCCGGTTCCACAGCCGGGCCATGCGCCCCGAGTAGTCGCACCCGTCGGCGCGCAGTCCCGCCGAGGCGGTGAACCGCTTGTCCGCAGAGGCGTATTCGGCTCCGGCGAAAAGCCCCCAGCCGACGATTCCCAGCCGCGTATCGTAATCCGAGAGCTGCGACTTGTCGGTGTAGAGCCGTTGTAGCGTGCGGTTCGTGTAACCGGACCAGTTCACCTCGACGCCCTCGCGGAGCGTCCAGCGGCCCAGGTAGGAGCGGTTCTCGGCCCGCAGCGCGGTCTTCTGCTCCACGGAACGGAGCCGCAGCGTGAGGTTGTCCTCCGACGAATCGTCGTTGCGCAGGTATTTCAGGTTACGGTTGTTCAGGTAGTTGTGGCTCAGCGTCACGGTCTGCACGTGGCGGCCCGCATAGTGACGCCACGAAGCCCCCACGGTGAAAGTCTCCTGCCGGATGCGGGGCAGGTAGCTCAGCAGGTATTCGGCGTCCTCGCCCTTCTCATCGACGTTGAGCTTCATATTGTCGAAGCCCGCCAGGGCCAGCACCGTCAGCTCGTCGCGCTCCGAAAGGCGTGTTTTGACCTTCACCTGCCCGTCGATGTAGTTGGGCAGAAACGGCAGCCCCAGCATCTTGAACAGCAGTTGCAGATAGGACTGGCGGACCGAAAACAGGTAGGTGGTCTTTCTGCCGATATGGCCGCTGCCGCTCACGCCCACCTCCGAAGCCCCCAACGTGGCCTTGAAGGTCTGCTTTTCGGCATTGCCGTCGCGCAATTTGAAATCCAGCACCGAACTCAGCGCCCCGGCCCGGTCGGCGGGGAAAGCCCCCGTATAGAAGCTGATCTCGCGCACGAGGTCGGCATTGACGATGCTCACCGGGCCGCCCGTGGCGCCCTGCGTGGCGAAGTGGTTGATATTGGGGATCTCGATCCCGTCCATGTAGAATTTGTTCTCCGCGGGGCCTCCGCCGCGCACGATCAGGTCGTTGCGGTAACCCACGGGCGAAAAGGCCACGCCGGGATAGGAGCGCACGATGCGCGACACGTCGCGGTTCGAGCCGGGGCTCTTCTCGATCTCCTGCAAGCCGATCACCTTCAGGCTCACCGGACTTTCGACCGTGGCGCGGAACGGCGACGGCCGCACCGTCACGGCCTCCAGCCGCTCGGCGTCCTCCTCCAGCTCGACCTCGATGAAGGGCGTGGCCGCCGACACCATATATTCGGGTGTCGTGACGCTCTTATACCCCACCGACGAGACCGCCAGCCGCCAGATGCCGGGCTCCACCCGTTCGATGCGGAATCTCCCCAGCAAATCGGTCGAAGCGCCCTTCCGCTCCTGCCCGGCCAGCACCACGGCGGCATAGGCCACGGGGCGGCGGCTCAGACGGTCGATCACCCGTCCGCTGACGGAGTAGGCTCCCTGCTGTCCCCGCACGGCGAACGCCGCCGGCAGGCACAGACACAGCATCACGATTTTCAGGAGTTTCATACGGCAAATATAGCCGATCGGAGCTAATCCGCCGCCGTTTCGCCGGAATATTTCGGCAGCAATTTCAGATAGACGAGCAGAATGACGTTCATCAGCAGGGCGTAGACGATGGCCGGGATGGCCATCTCCCCGCTGTCGAAGATCAGCGGCGAGGCGGCGATGGCGATGGCCTGCGCGGCGTTCTGCATCCCGACCTCGATAACGACGGTTCTCCGCGCCGCCCTCCGCAGTCCGAACACCCGGGACAGCAGCGATCCGGCGCTCATGGCCAACAAGATCAGCGCCCCGGCGGCCAGTCCCAGCGTCCCGAGGTTTTCCAGAATGGTGCCGGCATACTGCACGAAGAAAACCGCGGCCAGCAACATCAGCGCGGGAAAGGCCACGCGCCCCAGCGACGCATGGACCCGCCGGGCCGCATCCGGACGCCAGCGGCGGAACAGGGCTCCCGCGGCCATCGGCAGGAAGAGCAGGACGATATTCTGGACCAGCAGTTTCCCGGCCGGGAGGTCGATGGCCGCATCGGCATGCACGGAGACGAACCGCGCGGCGAACCCCATCACCACCGGAATCGTGAAGAGCGTGACGACGCTGCTCAACGCCGTCAGCGTCACCGACAAAGCCACGTCGCCCTTAGCCAGCATCGAAAATACGTTCGACGAGCTGCCTCCGGGACAGCAGGCGATCAGCATCAGCCCCATGAACCACACGGGCGGAAGCCGGAACGCCAGCGCCACGCCGAAAGCGATGAGCGGCAGTGCCAGGAGCTGCCCGAGCAGCCCCGCGACGACGGCTGCGGGACGGCGGAACACCCCGGCGAACGCCTGCCGGTCGAGTTCGATACCGAGCTGGAACATCAGCACGATCAGAATGGGGAGTACGATCCAAATGGTATTCATAGCGGCACCGGAATAAGGATTGAACAACAAAAAAGTCTTCCAGAAAATCCTGAAAGACTTTTTTCATCGGTGGGAACAAGCGGATTTGAACCGCTGACCTCCTGCTTGTCGAGCAGGCGCTCTAAACCAACTGAGCTATGCTCCCTGCATAAAAAAACCATCTTCCGAGATGGTTGTAACCTTGTGGGAGCTGAGGGATTCGAACCCCCGACCCTCTGCTTGTAAGGCAGACGCTCTGAACCGACTGAGCTAAGCTCCCGAGAAAACTCTCCCTTGCGGGAAAGTGGAAATATATGGGCGGCCGCAAGGCCGACAAAAAAGCCACCCTTATCCTGCGGTGGCTTCGTGGGAGCTGAGGGATTCGAACCCCCGACCCTCTGCTTGTAAGGCAGACGCTCTGAACCAACTGAGCTAAGCTCCCCTAAAAATGGCTTGGGACTGCAAAGGCAATCTTCCGATCGCCCATTCCGGACCATCCTTTTACGGACAACCCCTTGCAGGCGCATTCTTGAAAGAACCTTTACGCAACCCTCGCGCATCTGCGCCTGAACAAGGACTTGAACCTAGGACCCCATGATTAACAGTCATGTGCTCTAACCAACTGAGCTATTCAGGCATTCGAAAACGAGTTGTTTCATCGTTTCGGAGTGCAAATATAGAGCAAAAATTCATTCCTGCAAAATTATTGCACGAATTTTTCGCAAAAAAAGTATCTTTGCATGTCCCGCAACAACCGAACCGATGTCAGCGAAACGAACCATACTCCTCATTATCGCGGCGTTCGCCGCCCTTTCCGCCGCCGCGCAGGCGCGTCTGGTCTTCGAACCCGACACCTGGGATTTCGGCACCATCCGCGAGAGCGACGGCCGCGTCAGCCACACTTTCACGGGCGTCAACCGCGGCGACAAGCCGCTGGTGATCCTCGACGTGGTGACCTCCTGCGGCTGCACGGCGCCCGAATTCTCGCGCCGTCCCGTCACCCCGGGCGGCACGACGCAGATCACCGTCACGTACGACCCCACGAACCGCCCCGGCACCTTCACCAAGGAGCTGTGGATCTATTCCGACGAACGGAAGAAAGTCGCCTCGATCACCGTGCAGGGCAATGTCACGCCCCGCGAAAAGAGCCTCGAAGAGCTCTACCCGGTCGATGCCGGCGGGGGCCTGCGGCTGGCCGCGACGCTCAGCGCCTTCTCCTATATATATCAGGGGCGGCAGACGCAGGGGGCGATCGGCTACGCCAACGCCTCGGACCGCACGATCCGCCTCTCGCTGCGTCCGCAGAGCGCAAGCGGCCTGCTCAGCATCGACGCCCCGCAGCGGATCGCGCCGGGCCAGCGGGGCGAGATCAACCTCTCCTACCTCATCCCGGCCGACAAACCCCGCTACGGCACCCTGCGCGACGCGCTGGAAGTCGCCGTTGACGGCCGCAGCAACGGCACGACGATCGTTGCGCACGGCATCGGCGTCGATCCGCGGCCTGCCGACGCGACACAAAAGACCCCGAGGGCCGAATTTTCGGAAAATATCCTTAAATTTGGACCGGTGAAGCATGCGGGCCCGCGCCGGAAGCTGTCGTTCACGCTCTCGAACACGGGCGAAGCCGAACTGATCGTCCGGGCCGTGGAGGGCGAAGGACACATCGCCACGACGCTCGCACCGGGCCAGACGGTGGCTCCGGGAGGTTCCTACCGGGCCGAGGTGCTCCTCGACCCCGGGACGCAGGATTTCGGCGTCCTGACCGAGCACCTCGTGGTGGTGACCAACGATCCCGTGCGGCCAATGCGGCGGCTGCGGATCACGGCGATCATCGAAGAGTGACACACAAACGCTTAATACGACACAATGTACCCCATTCTTGAAAAACGAAGCCTCGCGGAAGGCATCTGGCTGATGAAGATCCTCGCACCGCGCGTAGCGCGTTCGGCGCAGCCCGGACAGTTCGTCATCGTGCGCAGCGACGAACACGGCGAGCGCATTCCGCTCACGATCTCCGACTTCGACGCCGCGGAGGGCAGCGTGACGATCGTCACGCAGGCCATCGGCGCCTCGACGCGCAAAATCTGCGCACTCGAACAGGGCGACGCCCTCGCCGACTTCGCAGGGCCGCTGGGCCACCCCTCGGAGTTCGTCAAAATGCCCGTCGAAGAGCTCCGCAAACGGCGCTACCTCTTCGTGGCGGGCGGCGTGGGCACGGCCCCGGTCTATCCGCAGGTCAAATGGCTCCGGGAACACGGCGTCGAAGCCGATGTCATCATCGGCGCGAAGACGCGCGACATGCTGATCTACACCGACGCCATGCGGGCCGTGGCCGAAAACCTCTACATCGCCACCGACGACGGTTCGGAGGGTTTCAAGGGGCTGGTGACGCAGGTGGTCGAAGAACTCGTCGAGCGACAGGGCCGGCACTACGACGAATGCGTGGCCATCGGGCCGATGATCATGATGAAGTTCGTGGCCCTCACCACGAAGAAATACGGACTGAAGACCACCGTGTCGCTCAACGCGCTGATGGTTGACGGCACGGGCATGTGCGGCGCCTGCCGCGTGACGGTCGGCGGACGGACGCGCTTCACGTGCGTCGATGGCCCGGAGTTCGACGCCCACGAAGTCGATTTCGACGAGGCGATGCGCCGTCAGGGCATGTACCGCAACCAGGAGCAGCGCGCCGCGGCCATCGAAGCCGAGCGCGAGGCGGGACACGTATGTAAAATCGGATTGGACAAGTAAAACAGGTTAAAGATTAAAAGTGAAATGTGAAAGGTATTTTATGGGTCATTACAGACCGTACCAGTCTCATTCCACTTTTAACCTTTTACTTTTCACCTTTCACCTGATCTAAAGTTATGGCAAACAAAATACCCCGCGTCCCCGTGCGCGAACAGGACCCGGCGATCCGGGCCGCCAATTTCGAAGAGGTCTGCTACGGCTACGACCTCGAAGAGGCCGCACTCGAAGCCTCGCGCTGTCTGCATTGCAAGAATCCCCGCTGCGTGGCGGCCTGCCCCGTGGGCATCCGCATCCCCGACTTCATCGCCGCCCTGCACGAAGGCCGGTTGCAGGAGGCCGCCGACATCATCTCCGAGGACAGTTCGCTGCCCTCGATCTGCGGCCGCGTCTGCCCGCAGGAGAGCCAGTGCGAAGGGTCGTGCGTCCTGGGCATCAAGGGCGAACCGGTGGCCGTGGGCAAGCTGGAACGCTTCGTCGGCGACTGGAAACTCGAACACGGCGCACCCGTACAGCCCGCCGCCGTGCGCAACGGCCGCAAAGTGGCCGTCATCGGCAGCGGCCCGGCCGGACTGGCCTGCGCCAGCGATCTGGCGCGGATGGGCTACACCGTGAAGATCTTCGAGGCGCTGCACAAGGTGGGCGGCGTGCTGGTCTACGGCATCCCCGAGTTCCGCCTCCCGAAGGAGCGCATCGTGGCGCGCGAGATCGCTCAGGTCGAGCGGCTGGGCGTCGAGATCGAGACCGACGTGATCGTGGGCCGCACCGTGACGATCGACTCGCTGCTGGACGAAGAGGGTTACGGCGCCGTTTTCATCGGCTCGGGCGCCGGACTGCCCCGCTTCATGGGCATCCCGGGCGAGAACCTCAACGGCGTGGTCTCGGCCAACGAATTCCTCACGCGGGCCAACCTGATGCACGCCTATGACAAGGAGTACGACACCCCGATCTACGTCGGACGGCGCGTGGTGGTCGTGGGCGGCGGCAACGTGGCGATGGACGCCGTGCGCACGGCCCGGCGGCTGGGCGCCGAGGCGACGATCGTCTACCGCCGTTCGGAAAAGGAGCTCCCGGCGCGCGTCGAAGAGGTCCACCACGCCCGCGAGGAGGGCATCCGCTTCCGCATGCTGACCAACCCCACCGAGGTCCTCGGCGACGAGCAGGGCTGGGTGACGGGTCTGCGGTGCGTGGAGATGGAGTTGGGCGAACCCGACGAAAGCGGCCGCCGGTCGCCGGTGGTGAAGGAGGGCTCGGAGTTCGAGATCGCCTGCGACGTGGTCATCATGGCGCTGGGCACCTCGCCCAACCCGCTGCTGGCGGCGACGACCGAAGGTCTCGAAACCAACCGCCGGGGATGCATCACGGCCGACGAGCACGGAGCCACCACCCGCAAGGGCGTCTTCGCCGGAGGCGACGCCGTGACGGGCGCCGCGACGGTGATTCTGGCTATGGGCGCCGGACGCACGGCGGCCCGGGCGATCGACGAATACATCAAAAAACGTTAACAATACAAGCCAATGAAAAGCATCAAACTCCTGACGACTGCCGCGGCCCTCTGCGGGCTGGCAGCCTGCGCCGACAATACCCCGAAGTTTTTCGAGGGCTTCATCGCCGACGCTTCGATGAACACCGTCACCGTCAAGGCACCGACAGCCGACATCACCTACACCTTCTCGACGACGGACGCCGACAAGAGCGAGGCCAACGGCCTGCTGCCGGGCGCTCCGGTCGTCGTGGACTACACGGGCAAACTGGAGGACGGCGCCGCGGCCACGAAGATCGCCACCGACCCCACCTACGCCGAAGCCATAGGCCGGTGGACGATGCCCGATCCGATCGACCCCGAGGGCGTGATGGGCGTCGAAATCCGGATCGAAGGCGTTGCGCAGTCGATCAACATGGCCACGCTGGTCTACACGTCGTGGGAGCTCCAGGGCGAGGCCGACAAAATCCTGCTCAAAGGAGAGAGCATCGGCAACGGCCAGACCATCGGCTTCACCGAGACGGGCGTGATCACCAAGGACGCCGAGGGCAAATACACCCTGACGATCGAGGGAACCGGAACGGTCTACACCAAAGCCGATTAACCGCGGCTGCGGCAAAAAAAGAGCCTCCGGTCGTCCGGAGGCTTTTTCGTTTCGTCATCGTCCGACAAGCAGCCGGACCCGTTCGGCGATCATCGCGGGGGGCACGGCTTTCAGACAGCGGTAGTCGCCGTAGCGGCAGGGCTTGCTGCCGAATACCGAACAGGGACGGCACGCCATGTCGGCTTGCAGCACGC
The DNA here is from genome assembly GCF_025145645.1 of Alistipes senegalensis JC50. NCBI lineage: Bacteria > Pseudomonadati > Bacteroidota > Bacteroidia > Bacteroidales > Rikenellaceae > Alistipes > Alistipes senegalensis. The sequence goes on along the minus strand of NZ_CP102252.1, from coordinate 2,412,703 downwards.
CCCGCGGATCGCACCCGTAGCCCAGAAATCCCAGCCCGGGATGCGTCGCTCCCCACACCGACACCACGGGCGTCGCCACGAGCGCCGCGAGGTGCATGACCAGCGAATCCATCGACACCACGCAGTCGAGGTCGGCGATCAGGTCCATCTCCCCGTCGAGGCCGACCTTGCCGAACAACGCCGTGACGTTGGGATACGTGCGCTCCATCTCCTCGGCGAAGCGTTGCTCGCCGCCTCCGCCGCCGTGGATGAAGACCCGGTCGTAACGCTCCGCCAGCAGCCGCACCGCCTCGCGGCTCAGCTCTTCGGGATAGGTCTTGCCCCGCTGGGCCGAAAACGGCGCGAAGCCCACCCAGACGCCCTCCTTGGGGCCGAACGGATCGGGCCGCTCCTGCCGGCGGACCGGCTCCGGATCATCGAACACGAACCCCAGCCGCCGGAACGTGTCGCAGTAGCGCAGCACGGTGTGGCGCAGCGGCTCCATGCCGCGGCTTCCGCAGCGGATGAACCGCCGTTTTTCCGCGCGGCCCTTGTGGATGAAGGCCACGGGGATGCCGTGGAGAGTCATCGACAGGCGGAACGCCCGGGAGCGCAGCACGTCGTGCACGTCGGCCACGGCGTCCACGCCCAGCCGCCGGGCCTCGGCCGCCAGCCGCCACATGCCCCGCAGGGAGTGGTGGACGCCTTTGAGATCGACATCGAGAAAATCCACGCCGAGCCCCTCGAAGAAGGGTTTGAACATCGGCCGCGTCGCCACCGTGACCCGCAGGTCGGGATAGGCCGACATCAGCGCCCGGAGCGCATGCGGCAGCATCGCCACATCGCCCATCGCCGAGGTCCGCAGCACCAGCAGATGACGCGGCAGCTCCCTATTTCTTCTGCCCATAGAGTACCGGATTCAGCGCCGGGTCGTTGTACATCTTCATCTGCTTGTAGGTTTTCATGTACTTGCGACCCGCTTCGATGTCCTCGATCAGCTCCTCGATGGCCCGCGAAAGGTCGGCCTGCTGCGACAACAGCACGCCGAGCTTCTTCCGGCAGGCCGCACGGTGTTCGTCATCGACATCCGTGCGCTCCGCCTCGCGCGCCATATGATAGATTTTCAGGGCGAGGATCGACAGCCGGTCGATGGCCCACGCCGGGGTTTCGGTGTTCAGCCGGGCGTCGGGCGCCGGCACGACCTCCTTGTATTTGTCCAGCAGGTAGGAATCCACGTACTCCACCATGTCCGTGCGGTCCTGGTTCGACTTGTCGATGCGGCGCTTGATCTTCAGCGCCTCGGCCGGGTCGATCTCCGGATCGCGGATGATGTCCTCCAGATGCCACTGCACGGTGTCGATCCAGTTCTTATGATAAAGCAGGTGGTCGATCGTTCCCGGAGCATAGGGATTGTCGATCGGATGATCGACATCGTCCCAGCGGTGATAATCTTCGATAGAACGGTTGAAAATACGATTCGCGTTTTCGGTAAACATAGCTTAGGGTTTATTCGATTATTGTTATTTTCATCGGAAAATTATACCTTTGTCGGTAACTGTTAAACAAAGATAATGACTTTTTCCAAAAAAGCAATATCCCTCGCGGGAATCCTCCTCTGCTGCGCGGTGCAGCTCGGGGCGCAGGTGCGCCAGACACGCGAAGAATACATCAGCCGCTACATGTCGATCGCCGTGGCCCACATGGAGCGCTACGGCATCCCGGCAAGCATCACCATGGCGCAGGGCATCCTCGAATCCGACTGCGGCAACAGCCTGCTGTCGATGAAGTCCAACAACCACTTCGGCATCAAGTGCAAGCGCAACTGGACCGGCGAGAAGGTCTACCACGACGACGACGCCAAGGGCGAATGTTTCCGTTCGTACCCCTCGGTCGAAGCCTCCTACCAGGACCACGCCGAGTTTCTCGACTCGCAGCCGCGCTACGACTCGCTCTTCGCCTATCCGTCCGACGACTACAAGAGCTGGGCGCGGGGTCTGAAGGCCGCCGGATACGCCACGGCCCCCGACTACGCCCAGCGGCTCGTGCGGGTCATCGAGGAGAACCAGCTCTACCTGCTGGACCGTCCCGACGGCATGCGCCTCTACGCCACGCGCTACGGGCTTCCGCGCGACCCCGAGGAGTGGTTCGCAGAGCAGAGCAGCGTGGAACGCACGGCCGAGGCCGGAACGGCCGTCGATCCGGACAACTACCGCGTGACGATCAACGCCCATGCGGGCTACAACGTCTATGCCACCAACGGCGTGCACTACGTCACGGCCAAGGAGAACGACACGTTCGAGAACATCGGCCGCAAATTCCGCATTTCGCCGCGCAACCTGCGCAAGTTCAACGATCTGAAAGACAAGCAGGCGCAGCCCGTGCCGGGCGAGACGGTCTACATCGAGCGCAAGAAGAAGCGCTGGACGGGCAACTCCCGGCACCACATCGCGCGCCGGGGCGAGACGGCCTACTCCGTCGGCCAGTCCTACGCCATCCGCACGCGGTCGATCGAAAAGCTCAACAAGCTCAGGCCCGGCGAGGAGCTGGAACAGGGGCGCCAGATACGGATAAAGTAAAAAAGCAGAAACCGCCCGACACGCCGATTTTGCCGCCGGTCCCTGAGCCTGCCGAAGGGCCGGGGCACGCAAGCCCCCGCCTGGGGCGGGGGTTTGGGGGTGAGTCGGATTTGCAAACGACGCCGAAGGCGGCGACCGGCACAGGCGCGAACCGGACCGAAAAACGAACAAACGATAAACTGAAACATATGGAAACAACCCCGCTGAGAGCCAGGATACTCGATACGATCATCCGCAAATCGACCCTCAAACAGAAGGTCTTCGACAACTCGTTCGCGGCATTCAACACCCTGAAAGAGACGCTGTTCGAGATGGCCTCGGAGATGGACGACGAGCTGGACGGCAAACTCGACCGCCGCGTGCGCCTCGAATACCGCGACCGCGGCAAGTTCGAAGCCCAGCTGCAAGTCGCCAACGACATCCTGATCTTCCAGATGCACACCGACGTTTTCGAATTCGAAGACGGGCACCCCATCTGGCAGAATCCCTACGTCGCGGCCGACCGCGAGAACTCCTACTGCGGACTGGTCAACATCTACAACTTCCTTTCCGACTCGTTCAAGTTCAACCGCAACGCCGACGAAGGGTATCTGATCGGCCGCATCTTCATCAACCGCGAACGCCGCTACTTCGTCGAAGGCAAGCAGCAGACCTCGATGCGGGCCGCGGATTTCGGCCGGGAGGAGCTGGACCGCGACGCGCTGGTGCCGATTCTCGAATCGGCGATCGACTTCGCGCTGAACTTCGACCTGCTGATGCCTCCCTACGAGGAGAACAAGCGCGTGACGGTCGATCAGTTCAACACCAAGATGGACAATTCGAAATTCGTGACCGGCAAGCGGCTGGGCTACGATTTCGACATAGAGGACATTTAAGCAACCGGGAACTGAAACAAAATCCGGTCCCGCACCGAATTTGCGTATCCGCCGGTCGCAGTCGCCGCCACGGGTGGCGTTTACAAATCTGACCCACCCCTAAATCCCCTCCTCGGAGGGGACTTACGCTGCAACGCAAAAAAGACAGAACAACCGTGATAAACAAATTAATTATTCTTTCCGGACTGCTATTGGCAACCGGGACAGCATACGCCCAGAACGAATACGCCGGAATCGCCCGCCTGCGCAGCCTGAACGAATCGGTGCGCGGCATCCGCCCCACGGCCGACGGCGAGCACTACACCACGCTCGAAAAAAACAATATACTCCGTTACAGCTATGCCACGGATGCTCCCGGCGAGAGCCTGCTCCCGTCGCCCGCGCCCGATCTGATTATCAGCGACTACCTCTTTTCGCCCGACGAGCGGACGATCCTCGTCGCCTCGGGGCGCAAACCCATCTACCGCCACTCCTACACCACCTCCTATTCGCTCATCCGCGACAACCGCGTGCAGCCCGTGCTGCGGCAGGCCGAAGCGCCGCGCGACGCCTCGTTCTCGCCCGACGGACAGCGCATCGCCTACTCCGACGGCAACGACCTCTACGTCTACGACATCGCCGCGCAGACCACGCGCCGCATCACCGACGACGGAGCGTGGAATCAGGTCATCAACGGCACGACCGACTGGGTCTACGAAGAGGAGTTCGGCATCACGCGCGCCTACGCCTTCTCGCCCGACAGCCGCCGCATCGCCTACCTGCGTTTCGACGAAAGCGAAGTGCCGCTGATGGAGATGATGCGCTTCGACGGCAAGCTCTACAACCGGGCCTACTCGTTCAAATACCCCAAGGCCGGGGAACGCAATTCGGTGGTCCAGCTCTGGGTGGCGGACCTCTCGACCGGTGCGAAGGAGCGCATCGACACGGGTCCCGAAACCGACCAGTACATCCCCCGCATCGGGTGGACGCCCGACGGACGGCCCTGGTATTACCGCCTCAACCGGCGTCAGAACACCTTCGAAATGATCGTCTGCGAGCCCCACGGAGCCCAGCGCACGGTCTACGAGGAACGCGCCCGGCAGTATGTCGAACGGGTCGATGACAAGACCGTGACGTTCATCGACAAGGACCGCTTCCTCGTGCGGCAGGAGAGCCACACGGGATTCATGCACCTCTACCTGTACAGCCTCCGCCGGGGCATTCTCGGACAGGTGACCCGGGGCGACTGGGAGGTCACCGAGGTCGTGGGATGCGACGGCAAACGCGTCTGGTACCTCTCGACCGAGACCTCGCCGCTGCGCCGCAACCTTTACAGCATACGTCTCGACGGCAAGGACAAGCGGCGCCTCACCGCGGGCGAAGGCTACTACACCGCCGCCCCGGCTCCCGGCATGAAATACTTCATCACCACCTTCTCCAACGCCGCGACGCCCAACGTCACGGAGGTCTGCGACGCCGAAGGCCGGGTGATCCGCACGCTGGCCGACAGCCGCAAGCTGCGCGAGGAGCTGGCGGCATCGGAACGCCCCGTCAAGGAGTTCTTCACATTCACGACCGAGCGCGGCGACACGCTCAACGCCTGCATCGTCAAACCCCGCGGCTTCGACCCCTCGCAGCGCTATCCCGTGCTGCTGACGCAATATTCGGGCCCCGGCTCACAGTCGGTCCGCGACCGCTGGTCGCTGGACTGGGAGGATGCTTTGGCCGACAAAGGCTATATCGTGGTCTGTGCCGACGGCCGCGGCACGGGATTCCGGGGCGAGAAGTTCAAGAAACTCACCTACGGACGCCTGGGAGCCCTCGAAACCGAGGATCAGATCTCGACGGCCCGCTACATGGCGTCGCAGCCCTGGGTGGACCCCGCGCGCATCGGCATCTACGGCTGGTCCTACGGCGGATTCATGGCCCTGAGCTGCGCCATGAAGGGGCACGGGCTGTTCCGCATGGCGATCGCCGTGGCGCCCGTCACCTCGTGGCGCTATTACGACACGATCTACACCGAAATTTACAACAACCTCCCGCAGTACAACGCCGCGGGTTACGACGACAATTCGCCGATCAACTTCGCGCGGATGCTCGACGACAAGCGGACGCGCCTGCTGATCATCCACGGCACGGCCGACGACAACGTCCATTTCCAGAACACCGTGGAGATGACCCGGGCGCTGAACCGCGCCGGCAAGCAGTACGACATGATGGTGTATCCCGATCAGAATCACTCGATGTTGCCCGACGCAACGGCACACATAAGACAGAAAATGATTGATTACACCCTGAAGAATTTATGACGTATTCCATGCAACTCGAAACGCCGATCGGCCCGCTGACGGTCACGGCGACGAAGAAAGCCGTGACGGCCATCCGATTCGGCACGGAGGTCCCGGAGGGCTCCGCACGCTGCACCGCGGCGGAAGCCACTCCCCTGCTGCGCAAGGCCTCCGAAGAGATCGGGGAGTATTTCGCAGGCTCGCGGCGCAAATTCACGCTGCCCCTCGCCCCCGAAGGGACGCCTTTCCAGCAGAAGGTCTGGGAGGCGCTGCGCACCATCCCCTACGGCGAGACCCGCACCTACAAACAGATCGCCATCCAGATCGGCCACAACCAGTCGTTCCGGGCCGTCGGCATGGCCAACAACCGCAATCCGATCGTGATCGTCGTCCCCTGCCACCGGGTCATCGGCTACGACGGCAAGCTCACGGGATATGCCGGGGGCCTCGACGTTAAGGAGCAGCTGCTCGCGCTGGAGAAACGGTAGTCAGACGGCTTCCGGAGCGGCCGCGGCCGTCGGTTCCACCTCCCAGACACCCATATAGCGGGCGCCGAAGCGCGTCCAGTCGTTGAAATTGAAACAGCGCACCAGCCAGTCGGGATAGGGGCGCCAGGGGACTTTTTTCAGCGGCAGGGACAGTTCCGTGTCCAGCCACCAGCAGTGCGAAAGCACCATCAGCTGCCGGTCCGGGGCCTGCAACGCGGGAACCGCCGCTTCGAGCGCCTCCTGCGTGTCGAAACAGAGCGGCCGGAGGTTCCGGGGCATGTAGAACCGGATCTCCACGATGCGGCCGGGTTCCAAAATATCCTCGATATACCCGTATCCGACGCCCGTGGGAACCAGCCCGAGGGCCACGACCTCCTTTTTGCCGCGGCAATACTCCTGCATCATCTTGTAGAAACAGATCTCCGGACGGGGCTGCGCCAGGCAGTAGCCCATGATGCCCGCGTTGACCGCGACGAGCGCTCCCAGCACGTAACGCCAGACCCGGGCCCCGAACCACCTGCGGGGCAGCTCGCGGAACATCAGCACGATGAACCAGGGGGCGAAGAAGAGCGCCGGGAAGAAGAACCGCAGCTCCTTGTGCCCCAGAAAGAAGTGCACCAGCAGGAACGGCACGAGCATCCACGTCACGACATGCCGGGGACGGCGCCAAAAGAACCAAACCGCAGCAACCAGCGCCAACGGTCCGTAGACATAGCCGCCCTCGGTGAACGGCTCGGTGAAGTAGTACCACCACGGCGAGGTCCCGAATTTGAGCATATTCTCGTTGAGGATGTTCTCGCGCAGGTAGTTCACCGGCGTAAGGGTCCACTCGCCGTAGAGCCAGCGGTCGGTCAGCATCCCGAGCGCCAGCACGACCAGAACGCCCGGAACCATCCCGGCATAGAGCTTCCGGCGGCGGTGGAACACCAACAGCCAGATGCCGTAGCCCAACAGCGCGAATCCCATCTGGAACCGCACCGCGAAAGTCAGTCCCGCGGTCATGCCCAGCAGCACGCCCCGGCCGAACTCCCGCCGGCCCACGGCCCTATGGCAGCGCATCGTGAGCGCCGCCAGCAGCAGGAGCAGGTTGCCCGAGATCATCTCGGCGTTGAAATGGACGTGGAGGTAGGCCAGGTACCAAAGGAAAAATCCCAGCAGCAGGAACCAGCAGCGGGCATTCTCGTCGCGCAGGTCATCGCGCACCGTGCGGTAGAAGAACAGCAGCGCGGCGGCCGAAAGGGCTCCGCTCAGCAACTGGAGCACGAAAACCACGGCGAAGGGCGAATAGATCCCCGCGGCCAGCAGTCCTTTCCCGACGGCCCACGCCACGAACGGCTGTATGCCGGGGCGCATCTGCAAGAGGTACTCCCACGGCAGATGATCCGGCGTAGGGGTCCCGAAGAGCTTCATATGGGCGTATTCGAGTATCTGGAAATGTTCGTCGGGATGGTAGGTGCCCAGGCTGAAAGCGGCGTATAGCAGCGTGACCAGACACCCGGCCCAAATCAGGCGGGGGGGGGTAATTCCGAGGCGTTCGAAAGAGATCATCAATCCTGTTCAGCGTTGTTTCGGTTGCAAAAATACGACAAATCCCGCAAATTCCGCACTCCCGGGCGAAATATGCCCCGTCCGGGGGCTCCGTCGAAAGCGCGGGGCGCGGTTTTCCGCGCCCCGCACATGCCGTCCGGGTCCGGGATCAGAGCCCGAACGCGAAGAGGTTGATGCCGTCGTAAACGGCGCTCACGGCGCCCAGCAGCAACACCCCGGCCATGCAAACTGCCAGACCGATGCGCGTGCAGCGGTCGGTGCGGAACGCGGCGATCGGCGTATCGTTGGGGGTGATGTAGATCGCCTTGACGATCAGCAGGTAGTAGTAGAGCGAGATCACGGTGTTGATCAGCGCGATGAAGACCAGCCAGCGGAATCCGCCCTCGAAAGCCGCCGCGAAGACGAAGAATTTCGAGAAGAAGCCCGCGAAGGGCGGGATTCCCGCCAGCGAGAAGAGCGCGAGCGTCATCCCCACCGCCAGCCGGGGATTGGTCTTGTAGAAACCGTTGTAGTCCTCCATCCCCACCTTGCCGCCGGTCTGCTGCTCGACGGCCGACAGGACGCCGAACACCGCGAGGTTCGCGGCCATGTAGACCAGCACGTAGAAGACCAGCGAGGTCATGCCGAGGGCGCTACCGCCGATGACGGCCAACATGATATAGCCGGCCTGCGAGATGGACGAAAAGGCCATGAAGCGTTTAAGGTCCTTCTGCCGGATGGCGAAGAGGTTGGCGACGGTGATGCTCAGCACGGTGACGATCCAAAGCAGCGTCTGCCACTCCCGGACCATCGGCGCGAAGACCTTCACGAGCACCGCCAGCAGCACGAACGCCGCGGCGCCCTTCGACACCACCGAAAGGTAGGAGGTCACCGCCGTGGGCGCCCCCTGATAGGTGTCGGCGGTCCAGAGGTGGAACGGCACGAGCGAGATCTTGAACCCGAGCCCCGAGAAGAAGAAGACCAGCGCCATCACCTGCAGCGGCGAACCGTCGAGGCGGGCCGCCATGTCGCCGAAATAGAGCGTTCCGGTGGTTCCGTAGAGGAACGAGATGCCGTAGAGCATCAGGCCGCTCGAAAACAGCGCGCAGAGGATGTACTTGGCTCCGGCCTCGGCCGAATAGCGCTTGTATTTGTCGAAAGCCACCAGACAGGCCGCCGGCACCGAGGCCAGCTCCAGCCCGATGAAGAAGAGCAGGAAATTGCCTGCGCCGATCATGAAATACATGCCCAGCAGCGTCGAGAGGGTCAGGATGTAGAATTCGCCCTGCTTGTGGCGCGTATCCTCGCGCCGCAGCCAGGTGTTCGCCTGTAAGCAGACGACGAGTGCACCCGCGGCGAGAATGCCCTTGACGATGCCGTGCATCGGATGGTACTGAAACATCCCGCCGAACGCTTCGCCCTCTCCGCCCGGAAGGAGGCAGACCGCCGTCTGCACAGCGAGCAGGCCGCAGACCACGGCCGAAAACCGGCGGCGTCCGCGCTCCCCGGCGACGAGGTCGTAGAGAAATACGAGGACGAGGATTGCCGTGAGGGTCACTTCGGCCCGCATCAGCGTAAATATCGAGGTGTAATCCATAGTCGCTTAACTCAAAATGTGTGCAATGATTTCCGAAACGCTGCCGCGGATCATGTCGCTCACCCACAGCGGCGCGAGCCCCATGCCGGCGATGGCCGCGACGAGGCAGACGACCGAAAGGCGTTCGTCCCACGTGGCGTCGGTGAGTTTGAGGTGCCCGGGGTTGTCGCACGTGCCGTAGAGGATCTTCCCGACGACGCGCAGGATGTAGACCGCCGTGATGACGATCGACGTGCAGGCGACGACCGTGACCACGCGGTGGAACGTGTCGGCGTGCATGAACGCACCGTTGAAGATGGTCATCTCGGCCACGAAGCCGCTCAGGCCCGGGAGTCCGAGGTTGGCGAGGCCCGCGATCACGTAACCCACCGCAAGGAAGGGCATCACCTTCATCAGTCCGCCCAGCTGGCGGATGTCGCGCGTGTGGGTGCGGCCGTAGATCATGCCGATCAGGGCGAAGAAGAGGGCCGTCATCAGGCCGTGGCTCAGCATCTGGAGCACGGCGCCCGTGCCGGCCGCGGTGTTCATCATCAGCACGGCGAAGAGCACCAGCCCGCAGTGCGACACCGAGGAGTAGGCGTTGATGTACTTCAGGTCGGTCTGCACGCAGGCCGCGAAAGCACCGTAGACGACCGAAACCGTCGTCAGGACGATGAATATCCAGCTCAGCTCCTGCGCAGCGTCGGGCAGGAGGTACATGGCCACCCGAAAGCAGCCGTATCCGCCCAGCTTCATCAGCACCCCGGCGTGGAGCATCGACACGGCCGTCGGGGCCGAGGCGTGGCCGTCGGGGCTCCATGTGTGGAACGGGAACAGGGCCCCCAGCACGCCGAAGCCCACGAACACCAGCGGGAACCAGATGCGCTGCAACGACAGCGGGATGTTGTGCAGGGCAGCAATCTCCTGAATGTTCATCGTCGTGGCACCCGCGCCGAAATAGATGCCCAGAATGCCGATCAGCAGCAGCGCCGAACCGCCCATGAGCATCAGCGTGAGTTTCATGGCCGCATACTCCTTGCGGCCGCTGCCCCAGACACCGATCAGCAGATACATCGGGATCAGCGCCACTTCGTAGAACATGAACATCGTGAAGAGGTCCACCGAAACGAAGAACCCGAAGACGCCCACGCTCAGCAGGCAGAACCAGAGGAAATAGGCTTTGACATCGGTTTTCATCTGCCACGATGCGAACGTGCCCGTGAAGACGATAATGGCCGACAGCAGGAGCATCGCCACCGAAATGCCATCGACGCCCACGGCGTAGTGGATATTGAGCGGCGCATACCACACGCGGCTGGCGGTGAAGAGCATCGGGGCCGTCTCGCCCGCGCCGCGCAGCCCGAGGTACTGCACCACGAGCACGACGGCCAGCGCCAGGAGCAGCGAGGAGCCGGCGACCATCACGGCGTGGATCTGCCGCGTCGATTTCGAGAGCCACAACCCCAGCATCATCACGAGCGGGACGGCCGGGAAGAGGGATAGTATATTCATAACGACTTTCCGATTAGCAGATTAAAAGGATCAGGATCGTGAGGCTCAGCGCACCGCCGAGGAACCAGATGCAGTAACGCTGCACGCTGCCGCTCTGCATGTCGCGGATGAGCCAGGCGGCGCCGTTGGCGCCCCGGGCAAGGAGGTCCATGAAGCCATCGACCACGTGGCGGTCGAACCACGCGACGGGCGTCGAGATGCAGGCGAAGATCACGCGGTGGGTGATGAACTGATAAACCTCGTCGATGTAGAAACGGCGGTAGGCCGCGCGGTGCAGGCCGCTGAACGTCGCGGCCAGCCTGTCCGCCACGGGCTGTTTATCGCGGGCGTACATCCACGTCGCCAGCGCGATGGCCGCGGCGGCCACGCAGAGGCTGACGGCAGCGACGCCCCGGTCGATATGGATGGCGTAGGCCGCGCCGTCGCTCGAAACGAACTTCCCGAAAGGTATGAATCCAGCGACGCAGGTCACCGCCGCGAGGAACACGAGCGGCAGGGTCATCGTCAGCGGAGCTTCGTGCGGCGTATGCGCGGCATGGAGTTCGCGGTTTTCGGTGCCCCAGAAGATGCCGTAGTAGAGGCGGAACATGTAGAACGCCGTGAGGCCCGCAATGGCGGTCATCGTCCACCCCATTACGGGCGAAAAGGCGAAACAGGCGGTCAGTATCTCGTCCTTGGAGAAGAATCCGCTCAGGGGCCAGATGCCCGCAATGGCGAGGCACGCCACGAGGAACGTCGCATGGGTCAGCGGCATGTAACGCCGCAGGCCGCCCATCGCCGACATCTCGTTGGAGTGCACCGCATGGATGATACACCCCGCGCCGAGAAACAGCAGGGCCTTGAACATCGCGTGGGTGAAGAGGTGGAACATCGAGGCCATGTAGCCCAGTCCGCCCGTGTGGGGATCGGCCGAGGTGCAGACGCCCAGCGCCACGATCATAAAGCCGATCTGCGAAATGGTGCTGAACGCCAGCACCCGTTTGATGTCGCTCTGCACGCAGGCCACGACGGCGGCGTAAAGCGCCGTGAAGGCCCCGACATAGGCCGTCCAATGCAACACCTCGGGAGCGTAGCCGATGAAGAGCGGGAACATCCGCGCCACGAGGTAGACGCCCGCCACGACCATCGTGGCGGCATGGATCAGCGCCGACACGGGCGTCGGGCCCTCCATAGCGTCGGGCAGCCAGATGTGCAGCGGGAACATGGCGCTCTTGCCCGCACCGCCGACGAACATCAGCCCCAGAGCCAGCGGGATCATCGCCCCGGCGGCCGCGAGGGTCTGCGCCGCAGGCGTGAAGGAGAAGGTCCCGGCGTAGTAGCCGTAGACGAGGATGCCGACGAGGAAGCCCAGGTCGGCGAAGCGCGTCACGATGAAAGCCTTCTTCGACGCGGCCACGGCCTCCGGCTTCGTGTAGTAGAAGCCGATCAGCAGGTAGGAGCTCACGCCCACCAGCTCCCAGAAGAGGTACATCTGGAAGATGTTGGTGGCGACCACCAGCCCCATCATGCTCATCGTGAAGAGCGAGAGGAAGGCATAGTAGCGCTGGAAACCCCGTTCGCCCTTCATGTAGCCCAGCGAGTAGACGTGGACCATCAGCGAGACCGTGGAGATCACCACGAGCATCATCACCGAGATCGGATCGAGCAGGATGCCCAGGTCGATGTGCAGCTCCCCGCCGATGGGCAGCCACACGGTGTTCCACGGGACGAGGGTCGGGAACGCGCCCGCGGCGTCGCGCCCGGCCGAGAAGTATTCGAAAGCCGTGTAATAACTCAGCAGCGCCACCGCGGCCAGCACGGCCGTGCCGACGAGGCCCGCTGCGACGGGGCGCATCTTCATGCCCGCGAGCCCCAGCACGAGGAAGCTCACGAACGGCAGCAAAAGTATCAGGATCGTATATTCCATAGCGAAGCGTTTGTTACCACTTCATCTCCCGCAGGCTCTTGACCTCGATGTTGCGGATGTTGCGGTAGATGTTGATGATGATGGCGATGGCCACGGCGGTCTCCGCCGCGCTGATGCCGATGGCGAAGAGCGTGAAGAAGAAGCCTTCGAGCTGTTCGGGGAAGAGGAAGCGGTTGAACACCACGAAATTGATGTCCACCGAGTTGAGAATCAGCTCCACGGAGATCAGCATCGCCAGCAGGTTGCGCCGCGTGACGAACCCGTAGATGCCCACGAACATCAGGATCGTGGAGACGACAAGGTAATATTCCATTTTTATCATAGCCGTAGTTGTTTTAGCGTTTGCGTGCGATGAGGATTCCGCCGACGATGCAGGCCAGCAGCAGGATGCTGATGACCTCGAAAGGCAGTACGTAGCCGTACTTTTCCGGGCTCATCAGCGCGTGCCCGATGGTCTGCACGTGCAGTTCGCCGTGCTCGAAATGCGAGGGATTGAAGTCGTGCCGGAGCATCACCCAGAGGCAGATGCCGAGGCTCGCCAGCGTGGCGGCCAGTCCCGCGAAGAGCTTGTAGCCTTTCAGGTCCTCGGCCTTGTCGCCCTGACTCGAGGTCAGCAGGATCGAGAAGACGTAGAGCACCGTGATGCCGCCGGCGTAGACCAGCAGCTGCACGGCCCCGAGAAACGAGTAGTTGAGCTGGAAATAGATGCCCGCCGTGCCGAAAAGCACGAACAGCAGGTAGGTCGCAGCGCGCAGGATGCGCTTGGTCGTCACGGCGAGTATCGCGCTGACGCCGATGAACAGCGCCAGAATGACGAAGACGATGAATTCGAGTGTTATTTCCATGACTTACTGCTTGTTGAGTTGTTTGACAAGTTTTTCGCGCGTGTAGACCGCATGCTCGAAACGGGTCGAGAAGCGGATGGCGCCCGTCGGGCAGGCGTTGACGCACAGCCGGCAGAACATGCACGACCCGAGATCGTATTCGTAACGCGCCAGCCGTTTTTTGCTCTTGCCCGTTTCGGGATCGACGACCGTCTCGGTCGTGAGGCGGATGGTGCCGTTGGGGCAGGCCGACTGGCACAGGCCGCAGGCGATGCACTTGTTGCGGCCCTCGGCGTCGTGGGGCATGGTCAGCTCGCCGCAGAAACGGTCGTACATCTTCAATGCCGCCCGGTTCTCGGGGTATTGTTCCGTGACTTTCGGGGTGAAGAACTCCTTCAGCGTGACCTTCATGCCGGTCATCAGGGTTCCCACGCCGTGAAACACTCCTTTGATATAGTTGCTCATGGCTAAAAATGCAGTTTGAATACGACGACGATGACCATCAGCAGCAGGTTCGCCAGGCCGATGGGCACCAGATACTTCCATTCGAGGGTCAGGATCTGGTCGATGCGCAGGCGCGGGAAGGTCCACTTGATCCACATCAGCAGCCCCACCACGAAGAAAGCCTTGGCGAAGAACCACACGAAGCCCGGGATGCAGTCCATCGCAGCGTTGAAGCCCTCCCAGCCCGCGACGTGCAGCGGCATCCAGCCCCCGAGGAAGATGGTGGCGGCGACGCCCGCGACGATGAACAGGTTGACGAACTCAGCGACGTAGAACAGGCCGAAGTGCATGCCCGAATACTCGGTGTGGTAGCCCGCCGTCAGTTCCGATTCGGCCTCCGGGAGATCGAACGGCCCGCGGTTGACCTCGGCGTTGCCCGCGATGAGGTAGATCACGAAGGCGACGAACGCCGGGAGGTGGCCCTTGAAGAGGAACCATCCGTCGGCCTGCCGGGCCACGATCTCGGAGAACTGCATGGTGTCGGTCAGCACGACGATCGTGAGGATCGAGAGGCCGATCGAAAGCTCGTAGGAGATCATCTGGGCACCGCTCCGCATGGCGCCGATCAGCGAATACTTGTTGTTGGAGCTCCACCCGGCCAGCAGGATGCCGACCACGCCGATGGACGAGGCGGCCATCAGGAAAAAGACCCCCACGTTGAAGTCCAGCACCTCCAGTCCCTTGCTCACGGGCAGGCAGGCGAAGGCCAGCACCGAGGCCAGAATGACGATGTAGGGAGCGAGGTTATACAGAAACCTGTCCGAGCGGCGGATGGTGATGATCTCCTTGGTGAGCATCTTCAGCACGTCGGCAGGGACCTGCAACAGCCCCCAGAAACCCACGCGCACCGGGCCCAGGCGACATTGGAAAGCCGCGCAGACCTTGCGTTCCATGAAGATCATCACGACGGCGATCACCGCGTACATCAGCAGCAGGCAGAGGCCGACCACGACGCATTCGACGAAGACGGCCAGTCCGAGGGGCATCAGGGAGGTGAGCAGCGAGTGCACCCAGCTTGTAATTATTGAAAAGTCGAACATAGTGTCTCTTTTTTATCTGTCAATATCCGGAACCACGTAGTCCAGCGTGCCGCCGATGGCGATCAGGTCGGCGATCTTCGTCCCCCGGGCGATGGTCTCCAGGCACGAAACGAGCGGCAGGCCCGTCGAACGGAACTTCATGCGGTAGGGGAACTTGTCGCCCCGGCTCTCGATGAAGACCCCGAACTCGCCGCGACTCCCCTCGACGGCGGCGTAGTAGCTGCCCTCGGGAATGCGGATCACGGGCTTCATTTTCAACTGGTATTCGCCCTCGGGAATGTTGTCGATCAGCTGTTCGATGATGTTCATGCTCTGCTCGATCTCGCGCATGCGGACCATGTAGCGGGCGAAGCAGTCGCCCTCGGTGAAGAGCACCTCCTCGAAATCCACCTTGCCGTAAGCGGCGTAGGGATGGCGCTTGCGCACGTCGCAGGCCCATCCCGAGGCGCGCCCCGTGCCGCCCGTGGCGCCGAACGAAACGGCATCCTCGCGCGTCAGCACGCCGGTGCCTTTCAGACGCTCCTGCGCGATGACGTTGCCCGTGAACACCTCGTGATATTCGCGCAGTTTGGGACGCATGTAGGCGATGAACTCCTTGGTCTTGCGCACGAAATCGGGGTGGATGTCGGCCTGCACGCCGCCGATGGTGTTGTAGGTCTGGATCAGACGCCCTCCGGTGGTCTGTTCGAGGATGTCGAGCACCTTCTCGCGGTCGCGGAAGCCGTAGAAGAAAGCCGTCAGGGCCCCCATGTCCATGCAGAGGCAGGAGAAGAAGAGCAGGTGCGAGTCGATGCGCTGCAACTCGTCCATGATCGTGCGGATGTACTGCACGCGCTCCGGCACCTCCACGCCCAACCCCTTCTCGATGCACATGCACAGCGCATGGCGGTTCTGCGCGGCCCCGAGATAGTCGAGGCGGTCCGTCAGGGCCAGCGTCTGGGGATAGGTCAGCTCCTCGCACATCTTCTCGATGCCGCGGTGGATGTAGCCGCAGTGAACGTCGAGTTTGCGGATGATCTCGCCTTCGAGCGACACGCGGAAACGCAGCACACCGTGCGTCGCCGGGTGCTGGGGGCCGATGTTGATGACGTACTCATCCTCCTCGAAGAGCACGTTGCGCTTGCGGATATAGCTGCCGTCGGGTTGCAGTTCGTAGGTCGGCGAGCTGTCCTTCGACACCTCGTTGCTCATGCGCAGGGGGTTCTGCGCCGGGTCGTAATCCTTGCGCAGGGGGTGTCCCGCCCAGTCGTCGCGCAGGAACAGGCGCCGCATGTCGGGATGGTTCAGGAAGCGGATGCCGAAATAGTCGAACGCCTCGCGTTCGTTCAGCTCGGCGGCCTTCCACAGGTCGCACACCGAGGGCAGCACCGGACGCTCGCGGTCGGGGGTCAGCGTCCGCAGCACGACGTTCTCGCCCGTCGCGGTCGCTTCAAGATGATAGACCACGCCGAAACCTGCCTCGCCCCAGTCCATACCCGTGAGGCTGCGCAGGAAGTCGAACCCGTCGGCCCGCAGACGCCCGGCCAGATCGTGAAAGCCGTCCGCCGGAACGGTGAACATCCCGTCGCCGCCTTCGGTCCGTACGGCGCGGGGCTCCCAGGCCGTAATCTTATTCAAGAGGTCGTTATTCATGTTTTTCTTCTCCTTCCACATTGAGATCGTTCTTTTCCGCCGTCAGGTCGCGCCGGAGCAGTTCCTCGTACTCCTCCCGGCCGATCTGGCGGTTCACGCCGCCGAAAAACCGCTGCACCTTCACCTTGCGCTGGAGCTGCATCAGTCCGTAGAGCATCGCCTCGGGGCGCGGCGGGCACCCGGGGATGTAGACATCGACGGGCAGGATCTTGTCCACGCCATCGACCACGTGGTACGACCGTTTGAAAGGCCCTCCGCTGATGGCGCAGCCGCCCACGGCGATCACGTATTTGGGATCGGCCATCTGGTCGTAGAGACGTTTGAGCACCGGGGCCATCTTATGGGTGATGGTTCCGGCGACCATGATGAAGTCGGCCTGCCGCGGGGAGGCGCGGGCCACTTCGAACCCGAACCGGGCGAAATCGTAGCGCGCGGCGCCGACGGCCATGAACTCGATGCCGCAGCAGCTCGTGGCGAACGTCAGGGGCCAGAGGCTGTTGCTGCGGCCCCACTCGATCAGTTCGTCCAGACACCCCACCAGCACGTTGGCACCGCCCTCGCGCAGTTCGGCGACCATCCGTTCGATGTATTCGTTGTCGTTGAAATCCTCGTAGGACATCGACTTGATTTTCGGTCTCTTCATCATTTCCATTCCAAAGCTCCTTTCCGCCATGCGTAGGCAAGGCCCAGAATCAGTACCAACAAGAAAAAGAGGATGCTCACCAGTCCGTAGACGCCCAGTTCCTGCACGACCACGGCCCACGAGAAGAGGAACACCGTCTCGACATCGAACATCAGGAAAAGGATGGCGAAGAGGTAGTAACCCACCTTGAACTGCATCCACGAACGGCCCCGCGTGGGGATGCCGCATTCGTAGGCTTCGCCCTTCTGGGGGTTGTACGAGCGCGGCGAGATGGCGCGGGCGATGCCCAGCGCGACAGCTACCAGCGCAATGGCCGTAAGGATAACGACCACCAACAGCGTAAAATACATAAGCGATTGTTTTACGAATTATATCTATCCGGCGCCCGAAACGCCGCGAATCCGGGAAGAGCGCTCCCGGAAGAAACAGACAAAAGACGAAGGGGGGGGGCAGGGACGCTAAATCAGAATGCGCCCCAGCGAGTAGACGTAATAATCCACGGGATCGGCATGCAGGGTCCGGGCATAGGTGCGCATCGCGGTGCGCACTCCGAACGCGGCATCGACGGCGGTGCGCACGGCGGCGCGCTGCCGGACGACGGCCTTCTGGTCCGTCTGCACGACGGGGGCCTCGATCGAGGCGCTGCACGAACAGAGCGCCACGGAGAAATAGTTGCGGACGGCTGCCGGAGGACACGCCGTCACCGTCTCGTCGAGCGCAGGCGGTACACCGCCTGCATCCTGAAACGAGGTGTCCCCGAGATTTCCCGCCAAAGCGAAGAGCAGCAGGATCAAGACATATCGAAGCCGTTCCAACATTCCGTCCGAATCGCAGTTTATGCGATGCGAAGATACGGTCTTTTATGCAGAAAAAAGACTCTGCGGACGGAAAAAGACGCAAAAAGACGAATTTTGATTACATAATCGCCATTTCGAACAACGAAAGCCGCCTTCCGAAACGGGAAAGCGGCATTCTCACACGACGGTCCGGAAGGCTATTCCTTCGCGTAGCGGTCCTCCACGACACGCCAGTCGATGACGTTCCACAGCGCGCCCACGGCGTCGGCGCGGCGGTTGCGGTAGTCGATGTAGTAGGCGTGCTCCCAAACGTCGATCGCCAGCAGCGGCTTCATGCCCCGGCACATCGGATTGCCGGCGTTCTGTTCGCCGACGACCACCAACTCGCCCGACCCGTTCTCGGCCAGCCACACCCAGCCCGATCCGAACAGCCCGGCGGCAGCCTGCGCCATCCGTGTTTTCAGCCCGTCGAACGAACCGAAATCGCGGTCGATGGCCTCCGAAAGTTCGTTCGAGGGCGCTTTCTGCGGATGCGGGGAGAGTTGTCCGAAGAAAAATTCGTGGTTCCAAGCCTGCGCGGCGTTGTTGAAGATCGCACCGTCGGACGAGAGTACGATGTCTTCGAGCGGCTGTCCGGCAAAGGGCGTGTCGAGAATCAGCTCGTTGAGCTTGGCGACATAGCCCGCATAGTGCTTGTCGTGGTGGTAGCGCATCGTCTCGCCGGAGATCGCCGGCTCGAGCGCATCGTATGCGTAGGGCAGTTCCTGCGGCGTGAAACGCGGTTCGGTTGCGGTATCGGTTGCCATAATCAGAGGAATTATAAATAAGGTGATGAATGTCGTCATAAAAGGTCGTTTTTTACGTTATCCGCCCACCAGGGACACCCCCGCCGGGCTGCGCGTCGAACGGCATTCCAACAAATAAAATGCCCGATCGAGGTTTTTCGAATATTTTTCGTAATTTTGAGGTCTGCGACCGTTCTGTCGAATCCGATTAAATCCGATAACGAACCATGAAACGAATCCTTCTCACACTGGCCGCGCTCGGCACGGCCCTCACGATGCAGGCGAAAGTCGTCCTGCCCGGCATCTTCGGCGACAACATGGTGCTCCAGCAGCAGTCCGAAGCGCAGTTCTGGGGCAAAGCCGCTCCCGGAAAGAAAGTCACCATCCGCCCCTCGTGGAGCGCGAAGCCCGTGACGGCCACCGCCAGCCGCGACGGCCGCTGGCAGGCCGCCGTGCCCACCCCGGAGGCCGGAGGCCCCTACACGATCGAGCTGAGCGACGGCGAGACGCTGACGCTCCGTGACGTACTGATCGGCGAGGTGTGGCTCTGCTCCGGGCAGTCAAACATGGAGATGCCCGTGCGCGGCTTCTTCAACCAGCCCGTCGAAGGCTCGGCAGACGCGATCGTACGGGCCAAGGCCGCGACGCCGATCCGCCTCTGCACCGTGAACCGCGCCACGGCACGCACCCCGCAGGAGGAGTGCACGGCGCAATGGCAGAAGCACACCTCCGAGGCCGTCGCCGCGACGAGCGCCACGGCCTACTACTTCGCCCGCTACCTGCAAGAGGTGCTGGACGTTCCCGTGGGTGTCATCGTCACCTGCTGGGGCGGCACGCCCGTCGAGGCATGGATGGACCGCGAGACGATGGGCGGCTTCAAGGAGTTCGACCTCTCGTTCCTCGACGGCGACGGGAAGATCGACCGTCCTCAGAACAAGCCCTGCGGACTCTACAACGCCATGATCGCACCGCTCGTGCCCTTCACCGTCAAGGGCTTCCTCTGGTACCAGGGCGAATCGAACCGGCTGCGGCCCGGCCAGTACCGGGCGCTGATGCCGGCCTTCGTGAAGATGCTCCGCGAACGCTGGGCGCAGGGCGAACTGCCGTTCTACTACGTGCAGATCGCGCCCTACCGCTATGAGAATTCCAACGAAGCGGCGGGTTCGGTCCTGCTGCGCGAAGCCCAGCTGCGCAACCTCGGCGACATTCCGTCGAGCGGCATGGCCGTGACGATGGACATCGGCGACGAGAACTGCATCCACCCCGCCCGGAAAGAGGAGGTCGGCACACGCCTGGCATGGCTGGCGCTGACGAAAACCTACGGCATGAAGGGCATCGACGCCGACACGCCGGTTTATGAAAAGATGGAGGTTGCCGACGGCAAAGCCTATCTGACCTTCCGCACGGGCCGCGAGGGCCTCGCCCCGCTGGGCGACACGCTCACGGGCTTCGAGGTCGCCGGCGCCGACCGGGTGTTCCACCCCGCCACGGCCCGGATCGAAAAGGGCAAAGGACGCCTGATCGTCACGTGCGACGCCGTTGCGGAGCCCGTGGCCGTGCGCTACGCCTTCCGCAACTACGCCGAAGCTACGCTGTTCAACAGTTCGGGCATCCCCGCCTCCTCGTTCCGCACCGACGACTGGGAGGTGAAATGACAGCCGACGGGCCGGACTCCGAAAGGGTCCGGCCCGCTGCGTCATATCCGGGTCAGCGCCGACAGGATCTTCCGGTTGGCACAGTCGATCACCGAGCTCTCCAGCGAAGAGAGATAGATCCGGGTCGTGCGCTCGGAGGTGTGTCCCATGCCCGCGCTGATGACCGTGATGGGCACCCGGTGGTTGCGCGCCGCCGTCGCCCAGCTGTGGCGCGACGCGTAGGACGAAAGCCCCTCTTCGAGCCCGAGGAGCTGCGAGAGCCGCTTCAGCTGGCGGTTGTAATAGTTCAGCGCTATCTGATACTGCGAATAGGCCCTGCCGGGCTCCTCGGCGGTCAGCAGCGGAAAGACGTAAGGCGTATTCCGGGTGCGCCACTCGTACCGCCGGACGATCTCCCGCATGCACGTCTCCAAATGCACGGTCATCAGCTGCCCCGTCTTGCGCCGCACGTAATTGATCTCCCCGCCCGAGAGGTCGCGCTTCCGCAGGAAGGCCATATCGACAAACGACATCCCGCGCGTGCAGTAGCTGAAAATAAAGAGGTCGCGGGCCAGCGCCAGGGCGTCCGATCCGCTCAGGTCGAGGTTCCGGAGCCGGCCGATGAGCCGCTCCTCGACGGCCCGCTTGCGGGTGTGGTCGATGCCCGTGTAGACGCCGCTGAACGGAAAACTCTGCTCTGTAAGGCGCTGCCGGACCGCCCGGTTGTAGACGGCGCGGAGAATGCGCATGTAGAACGACACGGTGTTGCGCACGACGCCGCGCCGGACGAGATAGGCGTTGTACTCCTCGACCAGCGGCTCGGTAAAGGCGGCGAAGGGAAGGTCCGTGCCGCCGAGAAAAGCCGAAAAGCTGTTGAGCGTGCGCGCGTAGTTGCGCGCCGTCCCCAGCCGCCCTTCCGAAGTCAGCCGGGCGATCTGCCCCCGCAGGAATGCCAGTACAGAGACATCCCGGTGCGGGGTGCGGAAACGCGCGACGATCTCGTCCGCCGTGTACGGACGCCTTTCGAGCGTCAGGTCGCGGACGATACGCAGCAGCAGGGCCACGTCGCCGTCGATGCGGAGCCGGATCACCGACGCCTCGCCGGGAAGCGGCAGGACGTGCCCGGCAGCGGCGTCCCACCATGCGGGGAGAATGCGGATGCGGGTGGCGATGCGGCGGACCTGACGGTCGTGCGTCACCTGATAATAGATGCTCCCGGCCTTGCCCGGGACACGCGATGTGCGGAATTTCACCTTTACGGAAGTAGTCATAATTCAAGAAATTTATTCCGAAAGGTCGCAATTATCGCACATTTCGCACGCATGCCGGCCGGACAGACGACACAAAAACCCCGGAGTTCGCACTCCGGGGTTCGTTCTATGCAAGCCGTCTACATGCAGGTCAGAATCAGGACGGCCATCGGCACCGCAGGCCACCACGTCCGCCGCCGCTCCTCCGCAGGAAACAGCCGGGCGATGTCCTCCGAACGTTCGAAGTAACGCAGCACTCCGAACCACAAGGCGCACATCACCGCGTTAGTCAGCAGCGCGCTCGCGGGCACCGAAAAGGCACCCGGGAGGTCGCCGAAAACCGGACGATACAGGAACAGGGCCGCGAAATGCGCCGCACTTTTCAATCCCGCATACAGGCTGACCTGCTGCACGGCATAAGGACTCCGTCGCAGCAGCAGCCACAGCAGCGTCAAGGGCAGCAGGGAGGCAAAGAGCGTGACGGCAGCCGTCCACGTCGTCGGCAGGGAGCCGGAAGCGGCCCATGCGAGCAGCCACGACCACATCCGGGAAACGCCGTAAGCGCCGAACAGCCATACGGGTCCGGGCATCGCATAAAGGGCGGAAAGCAATTTTTTCATGGCATCGGGCCGTTATCAGATCCGACGGCGGAGACCGCCGCCGGAGAGTCAGATCAGCGTTTCGAGGATCTGCACGGCGTTGAGCGCCGCACCCTTCCGGATCTGGTCGCTCACGCACCAGAACGTCAGTCCGTTCTCGCAGGTCAGGTCCTTGCGGATACGGCCCACGTAGACAGGGTCGTTGCCGGCGATGAAGAGCGGCATCGGGTAGACCTTGCCGGCCGGGTCGTCCATCAGCACTACGCCCGGCTCCTTGGCGAAGGCCGCGCGGACCTCCTCCACCGACACGGGGCGTTCGGTCTCGAGCCACACGCTCTCCGAATGGGCGCGCATCACCGGAACGCGCACGCAGGTCGCCGACACGCGGATGTCCGAGTGCATGATCTTGCGCGTCTCGTGGAACATCTTCATCTCCTCCTTCGTGTAGTCGTTGTCGGTGAACACGTCGATATGCGGAATCACGTTATAGGCCAGCTGGAAAGCGAATTTCGCCACCGTGGGCTCCTTGCCCGCGCCGAGCTCGGCATACTGCGTCTCCAGCTCCGTCATGGCGGCGGCTCCGGCGCCGCTGGCCGACTGGTAGGTCGAGACATGCACGCGGGTGATGTGCGAGAGCTTCTCGACGGCGTTCAGCGCCACGACCATCTGGATCGTCGTGCAGTTGGGGTTGGCGATGATGCGGCGGGGCGCATTCTTCGCATCCTCGGGATTGACCTCCGGCACCACGAGGGGCACGTCGTCATCCATGCGGAAGGCGCTCGAATTGTCGATCATGACCGTACCGTGTTTGGTGATCGTATCGGCGAACTCCTTCGACGTTCCGGCCCCGGCCGAGGTCAGGGCGAAGTCGATCCCCTTGAAATCGTCGTTGTGTTGCAGCAGTTTGACCTCGATCTCCTTTCCGCGAAACTTGTATTTGCGTCCCGCACTGCGCTGGGACCCGAACAGCACGAGTTCGTCGATCGGAAGCGCCCGTTCCTCCAAAATTCGCAGAAATTCCTGGCCCACAGCACCGCTGACGCCCACAATAGCAATTTTCATCCTGATTAAAATTAAAAAGTGATCATCGTTCCCGCTCGGACGGACCGTACACGGAAGCTCCGGGGACAAATATAACGAAATCAGTACGAAATGCAAAAAAAATCGACCGGCACAATGGCCGGCCGTAATCATCAATTAAAGAAGTCGTCCTCGTCGGAGGTATCGGGCTTCCCGGGATCGACCTCTTCGTCGCAGTCGTAGCGGGGCATCATCGCCGGACGCAGGAACTGATCCCCGCGGCCGATGCCGAAGCGTCCGTCGTCGTAGACCCGCTTCATGAAATCGCCGACGATCGGCAGGGCCATCACGCTGCCCTCGCCGCCGCGGACGAAGTGCACCGACTGGTCCTCGCCGCCGACCCAGGCCCCTGCCACGAGCTTCGGAGCCACGCACATGAACCATGCGTCGCGGTTCTGGTTCGATGTTCCGGTCTTGCCGCCGATCTCCACGTCGTTGAATCCGAACTGCCACTTCAGACGCCCGGCCGTTCCCGCATTGACCACGCCCTGCAACATCGTGAGCATCGTGTAGGCCGTGCGTTCGCTGATGGCGTCCTGCGACTGGGGGATGAACGAAGCGATCAGGTTGCCCTGCCGGTCCTCGATGCGGGTCACGAAGATCGCATCGGTGTGCACGCCCTGGTTGGCGAAGGTCGAGAAGGCGCTCACCAACTCGTAGACATTCGACTCCGAGGAGCCGAGGGCCAGCGCCGGCACCGGATCGATGTAACTGCGGATACCCATGTTATGGATGAAGTCGGCCACGGCCGCCGGCTGCTTGGCCTGCTTCATGATCCACGCCGAATAGTTGTTGCGGCTGCGTGCCAGGCCCCAGCTCAGGGGATGCAGCACGCCGTCGTACTCGACGTTGCCGGCCTCCTTGGGCGACCACGCCGTGCCGTTGGCCGTCTCGATGGTCGTCGGCAGGTTCGGGACCATCGTGCAGGGGGTCATACCCAGATGGTCGATGGCGAAGGTATAGACGAAGGGCTTGATCGTCGAACCGATCTGCCGCTTGCCCTGCCGGGCCATGTCATACTTGAAATAACGGAAATTGGGGCCTCCGACATAGGCTTTTACAAAACCTGTGCGGGGATCGAGCGCCACCATCGCAGCGCGCATGATCCGCTTGTGGTGGAGAATCGAGTCGCGCGGGGTCATCAGCGTGTCGCGTTCGCCCTTGTAGGTGAAGACCTTCATGTCGCAGGGTTTGTCGAATGCGGCCTGTATCTGCTTCTCGCTCGCCCCGGCGTTCTTCATCTCGCGGTAGCGGTCCGAATAGCGGACGGCGTGGCGCATGATGCGCTCGCGCTCCTCGCGGTCGGCGCCGATGAAAAGCGTCTTGGTGCTGCGGTACTGCGCGTCCATCTTGGGCTGGATCTCCTTCTCCATCTGCCGCTGCACGGCCTGCTCGGCATAGGACTGCATCACGGAGTTGATCGTGGTGTAGATTTTCAGTCCGTCGCGGTAGATGTTGTAGGGCGTGCCGTCGGCCTTGCGGTTTTTGAGGCACCAGCCGTAGAGCGGATTCTCGTCGTACTCCTTCACCGCCTGGTCGTAGTCCCATTCGTTGTAGAACTGGCTGCGCTTGGGCCGCTCGGCGTTCATCACCAGACGCAGCATCTCGCGGAAATAGGTCGCCGAGCCCTCGTTATGCGACACGGGCCGGTAGTTCAGCACGATGGGCAGCGCCGCGATCGAGTCGCGCTGCCTGCGCGTCAGCGCCCCGGCCTCCTCCATGCGCGAAAGCACGAGGTTGCGGCGCGCGAGGGCGTTGTCCGGATTGCGCACCGGGGAGTAGCGCGTCGGGGCGTTCACCACGCCCACCAGCACGGCCGCCTCCTGCACGTTCAGCTCGTCGGGCTCCTTGTTGAAGAACGTGTGGGCCGCCGACTTGATGCCGTAGGCGTTCGAGCCGAATTCCACCGTATTGAGGTACATCGCGGCGATCTCCTCTTTGGTATAGTTGTATTCGAGTTTGAGGGCCGTGATCCACTCTTTCAGCTTCGCCGTCACGAGCTTGGCCTTGCGGACGACGGCGCCGCGGTTGCGGGCCGTATCGCGCGGGAAGAGGTTCTTGGCCAGCTGCTGGGTGATGGTCGAGCCGCCGCCCTGCGAGGTGTTCTGCATCAGCAGCGTCTTCACCGCCACACGCGCCAGCGAGGGGATGTCGATGCCCGAATGGCCGCGGAAGCGGATGTCCTCGGTCGAGATGAGCGCCGCGACGATCGGCGGCACCTCGTATCCGTCGAGCCGGATGCGGAGCGTCGAATCCGACGGAAAGAGGTCCGCGTACTGCACGTAGGAGCGGTTCTGCACGAAGAAGGTGCCGATGACCTTGCCGTCCTCGGAATAGATCTCCGTGGCGAGGTTGCTGCGGGGGTTCTCCAGCTCCTCGAACGAGGGCATGCGCCCGAAGACGCCGAGCGCCGTCAGCAGCAGCAGCACGCCCACGAACGCAAAGGGTGCGAGCGCCACGCACCAGATCCATTTTATCATTTTCGGACTCACGCCCGTCTTTTTACGCTGTGTCATACGACCAAAATTTGCGGTAAAGATACGAAATATTCCTTAAAACGGTAGCCCCACCGACGCCGCGAACCACACGGAGCCGTTCGAAGGCTTGTAGCACGACAGTTTGAAGGTCGAGGTGGCCGACGCAGGCTGGCGGAAGGCGTTGAAATCGACGACGAGATCGCCGCCCGCGGACCAGATGCGCCGCCAGACATCGTGTCCCGCGTCGCGGAACTGCGCGTAGTCGCCGCCGGCGTTGAGCCGGATGCGCTTGATGTAAATCACCGACCCGATACCGCCCTCGGGGCACCACACCGGCAACTGGTAATCGAACGACACGGCCGTGTAGTTGTTCGACAGAATGTCCGCCGAGGTGAATCCGCGGGGAATGAGGCGCGTCGAACGGTAGCTGAGCGGCGAGTAGCCCGAGGGGTATTTGTACCCTCCGAGCGAGGTCTGATAGGTCGCGGCGACTTTCACCGAATTGTGGCGCATGAATCCCGGCAGGTAAGCCTGTCCGTAGAACGAAATCAGGTCGCTGAAATGGGAGTTCGCCGGATTGAACGTGTAGTTCGTGCTGAGGGTGTAGCCCCAGCGGGGAGCGAAATCGCGGTGGGACATGCGCACCTGGTCCGAGAAACCCACGCCGAACGAGAGTTTGTGCAGCCCCTTGCGGAATCCGATGTGCTGGATGTTGGAGATCAGCCCTCCCTGGCCCCATTCGATCTCCCGCATATTGGCGACCATGCCGTTGGAGTAGTTCCAGCCCGTCGAGACGGAGAGCTGGCGCGTATGGTAGCCCTGCTGGAAATAGAGCGGCAGCGTGGCCGACAGCCCCACGGAGTAGTATTTGTCGGGCGCGGGGCGCGACTGATATTCGTATTTTCCGGTCTGCCGGTTATACTGTCCGAGCGAGTAGAAGAGCTGGTTGCCGCCGTAGGAGGCGTCGAGGTCGAAGCGCACGCCCAGCCCGAAATAGCGCACCCCGAGGTTCACCAGCGAACCTTCGCTGCGGTTCCAGCCGTAGGAGGCGTAAGCCTCGGTGTTCGACAGGAGGTTCTGCGACAGAAGCGTGAAGCCCAGATTGAGGTCGATGACGTGTTCGTCCACCGCGGCGAACGGATTGAACGCCAGCGGCATCCAGCTGTGGACATTGATCAGGTTGGGCACCTTGCGGTAACGCTTCGTGCGGAACGAATCGCGCTGCATCCGGGAGTCGGCCGCATCGAAACGCACCGTATCAAGGTTCACCACGTCCCAGCGCCTGCGCGGCGGATTGACGAGGTTGACCGGCAGACGCGACGGCGCGACGGGGATCAGCGCGCTGTCCGCGGCCTGCTCCGTGACGCGGTAGCCGCGGCGGTCGTAGGTCGTCAGCAGCACGCGGCCGCCGGCAGGAGCCGGAGAGAAAGAGCCGTAGGCCGAGGTCGTGATGCGGTATTCGCGGCCGTCCGTCAGGTCGTAGCAATGGGCCTCGTCCTTGCCCGAGGCGATCGAGCCGTAGTAGAGTTTGCCGCCGCCGGCCCGGAGATTCGAAAGGGTGATGTAGGCCCCCTCGGTGATCGGATGCACCCCTTCGCTGTCGATGCGGCCGATCCACATGCCGCTGTCATCGGTGACGAGGACGTACCACGCCGCCGTCCGGTCGTCCCACGCCAGCCCGTGCACCTCGGTCCGGCCCGGCGTCGCCAGGCGCCGTTCGGGTTCCGACCCGCGCCGCACGACGACCGTATAGCGGCCGTCGGGATCGTACTCGACCCACCCCAGTTCGTCGGGCGTCTCCACCGGGAAGAGCGCCCTGCGGCGTCCGGCGACCGAGCGGGGCACGCCGTCGGAGAGCTCCATATAACAAAGCTGCGAATTGACGCGCTGTTCGAAGAGTTTCGAGCGGCGGTATTCGGTCCACCACACCCGTCCCCCGCACAGCGAAGGGCGGGTCGAGACCTGCCCCGTGTAGCAGACGAGGCGTTCGCGGCCCGTGCGGCGGTCGATCTCGACGAAGCGCGACACACGGTCGAGGTCGGTTTTGAGCGCCAGCACGGCCGTATCGCCCAGCGGCAGGGGCCATTGGTAGGTGGTGTGGTTCTTTTCGGGCAGTCGGGTCAGGGTTGCGGCGCTGTCCTCGGCGGCGGGCAGCGAATCCCAATAGCGTTCCAGTTCGTCGAAGGTCTCGCGGAAGAGCTTCTGCACGTTGGTCTTGTAGAACTTGCCCAGGGCGACGCGCGTGGTGGCCAGCACGTAGGGGTTGCGCGAACCGTACCACGCGACCTTGTCCCAGACATTTTCACCGTAACGCTCCCAGGCATAGGAACATATCTGGTATCCCAGTTCGTAGTGGTCGGGAATGTAGTCGCGGTAGGAGCCGCAGAACCAGCGGTCGATGTTGCGCCGGTCGCGGCCGACGCTGCCCATCGCGCGGTAGGCCATCGAGAACGAGGGCTGCAACCCCCGTCCGAACGACGACATCATCGTCTCGGACATCACGGCGTCGCCCTCCATAGCCCAGATCGGCATGCACAGCAGGCCGATGGTCGAACCCTGCTGCCCCAGCACGTAGCTCAGGGCGCGGATGACGCCCCGGTCGAGGTTGTTGTACTGCACGGCATGGCGGTATTCGTGGGCCACGAGCTGTTTGTACCACGGCATCGAGTAGCCCTCGACGGCCGGCGAGGTGAGGAACTCCACACGCTTGGGAAGATACATCACCAGCCCGTTCGACTGGAAATTCTCGGGGTGCATGACGAAGGGGATGCGCATCGGACCGTGGCGGAAGCCGTAGGCGATGTCGGGCTGCACGGTGCGGATGTAGAACAGCGTGCGCCGGGCGACGGCCGACACGGTGTCGGGATAGATCATCCGCACGTCGGGCGTGCGGATCGCAGACCACTTCATCGGAGGGTCCGAACCCCACGTGTAATACTGGGCGGCGGCGCGCTCGGCACCGCAGACGGCGACGAGCGCCGCGAGCAGGAACAGCAGCCGGCGCACGTCAGCTGCCGGCTTTTTTGCAGCGGTAGCCGCTGCGGGTGAGAATCTCGACCACGCGGTCGCGGTGGTCGCCCTGAATGATGATTTCGCCCTCCTTGGCGGCACCTCCGACGCCGCAGCGGGTCTTCAACAGGCGCGCCAGCTCCTGCAAATCCCCGTCGCGGCCCACGAAGCCCCTGACGAGGGTCACGACCTTGCCGGCCCGCTGCTTGCGGTCGAGCCACACCCGCAGGTCCTGCCGCGCCGGGGGCAGGGTCTCCGCCTCGGGCTCTTCGGCCGTTTCGTATTTGAAGCCGGGATCGGTCGAATAGACCATCCCGAGCCGCGCTTTCCAGTCGTTGTCCGCCATAATTGTTCGAATGGTTGCAAATGAACGCCGAAAGGGACGTAATTTATTGCGCAAAATTAGCAAAATATTTATCTTTGGTGTCGCAACGACCCGTTAATTTGTCGAAAAGCTCCGCCGGACCGTGCGCAAATTCGCTTCCGCAGCGGGTCTGTATTATTTTTATATGCGTATGGCAAAAAAGTTCCGCGAAAAACTGCGCCGGCTCAACCCCTTCTCGCAGCCGATGACGCCCGAACGGCTGCCCGAGCCCCTGCCCGCCAATCCGGACCAGCGGCTGGTGAAGGTCTATGTCGAAGGCTACGAGGACGTGGCATTCTGGCGCGGGATTTTCGACCATTTCCAGAATCCCTACCTGCGGTTCGAAATCTCGGTGCCCGACCGCGGCGACCTGCCCAAAGGCAAAAAGGTGCTGATGGGGATGATCCCCCGTTCGTCGGAGGAGACGATCCTCTGCGTCGATTCCGATTTCGACTACCTCTTCGCCGACCGCACGCCCCAGTCGAAGGAGGTCAACGGCAGCCGGTTCATGTTCCACACCTACGCCTACGCCACCGAGAACTACCTCTGCTACGCCCCCTCGCTGCACAACGTCTGCGTGAAGGCCACCAAGAACGACACACGCATCTTCGACTTCGTGAAATTCATGCGCGAATACTCGTGCACGATCTACCCGCTGTTCGTCTGGTACGCCTACTCGGCGCAGCTGGCCACGGAGAACGTCTTTCCGCTGATCGACTTCAAGCAGTCGGTGCGCATCGGCTACCTCGACATCGAGAACAACGGCGAAAAGACCCTCGAATGGCTCCGGCGCAACGTCACGAAGCGCGAGGAGCTGCTCCGCCGGCGCAATCCGCGGATGATCGAACCGATGAAGGAATTCGAGGAACAGCTCAAGGAACGCGGACTGAAACCCGAGAACGCCTATCTGTTCATGCACGGCCATACGCTGATGGACAACGTGGTGATGATCGCCCTGAACACCGTGTGCGAGAAGCTGCGGGCGATGTCGATCGCCAAGATCACCGCATCGAAGAAGCAGGGCGTGGCGCTCAAGAACGAGATGGCGAACTACACCAATTCGCTGCGCTCGATCCGCGACGTGCTCCTGGACAACGAGAATTACACCAAATGCGCGCTCTACAAACGTCTGGAGCGCGACATCGAACGCTATATCGCCCGCACGATCTGGAGCATGAAGCGCAACGGCGAGATCCGGGAAACGTCGATGATCGGCATCATCCACCGCCTCCGGCAGGGGCAGGAGTAAAAAAAGGAGTGTTTTTCTAACACTCCTTTTTCCGTACCACGCGCACGGTGGACTGCGTCGCCTGCCGCACGAAGACCTGCGGACCGCGGGCGTATCTGCGCCACAGCTCGTCGGTATAGCCGCGCACGGTCAGCAACTCCATATTCTCGGCCTTCATCACGTCGAAGCCCGCCTCGCGCAGCGCCTCGACCGCCTCGTCGATGTGCCACGAATTATCGACGCACAGACTCAGGTTCACGGCCGAGTTGTGGATCAGGTTGGTCTTGATGCGGAACCGCTCCAGCAGCGAGAAGATCGTGGCGAACTTCTCCTCCAGCACGAACGAAAAGTCGCGCGAACGGATCGTCAGCAGCACCTGGTCCTTCTTGAGGATCAGGATGGGCACATCGACCGGGGCCGACATGCCGCGGATGACCGTACCGGGCTTGCGCTTGTCGCCGAAAGGACGCACATAGAGTGGAATGTTCTTGTTCTGAAGGGGTTTGATCGTCTTGGGGTGGATGATCTGCGCTCCGCTGTAAGCCAGCTCGATGGTGTCGAGGTAGTTCAGTTCGGTGATCTGCACGGCATCGGGGAACGCTTTCGGATCGGCGTTCATCACGCCGTCCACGTCCTTCCACACCGACATCGACTCGGCGTCGAGGATGTTGGCCACCACGGCCGCCGAATAGTCCGAGCCCTCGCGCCCCAGCGTGGTGGTCGTGCCGTCGGGAGCCCCGCCGATGAATCCCTGTCCGATGAAGATATTCTCGTCACACTTGCCCAGCGCGTTTTTCAACAGTTCCGTCGAGGCTTCGAGGTTCACCCCGGCATCCTTGTGACGCTGTTCGGTGAGGAAGCAGCGGCGCATGTCGATCCAGCGGTTGGGAACCCCGGCGTAGTTGAGGTATTCGGAGATGATCGTCGTCGAAACCAGCTCGCCGTAGGCCACGATCGTGTCGTACCACAACTCGGCGTCGGCCGGTTTATAGTCGGTCTCCACGGCTATTTTTTCCAGCTCGTCGAACAGCGCATCGACCGCCGGCAGGCGTTTGGGACCGCGCCACAGGTCGTCGATGATCTCCGCATGGTATTTGCGCAGCGCCTCGACGTTGTCCAGCGAAAGCTGCCGGTCCCCTTTCTGAACCCCCTCGAACACCTTTTCCAGCGCATTGGTCGTCTTGCCCATCGCCGAAACGATGATGAACAGGTTCTGTTCGTCGTCGATGATCTTGCGCAGGTTTCTCACGCCGTCGGCATTCCGCACCGACGCGCCTCCGAATTTATAGACCTTCATGTTATCTCTCGTTTTAACCTAACTAACCTTACCTTACTGTCTTACCGCTATCTACTGCCGTACTCTCGCGGCCATCGGCCGCGTTTACAAATCTCCCCCACCCCAAACCCCTCCCGTGGGAGGGGCTTGTCGCAACGCAACCGGGATTTCGACTGGATTTACAACCGGATGTCCCGAAATGAAAAACCAATTTTTAATTCTTAATTCTTAATTACCTTATAGGGCACTCCGATGTTCTGGAACAGGAATGCGTACTGATCCGTCGCTTCGTCGATGCGCTTCGAGGTGGGTTTGCCGGCCCCGTGGCCCGCCTTCGACTCGATGCGGATCAGGATCGGGGCGTCGCCCGCCTGGGCGTGCTGCATCGCGGCCGCGAACTTGAACGAATGGGCCGGCACGACGCGGTCGTCGTGGTCGGCGGTGGTCACCAGCGTCGCGGGATATTTCGTCCCCTCCTTGATGTTGTGCAGCGGGGAGTACTTATAAATATAGGAGAACTGCTCCTCGTTGTCCGACGAACCGTACTCCACGGCCCAGCCCCAGCCGATGGTGAACTTGTGGTAGCGCAGCATGTCCATCACGCCGACGGCCGGGAAGCAGACGGCGTAGAGGTCCGGACGCTGCACCTCGCAGGCTCCGACCAGCAGACCGCCGTTCGAACCGCCGCGGATCGCCAGCTTGTCCGACGAAGTGTATTTCTCGGCGATGAGGTATTCGGCCGCCGCGATGAAGTCGTCGAAGACGTTCTGCTTGTTTTCCAGCATGCCGGCCTTGTGCCACGCCTCGCCGTACTCCGAACCGCCGCGCAGGTTGGCTTCGCAGTAGACGCCGCCCTGCTCGATGAAGAGGATCGTCGTCGGGGTGAATCCGGGGGTGATGTTGATCTGGAAACCGCCGTAGGCATAGAGCAGGCAGGGATTCTTGCCGTCGCGTTTCAGCCCCTTGCGGCAGGTGATGAACATCGGGACCCGGGTACCGTCCTTCGACGTGTAGAACACCTGCTCGGTCGTGAACTGCGAGGGATCGAATTTCACCTCCGGGGCCTTGTAGAGCGTCGATGCCCCCGAGGCGATGTCGTATTTGTAGACGGTCGCGGGCGACGTGTAGTTGGTCAGCGTATAGTAGAGCTCCGTATCCTCCCTCTCGCCGCCGAAGCCGCCGACCGTACCGATGGCGGGCAGCTCGACCGTGCGCACCAGCTTGCCGTCGTAGTCGTACTGACGGACCCGGTTCTGCGCATCCTGCAAGTAGTAGGCGAACAGATAGCCGCCGGCCGTGCCGACCCCTTCGAGCAGGTTTTTCCCATCTTCGGGAATCACCGTCGCAACCTTGGCGGGAGCGTTCAGCTCGATGCGTTTGAGCGCGTAGTTCGAGGCGCCCTCGTTGGTGACGAAGAACAGCGCGTCGTCCTTGCAATCGACGGGCATGTAATCGGCATCGAAGCCCGGGAGCAACGTGCGGAATTTCGGTTCCGAGACTTTCTTATAAAGAATTTCGTTCCCCGACGTACCCTCGGAACCCACGATGAAGAGCCACTTGCCGTCGTCGGAAGGCACGGCCGAGAAGTAGCGCAGCGGGTGCGCCTTGTCCTCGTAGACGAGTTTGTCGGCCGACTGGGGCGTACCCAGTTCGTGGTAGTAAACTTTCTGGAATTCATTCTTGGACGAATAGGCGCTCTTTTTCGGCGCGTCGTAGGCGCTGTAATAGAATCCCTTGGAATCGGGAGCCCACCGGGCGCCCGAGAACTTCACCCACTCGATCCTGTCGGCGGCGAGCGACTTGTCGGCGGTGTCCATCACGCGGATCTCCACCCAGTCGGAACCCGACGCGGCGGCCGAATAGGCGAACCAGCGTCCGTCCTTCGAGAACGACATGGCGGCCAGCGCCACCGTTCCGTCGTCGGAGAGCGTGTTGGGGTCGAGGAACACCTCGCCCGGGGTGCCCGGCTCCTTCGTGCGCCAGATCACCGCCTGGTTCTGCAAGCCGTCGTTATAGGTATAGTACCACCAGTCGCCGTGCTTCGCGGGAGCCCCCTCCTTGGGATAGTTCCACAACTCGGTCAGCCGCTCGCGGATCGCCCCGCGGAACGGAATCTGCGAGAGATAGTCCTGGGTCACGGCGTTCTCGGCGGCGACCCAGGCGGCCGTCGCTTCGGAATTGTCGTCTTCGAGCCACCGGTAGGGATCGGGAACCTCGGTACCGAAATAGTTGTCCACCACGTCGCCGCGCTCGGTTTCGGGGTAAGGCAGGTGTTTGATCTGTTTCATGTCGCTGCAACTTGCCGCCACCGCCGCTGCACCGAGCAGGACGGCGGCTTTGTAGAAAAAACTCGTCATAATAGAACCGTTTGGGTAATGATCGGGACAAAGTTAGGAAAAAAACAGAAAACAACGCACTTTCCCGACTCATTGTAAGTGCATTGCCCGCATTTTTTCGTTTACGGCCATACATTCGCGGCTTCGCTGCGTTCGCAGATCCGACCCACCCCCAAATCCCCGCCCCAGGCGGGGGCTTACGTTCAGCCCGAATCCCCTTCCGGGCCGGCGACTCATATTTTTCAGACCCGATGGCCGAGTTATCCGATATTTTCAGTAACTTCGGCCTGCGAAAAACAACGGACTATGTACAACGAACTCAAAACGATAATCGAGCAGGCGTGGGAAGACCGCGCACTGCTTCAGGACCCCGCCGTGCAGCAGGCCGTGCGGCAGGTCGTGGAACTGGTGGACAAGGGGCAGCTCCGCACGGCGGAGCCCGTCGCCCCGGACGCGAGCGAATGGCAGGTCAACGAATGGGTCAAGAAGGCCGTGATCCTCTACTTCCCGATCCAGCCCATGCGCAAGATGAAGGCCGGGGAGCTGGAGTGGTACGACAAGATGGAGCTCAAACACGGCTACGAAGAGCTGGGCGTGCGCGTCGTGCCTCACGCCGTGGCGCGCTACGGAGCCTACATCGCCCCGGGGGCGATCCTGATGCCCTCGTACGTGAACATCGGCGCCTACGTCGATACCGGCACGATGGTGGACACGTGGGCCACGGTCGGTTCGTGCGCCCAGATCGGCAAGCACGTCCACCTCTCGGGAGGCGTGGGCATCGGCGGCGTGCTGGAACCCGTGCAGGCCGCACCGGTCATCATCGAGGACAACTGCTTCATCGGCTCGCGCTGCATCGTGGTCGAGGGGGCGCACGTCTGCCGCGAAGCCGTGCTGGGCTCGAACACCGTCATCACCGGCTCGACGCACATCATCGACGTTACGGGACCCGAGCCCGTCACCTACAAAGGCTATGTGCCGCCCCGCTCGGTGGTCGTCCCGGGCAGTTACCGCAAACAGTTCCCGGCGGGCGAATACAGCGTCACCTGCGCGCTGATCATCGGACAGCGCAAGGAGTCCACCGACAAGAAAACATCGCTCAACAACGCCCTGCGCGACTTCGGCGTATCGGTATAGGCATGATCTACCGCATCGAAGAGACCACCTCCACGAACGACGACGCCCGCGACGCGAAATACCGCCACGGCGACATCGTATGGGCCGAACGGCAAACCGCCGGGCGCGGCCAGCGGGGACATACGTGGACGAGCGCCGAGGGCGAGAACCTCACCTTCTCGGTGGTGCTCTGCCCCCGGTTCCTGCCCGTCGGCGAGCAGTTCCTGCTGTCGGAGGCCGTGGCGCTGGCGCTCACGGACACCTTCGCGCAGGCAGGCATCGAGACCCGCATCAAGTGGACCAACGACATCTACGCCGGCGACCGGAAGCTGGTCGGCATCCTGATCGAGCACAGCTACTCGGGGCCGACGCTCGACCGCACGGTCGTCGGAATCGGCATCAACGTCAACCAGACGCAATTCGACCCGGCGCTTCCGAACCCCGTGTCGATGGCCGCCGCCGCGGGCCGCAGGTTCGACCGCCGCGAAGTGCTCGAAACCTTCCGCGAACGGCTCGAAGCCCGCTACGCGCAACTCGAAGAGGGCGCCGCCGAAGCCTTGCAGCGCGACTACCGCGAACGCATGTACGGACTGGGCCGGCGCCGCACGTTCCGCCTCCCCGACGGCACGCCGTTCGGGGCCGTGATCGAGGGCGTCCGCCCCTCAGGAGAACTGCTGCTGCGCCATGACGACGGCCTGCTGCGGGAATACCTGTTCAAAGAGGTGGAATTCGTGATAAATTCCTGACACAAATCCTTGCTGTTACAGAAATAACAGTTATATTTGCATCGTAAAACAGCCAATTTCAAATCAAACATTAAGAATAACATGAACGTACCTGCAAATCTGAAATACTCGAACGACCACGAGTGGTGCCGTATCGAGGGTGACACGGCCGTCATCGGCATCACCGACTTCGCGCAAAGCCAACTGGGAGACATCGTATTCGTCGATGTCCCGACCGTGGGCGAAACGCTCGCCGCCGGCGAGGTGTTCGGCTCGATCGAGGCCGTGAAGACCGTGAGCGACGCTTTCCTGCCCGTGGGCGGCGAAATCGTGGAGTTCAACGACGCCGTGGACGCCGACCCCTCCATCGTCAACAAGGACGCCTACGGCGAAGGCTGGCTCGTCAAGGTCAAGATGTCGAACCCGGCCGACTACGACGCGCTGCTGAGCCCCGCCGACTACGAAAAGCTGATCGGCTAAAGCGCTTAAGAAGCAGGCTTTAGGAGCGACGAGCGAAACTGAATTATACTTTCGGATAGTTCACGCCCGACAAGTTTCCCTCAAAGCCTTCGGATAAAGTCCCCTCACGAGGAGGGGATTTAGGAGGGTCAGACTTGTAAACGCGGCGGAACGCCGCGAATGGAGCCGGCCCGAGAGAACCGAAACGAACAATTAACACAAAATACTTACCGTTATGTCAAAAGTTACCGTCGTAGGCGCAGGCGCCGTGGGCGCCACCTGTGCGAACGTGATGGCTTGCCGCGAAGTGGCGAGCGAAGTGGTCCTCATCGACATCAAGGAGGGCCTCTCGGAGGGCAAGATGCTGGACATGTACCAGTGCTCGACGCTGATGGATTTCGACACGAAGCTCGTAGGAGCGACCAACGATTATAAGAAGACCGCCAATTCGGATGTCGTGGTCATCACCTCGGGCATCCCCCGCAAGCCGGGCATGACCCGCGAAGAGCTGATCGGCACCAACGCCGGCATCATGAAGGGTGTGATCGAGAACGTCATAAAATACTCGCCCCGCGCCATCATCATCGTGGTCGCCAACCCGATGGACACGCTGACCTACCTGGCCCTGAAAGCCTCGGGACTGCCGAAGAACCGCATCATCGGCATGGGCGGCGCACTCGACTCGTCGCGCTTCAAATGCTACCTGGCCAAAGCCACCGGAGCCAACATCAACAACGTTGACGGCATGGTCATCGGCGGCCACGGCGACACGACGATGATTCCCCTCGTGTCGAAAGCCACGGTCAACGGCGTTCCCGTCTCGCAGTTCGCTTCGAAGAAGAAGCTCGAAGAGGCCGTCGCCAACACGATGGTCGGCGGCGCGACCCTCACCAAACTCATCGGCACGTCGGCCTGGTATGCTCCGGGAGCCGCCGCTTCGATGATGGTCGAGGCGATCCTCCACGACCAGAAGAAGCTGGTTCCCTGCTGCTGCTACCTCGACGGCGAGTACGGCCAGAAGGACATCTGCATCGGCGTTCCGGCGATCATCGGCCGCAAGGGCATCGAGAAGATCGTGAAGATCGACCTCACGAAAGAGGAGGCCGAGAAGTTCGCCGCTTCGGCCGAGGCCGTCCGCAAGACGAACAACATCCTGCACGAGATCAAGGCGCTCTAAGCCGCCGAGAGAGGGGGGGGGCAGGCGAGCGGACAGCCGTCCTGCGAAACACGCCCGAACACCCCGTCATATCCTGCAAAAAAAGCCGCTCTCCGATCGGAGAGCGGCTTTTTCGTGTCCGGCGGCCGGATCAGAAGCTGATTTTCGCACCGACGAACCAGCTGCGGGGCAGCGAAGGCCCGTAGACATAACCCGAATCGCGTTCGGCGCCCCGGTCGAAATCCTTCTGATAGGCGTCGAAGAGGTTCTGCACGCCGCCGTAGAACTGGAGCGTGATCTCCTTATAGATACGCAGATCATAGGCCAGCCGCAGGTTCACGTCGCAGAACGCCGGCGTGGTGACCGCCACGTCCCGGTCCACCCCCGATCCGGCCATGTGCTGCACGAGCATCTCCCCCGTGCAGGTTCCGGTCACATCGGCCGTGAAGCGGCGCAGCGGCTTGAACGACGCGGTGAAATAGCCGTAGAGATCGGGCGTGCGGAACATCCGGCGCACGGGCGGCACCTCCGCATCCTCGCTCCACTGCTCGGGTTCAGAGTAGCGGCTCCGCTGCCACGTCATTCCCGCCTGGAGTTCGAACCAGCGGGTGAAGGCCGCCCGGCCCTCGGCGTTCAGTCCGCGCACCGTGGCGCCCGAACCGTTGTAACGCTCCTTGATCTTGCCGCCGTCGGCCGTGTCCTCGATGTCCCGCAGGGCGAACACATCCACCAGTTTGGTATAGAATCCCTCGACGAGCAGATTGGCCTGCACGCTTCCGAACGTGTGGTAAAGATCGGCCGAAAGGCTCACGCTGTGCGAGCGCTCCTCTTTCAGATCGTCGGCGAGACGGATGCGGACCCGCTTGCCGCCCACGATGGCGATGTGCATGTCCTCGTCGAAAGCCTGCGGAGCGCGGTAGCCTCCGGCGTAGCTCACCCGCAGGTTCACCGACTCCGAAGGGTTGAAACGGATGTTGGCCCGGGGGCTGAAAATCACGTGATCCACGAGGTTGTGCTTATCAAGGCGGCCGCCGATCAGCAGCGACCATTTTTTGATCTTCCACTCGTTCTGCAAGTATCCGCCCACGATATGCACCGTCTGGTCGGTGTCGATAGCGTAGCCGATTGAACGGTCCTCGAGTTCGTCGAAACTGTATTCGGCCCCTAAGGTCAGCTCCGAGGGCATGAACAGCAGCTTGCGGAAGGCATGGACATACTGCACGCCGGCCGCCGCGGTTAGGTCGTGCGTCGTGCCGTAGGCGTCGAGGTCCTGTTTGCTGCCGTAATAACTCTTGCGGGCCGTGTTCTGGAACGAGGCGTAGGCATTGAAGCGGTTGCTGCGGTCGGCCGATGAGATGTCGAACGAAAGGCTTCCGCCGTCGATCGCATGGTCGGTCTGCTCGGCGACGAAGGCTTCGTGCGGAGGCAGGTCCAGCAGGTCGCCGCCCCGGCGGTATTCGTCGATATGGTGATACTGCGCCGTGATGCGCGAATAAGCCCCCGTGCGGAAAAACGAGCGCATGCCGACCGACTGGCTGTTGATGACGGGCAGTTCGGTGAAACCGTCGCCGTCGTGGTCGTAGCCCGAGCGGTGGCGGCTCTGACCGAAGACGCTGATGCCCGCACGGCCGC
The DNA here is from genome assembly GCF_025145645.1 of Alistipes senegalensis JC50. Classification (NCBI taxonomy): domain Bacteria; kingdom Pseudomonadati; phylum Bacteroidota; class Bacteroidia; order Bacteroidales; family Rikenellaceae; genus Alistipes; species Alistipes senegalensis. Next base: position 2,373,434 of record NZ_CP102252.1, on the reverse strand, counting down.
TCTCGGAGACGATCGAGGCGTTGAGCATCGTCGCATTGTCATAGGAGTTGCTGCCGCCGAGCGAAGTCAGCGTGTGCGACAGCTGGGCCGAACTGCGCGACGGTTCCCGGGTGATGATGTTGATCGTGCCGCCGATGGCCGACGAACCGAAAAGCGCCGAGCCGCCGCCGCGCAGCACCTCGACCCGCTCGATCATGTTGGCCGGAATCTGTTCCAGCCCGTAGACACCCGTCAGGGCCGAAAAGACGGGATGCGAATCGACCAGAATCTGCGAATAGTGGCCGTCGAGGCCGTTGATGCGCACCTGCATGAAGCCGCAGTTCTGGCAGTCGTCCTCGACCCGCACGCCGGGCTGGAACGAAAGGCCCTGCGCCAGACACGCGGCATTGGTCCGCTCGAACAACTTGGAGTCGAGCACGCTCACCAGCGCCGGGGCCTCGCGCCGCAGCGTCGCCGAACGGCTCGCCGACACGACCACCTCGTCCATCGAGATGCCGTTCTGCGCCACCTCGAAATTCAGTTCCAGCGTCTCGCCGCGCTTCAGCGCGACGGAGGTCCTTTTCGGGGCGTAGCCCAGGGCGCGGACTTCGAGCGTCAGCTCCCCTTCGGGGAGGTTTTTCAGAAAATAGTGCCCCGAGGCGTCGGTCGTCGTACCGAAGGCCGTGCCGACGACGGCTATCGAGGCATAGGGAATATGTTCGTGAGTTTCACGGTCCACCACATGACCGTAAAGGTTGGCATCCGTGCCTTTGCGCGGGGCCTCGGCGCCCAGCACGCCGGAAACAGTCAGGCACACGACGAGGAGTACCGACAGGATATGTCGTTTCATAGTAAAATAAAATTGAGAGTGGGGCCCGGAAAACTCCGGACAAATCAGAAAGGAGGCGAAACGAGATTACGCCGCAGGAGGCGCCCGCAGGGAGAAGAACGAAATCTCAGGCGCACACTTGCAGCGCGTGGCCTCGGGCAGCAGCACGGCGAGCACCTCGGCGTAGAACTGATGCGCATAAGGGATTTCGAGCAGATAGGGGAAGAAATGGAAATCATCGACGATACAGAACTCGACGATCTGCTGCTCGGCGCCGTTGTCGGGCACCAGGTCGCCGCTGAACGCCGCGAAGTGGGCCGGGTCCTCGTTATAGATATGCACCTTCTGCCCCGCGTAGGCCGCGAGCAGGACCGACAGCAGGAAAGCCGCACAGCATCGTCTGAGTCCGGGGCGCATCTTCATCGGATGCAAAGTTACAATAAAAAAGGGCCGCGACAAGCGGCCCCTGCAAAAATACCTAAACATTAGTAGGTTGTATGTCTGTCCGGTCGCCCGCTGCGGGAGACGGACCGTGCGCCCCTCCCGGAAGCCGGGCGCCTCAGATGCTGATGTCGAGGATCTCGAAGTGGATCGTGCCGGCAGGTACGTCCACATCCACGCAGTCGCCCTTCTTGCGGCCCAGCAGCGCCTTGGCGATCGGCGTGCCGATGGCCAGCTTCCCTTCGCGCAGGTTGGCCTCGTGCTCGGCGACGATCGTATAGGTCATCTGCTTGTGGGTGTTGTGATTCAGGAGCGTCACCTTACTCAGAATCTGCACCTTGCTCTTGTCGATCTTCGATTCGTCGATCACGCGCGCATTGGCGATCGTATCTTCCAGCTTGGCGATACGCATCTCCATCAGACCCTGCGCCTCACGGGCAGCGTCGTACTCCGCGTTCTCCGAAAGGTCGCCCTTGTCGCGCGCTTCGGCGATCGCCGCCGAAATCGCCGGACGCTCGACGGAACGCAGGTGATCGAGCTCCTCCTTGAGTTTTTTATAACCCTCCGCTGTCAGATAAATAATCTCTTTTGCCATACCTAAAAAAACATAAAAAATAAAGAATCCTGACCCGTAAAGGTCAGAACCCCGTTGCGTTGCTCAGACAAAGATAGAAAGTAAATTCCATATTTCCAAATCTTTTTCGCGCTCCGTGGCACGGATCGTGCCCGCGAACGGGGTTATGCACACCCTCCTCACGATCCATCTGTTATGGACGCTCGGCGCGGGTCTCGTCATCACGCGTCGGCAGCGGATACCCGCTTCGGCGGCCGTGTGGCTGGCTCTGGTTCTCCTGCTCCCGGTGGCTGGCACGCTGCTGTACGTACTGGCGGGATACCGCCGTCCCGCACCCCCGGCCGAAGAGGCCGTCCACAGGGGCGACGCCGTGGAACAGATCGTCGCCCGGGGCTGCGGCACCTCCCCCACGCGGCACAACCGCATCGAACTGCTCCACAACGGCAACAATGCCTTCGCATCGCTCATCGCCGCCCTGCAACACGCCGCCCGCTCGATCCACATGGAGTACTACATCATCCGCGACGACCGCATCGGCCGCACCATCGCCGAAATCCTGATCCGCAAGGCCCGCGCTGGGCTGGAGGTGCGGGTCATCTACGACGCCGTGGGTTCGTGGCGGCTGAGCCGCGCAATGCTGCGGCGCATGCACGAGGCGGGGGTCCGCACGGCCGCCTTCGAACCGGTCCGCTTCCCGTGGTTCACCCCGCGCGCCGCGCGCCGCAACCACCGCAAAATAGTCGTTACGGACGGAAAAACCGCCTATCTGGGTGGCATAAATATTGCGAAATACTACCTCGACGGAGATTGCATGGGCAAGTGGCGCGACGAGCACCTTCGCATCGAAGGCGACGCCGTCGCGGACCTCCAGCGACTCTTCATCGCCGATTGGGCGCGGGCCGCCCGGGAGCGTCTCGACCCGCGCAGATACATCGCCCCTCACCGCATCCGGCAGCGGCTGCCGATCCAGCTGGCATGGTCCGAAGAGGGCCCTTCGCGGCTGACTATCGCCGAGGCGTTCGCGGCGGCCATCGTCCGGGCCCGGAAGCGGGTGCGCATCTGTTCGCCCTACTTCCTGCCCCCGGTGATGATCCTCGACGCCCTGCGGCTGGCGGCCCGGAGCGGCATCCGGGTCGAGGTGATGATCCCGGCGTGCAGCGACTCCCCGTTCTCGGACCTCGTGTCCGACTCCTACGTCGGGGACCTGCTCGACGCCGGGGTCGAACTCTACCGCTACGACAACGGATTCCTGCACGCCAAACTGGTGATCGTCGATGAAGAGCTGGCCTCGGTGGGCACCGCGAACATGGACTACCGCAGTCTGACGGACAACCTCGAAGTCACGGCCTTCATCCGCGGCCGGGAGGCGGTCCGCGAACTGGCGGCGAACTTCGGCGAGGACCTCGCCTCCTGCCGGCGCATCACGCGCCGGGAGTGGCGGCCCCCGCTGTGGCGCCGGACGCTGGGCGACGTGCTGCGGCTCGTGTCACCCCTGATGTGATCCCGTCCTAAACATATACGCACCATGAAACACCTTGTCTTCACCCTCCTCGCCGCGCTCCTCGTTTCGGGCGCGGCCTCCGCCCAACGCCTGATGGTCGGCGTGCGCGGCGGCGTCAATTTCACCGACTACTCGTTCGTCCCGACACGCATCGGCGACATCCGGTTCTCGCCGGGCTCCCCGCGGGCAGGCTACGACGTGGGCTTCGTCCTGCGCCTCAACCTCTCGAAGCACCTCCATCTGCAATCGGAACTGGACTACGCCTTCGTCAACTACTCCGTCCGCGCCGGGGATGCCGGAAACCGCCGCCTGACGCTGCGCACCGAGCGGTTCGAGATTCCCGTCCAGCTGGGCTTCCAGTTCGGCGTGCTGCGGCTGTTCGGAGGCGCGCTGTTCCGCGTCACGGATTCCGAGCGCAGCAGCGCCCCGCAGCTGCTCCGGGTCCGGTTCAACAACGGCGACATCGGGGTCATGGGCGGCCTGGGCTTCAACGTCCGCAAATTCTTCATCGACTTCCGCATCTCGGGCTATCCGCGCTCGCGGGTGTGGCACGACTTCACGTCGGACGGCGTATCGCGCCGTGTCAAAGTGCCCCACGACATCGTCTACGGCGGTTCCGTCGGTTTCTTTTTCTGAAAATCCCGGTCCTGATCCCCCGCCCCGGCGGGGGCTTTCGCATCCGCCGGAATAAAAAACGGCGATCCATCCCTCTTTGCAGCTTCCGCGTGCAATAATTTTTTTTGCAAATCGTTAATTTATGTGTAACTTTGTGCGATAAAGCGCCGTAATAGATTCATAAATGAAGCAGACTTTTTTATACGCCCTTTGCGGACTGGCGGCCGCGGCTATCCTCGGAGGGTGTTCTGGCATGAACGCCCTGCTGAAAAGCGGAAAACCCGAACTGATTTACAGCAAGGCGATGGAGTACTACCAGAAGGAGAAGTGGCAGCGCGCCTCGACGCTCTTCGAAGGAGCCCAGTACTACTACACCGGCACCCCGACCGAAGACAGCATCTCGTTCTTCAACGCCCGCTGCAAATTCAAGAACCGCGATTACGACACGGCATCGACCCTGCTGGACGACTTCCGGCGCAAATTCGGCCGCAGCGCCTTCATCGAGGACGCCGAAGGCATGTACGCGCTCTGCTTCTACTACCTCTCGCCGGGACCCTCGCGCGACCAGACGATGACCGGCCAGGCGCTGATCGCCATCAACGAATTCATGTCGCGCTATCCGAAGAGCGACCGGATCGAGGATTTCAAGAAGATCAACGCGGAGCTCACCGAACGGCTCCACGACAAAGCCTACATCAACGCCTATACCTATTATAAGATCGGCCGCTACAAATCGGCGATCGTGGCGCTGAAAAACGCCCTGAAACAATATCCCGAAAGCAAGCACCGCGAGGAGATCATGTACCTGATCGTCGATGCCGGCTACCGCTTCGCCAGCAACTCGGTCCAGGACAAGCAGACGGACCGCTATCTGACGATGCTCGACTCCTACCTCTCGTTCAAGGAGGAGTTCCCCGAATCGAAGCACATCAAGGAGCTCGACCGCATGGCCAAGAGCGCCCGCGACTACCTCGACCGCAACAACAACAAGGACAACAATATATAAGAATGGAAATCAAAAAGAACATTCCCAACAACACCATCACGCGCAAGCTGGTGGATCTGGACTCGGAAACGGGCAACATCTACGAGAGCGTCAACATCATCGCCCGCCGCGCCAACCAGATCGCAACCGAACTCAAAACCGAGCTCAACCGCAAACTCGCCGATTTCTCGTCGCCCACCGACACTATGGAGGAGACCTTCGAGAACCGCGAGCAGATCGAGATCTCGCGTTACTACGAGCGCCTGCCCAAACCGGTGATCATCGCCACCGAGGAGTTCATCGACCACGAACTGGTCTTCAAGGAGGGCAAGGACGGCGAGATGAAGGTGATCTAATCCGCGCAGGGAGATGGCATCCGAAGGCGTTGCGAATCCCCCGCTGGCGGGACGGCACATACTGCTGGGCATCACGGGCAGCATAGCGGCCTACAAGGCTGCCGTGCTTTGTCGTTTATTGAAGACGGCAGGCGCCGACGTACGCGTGGTGATGACGCCGCTGGCCAAGCAGTTCATCACGCCGCTGACGATGGCCACGCTCTCGAAAAATCCCATTCTGGTCGAATTCTTCGATCCGGAAAACGGCGCGTGGAACTCCCACGTGTCGCTGGGCGAATGGGCGGACTGCTACCTGATCGCCCCCGCCACGGCCAACACGCTGGCCAAGATGGCTGGCGGCATCGCCGACAATCTGCTACTGACGACCTACCTCTCGGCACGCTGCCCGGTCGTCGCGGCTCCCGCCATGGACCTGGACATGTACGCCCACGCAGCCACGCAGCAGAACCTGCGGACACTCGCCGAACGCGGCGTCCGCATCGTCGAGCCCGGCGAAGGCGAACTGGCCAGCGGACTGACCGGCAAGGGCCGCATGGCCGAACCCGAAGCGATCGCCGCATTCGTCGGCGACCTTCTCCGCGAAAAAAAAAAGAGTCTGCAAGGTAAACGGCTGATCGTCACGGCAGGAGCCACGATCGAGGCCATCGACCCCGTGCGGTTCATCTCGAACCACTCCTCGGGGAAGATGGGCTACGCCATTGCCGGGGAGCTGGCCGGCAGGGGCGCCGAGGTGACGCTCGTCACGGGCCGCACGGCGCTGCCGACGCCCGCAGGCGTCGAGCGGGTGGACGTGCTCTCGGCCGCCGAGATGTACGACGCCGCGGTCCGGGCCTTCGAGAAGGCCGACGGTGCGGTGATGTGCGCCGCCGTGGCCGACTACACTCCCGACAGCGTTTCGGAAACCAAGATCAAGAAAGGCGACGGCGACATGTACATCGCCCTGCGCCGGACGCGCGACATCGCTGCCGAACTGGGGGCGCACAAGGGCGGCCGCCTGCTGGTGGGATTCGCTTTGGAGACCCACGACGAGGAGGCGCACGCCGAAGCCAAACTCACGAAGAAGAATTTCGACTTCATCGTGCTCAACTCGCTGCGCAACGCCGGAGCCGGATTCCGCGGCGACACCAACAAGGTGACCTTCATCGACCGTGCGGGACGCGAAGAGCTGCCCCTGATGGCGAAGCGCGAGGTCGCCGCACGCATTGCCGACAAAATCGAAAAATTTTTCGCCCGATGAATGCCTTCCGCAACGGAAGGCCGGAGCTTTTAATTTTTAATTCTTAATTTGTAATTTCGCATGCTACGCCGTCTGTCGGTCGAAAATTACGCGCTTATCGACAAGCTCGAAATGGAGCTGGACCCCCGTCTGAACATCATCACGGGTGAGACGGGCGCCGGAAAATCCATCCTGCTCGGAGCTCTCGGGCTGCTGCTGGGGGCCAAGAACGACGGTTCGGCGATGAAGGACGCGGCGCGCAACTGCACGGTCGAGGGGATTTTCGACCTCACGGGGCGCGACCTGGAGGCGTTCTTCGACGAAAACGACCTCGACTACGCTCCCGAAACGACCCTGACGCGCATCATCACCCCGACGGGCAAGAGCCGCGCTTTCATCAACGACGTGCCGGTGCAGCTGGCGCAGTTGCGCGAACTGGGGAGCCGCCTGATCGACATCCATTCCCAGCACCAGAACCTGATCCTCTCGTCGGAGGAGTTCCGCACCTCGGCACTCGATACCGTGGCCGCGAACCGGGAGCTGCTGGCCCAATACACCGCACAGTACGCCCGGACATCCGAACTGCGGCGCCGGCTGGCCGCCCTGCGCGAAGCCGCCGAGAAGGGCCGCCGCGACGAGGAGTGGCTCCGGTTCCAGACCGAGGAGCTGACGGCCGCCAACCTGCGCGCCGGCGAACAGGCCGAACTGGAAGAGGAGCTGACGGTGCTCGAAAACGCCGACCGCATCGGCGAAGCGCTGACCACGCTGCGCAACGCTTTCGACACCGACGAAACGGGAGTGCTGGCGCAGCTTAAAAACTCGGAAAACGAACTCAACCATATCCGCGGCCACTACCCCGCCGCCGGGGAGTACGCCGACCGTCTGCGGTCGGTGCTCGAAGAGCTGAAGGACATCAACAATTCGGCCGCTGCGGCCGCAGAACGGCTCGACGCCGATCCGGAGCGGCTGGCGAAACGCTCGGCCCGCCTCGACGCGCTGATCGCGCTCCAACAGAAACACCACGTCGCGGACGAAGCCGGGCTGATCGACCTGCGCGACCGCTGTGCGGCCCAACTAGCGGCCATCGTCCACAGCGGCGAGGAGATCGCCGAAGCGGAGTCCGCCCTCGGAGAAGCCGCCGCCAAGCTCCTCGCCCTGGCCGACCGTCTGCACAAAACGCGCGAAAAGGCGGCTGCGGGATTCGAAAAACACATCCTCTCGACCCTCGCCAAACTGGGCATGCCCGACACCCTCTTCCGCATCGCGCTGACGCCGCTGGCCGAACCGGGCCGCACGGGGTGCGACAGCGTGCAGTTCCTCTTCACAGCCAACCGGAACATGACGCCCCAGCCCGTCGAACGCATCGCCTCGGGCGGTGAGCTTTCGCGCGTGATGCTGGCTCTGAAAGCCCTGCTGGCCGAGCGGATGCAGCTGCCGACGATCATCTTCGACGAGATCGACACGGGTGTCTCGGGCCGCATCGCCGACGCCATGGGCGAGATCATCGAATCGCTCGCGGCGTCGATGCAGGTGGTGGACATCACCCACCTGCCGCAGGTCGCCTCGAAGGGCTCGGCGCATTTCGTGGTCTACAAGCGCAACGGACGCACGGAGATCACCCGCCTCGGCGACGACGAACGCGTGACCGAAATCGCCAAAATGCTCTCCGGCTCGGAGATCACCGACGCCGCCGTGGCCCAGGCCCGCATCCTGCTGGGCAAATAACCGCCCCGAACCGATTTACACAAGACGGAGCGACCCGGAATCGCTCCGCCCGCTACGATAACCCCGCAAAAAACGCATCATGGAAAACATCCTCGAAATCGCGGCCGCCAACCAGCAGCGCGCCCGCGAGGTCATCCGCGACACCGGGCTGGAAGCCGCCTGGCGGGCGGCGGGCGCCGAACCGAACCTCGTGGGGTCGTTCCGCACGGGCCTGCTGATGAAACACCGCGACATCGACTTCCACATCTACTCCCCGTCCCTGAACATCGCCGACAGCTTCGCGGCCATGACCCGCATCGCCGCGAATCCCCGCATCCGCCGCATCGAATACGGCAACCTGCTCGACGCCCCGGACCAATGTCTCGAATGGCATGCGTGGTATGCCGACGCCGACGACCGGCTCTGGCAGATCGACATGATCCACATGGCCCGCGGATCGGCCTGGGAGGGCTATTTCGAACGGGTGGCCGACCGGATCGGCGCCGTGCTGACCGACGAGACGCGGCGCGCCATCCTGCAAATCAAATACGACACGCCCGACGAGGTGAAGATCATGGGCATCGAATATTATCAGGCCGTGCTGCGCGACGGTGTGCGCACCTATGCCGAATTCGAGGCATGGCGCGCGGCGAATCCCGTCGAGGGCATTCTGGAATGGATGCCCTGAATCCAAAATGCAGCGGAGCACCTTTCGGGGCACTCCGTTCGTTCAGAGGCGTCGCCGCCGCCACCGTTCGACGAGGATTTCACCCTTGAAGTAGATGACGAGCGAACCGACGATAATCGCCATGCCTGCCACGGTGCTGAAATGGGGATACTCGCCGGGCAGCATGATCCAGCTCAGAACCGCCCCCAGCACGGGATTGATCAGGCGGCACATATTGATATCGCTGACCTTCGTGCCCTCGGTGCGCAGGGCCATGAACCAGAAGCTGAAAGCGAAGACCGAAATGAAGACCAGCACCCCGAGGCTTCCGTAGAATCCGGCCGGTTTGGCCCAAAAAGGGTGGAAACCCTCTGCGGCGACGCCCACGCCGTAGATCAGCAGACCGCCGAAGAACATCTGCACGGCATTGAGGAAGACCGGATCGACCTTGCCCTTGTCCTCCGAAACCGAAATCGCGGAGTAGCCCTGAAAGACGATGCTCGCCAGCAACAGCACGATGCCCCCGATGCCGCGCCAGTCGAGCGGCGCGCCGTCGCTGCCCGTGCCGACGATCAGCAGCAGTCCCGCCAGACTGACCAGCAGGCTCACGACCTTGTAGCGGTTCAGCCGGTCGTCGCTGGCCAGCAGGTGCGCCAGCAGCACGTTGATCAGCGGCGTGAGGCCCATGACGATCGAGCCGATGGCTCCGCTGACGAAGTCCACGCCGAAATAAAACGCCGTGTAGCCCAGGAACATGTTGATCAGAATGAGATTGCCGAACAGCCGCATGTGGCGCACGATCTCGCGCCACATGCCGCCGTGCCACGTGTAGGCGAAGAGGATGACGCCGACGGTCGTGAAGCGCAGCCCGGCGAAATTCATCGGCGTAAAATCGTAGCTGAGTCCCTGTTTGATGAACGGATTGACGAGGGCCCACAACACCGAGGCCAGTATAGCATAGAGAATACCCTTTTTCATAACACGTAAGTTTCGGCCGCGAAGGTAATAAAAAAAGCGGGGCGGATGGAAATATTCTTCCACCCGCCCCGCTTCAGGTAATGTGCGGAATTACATCATGCCGCCCATGCCGCCTCCGGGCATTGCCGGCATGGCGGGAGCCTCCGATTTCTTCTCGGCCAACACGCACTCCGTGGTGAGGAACATCGAAGCGATCGACGCGGCATTCTCCAATGCGACGCGCGACACTTTCGTCGGGTCGATGATACCGGCCTTCATCATGTCCTCGTACTTGTCGTCGCGGGCGTTGTAACCGAAGGCGTCCTTGCCCTCCTTCACCTTGTTAACGACCACCGAACCCTCGCCGCCGGCGTTCGCAACGATCTGGCGCAAAGGCTCCTCGATGGCGCGTTTCACGATCTGGATACCCGTCGTCTGGTCCTCGTTGTCGCCCTTCATGCCTTCAAGAGCCGCCGTGGCGCGGATGTAAGCCACACCGCCGCCCGGGACGATACCCTCTTCGACGGCTGCACGGGTTGCGGCCAGCGCGTCGTCCACGCGGTCTTTCTTCTCCTTCATCTCGACCTCGGTAGCGGCTCCGACGTAGAGCACGGCCACACCGCCGGCCAGCTTGGCCAGACGCTCCTGCAACTTCTCCTTGTCGTAGTCCGACGTAGCCTTCTCGATCGAAGCGCGGATCTGCGCCACGCGCGCAGCGATCTCCTCCTTCTTACCGGCGCCATCGACGATGGTGGTGTTCTCCTTGTTGAGCGTCACCTTGTCGGCCGAACCCAGCATAGCCAACGTGGCATCCTCGATCTTCATGCCCTTGTCGGCCGAGATCACGGTACCGCCCGTCAGCACGGCGATATCCTCCAGCATCTCTTTGCGGCGGTCGCCGAAGCCCGGAGCCTTGCAAGCGGCGATCTTCAACGTACCGCGCAGTTTGTTGACCACGAGTGCCGAAAGAGCCTCGCCATCGACATCCTCGGCGATGATCAGCAGCGCACGGCCGCTCTGAGCCACCGGCTCCAGCACGCCCATCAGCTCCTTCATCGTCGAAATCTTCTTGTCCGTAATCAGGATATAGGGTTTTTCGAGCTGAGCCTCCATCTTCTCGGTGTCGGTGATGAAGTAGGCCGAGATATAACCGCGGTCGAACTGCATGCCCTCGACCACCTCGACATGGGTTTCGGTGCCCTTGGCCTCCTCGACGGTGATGACACCCTCCTTGTTAACCTTGGCCATCGCCTCGGCAATCAGCTTACCGATATTCTGGTCGTTGTTGGCCGAAATGGTGGCCACCTGCTCGATCTTGGCGAAATCCGAACCGACCTCCTGGCTCTGCTTGCGAAGCGACTCCACAACCTTCGCAACGGCCTTGTCGATACCGCGTTTCAGATCCATCGGGTTGGCGCCGGCCGTCACGTTCTTCAGGCCCACACCGATAATCGACTGCGCCAGCACGGTCGCGGTCGTCGTACCGTCGCCCGCATCGTCATTGGTCTTCGAAGCGACCTCCTTGACCATCTGGGCGCCCATGTTGGCGAAAGCGTCCTCCAGCTCGACCTCCTTGGCCACGGTCACGCCGTCCTTGGTGATCTGCGGAGCGCCGAATTTCTTGTCGATAATGACGTTGCGGCCTTTGGGGCCCAGCGTTACCTTGACGGCGTTCGACAGCGCATCGACACCCTCCTTGAGCAGTTCGCGCGCCTCTACATTGTATTTGATATCTTTTGCCATGACTGTATGCGAATTATTAGATGATTGCCAAAATATCGTTCTGTTTCATGATGAGGTAGTCTACGCCATCGACCTGGATCTCCTGACCGGCATACTTGCCGTAGAGGACCTGATCGCCCACCTTGACCTCCATCTTGACCTCCGAAGTGCCGGGGCCCACTGCAACGACCTTGCCTGCCAGCGGTTTTTCCTTTGCCGTGTCGGGGATGATCAATCCTCCGGCTGTCTTCTCCTCCGCGGGATTCGGGAGAACCAGCACACGGTCCGATAACGGTTTTACATTCATAGCTTTTACGTGTTTTAAGTTTTTATATGTGTTTTTTCAGTTGCTTTCGCACCCCCGTATCCATCAATAGGTGTGCCAACCGTTTTTTGGCAGGTTTTGCGTGACAAACGAGCAGAGGGGACTGCCATTTTGTCACCCGATGCGTTTTCCCGAAGATTTTTAAGCCGAAAATTTTGCACGGACCGAAAAAACATATTACATTTGCATCCCGATACGACGAGTACGTATCGACACGGTGGATGTAGCTCAGTTGGTTAGAGCGTCGGATTGTGGTTCCGAAGGTCGAGGGTTCGAGCCCCTTCTTCCACCCTGGAGGCGCAGGATAGGAAAGCGCACAAAAGAGCAAAAGTCTTATATATCGTTGATATATAAGGCTTTTTCGTTTTTAAGCCGCACAGCGGATGTTCCTCGCCGAGTTTTCGAAATACTGCGACAAACGGCAGCGAGAGGTCGGAACACGTATCACACAAGTAACTTGTAACAAATACCACCGCCTACTCCGATACTTGACCGAATATACCAGGCAACGGTATCGGAAAGACGACCTGCCGCTGAATGTCGTCGATAGCCTGCACCTGCCCGGTCAGACGGATGTCTGCGGCTCCGACATTCCCTTTCAGCCGGCATACATGGCGCATTCCGGCCGATTCGGTGCGTTTCGCTTCGGGACGGGTGTGCCGGCGACAGCCGCTATACCGTCTTTATCAGCGAGCGTCCCAGCCACACGAGTACCAGCCCCAGGACGAAACTCAGACCGACGTAAAGACCGAAATAGAGCCAGTGTTTCTGTTGCAGGAGCAGGTACATGTCGTCGGCAAACGACGAAAAGGTGGTGAAACCGCCGCAGAAGCCGGTGATCAGGAAGACGTTCATCGACGGTGAGATGACATGGGTCTTTTCGGCCAATCCGAAGAAAATACCGATCACGAAACTGCCGATAACATTGACGGCGAACGTACCCCACGGAAAAGCAGAAACCGTAATGACATGGGCCAGTTTTCCCGTCAGAAAGCGCAGGCATGTGCCGATAAAACCGCCGAGTCCTGCAAGCATCATCGCTTTGAACATAATTCACACGTTTTTGGTTGATTCTATCATTCGGATTCTTTCCCGGACAAATTCAATGCCACCGGGACTTCCGCTTTTTCGCCGCGAATCGCCGCGGGAGGACTTTTGGCATCCTATTTGGAATTCCGCAGATCAGTACCGGCAGACTGCTGCCCCGGCGGGATACGTATGGCCGTCGGGGATGCGGAGCCGGATTAATCGTAAAAATCGTTTACTATGCACTTGACACCGAAAGAGATTGACAAGTTGATGCTGCTTTCGCTCGGCATGATCGCCGAACGGCGGATGAAAAAAGGGCTGAAACTGAATTATCCGGAGGCCGTAGCCTATATCACGTCCACGGCATTGGAGGGCGCGCGTGAAGGCAAGACCGTGGAAGAGGTTATGAAAGGGGCGGCCAGCGTACTGAAAAAAAGCGATGTCATGGAGGGCGTCGCCGACATGATCGACCTGTTGCAGGTCGAAGCCGTATTTACGGACGGCTCCCGTTTGGTGAGCATCCACCATCCTATCAAGTAATTCTAAAAATCCCGATTATGAGTACGAAAAATCCCGCCCCTGCGAAAAATCAGGCACAGGCGGCGAGTCTCTATCCGAATGAACCCGGTTTCAAGCCCGCAAAGCCCGTAGCCGTCGGAGGAGTAATCCTGATGAACGCCCCGATCGAGTACAACACCGGCCGCAAGACCGTGCAGCTTGTCGTGCGCAACACCGGCGACCGTCCGGTTCAGGTCGGTTCGCATTTCCATTTCTTCGAAGTCAACCGTTACCTGGAATTCGACCGCGACGCCGCTTTCGGCTGTCACCTGAACATTCCCGCAACGACCGCCATCCGTTTCGAACCGGGCGACCAGAAAGAGGTCGAGGTCGTGGCCTATTCGGGCAAACGCCGCGTGATCGGCTTCAACGGGCTGGTGATGGGATACACGGGCGACGAGGATGCGCCCACCTATTTCCCTGCACGCATGCACGCCACGCGCAAAGTCCGGCACGCAGGCTTCAAGACCGTTTCGGAAAGCGATGCCGAGGCCGCTATGAAAAAAGGCAACAACACTAAAAAATAGAGGATATGGCAACAATTTCACGTCAGGAATACAATAACCTGTTCGGTCCCACCGTCGGCGACAAAATCCGGCTGGGCGACACCGATCTTTACGTCGAGATCGAAAAAGACTTGCGCGAATACGGCGACGAGGTCGTCTACGGCGGCGGCAAAACCATCCGCGACGGTATGGGGCTGGCCAATACGATGACTTCGAAGGAAGGGTCGCTCGACCTCGTGATCACCAACGTGACGATCATCGACGCCAATCTGGGCGTCGTGAAGGCCGACGTGGGTATCAAGGACGGGAAAATCGCCGGTATCGGCAAGGCGGGAAATCCCAATATCATGCACGGCGTGCATCCCGATCTGGTGACCAGCACCGCGACCGACGCAATATCGGGCGAGCACCTGATCCTGACAGCGGCCGGCATCGACGGCCACGTGCACATGATCTCCCCGCAGCAGGCTTACGCCTGTCTGAGCAACGGCATTACGACACTGTTCGGCGGCGGAATCGGCCCTACGGACGGCAGCAACGGCACCACCATCACTTCCGGCCGCTGGAACATCGAACGTATGCTGGAGGCAATCGAGGGGCTTCCGGTGAACGTCGGTCTGCTGGGCAAGGGCAACTGTTCGATGAACCAGCCGCTCGAAGAGCAGATCGAGGCCGGAGCCTGCGGCCTGAAAATTCACGAGGACTGGGGTTCGACCCCCGCTGCGATCCGCGCCGCGCTGGGTGTCGCCGACCGTTTCGACGTGCAGGTGGCCATCCACTCCGACACGCTCAACGAAAGCGGATACGTCGAGGACACGATCGCCGCCATGGACGGCCGCACGATCCACACCTACCACACCGAAGGCGCCGGCGGCGGACACGCCCCCGACCTGCTGAAAGTGGCGTCGATGCCCTACGTGCTGCCTTCATCGACCAATCCCACCCTGCCGTTCGGCGTCAATTCCCAGGCCGAGCTGTTCGACATGATCATGGTCTGCCACAACCTCAATCCGAAGATTCCGTCGGACGTGGCCTTCGCCGAGAGCCGCGTGCGCCCCGAAACGCAGGCCGCGGAGAACGTGTTGCACGACCTGGGCGTACTGTCGATGGTCTCGTCCGACTCGCAGGCCATGGGCCGCATCGGCGAATCGTTCATGCGTACGTTCCAGATGGCGTCGTTCATGAAAAACGCCTGCGGCAAGCTCGCCGAGGATGCCGACGGAAACGACAACTTCCGCGTGCTGCGCTACATCGCCAAGATCACGATCAACCCGGCCATCACCTACGGTGTGTCCGACTACCTCGGATCGGTCGAAAAAGGCAAGGTCGCCGACCTCGTCCTCTGGGAGCCGCAGTTCTTCGGCGCCAAGCCCAAGATGGTCATCAAGGGCGGTCTGATCAACTGGTCGAACATGGGCGATCCCAATGCGTCGCTCCCGACGCCGCAGCCGTGCTACTACCGTCCGATGTACGGCGCTTTCGGCCGCACGCTGCCCGAGACCTGCCTCTCGTTCGTATCGAACGCCGCATTCCAGAGCGGCATCAAGGAGCGTCTCCACCTGCACCGCATGGTGCAGCCCGTGCGCCGCACCCGCCAGCTCACCAAATACGACATGGTGCGCAACGGAGGAATGCCGAAGATCGACGTGAATCCCGAAACGTTCGACGTGCTGGTCAACGACATCCGGGCCTACGTCAAGCCGGCCGACAAATTCCCCCTGAGCCAGCTGCTCTGGTTCAGTTAGACACCCGTCCGATTCCGGGGGCGGCCCGCACGGCCGCTCCCGGGGGTCGGTGCAAACTCCCAAAACACACATACGATGAAAATCTATACGGAAATCATAGGCAACCTGCACGACCCCGAATGGGCGGAGAGAGCGCGGGGAGCCGAGATCGAATTTATCGATCTCGACCAGTGGACGGCCCAGAAAAGCCGCTTCGCGGTCAAAGGCGACCGGGAAAACGAATACGCCGTGGCATTGAAACGCCACTCGCAGATGCTCGACGGCGACATCATCGAATACCTGCCCGAACAGCGCCGCATCGCGGCCATCCGCATCCGGCTCAACGACGTGCTGGTCGCGGACCTTTCGGATCTGGCACGCCAAACGCCGGAAACGATCATCCACATCTCGGTGGAACTCGGCCATGCCATCGGCAACCAGCATTGGCCCGCCGTGGTCAAGGGAACGAAGGTCTACATCCCGCTGACGGTGGACAAGAAAGTGATGGACAGCGTGATGCGCACACACCATATCGAAGGCGTCGCCTGGTCGTTCCAGCCCGGCTCGGAGGTGATTCCCTACCTGGCGCCCCACGAAATCCGGCGTCTGTTCGGCGGTACGGGCCCCGACAGCGACGTACACCACCATCACGAACATGCGCATGCGCAGTAAACCGACACCCATGACCGACAACGCGACAACCGTCATGCGGCTGCTCGAATTCACCGACTCGGCCTTTCCGGTCGGGACCTTCTCTTTCTCCAACGGGCTGGAAACGGCCGCCGAAGAGGGACTGGTGTACGACGCCGCGACGCTCGAACAATACGCGCAGGACATCGTCCGGCAGGCCGCCTTCACCGACGGAGTCGCGGCGCTGCACGCTTTCCGCAGCTATAACCTCGGTTATTACGAGGGCATCCTCAATGCCGACCGTCAGGCCCTCCTCTGCAAGATGAACGCCGAGGCGCGGCTGATGACCCGGCGTATGGGCAAGAAGCTGGCCGAGCTGTCGAAACAGATCTTTCCCGATGAAACCGCAGCGCAGTGGCTCGGCGACATCGCCGGAGACCGCACTCCCGGTACTTATCCCGTGGCACAGGGGATCGTATTCGCGGCCTGCGGAATCTCCGAAAAGGAGCTTTTCTGCTCCCACCAGTACGGTGTGGTCAACATGGTCGTGAGCGCGGCCCTCCGCTGCGTGCGCGTGTCGCACTACGACACGCAGCGCATCCTGTTCCGGACCGCCGAAAAGCTCGGGGAACTCTATGACACGGCGAGCGACATGGATTTCGACGACATGTACACCTTCGTGCCGCAGATCGACATTCTCGCCTCGCTGCACGAAAAGGGAACCAAACGGATGTTCATGAACTGACCCGCTTAAGAAGCGGGTTTTACAGGCGCGGGCTTAAAAAGCCCGATTTAGGGGAGAAGGCAGGCCGGAGCGCATCCGTTCCCAATGTGCGCCCGGACTCTTTCCGAAAGCCGGTCATTGCGAGCGAACGGATGCGAGCGCGGCAATCCGAATCCGGTGCCACCCGAAAACAGAATGAACTTATACACAAACAGAAAGATAAAATTATGAGCGACAACACAACTTGCAGAATCGGAATCGGCGGCCCCGTGGGCTCCGGCAAGACAGCGCTGATCGAAGCGATCACCCCGCGGCTTCTGGACATGGGCTACAAGGTGCTGGTGATAACCAATGACGTAGTGACCACGGAAGACGCCAAGCACGTGCGTAAAATGCTGAAGGGCATTCTTGTCGAGGAGCGGATCATCGGCGTCGAGACCGGTGCGTGTCCCCACACGGCCGTGCGCGAGGACCCCTCGATGAACATCGCGGCGGTCGAGGAGATGGAGGCCCGGTTTCCCGACGGCGACGTGGTGCTGATCGAGTCGGGCGGCGACAACCTCACCCTCACGTTCAGCCCTGCGCTGGTGGATTTTTTCATCTATGTGATCGACGTGGCCGCAGGCGACAAGATTCCCCGCAAGGACGGCCCGGGAATCTCCCAGTCCGACATTCTGGTCATCAACAAGACCGACCTGGCCCCCTATGTCCATGCCGACCTCGAAGTGATGCGGCGCGACTCCGAGCTGATGCGTCCGGGCAAACCGTTCGTATTCACCAACTGCATGACGGGCGAAGGGATCGACGAACTGGTCGCCCTGATCCGCCGGATGGCGCTCTTCGACCTCGACAACGACAAAGAGAAAGTTCCGGAACCCCTAACCGGCGCCCCACGATGAATTTCGCAGCAGCCAAAGAGATGAGCCCCTACCTCGAAGAGCCGAAGGCGATGCCCGTCGGCACTCCGGGGAAAATGGGATACCTCTATCTGGGATTCGAGCTCGACGGCGACGGCAGGTCGATCATGCGCGACCTGGACCGGCATGCGCCGCTGATCGTCCAGCAGGAGCTCTATTTCGACGAAGGCATGCCCGAGATGCCGTGCGTTTACATCCTGTCCTCGGGAGGCCCCAACGTGGACGGCGATCGCTACGAACAGCGTTTCGTCGTCCGCGAAGGCGCCTATGCCCACATTTCGACCGGAGCGGCGACCAAACTGGCCGAGATGCGCTACAACTATTCGGGACTGACACAGGTGTTCGAACTCGAAGAGAACGCCTATCTGGAATACCTGCCCGAACCGACCATCCCGTGCCAGCACACGCGGTTCATCGCCGACACGGCGATCCGCATCGCGCCGTCGGCCACGCTGTTCTATTCGGAGATTTACATGAGCGGCCGGAAGTATTTCGACCGGGGCGAGACTTTCCAGTACGACATCCTCTCGGTCTGCTCCCATGCCGAACGCCCCGGCGGGAGGCAGTTGTTCCGCGAAAAATTCATCATCCGGCCCGAAATGCACCCGCCCTCGACGCTCGGCGCGATGAACGGGTATGACGTTTTCGCCAACGTGATCGTGCTGACGCCTCCGGAACACGCCGACGGCATCTACGAACGGACGGAGGCATTCATCGACCGCGGCCGCCGGCTGGCCGCCGGTATCACGCGACTGCCGAACGAAGCGGGACTGCTCTATAAGGTTTTGGGCGAGGAGACGGCACCCGTGAAGAAACTCGTCCGCGAATTCTGCTCCTCGGTCCGGCAGGAAATCAAGGGCAAACCTTTGCCCGAAGAGTTTCCTTGGCGATAAAAACTTGGATTAACGGTTAAACAATGCAAATATGGCAAATACGATCGCTCGATCCGAAGGGGCCGGCGGAGGTTCCTTCGATTTTATCAAAATTCTGCTGCGCGGAACCGGGCAGGTGATGTTTCAAAACAGCGCATGGACCGGACTGCTGTTCATGATCGGCATTTTCTGGGGTGCGTACGCCGAAGGCCAGGGACTCGTCGCCTGGGGCGCCCTGCTGGGCGTGATCGTCTCGACGGTAACGGGTTACATCCTCGGATTTCCGGCCAGGGACGGCGAACAGGGACTCTGGGGCTTCAACGGCGTGCTGGTGGGATGCGCGTTTCCCACGTTCATGGGCAACACCGTCTGGATGTGGCTGGCGCTGGTGCTCTGTGCGGCGCTGACGACATGGGTGCGCACGGGGTTCAACAACGTGATGGCGCCTTGGAAGGTCAATTCGTTCACCTTCCCGTTCGTTTTCTGCACATGGATGTTTCTGCTCGCGGCGCGCGCCATGCACGGGCTTCCGACGACCCACATGGCCGATCCGGCGCTTCCGGCGGCCTTTCCGGCGCTGGAGAACATCCGTTTCGGCGATCTGGCGGTTTACTGGCTGAAAGGTATCGGACAGGTCTTTCTGATCGATTCGTGGGTGACGGGAATCTGTTTCCTCGCAGGATTGTTCCTTTGCAGCCGCTGGGCGGCGCTCTGGGCCGCGATCGGCTCGGCGCTGGCGCTGCTGACGGTCGTCGCGCTGAAAGCGTCGGGCCCGGACATCTCCGAAGGACTTTACGGATACAGCCCCGTGCTGACGGCCATTGCGCTGGCAACGGTGTTCTACAAACCGAATTTCCGTTCGGCGTTGTGGGCCGTGCTAGGGATCTTGACGACGGTGTTCGTCCAGGCCGGCATGTATGTGCTGATGGCGCCCGTCGGAATCGCCACCCTGACCGGGCCGTTCTGCATCACGACGTGGCTCTTCCTGCTGCCGCTCGTCAGGTTCGACGACGAGGAGAAACCCGACCATTCGAACTGGTATCCGGAGAACAAGAAGCATCTGGCGGCGCAGCAGCCGGGCGCGAAAACGAAATAACCGTCCGCCCGTCCGGCAACGGCCGGACCGGGGCGGTCTGAAAACCTGAAAAACAACAGACTATGCACATGTCCGACGCACTGGTCTCCCCGCCGGTATTCGCCGTTACGGGAGCCATATCGCTGGCCCTACTCGGAACGGCAATCCGGAAAGTCAGGCGTCCGCGCAACGACCGCCCCGAACCCGACGGGCGGGACGAGCACATCGTTCCGCTGATGGGCGTGATGGGCGCCTTCATCTTCGCTGCCCAGATGATAAATTTCTCCATCCCGGGAACGGGTTCGAGCGGCCATCTGGTCGGCGGCATCCTGCTCTCGGCGATACTGGGCCCCTGGGCCGCGCTGATTACGCTGGCTTCGGTGCTGGTGATTCAGTGTCTCGTCTTTGCCGACGGCGGCTTCATGGCCCTGGGCGCCAATATCCTCAACATGGCGGCATTGTCGTGTCTGGTGGCCTATCCGCTGCTGTTCAGGCCGCTGATGAAGCCCGGCGCATCGCCGGGGCGGATCATCGCCGCGTCGGTGCTCGCCTCGGTGGCCGGTCTCGAACTGGGCGCATTGGCCGTGACGATCGAAACCGAAGCGTCGGGCATCACCGCGCTGCCGATGGGGCAGTTTCTGCTGTTCATGCTTCCGATCCATCTGTTCATCGGCATCGGCGAGGGGCTGGCCACGGCGGCGGTGATCTGCGTCGTGCAGCGCTATAAGCCCGAACTGTTGTACGGCATCCGCCGAGCGAGCGCCCCCGGAAGACGGAGACTCGGAAAAGCCCTTGCGGCGATCGCGCTGGCGGCACTGCTGATCGGCGGGTCGTTCTCGTGGATCGCCTCGTCCGATCCCGACGGACTGGAATGGTCGATCGCCAAAACGGCGGGCCGGGCCGAACTGGAACCTGCGTCCGACGGCCTGCACCGGAGAGCCGCCGCCATTCAGGAGAAAACGGCCGTGATACCCGACTACAACACGACGTTTGCGGGAATCGTAGGAAGCGGGGCCATTTTGCTGGCCGTATTCGGCGCCTCCTGCCTGTTCCGCGCCGGACAAAGGCAGGAATGAAAAACAGACTGCAACATGTGCTTTGTGCGTTGGACGCGATGGAGCGGACCGCGCGGATGCAAAGTCCGCTCCATCGCACGGATGCCCGGGCCAAGCTGCTCGTTACAGTGGTTTTTCTCGTGACGATGCTCTCCGTGCTGCCATACCGGCTTCCGGAACTGCTGCTGTTTTTCATCTTCCCGATCTTCACCTGCGCGATGGGCGGCCTGCGTTACGGACCGATTTTCCGGCGGTCGCTCGTCGTGCTGCCGTTCGTCGCCTTCATCGGCGTTTTCAACCTTTTCTACGACCGCGAGCCGGTTTTCCGGATGGGTGCGCTGGTCGTCACCGCCGGCTGGATATCGTTCCTCTCGATCATCCTGCGCGGCCTGCTGTCGGTGCAGGCGCTGCTGGTGCTGATCGGCAGCACCGGGTACTACCGCCTTTGCCGGAGTTTGCAGCAGCTCGGCGTGCCGGCCGTTTTCACCACGCAGCTGCTTTTCGTCTACCGTTACCTTTTCGTCCTGATCGAAGAGGCCGCAGCCATGCAACAGGCCCGCGACGCGAGGAGTTTCGGCCGCAAATCCTACCCGCTCAAAGTCTGGGGAACGCTCGTCGGGCAGCTGCTGATCCGCACCTTCGACCGGGCCGAACGGATCAGCCGGGCGATGCTCGCCCGCGGATTCACGGGACGCATCCCGGAGGGGATGTCCGAACGTCCGGCATGGAAAATGCGCGATACCCTGTTTCTCGCCGCATGGTGCTCGGCACTCGTCCTGCTGCGCCTGTGCCGTCCGGCCGAAAACTTCTCGATGCTGATAAACAACTTCTGACATGAGCCACCACTACCTCCGGTTCGACGATGTGCATTACCGTTATCCCAACGGTTACGAAGCGCTCTGCGGCGTCTCGTTCCGCATCACGCACGGGGAGAAGGTCGCCTTGGTCGGGGCCAACGGAGCCGGGAAATCGACTCTGCTGCTGCACACCAACGGATTGCTGATGCCCTCGCAGGGCGGAGTGGTCTTGGGCGGGATCGCGCTCACGCGCAGAACGCTGCCGCTGGTGCGGCAATCCGTAGGGCTGGTGTTTCAGGATTCGGACAATCAGCTCTTCATGCCCACGGTCGAAGAAGACGTGGCCTTCGGACCTTCGAACATGCGTCTCGAACCCGAAGAGATCCGCCGCCGCGTCACGGAAGCCCTCGACGCCGTCGGTGCGCTCGATCTGCGCGGGGAGTCGCCCTTCCGGCTTTCGGGCGGACAGAAGAAGCGCGTTGCGATAGCGACGGTCCTTGCGATGGAGCCGTCGGTGCTCGTCATGGACGAGCCGACCTCGAATCTCGATCCCCGCGCCCGGCGGCAGATCATCGACCTGATACGCCGTTTCAGCCACACGACGCTGATCGCCACGCATGATATGGAGATGGTGCTCGACCTTTGCGACCGGACGATCGTGATGAAGGAGGGGCGGATCGTGGCCGACGGCAGTACGCGGCACGTATTCGGCGATCTGGCCCTGCTCGAAGAGTGCGGACTGGAACAGCCCTGCGAACTGCGGATGAAACGCGCGCTGAAAAAGGAGTACGCCCCCTGACGGTCAGTCGCGCCGGATCTCGGGACGAACGGACCGCCCCCGGTCGGGAAGCACCTCCCGGCCGACGACAGCCGTAACCAACGCCCCGGCGAGCAGTACGCCGATCGTCACCCAAAGCACCAGCGAAGCCCCGCCCCACTTGAGCAGCATCGGGATGAAGACGACGCCGGCGACGGCGCCCAGTTTGCCGAAAGCCGCGGCCAGCCCCGCGCCTGCGCCGCGCTCGGCGACGGAGTAGATTTGGGGCGGAATGATGAACGTCATCAGGTGGGGGCCCGCATTGAGGAACAGTTCGAAGAGCATGAACCCGGACACGGCGGTCCAGACCGGCCAGCGGAATTCGTAGGCCGCCAGCAGGATGGCCATGCCCGCGGCGCAGAGGACAAAGCCCCACGTCTGGGTCCGCACGTGGTACCAGCGGTTCACGAGCAGCAGGCCCAGTACGAATCCCGGCAGGATGCAGAGGTTGATCCATGTGGTCAGCAATACCGAATCGGTGATCCGGGCAAAGGCCGACTCGGACCCCGTTTCCAGCCCCAGCGCCATGACCAGCACGGGCAGGAAAACCCCGATGCCGTAGACGCCCAATCCCTCGCAGGCCCACGGAATGCCGCTGAAAATCACTTTCTTCACCTGGCCCGATTTGAAGAGGTCGCTCCAAGCCGCCTTCGGCATCTGCGTTTTGTTCGGGCGGTTGCGGATCTCGCCGATCTCCACGTCCGGTCCCAGAAAATAGCGCACGGCCTCTTCGGCTTCGGATATTCGCCCGTGGGCGATGAGCCATCCGGGACTCTGTTCGAAACGGATGCGGCAAAGCAGCATGACGACCGCCATGAATGCGACGAGCAGCAGCAGCCGGTTCCAGAGGTGCGGATCGCCCCACTCCCGCAACAGGAAGAAGCAGACGGCCGCCGCCGCGATGCTGCCCAGCGACGACGCGGCTTTCGCCACGCCGACCATCAGCAGTCTCCACCGCCGGGGCATGATCTCGGAGATATAGTCCGAATCGAGGCTGTAACCGCCTCCGATGCCCAGTCCCATGAAAAACAGCCCCGTGACCAGTCCGAAGAGATCGGCCGTGAAAAAGGTGAACAGCGAGGCCGCGAGGATGAGCGCGGGGCAGAAGCGGAAGAAAAACAGGTATCCCTTTTTATCGCTCCACGCTCCGAACAGCACCGAACCGACCATGATTCCGACGAGACTGGTCGCCGCCACGAGTCCCTGTTGCAGGGAGGTAAGTCCGGGATGCCGGAAAATCTGAATCATCGGCAGTATGACGCCGACCAGCGTCGCCAGCCCGGCTCCGGTGATCTGTCCGAGCGAGGCGACGACAAGCACTCTGAAATGGCCCCAACGCAGGGGCATCGTGTCCATGTTCATATTTTTATCGGTAACCGTGTTTGCGTATTCCTGCGGGTAGAGCCATCTGTTCCACCGTTCGAGCAGCCACAGCAGCGCAATGCCCACCACGACGCCGACGACCGATTCGGTAAAGCGCAGCAGGCAGTTCACGGCCGGCGAGACGTGGGGCGTCATCTGCGAGACGAGCAGGATGATGAGCAGCGTAATGGTGGCGATACGGCCGTTCCGGTAGATTCCGACCAGCATGCAGAGCATCTCCAGCACGAAGACCGAAGCGAGCATCCCCACGATCGAGAAGGGCCACATTTTGAGATATGTGTAGGCGACGAGCGCCCCGAGGAAGGTTCCCAGCACCCGGGTCCATCCGGTGCGCAGCGAAGCCTTGTAGCTGTTCGACTGCAAGACGACCACCAGCGACGTGCAGGCCAGCATGGCCCCCATCCAGCGCGACGCCTCGTGAAGCGATCCCGTTATGTAGACGCCCGTCAGATAAGCCAGCAGAACACCGATGCAGGAGACGAACGAGACGGAAGGGTGCATGCGTCCGACGGCATCGCGCAGGTGCTGCCGGACCCGTAACAGGATCGGTTGCCGGGTGTTTTCCATAATGAGCGGTTTATGCGGCTCAGAACAAGAAACGCGCCGAAAGAAAAACCGTCCGTCCGGTCCGGAGCATTTCCGGGATTCGCACTTTCCCGCTCCGGCGGCGGATTTTGGAACAAGAATTGGTGAAGGACGAAAATACGCTGCAAAAAGAGAGTGACGAATGTCCAAGTAAAACATAATGCGAGAAGATGAAGTCCAAACTGTTTGTCCTGCTGCTGTCGGGCAGCATCGTCCCTGTATGCGCCCTGCGGTCGGAGACTGCCGACAGCCTGCGCAATGCGAAAACCTATCCGATCGGGGAGGTCGTGGTCACGGGAACCCGGCATGAAACCGACATCCGGCACTTGCCGATGACCATCTCCGTCGTCGGACGGCAGAAGATCGCCGAGGGATTCCGGCCGTCGCTGCTGCCGACGCTGACCGAGCGGATTCCGGGACTGTTCGTCACGGGACGCGGCATCATGGGATACGGCGTTTCGGGCGGGGCCGCCGGGCAGATGACGCTGCGCGGCGTCGGCGGAAGCCCCACGACGGGGCTGCTGGTGCTGATCGACGGGCATCCCCAGTACATGGGGCTGATGGGGCATCCGATCGCCGACGCCTATCAGTCGATGCTGGCCGACCGGGTCGAGGTCGTGCGCGGCCCCGCTTCGGTGTTGTACGGCTCGAACGCCATGGGCGGCGTCATCAATATCGTGACGCGCAAGATGCACGAAGACGGGGTCAAAACCGACCTCCATGCCGGTTACGGCTCCTACAACACGCTGGAAACCGAGGTCACGAACCAGATTCGGGCCGGACGTTTCACCAGTACGGTGACCGGCTCTTACAACCGCACCGACGGCCATCGCAGGAACATGGGATTCGAGCAGTACGGCGGTTACGCCAAACTGGGATACCGGATCACGGAACGGTGGGACGTTTACGCCGACGTGAACCTCACGCATTTCAATGCCCAGAACCCGGGCGCCGTTTCGGCACCCATTCTCGACAACCGCCAGCGCATCACCCGCGGCATGACATCGTTCGCTCTGCGCAACGACTACGGCAAGACCTCCGGAACCCTGAGTTTCTTCTACAACTGGGGCCGGCACAGAATCAACGACGGATACTCGCCCGGCGAAGAGCCGCTGAACTACCGCTTCAACTCCCGCGACAGGATGCTGGGCGTATCGTGGTATCAGAGCGTCACGCTTTTCAGCGGCAACCGCCTGACCGTGGGTGCAGACTGGCAGCATTTCGGCGGCAAGGCGTGGAACACCTTCACCGACGGCGCTCCGGATAAAACCACGGCCGACAAAACAATGGACGAGGCGGCCGTATACATCGATTTCCGCCAGAGCCTGACGCACTGGCTGACGCTCGACGCCGGGCTGCGCCTCGACCACCACTCGCACGCGGGCACGGAGTGGGTGCCGCAGGGCGGGCTGTCGTTCCTGCTTCCGCACAATGCCCAGATCAAGGCGATGGTCAGCAAAGGATTCCGTTTCCCGACGATCCGCGAAATGTATATGTTCCCGCCGCAGAATCCCGATCTGAAACCCGAAAAACTGATGAACTACGAACTTTCATTCACACAGCGCGTGTCGGACGGGGCGCTTTCGTACGCGATCAGCGTCTACTACATCGACGGCGACAACATGATCCAGACCGTTCCGGTGGACGGACGCCCGAAAAACATCAATACGGGCCGGATCGAGAACTGGGGCGCCGAGGGCGACGCGGCCTGCCGCATAAACCCCGCGTGGGCCGTTTCGGTCAATTACAGCTACCTCCACATGGCCTATCCGGTGGTCGCAGCCCCCGAACACAAACTCTACGCCGGGGTCGATTTTTCGCGCAGACGCTGGAAGGCATCGACGGGCGTGCAGTATATCCACGGACTTTACACCTCGGTCAAACCCGTGGCCAAGGATAATTTCGTGCTGTGGAACGCCAATGTCACTTTCCGCGCGACCCGTTGGCTCGATCTGTTCGTGCGGGGCGAAAATCTGCTGGCGCAGCGTTATGAGATCAACGCCGGGTTCCCCATGCCGAAAGCCACGGCGCTGGGCGGCATGAATGTCAATTTCTGAATACGATCCGAGACCATGACAATCCGTCCGTACTTTTTCCGCCGGGGCCTGCTGGCAGTCATCCTGTCGGTCCTCCTCGCCCCCTGCCATGCGCATTCGGGCAAAGCCCGTTTCCACGCCGTCATCGACACCGACGGCGCCGCCGACGACCTGCGCACCCTCTGCATGCTGCTGGGCAACCGCGAAGTCGAGGTGCTCGCCGTCACGACTTCGGAAGGCGCGCTGCTTCCCGACAGCGCCGCCGTACGTGTGCGTGCGCTGCTCGACTCCTTCCACCACGAAGGCGTTCCGGTCGGCGCGGGACGTGCGGCGAATGCCCCCGCACCGATGTGGCGCGCCCACTCCGAGGCCGTGGACTGGGGCGATGCCGCAGCCGCGGCAACCGCCGGAACCGGCTTCCCTGCGGCGCCGGCATTGATCGCCGAAACCCTCGGAGAAGAGGAGGAGAAGGTCGTTTTCATCGCCCTCGGGGCTTTGACGAATCTATGCGACGTTCTGCGGGAAAATCCCGCTTCCGGCGCGCGGATCGACCGGGTCGTCTGGTACAACAGCCGGACCGGGCCGCTCTCCGGAGCCAATTTCGAAACGGATAGCACCGCCTCCCGTTATGTGCTGGCGAGCGGCGTGCCCGTAACGGTCGTGTCGGCAAATCCGGCCTGCCCGGTCGTCGTTACGCCCGCCCTGATCGACTCGGTGGCGGCCGTGCCGAACGTCTACGCCCGGAAAATCGCCGCGACGCACCGCACGCCCCCGCTGGCGAAGCTGGTCGGCGAACGTCATCTGGAAGCCTGGGACGATCTGGTCGCGCTCTGGCTGTTCGCCCCGGAGCTGTTCTCTTCCCGGAAGCTGAGCGGAACGGTTCAGGCGTGCGAACTGTCGGACAAGGTCCCGGCGGAGGAGGTGCAGACCCGGCTGACGGCGATCCTCCGGGGAAAACCCGACAGCGAGAGCCGGGTGTTCTACGGCTTTCCGGTACGGCATGCGCTGTATGCGGCGGATGTCGTTCCGATCATCGACTCGGCGATCGCCCGCCACGGAGTGAGCGAATGGCGTGCGGGCGTGCTGACCAACGAACTGCACGGTCATCTGGGAATATACGCCACGATCGGCGTCAAGATGGGAATCCGCGCCCGTGAATATTTCAATATCGGAGTGGACGATATTCTGGTGACGACTTATGCGGGGCATAATCCGCCGATAAGCTGCATGAACGACGGCTTGCAGGTAGGTACGGGAGCCTCCGTGGGACACGGGCTGATTACCGTCGCGGAAAACGTCACGCCGCGGCCCGAAGCCCGTTTCACCTTCAAGAACAAGACGGTACGGCTGGTGCTGAAACCCGGGTACGCCGACCGTATCCGCCGGGACGTGAAACGGGGAATCGAACTTTACGGCAATCTGACAGAGCCCTACTGGCAATACGTGCGGGCCCTGGCGCTGCAATACTGGCTCGACTTCGACCGGCACGAGATATTCGACATGTACGTCGGGGAGAACACGCCCTGAAAACGGGCCGAACCCCGGATACGAAACATTCCCGGAGTCCAGCCCGCTATGCAGCGGTCTCGCTGCGTCGTAAACTCGACCAGCAAGATGTCGCAAAGAAGCCCGGGACGATGCGGCGGAGATCCGGAAACAATCGTACGGCGTTATTCGGACGCCCGGAAACGTCCGGGCAGGAACCGCTCCTGCAAATACCGGAAGATGATGAACAACGCCGGCACGATAAAGAGCAGTGCCAGCGTGCCGGTCAGCATGCCGCCGACCGTACCCACGCCGACCGAAATGTTGCCGTTGGCGCCGACACCCTGCGCGAACATCAGCGGCAACATGCCGAAAATCATCGTGAGCGAGGTCATCAAAATAGGACGCAGCCGGGCTTTGGCCGCCGACATGGCCGCCGCCGCGATTCCCATGCCCTGCTGTCGGCGGTCGGAGGCGTACTCCGTAAGCAGAATGGCCGTTTTGGCGAGCAGGCCGATCAGCATGATCAGCCCCGTCTGCATATAGATATTGTTTTCAAGCCCCCACAACTGCGCGAAGACGAAGCTGCCGGCCAAACCGAACGGCACGGCGAGGATGACGGCGAACGGGATGAAGAG
Organism: Alistipes senegalensis JC50; assembly: GCF_025145645.1. Classification (NCBI taxonomy): domain Bacteria; kingdom Pseudomonadati; phylum Bacteroidota; class Bacteroidia; order Bacteroidales; family Rikenellaceae; genus Alistipes; species Alistipes senegalensis. Next base: position 2,344,732 of record NZ_CP102252.1, on the reverse strand, counting down.
GCTTTCGTAAAGTGCGCAGAGAATCAGATAAATGAAGAGGATGCAGACGATGAAGACCATCGTGGTGGCATTGCTCGTCGAAGCCTCCTCACGCGACATGCCGCCGAACTCGTAGCCGTATCCTTCGGGCAAGGCGCTCTTCGACACCTCCCCGATCGCCCGAATGGCCTGTCCCGAACTGTACCCTTCGGCCGGTGCGCCGTAGACGGCGACAGCCGAAAAGAGGTTGAATCGCGAAAGGCTCTCCGAGCCGTAGACCTTCGTGAGCGTCAGGTATTGCGACAGGGGCGACATCCCGCCCGCGGCATTGCGCACGAACAGATCGTTCAGCGCCTCGGTGTCGAGCCGGTATTCGGGCGAAGCCTGCACCATGACGCGGTAGAGTTTGGTGAAGCGGTTCAGATTCGACGAATAGCTGCCGCCCACATACCCCGCAAGGGTGCTGAGGACATCGGCGGGCGACACGCCGTTGCGCTTGCACAAGGCCGCATCCACCTCGACCCGGTACTGCGGGAATTTGGTATCGAACGTCGTGTAGGCGCGCGATATTTCCGGTCGTGCGTTCAGGGCGTCGATAAATGCGCGGGTATATCGCAGCAGGTCTTCCACGCTGCCGCCCTTGCGGTCCTGCACGTAAAGTTCGAAACCGTCGCTTTGGCCGTATCCGGAGATCATCGGAGTGGTGGAGACACGTATCTGCGCCGTCTTGATGCCGTCGGTGCGGCGGTAGATCTCCGCCATGACCGAGGCTATGTCGTCGCCCTTCTTCGTGCGCTCGCTCCAATTTTTCAGCCGGACGGAAAACGATCCGGCCGACGACGACTGGTTGTGCCGGGTGTCCTTGCCCGTAACGCGCGAATAGATCTGGATTTGCGGAATGTCGCGGATGGCCGCTTCGATTTCGTCCATGATGCGGTCGGTCTCTTCCAGACTGCTGCCGGGCGAAGTCTGCACGCCCACGTTGATCGTGCCCATGTCCTCCTGCGGCACGAGGCCCGTTTTGGTAACGCTCATCAGCCAGACCAGCACACCGCACGCCGCGACGATGCTCCCGACGGCGATTGCCTTGCGGCGGAACAAAAAGGACACGCCCCGCAGGTATTTCTGCTGTACGCGGCGGAACGAACGATCGAAAGCCGCATGGAATCGGTCGGAGAAACCCGGCATCTCCCCGCTCGCGGCATCGGCGCGGGGCCGCAGGATGAGCGCGCAGAGCGCCGGGCTGAGCGTCATGGCATTGAGCAGCGAGATGGCGACGGCGACGGCCATCGTCAGTCCGAATTGCGTGTAGAACGTTCCGGTCGTGCCGCCCATGAAGCTGACGGGGATGAACACGGCCATGAAAACGATCGTCGTGGTCATCAGCGCCGAGGTCAGCCCGCCCATCGCATCCTCCGTGGCCCGATAGACGGAGACGTATCCTTCGTCGAACTTCGCCTGCACGGCCTCTACGACCACGATGCTGTCGTCCACCACGGTGCCGATGACCAGCACCAAGGCGAAAAGCGTCAGCAGGTTCAGGCTGAACCCGACGACGTAAAGGAATGCGAACGTTCCGATCAGCGACACGACGATGGCCAGCGACGGAATGAGCGTGGCCCGCAGGTCGTGGAGGAAGAGATAGACCACCAGGACCACCAGAACGATGGCGATAAGGAGCGTCTCGACCACATTGGCAATCGAGGCATCGAGAAAATCCTTCGTGCTGGTGATGTCGGTCAGCACCATGCCTTTGGGGAGCGACGAGGCGATGTCGGCCGACACTTCGTCGATCTCTTCGATGATCTCGTTGGCGTTCGAGCCGGAGGTCTGGGCCATCATGCAGTTAGCGCCGGGATGTCCGCTCGTCTGACTGAGCATCGTATAGTTCTCGGCACCGAGTTCGATGCGGGCCACGTCTTTCAGCCTCAGCACGCTGCCGTCGGGCAGCGAGCGTATGACCATGTTCTCGTAGTCGGCCTCCTCCTCGTAACGGCCGCGGTATTTCAGCACATACTGAAACGTATTGGCCGATTCGGCTCCCAGCGTCCCCGTCGGGGATTCCACATTCTGCTCGGCCAGCACCGCGGCGATGTCCGAGGGCATCAGTCCGTACTGCGCCATCTTCGACGGATCGAGCCAGATGCGCAGCGAATAGCTGGCGCCCCAGATATTCACCTCGCCCACGCCCGCGATACGCGACATCCGAGGCTCGATGTTGATCTTCATGTAGTTGGTCAGGAAGTTGGCATCGTAACGGTCGTCGGGCGAATAGAGCGATATGGCCTTCAGCGAATTGTTCTGACGCTTGCGCACCGTCACGCCCGCCTTCGTGACTTCGGCCGGAAGCAGCCCCTGCGCCGAAGCCACGCGGTTCTGCACGTTGACCACCGACATGTCGGGGTCGGTGCCCTGCCGGAAGTAGACGTTGATGGTGGCCGCACCGGTGTTGGTGGCCGTCGAGGTCATATAGATCATGTTCTCCACACCGTTGAGCTGCTCCTCGAGGGGCGTGACGACGCTCTTCATCACCGTCTCGGCGTTGGCTCCGGTATAGGTGGCGCTGACGCGCACGGTGGGAGGGGCGATGTCGGGAAACTGTTCGACGGGCAGACGGCTCAGGCCGATCAGCCCGACGATGACGATGGCCACGGAGATGACGCCCGAAAGGATCGGACGGTTTATGAATGTGCGAACGTCCATGATTGCATTTTTTGTCGTATGACAAAAATAGTCATAAGCGTCACCTCCCGGCCCGCGATCCCGCAATCCGGGGGTAAAGCGGCCCGATCCGGGGGTGAACGGCCGGACGCTTTTGCCGGCTTTCCTGAAAAAAGGAAGTATCTTTGCATCATAGGATGCGTCATTCAAAATTACGGAACCATGAAAAAGAGAACTATTTTCACGCTGCTCCTGTCAGGAGCCGCAGGTTTGGCGCAAGCCGCCGCCCCGACCGGACACGTACAATCCGCCACGGCCGTCAGCCGCGTACTGGGCGACGGCCGCAAGGTGGAAACCGTCGTGCTGGAGTACGACGCCCCCGTCCGCGACAAGAGCCTGACGGCCGAAAGCTATGCGGTCGAGGGCCGGGAGGTGACGCGCATTTACGCCAACACGGTCCCCGAACGGGCCGAAAAGGGGACGGACGGACGCTATGTCGTTATCGAACTGAAGACGGAAGTCGATCTGAATGCACAGCCCAAGCAGCCCACCGAAGCCGACATGGAAAAGAAGCGGGAGCGCGACCGGATGCAGGGAGGCCCCGGACTGCGGGCCGGCTGGAGCACGGGCGGCGACGACGAATATCCGGGCGACGCCACGGCGTATCAGATTGCGGACATCAGGACGGCGAAGGGCAAAACCTATGCGGCGAGCGACGCCCCCATCAAGACCACCGAAGAGATCTGCCTGGTGGCCGACGATTTCCGGCAGGAGGAGTTCGTGAGCCCCTATACGGGTCAGACGCTGCCCTACAACATCTACCTGCCCGAAGACTACGACCCGGCGGAAAAATATCCGCTGGTGCTCTTCATCCACGACGCCGGGGCGGCGAGCGGCCCCGTCACGCAGACGCTCTACCAGGGCAACGGCGCGACCTCGTGGGCCGAACCCGAGGCGCAGGCCCGACATAAGTGCATCGTCGTGGCTCCCGAATATCCGGTCATTACCGTTGACGACAACTGGAATTACAGCCACCATCTCGACACCACGATCGAATTGCTGAAAGACCTGCAAACGCGCTATTCCGTCGATCCCGACCGGATCTACGCCACCGGACAGTCGATGGGCTGCATGTCGTCGATCGTGATGATGCTCAAGGAGCCCGACCTCTTCGCCGGAGCGCTGCTCGTGGCCGGCAAATGGAATCCCGAACTGATGGGCCCGCTCGCCGACCAAAACATCTGGATCATTTCATGCGAGGGCGACGCATCGTCGAACACCCTGCAAAGCCGGGCCGTCGAGAAGTGGCGCGGGCAGGGCCATAGCGTCTCAGAGGCCACGTGGGACCTGACAGCCTCGCCCGAAGAGCTCTCCGCCGAAGCCGACAAGATGCGCGCCGGGGGCGGCCACCTGCTTTTCACCTACCTCACGGGCGGCAGCCACCGCGCCACGTGGTTCGTGGCCTACGGCATCGAAGGAGTGCAGGAGTGGCTTTTCGAGCAGCACAAATAGCTTTCTCCGGACGATGAAAAACGCCTCTCTGTATATCGACCTCGCTTTTTGCCTCGGGTTCCTGCCGCTGATGATCTTCGCCTTTCCGGTGGAGCGGTGGTGGGGAACCTATCCCGTGTTTTTCTGCTCGTTCGTCGGCTGGCTCTATGCCACCTATTTCTCCTACAAATACTTCATCGTTCCGCGGCTGTTCCACAAAGGCAGACCGCGCATGTACGCCCTGACGGCGATTGCCGTCTCCCTGCTGGTCACGTTCCTCTTCTCGTCCTACGAAATATCGTCGCCGTTCTACCATGTCCGGCAGCAGCTGGCGGCGATTCCCGTTCCGAGCTGGGGCGCGCGGCAGAATCAGCAGGCCATCTGGCTGCATTATATCATCGTCGTGATCTTCTGCTTCGCCGTCGGCATGCTGACGGAAGCCTACCGCCAGCGGCTGGCCCGCGAGGAGGTGGAGTACGAACGCAACAAAGCCGAACTTGCGCTCTACAAGGCGCAGATCAACCCGCATTTTCTGTTCAACACGCTCAACGCGCTCTACGGATTGCTCATCACCCGTTCCGACAAGACCGAAGCGACGCTGGAACGCTTCATCAACCTGACGAAATACATGTACAACAACGCCAATCGCGATTTCATACCGCTCGGCGAGGAGGTGGAGTACATCGACCAGTATATCGCCTTGCAAACCTTGCGGCTGAACGGATTCGCCGAGGTCCGCTTCGACCGCACGGTCGAGCACAACGCGATGTCAGTGCCGCCCATGCTGCTGATTACGTTCGTGGAAAATGCGTTCAAGTACGGCATTTCGTCCAACGAACCTTGCTTCGTCCGTATCCGGCTCCGCCAGCAGGGCTCCACGCTCCGCTTCGAAGTGGAAAACTCCGTTTTCGGGCGGGAGTCGCAAAACTCGAAACGCATGGGCATCGCCAACTGCCGCAAGCGCCTCGCGCTGCTCTATCCCGACCGGCACCGGCTGGAGACCGGCACGGATGCCGACGGTCTGTTTCGCGTCCGGCTCGAAATTCAATCCCCCGCCCTATGATCCGCTGTATCGCCATCGACGACGAACCCATCGCCCTGAGCATCGTCCGCCAGTACTGCGAACGCCGGGGCGGCATCGAGCTGGAAACTTACAGCTCGCCGCGGGCCGGCATGGCCCGCGTGAAAGAGTGGCGGCCCGACGTGGTTTTCCTCGACATCGAGATGAACGGCACGTCGGGCATCGAACTCGCCCGCGAACTGCCGCCCGCCTGCTGCCTCGTCTTCACCACCGCATACGCCCATTACGCACTCGACGGCTTCGAGGTCGATGCCGTCGATTTCCTGCACAAGCCCTATTTCTACGAACGTTTCGAGCGTGCCATGCAGAAAGCGGAAGAGTGGCTGCGGATGCACGACCTGCTGCGGATCGCGGAGTCGGCCTCCCGCAGCCTGGTTCTGAAAGCGGATTACAAGAACGTATCGATCGCTGTCGATACGATTCTCTACATCGAATCGCTGGACAACTACGTCCGGGTACACACCATCGACGGCGCGACCGTTACGTCGAAAATCTCCCTGCGCGCCGTCGAGGAGCAGCTCCCGGACGGGGAGTTCATCCGCATCCACCGCTCGTTCGTCGTGCCCGAGAAGCGTATTGCGAAGTTCTCGAGCACCGAAGTCGTGCTGTCGAAATGCGGCAAACGGCTGCCGGTGGGCAAAACCTATTCGGAAGCGGCAATGGCCGTCTTGAGCCGGGAAAAGTGATTTTTCAGGCCCTGATGCTTGGCGGGTCGAATATTTTTCGTTACTTTTGTGCCGCAAAGCAATATGTAGTGTCCGAACACGTAAGTCTAATTGGCTTTTATGTGTTCGGACACTCTTTTTTTCAAAAAACCCGACGGACCATGAACAAAAAGAGACTCGTTTTCATTTTGGGCAACCTGACGGCTTTCGGGCCGTTCATCACCGATTTCTACCTCCCGTGCCTGCCCGAACTGACCGCTTATTTCGGAGGTTCGGCCTCCCTGATCCAGCTGAGCCTGACAGCCGGCATGCTGGGGCTGGCCGCCGGACAGCTTCTCGTCGGCCCCGTTACGGACAAATACGGCCGCCAGCGCCCGTTGCTGTGGTGCCTGCTGCTTTTCGTTCTGGCCACGGCGGGCTGCATGCTCTCCACCCGGATTTCGGCCTTTATCCTCTTCCGGCTGTTGCAGGGACTGACGGGAGCCGCCGGACTGGTCATCTCGAAAGCGATCATCGCCGATTCGTTCACCGGGCAGGACGTGGCCCGCTACTTCGCCGTGCTCGCCGCCGTGCAGGGCGTGGCGCCCATCGTGGCACCGGTCGTCGGGGGCGTGGCATTCAGCCTGACCTCCTGGCAGGGAACGTTCGCCGTGCTGGGAATTTGGGCCCTGGGGCTGCTCGCCGTATGCCGCCGCATGCCGGAGTCGCTGGCTGAAAAAGACCGCCTGCAAATGCCCGTCTGGAAAACCTTCCGATGCTACGTACCCGTGGTAACGAACGGCAAATATCTGGTGATGAACCTGCTGCAAAGTTTTTCGGCGGCCGCGCTGATCGCCTACATCTCCGCCTCGCCTTTCATCTTCCAGCAACATTTCGGACTGACGCCCTTGCAGTACAGCATCTGCTTCGCCGGCAATGCGCTGGGACTGGTGGTCGGCAGCAGCGTCGTGATGAAGATCCGACGTTTGGCATCGGCTACGCCGTGGTGCTCCGTCGGGTTGTTCGTCACGGGACTGCTGATGTCGGTCGCCCTGTGGCTGGAGTGGCCGTTCGTTCTCTTCGAGCTGGTTCTCGTTCCGATGCTGTTTTGCGTCGGCATGATTACGCCGGTGGGCATCACATTGGCGCTGAACTCCGTGACGGAGCACCGGGGCATCGCCTCCGCCCTGCTGGGGGCCCTGCCGTTCCTGTTCGGCGGCATCGTGGCGCCGCTCACCGGCCTCGGCGATATGATCCGCTCGATGACCACGCTCGTTCTGCTCTGCTCGGTCATCTGCCTGGGGCTTTATCTCTGTTCGCGCCGGTGGGACTACTCGGCGCCGGAAAACTGACCTCCCGGCACCTCTAAAATACCCGTTCCGGGGGAAGGTCATCTGTTTCGCAACCGTAGAACGGTTGCATAGCGTTCGATCGCACAAGTCCGGCCGACTTGGCGGTCGGACGTTTTTTTTGCGCCGTATCCGCCCCGCCGCGGACCGGACAAAGCGGCCGGTTATAAATTCGTTCCGGGAAAAGGGCCTGAGATAAGAGATCGAATCTCCTTCTAAGAGATATGATTTCACGGGCAAAAATAGGCAAAAAATCGTTACGATCAATATTCGGACTTATAATTTTGAAGTTCCGGTTGCAGAAATGTTCGCATTAAAGGGCGATTGTTGGCCCAAAATCGGCCTCTGGAATCATTAACAGCCGTCCGTTCAGCGCTTACAATCCGTAATCATATCTCTTAGAAGGAGATATTAAAGGTTTATTAACTCAAACTTCAGGTTTATGAGAAAATTTGTACTATTCTTCATGGCCGTTTTCGGATGTTGCGTCTGCGCTCTCGCCCAGAACGGCAAAGTTTCCGGTACGGTCACCTCAGCCGACGGCAAGCCGATCGCAGGCGCTACGGTCGTCATCGAAGGTTCCCATGTCGGCACCAGTACGAATGCGGACGGCAAATATACGCTGAATGTCCGCCCCGGCGATGTTCTGCAAGTTTCCTTTATCGGCATGCAGACTCAGCGCATTCCGGTCAACGGCAAAACGACCGTCGATGTCACCATGCAGGACGATGCGATAGGACTGGACAACGTCGTCATCACGGCTTTGGGCATCACGCGGCAGGAACGCACGCTCGGCTACGCCTCGACCACGATCAAGGCGGATGAGATCGCCAAGGGACACGCCGCCGACGCCATGACCGGTCTGATCGGCAAGGTCGCCGGCATGCAGATCTCCTCGTCGGGCGGCACGGGCACCTCGCAGAAGGTCATCGTCCGCGGCTATTCGTCGCTGGCCGGCAGCAACCAGCCGCTCTATGTCATCGACGGCGTTCCCGTATCCAACTCCACGATGGGAACGCAGGATCTGAACAACTCGATCGACTTCGGCAACCAGGCGGCCGATGTCAATCCGGAGGACATCGAGTCGATCACGGTCCTGAAGGGAGCCTCGGCGACGGCGCTCTACGGCTCGCGCGCCGGCAACGGCGTGATCATCATCACCACCAAGCGGGGACGCCAGAACGAGGATGTCACCGTCACCTACGACGGCTCGTTCATGGCCAGCACCGCGCTGCGCATCCCGCAGTTGCAGAACAAGTTCGGCCAGGGGTGGTACTACGATTACGACGGCGGTTATTTCGGCAACTTCTCGCCCACGGAAAACGGCTCCTGGGGCAACATCCTCGACGGGCGCGAAAACTACTGGCGTCCGGGAGCGACGTGGAACAACGGGGCCGAGATGTCCTACAAACCTTTTTCCTATGCCAAAAATTCGCTGAAAAACTTCTACGACACGGGCTTCGAAACGAACAACACGATCACCGTGCAGGGCGGCACGGCCAACAGCGGATTCGTGGCATCCTACGGCAACACCTATTCGAACGGCATTCTTCCGGGCAACGACGACTACTTCAAGCGCAACACCTTCTCGTTCCGCGGCAACACGAAGATCAAGGGAGGTCTCGCATGGCTGAACTACGGCGTGACCTACGTCCGCAAGGATGTGCGCAACGCCATGACGGGTCAGGGGCAGAACGGTTCGACGATCTATCAGGACATTCTCCAGTATCCGGTTGACATCGACTACGGCGATCTGAAAGACTACAACAGCATCTACAACAACGCCGACAACTATTATTCGCCCTATGCCCAGAACCCCTGGTGGACGCTCGACCACAACTACTCGACCTTCCAGGACGACCGCGTATACGGCAATATCGAGGTCGGCTTCCAGCTCTACAAAGGACTGTCGCTGATCGGACGTTTGGGCGGCGATTTCAGCAACTCGCTGGAGAAATACTACAACGACATCTGGGTCTTCTCGCCCGGGTCATATACGGAGACCGAGGGCGGCAGCGCCGAACAGGGCTCCTACGAGGAGATCTCGCGCAAGAGCAATCAGATCGACGCCAACGTGCTGCTCAACGCCGATTACCGCTTCGGCAGGGACTGGTCGCTCCACGCCGCAGCCGGCTGGAACCTCAACCAGCGCACGGCTTCCTACCTCGACGGCTCGCTGACGGGACTGGCCGTCGAGAACTGGCCGAGCTTCGGCAATACGAGCGGAGCCACTCCGACCTCCGCCTCGCTCTACCAGCGCCGCCGTCTGATCGGTCTTTACGGACAAGCCGATCTGGGCTGGCGCGACGGCATCTACCTGACCCTCTCGGCCCGCAACGACTGGTCGTCCACGCTTCCTATCGACAGCAACTCGTTCTTCTACTGGGGCGTCAATGCCTCGGTGGTCCTCACCGACCTGTTTCCTTCGATGCGTAGCGACGTTTTGAGTTTCCTCAAACTCCGCGGCGGTTACGGAAAAACCGGTAACGACGCGTCCCCCTATTATACGTCGGGTTACTATGTGCTGGGGAGTGCCACGGGCGGCTTCGGCGACCTCACGTTCCCGCTGAACGGCTACTCCGGCCTGCTGCGCTCCACCCGCATGCCGGCATCGGACCTCAAACCGGAGATCTCGACCGAATGGGAGATCGGCGCGGACGTACGTCTGTTCCAGAACCGCATCAACCTCGACGTCGCCTACTACAACAAGGAGACGAAGAACCAGATCATCTCGGCGACGCTGGCTCCCGAAGCGGGCTACACGACCCGCGTCCGCAACGTGGGCAAGATCCAGAACCGCGGTGTCGAACTGACGCTGGGGCTGGTTCCCGTGCGCACCAAGGACTGGGAGTGGAATTTCACCTACACGTTCTCCAAGAACAACAACGAGGTGAAGGAGCTGTGGGACGATGTCACCGAAACGACCATCTACGGCCTCACCTCCGGTCCGCAGCTGAAAGCGATCGTCGGCGAGTCGCTCGGCACCTGGACCTTCTACAAGACCGAGACCGTGCAGGACGAGTCGAGCCCCCATTACGGCAAGACGATCGTCAACGCCACGAGCGGCTATCCGGTCGTCTCCACCACCGAGACGGAGATCATCGGCCATGCCGATCCCAAATTCACGATGGGTTTCAACAACACCGTCCGCTGGAAAGACCTTTCGCTGGGATTCTCGTTCGACTGGCGCTACGGCGGCAAGATGTATTCCGCGACCAAGAGCGTCATCTACTTCAACGGCAATGCGGAAGAGACCATGTACAACATGCGCGATCCGTTCGTCGTGCCCAATGCCGTATATATGGGATCGGACGGAGAGTACCACGAAAACAACATCCCGGTCACCGCCTACTACAACATGAACTACTATTGGTATTCGAACACCAACAGCGAGCGTTACCGCGACGATCTGATCGACAAAACCTATCTGAAACTCCGCGAAGTGAACCTCACCTACCGCCTGCCCCGCAAATGGTTCGCCGGCGTGAAATGGCTGTCGGGCATCGACATATCGTTCGTGGGACGCAACCTGCTGATGTGGACGCCGTCGCAGGGGCTGGTCGATCCCGACATGACCAACTATGGCAATGACCTCGAATCGCAGTTCGGCGAGTATTACTCCGCACCCACGACCCGCACGTTCGGAGGCAGCATCAAAATCGTATTCTAACGGCTAAATTCAAGGAGACTCAATCATGAAAAAGAATATCTTCACATTGCTCGTCTTCGTTTCGTTGACTCTGAGCGGTTGCCGGGATTGGTTGGACATCAACGAAAACCCGAACTATGTCAGCAAGGCGGACAAGACGACGCTGTTACCGACCGTAGCGCTCATGACCGCCGACAAAGTGGGCTATGAACTGACGCTGACGGGCTATTTCTGGGCGCAGTACACCGTTCAGAACAGGAACACCAGCCAGTACACCACCGTCATGAACTACGACCTGAACACGCAGTCGGCCTATTTCACCAGCCCGTGGTCGTATCTCTACGTCCGCGTACTGCCCTCCGTCAGGACGATCCTCGAACAGTGCGAGGGCGAGTCGGGCGTTTCCAATTTCGTGCTCGAAGCCAAGACGATGCTGGCCTACAATCTCTATCTGCTGACCAGTCTGTACGACAAGGTCGCCTATACGGACGGCTATCTGAACCCGGAGAACACAACCCCCGGATTAGACAGCGGCGAACAGATGCAGGGCATCATCACCGGCATCCTCGAAGAGATCCGGTCCATGAACGCCGGGCAGCTCGCAGCCGACGAACAGGCCAATACGTCCGTGAAGGCGGACATGATCTTCGGAGGCGATGTCGAACAGTGGGTGAAATTCGCCAATACGCTCTACCTGCGGGTTCTGCTGCGCGATTTCGACACCAACCGCAGCAAGATCCAGTCCCTGCTGGCGGAAAACAACCTGCTCGACACGCAGGATGCGGCCTTCGACAACTTCTCCAATGAAGCCGACAAGTCGAACCCGCTCTACGAGAGCGACCGCCGCCAGCTCAATACGGATCAGAACATCCGCTGCTGCTCGGACATACTCGGCGTACTGAGCGCGACCGATTCGCGGCTGTCCTACTACTACGAGGGCGGTGCAACGGGCGTCGCCTACGGAACGACCCCGACGCCTGCCGAAGCGAACCGGCTGCAACTCGGCGCCACCGATCCGGTCTATTTCGCCACGATCGACGAGGCTTGTTTCCTCAAGGCCGAAGCGTACGCCCGCCTGAACGATGCGGCCAATGCCAGGAGTAATTACGAAGAGGCCATCCGGGCTGCCTTCGCGCGCTGCGGCTGCACGGGAGCCGACGAGCTGATCGCCGGCGACTACGCATTCACGGGCGGAACGACCGAGCAGATGGTGGAGCAGATCATCAATCACAAATGGGCCTCGAACGTACGCTGCATGCCCATCGAATCGTGGTTCGACATGAACCGCACGGGCTATCCGACGCGCGGCACGACGATCACCGCTTCGGAAGGCGTGCTGGGCGGATTCCCCTGCCGCTTCCTCTATCCCTACAATTCGACGGACTACAACCCCAACGCCCCGCAGGTCGAACCGCTGACGGCCAAGATGTGGTGGCATAAATAGCAGCGACGAAGATTAATATCAAAAATGCAAGGATTATGAACAAAATACTGAAAATGCTGTTTGCAGGCGCTCTCGTCGCAATGGGATGCGCATCCTGCGAAACCTACGACGTGGATGATCCCGACATGACGGCCGTTGCCGATCTGGACGGCCAGTGGATCTGCTTCGCCTACGAATCGTCCGCTCCGGACACCCCCGTTACCGTATTCGACATTCTGGTGACCAATACGACCGACAACGCGGCGGATGCCATGTGGATGACCATCGCCGACTGCGATTATTCGGCAAGCGGAAACCCTCGCTATCTCGACGCCCTGCAATTCAAACTGAGTTGCGACAACAGCGCGCTGACCTTCTCCTGCACTTCGGCAGAGGCCGTTCAGCCCCGGACCTGCCACAACATCTATCTCGGACAGGGCTACTACACGGCCGGATACGCCGGAGCCGTCGCCTCCCAGGGCTATACCGTAACGGTGACCGGGGGCAAGGTGACGAAAAACGGCGTGGACACCAAGACCGGTTACAAAGCCGATGCGATCGAGTTCGGTTACACGCGCACGAATCCGGACGGCTCGACGGTCAGCTATACCGTCAAAGGCATGAAAAACACCGGCTGGGAAGAGGATATGAAAGATTACAGCGATTTCATCGATGCGAACTTTTAGAACGAACTGAACATTTCTTACCATAAGCAATCAAATAAAAAGTTCAAATTTGCAGAAATGTTCATCCGGAGGGGCGCCGCGACGGTAAGCCCCTCCTCTTTTTCATGTCATGGGATATGAGCCCGTACGCAGGGTGCGGCAGCCTGCGTTCCCGGCCCCGGGAATCATCGGCTCAATAAAGCCGATTTTGCGGAGCCAGGACGCTTTTTCCGCCCCGGAAATATATGAGTCACGGTTTCACGCCATGCGGCCCTAAAAGTCCGCTCCGGCGAGCTTCGCTTCGAGCCGCCCGACAGAAGTGTCTTTGAGAAGCACCCGCTTTTCACGATCCAGCAAATAGAGCGTCGGCATGGCTTTCAGGTCGTAAACCGCCCCGCGCACCAGCCGCTCCCCGACATCGCAGCCGTCCGTCCAACCCTCCGGGACAGCCGCATCGCGCCACGCCCCGCTGTCGCCGGCGACGTTCACCGACAGCACGGCCAGCCGCCCTTCCCCGACCATCCCGCAAACGGCCGGCGATGCTGCCAGCCGCCCTTTCACCCGCCCGCATTCGTCGCAGGAGGGATCGTAAAAGCACAGCAGCGTATATTCCGCCTTCAGATGCGACATGCGCCGTTTCACTCCGTCGCGGCCCAGAAACTCGAAATCGGCCGCCTTGTCTCCCGGGCGATTCTTCGACACCGTCTCCAGCAGGCGGCGCGGCCGCAGTTTGTCGGCCTCACCGATCCGGGGATTGGCCGTCAGCGCCCGCAGCACCAGGATGTAAAGCTCCTCGTCGCACATCGGGGAGTTGGGTTCGTAAAGATACTTGTCGCCCAGCCCGATGAAACAATAGAGCGCCTCGCTCCGCACGGCCGCCCGCGAATAGAGCGTATCGACCGCCGCGGCCGCCTCGCGGGCATGGGGCAGCACGCTCAGAAAATCAACGAAAGCCTGTTCGGTGATCTCCGGACACGAAAGCAGGACCGTATCGGCGAAGTCGAAACAGTCCCAATAGTGCAAGGCCAGATAGTCCGCCCGGTCGGCCGGATCGCGCAGGGCCTCCGGCACATCGGGCAGCCGGAAAGCCCGCCGCCCGGGAGTCCCGTCCGCGCTCTCGGAATCCGCCGTGTCTGCGGCGGGTTCCGCGGTTTCGGGGCACTCGGCGGTTTCGGGACGCTCGGCGGTGCGGATCTCCGGACATCCGGCCAGCATGCACGCTCCGCAGAGCAGCAACAGCAGCAATTTGTCGGCCCGTGTCATAGGTTCAGTCAATCAGCGGCCACATTCACCAATACTATATCGGGCGACTGCACCAGACGGGCCAGCGTCAGCGGATTGTTCTCGTCGATCCGGTTCCGGTAAACCGCGCCGTCCTTCGTATAGCGGAGTTCGATGCGATCGAACCACCCGGGGTCATACTCCTTGCGCAACCGCAACTCGTAGCGGCCGTCCGCCGTCACGGTCATCGACCCGATGCGGCTCCCCGTTCCCGACTGTATGAACGACACGAACGCATTGCGCGGCACGGGAATCGCCCCGGTGCCCGGATCGTAGGTGATCCGCCCCGTGACCGACTCGTTCGCCACACGGAAGGTCTTCCGGAAGAAGACGACTTTCTCCTCGTTCGACGAAAGGGTGATGTCGCCGGCGCTCACCACACAGTTCGTCTTGAACGGCAGCCGCTTGCGCTCTCCCGACTGTGAAGGCGCAGGGCTTCCGGCAGCGGCCGGCGTCGTATCGGGGATCAGCGCGTCTGCGACACCGAATTTGCGCTCCTCCTCGCGCGAGGCATCGACCGTATAAACGAAACGCCCCTCGACCTCAGGGTCCGCTTTGAGTTTATCGGGCGTCAGATTGCACTCGGCCAGCCGCGATTCGTCCACGGTCAGCATCGGCGCGTCGATATAGACCTCGAACGTCTCGCCGAAAGGATCGGCCGACCGGTCGTCCGAACCCCGGAAACTGGTCACGTCGAACTCGATGTCGATGTTCGTTTCGGCCGGATTCTCATAATTCCACGTCAATTCCGTCACCGGCTCCGCGTCGCTTCCGGAGGCATCCCCGCCCGCACCGTCTATGCGTGCCGCAAAACGGAAGGGGTTGTAGTTGGCCAGCTCGAACGAAGTCGAACGATAACCGCGGCCGGCATAGTCCCGGGCGACATCTTTCAACGACTTCTCGCCCGAAATATTGGAGGCTATGCGGACGACCTCGGCACTCTGCGGACGGTTGGTTCGCAGGTAAATCGAATAGATGCCCGTCCCCGACTGCGGCGTATCGCCGCCCGCGCGCGGGTAAAAGAGATACATGCGGCCATTCTCCGTCCACATATCCTCGTTGACGGGCGAGAACGTGCAGTCGAACGTAACGCCGTCGGGCTCCTCTCCGTCGGGAATGTGGTCGAGATACTGCGAATAGATCAGAAACTCGTCGTCGGCCGTGGCGTTGACGAATTCGCCGTAATCGCCGCCGGACGATGTTTCCGCTGAATTATCGTGCAGATGCATGGTGAACTGGACGAAAGCGCCCTTCTTCTGCGGCACCAGCCGGTAGAAGATCTTCTCGTCGTCGGCGAAATCGTCGTCGGGTCTGGCCGTATATTCGTTCAATCCGGCGACCTCGATCACATATCGGAGGCCGGTATAGGTCACCTCCTTCTCCTGCGTGGCGAAGTATCCGGCTTCGACCGAAACCTTGGTCTTCGCTCCGGAACCGCTCTGCGGCAGGATCGTGCGGAAATACACCCGCTGCACGCCCGGCTGTACGGCCGTATAGACGAACTTGTATTCGATCGGCTCCCCCTTTTCGTCGAGGATATTCTCTCCGAAGCCATCCTCGCCGCGGCGGATCACCGGCAGCGACATGCCGGCCGCCGCGCGGACATCGAGATCCTCGACGCCGATCAGCACCCGCAGCGGAAACAGCTCCGCCGGACATGTCTCCGGAACGGTGAACATCAACGTCACATGTTCGCCGTACGTGCCTCCGCTCTCTCCGGCAGAGGGTGTGCCGAACACCTGCGACGCCACCCATGCGGGCCGGAACGACTGCGTTTTGATGAGGATGATCTTGATCTTGCGCTGCAAAAGCCCCTTTTTGACCAGCAGCGTCCCTTCGAGCTTTTCGCTGCCGCCCATTTCGCGCAGCACCACGGTGAGTTCGCCGTTCCCCACGCCGTCGCTCCCGACGACGAACGAATTGCCGACATTCTGCCCCGCCACGTTGTTGCCGTCGAGCCACGTCACCGACGGTTTGTCGGCCTCCGAAACCGCCGATCCGTCGTTCCTCCGGAGCGTGTAGCGAAGCGAATACTGCCGCCCCTCGTTGCTCTGGTCCAGCACATAGCTCGTCCGATCGACTTTCAGGGTAAAGGTGCCGTCCGAAACCTCGTCGATATTGTCCCGGATCGAGATCCAGACGTTGTTCGTCGCGGCAGCATCGAGCGCTTCGCCGAACGAGCGCTGCCCGTAGGAAAGTTCGCCCTCGATATGGAGAATGTAATGGTGGTTGCGGCGGATGAGCAGCTGTTCGCCCTGCGCATCGATCAGCATCACGCGGTAATAAAGGTCGTCGGCCTCGGTTTCACCGGGGCGGTGTCCGCGCAGGATCACACTGACGGGTTTGTCGGCCGTATTCTCGCACTCGAAGACATATTGCCGCATGTCGGTCGTCACGTCGAGGATGTCGCTCATCACCGACGTATTTTTCGGCAGCGTCACGAAAGGCTCCGTCCCCGGCCATACGAATCCCTGCTCGGGGTGATAGGGCGCCACGGTGCCGAACGCGCTGGTATTGCAGACGACGAACCCGGTCACGTCCAGACTGCCGTTGCCCGCGGGGTTGTCCACCGAGATCAGCGCATGGTTGCGGACGAGCTCTATCCCGCCCTGCGCTTTCAGCTGCTCGGCGACGGAGCGCGGATCGTCCTCGGCACAGGCGAAACGGGCCCAGTAGATCATCATGCCCGAGGAGCCTTCGAGCGCGGCCATCACCTGCGCCTCCGACTTGTTGTAGAAATCCCGTTCCTGAAATCCCAGCATGTTCTGGTTGCCCAGGAAATGGATCAGGCGCGTATTCTGCGGCACGCGGGCCGTGAACGTGCCTTCATGCAGGTCGTCCGATGTCGGCGCCAGCGTCGCCTGCGTCGTTGCGACGAAAAGTCCGTAGCTGTCGAAACAGAAGAGCGTCATGTTCTGCACGCCCGTGCCGTCGGGATCGACCGAGCGGGTGGCGACCACGGGCATCGGCGGAATATCGGCGTCGAAACGGATTTCGATGCAGCCGTCGTCCGGAACCTCCGCGCCGGGCAGGCCGTCGTGCGTGCAGGAGGTGCATGCGGCCAGCACGAACGACGACACGGCCGCAGCGTATATGATTCCTTTCATCATGTCAGTTGACTTTTATGATTCCTATTCGATGTCATACGCATCGTGAATGCAGCGGATGTTGGCGGAACCGCTTTCCGGCAGATTTTCCCAGTCGGCCCGGGCCACCCGGCCGCTCGCCGACCAATAATAATCGCCGGACATCACTTCGTCCATAGCTGCGGAAGAGTTCTGGAATCTGAGGATGATCCCCACCTCGTAGTGCGTCGGCAGACGCCAGTCGGTCAGTCTCCTCGTGACCTCCTTCCCCGATGCGTCCCTGGTCTTATAGACCTCGACATACTGTTTGCAATGCTCTTCGGCGGTCGTTCTCGCACTGGTCGCAGAGGTAGTTCCCAGCTGCGAAGCGATCAGGAACGAGGGAGATACGATCACCGAATTCTCGGAGCTCCGGTCCGTATTGCCCTCGTCATTCAGCCGCGGGCGCCCCAGCGTATATTCGCCCGACGAAGCCGTGATCCGGACATGGTACATGCGGAAATTATCGTTATTATCGACATTGTCGAACGTCCGGCGATAGGTGTAGGGAGGATTATTCCCCCACCATCCCGAACCGTTTTGCTCCCAGGCATAGCGGCTGATTCCTCCGCTGTTATCGACGGCTTTCGATTTGAAAAGGCTGTTGGAAGTCGTCCGCTTCTCGGATGAGAACTGCTGCGAATCGTAGGACTGCCCCTCCACCTCCTCCGCCGGAATGCCGTCCAGATACTCCCAGTTCGTCCTGCCGCCGTTGAAATCGTCGCGGTACGAATACCAGCCGTGGATATTGGTGATGTATTCCAGCGGATACTGGACGATGACGATCTCGCGCGGCTGGGAGCCGTCCTCGTTTTCCACTTTCAATTTGACATAGCGCGGCGCATTGTTCGTCGGCACCGGGCTGTGCACTTTGATATGCCCGGACAGCCCCTCGTCCGGAGTCGCCGTGATTCCGGCGCTGCCGACATCGACGGACTGCCGGTCGTCGTTCTTGTCGAAATACCAGGCTTCGACAGGCGTCACGGTCACCTTCGACGACGATGCGAATTCGAGCGTCGTATCATCGTCGGCCATGTTGTGCATCTCCATCGAATCGGTATTCACCATCAGGTAGTGCGGACGTTCGGTTTCGCCGCCGATGCCGATCGTCTGCTCCTCCCAATCCCGGACCGAATAGCGGATCGGGCCCAGCTCGACCGGTTCCGACGCATCGGTGGCCCCCGCGGCATTCACCTCGACGGTCACCTCGTAGCAGCGGTTGCGTTCGAGCCGTTTCACCGACGGACGGCAGATCGGAATCTGGTAGTAGCTGTTCGCATGGAAATTGTCATCCTCCCTATCGGGATTGTACCCGGGCTCTCCCTCCCTGCCGTGGTACCACATCGGCAGGTTGACGACCAGACGGGGTTCCCAGTCGAGGGCGCTCCGGCCGTCCCAGTCGTGGCTGTAAGCATAGGCCGTGACGCGCACCTCCCCGATGAAGCTCTTGTCGTCGTCGATGCCCCACTGGAAATAGCCGGCGCTGTTCTTGCCGGGCGTAGCCACCTCGGCATTCTGCTGCGCTTCGGCGACGAGCGAGGTCGAGATCGGCATGTTGCGCAGGTAGTAGCCGCAGCCGTGTCCCGCCGCGGCCTCATAGTCGTCGAACGTGATGCTCGCGCCCTTCCTGATGCGCACCACGATCTTGGCGGCGGCCCGCCGCAGCGTCACCATCAGTTCGGTGTCGTTCGAACGGACTCCGTCGTACAGCTTCACGGGCGCCGGCGCCGCGGGTTCGGCCGAAGCGCCCTTCGGATAGGCGATGCCGTCCATCAGAAACGCTCTGGGGGCATTCTGCACCTCCGGGAGCCCCGTCATGTGGATGTTCGCATCCCGCTGCGTCATCGTCTGCAACCCCTCGCGCGTAGTCAGCGCCTCGAAATCCGCTTCGGGGTGCGACGTGTTGGCGATCAGGTAGACCCAGTAGTCCGCATTCGCCTCGAAATCGGTCCGCCTGGCCCGGAGCGTCACCACGCCCTGACTCACGCCGCCGGCCGAAACCCGCTCGTAGTGCCGTTTCACGCCCGCCGCATCGAATATCAGCACGTCGAGCCGATCGACGCGCGACTCGACGGCGGTGGATTCGGCGCGCGTCATCCGTTCGATCCCCGAAACGCCGAGGCGGATGCTGTCGCCGCCCGCCGCATCCGCCGGATCGTCGTCCTGCACGCAGGCCGCGAGGCCGCACGCCGCGCAGCAGAAGATCGCCCAATAGGATAAAATACGTTTCATCGTCGTTGAATTGTTTAGTCCCGGGTATCCGGTTCGCTACCCGGTCAATTAGCAACTTGTTTGATCTCGATCAATTCGGGGACCTGCCGGCCGTCGGAGTGGCAAGGCCATTTGATGTCGCCGTCCGAGCCGTTGATAAGCAGGAAACTGCCCGTGCCCATGCCCTCCCATGTCGGCGTGTAGGCGATCCCCAGCCGGATGATTCGGCCCACATAGGCGGGATTGTCGTTCAGCGCGCGCACGACGATCCGGTAGAACTCGTCCGACGCCTCCGGAATATCCGTCTTCCGGCCGGCGGCGTCATAGACCGTCACCGAATAGTCGGCCGCCGAGACATCGAGCAGCGTCGCCGTCCAGACCTGCCCCGAAGGGGCCGACAGCTGGAAAAAGAACGAACAGCTCCCCTGCACCTCAAGCGCCCCCTCGACGAACGTGTCGTCATCCGAAGGGTCGTAATCGGGGTTATAGAAGATCGTCGGGGCCTCTGCGGGCACCGTCGAGGCGGTCGGTTCGGCCGAAAGCGGATTGGTGTAGGAGGGGTAATCGAAGATCAGGTCGTCCCACGAATCGCCCTCCTCCCAGTCGGCCACCATGTACTCCACGGTGAATTTGCCCGTGTTGCTGATCAGGCAGCACACCGTATAGTAGCGGTTGCGCTCCATCGCCGGCAGGAAGATCAGCCCCGTGCGGCTCTCGCCCCCGAACTCGTAGTCGATCTTCAGCACATTGCCCTGTTCGTCGCCCGGAATGTCCCAGCTTCCGCCGTTGCCCCACGGGTTCTCGAAGGGGTAGAACGGCGTGTCGAGCACCGGCGTGTAGTTGGCCGGATTCCGGCGGGCCTCCTCCTCGGTCGCGGTCGCGGGAACCGTCAGTTCGCCGACCGCCGCCGTGACCGGGTCCAGTTCCAAGGGCGCCGACATCGACTGCACCTGCTCCAGCACCGCACGATCCTGCGGCATCAGGTAGTTGTGCATGCGCGTGCCCTGCTCCAGCATCGTCAGTCCGGTGATGCGCAGTTCGGCCGCCTCGCCCGGACGCTTGGCAGCGAAAACCCCCAGCTTCGCCACGGGCCGCCGGAGTTCGAATTCGAGCTTCTGCGCCAGCAGCGTATGGTCTTCGTGCCCCAGTTCGGCGGGAGGATTGTTCGGGTCGTCCGTGACAACGTCGATCGTCTCCGTCGTCATGCAGTACATCGGCAGCCCCTTCGAAAGGTCGAGCTGCGTGAAGCGGAACTGCCTGAGCTGCGCGGGAGTCGTCGTCTCCGACAGGCCGCCGCTGACGCCGAGGGTCACCATCGCCGCCTCGTTGGCCACGACATAGAAATCCACCTTCTGACCGGATGTCGATTTCAGGGTCATATCCATCAGGAACGCAGCGGATGCCTCAAGGCCGCCGTCGCTGTAATAATAACCGACGCGCTCGTCGCCGACGAAGGCATAGACGCGGAGCGTGTGCAGAACCGCCTCCGCGTCCGTCGGCGTGCCGTCCGCCGCATCGACGCTGCGGGTGCCGACCTTCATCAGCACCGAGACTCTCTTTTTCCCGGCAGAATCGGAGTCCGCGTCCTCTTTTCCGCAGCCGGACACCGCCCCGCCGCAACAGGCGGCGACGAACGCCGCAAGCAACAGATATCTGACTTTACGCATGGTCGTAATCGCTTAAAATTCGGGTTTCACCTCCTGAACGAACCAGTCCGGCACCGAAACCTCGACACCCGCCGAGGTGAATTCGATGCGGATCGGGATCAGCACCTCCTGTTTCGAACAATCTATGGCCGGATGCTCGGCCAGGAACTCCGCGAGGTTGACCTCGACGAAAGTGCTTTCGCCCGAAGCGGTGCGCAGGCAGACGCTCACCGCCTCGTGATTCGTATGCCGCATGATATTGGTCTCGGAGGTCAACAGCATCTTGTCGGCGTCGTACCTGGTTTCGAGCGTATAGTCGGCCGCCTCTCCGCATACGCGGTTCTCAAAGTCGGTGCAAGGCGCGACACCGCAGATTTCGAGCTTCGGCAGCAGGCCGGCTCTGACATCGGACCGGGGAATGCCGGCCACTTCGACCGACAGATCGTAGTGGGAGCAGACGAAGGGCACGAGGGTGGTCCGATCCCCCTCTTTCCCGGTGAATCCGGTCACCGTGACAGGCACCGACGCATAGTAGAGCGAGTCGTTGCCCGACGCAGCGCCCGTGTCCACATAATCCGCGTCGGCGAAGCGGATCGCATCGAAACTTCCGGCCGAAAGATTCACGGTCTTCGTGTGGTGCGTGTTGCCCAGACACACCACCCGGTAATCGCCGGGCGCGAGGGGCGGCAGCTCCGCGGTGCGGGCCGCGACCTGGCCGGCGGGAACGACGAAATCGGCCACGCAGCTGTTCATCGCATCGAAAACATACATCTCGACCCGGCAGATCTTATCGCCGAATATCTCGGTCTTCCCGTCCCCCAGGTAGCTCAGCACCAGTTCGTGCGCATTGCGGCACTGGCTCATGTCCTCCCGGATACACGACGCAGCCGCCCCTGCGAGCAACAGGCCCAAAGCGAAAATTCTGAATCTCATAGTCCGTATGTTTTTCGTCCGTAAAAAGTACGGGGGAGGAGGCGGAGCGGCCCCGGCCCTCCCCCGTGAAAATGCCGATGGAAAAATCTCAGAGCTGGGCGATGACCGGTACGACATCCCAGGCAACGACATCCACGCTGACCTCGACGCATTTCTGCGGATTCGCCAGATCGCCGTCGTCGAATTCGAATTTCACCTGATAGATCTTGGCAACGTCGGAGGTCACGGCAGGCGAGAAACCCTTCGTAGCCAGATAGAGCGCGGCCTTGTCGCCGTTGGCCTTCGTCCCGGTCAGCTTCACCACGAGCTGCGGATGGTCGTCTCCGGCGATTTTGGCAGCGTCGGGGAAGAAATGGTAGGCCGGGCGTTTGGCGGCAGCCCCGTACGCCATCTTGTAGCCCGCCGCCTCGTCCAGATTGACTGCCGGCAGGTTCGTGCCGTCCAGCTTATCGTTCGTCCAGTCGCTCGCGGCATTTGCGAAGAATCCGAACACCGAACCGGCGTCGATCGGCGTATTCGTCTTAATCCCCGAAACGGCGCCCGTCACGAACTCGGCCTGGCCGTAGTAGTTGTTCAGCACGATCTGCTCGACCTGAATGCTCTCGTAAAGACGCTCTTTCTCCGCCTGCGTGGCATCGTCCACCTCGGCCTTGTACTCGAAGCCGACCACCTCGATACGTGCGACGCGGGGTTCGAGCACCATCGCAGCCTTGTAAAGCGGGTGTCCGGCGGAGTCCTCGCCCACGACCGTAGTCAGCTCCACTTCGTCGTAAAGGGCGAGATTCGCATCGTCCTGCTCGGCAGCGACCGTCAGCGTACGTTTCAGGTCGTCGGTGCTCCCGGCGGAAGCCAGGGCCGTCTTCAAATCTTCGGAAAGATTGCCCACGACGATCACCTTGGTCACCTCGGCGGGCAGGAAATGGAACACTTTGTTCTCGTCTTTGAAATCGGCGACCGCGAAATAGTGCTCCGCATCCGTGTTCTGCAACGTCTTGCCTTTCACCAGCGTCCCGTCGCTCTCGGCAAAGAACACCTGGAAATCGTTGAGTGTCACTTTACTGTCGCCGGCCACGGGATCATCGGCAGCACGGGTTCCGGGCACGACATTGGACAAAGTAAGGGTCACGCTTTTCGGCGACTTGTCGCCGTCCGCGCCGTTCTCCCCCTTATCGCAGGCCGCGAACGACACCGCCGCCATAAGGGTCAGAGCCAGATAGTTTTTGATTTTCATAATACGAATGGAATTAATGAATGTGAATATTGAAATGTCCGTTATCTCCGATTTCCGGTCGCGGATCACAGCTGGTCGATGACCAGCCGGAGCTGTTCCAGATTGTGACGCGCCTCGTCCGACCCCTGCCCCGCGGCGCGCCGGAACGCCTCCTCGGCCTTCCGCACCTCGCCGCTGCGGGCGTAGGCCACGCCGAGCGTATTGAGCAGCGAGGGGTGTTTCTCCGACAAGCCGCACTCCTCCAGCATGCCTATCGCAGCGGCGGCATCGCCCCGCCCGAGCGCCGCGAGCGCCCGGTCGTTCAGCACGGCCGGCCGATCGGGGTAGCAGCGTGCGGCGGTTTCCATCGCCCGCTCGTACCCGGCCGATCCCTTTTCATAGGACCCGGCAACCTTGTACATCTCCTCCAGACTCAGCAGGTCGGGCCGCTCGCCGATCATCCGCCGCGCCTCCTCCAGATCGAAATTGCGCACGTTGTATTCGATCCTGTACTCGTTGCGCCGCAGCGGAGGATAGACCTCGTTCAACAGCCGCCGGTAGATCGCCGGGGGCTCCAGCCGGCGGAATGCCAGCTCGCAATAGTCCCGGTTGCCGGGGTATTTCGCAATCAGTTCGCGGATGCGGTCGAGCCCCAGCAGCTGCGGATAGTCGTCCAATGCCTCGACGAACCCGTCCCAGTCCTCGCCGCGCCATTCGACATGCAGCAGTTCGGGGGCGATGCCGTCGTGACGACGGATATACCCGGCGAGCGCCTTGGCGCGGTTCTCCGAAAGCACGAGGTTATGCGCCTCCGATCCCTCGGGCGAAGCATAACCGGTGATGTAGATTCCCGTGATCTCCACGTCGCCGTTTCGCTTCACGAGCAGGATCGAGTTCGACACCGTGTCCAGCTCGGCCCGGTTGTTCCTGAACTCCGGCAGAATCGTATAGCTGTCCTGGCGGAATTGCAGCCGGGCGGTACGGGTTTCGGCACGGGCTTTCACCGGTTCGGGCTCGGGAAGAATCGCCGCGAAGCGGTATTCGGGCACGAACCCGGGCAATACGTCCGACATGAGCTCCTGCTCCGACTCGCCGGAAGCGCAGTTCACGCATCCGTGAACCTCCTCGCGCAGCTCCACCCGTCCGTCGAGCATCCACCGCTCGTAAGGCAGCGCGGCCGCATAGTCGTAGGTCTGCTCCGTACCGTTCCTGCGGCGGATGACGACCTCCGCCCGCCCGTCATGGCAGGGCGGCAGCTCCACGCTCTTCATGCGCTGTGCGCGCAGGTAAACCTTACTGCGCGTGCCGCCGTCCACCACGACCGGCGGAAACGCCGCCTCGCGCCGTCCGTCGCGGGAGACCAGCACAGGGGTCAGCGACACCGTATGCTGGGTCCGGATACGCGCACCGCTCAGATCGACGACCATCGTCAGCTCCACGCTGCGTCCGTTCTTCCGCACCTCCTGATCCTTCATCCCGATCACCGGAAGATAACTCACCGTCTTTCCGGTTTTTCCGGCATACGCCCGGACCGGGCCGTATGCCAGCACAACCAACAATATGTAAAAGATATGCTTCATTGCGTCGTCCCTCCTAATCTATGATGTATATGATGGAAATGCCGGCTTTCGTCGGTCCGAAATAGTGCCGGTCGCCCGTCCCGCGGAATTTGCCGCAGGTCGCACATTCGTAGCGGTCGTAATTCGTATAGACGTATCCCGCGCCGACGGTCGCCTCCAGATTCCAGCGCCGGCCCAGCAGCCACGAGTAACCGTAAGAGATGCCCAGGCCGGTCGCCCAGCCCTGATAGCGGTGGTCCTTCACGGACTTTTTCAGGAAAGGGATGCGCACACCGCTGATATTGTATTCGCCGTAGCCGGAGTGCAGTCCGAAAAAATGGCCGTTGAAGCGTTCGCAGAGCCAATAGCGGAACTCCGGCATCACCGACCAGAATTTGAGTTTCCGGTTCTCGTCCCTGTCGAGCGTCCAGGGATTGTAATCGCCGGTCAGTTCGAGCGAGGTCCGCTTGCCCAGGCCGGCTTCGAGGCCCGCATTGAGCGTTCCGGCCGTCGCCCAATGCAGCGCATTGGTCTTGACTCCGAACCGCTGCGCAGCAGCCGGACCTGCCGAACAGCACGATAGAAACAATAGGATAAGAAGTTTCCTCATAGATGAATTTATTTGCATCATACGACAACAGACGACACCTTTCCGCCCGGTAACGCCGGGAAAAGACAAACCAGCCGAATGCCACAAAACGCGCCGGACGAACAGATCATGTCCGACAGTCTTTTCGGAAAAGACTGTCGGATGCGAGAGCTCCGATATATACCGCTAAGAATCAGATTATTAAGCGATACATTCCGCAAGGAATCGCTTAATCATTGCGAATATTGTCACACGGGATGAAACCATAAATACAAAATGCTATAATTCAGCGAAATAGAAGTCGGACCAAAAAGGATAACGATGAAACAGCCATCAAACGCGGCCCACGACGCATGCGAAGCGCTCCGCACGGTCAACTGCCCTGTCGGTTGCGCGGAATGCTCCTATGACAACGACCGTTTTTCCGCCAGGTTTTCGAAGACGAGGCTCCAAGAGCGCCATTGGCTGCCCGGCGCAGCCCATCGTTCGCATCGGATTTTGTTTCTGCTTTCGGGGCATATCCACGTCTGCATGGACAGCCGCGACAACCATTACCTTTCCGGGGGCCAGTGCATATTCCTCGCAAAAAGCAGGACTGCGACGGTAATGGCACAAACCGAGAGCGAGGTCATCGCCCTCGACTTCAATAACCGGATTATATTTTGCCACAACGACATTCTGGCGCACGTTGCCGTGAAGAGCGGCGGCATGGAGTCGTTCTCTCCCGTGCTGGAGATCGTCCCGGAGCTGCTGTCGTTTCTTCGCGGGCTGGAACCGGCATTCGACCCGCACCGGCTGCACATTCCCTGCTATCACATCGTCAAGGAACATGAACTGTACCTGATGATGATATGTCTATACGGCGACAAACGTCTGGGCTGTTTCTTCCGCGATGTCCTGAAACCCAAAGACGATTTCACGCTCTTCGTCCTGAGTTCCTACCGCCAGGCCAAAACCGTCGAGGACATGGCGGCAATGGGACACATGAGCGGAAGGACCTTTACCCGCAAGTTCCGGGAGGCATTCCACGAGTCCTATCACAAATGGAGGATGAAACAAAAAGCCTCAGAAATAGAACAGGCAGTCCGTAACGGAATCACAAGCAACGAAGAGCTGATGCACATATTCGACTTCAGCAGTTATCTTGCTTTTTACCGATTCTGCCAGCGCCACCTGAATTGCACGCCCGCCGAATTAAGAACGAAGCACATCTCTGACCGATAACGGGTTAGAAATGCGCTTTTGGCATAAACGGGATATAAGAATGTCCGATTCCGGTCAGGGGGGGGGTAAATTCATATTCATATTTTTCCCGTATCTTTGCACCGGGAATTCGAGACGGATTCAGCTCAAAGCCGCAAGAAAAAGAAGCCCCCACAGTCTTTTCCGAAAAGACCGCATTTTTTTCCGCATCCCCGTGAAACACAAGAGCTGCGGTCCGATAGCAAAAATACTATTTTTTCGCTGATTTCAACTTTTTCTCCGCCCTTTTTCCCCGATCCGGAGCCGGAGCTTTCAGCAGTCCCGCCACCATCGCGTTCGCAGCGTCCACGGTGCTGTTGTCCAGTTCGTCGAGGTAAATTTGCGTGGTCTTTTCGGAAGTGTGCCCCAGTCCCGCGCTGATCACGGAAACGGAGACGCCGTGCTTGCGCGCGAGGCTGGCCCAACTGTGGCGGGCGACGTTGAACGACAGTTTGACGGGCAGTTCCAGTTTTTTGCTCATATCCCGGTAAAAGCGCAGATAATGCGACAGGTTGTACTTATAGCGCAGATACAACCGCGCTTCGAAGCGCTTGCGGTCCTCCGCCGTCGCGCCCTCGTATACGAGAGGCCGCAAACGGCCCTCTCCGTCGAAGTCGAGCATCACGGGCAGCGCCCACGGAAAGCAGCGATCCCGATAGCGGTCGAGGATCTCCTGCACCTCCGGAATGATCTTGACCGTATAGGTCTGCCCCGTCTTGCGGCGGCGGTAGTAGATCATCCCTCCGTGAATATCCTCCTGCCGCAGATAGGCCATATCCACGAACGACATTCCCCGGCAGTAGAAGCTGAACATGAACAGATCCCGGGCGCAGGTCAGCTTCTCGGAATCCGGGAACCGGGCGTCGGCGACCTTGCGGAGCATCTCCTCGCTGACGGCCAGCTTGCGGGTCTTCCCGATGCGGATGGGCACGGCATCGAAAGGCGACCGGCTGCGGGTCACATACCCTCGTTTCTGGGCTTTGTTATACAGCGCCCGGAAATTGCTCAGGTAGAAGGATACCGTGTTGGGTTGCAGCGGAATCTGATGCAGATACCGTTCGAAATCCAGCAACAGGTTCTCGTCGATGTCGTCGAAGTGGACCCGGCGGCTGCCGGCGAACTTCTCGAAAGCCACCAGCGTCGCATTGTACTTGTTCGCCGTACCCTGCGAACCCTCCTTGATCAGCTCCGCGATCTGATGCTGGAAAAAGGTGTGCACGTAGCGGTTGTCGTATCGCCGGCGGTAAGCCGAAGTAATATCGTGGACGGTGAAGGGTTTTCCGTCCCGTTCGAACTCGGCGAGGATGCGCGCGATCTCCTCCCGCTGTTTCTCCAGAAAGGCGTTGACATCCCTGATATGCGCCACGTGCGTCTTGCGCTGGTTGACGGCGACCGCCTTGCGTTTCCAGAGATCGAATTCCTCCGGCAGCAGGCGGTACGGCGTGAAGAGCACGCCGCGGCGTCTTTCGAGTATGAGCTGAATGACGAGCGTATAGCGTCCGTCGGGGCTGCCGGGGCGAATGTTGAGCATCGGCTTGATACTCATGTTCAATCGTTTTTTCGGATCGTTTCCTATGTTCATAATGCCTTCTTTTAACTGGTTTCGCTGTAACCGCAAAGATGGCATTTTGAAACAAATAGTTTGCCGGATGCGACCCGTAGAAAGCTCCCGGCCGAAACTTTTCACCCGGCGCCGGCCGCCGGCGGAGAACGGACGGAGCCGTGCGGAACGCCCGCGGAAGCGGCCGCGCGCCGAAAACGCCGGCCAACCCGACGAAAACAAAAACAAAAACCGGATGCCCCGTCGGGACATCCGGTTCTCTCTGATCGGTCCGCAGATTACTTGCGGTATACCTTCGTGTAGCCGTAGATAGCCTCGTCGCCGAGCTCCTCCTCGATGCGGAGCAGCTGGTTGTACTTGGCCATACGGTCCGAACGCGAAGCCGAACCGGTCTTGATCTGGCCCGAGTTCGTAGCCACGGCGATGTCGGCGATCGTCGAATCCTCGGTCTCGCCCGAACGGTGCGACGTCACCGACGTGTAGCCGGCGCGGTGAGCCATCTCGATGGCGTCGAGCGTCTCGGTCAGCGTACCGATCTGGTTTACCTTGATGAGGATCGAGTTGGCGCAGCCCATCTCGATGCCCTTCTTCAGGAAGTCCACGTTCGTGACGAAGAGGTCGTCGCCCACGAGCTGGCACTTGTCGCCGATCTCCTTGGTGAGCATCTGCCAGCCTTCCCAGTCGTTCTCCGACATACCGTCCTCGATCGAGTCGATGGGGTATTTGGCAACGAGGCCCTTCAGGTACTCGACCTGCTCCTTCGACGAACGCTTGGCGCCCTTCGCACCCTCGAACTTGGTGTAGTCGTAAACGCCGTTCTCGAAGAACTCCGACGAAGCGCAGTCCATGCCGATCGACACGTCGCCGCCCTCGCACTTGCGGCCGGGCTTGTAGCCGGCCATCTTGATAGCCTCGATGATCGACTCGATGGCGTCCTCCGTGCCGTTGAGCGCGGGAGCGAAACCGCCCTCGTCGCCTACGGCCGTCGAGAGGTTGCGGTTGTGGAGCACCTTCTTGAGGTTGTGGAACACCTCGGCGCCCATGCGGATGCCCTCGTGGAACGAAGCGGCGCCTACGGGACGGATCATGAACTCCTGGAATGCGATCGGGGCGTCCGAGTGCGAACCGCCGTTGATGATGTTCATCATCGGAACGGGCAGCGTCTTGGCGTTCGAACCGCCGATATAGCGATAGAGGGGCATGCCGAAGTAGTCGGCGGCGGCGCGGGCCACGGCCAGCGACACGCCGAGGATGGCGTTGGCGCCCAACTTCGACTTGGTCGGGGTGCCGTCGAGGGCGATCATGGCCTTGTCGATGCCCACCTGATCGGCGACGTTCATGCCGATGATGGCCGGGGCGATCACCTCGTTGACGTTCTTCACGGCGTTGAGCACGCCTTTGCCCAGGTAACGGCTCTTGTCGCCGTCACGAAGTTCGAGCGCCTCGTTCTCGCCGGTCGATGCGCCGCTCGGAACGGCAGCGCGGCCGAATGCGCCCGATACAGTCCGTACTTCGACCTCGACGGTCGGATTGCCTCGCGAGTCGAGGATCTCCCTTGCATGAATCTCTACAATCTGCATAGTTGTAATGGTTTGAATAATATGTGTTTGAAATACTAACTTCCTAAACGTCGCGGCAAAGGTACAAAATAATTGCGAATTGCGGTTTCTTTATTGTTAATTTTTTCACGATTGCGGCACGCCTTTTTCCGTTTCCGGCGCAAATATCGTATCTTTGCGCCGCTGCCTACGCGCAAAACCACGTAAACGACCGTCATTCAATGCGAAAAGTTCTTTCGTTCTCGCTCTTCCTGATGCTGGGCCTCGTCGCCTCGCAGCTGCTTCCCGGCGCACTGGGCGCATCCTATGCGGGCTTCAAGGCCGCGACCGACACGCTGCTCTACGTCTGTCTGGGGTTCATTATGATCAACGTCGGCCGGGAGTTCGAGATCGACAAGTCCCGCTGGCGCTCCTACACCGCCGATTACTTCATCGCTATGGCCACCGCGGCGCTTCCGTGGCTGCTGATCGCCCTCTATTACGTCTTCGTGCTGCTGCCCTCCGACTTGTGGGGAAGCCCCGCGGCGTGGAAGGAGAACCTGCTGCTGAGCCGTTTCGCGGCCCCGACCTCGGCGGGCATCCTCTTCACGATGCTCGCGGCGCTGCACCTGAAACAGAGCTGGATCTACCGTAAAATACAAGTGCTGGCGATCTTCGACGATCTGGACACCATCCTGCTGATGATCCCGCTGCAAATCCTGATGATCGGCCTCAAATGGCAGATGTTCGCCATCGTGGGCACGGTGAGCGTCCTGCTCGCCGTCGGGTGGCGGTGGCA
This sequence comes from Alistipes senegalensis JC50, assembly GCF_025145645.1. Taxonomy (NCBI): domain Bacteria; kingdom Pseudomonadati; phylum Bacteroidota; class Bacteroidia; order Bacteroidales; family Rikenellaceae; genus Alistipes; species Alistipes senegalensis. Next base: position 2,314,096 of record NZ_CP102252.1, on the reverse strand, counting down.
GGCGGCCTGGAACGTGAAGCAGGACTGGAAACGCATCCTGGGCCTCTCCGTCGCGGTCTGCGCCCTGACGCAGCTGCTCTATCTGGCGACGGCCCACTGGTACGGCCCCGAAAACAGCATCCACATCGAGGTGCTGCTCCCGGCCTTCGTGATCGGCATGCTGATGAAACACCGCGACCACGACACCCCCGCCGAACGCCGCGCCTCGACGGGCATCTCGTTCCTGTTCATGCTGCTGGTGGGAATGAGCATGCCGCTGGTGACGGGCTCCGCGGCGTCCGACGCGGCCGCGGCAGCCGGATCGGTCACCGCCGCACAGCCGATGATGCCGTGGGGCGTCCTGCTGCTGCACGTCGCAGCCGTATCGGCACTTTCCAACCTCGGAAAGCTCGTCCCGGTCTTCTTCTACCGCGACCGGAAGCTGAGCGAACGGCTGGCCCTCTCGGTGGGCATGTTCACCCGCGGCGAGGTGGGCGCCGGGGTGATCTTCATCGCCCTCGGGTACAGCCTCGGCGGCCCGGCGCTCATCGTCTCGGTGCTGACGCTGGTGCTGAACCTCATCCTCACGGGCGGCTTCGTCGTCTGGGTCAAACGGCTGGCGCTCCGAAGCGCCGCCCCCGAAGAATAACCTCTTGCACGCATGAAAAGATACGCATTGATCCTGCTCGTCCTGCTGCTGGCGGGAAGCGTCCGGGCCCAGCAGCGCGAAAAGAACATCCTGGGTGTCCGCGCCGGCCTCAACGTCTCGAAACTCGCGGTTTCGGCCGAAGATATGCCGATCAGCATCGGCTGGCGCACGGGATTCCGTTTCGCCGTCTCGGATCAGGTGCTGCTGACCCGGAAGCTGCCCCTCTACCTCGAAACGGGGGTCGATTTTTCGAGCCGCGGCGGCAAAATCGCTCTTGCGCAATACGGCGAAGTCTACCGGACGACTCCGCGGCCGTTCTACCTGCAAGTTCCCCTGCTCGTCAACTGCCATTTCAACGTCCGCGACCTCCTCACGATACAGCCTTTCGCCGGCATCTACGGCGGCGTGGGGCTGAGGGGCCGCATGGAGTTCGACTACCTCGGGACAGAGGAGCTGTTCGGCGACCGGGGAGTGCTTCACCGGCTGGACTTCGGAGTCCGGGCAGGCGTCGGATTCGTCGTGAAACGCATCTATCTGGGCGTAAGCTACGACATCGGCTGCATGAACCAGTTCAAGGGCGGATCGCTTTTCAGTTACGAGTCCCGGACCCGGGCGATCGAAATCCGCAACGACTGCCTGTCCGTGACGATCGGATACAATTTCTGACATCCGGAGCGATCTCATTAATACATAGGAATTTACGAACAATGCCGCCGATTGCCCGTAAAAAAAATCGGGGGGGGGATTTTTCGGAAAAAATTATCCTATATTTGCCACGCAAACACCTCAAACTTTACAGCTATGAAAAAAGTATTACTCATCGTGGCCGCCATCCTGCTGGCGAACACCGTTTCGGCACAAAATCACGAAAAGAACATCCTGGGCGTCCGCGCCGGTCTCAACCTGTCGAGCTACTCGATTTCAGAGAGCGGCGTATCGGTAAGCACCGACTCGCGGGCCGCATTCCATGTCGCCGTTTCGGACCAAATCCTGCTCTGCGACAGACTGCCTTTCTACCTCGAAACCGGACTCGCCTTTTCGAGCCGCGGCGGCAAATTATCCGGAGTGAGCTTCCGCCCCTCCTACCTGCAAATTCCCGTGCTGGTAAATTACCACTTCAACATCAAAAACATCGTTACGATCCAGCCGTTCGCAGGTCTTTACTACGGTCTCGGCATCGGCGGCAAGATGAAAGCAAACGGCGAGAAAGACGACATCTTCGGCGACGACGGCATGCTCAAGCGCTCCGACCTGGGCGTGCGTCTGGGCGCAGGCGTCGTCTGGAACCGCATCTACTTCGGACTGGGCTACGACATCGGCTGTCTGAACCTGATTCAGAAAGACCTTGTCAACGGCGACGGCACGATACGCAACAACTGCTTCTCGATCAGCGTCGGATATAATTTCTAATCCGGCCCGCACCAAATAAAACAGGGACGCTGAAAAACAGCGTCCCTGTTCTTTTTCTGCAAAACGGTCACTCCCGCATCAGCACCGACGAATCGCCGTAGCTCAGGAAGCGGAAATCGTGCCCGAGGGCGTAGTCGTAGATCCTGTGCCAGTCGTCGCCCGCGAAGGCCGAGACCAACAGCAGCAGAGTCGATTTGGGCTGGTGGAAATTGGTGACGATGTTGCGCACGATGCGGAACTCGTAACCCAGCGGCGTGATCATGATCTGCGTCGCGGCTTTCAGCCGTTCGACCCCGTTCGCATCCATCCACCCCAACAGCTCCTCCAGGGCATCGCGCCCCGAATAGTCAGCCGGAATGTCGTACAGCTCCCACTGTCCGACCACCCGTCCGGCGTCCGGCGTCCCGGCGGTACGGATGCGCCACGCAAGGGCTGCGAGCGATTCGAGCGTGCGGACCGAGGTGGTTCCCACGGCGGTGATGTGCCCCCACTTCTCCAGCAGGCGGGCCACCGTCGCACGGCGCACCTCGAAATGCTCGGTGTGCATCGGATGCTTCGCGGCATCGTCGTCCTTCACGGGCAGGAAGGTCCCCGCCCCGACGTGGAGCGTCACCTCCTCGAACCCGAATCCGCGGGACTTCATGGCGTCGATCAGCTCGGGCGTGAAGTGCAGGCCGGCGGTCGGCGCCGCCACCGACCCCTCGAATTTCGAATAGACCGTCTGGTAGCGCGTGTTGTCGATCTCCTCGCTCTCGCGGTTCAGGTAGGGCGGAATCGGAATCCGCCCGAGGTGCTCCAGCAGCTGTCCGAAGCTCATCGGGGCGCTCCACTCGAAGCGCACGACGCATTCGCGGCCGTGGTCCTCGACGATCCACGCCCGGAGGTATTCGCCGTCGAAATTGATCTCCACATACCCCTCTTTCCACTTCTTGCGATTGCCCACGATGCACGACCACGTGCAGCCGCCCGTGACGGCGAACGCCCGTTCGTAGTCGGCCGGGTCGTGCGGCTCGAGGCAGAAGACCTCGATCCGCGCCCCCGAAGGCTTGTGCATGATGATCCGCGCCCGGATGACCTTCGTGTTGTTGAAGACCAGCAGTTCGCCCGCGGGCAACACGTCGCCGATGTCGGCGAAATGCCGTTCGGAAATCCCGCCGCCGCGCCAGACGAGCAGTTTCGAGGCGCTGCGCTCGGCGAGGGGGAATTTGGCGATCCGCTCCTCCGGAAGGTCGTAGTCGTAGCGGTTTATGTCGATATGTCGTTCCATATTTTGCCGGAAATTATGCGGCAAAGTTACTATTTTTTGTAACTTTGCGGCGCTGCAAGGCAATAGAAAAAGGAAAAACCCATGAAAACCGACTTTCTGGTTATCGGTTCCGGCGCCGCGGGCCTTTCGTTCGCGCTGAAAGCCGCAGCCCACGGACACGTTACGATCGTCACCAAGGGCGCGATCGAAGAGTGCAACACCAACTATGCCCAGGGCGGTATCTGCTCGGTGACATACGCCCCCGACACATTCGAGAAACACATCCGCGACACGCTGGTCTGCGGCGCAGGCAAATGCGACGAGAAGGCCGTGGAACTGGTCGTGCGGCGCGCTCCGGAACTGATCGCCGACCTCATAGCCTGGGGCACGCGTTTCGACAAGACCCCCGACGGGCGTTTCGAGCTCAACCGCGAAGGCGGACACTCGGAGCACCGCATCCTCCACCACGAGGACCTCACGGGAGCCGAGATCGAACGGGCGCTCGTGCAGTCGGTGAGGGAGCATCCGAACATCACGGTTCTCGAACGCCACTTCGCCATCGACCTGCTGACGCAGCACCATCTGGGCGAATTCGTCACCCGCCACACGCGCGGACTGGCCTCGTTCGGGGCCTACGTCCTGAATCTCGACACCAACGAGATCGAGACCATGCTTTCGAAATTCACCGTCGTGGCCACGGGCGGCTGCGGCAACGTCTACTCCACGACCTCGAATCCCGTGGTCGCCACGGGCGACGGCATCGCCATGTGCCACCGCGCCAAGGCGATGACCGAGAACATGGAGTTCATCCAGTTCCACCCCACGACGCTCTACAACCCCGGCGAGAAGCCCAACTTCCTGATCACCGAAGCCATGCGCGGCTTCGGGGCCATCCTGCGGCTGCCCGACGGCAAGGAGTTCATGGACAAATACCACCCGATGAAATCCCTCGCGCCGCGCGACGTGGTGGCCCGCGCCATCTACCGCGAGATGACCAAACGGGGTTCCGACTTCGTCTACCTCGACGTGACGCACAAGGACCCCGAGGCCGTGAAGAGCCATTTCCCGAACATCTATGAAAAATGCCGCTCGATCGGCATCGACATCACCAAAGACTGGATTCCCGTGACCCCTGCGGCGCACTACTGCTGCGGCGGCGTGAAGGTCGACACCAACGGCGAAACCTCCGTGAAACGGCTCTACGCGCTGGGCGAGACCTCGTGCACGGGACTGCACGGCGCCAACCGCCTGGCCTCGAACTCGCTGATCGAAGCGGTGGTCTACGCCGACCAGGCCGCGCGCCACACGGCGTCGCTGCTGGAGAAAGTCGATTTTCAGGAGGGCATTCCCGACTGGGATTTCGAAGGCACGCAGCACACCGAGGAGATGCTGATGATCATCCAGTCGAAGCGCGAGATGCAGACGATCATGTCCAACTACGTGGGCATCGTGCGGTCGAACCTCTCGCTCAAGCGCGCCATGCACCGGCTGGAAATCCTCTGGCAGGAGACCGAGGAACTTTACAACAAGACCAAGCCCAACCGCGAACTGTGCGAGCTGCGGAACATGATCGCCATCGCCTACCTGGTCATCAAGCAGGGCCGCGAGATCAAGGAGTCCGTAGGCTGCCACTACAACGCCGATTACCCGAAAGAATAACGCATGACACAACAGGAAGAGATAACCCGGCGGCGGACCTTCGCCGTCATCGCCCACCCCGACGCGGGCAAAACCACCCTTACGGAAAAACTGCTGCTGTTCGGCGGCGCCATCCATGTGGCCGGAGCCGTCAAGAGCAACAAGATCAAGAAGGGCGCCACGTCCGACTTCATGGAGATCGAACGCCAGCGAGGCATCTCGGTGGCCACGGCCGTGATGGGATTCGAATACCGGGGCTGCAAGATCAACATCCTCGACACCCCGGGCCACGAGGATTTCGCCGAGGACACCTACCGCACGCTGACGGCCGTCGACTCGGTGATCATCGTCATCGACGGCGCCAAGGGCGTCGAGGCCCAGACCCGCAAGCTGATGGAGGTCTGCCGCATGCGCCAAACCCCCGTGATCGTCTTCATCAACAAGCTCGACCGCCCGTCGAAAGAGCCGTTCGACCTGCTGGACGAGGTGGAGAAGGAACTGCATATCCGCGTGCGGCCGCTGGCCTTCCCGATCTCGAACGGACCCACGTTCAAGGGCGTCTACAACCTTTACGAGAAGAACCTCTCGCTCTTCACGTCGGACGAAAAGCTCACGGCCGACGCCTCGACGGCCGAAATCTCGGACCTCGCCTCGCAGGAACTCGAAGGCTACATCGGCGAGAAGTTCGCCGCCCAGCTGCGTTCCGACGTGGAACTGGTCGAGGGCGTCTACGACCAGTTCGACCGCGACGCCTACCTGCGGGGCGAACTGGCCCCGGTGTTCTTCGGCTCGGCGGTGAACAATTTCGGCGTGCGCGAACTGCTCGAATGCTTCGTGCGCATCGCCCCCTCGCCGCGCCCGGCGCCGACCGAAACCCGGCAGGTGGAGCCTGCGGAGCCGAAAATGACCGGCTTCGTCTTCAAGATCCACGCCAACATGGACCCCAACCACCGCGACCGCATCGCGTTCCTGAAGATCTGTTCCGGCACGTTCGAACGGAATAGGAACTACCTCCACGTACGCAGCGGCAAGCAGTTGAAATTCTCCTCCCCGACGGCCTTCATGGCCGAGAAAAAGTCGGTGATCGACTTCGCCTATCCGGGCGACATCGTGGGTCTGCACGACACGGGGAACTTCAAGATCGGCGACACCTTCACCGAAGGCGAGAAGCTCCGCTTCACCGGAATTCCGTCGTTCGCCCCCGAGCAGTTCCGCTACATCGAGAACGCCGACCCGCTGAAATTCAAGCAACTGGCCAAAGGCATCGACCAGCTGATGGACGAGGGCGTGGCACAGCTGTTCACCTCGTCGCTCAACGGCCGCAAGATCATCGGCACGGTGGGCGCGCTGCAATTCGAGGTGATTCAGTACCGGTTGGAGCACGAGTACAACGCCTCGTGCCGCTGGGAACCGATCTCGATCTACAAAGCCTGCTGGATCGACAGCGACAACGCCGCGCAGCTGGCCGACTTCAAACGCCGCAAGCACACCAACATGGCCGTCGATAAACACGGCCGCGACGTATTCCTCGCCGACACGAGCTACGGGCTCGCCCTCGCGCAGGAGAATTTCAAGGACATTCGTTTCCACTTCACCTCGGAGTTCTGAAACACGAAAAATCCGCCGGAGTCTGCACTCCGGCGGATTTGCTCCTAACGAAACGGTTCAGACCTCCATCGGGACCTCGATAATCAGCAGCTTGGCATCTCCGGAGGCTTTGATCCGAAAATCGTCAGCGTCCTCTATACCCATGCCGTCGCGGGGTCCGAGCTCTTCGCCCGCCACCTCGGCGCGTCCCTCGACCACGAAGACATAGGCTCCGTTGCCGTGGAGATTCATCCGGTACTCCGTCTCATGCCCGGCGTCGAGGCCCAGCGTATAGAACCACGCCTGCTGGTGAATCCACCCGACGTGCTCGCCGCCGTGGCCCTCGGGGCCCACGATCAGCCGCAGTTCGTTACGCTTCCCGGGCAGCAGCTCGACCTGGTTGTAACGGGGCGTATGGTTGTCGGCATCGGTGAGCACCCAGATTTGCAGGAACTTCACCGGCTCCTCGCGGCTGGCGTTCATCTCGCTGTGCGTGATGCCCGTGCCAGCGCTCATCACCTGGATTTCGCCCGGTTCGAGCACCTTCATATGCCCCATGCTGTCGCCGTGCTTCAGCGCACCCGAGAGCACGATCGAAACAATCTCCATGTTGTCGTGAGGATGCGTCCCGAACCCCTCGCCCGGAGCCACCGTATCATCGTTCAGCACCCTCAGGGCGCCGAAATGGACGCGCGTGGGATCGTAATATCCGGCGAAACTGAAAGTATGGTGTGTCTGGAGCCAGCCGTGATCGGCGTACCCGCGGGTACCGGCTCTGTGAATCGTCTTTTTCATCATTGCATGCGTTTAATAATCATTATATAATAAACGCAAAATCAGTGCCGTTTATTGCATCCGCTACAATTCCAGATTGCTCATCCGGCCGGTCACCCCGAAGTCGAATCCGGGGTATTCGTAAAGCCCGAACCGGGGTTCGGTCTCACCCCGGGTATAGGCCCAGATCGAGGCATAATCCTCGGGGTCCTCACCCATCTTGCCGATCTGCCGCAGGTAGGCGGCCACCGACTTGCTCTCGACGATGAATATCTCGCCCATGCGGTCGATGATCGGGCTGTGGCGGCGCGTGCGGTCGTGGTCGAAGCGCAGAATGCGGCGCCCCTCGGGCGTGAGGCCCACCAGCCGGAAGGTCATGCTCTTGCCGATGGCCGGAAGATTCAGCACGCTGCGGTCCGTGGCGAGAAACGGCAGACGGTATTTGCGCATGAAGCGGCGGAGTTTGGCCGCCGTATCGCGTCCGTCGGCCAGCAGCGCGTCGAGCTCCGACGCCTGCCCGGCGGTCAGGCGTCCGTAAACCTTCTCCTCGACCTGCTCCTGCATCGAACGGCTGTTGGGCGTGAAAACCGCGCGGTTCTCCTCGAAGCCCTTGACCGAGAAGGTGTAATAGCACACCACTCCCAGCGAATTGAGCACCTGCCGCAAGCGTGCGGTATGTCCGCGGCGCGAAGCGGCCACGGTGTAGACCAGCTGGTTGGTGATGAGCCATCCCGCCGAAAGGATCTTCCGGATGGCCTCTTCGGCCTCGGGCGTCACCTCCAAGGGCGTCTGGAAATGGGTCTGGACGATGAACTGCTTCACGCCGACGGCCGAGGCTTTCTCGCGGAATTCGCGCAGAATCTCCACCAGTTCGTCGTTCACGCGCATCGGCAGGTAGGCAGGCAGGCGCGAACCGAGGCGCACGCGCTGCAATTCGGCGTATTTCTCGCCGTCGGGACGCCCGGCGTTGGCCCGGCGCTTGCGGCAGGCCATGCGGTAAACCGCTTCGAGCATATTTCGCAGGGTCTTGTTCTGACTCATCAGCGCGTCGCCGCCCGTGATGAGGATGTCGCGCAGCTGGGTGTCCTCCTCGAAATAGTTCATCAGCCGGCGCAGTTTGTGGTCCCACGACTCTTTGGGGCGCAGCGCCTCGAATTCGAAATTGAGGCGTTCGCTCTGGAAATCGTACATCCGCTGGCACGAAGCGCACAGCCCGCCGCAGGCGCGGCCCATCGTGTCGGGAATCAGGATCGCCACCTCCGGATAGCGGCGGTGGATGTTGTGTCCGTCGGGCAGCAGCCACCCGGCGGCATTGGGCTTGCCCGCCTCGACGACATCCTCGCGCTCCCAGGCGCGAATCCGTCCGTAGGTTTCGACCAGCTGCGGCGAATAGAGGATGTAACTGCGGATGGCGGCATCGTCGTAGCCGTCGCCCGTAACGTCGAGCAGCGAGAGGTAATAGGGCGTGGCGAAGAAGGGCATCCCCTTCTTGCGGGCCTTCGAAAGCAGGTACATCGTCTCCGACGAGAGCGACCCGGCCAGAAAGCGGTTCAGCTCCGAAGGGCTTTTCACGGCCATAGCCAGCTGGAAGCGGAAATCGTCCCACCAGGCGGCCACCTGCCGGTATTTTTCGTCGTAAGTCATCCCCTCGGCGAACCGGTAGCGCGACGGGGTTTTCGACTTGCGGTTTTCGATCTTCTGCACCAGCAGGTGCAGCATCCGCTCGCGGTTGTCGGCGCGGATCGCCCGCACCGCCTCGTCCAGCCCCGAAGGCCAGCGTTCGGTGCGGCTGCGCACGCGCTGCGGCGAGGGCAGCGGAATTTCCGCCCCGTCGAGCAGGCGGAACAGATGGAACAGATCGACAAACAGATCGGAAGGCATCTCGGGATTTTCGAGCCGTCCGGTCAGGAACTGCCACAACAGCGTCAAGGTCTGTATTTCCAATCGGCAGTCCGTGGATAATTCGTGGACTTCTTGTCCGTCGTAACCGATCAACAGTCGAATCTGCTCCGCAGCTTCGCTCTCCGCAGCGGCATGCCGGTCCACGAACTCCCCGAGGCGCATGCGGAACTCCGCACCGTCGCAGCAGGCGTCGGCGAGGGCCGCAAGATCGGGTAACTCCTGGCGGTAGAGCAGTCCGAGCTGGGAAAGGGTCAGTGCAAGCATTTTCTTTTGTTTCATAAGCATTTTTATTTATAAGGTTAAGGCAGGCGCAAAATTACCGATTCGCACCGGAGCGTCACCTCCGGATTGCATTTTGCGGGAACAATATAGTAAAAATTTTTAATATATTCAAGCATATTTCGTGCAAATCTTCCGCATTCGCACGAAACACATAAAAAAACAAGAGGCTGTCTGACAAGTCGCAGACAGCCTCTTTCCATTCGGGCCGCGATTCACCGCTGCGGGAGGGATTTCCGTGCAGGCATCCGATGCAAACAGCGGCGAATCCTGCCGAAATCCGTTGCAGATCGGCTAATAGTTGGCCACGCACCGGACGTTGTTCGAAGAACCCGTCTCGGCATAGGTCGAGAAATTGCAGCTGTTGTTGCCGATCGTAATGCGGTAATTCTTGTTATCGCTGGTCACGGTGGCAGTCCAATGGAACGAATAGGTCCCGAAGTTGCCGAATTTATCGCCCGTATATTTGCCGCAGGGCAGGATATTGAACCCGATCCGCTCGATTGCATCGGGGAAATACATCGGGTATTTTCCCGCCGGGAAGATGCCGCTGGGTTTCGCCAGATTGAACATCGTGCCGCCGTCCACGGCATTGGCATTCGCCGCCCACAGCCCGCCTTCGGCCGCCGGGCGGCTGCCGCGCAGGTAGGAGGCGATGAATCCGTGATCGACCATATTCATGGCGGCCATCGGGTTCGTCTCGCGGTTGTCGGGCATATAGATTCCTGCCCCCGCATCCACTACGGCCTGAATGGAACTCATGCGAAGCCCGTAATCGTCGGCGACGCCCGCAGCCAGATCGTAGAAATCATAGGCGTTGGGAACGTGCCATCCCTCGGGACAGATTCCGCGGACCTGGATGTTGTAGGAGGCGACGCCGTTATTGAGCGTATAGGAGTTGCCCATGTCGTCGGTTCCCGACGCCCCGTAGACATAGGGATTCTCCCCGGCGGAAAGTCCGGTCATAGCCTCCGCCCACGTGTAGTAACGTCCGTATTTCGAACCGTCGGGATCGTCGGGAGCCGTCCGGCCGACCGAACCGTCTTCGCCGGCGTAGTTGAGGTTCACGGTCATCCAGGTCTTCGAGCCGTACCGCTTGGCCGGATACCCGTCGGTCGGAAGCACGCAGATCATCTTCCCGAAACGGTGGGTTTCCGAAAGCCCCGTTCTGCTGACCGTAGTCACCGAGATGCTGTTCGCCGGAATGTTCACCGACTTGCGGTTGGCTTTGAGCACGACGCGCTCCGTATCGCCTCCGCTCACGACGGTCAGCGCCTCAGGGACGCTCCACGCATAGGTCGCCACCTGATCGTCTTCGGGCACGTAGACCGCGAACTCCTCGTCCAAATCCACCGTCAGCGAACCGACGATCGAAGTCTGCACGTAGGCCGGACGCGGCGGCAGCCCCGTCACCGTAATCTCTTTCCACAGGGTGCGGGGCGCGCTGGCTCCCGCAGCATTGCGGGCCTCGACGGTGATGACGCCGGCCGGAATGACGCCCTCGACCAGCCCGGCCACCAGCAGACGCGAGGTGTTTTCGCCCTCGATGACATTGAGCATCTCGGGCAGGCTCCAGAAATAATCCTCCGCTCCGGACTCTTCGGGAACCGAAAGTTCGAACGAATCACCCATCCGGACGGTATAGGGGGCTTCGAGCCCCACGGCGATAAAGTCGGGTTGTCCCGGGACCGCAGGTTCGTCGTCGCCGCACGCGGCCATAAGAAGTGCGCCCGCAAGAGCCCGGGCCGCATATCCAATAAATCGTTTCATCGTATCGCAGGTTTTTATTTTCGGTTTTCAATCTCTTCGAGGCGCCGCTCCACGGCCCGCCAGGTGTCGGCCACCTGTCCGAAGCTATCGTAACCTCCGACTTCGAACATGAATACGCCGTCGTAGCCCGTCGAGGCGATGGCCTCGATCACTGCGGGCCAGTCGATCACGCCCTTGCCCATGACCCAGTGCTTTTCATCCACGGCATCGTAGTCCGACACGTGGAGGCTGGCGATGCGGTCGCCCACGGCCCGGGCGAAAGCCTCGGGAGTCTCCTGCAACAAATGATTGGTGTCGAAACAGATGCCGACCGAAGGGTCCAACCGCCCGAACAAGGCCAGCATTTCGTCCGAGGTGTTGCAGAGACAGGTCCGCGGCAGGTCCTCGACCAGCAGCTGGGCGCCGGTACCGCGGGCCGCCTCGGCCAGCGCGTTGATCGAATTCACGCTGTTCTCGAAATGAACGGCGCGCAGCGAGTCGGCGATCGGTTCCGCGCTGGGATGCAGAACCATTTTCCGGGGTCCGAGCGCCTGTACGGCGCCGATGAACCAGGCGATCTGCTCCACGACCGCCGTGCGCAGCGAATCGTTCGGCGAACTGATGTCCCAGGCGCGGCCGAACGGAAGATGCACGGACCAGACGGTCAGTCCGACCCGCCCGGCATCGACGCGGAAACGCTCGATGGCCGCGAGCCGCTCCTCCGTGGATTTCCCGCGCAGCGAATTGAGCGTCACCTCCACATGGCCGAACCCGGCCTCTTTGACCTGCTGCAATTTGTCAGCCGGCATGGTCAGCGATACCGACAGCCCCTTGGGCCAGCTGCGATAGGCTTCGAGCGCACTGCGGCGCTCCGTTCCGCATCCCGCCGCCACGGCGGCCAGGAGCAGGGGTACGATCCATTTTACGATGTTTTTCATAAGTCTGTCAGATTTCAGGTCGGTGATTTTCGGGATAGCTGAACGTATTGGCAAGCATCCAGCGGCCCTTGTAGATCTGGGCGCCGTCGCGCTGGTAAACGCTGCGGCCGCCGGTGTCGATCAGCTTGTCCGACCAGTAGCTTTGCGTCGGATAAAGCAAGATCGTCTCGTAGTCGGCCGGGCCCGACGACACGCACTTGACGTTGACCGTCGCGCTGGCATTGAAACGGGCGAACTCCTTGGTGGAGACATTGAATTTCCAGATCGCATTGGGTGTGGTGAGCCAAAGCTGGTTGAGCCCGTGCACCGGGAAGAGGTCGTGAGCGTCCTTCTGCCCGTCGGGAAGCGGATAGGTCTCCTGCAACGCCAGCGCCGGCCTGCCGTCGGTCCGGATGTAGCGGTAAGCATGGAGCACATCGCCGGCCGTGGCCCACAGCAGTTCGTTCGTGCGGTCCCAGACGGCGTTATGGCCGAAATTCAGCGGATAGACCGCCGCAGGTTCGGAGGCGAACCGCTTCGTGAAATCGACCTCATAAAGGCGCAGCTTGTCGCCGTCGGCCGTGCCGTCGGTCGAGGAGGCCACGACGACATTGCCGTCGGGCAGCAGTTCGGCCGAATGGGGCTGGCCCTTCGGACAGGCGTAGAACATCACCCGTTTGTCCTCGATGCGGATGATCGCCACACCGCCCCGGGTCGCCGTGACGAGCAGATACTCGCAGTCATAGATCGGCTTGACCTCGTCGGGCAGCTCGAACCAAGCCTGCTCGGCGGCCGTCAGGTCCGAATCGGCGGGAGTCCACGACCAAAGCATTTCGCCGCTCGCACGATCGACGAGAGCGACACGGCTCGGGTTCTGTTCGACGAGTGCGATCACCTTATCGCCGGCCGATGCGGGCGGATCGAGCGGCGGCAGGGGAATGATCGGCCGGTCGTCGTCCTCGCAGGCCGCACATAACGCGACGGCCGCGCACACGCCGATAAAGAATTTCGAAAATCTGTGATTGTATGTCATGGTTGTACGTTTTTAGGAATTACTCGACTACCAGCCGGGATTGTTGGGCCGCAGCGTCGGGGCTATTTCGAGCTGGCTCGACGGCACGGGCCACCAGTAATCCCGTTCCTTGTTGAAATTGCGCGTACCGATCAGCGTGCCGTCGCTCTTGTAGATACTGAGGTTGTTCATCGCGTTCTCGGCTTCGCGCCAACGGCGCAGGTCGTTGTAATAGGTGCCCTCGCCCGCCAGCTCGATGCGGCGTTCATAGCGTATCTGACGGCGTATCTCGTCGGCATCGCCGCCCGGATAGGCCCATGCGGAGGAGGTGGTGAATCCCGCACGCTGGCGGATGGCCTTCACCGTCCGGTTCCAGATCTCCTCGGTCATCTCGCCCAGCTCGTTCTTGGCCTCGGCGTACATCAGCAGTATGTCGGCATAGCGCAGCAGCATGATGTTCGTCGGCGAGCAGTTCTCGCCCAGGTTCAGTTCCTGATCGCCCGGGACCTTTTCGGTGTACACCGTGTATTTCTTATAGATGAACCCGGTCTGCTTGTTGGTAAAGCGGACGTTGGTATTGTCCGTTTTCACGGTCTCGCCCATCCAGGTCGATCCGGGATAGACGATCGTCTGCGCAAATCGCGGATCGAGGTCGGCATACTCTTCGGAATCGGCATAGGCGGACTCTTCGCGGGGCTTGCCGTCCTTCATCCAATAGCTGTCGATGAAATTCCGGAGCGGGGCCGCGCTGTTGTACTGGCGCATCACGATGTCCGTGCTGTGTCCCAGCCCGAGGGGATTGGCGACGGCCTCGACGTTGAAAATCGACTCCGAAGAATGCTCGGCCGCCTCGGTGAAAAGTTTCGCATAGCCGTCCTGATAAAGCGAATAGACGCCCAGTTCCATGACTTTCCACGCGGCATCGGCGGCCTCCTCCCAGGGCTTCGTCTCGTGCCCGGGATTGCACAGGGCGCTGGCCTCGAAATTGAGCACCCGGGCGCGAAGCGCCAATGCGGCGCCTGCGGTGGGACGTCCCTGATCGCTCTTGGCCGTATACGTGCGGGGCAGAATCTTCGCAATGTCCCCCAGTTCATCGACGATGAAGCGGATCATCTCCGCCCGGTCGGTGCGCGTGCGTCCGACCTGCGAGATGTCGGGAGAATCGACGATCAGCGGCGCCTTGTAGTAATAGGTCGTCAGCACCGAATAGTAAAGGGCGCGGAGGAAACGCGCCTGCGCCTTCATCTGGGTGACGGCTTCGGCCGAAAGCTCCTTGTTGAGGCCGATATGCTGAAGCAACATGTTGCAACGGCCTATGCCGGTGTAGGCATCCTTCCAGCGGCCGGCAAAGATGCTTCCGTCGGCCGTGTGGCTGCCCTTGGCGAGATCGTTCCAGTTGAGCGTATTGGCATAGTTGTAGGCGTTGGGCGTCGCGCACTCCTCCATGACGATGGCCATCCCGCCGAACATGCTGCCGTTGCGCAGCGGGAGATAACAGCCCGTCAGTCCGCTCTCCGCGTTTTTGGCGCTGTACCAGAAGGTCTTGTCGCTGTAAGCGCCCGTCGGCTCGAAGTCCATCGAACACGAGACGGCCGCAGCGGACAGCAGCAGGCTCAGCCCGAAGTATATGATCTTTTTCATTTTCCAGCTTTTTGTCGTTAGAAACTCAGGTTCAGACCGATCGAAACGGTCTTCAGATTGGGGTATTCGTAGAGGTCCGTGCGGGTGGTGGTGATCTCCGGGTCCCAAAGATCGAAATCGGAGATCGTCCAAAGGTTCTGGCCGCTGACATAGATCTGCAACGCCTCGATCCGCAGCGGCCTCAGCAGCCGTTTGGGGAAGTCGTAGGTCAGCTGGATGTTCTTCATCCGCAGGTTGGAGGCGTTGCGGAGCCATTTGGTCGAGGGGATGAAGTTCTCCGGAGCGTCGGTGTAGGTGGTCAGCAGCGGCAGTTTCGAATGGCGGTTGCTCTCGGTCCACGAATCGGTGGCCCAGTCCCGGGTCACGCCGGCGCCGTTGTTGAACGGCACCGCGAGATTCGCCCTCGGATAGGTATACACCTCGCCCACGCCCTGAAACTGCGCTTCGAGCGAAAGCCCCTTCCAACCCATGTGCACGCCGAACGAATAGGTCACCTCGGGGATGGTGTTGCCGACGACGATCTTGTCCTTGTCGTCGATCACGTCGTCGTCGCAATTATTCTTGTACTTGAGATACCCCGGCCGGAGTTTCGTACGGTCGCCGTAAACGACCGCCGCATTGTCGATCTCCTCCTGCGACTGGTAGTAACCGTCGGCCTCATAGACATAGAACGAGCGGATCGGATAGCCCTCGCGGGTGATGAGCGTATTGCTGTTGGCCAGAATCTGCCCGCCGTCGAGCGACTTCACGCGGTTGCGGACGAAACTCACCGAACCGTTCACCCCGTAAGAAAAGTTCTTGACCCGGTCGCGCCAGGCGCCCGAAAGCTCGAAACCCTTGTTGAGCACCGTGCCGACATTGCTCTTGGGACCGCTGAGGCCGCCGACGTGCGACGGGATCGTGCGGGTCATGATGATGTCGAAGGTCTCCTTGTGGAAATAGTCCGCGTCGAGAGTCAGCCGGCTGTTGAAGGCCGCGAAATCCAGACCCACGTTGTACGAACGGGTCTTCTCCCACCCCAGCATGCGGTCGGTGAGCTGCGTCACGGCGAATCCGGCCGCGGGAGTTCCCCCGAACGAATAGTTCTGGTCGATGGCGTCGTAGGTCATCTGATAGCTGTACGGACTCACGGACTCGCTGCCCATCACGCCGTAGGAGGCGCGCAGTTTGAGCAGGTCGATCTGCTTCACCGCGAAGAATTTCTCCCGGCTGAGGTTCCACGCCACCATGACCGACGGGAACATGTGCCAGCGGTTGTCCCGCGAAAGGTTGCTCGAACCGTCATAGCGGAGCGTGCCCTCGATCATGTAGCGGTCGTCGTAGGTGTAGGCCAGACGCCCGTAGACCGAGATCATGCGCTTCATCCACGAACTGCCGGTAGCCTGTGCGTTGGTCTGGTTCGTGAGCGCCTCGAATTCGGTCAGCGTATTGTCGTTGAACCCGTAGTTGTAGGCTTGGAAATTCCGGCTGTCGTTGTGCTGCCAGTCCTGTCCCAGCATGACATGGATGTTGTGACGGTCGTAATCGTTCTCCCAGACGAGGCGGTGGGAGACGGTGTACTGCGCAGCGACGGCATCCCAGTCCTTCAAGCGCGGGGCCGCCGAATTGAACTTCTTCGTATCGCCCGTCTTGGGATTGACCGTGTACATCTGCGGAATGAAGTTCTTGCTGTAATGGTCCGTCTTGCGGAATCCGACCGTCACATAATATTTCAGATGCGGGGCCAGCCGCAGGTCGGCATTGATCGTGGCGAGCAGCTCCTGGTAATTCCGGTAGACAAAGCCCTGCTCGACCTCCATGCGCGGATTCTCGATGTTGTTGCGTCCCGGAGTGAAGAGCCACGTCGAACCGTAAAGGCCGTTGCGGTGGTAGTCCGAGAAGATCGGCAGACCGCGCATGATGGTATTCAGCACGGTCCCCGTCGAATACCCCACCTCGTCGAAGGTCCGCAGGTTGCCCTGGAACGTTCCGCTGACGTTGAGCGCGTCGCACACCCGCGCGTTGAGCTTCAGGTCGAAAGCATAACGCTGGGCGTCGTCGTTGTCGATGAGGACACCCTTCTGATCGGTGTAGCCGAAGCCCATCGAATAGGTCACGGCGTCGGTGCCGCCCGAAAGGCGCACGCTGTGCTGCTGCACGTAGCCGTCTTCGAGGCAGATGTCGAACCAGTCCGACGCGGGATAGACCGACCGGTCCGTCTTCATGCCCTCCATATATTCGAGTATCTGGCCGTTGCTGTACGACACGGCGCCGGGACTGATGCCGGAATTAATCTCGGCCAGATTGCGCAGCCGCATGTAGAGGATCGGATCGGTGACCACGTCCGGAAGATAGGTGGCCCGCTGCACGCCGTACTTGCCCTTGTACTCGATGCGGGGACGCCCTTTGGAACCCTTCTTCGAGGTCACAAGGATCACGCCGTTGGCCGCTTTCAGGCCGTAGATGGCGGCCGACACGTCTTTCAGCACCGAGATCGACTCGATGGTCGAAGGGTCTATCTCCGAGAAGTCGTATTCCACGCCGTCCAGCAGCACCAGCGGTGCGCCGCCCGTGGAGTTCAGCGAGTTGACGCCTCGGATCGAGATCGTGGCGTTGTCGCGGCCAGGCTGCGAACCGCCCTGGTTGACCCAGATACCCGGCGTGTTGTAGAGCATCTGCGTAGAATTGGTGATGGGCTGGTTCTCCTTGCGCTTGATGTCCACGGAGGCCACCGATCCGGTGAGCGAGAGCTTTTTCACGGTACGATACCCCACGACGACCAGCTCCTCCAGTTCGGTGGACTGGTCTTTCATCACCACGTCGATCTGCGAACGGTTGTTGACAGCCTCCGTGACACTCCCGTAACCGATATAGCGGAACGTGAGCGTCGCATCGGGAGCGACCATCAGCGAATAGGAACCGTCGGAACCGGTGGCCGTGCCGTCCGTGCCGCCCACGATGACGGTCACGCCGACAAGCGGCTGTCCCTGCCCGTCGCGGACGGTTCCGGTCAGGCGGTATTTCCCGGGAGCCGCCGGGGATTCGGGCCCGGGGCCGGCCTTGCGGCTCAGAAAGATCCGGTTGGAACCCTGCATCCGGTAGTCGATGCCGGTGCCGGCGAGAATCCGGCCGAGAACGTCCTTGACGTCTCCTTCGAGTCGCCCGGCAGCGTTCGAGCGCGTTTTGACCAATTCGAGCGCATACGAAAATTCAATGCCGGTTTGTTTCGAGATTTGCGGCAGGATGTCGGCGAGCGTCTGCTTTTTCGCCGTGACGTTCACGACGATCCGCTGAGCCGACGCCGGGAGGATCACAAGCAGGAGCAGCGCCGCCGCCAGCACTGTCCGCAGCCTCCCGACACCGTTTCGAACAGGCAACAGCGTACCCGCCGCGCCCTTGCGGGCGACGTTCGGAATGTAATTCATATAGTGAGATTTTAAGGTTTAAGATTGGATTTCGGATGAGACGGTCGGGATCTCTCCCGCGGTACAAGTCAGGCTGTCGTCATAGGCATTTCCGTTTGGGTTTCTTCAAAAATTATCATCGGTCGCGCGATTTCTTCCGGGTCAGCGTTTGCGTTTGATCAGGACGCGCCGGTCCTGAACGGTGTATTCGATCGGTACGATCAGATTCAGTATATCGAGCATCTGTCCGAGCGGTTCGTTGTTGCCCACGACCAGGCGGTAGGCCGTATCGTCGAACGACGAGGGGTCATAGATGACCGACACGTCGTAACGCTCCTCGATCAGGCCGACGATCTCGCTGAAAGAGATACATTCGTAGACCTTGTGGTTGTAGTGCCAGGCCGTGTATTTCCCCGTCTGCACCTCGCTGACCGACAGCAGACGCCGGCTCCGGGCGTCCACCACGGCCTGCTGTCCCGGGCGCAGCGTGGCCAGCTCCTCGCCCGAGGCGCTTTCGAGCGCGATGCGCCCCTTTTCGAGCGTCGCTTCGATCCGCTCGCCCGCCTTGACATTGAACGAAGTGCCCAGCACCCGGATATGTACACCCCGGGTCTCGACCACGAAAGGATGGACCGGATCGGACTTGACATCGAAAAAAGCCTCTCCGGAGAGTTTCACCCGGCGGCGGCGCGCGCCGAAATCCTCCCGGAACGAGAGCTCCCCGCCCCGGTTCAGATAAACCCGGGTGCCGTCGTCCAGCACGAAGTCGAGCACCTCGCCCGGAACCGTATTGGCGATCGTATGCCACTCGAAACGCTCCCGGTATCTGTCAATCCCGATCCCGGCCAGTACCGCCCCGAAAAGCAGCGCTGCGGCGACCGCCGTGCGGGCCAGATACTGCAACCGCCGGATACGCCGGCGCTGGTCCAACTGCTGGTTTATCCTGCGGACAGCCCCTTCGACCTCGGGGACCGAAGCATGTTTATAGGTGTTCTTCAAAGCCCAAAGCTGTTTGATCCGAAAGAACTCGTTCCGGTTCTCCTCGCTTCGCGCCATCCACTCCTCGACCATACTGCGGGTCTGTCCGTCACAGCGGCGGTCGAGATAATCGACAATTTTCTGAGGGCTGATCGTTTTCATCGTTGCCGTTTTACTGAATAAACAATCCAGAACCGGAATTTACGCAGCCGATCCTGGATTTATTTGAAAATCCGTTGAAAAAACTCAGATCATGGGAATCGATGCCAACATCAAAGCGAACAATTCTTCGGCGGAAATCCGGCCCCGCAGGAACTTCAGCGCCAAGTAAAGATGCCCTTCGACCGTGCGACGCGGCATCCCGAGCAGTTCGGCGATCTCGGCGTTCGACATGTCGTGCAAAAATGAGAGCCGGAAAACCTCCCGCCGCTTGTCCGGCAGCTCCTCGATGATGCCGAGCACCCGTTCGAGCAGCTCCTTGTTGCAGAGCGTACGGACTATATCGTCGTTATTGGCCCGGAGCCACTCGGCCTCGCTCTGCGCGAGCGCATCCAGCGAACCGCCTCCCGCGAAATTTTTGCTGCGCTTGAGGCTGTTCAGCATGCGGGAATGGCATGCCCGGAAAAGATAGGTCTGAATCCCGGATGAAAAAGTCAATCGGGAACGATGTTCCCAAACGTATAGAAAGACATCCTGCACGACATCGCGGGCAGCTTCGTCATCGAGCAGAATACAGGCATACCCCATCAGCCGGGGATAATACTCCTGTATCAGGCTGTCGAAAAGCTCCCGGTCTCCGGTCCCCAATGCATGTATCTTCGTTGCGTCCATTGTTGCGAAAAAGCGAGAATAAAGGTATGAAAAAAATGGGACCGGACAAACCGAAGCCGATGAAATTTCCATGACAGACACAAAAAGCAGAGCTTTCCGATGCAGAGGGAGGGGGGGGGCAATGCTCCACCAGCCACAGGATCGGATTCGGTTGACTTTACGGTCGATTCATCGCACTTAAACCGCCCTACCCGCGTTCTCAAAGCCCACAAACGAAAAAGGCTCAGCAATCATCAGATTACCAAGCCTTTCATCAGTCGGGGTGACTGGATTCGAACCAGCGACCACACGCCCCCCAGAATTAAATTTTACTTTTTCCAATAAATTTAACGAACTATATTCCAGCGGATTTTACATACTTTCAAAGAGTTGCAACTTACCATTATCGAGAGTTGTTGCGATTTCGCGTGTTCCACTTGTGTACCACGCGCCGTCTGCCCACTCAATCGCAAAAATACTTCGGAGCGATCTTTTCGGTCAGATGAATGGATTTATACTCTTCGCCATAGAATATATTTTCCTGAAAAAATATTCGATTCGAATTATGCAAATCGAATAATTATACCTTTTAACTGATTCCTGATAAACGAAGCTATGAGTAAATTGTTAAAAATATCGAGATTTTTGCAAAATCTCGATATTTTTATCTATACAAATGCGAATCCACTGTTTGTGACAACACAATGTACAGATTTATTATTAGGTCTATAATTAAAACCAAAAAATATTTGCAATCGCTTCATCGACATATTATTTTTGCCCCGTCTACGACAGATGGGCAATTTAGTAATCGCATCATACTCTGCAATTCTCGGGTAGGCGGTTAGTGCTTCGGCCGGATCTATCGAATCCAGCTTTGACAGTATCTTCATTCGCTTGTCGTATGACATTTCGATAACTATCAGCGAATCAAGAAGAAAAACTGTGCAAAGCTATGGCTTATTCCATCCGGTTTCTCCGTCGTCACGACAAAGCCGACCGCAACGGCCGTTATGCGGTCAGACTGTGTATCACCAAAAACAAGCGGCGCAAATATATCGCACTCGACCTCTATGCCGATCCCGCATATTGGGACGAGGCCGGCGAGCAATTCATCATCCTGCGCAACCTGAAAGGAGCCGAGCAAAAAGCCGAGAATAAACAACGCGAAGCCGACAATGCGCTGCTGGCGAAATACAAGGTCCGCGCCCGCGAGATCGTCGAACGTTTCGAGATCGAAGGCATCGACTGGACGCTGAATCAGTTCGAGGACGCCTTTCTGAACACCTCCAAACAGGGAAAGTTCAACGCCTATTTCACCGACCGTATCGCGGAACTGCACGCGACGGGGCATATCGGCAATTCCCAAACCTATAAGCAGAAGCAGGACATGTTGAGAAGCTATGACCGGAAGCTGGATCAACGGCTCTTTTCCGACATCGACCTGCGTTATGTCCGGGGATTCGATATGTTTCTTCAAAAGCGGGGCTGTTGCGGCAACACGCGTAAATTCTATTTCAAAGCGTTGCGGGCCATTCTGAACCGGGCCAATGCGGAGGGTGTCGGCTCGGCGGCGACCTATCCGTTCGGACGGGGCGGGTTCGAGGTCTCCAAACTCGAAGAGGCGACCGCCAAACGCTACCTGCCTGCCGCCGAGCTGTCGAAACTCAAAAGCAGCACGGCCAGCAATCCGCAATGCGAATACGCCCGCAAGCTGTTTCTATTCTCCTACTATTGTTACGGCATATCATTCATCGACATGGCGATGCTCACGACTGCCCATATCAAACAGATGGAGGACGGCGACTATATCGTCTACAAGCGGCAGAAGATCAAGCGGCAGAAAGGTGTCAAACCTATTTCGATCAAGATCACGCCCGCGATCCGGCAACTGATCGGGAGCCTGCAAGCGGCCTCGCCGACCGTGGACGATTTCCTGCTGCCGATCGTCACCCGCTCCGGCTATACGGGCGAGCGGCTCTACATGCACATTCGAACCCGTTACAGCAAATACCAGAAATACCTGCGCCTGCTCGCCGAGGAACTCGGAATCGATTTCCACCTGACGAGCTACGTTTCCCGCCATACGGCGGCCATGACCTTGCAGCGCAACCACATCCCGCGCGAGGTGATTTCACAGATGCTCGGCCATGCCGATCTGGAAACCACGAACATATACCTCGACAGCTTCGACAACGGAGTGATCAACGAGGCGGCGAAAGTTTTGTAATAAGCCAACAATAGTTTAATATTTTTTGTATATTTGTACTATGAGTACAACATCGCAAACAAAAATAAACCAACTATTACAGTCCCTCCCACCCGGAGCAGTCTATTTGTCGTCATGGATGAAACTCAAAAACATCTCCAACGACTTACAGCACCGCTACATAAAATCCGCTTGGCTGACTCCCATAGGCACAGGTGTAATGATCCGCACGGGCGATACGCCGACGTTATACGGAGCCATATACAGCCTCAATACGCAGACCGGCAAACACCTGACAATCGGAGCCATGTCGGCATTGGAGATACATGGCTATTCGCACTACCTTCCGATGGGCAGGCCGACCGTTTCGCTGTCTGCTCCGCAAAAAGAGTATTTACCGCTTTGGTTCAGAAAATACGACTGGGGCGTTACTCTCCGGCTGTTTACCACCGAAATATTCAACTCCAACACCGGAATCACTACCACCCGACAAGGGGTTTTCGATTTGCCGATCTCTACCCCGGAACGGGCGTTTATGGAGTGTCTGCACCTCGCTCCGCAATATTACGACATTACCGACCTCTATTATGTGATGGAAATGTTATCGATACTTCCGCCGAAGAATGTACAACGGCTGTTGGAGGAGTGTCGTTCCGTCAAAGTGAAGCGGCTGTTCCTCTTTATGGCCGAAAAGGCCCGTCATGCGTGGTTCGAGGCCCTCGACCTCGACAAAATAGACCTCGGCAGTGGCAAACGGGTAATCGCCAAAGGGGGCGTTTACGATAAGAAGTACCAAATCACTATTCCGGCAGAACTGAAAAATGATTAATCAAGAGTACAAAGAGCGCGTGCGGTTGTTGCTCCGCATTATCCCGATTATTTCGGCGGAAGAATGTTTTGCCGTTCACGGCGGCACGGCAATCAATCTGTTCGTGCAAAATTTACCGCGCTATTCGGTAGACATCGACCTGACCTATATTCCTGTCGAACCGCGGGAAGCAAGCCTCGCCCATATCAAAGAACGGCTGAAAGCGGTAAAGGCAAAAATCGAGGCCGCAATACCGGGCATTACGGTACGCGAAATTCCCAACAAACTGATCTGCACCCATAACGGGTATTTCGTCAAAGTCGAGGTAAACGACGTGAAGCGCGGCATCATCGCGCCGCCCGTCGAATTGCCCTTATGCGACCTCGCCCAAGAAGATTTCGGCGTATTCTGCAAAGCCCGCATCGTACCGCTGTCACAACTCTACGGCGGCAAGATCACGGCGGCACTCGACCGCCAGCACCCGCGCGACTTGTTCGACGCAAGCCTGATGCTCGATTATATCCAAGATTTCAGCGAAATCAAACGAGGCTTCATCTTCTGCCTGCTGGGAAGCGACCGCCCGATCTTGGAGTCGCTCAATCCCAATTTCAACGACCAACGCGACGCTCTGACCAACCAATTCGAGGGCATGTCCTCGACGCCGTTCACCTACGAGCAGTACGAAGCGACCCGCCGCCGACTGGTCGAGTATATCAACGACCATCTGACACCGACCGACAAAGCATTTTTACTCGGATTCGAGGACGGGACACCGGATTGGGACGCATCGGAATACCGGGATTTCCAGCATTATCCGTCGGTGCAATGGAAACTGCTTAATATACAGAAATTAAAGCTTCGCAACCAAAAGAAACACGATGATGGATTGAGGAAATTAAAAACGTTCTTTTTCGGTTCATAAATCTACGTTTGCCATGTATTCCCCGCCTATTAAATACAATGATTTCCTACAAAAATTCCCGACGGAAGCAAACGCTTTTCAATTTTATCAGAAGAGTTGTGGAATCTATTGTCCCTCATGTGGGGATAAACAGTTTTCTTATTTACGAGACGACAAGCCCTACATGGCTTACTGCAAAAAATGCCATAAGGAATTCTCGATATTGAAAGATACGATTTTCGTTCGAAAGGAGACAGACTTCAGATTTTGGCTCTACATCGGGTATCTGCATTACCGAATGCAAACAGATATGATAATCGATCGCCTCAACATAGCAGCCTTACAGCGGGACATGCAGGGAACCACCTACAAATCACTGTGTCGCATCAACCGCAAACTGGCACGCTGGTTCGATGAGACAGATGCTTCCGACAGAGACAATTTATTCGCATCGCTTCACAGAATATTATAGACCTGTTTTTTGTACTTATAGGGATATTTTCAATGACACTCCCCTGAAATCCTCGGATTTCAGGGGATTTTTTCATATGTAGTCCAACTAAGTATACATTATGATAGAAACAGACGAAAACCCATATAATTCAATAAAAACATGAACAAATTCACCGATGAAACCCCGATCGCAATGCTGACCGTGGGACAACTGAAAGAGATTCTCGGCATCGACCGAATCTTGGGTAACCTTACTGCGAATCAAGCTCCGACCGAGCAAGTAATGACCATCGAGGAGGTCGTGCGCCTGACCGGATACAGCAAGGCGACGATTTACAAATTTACGAGCGACCGAAAGATTCCGTTTCGCAAGCCGGAGCATGGCGGACGGCGGCTCTACTTTCAGCGTGAGGAGATTCTCGACTGGTTGCAGAGCGAATCACACCCAACGATCGAACAGGAAAACATCCAAAGAATAAACCAATTAAAAAAGCATTAATTATGAAAAACGAAAAACTGCCATCTAAACCTGCATTCGACCCAGAGGTTCCGCCCCGTGAAGGGTTCATCTTCTACCGCACTTTTTACGAAGCGTTGGCCTCGATGAAGAACAGGACAAGATTACGCCTCTATGACGCAATCATGAAATACGCCCTCTATGGCGAGAAACCGACGGATCTCAACGGGGAGCAGATGCGAACCTTCATACTGATCCGTCCCCAGCTGGATGCCAACGAACGGAAACGGCAAGCAAAGTACAAAAAGAAGGCAATCAAAAAGAATAACGACGAAGAACTCAACAAATTTTTCACAAAAACCGAAGACGAAGAAAATGACAATCTACGAATACTCAACGATATACAATATGAATAGGTCGCTCCTAAAAGATAATTCTAACATGAAAGAAAACGAATATGACAATGGGTACATAGAAAGGCAAACAGTCAGTTCGAATCCCCCGGAACTTCCTCAGATCAGGGTCTCCGTGTTCGAGAACTACTTCGCACAGAAACCACTCGGCGATGTTGACCTGATAAAGTGGTGTAAGACTGCCAAATTCAAGGAGCAGGTTATCGCGTTCCGCACGACCTCCGACGAGAAGGTTCGCCAACGAATTAAACGCAACCTGCCGTGCATCACTCCCAGCGGGATATTCAAGACTCGGAGCCGTGACGGGCTGGTTCAGCACACCGGGTTCATATGCATCGACATCGACCACAAGGACAACGGCGTATTCGGGCCGGAGTGGTTCGAGAAGAAGAAACTCGTCGCCAAGACCTTCGACAGCTTGTTGTGTGCAAGCATGTCGATCAGCGGGAATGGCCTGTGCCTGATTTTCCGCATCGCTCACCCGGACATGCACCTGGCACAATTCGACGCTCTGGTCCGGGAGATCTACGAGAAAACGGGACTCGTCGCCGACCAAGGATGTTGCGATGTCTGCCGCTTGCGGGGAGCCAGTTACGATGCCTACCCATACATCAATCCGCACGCGAAGCCTTATCGGGGCGTGCTGAAAGAAAGAACCGCAAGGGCCAAAGTCCGGACGGCCCGGGAAAAGGAGCTGCTCGATGAAAAGGTCTATAAATTAATAAAGAAAATCCGTGAAGAGAAAAAGGATATCACCGACGACTATCACGACTGGTATTGCATCGGATGCGCCTTGGCACACGAATACGGCAAGGAGGAGGGGCTGCGGTTATTTCATCTGGTCAGCATGCACTCCAAGAAGTATTACCCGACCGACTGCAACGAGCAGTTCGCCAAATGTCTGCGAAGCCGAAAAATCGGGATTGAGACCTTCCTATGGATTTGCAAAAAGCACGGGGTGACGTTCAAGTAGCCCACCGTCCCGCACGCGGAGCCGGAACCTTGTCGACAGGTTCCGGCTTCTTTTTATTATATCTGCATCCCTGCGTAGATAGTACCCAAAAGCATGTTTGGCGAAATTTGCACAACAAGGCCCCGATGGGTGTCGTCAATTGCGAAATATTTTTTACCTTTGTCTTGTCGTGCAAGCGGCGTATATTGGTGAAAGTGTTTCGATTTAACCTCGAATAGGAATCTGGAAAATTCAATTTGCTGAGGGTAAACGACGGCACTCATCACTTGTATTGGTATGCGAGATCATAATCCCCATACTATACAGGTGTGGGGTCTTGTGTCAGTTTATTTCAGCAAAGGTATTCCAGAACCTCTATTCGAATAAAACGGGCAGCTCCACACTTTCTTTTTGTAATCATGCCAAGTCGGAGCTGGGTGGCAACAATGTTTACTACCATGCCTAAAACTACCGTACACACGATCTTGCAAGAAATTGGCATTCGCGCATTACGCGAGTATATCTACAAGTACCTCCCTGCACCGGATTTCCACTCGCACGATTTCACAAGGAACTTCGAACGTCATTTTGCAACCCAGTATATTCAGATGCAGGGGCTATATGCACATAAGAGCACGATTGAAGAACGGAACAAAACAATATCTTCTGAAATCGGAAAATTCCTTAATCGGAATCGTGATTTGTTACAAATTGAGAAAGGCCCCAAACGCATATCTATCAATATGAATGGCAAAAAGTCTCCGGCTCGTATATGGCATAAAACTTCGCAATTATGAAACGTCTACTTTTACTTACAACCCTAATCGGCTTACTGCTCACCAGCCCTAACAGTTTCGCCCAATCATCCAAACCCAAACGCGCCACCATTAAATACGAGAATGGCGTCAAATATGTCGGAGAAATCCGGAAAGGCAGTCCCAAAAGGAAGACGAAACTTAAACATGGCAACGGCATTATGTATTTCGCCAATGGGGATCAACTCGACGGAGAATGGAGTAATGATCAATGCAAACGCGGAACCTATAAATTTTTCAGCGGAAATATTTTCGAGGGAGAAATTAGCGCAAGTTCCATTCAGGATGGAAAGATGATTTTTTCTTCCAATCACGGAATAATGACTTTTGCGCTTGAGGGTGTTATCAGATTGAACGATAAAACATGGACCTATCCAGCTAATTGTCATTTCACCGGAACAATCAAAGATAAAAAACCTTCTACTGGCATTTTTGATTGCACATTAACAACAGAAGATGGGGATCGTTTTACTGGAAGGCTATCCGACGGACACTTCGGGTATGGTAAAATCGAATACGCCAATGGCGACACATTCGAGGGAAATTTCATATCCGACGCCCCGTCAAGCGGCAAATATCGCTACGGAAGCATCACAGAAATAACAAGAGCAAATCACAAATGGGAAATTCCAGCCGGATGTGTTTTTGAGGGTAATATCGTCCCATTTACAGGAACAGTCAACATGGAAATTACCGACGCAGCCGGGGACAAGTTTATCGGGCGGCTCTATAACGGCGCACCGGACGAGGGAACAATGGTTTTTGCCGCCACCGGACATACCGAAACAGGGAAATGGAAAGACGGATTATCCCCTCGTGAATATCAGATTCAGCAGCGCGCCAAAGAACGAGCACGAGACTCAATTACTAAGGCGTTTGTGGCACAACAACGAATAAAAGATTCTCTGAAACTCGCAGATGAAAAGCAGAAACATCAGACTGAAGAACAAAAAAAGCAAGCATTTATCCGAAAATATGGTCAACGATACGGCTCGCTTATTTATCAAGGAAAACTCGAACTCGGCATGACCCAACAAATGTGTCAGGAGGTAATTGACATAAAATCATACGATATAGGAAAAAGCATGCGATCCGGGCATAGGGTTGAAACATGGACTTTCAATAAGGACAAACAAGACATGCAAGTCGCCGCAGCGATGACGCAACTTTCCGGCGAAGAAGCAATGGCTTTAGCCTTACTGATGGGATTTGCCGACAGCGTAGGTGCATCAACGCCCAAATACTCTATTTTAGTTTTCACCGACGGGAAATTGACAAGCCTTTATTAACCAAATATCATGAAACGAATAATCATCTCTCTGCTGTTTATAATAACGGTACTATGCGGATATTTTTATGAAAAACAAAAGACTATCGTTTATCAAAAGGAAGTGAACGAAGGACTCCAGCAGTACCTAAACGAACGCAACAACGATGAAGAACGTGCATCCTCGCACGTTCGGAAAGATGTGATTGACTACACAAATCAGAGACTTGAAAGGAGGGAAATTGCTCCGTCGCCATTAAAGCAGCTTAAGACTCAATTTATGCAACCGTTTAAGGGGCGTGCTTTTCAGGAATTGGTGGGCATGAGCGAATCCCTTAATAACATTTTATATTGTGACACATTAGATGTTGCACAAAGAGCAAGTATCCTATCACAAATAACAAATAAGCCTTATTCAGAAATGAATGCTTTAGTTTCGGAGGTAGTTCGTTGTATCTCGGAATGCTGTGATTCTCCATGCTTTGCCGCCATACAAGATTCTATTATCTATTCCTACACCGACGAAACTTTCGATGTATACTGGTATTACAAAGTTCAAGGACAAGATTCAGTCTTAATGTTCAATATGGCTGAATATAAAAAAGATTACCCGGAATTATATTTTCTCGAAGACCTTACAACCGATGCAAGCATGTTGGATTGGGAAGCTATGACAACTGCATTTGTAGCATCAGCACGGCAATCCTCCCAACTGGACAACTCAATATACAAAGCGACCTTTGAACAGATCTACGCAATGGGATTTATTGTCGGATTAAACGATGGAGATTGTACCGCACAACAATTTTTCAAGCATGCAAAACAAACGGCGGGTATGACACCCCAAGAAATTTTAACCGAGAACTACCAAAACGACCTTCCGGAAATGGACACTTTCGGTCTAATTAAACAAATACACGATCCTCAAGAATTTTATGATTTAATAACTGGCGATCAAAAGAATTTCGGATTCTATTTTATGCTGAAAGGATATGAAGCTGCAATCCGCGTGTTAGGATGTGATGACTTAATCCGAAAGAAATACAATAACAACCAACAAAGAATAGTTCAAAAATGCCGCGAATTATACTCCGCAGCGTATTCTTCGTCTTGTAAAGAATAAACTTAACGTACTGCATAATTACTAACTTGCATTATTATTGGGACTAATTGTATCTATAACTTTAGTATTAGGCCTCATATTTTATTGGGAAGGCCGCCGATTATATAAAGAGACTGAAGAACATTCGAAACTACAAAGAATTGCAATCAAGATAAAGTTGGGAGGCATAAGCTATCTCAAATCGCTCTTTATGCTTGCGTGCCTAATAGCACCCGCTGTTATTATGTACTTAATAGGAGATGCTATTAAAGACCTTTATGATTTTTCAAAAGATTTCAAGGAAAACCCCTCTTTAACGGACCTTATCGACTCAATCGATCATCTACTTCTCTCTATTGGGGCAGGGCTCGCCATCGGAATAGCCGTAACTGCTTTTTGTTTAGAATTGTTAATCATCTATCGCACCCGAAAATTGGAGAAAGACGAATAAATTAGCCTTCCATGGAAAAAACCACACCAACCTTTATACAGGAATATTTCGGTGAATACGGCATTATGGGATCAATCATCATCATTCTGTTGTTCATCATCGGATTTATGTACTTAAGACGGAAATATCCCAAAATGACTTTGACGAAAAAAGCCCCGGAAGAAACTCCTGCCGAAGAACCGGAACCAGAACCTCTTTTGATTCATTGCCCGGCTTGCGGCACTGAAGTTTCCCGCTATGCTCCAGCATGCCTTAAATGCGGACATCCGATATGCCCAACCGAATCGACACACAATGAAACTGTTATCAATGTTCAACCGGAGAAGAAAGAGGATCGAGGTTGTTTATGGACGTTATTGGGCTTAATTGTGCTGATAGTAGCCTCCGTGTTTTTTAATTTCATTGGTTATTTCATTGCACTCATTATTTTAGCTCTTTGCCGGGTATTCAGTGCAGGAGAGGCGATTTTCTTATTTATTGCAGGCTTGCTTCTCACATTATTGCTACCCATTCTCGGGATACTATCATTAGGCGCATTGTTTTTATCGTAAAGAAATCAACGAACCTTAAACAGACAATCATGAAAAAAATTATTTTACTCCTTATGGGGTTGGCAATGTGCCTCTTTGTAGAAGCGCAAGAAAAGGCAAAAACTACGAATGTGCAGGGGTATGCTCTGGCAATCGACAATGCGTTCTACTCGTTCAAAGAGAGTACGAAAGCATTTACAGATCAAAACTCTCGGAGGGGATTCGATATGCAGTTCTTCTTCACCCAAAAAGTAGGTTATCCTATTATGGGAATAGCCAACATTGCCGGAACGGGTATGCTTTTCACTGTCCGAAATACGAAGATCGCAAAGGAATATTCAGCAAATAGCACTGTCGTATTAGAATGTATTGGTTTGGACAATACAAGTCCGTTTAATATTATATTTGACTTCGGAGACAGCACCGAAGATTTCTGTTATCCATGGAGCTTCACGCTGAAAGCTCCTGATATGATGGTAACAGCAAGTTTCCGAGACAAAGACGGAATAAAACTGGTTTCAGAAGACACTGACTACAAAGAAGTATTTAAGGTATTGCAAGCCAAGTACAAAGAACATTACAATATTAAATAATCTTGCATATTTTATCATAATTTTCTCCTTCGTATATAATTCCGGTCGCGGATAAAGCACATAGTTGTAAGTTGTTATCCACATCTTTTTCCGAATCTTTATCCCGACCATTCTTAGTTGTCCCGACCTGCCGCAACCCGGCAGGTCGCTTTGTTAAATCCCGACAGAAGATACTGCGATGCGATTACGGCTCATGTAGTCAGGAACTCGATAAAATTCATTAACCACCTATTTCAAGCCAGTGTATAGGGCTTAAATAAGCAAACCGCAATGAGTACATATCGGCTGAAACGGCCTGCGTATTCACAACCGGAATGTATCACCCAAAAACAAAATCACATGAAAACCAAAGAAGAAATCAGGCACTATCTCGACACCCAATTCAGCCCGTCGGAAGACGACATGGTGCAAATCGTCCGGAACGATTTAGACCGCATTTTGAATAGCGCGGCATCTTGCGCCCTAATTACGGTCGAGGGCGCAATACCCGTCTTGGCGGAGCGACTCAGCACCGAATTGAAAGCCCTACACATCGGAGCCGACCTCGACGTGATTGTAAAAGTAAGCTATCATCCCGCATCGGAAATTAGTTTCGACGACCTATGCAGCCTTTTAACCGTCATCCATGAATTTGCCCCGCAGGTAAATATCGTCTGGGGTTGCGGTACGGATGCAAAACTGGCGGAAACCGACTATTCGATTCTGTTGCTGATCGGGACATCGGCAGAGTAAATTTGCAAGACCTGCCAAAAACATATTGGCAGGTCGTTTTGTTTCGTCGGAACAGAAGATACTGCGACGCGATTACAGCTCATATAGCCGCGAACCCGATAAAATTCATTATCCGCCTGTTTGGGGCGACTGTATAGGCCCAAATACAGCAACCGCCCAACAACCAAATACTTAACGACTGAGATTGAAATTTTCGGATAGCGACAATTTATGTACCACTTGTGTACCACCGCCATTTTTCGGACTATATACCACAAAAGAAAAATCCTCGATATTCGATTGAATATCAAGGATTTTTCATCAGTCGGGGTGACTGGATTCGAACCAGCGACCACACGCCCCCCAGACGTTCCTCAAAATAAATAAATTGCTATTATACAGCAATTTACAAAGACGACCGTTCTGCGGTTTACACGTTGGTTTACACGGCTATATAAGCCGTGATTAGTTAATAAATAGGTTAATCTATTGAAAATATTATAGATACAAATTAAAAACAACACTAAAATAAGGAAAAAACGCGCGAGAAAATTTTCCCCTCCTCCCTGCTCTCTCCTTTTAAGAATGTTGTGTTGCTTTTGTTTCTATATGAACTGCTCTAAATATTTCTCGTTGAACCCAGTTAGCGGGAATTTGAAAGAACTCTGTTTTCCCTCCGTCGATGTGTAGCCGAATACGACCGTATCGCTCTTAATATGGGCTTCTAAAAGATTGAGTTTGCAGTTGGACTTGGGAATATCTACCATGTTAGGTAATATAATGGCGAGACAACCCTCCTCTACGGCTTTTGGATTTAGCAGATAGGAGAATCCTGCCATATAACGACCCCGTCTCTGAAAACAGATGGTCATATCTTTCGTAGGGTCGATGTCGAGTTCAAAGATATAGTGAAACTCTCGCGGTGTAGGGTCATCAGTTCTACGTCCTACAAACAGACAAACGCCATGGTCATTATCATAAGATACCCCTTTGGCGGTATACGATATTTGAATATCGTCGATAGTCTCTGTGCCCGTTTTTCAATCAATACTTGGTGTTTTTCTTTTCATTTTAGCTAAAATTTATAGTGTTATTAAATCTTTGATTATGACGTAAATATAGCTAAAATCTATGAAATATGCAATAAAATATACACAAAACACCTCTCGATTAAATCAAGAGGTGTTTATAATTTTATCTTTTATCGTTCACAATCTTTACAAGGACATTATTCAGTAAAATTATATCCAACAATTTGATTTGCATATTTTTCCCAGCCAGTTGCGGCTTTGTAAGCATCTACCGATTCTAATGGAACATAAAATCTTGCAGCAGATGAAATATTAGTAAATGTTCCTGAGCTCCCTGTCTTAATAGTTGGCGGAGTTAAAGCAGTACAATACACATCTATCAATTTGCGGCAATTGCTAAATGCAACGCTATTTATGGCGGTTAGACTTGCTGGCAATTCAATATTTGTCAAGGCCTCGCAATCGGCAAATGCCCCATAATGTTTAGTGCCAACTTCTGATGACCAATTCCCATCACAATACCCACCTATTGTTTTTAATTTAGAATCGGGTTCAAAAGTTACAGATGATAGTTGTGAGCAATTCTTAAATGTGCCAACGCCAATCTTCTCTACATTAGCAGGAATTTGAATCGATTCTAAGGCTGTACAATTTGCGAAAGCTCCTGTTACAAAGGGACGATATCCCGTTTTCGCATACCCATCTCCAAATTCTTTTAATTTCGAACCTTGTTCAAAAGTAACAACTGAAAGATTTATGCAATCTTGAAATACACAAGCATCGATAGTTTCAACATTTGCAGGTATTTCTATTGATGATAATGTAGAACATTTAGCAAAAACACCAAAAATCATATTTGACGCATTTTCAATAGAAGTTCCATACCCTTTGGAAATGTATCCTCCACTTAATGTCGTGATTAATGATCCTTTTTGAAAAGTAACGGATTGTAATTGAGAGCATCCTTGAAATGCGCATACCCCTATTTCTTTTACACTATTGGGAATTTCTATTGATGTCAATGATGTGCAGCCCGCAAAAGCACCAAAAATACCAAAATCATAACTATCATAGTTACCTCTATAACATGTATATCCCCCTCCAATTGTTTGGAGATTTGAATCATCCTCAAATGTTACACTTGATAGACTTGTACAATTTTGAAATGCACACGCCTTTATTTCCGTAACACTCGCTGGAATTCGTATGGTTTTGAGAGCTCTACAATCTGCAAATACGCCATTATAAGAACCCCCGTTTTCATTATAACTTCCTTCAAATATAGTAATGCACGAATTTTTATCGAATGTAACTTGCATTAGTTGGGAGCAACCTTTGAATGACGACACATCAATTGTCGCAACATTAGCTGGAATGGCAATGTTGCATAAATTAGAACAACCATTAAATGCATTGGCTTCAAGAGCCGTCAATCCACTAAAATATTTTAATTCATTGAAGAATTCAATGTCTGTATTATTTTGGAAAACAGTTCCAATCGTGGTTACGGCAGCCACTTCCTCATGCGATAATTCACCATCTCCGTTTGTATCCCACAATCCGACACACCGCTTTTTTACGTCTTTGTCTGCAAATATAATGATGTTGGAACTTTGACTTCCCGTCTTTGAAATGGTGATTATAGTTCCGTCTACCAGTTCGAAATAGACATTGTTCTCGTCCTGTGTAATTTTGATGCTATCGCCATCTTTCCCATCTGCTCCATTTTCACCCGTAGCCTTTCCTAATTGCGTCCAATTCGTTCCGTTGTCATAGGAAATCCACCAATAGCTCTCTCGAATTTCGAGTTTTGGCGTAACTCCGTCTGAACCATCCACGCCATTATTACCGTCTGTCCCTTGTGCTTTTATCTTCTGTCCATCCACAACGATAAACTCTCCATCCAGCGTCCAATAATAGATGTCGTCCGTGTCTTTCTTCACACCGATAATAGGAGTATTTCCATCGACACCATCCGTATCGTCTTTGCCGTTGTAAATCACAATCGGGTTGCTCTTGGCAAACTTAATTGTATAGCCTACCACCTTGCCGTCCTCGGTCAGCGGGTCTACACTCGTGATATAATCGTTGTTTTGGAGTGCTGTTACAATCGTCTGTAAGGCTGAAAGGTTGGTATTCGTTTCGTTGCAAAGACGCTGTAAGGCTTCAAAAGCAGACCATGTAGGCAGTTTGATTTGCGTGCCATCAGCCAATGTAAAAATTACATAGTCGGTGCTGGTTTTATAGTCTATACCTGTAAACATGGAATCCCCACCAACACCATCTTCTCCATCTTTGCCATTCTCGCCAGTCGCTTTACCTAACTGCGTCCAAGTATTGCCATTGTCGTAGGAAATAAACCAATAATCATTCTCTATTTTGAATTGGGGTGTAATGCCATCTTTACCATTTGTACCGTCTGTACCATCGCTCCCGTCTTCTCCATCCGAACCGTCTGCACCGTCCTTGCCCTCGGCCTTAATCTTGTCGCCGTGCTTGTCAGTCAGCCAGTCGCCATCGAGTGTCCAATAGTAGATACCATCCGTATCCTGCTTTACACCGATAGTGGGTGTTACGCCATCTTTACCATCTGTTCCATCTTCACCGTTTTGTCCGTCTTTCCCGTGATAGATAGTAATGGGATTACTTTTGCTAAACGTAATAGTGTAGCCGACCTCTTTCCCGCCTTGCATAACGGGTGTGATGCCTGTAACATAGTCGTTATTCTGCAATGCGGTTACGATGGTCTGCAACGATGAAATATTCGTGTTCATCTGTTTGCAGAGTTCCTCTAATTTTGCAACACGGTTTTCCAATCCGTGAACGCTGTTCCAAATGTCGTCGTCATCGTATTTACACGATGTGAACGCAACCACCGCAAGTAATGCGGCAAAGGTCAATAATTTTTTCATAATGAGATTATTTAAGTAAAACAAGTGACGCACGTTTTACCGTACAACTCCTATGCGGTGGATTAATACAAAAAAGAAAGTGTGGAGTTGTTCGTTATCTATCACGAGGTTCTGACAAAACCCAAAGACGAATAAGAAACAATACCCCACACCGAATAGTATATATCGCATGATATATGCCTATATGCGGTGATGAGCGTTGTCGTTATCCTCGTCTTTGTAGAAACTGTCAGATTTCGTGATAAGGATTAGCGAAACACTTTCACTAAACTAATATGTTACCGCCCATTAGGACGATGCCACAAAGTTAGAAAATGTTTCTCAATACGCAACACTCTTGGGGTATTGTAGTTGCAAAGTTCTCTAAAACAAAGCATCTTTCCAATAGCACGGCTTATGGATTCAAAACTTTGTTATCTGTAAATTGGAGTAGAAGATTTTGTTGTTACACCTGCATAAACCCTGTAATTATGAGTGGCAGATAGTTCGTGGTTACAATAATCGACTTTACGCCAACATAAAAACAGAAATTAGAGGTTACAAAATCTCCTCGAATTTGCAAAGCCCCTAATCTCTGTAATTTACAAATTTGCTATGTCGATATGCAGGCCGTGTTTCACTCTCCTGCAATCTTCTGTATCACGCTATCCATGCAGATAGACTGTCCGCTCGCTAACCTGCCCCACCAACAGCAACCGTATTCCTCAATGATAACCTCTCCCTCTCGCTTCAGACGTTCTGCCAGCCAGCTGTCAACCAACCACCATTCCATCACATCACCTACAAAGGGATAGATATATTCTTCTGGTAGCAGGTGCTTGTTCAGCATTTCATCCACAACTGCGGTTTGATTCGTCAGTACGCAGTTCTCCACTAATCGCCGTGCAGTCATAATAGGTGCTGTTGTGTGGCGATATTACGGAGCCATTGATTAGCGAATGTCGTGTGGTCTGCCTGTAAACGACGGTTCAGCAAAATGCCCTCGTCTGTCCATCTAACGCTGTACTGCTCCATACCCATATAATCGTTACGGTAATAGTAGGGAACGAATTGTTGGCTTTCTTTGTGCAGGGCGATAATCATTTCAGGGTCACGCATGACATCTCCGTTCTGCCGTCCATAATGAGCCAGCGAAATGTGGTTGTACTTGTCTGTTCGGTCAATGATTTCGATATGAACAGGCATATACACTCCGCCTGTGTTGTCAATCTTTGTGGTTTGTAGGGCCAATAATCCTCGTAAGATTTCTGCCGCCTTTTTGTCCAATGTTTTCATGGCTTTTTTATTGATTTCACATTAGATAAGGGGAGGGGGCTTTGATCTGTTACTCTGTTCGTGGAAGGCATATAACTAAATTCAAACAAACATTAACATATTTCTAAAATTATGGCTACTTTTGTAAAAATGCATAAGATGAAAGGACATATATTTACTTTTGGACAGGTATACACAATTCGGGATTTAAATCTACCTTCTCGAAAATTGAATCAAGATTTTAGAGATAAGGTTAAGATCGTTTTTATTGACGATGAAAAATTTGTTTATTATGATGAATTAATTCGCAGTGGATTCCATATAACCCACTATGAAGATGTACCTGACCTCCAGACATTAGGCGAATTTGGTGTTATTATTTGTGATATAAAAGGGGTTGGAAAGGCATTTAATTCTCCATCTGAAGGGGCTTATTTAATCAGAGAATTGAAGAAACGTTATCCCTATAAAATCTTTGCAGCTTATACAGGTTCAACTTATGATATTTCACTAAATAGCTATCTTGAAGGTGTTCATATTATCAAAAAAGATATTGAGATTGATGATTGGTGTACCGAAATAGATCTACTAATTAAAAAATCTGTTGATCCTCGTATTATATGGGAAACTATTAGAAATACCCTTATTAAAGAGGAGGTTCCCACTTTAATGATTGCTAAGCTGGAAAATGATTATGTTGATATACTTATCAACAAAGGTGGTAATTTCAGAGAATTTCCTTCAGAAAAAACCTTAAAAGTCAGTTCTGATGTGCGGTCAATAATACAATCTTTAGTTGCTAACGTTATATTTAGTATCATTGCATGAATTTATTTCCTTTTTCCTATCGAATAACTGCTGGTGGGGACATAATGTCAGGCATACTTTTCGATACACCTAAATTTTGTTGTACAAATAAAAACAACCCTAAGTGTAAACGCTTTTATCAAAGTTTGAAAAAAACGGGTATATATCAATGTCCATATGGTTTTGGAGTTGAGGTATTAGATTGGGCAGGGAAGAATATAATTTTCACTTGCCTAAATGTGGAGAAAATATCCGACAGAAATTCTATACGTAAACATTTAAAAACATCGGAATTCTATCCGCGTATTTCCACATTAGACTATCAAAGATATAAAGATAGTTTTACATCCATAATTTCAGAAAATAAAAATGCTTTTGATTTATCTGTAAACAATACAATTGAAACAGAAAAACTAAAAGAGAAAAAAGAATTGTTGGAAAATACAATTCATGAAATAAGAAAGTTGAATACCCAGTTGAAAGGTGTTACATCAAAATTAACAGCTGCTCTTTCCAACATAAGAAATCGGACAGATTATATCGAGTCACTAAATTTAGACGTATACTCTATTTCTAATTTAATGACCATCAGATTAGATACTTATGATTTGGAGGTTAATCCAGAATTGAATTTGGATGCAGGAAAAAAGCCCATAGCTATATATAAAAAAATTGAAAAAGTCTATAAATGTTTACGAGGTGACATCCAAAAAAAGAATTTGAATGTCAAATTGGAGGGCCAATCTCACAATTCCTTTAATGCTAATAATCTGATTGAAATAGCTTTTTTCATCATTTTGGATAATGCCATAAAATATTCACCAAAGGGGAAAGATATAATAATCACATTTAATGAAAAGGAGGATAGTTTGCAACTGAAATTCAACAATTTTGGATTAAGGCCATCTGACGAGGAAAAAAAGTTATTATTTAACAGAGGGCAGAGAGGGAAAATAGCGATTGAGCAAGATATTGAGGGAAGAGGTCTTGGTTTGTACTTATTACATCAAATCTGTGCTTCAAATAATGTCGAATTAAAATTAGATATTGGAACAGAAAATTATTATGAAAATGGAATAAGGTATTCCCCCTTTATCGTTAAATTATTCTTTAGAAAAATGATAATACCATATGAAGAATAACTCATTAGCATATATGATCTAAAAATGCGAAACCGCTGAAAATCTCTTTGTTCTGCTCGTTCTGTTTATTTCGTTCCAATATCTCCCGATACCGCTCCTGCATATCGAGAGCCGTTATAAAGTAGGGCAACGATACCTTATCAGGCAGGTTCTTGCATCGTTTATCGAGTTGGTAGGTAATGCTTATTGGCTCTGTTCTCGATAAGCCTATTGCATTATACTTGGTAAGCAGTACGGACATCGCCCGTTTATCCCACTTGGGAGCAGCAACACCTTTCATCTTGCAGAACTCGCATATCTCTTTATAAATCCCTGCATTGGTCTTTTTAACCGAGGAATTGATAAAACAGCCTGCTGTCAGTTCGTAGCCGTTAGAAATAGGCTTTATAAGCCCTAATTGCTGACACTCTTTAATAAGGGCTGTTATCGTATTTCTCGATAAACCGATACTCTTTGCAATTTGGGATATACTTCATTGAATGGTATCCGTATTATTAAGGCAGATTGCCTTTAATAAGAGCAGAAAGCCTGCAATCTTGGCGGGATAGTTCCTCTTAAAGTAACTGTTATCGAGGAAGAAATAGTTGCTCTTTTCTGGCTTTATATAGTAGGAATTTCGCTTTATAAATCCTCTGTCTGCATCTTCTTTAATGATGGTCTGCACGGTCAGACAACCTGCATCCTTTAAGCGTTTAATAACACGGCGGATGGTTCGTTCATCCAAGCCTGTAAGCAGGGATAGTTTTTCTTCTGTTATATGGGATATGTTCGTCTTGTGATTGGAGCAATATTTAATGGTTGCTCACACGTAAATATCAGTAGGCTTACTGTTGCCCGTCTGAAAGTTCACGATTGATTTGGGGATTACTGTATAATTCATCGTTAGCAATGGAATTTTGATTGTTCGTAAATATGATTTCTTTTAAGTGTAGCAGTTTACGGAAGCAGGCCACGCCGTAATGCTCTTTGGCCTGTTTGCGGTTATCGAATCACCTGCGGTCTTTGATATGGTAGTACATGGTCGGTACGACTTTAATAGGTAGTGTATAAGTAGGTAATGTATATATAGGACACTTTTGAGCAGTTTGCATAGGACAGATTTGAGCAACTCTCTATTCCGTCATTCAAAAACCTACTATCTCTTTAATTGGAATCTTCCATATTTTTTGATTCTGAATAGATACTTATATAGGAAATATCAATTTCGTACTCAAAAAATGTGGTAATCTTTCATCTTTATAAAGTAAGAGAGTATGGTATCATTAAATGGAATATTCCAAATAATGAGAAAATAGCAACAAGTTTTCAACTCTCAAATCTTGCTATCCGTTTCTATTCTGCTTTCCATATTTTTTAATCCTGTAATTGTATTTATAAAGGAAAAATCCATTTCACACTCAAAAAATGTGGTAACAGATAAATGAAGAACAGTTTTAATCACGAAAAATAGATTCACCACTTATTAAGATGAATACTTTTTTAAGTGACATTTTTTTAACGCGCAAAAATGCGTGAATAAAAAAACAGGCAAAAAAAGTTTTTCATCACACGAGTTGTGAGAAAAAAATTATCGCAAAAAATAGTGCATCGCTTTTTCGATGAAAAGTTTTTTTGCACAAATAAATTGTTCTCACTCTTACATGATGTGTCATTAAAAGTGGCTGTTTTTAGTGAATGCACTTTTCAATGATTCCATATTTTTTGATTCTGAAACTATCTTATTAAAGGGAATGTTCATTTCGTACTCAAAAAATGTGGTAACACAACGCAAAGAAAAGGCAGACGAATCTGCCCTTATAAGAACTGCTCAATTTGTAGTGTGGGATTCTTTGCTGAATTGCTTTGCAAAGATACAACATATCTGTCCAAAAGTCAAGTAATTTGGCAATTATTTTACATAATATTATAGGGTTTATTATAACTTACTGATTTAGAGAGAAGCATCTGTTCACTATCTATTATGGCCTATGCTCCAGTACCTTTGTCCTGCCGTAAGGATGTTCTTTGCGGTCTGCAATCTTCGGGCAGGGATTGCAGTCATTATCAGCCCCTCTGCATAAAGGACAGAGTAACTAAAAGCCATGAAAAAGATGGTTATTTCAATGGATGACGCCAATCGTCACTTTGCATTCGTCAAAGGCAATCGGCCTGTAAACGTCAGAACCGTGAAACAGAAAGAGAAATCCATGAAAGCCTATGGGCAGCTAACCCCTATCACGGTAACCGATGGAGAAAAGGTAATTCAGATGGGCGGTCGTCTGATGGATTTGAAAGGGAGAGAAATCCCCAACGAGGATGCAGGAAAGTATTACGCTGTATTGGACGGTCAGCACCGATTGATGGCCTATCAGAATTTGGGATTGGATTTGGATGACCTTGTAATTTGCGAACCACTCAATGCTGAATTATCCATTACAGAGGTCATAGCGCAAATGAACATCTGCACCACCGTTTGGAAAAAATCGGATTACATGGCCGCACCTGCCATGATGCTCAAAGAAGACAACGAGGTATTCGATTTCGCCATGTTCCTGCACGGCAAGGCGTGTCCCCTCTCCACGATTTCGTTGTGGTGCTTCGGCAAGAAAACCCTGCAAGCAAAAGACTTGGTGGAGTGTCTGAACACGAAGAAACTGCCTGAAATCTTTGAGGATAAAACTTGGTTTCGTGCCAGCAGCAGGTGGTTTATGTCTGCACAGAAGATATTCAAGGATAAGTTTTTAATGAACAGGTATTTGATAGATTTTATCATCAAGCAACAGAAACCCGATGAAGATTTCGAGGTGTTCACGGCGGAAATGGAACGGAAGATAAACGACCTCACGCGCGACCAAGCAGACCAGATTATGAATCCTCACAAAACAGAAGGTATGGCACGGGAGCAGTTGATTATGGATATGCTGACACAGTATCTCGGTTAAAAATAACAACTGTGTAAGGTTTGTGGAGGTCGGGATTATTTATTGGTTCCCGACCTCCTTTTTACCTTTACAATAAGTGTTGCATAGCCGCGTCGATTTGGCTGTTTTCGAAACTGTCCAAGTAAATCTGTGTGGTTTTCAGACTATGGTGGCCTAATGCCTCCGATATAATACCAATATTCACACCCGATTTCTTCAATACGGTGGCAAATGAATGCCTTGCGACATAGGTTGTAACGGTCGCTTTAATCTTTAACCGTTTGGCAACATCCCGCAAAGCCACATTCACCCTACTGCACATTTTATGCACTCGGTTCTTCTTTTGCAGGGGCGTAATATGCACCCGTTCATCCAATATCGGAAACAGATAACCTGCCTGTTCACAATGGCTGTCATACTTGGCAATAATCGCCTTTGCCTTTTCTGACAGCGGGACATTGATTGCCCCATGTGTTTTCTGACGGTGGTAAATCAGCCGTCCGTCTACAATGTTGGTAGGGGTCAGATTGGCAATGTCCACGAACGATATGCCACCGCACAAGTACGAAAACACAAAAATATCGTGTGCAAACTGCTCTATCTCCTTTCCCTGTGAACAATCAGCGTCGATAATCTTCATCATGTCTGCCTTGCTCAACGCTCGTTTCGGTGTACGGGTGTTGAATTTGCTAATCTTGTACTCGTTGAATGGGTTTTTCTCCCTGCTGACAATCTTTGCCTTAATTGCTCGGTTGAACATAGCCCGTAAAGTCCGCATTTGAAAACTCAATGTCGTTTCCTTGTTGCCTTTCGACCGCATCCATCCCTCGAAAGCACTCAAAAACGCTTCGTCTATCTGACCGAACGTATAGGACAGCGGTTTGTCAGCGTTAAAGGATTTGAGCACATTGTAGGAGTTCAGATAGGCATAAGCATTACCAACCGCTCCCTCCCGCTTGAGTTGTTCCACC
This sequence comes from Alistipes senegalensis JC50, assembly GCF_025145645.1. Lineage (NCBI taxonomy): Bacteria > Pseudomonadati > Bacteroidota > Bacteroidia > Bacteroidales > Rikenellaceae > Alistipes > Alistipes senegalensis. The sequence goes on along the minus strand of NZ_CP102252.1, from coordinate 2,271,463 downwards.
GTCCGCAAATAAAAACTCTCGACCGTCTCGGACTGGATTTGCTCACGGGTCTGTTCCTTTACGAGCGTTTCAGCCGTATAGTCTTCATCGCGGGCAGCTTTCTCCAGCAACTTGGTTTGATACACGGATTTGACTTTCAGAATGATTTGCTGGATGTACTTGCGGTCGGGACACTTGGGTTTAGGCTCGTTACGGTCGAAATCCCAGTTAGACGGATGCACCGACACGCCTAAACTCTTCATCGTCCGTTTACGGTCTTTCGTAATGCGCAACATGAGCGGATGCTCCCCGTTGGCGAGGGTTTTGCTTTTGAAACAAATAACTGAAATAGTGGCGTCCATAGCCTTTTGGCGGTTTACACCACGGTTTACACAGACCGCGTAAACCAACGTAAAAACGGGGTCGAAAGCCACGAACCGACCAACCGCCAACAAACGAAAAAAGGCTCGGCAATCATCAGATTACCAAGCCTTTTCATCAGTCGGGGTGACTGGATTCGAACCAGCGACCACACGCCCCCCAGACGTGTACTCTAACCGGACTGAGCTACGCCCCGATTCCGCCCGCAAAAGGCCGAAACCTCTCGCTTTGGGACTGCAAATATAGTCTTTTTTTCAAAAACAAACACATTTCTGCAAGATTTTTTTCTACTTTTGCGGAAATGAAAGCATTTCCACATCTCCTGCTGCTGCTCGCCGCGGCCTTTGCGATCGGCTGTTCCGGTCCTGTGAAGCACACCCTAAGCGACTTTACAACCGAGGTTTACACCCCGGCCCATGCTTCGGGATTCGACATCCTCGGCACGGAAAAAGACGCCTCGACACTCATCACGATCCGCAAACCGTGGCAGGGCGCCGCAACCGCCGAACAATACCTGCTGGTGCTGCGCGACGACGCCGAAGCCCCTTCCGATTTCGAAGGACAGATCGTCAAAGCCCCCGTGCGGCGCGTAGTCTGCATGTCGTCGAGCCATGTGGCGATGTTCGACGCCGTCGGACAGGTCCGGCGCGTCGCGGGCGTTTCGGGCATCGACTACATCTCGAATCCCTACGTCCGGGAGCACCGCCTCTGCGGCGAGGTCCGCGACGTGGGCTACGACACGAACCTCGATTTCGAACTGCTCGCGGCCATGCGTCCCGAAATCATCCTGCTCTACGGCGTGACGGGCGAGAACACCGTCATCACGGGCAAACTCCGCGAACTGAACATACCCTATATATACATCGGCGATTACGTCGAGGAGTCGCCGCTGGGCAAAGCCGAATGGCTCGTCGTCGCCGCGGAACTCTGCGACCTGCGCCAGGCCGGCGCCGACACGCTACGGCGGATCGCCCGGGATTACGAAGCCCTGCGGTCGCAGCCCGCACCGGGCGGCAAACGTCCGAAGGTGATGCTGAACACCCCCTACCGCGACACGTGGTTCATGCCGTCGTCGCACAGCTACATGATCCGCCTTATCGAGGACGCCGGCGGGGAATACGTCTATACCGGGAACACGTCGGACGCGTCGGTGGCGGTCGATCTGGAAGAGGCTTACCTGCTGGCCAATGCCTCAGACATCTGGATCAACGTCGGCGCCTGCAACACCCTCGCCGAGCTGACCGCTCAAAACCCCAAGTTCGCCGACATCCCCGTCGTCCGCAACCGCCGGGTCTACAACAACAACGCCCGTCAGACTCCGGCCGGGGGTTCCGACTTCTGGGAATCGGCCGTCGTGCGCCCCGATGTCGTGTTGCGCGACCTGCGCACGATCCTCTCCGGCGGCAGCGAGCCGACTTTCTATTACAAACGCCTCGAATAGCCGATGAAGCGCACCGCCCTTCTCTTCACGCTGCTCACGCTGCTCACCGCCACACTCTTCGTCGCCGACCTCGCCGTCGGTTCGGTCGCGGTGCCCCTGCGCGACATCCGGGCAGCCCTCACGGGAGGGGCATGCGACCCTACGGTGAGAGACATCATCGTGAAAATCCGCCTGTTGAAAGCCGTCACGGCACTTTTCGCCGGCGCGGCGCTCGCCGCCAGCGGCCTCCAGATGCAGACCCTCTTCCGCAATCCGCTGGCAGGCCCCTACGTATTGGGCGTCAGTTCGGGCGCAGGGCTCGGTGTGGCATTGTTCCTGCTCGGCGCCCCCTTGCTGGGCGTCGCCGGACACTCGTTCGTCCAGTCACTGGGCATCGCCGGCGCCGCGTGGCTGGGCGCAGCCCTCGTGCTGGGCATCGTCATGGCCGTCAGCCGCCGCATCAAGGACATCATGGTCATCCTGATCCTCGGCATGATGCTCGGCTCGGGCATCGGCTCGGTGGTCGAGATCCTGCAATACCTGTCGAGCGAGGCGGCCCTCAAATCGTTCGTCATCTGGACCATGGGATCGCTGGGCGACGTTACGGGCAGCCGGCTGGCCCTGCTGCTGCCGGTCGTCACGGCGGGACTGGTCCTGGCCGTCGCCGTCATCAAGCCGCTCAACCTGCTTCTGCTGGGCGAGAACTACGCCCGCACGATGGGGCTCAACATCCAGCGCACGCGCACGCTGATCTTCCTCTCGACGGTCCTGCTCGCCGGCACCGTCACCGCCTTCTGCGGCCCCGTGGGATTCATCGGACTGGCCGTGCCGCACCTCGCCCGCATGTTCTTCGCCTCGGCCGACCACCGCATCCTCATGCCGGCCTCGATGCTCGCCGGCGCCGCCCTGCTGCTCGTCTGCGACCTCGTCGCCAAGCTCCTCGCCCTGCCCATCAACACCATCACGGCCCTGATGGGCATCCCGGTCGTCATCTACGTCGTCGTCCGCAACCGCAATATCTTCTGACCATGAGCATCCGCCTCGACCATATCGCCCTCTCCTACGGCAGCCGCACGCTGCTGGAGGATGTTTCGGCCTCGTTCGGACAGGGGGAGCTGACCGCCCTGATCGGCCGCAACGGCACGGGCAAAAGCACCCTGCTGCGGGCCCTGGCCGGGCTGGGTTCCGTCTCCGCGGGAAAGATCGAACTCTGCGGCCGCCCGCTGAGCGCGCTCACGCCCCACGAACGGGCCACCACCGTCGGATTCGTCACCACCGACCGGGTCCGCATCGCCAACCTCGCCTGCGAGGATGTCGTGGCGCTGGGGCGCGCGCCCTACACCAACTGGATCGGGCGCATGCAGGAGGCCGACCGCGCCGTCGTCGAACGCTCGCTGGAGCTGGTGGGCATGTCGGGGTTCGCCCGCAAGACGATGGACCGCATGTCCGACGGCGAATGCCAGCGGGTGATGATCGCCCGCGTGCTGGCGCAGGACACCCCCGTCATCCTGCTGGACGAACCGACCGCCTTCCTCGACCTGCCGAACCGCTACACGCTGGCGACGCTGCTCCGGCGGCTGGCCCGCGAGGAGCGGAAGTGCATCCTCTTCTCGACCCACGACCTCGACATCGCCCTTTCGCTCTGCGACTCGGTGGCGCTGATCGACACGCCGTCGCTCCACCACCTGCCGGCCGACGCCATGTCCCGCAGCGGACTGATCGAGCGGCTCTTCTCGGGCGAAAACGCCTCGTTCGACCCCGAAACGCGGACGATCCGCGTGCGCTGACCCCTGCCGGAAGCCCCCGCACGCGGCATCCGGAGGCCCCGGGATAAAAAAACCGCAATTTTTCGACATATTTTTTGTACAAGTCACTTTTTTGCTTACCTTTGCACCGCTAAAGTTCCCCTGTAAAAGGAGGATGCGATAGCGGTAAGGCCCATTCGTCTATCGGTTAGGACGCAAGATTTTCATTCTTGAAAGAGGAGTTCGACTCTCCTATGGGCTACGAAAATGCGGCATCCGGGGCTCGACGCCGGGATGACGGACGGTAAATTACTTTTCAGGAGCGGGCTTCGGGCCCATCCGAACGCGGCCACGGCTCGCGGACAAGCAGAACTTAAAAAAGTAAAAAATAAAAACTAACGGATTATGGCAAACCATAAGTCATCGAAAAAGCGTATTCGCCAGACCGCCGCGAAGCGTGCTCACAACCGGCTGTTTCACAAGACGGCCCGCAACGCTGTGAAGGCCCTGCGCGCAACCACCGAGAAGAGCGCCGCCGAGGCTCTGCTTCCGAAGGTAACCGCCATGCTCGATAAGCTGGCCAAGCACAACATCGTGCACAAGAACAAGGCTGCGAACCTGAAAAGCGCCATGCAGCTGCACGTGAACGCGCTTTAATCAGCCGCCGCGCGGACAATAAAACGAAGGCCGGACTCTGAGAGTCCGGCCTTCGTTTCGTTGCGGATCAGCGTTTCAGCTCCTCCAGCAACTGCCTGACGGCCTCCTCCGGCCCCGGGATCTCGCCTTGCAGGGTGACGAAACGGCTGCCGACGATACAGCCCGCAGCGTTGTCCGCCGCGGCGCGGAAAGTCGCACGGTTGCTGATGCCGAACCCCACCATGCGCGGATTGCGCAGTCCGAGCGCGTCTATGCGGCGGAAATAAGCCTGCTTCCGCTCGTCGAACGCACTTTGCGCCCCGGTCGTCGAGGCCGACGAGACCATGTAGATGAATCCGTCGGTGTGGTCGTCGATCTGCCGGATGCGCTCCTCGGAGGTTTCGGGCGTGATGAGCATGACGACCTTCACACCGTAACGGTCGGCGACGGGCTTGAAGTCGGCGAGGTAGTCGTCGAACGGCAGGTCGGGGATGATGCAGCCGTCGATGCCGCAGTCGCGGCAGGAGCGGCAGAAGTTCTCGAATCCGTATTGCATGACGGGGTTGAGATAGCCCATCAGCAGCAGCGGAATCTGCACGCCGGGACGAATATCCGCCAGTTGGGCGAAGAGTTTCCGCAGCGACATCCCTCCCCGCAGGGCCTGCTGGGCCGCGTGCTGGATGACCGGGCCGTCGGCCATCGGATCGCTGAACGGAATGCCGATCTCGACCATCCCCACGCCGTTGTTTTCGAGCGCACGGATCACCTCGGCGGTGTTCTCCGGATCGGGATACCCGGCGCAAAAGTAGATGGAGAGTATATCCCGCCTGCCGGAGGCGAATAACTGATTGATTCTGTTCATGATAATTGGATTTTTGAAATGAATTTTCCGAGTTTTCCGGCGTCCTTCACCGCCGGGACCGTTTCGAATCCGCTGTTGAGATCCACGCCCGCGAAACGGGGATGGACGAATCCCCGGACCGCTTCGGCGCACTCCGCGTCGATTCCGCCGCTGAGCAGAAACGGAACGCGGCCCGCATAGGCGTCGAGCACCGACCAGTCGAAGCGTCGTCCCGAACCGCCGTAGCCGTCGCAGCGGGTGTCGAACAGCAGATAGTCGGCGCAGTCTTCGTAGGCCCGGGCCGCCGCGAGGTCGCCGGCCGACGCGACGCGGATCGCCTTGATGATCCGGAAGCCGCGCTGCCGAAGCTCCCCGCACGCTTCGGGCGACTCGTCGCCGTGGAGCTGGAGCCACCCGAGGCCGAAGCGTTCGGCCGTGCGGAGCATCTCGGCGGGCGAAGCATCGACGAAGACCCCGACCGCGGGCCTGCGGCAGCTGCGCACGGCCGCGGCATGGAACTCGTCGTCGGGTACGCAGCGCGGGGAGCGGGGATAGAAAATGAAGCCGCAGAGGTCCACCGGCAGCCGTTCGACGGCGCGGATGTTGTCGGGATCGCGCAACCCGCACACCTTGACGATCATGGCCGCGCCTCTTTAAGCCGGGCGATGAACTCCGCCAGCGCGCACCCCGGATCGCCGCTCTTCATAAAGGCTTCGCCCATCAGGAATCCCCGGAAACCCGCCTCGCGCAGCCGCACGACGGTCTCCGGATCGGAGACGCCGCTTTCGGAGACCGGCAGCGGCCCCGCCCCGCCGCCGACCTCGCGCCGGAGCAGATCGGCCATCCGGAACGAATTTTCGACATCGGTATGGAAAGTCCCGAGATCGCGGTTGTTGACCCCGAGCATATCGACATATCCGTTCAGACGGGAGAGTTCCGAGGGCGTGTGCACTTCGAGCAGCACCTCGAGCTCCAGTTCATGCGCCGTGCGGGCGAAACGGCGGCATTCGTCGGGCGACAGTACCGCGGCGATCAGCAATACGGCGGCGGCTCCCGCCGCGCGGGCCTGATAAAGTTGGTATTCATCGACGACGAAATCCTTGCGCAGCAGGGGCAGACGGACCAGCCGGCGGGCCTGCTTCAGGTCCTCCAGCGTTCCGCCGAAGAACTCGCCGTCGGTCAGCACCGAGCAGGCCGAGGCGACCTCGCGGCGCGTATTGGCTGTGATGGTTTCCAGAATGTCCATATCGCTCAGCTGTTTATCTCCACGAATTTCCGGAACGCCGCCGCGGCTTTTCCGCCGAGGAGCGATTCGCGCGCCTCGTCGAGGCACTCGGCGACCTCCTTTTCGGGACAGATCACCCGGATGGCGAAGGCGGCGTTGGCCAGCACGCAGTCGCGCCGGGCGGCCGTCGCGGTGTTGTCCAGCACGGAGTCGAAGATGCGCGCGGCCTCCTCGGGGGTGTCGCCGCCCGAGAGCTCCTCGGGACGGCAGCGGCCGAAGCCGATCTGCTCGGGGGTGAAGACCTGCTCCTTCTCGGGCGTGGCGACCTTGAATTCCGAGGTGAGCGAAATTTCGTCGTAGCCGTCCATGCTGTAAACCACGCCGAAGCGCGTGCCGCCCGACTGGTAGGCGTAGTTGTAGAGGCGGAAAAGCGAGAGGTTGTAGACCCCCAGAAGCTGATACTTCGGCAGCGCGGGATTGACCAGCGGCCCCAGCAGGTTGAAGAACGTGCGCACGGCGAGGTTCCGGCGGATCGGGGCCACGGCCTTCATCGCGGGGTTGAACAGCGGGGCGTGGAGGTAGGCGATGCGGCAGGCGTCGAGCGAAGCCCGCAGGCGGTCGGGATCGTCGGTGAACCGCACGCCGTGGCGTTCGATGACGTTGCTCGCGCCGCTCACCGAGGTGGCGCCGTAGTTGCCGTGCTTGACGACGTTGTAACCCGCCCCCGCCACCACGAACGACGCCGCGGTGCTGATGTTGAAGGTGTTCTTGCCGTCGCCGCCCGTGCCCACGATGTCGATGGGCCCGTAGTCCGAGAGGTCCGCCGGACGGCGCATTTCGAGCAGCGTGTCACGGAACCCGGCCAGCTCCTCGACCGAGATGCTGCGCATGAGGAAGACGGTGATCAGCGCCGAGACCTGCTCGGGGTTGTATTTCCCGGCGGCGATTCCCGCCAGAACCTGCTGTCCCTCCGAACGATCCATGTACTGATGTTCGAAAAGGCGGTATAGTAAATCTTTCATGGTTCGAGTGCGTTTAACGGTTGCATTTCGTGATCCAGTTCGCAAGGATCGTCTTGCCCTGCGGCGTGAGGACCGATTCGGGGTGGAACTGGATGCCCCGCAGGTTGCAGGTTTTGTGGCGCAGGCCCATGATCAGGCCGCTGCGGTCGGTGGCCGTGACTTCCAGACAGTCGGGAAGCCCCTCGGCCGAAACCACCCACGAATGGTAGCGTCCGGCGCGGAACCCCGTCCCCAACCCGTCGAAGAGCGGATCGTCGGCCACGACGCGGATGTCCGAGCAGACGCCGTGATGGACTTCGGCAAGGTTTTCCAGCCTGGCGCCGAACGCCTCGCCGATGGCCTGTTCGCCGAGACAGATGCCCAAAATGGGTTTGGAGGCGGCGTAACGCCGGATCAGCGGCAGCAGCAGCCCCGCTTCGGAAGGGATGCCCGGACCGGGCGAGAGCACGATGCGGTCGTAGGCGGCGACCTCGTCCAGCGCGATGCGGTCGTTGCGGCGCACATCGACTTCGAGCCCCAGTTCGAGCAGCATGTGCCGCAGGTTGTAGGTGAACGAATCGTAATTATCGAAAAGCAGACATTTCATGGCTTCGTTTTTTTTGCGGTTAATTGATCAGTTTCCCGGCCTCGCGGATGGCCTTGTCCAGCGCGCCGAGCTTGTTCGACACCTCCTGCAATTCGCGTTCGGGGTCGCTCTTCGAGACGATGCCCGCCCCGGCCTGATAGTAAAGGGTGTTGTTGCGGCTGACGAACGTGCGGATGGCGATGGCCTGGTTGAGATCGCCGTCGAGCCCGATGAAGCCGATGCACCCGCCGTAGACGCCGCGGTTGTCGGGCTCGATCTCCGAGATGAGCTGCATGGCCCGCACCTTGGGGGCGCCGCTCAGCGTTCCGGCCGGGAAGGTGTCGATGAAGGTGCGGACCGAATCGCTGTCGGCGTCGATCTCCCCGCTGACACGCGAAACGAGGTGGATGACATGGCTGTAATACTGCACGTCGCGGTAAAAGTCCACCCTCACGCCGTGGGCATTGCGGCTCAGGTCATTGCGCGCCAGATCGACCAGCATGACGTGCTCGGCGTTCTCCTTGGGGTCAGCCAGAAGCCGTTCGGTCCGCTCGCGGTCCAGCGCCGAGTTTCCGGAGCGGAAAGCCGTGCCCGCGATGGGGTCGATCGTGGCGCGGCCGTTCTCGACCTTGCAGTGCGTCTCGGGCGAGGAGCCGAAGATGCGGAAGCCCCCGAAATCGAAATAGAAGAGGTAGGGCGAGGGATTGATGCTCCGCAGCGCGCGGTAGACCTTGAAATCGTCGCCCTGAAACGGCTGTTCGAAGCGGCGGCTCAGCACGATCTGGAACACGTCGCCGCGCAGGCAGTGGCGCACGCCCTCGCGGACCATCTCCCGGTAGGTCTCGTCGGTGAGGTTCGAACGGCGCTCGCCGACCGTGCGGAAGTTGTACGAAGCGAAATTGCGGTCCTCAATCAGCGTCTCGACCTCGCGGATATGGTCCCGCTCGCCGTCGGCGCACAGCTCGACGATCGACAGTTCGTTCTTGAAGTGGTCGAAGACCAGCAGGAACTTGTAGAGGATGTAGCAGATGTCGGGGGCGTCGGAATCGCGGTGGTGAAACTCCCGGACGGGGATGTTCTCGAAATAGCGCACCGCGTCGAACGCCGTATAGCCGAAGAGGCCGCAAAGCTCGCTCCCGTCGCCGTCAACGCGGAATTCGTTCAGAAATTCTTTCAGCGCGTCCGCCGCCGCACAGGTTTCGCTGAGGGGCTTCGCAGCGCTCCGGCCGTCGGGGTATTCCAGAAGCGCCTCGCCGTTGTTCACGCCGATGCGGGCGACGGGGCGGAAGGCGATGAACGAAAGGCTGTTCTCACCGCCGTGGTAGTCGGAACTTTCGAGCAGCGCCGACTGCGGATAGACATCCCGGAGTTTGAGGTAGAGGCTGACCGGCGTATGCAGGTCTCCGAGGAGTTTTTTGGTTGCCGTGGTAAATCGGTACATGGTATCGGGTGTTTTTCGGATTTTACAAATTGCCGGAGATCTCCGGACGGTCCATATTCGCAAGATAGGTCTCCATATCCTTATCGCCGCGGCCCGAGACGGTCAGCACCACCACGTCCGAGGGGCGGAACTCCATCCGGGGCAGCGCACCGAGGGCATGGGCGCTTTCGAGGGCGGGGATGATCCCTTCGAGGCGCGTCAGCTCGAAAGCTCCGCGCAGCGCCTCGTCGTCATCGACGGCGACGACCTTCGCACGCCCCGTCTGCGCGAGGTTGGCGTGCAGCGGACCGATGCCGGGATAATCGAGGCCCGCCGAGATCGAATAGGGCTCCTCGATCTGCCCGTCCTCGGTCTGCATGACCAGCGTGCGGGCGCCGTGGATGATACCCTCGCGCCCCAGCTGGATCGTCGCCGCGCTGCGTCCCGAAAGGAGTCCCTCGCCCCCGGCCTCGGCCAGCACGATCTTCACGCGCTCGTCGCCCAGGTAGTGATAGACGGTCCCTGCGGCGTTGCTGCCGCCGCCGACGCAGGCCATCAGGTAGTCGGGATAGTCGCGCCCCTCCTTCTCCCGCAGCTGCACGCGGATCTCCTCGCAGATGACCGACTGCAAACGCGCCACCATGTCGGGATAAGGGTGCGGCCCTACCGTCGAACCGATGATGTAGAACGTGTCCGCGGGGTGGCAGCACCAGTCGCGGATGGCTTCGTTGGTGGCGTCCTTCAGCGTCATGTTGCCCGAGGTCACGGGCACGACCGTCGCGCCCAGCATCTCCATCTTCCGGACGTTGGCCTGCTGACGCTCGACATCGGTCCGCCCCATGTAGACCACGCAGGGCATGTTCATCAGCGCGCAGACCGTGGCCGTGGCCACGCCGTGCTGCCCGGCCCCCGTCTCGGCGATGATGCGCGTCTTGCCCATCCGCCGGGCGATCAGAATCTGTCCGATGGTGTTGTTGATCTTGTGGGCGCCGGTGTGGTTGAGATCCTCGCGCTTGAGGTAGATGCGGCAGCCGTAGCGTTCGCTCAGCCGGCGCGCGAAATAGAGCGGCGAAGGCCGTCCCACGTAGTCGCGCAGCAGCGTGCGGTACTCCTCGCGGAACGACTCGCTTTCGAGCACCCGCAGGTAGTTCCGCCGCAAGTCTTCGACGCATTTGTGCAGGATTTCGGGGATGTATGCGCCCCCGAAGCGTCCGTAATAACCTTTCTCATCGACCTGATAGTTCATATTCATCAATTTTTTTGGAATTATCGCACACGAAAAAAGGGCCTGTCATGAGTACAACAGGCCCTTTTCTGGATTATCGTTGATCTATCGTTCAACAACTGCATGCGGCGAGTCACTCACAACGGAAAATTGCGAGCGCCACCACCATGCGTTATTGATCGAAAAATTGTTCATCGTCTGACTTCTTGGTTGCAAATATAGGGACTTTGCCCGAAAAACCAAATAAAATCGCCGTTTTTTCTGCGCGCCGCCGATAAATCCGGCGCCACCTATATATAAAGCGCCGGTTATTCCAGTCCGCCGATCACGTCGGCGATGCGGCCGAACACCTCATCCATCGTTCCGGTGCCGTTCACCGAGGCGTACTTGCCCTGCGCGGCGTAGTACTCCGCCACCACGGCCGTCTGCATGCGGTAAACGTCCAGCCGTCCGCGGATCACCTCCTCCGAAGCGTCGTCGGCACGGCCCGAATCCTTGCCGCGCAGCAGGATACGGCGCACCAGCTCCTCCTCCGGGACATGGATGTCCACCATAATATCCACCTTCAAACCGTGTCCGGCCAGGATTTTGTCGAACGCCTCGGCCTGGACCGTCGTACGGGGGAACCCGTCGAAAATACACCCGCGGGCATCCTTGTGCTCGGCGACGTAATTCCCGATCATGCCGATGACGATCTCGTCGGGAGCCAGCTTGCCTTCGCTGATGTACTGTTCCATGCTGCGTCCGAGCTCCGTGCCGCGCCGGATCTCGTCGCGGATCACCTCGCCGGTCGAAACATGGTCGATTCCGTAGTGCTCTTTCAGGCGCTGGGCCTGGGTGCCCTTGCCGCATCCCGGAGCGCCGAATAAGACGATATTTATCATAACTAACCCTTTTTGTGATGATTGGACTCGGCAAAAATACATTATTTTTTGGGGAAATAACACGATTTCCTTAATTTTGTAAAAAATTTCAGTAACTATGGACCAGAAAAAGCGCACCGAGATCGCCTCGCTCGGACAATTCGGCCTCATCGACCTGCTGACCAAAGAGTTCTCCGCCAAGCACGCCTCGACGACGAAAGGGGTCGGAGACGACGCCGCCGTGATCGCCCCGGCGCGCGGCGAAGCGGTGCTCTGCACGACCGACTCGTTCTTCGAGGGTGTCGATTTCGACCTCACCTACTTCCCGCTCAAGCACCTGGGTTACAAGGTCGTGACGGCCGGCATCAGCGACATTCTGGCCATGAACGCCCTCCCGGCGCAGATCGCCGTATCGCTCGGCGTCTCCTCGAAACTGCCCGTCGAAGCGTTGCAGGACCTCTACGAAGGGATCGCCTTCGCCTGCAACGAACAGGGCGTCGATCTCGTGGGCGGCGACACGCGGGCTTCGATGACCGGACTGGTCGTGAACGTCACCACGCTGGGCCATGCCGAAAAGAAGAAGGTGGTCTACCGCAGCGGAGCCAGGCAGAACGACCTGATCTGCATCACCGGCAACCTCGGGGCCGCCTACATGGGCCTGCAACTGCTCGAACGCGAAAAGCGGGTGCTCGCCGACGTGGAGAATCCCGAACCGCAGTTCAAAGGGTACGAATACCTGCTCGAAAAATACCTGAAACCGCGTCCCCGCACCGACATCGTGGAGGCGCTGGCGGCGGAGAAGATCGTCCCGACGGCGATGATCGACCTCTCGGACGGACTTGCGAGCGACCTGATGCAGATCTGCAAATCGTCCGCCTGCGGGGCGCGCATCTACCTCGAGCGCATCCCGATCGCGCGTCAGACCACGGCCCTCGCCGAGGAGATGCACACCGACCCGGTCGTTGCGGCGCTGAACGGCGGCGAGGACTACGAACTGCTCTTCACGGTGCCTCTTTCGATGCAGGAGCAGATCATGAAGTCGGGGCTCGTGGATGTCATCGGCCACATCACGCCCGCATCCACAGGTTGTTACCTCGTGACGCCCGACGGGCAGGACATAAAGCTGAAGGCGCAGGGGTTCCCCGAGGAGTAACCGGCCTCTACCGCCGGCTGCTGCCGCCGATGGCTATTCCGAACGTAAGCGACAGATGGCGGTTGGCCCGCTCTGTGCACATGTAACCCAGCGTGACACGCAGCCGGTTCCAGCATTCGCAGCCAACGCGCGGCATCACGCAAAATGCCGCACAGTCGCTGGACGGAGTATCGGAGACAGCCCCTTCGGCCATTCGGAGGACATACGCCCCACCGATCCCTGCTCCCGCGAACAACGCCACTTTCGGCGTCAGATGCAGGTTGTAATCCGCAACGGCCATCAGGCTGAACATCATAAAAGGGTCCTTCGAGCAGACGCCCGCAGCCAGCCGCGAGTAACACGCCCCGCCGAGCCGCAAACCCACATCGAAGGGAGTTCTCCGGAAATTGTAACGACTTTCAGCGACCAGGCAAAAGCCCGCCGCATCGTTGTCAAAGCTTCCGAGCGAGGCATAGCCAAAGGTCGCCCCGACAGCCACCTCACCCTCGAAACGCCCGGCCCCCGGATAACGGGGGCTTATGGCCGTATCCTGCGCCTGCAAGCCGCAAAACGGAAGCACGGCGAAAATCAGAAAAATGCAGCATCTTATCATCGGGTCAGCGTTGGGATTGAATTCGCCGGTAAGATACGCAAAATCCCATAATCCGGCACCATTTTCAGGAAACAAATTGCGGAAGTCCGCCCGAAGCGCAGTCGAGAGCAGGCCCCCCGCAGTTCTGCCCTGCGGGGAGCCTGCGTAAGCGGCAAGAAGTCTGCCTATTCCTCGCCAAAGAGAATTTCCTACGTTCGCTTATCGGGAATAAACTTACACTTTCCGTGTTTGTCAGTATGTTCCACAAAGATAGGAAAAAGCAGAGATAATCCAAATACTGATAAATTTTTAATTCTTAATTTTTCATTTTTAATTTAAATGTGTATCTTTGCGGTCCCTTTGGGGATTTAATTAACTAATTAAAAGCATTATGAACAATTACGAAACCGTTTTCATTGTCACGCCGGTTCTGTCCGATGCACAGGTGCAGGAAGTCGCTGACAAATTCCAGGGTGTCATCACCGAAAACGGCGGTCAGATCGTGAACAAGGAGTCGTGGGGCCTTCGCAAGCTCGCCTACCCTATTCAGAAGAAGACCACCGGTTTCTACTTCCTGGTAGAGTTCACGGGCGAAGGCTCGCTCGTCAACACGCTCGAAACGCAGTACCGCCGCGACGAGCGCGTGATCCGTTTCTTAACTTTCAAGCAGGACAAATACGCCGTGGAATATTCGGAGAAGCGTCGTGCAAAACTTTCTAACAAGCAGGAGGAGTAAACCATGGCACAGGACAACAAAGCACAGTCGGAAATCCGCTACCTGAACCCGGTATCGGTAGACGTCAAAAAGAAGAAATACTGCCGCTTCAAGAAGCTCGGCATCAAATACGTGGACTATAAGGACGGAGAGTTCCTGAAGAAATTCCTCAACGAGCAGGGCAAGATCCTTCCCCGCCGTCTGACGGGCACTTCGCAGAAGTTCCAGAAGAAGGTCGCACAGGCCGTGAAACGTGCGCGCCACCTCGCCATCCTGCCCTTCGTAACCGATTGCATGAAATAATTAAAAGGAGGACAAGACATGGAAGTTATTCTGATCAAAGATATGGAGAACCTGGGCTACGCCAACGACATCGTGAACGTGAAGCCCGGTTATGCGAACAACTACCTGATTCCCCAGGGCTACGCCAAAGCCGCCACGGCTTCCGCCAAGAAGGTCCTCGCCGAGAACCTGAAACAGCGTGCCCACAAGGACGCCAAGATCCTGGCCGACGCTCAGGCCCTGGCCGAGACCATCGCCAACCTGCCGCTGTCGCTGGCCGTGAAGGCCGAGGAGGGCAAACTCTTCGGTACGGTCACCGCTACGGACCTCGCCGAGGCGCTCGCCGCCAAGGGCATCACCGTAGACCGCAAGCAGATCAGCGTCGATGCCATCAAGACCGTCGGCGAGTTCGAGGCTACGGCCCGTCTGCACAAGGAGGTCAAGGCCACGATCAAGTTCTCGGTCACCGCTGCCGAGTAACGCGATACGCACCGCATACGAAAAGAGCTTTCCGGTTTCGGAAAGCTCTTTTTTTGATTAGCGGGAGGGGGAGGGGCAGGAATTATGCCCCGAGAACAGCTACCGCAGCCTTTAAGACTGGCTTTTTAAGTCCGCGGGATGCTTCGGCTTCACGATGTAGGAGCGGAGCACCAGCCCCACGCCCGCGAAGATCACCAGCGCGAAGATCACCGTGTCCGCATGGAGTTTGTCGAGCCCCATCCCGATCGAAATGGCGATCGCCAGCACGGGTTGGAGATAGGTGTAGATGCTCGACACGGTGGCCGGCACGGTTTTGAGCGCATAGTTGAGCATCAGGTTGGGCAGGTAGGTCGGCACGATCAGCACGAACAGCGCCGGGAAGAGGGCATGACGGGCGATGGCTGCGAAATCGGTGTGGACAATGGGCCCGATGCCGATAGGCAGCGCCATGACGGCCGCAGCGCAATAGACCCAGCGCAGCACGGTCGTGATGCGGTATTTGGCGATCAGGCGTTTGAACCACACCATGTACAGCGAGGTGACGTAGGCGCAAAGGAAGATCATCACGTTGCCCCACAGATGCGAGTGCGCATGCGCCGACGCGGCCCCCGACAACACCACCGCCACGGCCCCCGCCATTCCGAGCACCAGCCCCGCGACTTTGAGTTTCGTGAAGCGGTCCATCCCCAGCGCCACCGAGAGCGCCAGCACCAGCAGCGGCACGATGGTGTCGATGATCGAACCGTCGATCGGCGAGGTCATCGACAGTCCGTACATGATGAAGACCTTGCGCAACACGCCGATCAGCAGTCCGGCACCGATCAGCTTGCGGCCGTCGGCCCAGCCGACCTTCTCGGCCTTCTGCCACAGCAGGGGCACGAGCGACAGCAGAGCCGTCGCCACGAGCGATGCCGAGACCAGCGCCATAGGGTGAATGTAGCGCGGCAGCACATAGTTATAAAACGGGTAGTCCATAGCCCAGAGCACGTTGCACAGCAACAGGGCCAAATGGGGTTTCAGTCTGTTCATCCGTCCGATAATTTTACCCGGAAAAGACAAAAACAATGCCCGGATGAAAAAAAGGCCATCCCCGCGGGGAAAGCCTTCGATCGGAAAACAGGCGGAAAACGGCCGGAAAATCCTACCGCCGCGGCATCTTGAACGACCTCGGCGACACTCCCGGAATCGCCTCGCCCCGGTAATAGACCCTCCACGCATCCTTCGCATAGCCTCTGCCGAGACTTTCGAACGACGAGGCCGCGGCGTCCTTCACCGTGCGGCCTTCGAAAACCACCTTCCAGGGGTCCTTGCCGTAGCCGTCGCCCAGAGCGGAGAACGACGAGGCCGACAACCCCTCGATCTTGCAGCCCCGGAACCAGACCGACCAGGAGTCTTTGCCGTACCCGCCGCCGAGCACGGCGAACGACGATGCGGCAGCCCCCTCCATCTTCCGGCCGCCGTAAAAGACCGTCCAGGCATCCTTGCCGTAGCCCCCGCCGAGGTCGGAGAACGACGAAGCCACGGCGCCTTCGACCTTGCGGCCCCGATACCAGACCGACCAGTCGTCTTTCACATACCCGCGGTGACGCCGTTCGGGTCCCCGCTGCACCACATCGGCCCCAGCCGCACGCACGACGCCCCACGAGCCGCTCGGAACAGTGGCAATGGCGATCCACAAAAACAAAACGAATCTCTTCATCGCATTCGAACCTTTATTCTAAGAACCCTCAAATATACCGACTTATTGCCTGACGGCCAAAAAAACCCCCGCACGAAATTCGTGCGGGGGTCCGGTTATCGGGATACGGGAAGTTGCGCCCTCCCCGCCCCGGATGCGGGGATTACTCCTCGCCCTCTTTCTTGGCAGCGGCTTTCTTGGCCGACTTGGCCTCGGCAGCCTCCATAGCGCTCTTCAGAGCGGCCAGTCCGGCGATGTCGCCGAGCGTCGTCTTCTCGACCGAAGCGTTGATCTTCTTCACGGTCGATTTCGTAGCGTCGGCAGCGGCGCGCTTCTCGGCCTTCTCGGCAGCGAACGCCTCCTTACGGGCTTCGTCGTAGGTGCGCAGGTGCGAGAGGGTGATGCGCTTGGTGGCCTTCGAGAACTCGATCACCTTGAAGTCGAGCTTGTCGCCCACCTTCGGAGTCGTGCCGTCCTCTTTCACCAGCTGGCGTGCGGGGCAGAAGCCCTCGATGTTCTCGCCCAGAGCGACCACGGCGCCCTTGTCCGTCAGCTCGGTCACCGTACCCTCGTGAACGCTGTCTACGGAGTACTGATTCTCGAACTCGTTCCAGGGGTTCTCCTCGAGCTGCTTGTGGCCCAGCGACAGACGGCGGTTCTCCTTGTCGATCTCCAGCACCACGACCTCGATATCGGCGCCTACCGACGTGAACTCGCCGGGATGCTTCACCTTCTTGGTCCAGCTGAGGTCCGAAATGTGGATCAGGCCGTCGATGCCCTCCTCGATCTCGACGAATACGCCGAAGTTCGTGAAGTTACGCACCTTGGCGGTGGTCTTCGTACCTACGGGATACTTGGTCTCGATGTTCTCCCAGGGATCGGGCGTGAGCTGCTTGATGCCGAGCGACATCTTGCGCTCCTCGCGGTCGAGGGTCAGGATGACGGCCTCGACCTCGTCGCCGACCTTCATGAACTCCTGAGCCGAACGCAGGTGCTGGCTCCACGACATCTCCGACACGTGGATCAGTCCCTCCACGCCGGGAGCGATCTCCACGAAGGCACCGTAATCGGCCATGACGACCACGCGGCCCTTGACCTTGTCGCCGACCTTGAGGTTCTGGTCGAGCGCCTCCCACGGATGCGGGGTGAGCTGCTTCAGACCCAGGGCGATGCGCTTCTTGGCCTCGTCGAAGTCGAGGATCACGACGTTGATCTTCTGATCGAGCGCCACGATCTCCTCGGGGTGGTTCACACGACCCCACGAGAGGTCGGTGATGTGGATCAGACCGTCCACGCCGCCCAGATCGACGAATACGCCGTAGGAGGTGATGTTCTTGACGGTTCCCTCGAGGATCTGGCCCTTCTCCAGCTTGGACATGATGACCTGCTTCTGAGCTTCGAGCTCGGCCTCGATGAGGGCCTTGTGCGAAACGACCACGTTGCGGAACTCCTGGTTGATCTTCACGACCTTGAACTCCATGGTCTTGTCAACGTATACGTCATAGTCGCGGATGGGCTTCACGTCGATCTGCGAGCCGGGCAGGAACGCCTCGATGCCGAACACATCGACGATCATACCGCCCTTCGTGCGGCACTTGATGTAACCCTTGATGATCTCGTCCTTCTCCAGAGCCTCGTTGACACGATCCCAGCTCTTGAGCTGACGGGCCTTCTTGTGCGAAAGGGCCAGCTGTCCGTTCTTGTCCTCGGCCGACTCGACATAGACTTCGATCTTGTCGCCCACTTTCAGATCGGGGTTGTAGCGGAACTCCGAGATGGAGATGACACCCTCGCTCTTGTAGCCGATGTTCACCAGAACCTCGCGCTTGGTGATGGCGGTTACGGTACCTTCGACCACTTCGCCGACGTTGACGTTCGACAGCGTCTTGTCATACGCCTCGGTGATCTGGGTTTTGTCCTGGTCGTAAACGCCCAGGTCGTTTTCAAACGCATTCCAGTCGAAATTCTCGTTTGCGACTACGTTCTTTACTTCTTCCATTTGCGGAAATGATTGCGATACAATCGCTCGTTAATTGGTTAATATTGAAAGTTATAGCCCTCGCCTGCGCGCTACGTGCGCGCATACGGGACTGCAAAGATAGCACATTAAATGCACAATTCAAAATCCATAATTCACAATTATTCAGTTTGCTGCCGGGAACGGCTCCATCAAATTGCGAATTGCGAATCATAGCCCTCTCCTGATCTCCTGCCGCGGCTTGTTGTCGGGGGTCAGCGGCGTGTCGTCGCCGAGCTCTTCGAGCAGCACGCCGGCGACCGCTATGCCGGAGATCTTCCCGTCGGAGTAGTTCAGATCCTTGTAGTTCTTGAACACGTAATCGCTGACGGCGACTTCGTAGGTCCTGCCCTCGCGCAGCTTCGGAAAACGCACGTCGAGGGCGTTGTCCTGCGCGTCGGTCACGATGACATAGGGGGTCGTCGAGATCAGGTCGATGCGGTGGGCCTCCTTGCGGTTCTCCTCGTCGTTGTACTTCGAAACGATCATCCGGCGCATGTCGGCCGGGGTCATCCGCATCAGGGCGATCTCCGTGCCGAAGGGCTCCAGATCATAGATTCTCGCCGCACCGACATCGCCCGCCGGAATCGAGTCGAGACGCACGCCGCCGATGTGGTAGAATCCGATGTCGGCATCGGTCTCGTCGGCCACCGATTCGGCCATCCAGTTGGCGAGACCCCACTTGTCGGCCGTCGCGGCGAATGCTCCCACGGGTTTGTTCAGCCCGGGATCGGCGTAGTAGCGGTCCACCTCGGCCTGATAGACGGGATCGGGGGCATAGCCCTCCAGCGGCACCAGCCGGGATTCGATGCTTTCGATCTTCCGGCCCCGGAGCCTGATCTCCGTAACGCCGATATTTTTCAGATACTTGCCGGTCTGCGTCAGCATCGTGCCGTTCACCAGTGAATCGACCTCCACATGGGTGTGCCCGCTGACCACCACGTCGTACAGCGTCTCCGTTTCGAGCAGCTCCCGGTCTCGGTCGTCGCCCATGTGCGAGATCAGCACCAGCACGTCCACCTTCGGACGCAGTTCGGCGGCATACTTCGCCGCCATCAGCTGCGGATCGGGAAACTCCAGCCCCTTGAAACACGCGGCATTGCCCGCGGGATGCCCGGGGCCCTCGTAGTTGGTCACCACGCCGACGAACCCGATGCGGAGGCCGCCCTCCTCGATCACGACGTAGGGCGACAACTGCGGGAAAGTGCACGTGTCGCTCACCACGTTGGCGCAGACGACCTCGAAATCCATGCTGTCGATCATGCGGCCCAGAAACGCCTGCCCGTGGTCGAATTCGTGGTTTCCGAGCGTCGCCACATCGTAGCCCAGGCGGTTCATCAGGGCGATCATCGGCATTCCGGGCGCGGCCGCCATGTCCACATAGGCGTTGCCGGTCCAGCGGTCTCCGGCATCGACCAGCACCACCAGCTGCGCCGTATCGCGGCAGGCCCCGACGGCCGCCGCCAGCCGCGGGAAATTCTGAATCTTGGCGTGCATGTCGTTCGTCGAAAGCAGCACGAGGGTCCGCTCGCGGGGAGCGCAGGCCGCAGCGACCGCCGCAGCGGCGATCAGAAGCGTCCGAAACATTTTTTTCATATGGTTGACACTGTTTTTCATTTGGACGAATATTTGTCAAAAGTACAAATAATTCCTATCTTTACATACGTTATTCCGTAAAAACTATTCTATGACCGACATCATCAAAGTCATCTGTGAAAACCTCGGCACCGAGATCGACGTACCGATGGGCACCCCGCTCTCGGAGGTCGCCAAACGCCTGACGCCCGGACGCTATCCGTTCCTCGCGGCCTTCGTCAACAACCGCCTCAAAGAACTCAGTTACAAGATATATGCCCCCGTCACGATCCGTTTCGTCGATGTCACCTCGTTCGCCGGCATCCGGGTCTACCAGCGCACGGCGTGGTTCCTGCTGCAAAAGGCGGTCCGGGACCTCTACCCCGGGCAGACGCTCCACATCCGGCACTCGCTGGGACACAGCGGCTTCTACTGCGAGATCGACGGCATCGACGAATTCACGGCCGACGATGCCGCGCGGTTGCAGGGCCGCATGCGCGAACTCTCCGTGCGCAACCTGCCCATCACCCGCGAGCGGATGCTCACGACCGAGGTCCGGGCGCGCTATGCCGAGGAGGGCTTCACCGACAAGGTGGCCCTGCTGGACACCCGCCCGCGGCTTTACAGCCAGCTCTACACGCTCGGCGACACGGTGGGCTACTTCTACGGCTCGCTGGCCCCATCGACGGGCTACGTCACGCTCTTCGACATCCAGCCCTACTACAACGGCTTCTACCTCGCCCTGCCGCTGCGCACAGCCCCCGATACGCTCCACAGAAACGTCCAGCAGGAGAAGATGTTCGGCATCTTCCAGGAGTACCAGTCGTGGGTGGCGCTGATGGGCGTGCCGACGATCGGCGCGGTCAACGCCCGTACTCTCGCGGGCGACGCCGGGGGCATGATCAAACTCGCCGAGGCGTTCCACGAACGCAAATTCGCCTGGGTCGCCGACACCATCTACGACGCCGTCGTCAGCCGCGGCATCCGCATGGTGCTCATCTCGGGCCCCTCGTCGAGCGGCAAGACCACCTCGGCCAAGCGGCTGGGCATACAGCTCGGTGTGCTGGGGCTGCGCCCGGTGATGATCTCGCTCGACGACTACTTCGTCGATCGTGAGAAGACCCCGCTCGACGAGAACGGCGACTATGACTACGAGGCGCTCGAAGCCATCGACCTCGAACTGTTCAACGACCACCTGCGGCGGCTGATCCGGGGCGAGAGCGTCGATATTCCGCGCTACGACTTCATCACGGGACGCCGCATGCAGCACGACAACCCGCTGACGCTCGACGAGCGTTCGATCCTCATCATCGAGGGCATCCACGGACTGAATCCGCGGCTGACGCCCTCGATCCCCGACTCGCAGAAATTCCGCATCTACATCTCGTGCTTCACGTCGGTGGCAATGGACAACCTTTCGCGCATCGCCACGACCGACAACCGCCTGCTACGCCGCCTGACGCGTGACTACCGCCAGCGGGGCGCAGACGCGCTCTCGACGCTCTCGCGCTGGGCCTCGGTGCGCCGCGGCGAGGAGAAGCACATCTTCCCCTATCAGGAAAACGCCGACGTGATGCTCAATTCGTCGCTCTTCTACGAGATTTCGGTGCTGCGGCCCTTCGCCGAAAAGATCCTGCGCGAAGTCCCCGACACGGTCCCCGAGTACGACGAGGCGCAGCGGATGCTCAAATTCCTCGACAATTTCATCCCCATCCCGCCCGACGAAATCCCGCCCACGTCGATCCTGCGCGAGTTCATCGGAGGCAGCAGTTTTCAGTACTGACCCCCGCACGGAACGGGCCCCGGCACGATTGTTCGCCGGGGCCCGATTTTTTTATCCGGATCGCTGCACGAATTCTGATTGATTTTCCTATCTTTGCGACGTGCGGTCTGCGAGGGCCGCCGACATACGAACGATAAAAAAGCGCATCGGCTTTTTTCTTACTCACGAAAATTAGGCACTTTCGTAACCAAGTAAGAGATTAAGGTTGGTGCTCTCGCTGTTTTTCAGCGTGAGCATTTGTCCGTAATTCTACTTGGTGGGTCGCCTAATACCTCGTGAGTGGATTCGGGAAAATTCGCTCACGCCTTTTTTTTCGTACGCCCGTGAAAGACTAACCCTTAAATCAAATGAATATGAACGGTTGTTTGAACATTCTCTGGCATTTTCCATTCTTCGGATTCCTGTTCGCGTTTTTTTACGCGTTGTTCGGTGCGATTCTGTGCTGCACGGTGGTGCTCTATCCCGTGGGGCTCGGATTTTTCCAGATCGCACGGTTTCTGCTCACGCCCTTTTCGTCGGCGCTGGTCACCCGCAAGGAACTCGACCTGGTGCGGCCCGAAGAGCGCAGCACGGCCGCCGCGGCCTTTTCGACCGTCATCACGATTCTCTATTTCCCCTTCGGACTGATCGCCGCCGCAGGAGCGCTGTTCGCCATGATCGGGGAGTTTCTGAGCATCATCGGCATTCCGTGCGGCATCGTCTGGTTCAAGGCTCTGCCCGCGATCTTCATGCCCGTTGACAAGATTTGCGTTCCGAAGGCCGTGGCCGACGAGATCGCACGCATCAAGGCCGGCGACACCGTCCGGCGCTACAAGGGCGAAACCGGAGAGCCGGAGACGCATTCGGCGGAGCGTCATTTCACGGAGGACCCCGGCGAAACGCTTCCCCCGATGCCCGAGGTGCGGCAGTACGACGACGAAAAACTGCACGAAATCGTCTCCGGTGCCGCGATGTACCGGGCCTCGCTGGTCGAAGAGTGCCGCCGGGAGCTGGAGATTCGCAGCCGGAGCGCGGAGTTCACGGCGCAGGTCCGGGCGATGGACAACGACAAACTGCACGAGGTGCTCGCCAGTCCGCAGCTCTACGCCGAGGAGCTGATCTATGCCTGCACGCTGGAGCAGGCCGAACGGCGGCGCGTATGGCGTGAAGAGCAGGCGAAAGAGGAGGAGAAGCTCCGTCTCCGGCGCGAGCAGGAGGAGAAAGAGGCGGCGGAACGGCGGGCCGTCCTGTGGAAGAAAAACCGGCCGTATCTCATTGCAGCCTTGGCCGTTCTGATTCTGGCCGGCGCCGGCATCAAGTATCATAATTACCGCAAAGAGCAGGTGCGACTGGAACAAGAGCGCATCGCAGCCGAAGAACGGCGCATTGCCGAGGAACGGCGCGCCGAAGAGCAGCGCATCGCCGAACAGAAACGGGCCGAAGCGGAACGAATTGCTGCGGAGAAACGGCGCAAAGAGGCAGAGCGTCTGGCCGCCGAACGGCAGCAGCAGGCAGAAGCGCAGCGCAGAGCGGACCGGGAACGCCGGGAAGCGGGATATTACAAACCCGGCGAACTTTATGAAAAAGACGGCGTAAAAGGCGTCGTTTTCACCGCGAACGGTACGCACGGCCAGTATATCCGGTTAAAACAAGGCCGCTTCATGTCGTGGTCTTCCGCGAACATAGAAGGGAAACTTCCCTCAATGGACGAAATGAAAGAGATATATCGTCTGCGCAAGACCCTGAATCTTACGCTGAAACAGGCGCACGGCGATTGCATCGAAGGAAGCTACTGGCTCAGCGGACGCAGAAACGGCATCGTGTGGTTCTGCAACATGGAGGCAACCTCCTGGGAAACCCATAACTGTACGGAATACGACGTGCGTTCAAAACCGTATGTAAAAAATGCGCTATGGATCAAGTCGTATTGATTCCCGGGCCGCTCCGGTGCAGCAGTTTCCGCTGCTGACCCGCCGACGCGAAGCCCCGCATCTTTTTCCGCCGAAAAAAGTTTCGGCGGATTTTTTTGCACGTCCGCTCCGTTTGTCTTACATTTGTACAGATAAAGTCCCCGAAAGCTAAAATATCGTAACTTAATTCCTCCATATTCGTATGTTCGACAAGTTTTCCGAACGCCATATCGGCGTCAACAACGAAAAAGACCTCAAAGCCATGCTCGACGTGATCGGTGTGAAATCGACCGACGAGCTCATCGCACAGGTCATTCCGCAGTCCATCCGTCTCAAAAAACCGCTGGCGCTGCCCGCCGAGGGGATGAGCGAATACGAATTCGCCGCCCACATCCGCGAGCTGGCCGACCGCAACCGCCCCCTGCGCTCGTTCATCGGCATGGGCTATTACCCTTCGGCCGTGCCGGCCGCCGTTGCGCGCAACGTCTTCGAGAACCCCGCGTGGTACACCTCCTACACCCCCTATCAGGCCGAGATCTCGCAGGGACGCCTCGAAGCGCTGCTGAATTTCCAGACCGCCATGATCTCGCTCACGGGCATGGAGATCGGCAACTGCTCGCTGCTCGACGAGGGCACCGCCGCCGCCGAAGCGATGGCGATGATGTTTTCGCTGCGTTCGCGCGAAGCCGTCAAGGAGGGCCGCAACCAGCTCTTCGTCGATCGCAACGTCTTCCCGCAGACGCTCGACGTGCTGCTGACGCGCAGCGAACCGTTCGGAATCGAACTGATCGTCGATGAATACGACGAATACGAATTCACGGGCCGCGAGTTCGGCGCCATCGTGCAGTACCCTGCCGCCGACGGATCGGTGCGCGACTATGCGGAGTTCACCGCCGCGGCGCACGCCCGGGGCGCGCTCGTCACGGCCGTCGCCGACCCGCTGTCGCTGGCCCTGCTGAAAGCCCCCGGGGAGTGGGGCGCCGACATCGCCGTGGGTTCGACGCAGCGCCTCGGCACGCCGATGGGCTTCGGAGGCCCCGCCGCGGCTTACATGACCACGCGCGAGGCGTTCAAGCGCAACATGCCGGGCCGCATCATCGGCGTCTCGGTCGATCGGATGGGCAACAAGGCCCTGCGCATGGCGCTCCAGATGCGCGAACAGCACATCAAGCGCGAGCGCGCCACGTCGAACATCTGCACCGCCTCGGCGCTGATGGCCTCGATGACGGGCTTCTACTGCGTCTACAACGGTCCCGAGGGGCTGAAGCGCGCCGCCGAGACGGCCCATTTCGCCGCTGCGACGGTCGCCCGTGCGCTGGAAGCGATGGATTACAAACTCGCATCGAAGGAGTTCTTCGACACGCTGGAGGTCGAGGCCGAGGCCGCCGTCGTGCAGTCGCTGGCGCTCGAACAGGGCATCAACTTCTACTACCCCTCCGAAGGATCGGTGCGGATGTCGTTCGACGAGGTGACCACCCCGGCGGAGATCGAGGCCGTCGCGGGAATCTTCGCCGCGGCCAAGGGCAAGAAAGCCAAAGCGGTGAAGGCCGTCGCCGAGAGCTGCATCCCGGCCGGCCTGCGGCGCGAGTCGGGCTACCTCCGGGAGCCGGTCTTCAACGCCTACCGTTCGGAAAGCGCCCTGATGCGCTATATCAAAAAGCTGGAACTGAGAGACATTTCGCTGGCCAACTCGATGATCTCGCTGGGTTCCTGCACCATGAAGCTCAACGCCGCGGCGCTCATGCAGCCGCTCTCGCTCGCGGGCTTCCAGAACATGCACCCCTTCGCCCCGGCGGACCAGACCGAGGGCTATCGGCAGCTCATCGCGGAGCTGGAAAAGGACCTGGCGACGATCACCGGCTTCGCGGCCTGCTCGCTGCAACCCAACTCGGGCGCCGCGGGCGAATACTCGGGGCTGATGGTGATCCGCGCCTACCACCAGAGCCGCGGTCAGGGCTACCGCAACGTGGTGCTGATCCCGGCATCGGCCCACGGCACCAACCCGGCGTCGGCCGCGATGGCGGGGATGAAGATCGTGACGGTGGCGTGCGACGCCAACGGCAACATCGACGTGGCCGACCTCGAAGCCAAGGCCAAAGAGCACTCCTCGGAGCTGTGCGGACTGATGGTGACCTACCCCTCGACGCACGGCGTCTTCGAGAGCCGCATCCGCGAGATCGTGGACGCCGTTCACGACGCCGGCGGGCAGGTCTACATGGACGGCGCCAACATGAACGCGCAGGTGGGGCTCACCAACCCCGGCTACATCGGCGCCGATGTCTGCCACCTCAACCTCCACAAGACCTTCGCCATGCCCCACGGCGGCGGCGGTCCGGGCGTCGGCCCGATCTGCGTCGCCGAGCACCTCAAAGCCTTCCTGCCCTCGCATTCGGTCGTAGCCACGGGCGGCGACGAGGGCATCACGGCGGTCGCTTCGGCCCCGTGGGGTTCGGCGCTGCTCCTGCCGATCACCTACGGCTATATCAAGATGCTGGGGGCCGACGGACTGCGCAAAGCCACCGAAATGGCCATCGTCAACGCCAACTACATGTCGGCGGCGCTGGCTTCGGAGTTCCGCACCTACTATTCGGGCGAGACGGGCCGCGTGGGCCACGAGATGATCCTCGACCTGACAAATTTCAAGAAGGACTACAACATCGACTGCGGCGACATCGCCCACCGGCTGATGGACTACGGGTTCCACGCCCCGACGCTCTCGTTCCCCGTGCACGAGACGCTGATGGTCGAGCCCACGGAGTCGGAGCCCAAGGAGGAGATGGACCGCTTCATCGAAGCGCTGGTGCAGATCAAGCGCGAATGCGAGGCGGCGGCCGGCGAGGCGGACAACGTGGTGGCCAACGCACCCCACACGGCCCGCGAACTGGCCGGGGAGTGGTCGCACCCCTACACGCGCGAGCAGGCGGCGTTCCCGCTCCGGTGGATCGGCGAGTCGAAATTCTTCCCCTACGTGTCGAAGATCGACAACGGCTACGGCGACCGCAACCTCTGCTGCCGCAACTGCGAGTAGCGTTTTCCGGAAAGACGAAACGGCGGCGGTAGAGACATCGCCGCCGTTTTCGGTTGTTGCGGCACAATTATTTCATGCGATTATTTGGCAACTCGCTCCGAAGTGCGTACCTTTGAGCGGCTTAAAAAGCCGCCTTTAGAAAGATGGCGGCGGAAAATCGCTTTTGAGCCGTGAATGCCGGGCAATGTCCCTGAAAAACGACGATAAAAACAACTAAACTTTATAACAATCGTATGAAAGTAGAACAAAACAAAATGGTCGGCGTAGACTACAAGCTCACCGTTGACGGACAGATCGCAGACCAGTCGCGCCCGGGCCAGCCGCTCGAATTCATCTTCGGAACGGGCATGCTGCTTCCCAAATTCGAGGAAGCGATTCTGGGCAAGGAGATCGGCGAATCGGTCGCGTTCACCCTCGAGCCCAAGGACGGCTACGGCGAGATCATCGCCGAAGCCATCGTCGATCTGCCGAAAGATATATTCATGGTGGACGGCAAGCTGGCCGAAGACATCCTCTTCGTCGGCAGCCAGGTCCCGATGAGCGACGCCCAGGGCAACCGCATGATGGGCATCGTCAAGGAGGTCGGCGACACGACGGTGAAGATGGACTTCAACCACCCGATGGCGGGCAAAACGCTCAACTTCGAGGTAGACGTGATTTCGGTGCGCGACGTGACGCCCGAGGATTTGCAGGGCGGCTGTTCGTGCGGAGAGTGCGGGGACGGCTGCGGCGAAGGCTGCGGCGACCAGAGCGGACACGGACACTGCAACTGCCATTGACAGGCGCAGGCGCAGACGCCTGTTTCAGAGGCAACCGGAGGTCCGGACGCTCTCGGTCCGGCTCCGTGCACCCAGGCGCAGGCGTAAGACGCCTGTTTTAGAGTGCGCCCGCAAGCCGGGACGCTTTCGGGCAGATGTTGCGCTTTCGGGCGCAGGCATAACGCCTGTCTTAGGGTGCGGCCGAAGCACCGAACATTTTCGAATCAGGTGTCTGCTCCCAATCCAACAAGCACTCCCGATGACGAAGCCGGGCCCTCGGGTCCGGCTTCGTCATCGGACTTTTTCGCATCTTGCGCCGTCTCCGACAGACCGGACGACGCTTAAAACCCACCGCACGACGTGTTCACCCTTCGCCAATACCTGCTCACACTCACCGATTCCCACGGCCTGACACGCACGCTGGGCGAGGTGGAGTTATGCCGGGACGGGCAGGGACGCCCCCTTTACAGCATCGGCAATTCGGCCGTCGTCTTCCGCATCCGCCGCGACGGACGCATCCGGTCGCTGCGCTGCTACCTGCGCAGGATGCGCCACCTGCGGGAGATCTACGGCGACGGAGTGCTCGAAAAGGAGCTCTACCTCTACACTTCGTCGGAAACGGGCGTCTGGGTCGATGCGATTCTGGGCGACTGGATCGACGGCGCGACCCTCCACGAAGCGGTCGCCGAAGCCGCCCTCGCGCACGATACGGCAAAGCTCCGGAGCCTTGCGGAATCATTCGACTCCCTGGCCGCCGGCATGGTCGCCGACGACCGCGCCCACGGCGACCTGAAGCCCGCGAACATCATCGTAGGCCGGGACCGGCAGCTGCATCCGATCGACTTCGACGCCGCATTCCTGCCCGCCTTCGCCGGAGAGACGAGCCCCGAACTGGGCACAGCGGCCTACCAGCATCCGGCCCGCACGGCGGCGGATTTCAACGAACGGCTCGACGACTACCCCGCGGCCCTGATCTCCACGGCCCTGCACGCGCTGGCCGAGGAACCGACGCTCTGGGAGCGTTACGGCACCGCCGACGGACTGTTGTTCTCGCCCGGAAAGATTCCCGGCGACCCGGCCTACCGCGAAGTCCTCGGCCTGTTCGAACGCCGCGGCAAAGCCGTGCAATACCGCGTGGCGCAGTTGCTCTGCTCCCCGACCCTGCAACTTTTCGGACTCGCGGAGCTGCTCGGCGAAGCGGTCCGGCAGGCCGGCACAGGAGACCCCTCCTCCGACGACGAGACCCCGGAACTGTTCGTCGGGAACGGCCGCTGGGGTTACCGAACGCCGCAGCGGACGATCGTTCCGCCGCTTTACGACAGCGGCTTCGACTTCACCGAGGGGCTGGCCGCCGTGCTGCTGGGTTCGACGTGGCACTACATCGACACGGCGGGCCGCACCCGGCTGAGCTTTCCCGGCTGCGAGGCCGTGAAACCCTTCCGCAACGGCCGGGCGCAGGTCGTGCGCAGCGGCCGCCGGATCGAAATCGACCGCGCGGGAAGGGAGTTTCCCGTGCCGGAAAATGAATTTGCCGTTTAGCCGCAAATTGCTATATTTGCATTCAAAACCCACGAAACAATGACTTCATTCCGAAATTTGACCCCCGCGGAGATCGCCGCACTCGAAACGCTCGGCAATTCGGCCGAAGATTGGACGAAAGTGACGGTCGCTCCGGACTTCGAACCCGGCCAGCTTCGCCAAAGCCATCTGGAGGGTCGCGTCGAAATCGCCCGGGGAGCCCGGATCGTCCGTTCGCGGGTCGCCGGCTACCGCATCGGCGAAGAGTCGCTCGTCGAGGGCGTCACGGCGCTCGAATGCCGCCGCCGCTCGGCGTTCGGAAACGGCACGGGCGTCGCCACGATGAACGAATGCGGCGGCCGCACGGTGAAGATATTCGACACGATGTCGGCGCAGGTCGCCTACGTGATGGCCGTCTATCGCCACCGTCCGCAGACCATCGCGGCGCTCGAAAGGATGGTCGGGGAGTACGCGGAGGCGCGTTCGTCGGAGATGGGCGAGGTGGGCCGCGGGTGCCGCATCGTCGGCGCGCGCTTCATCCGCGAGGTCCGCATCGGCAACGACGTGGAGATCGACGGCGCGTCGATCCTCGAAAACGCCACCCTCTGCGACGGCGTCCGCATCGGCGTCGATGTCAAAGCCTACGACACGATCGCGGCCGAAGGGGCCGTCATCGACAACGGCTCGATCGTCGAGCGCTGTTTCGTCGGCGAAAGCTGCCGGCTGGACAAGGGCTTCACGGCCGCCGAATCGCTCTTCTTCGCCAATTCGCACTGCGAGAACGGCGAGGCCGCCTCGATCTTCGCAGGCCCCTACACCGTCTCGCACCACAAATCGTCGCTGCTCATCGCCGGCATGTTCTCGTTCTTCAACGCCGGCAGCGGCTCGAACCAGAGCAACCACCTCTTCAAAAGCGGCGCCGTGCATCAGGCGGTGCATCTGAGGGGCTGCAAGTTCGCCTCGAGCGCCTACATCATGTCACCGGCCCTCGAAGGGGCCTTCACGATGGTCATGGGACACCACTCCTACCACCACGACACCTCGGCGTTCCCCTACTCGTACCTGATCGAGAAGGAGGGGCACTCCCACCTGATGCCGGGCGCCAACCTCACCAGTTTCGGCGCCGTGCGCGACATCGAGAAATGGCCGGCCCGCGACCGGCGTTCGGTCTGCCGCGACGTTATCAACTTCGAGGAGTACAACCCCTACGTCGCAGGCGCCATGATCGAGGCCGTGAACATTCTCCACGGGCTCGAAGAGCGCGACCCCGACGCCCCGGTCTACACCTACAACAAAGCCATCATCCGCGCCACGGCACTGCGCCGCGGACTGAAACTCTACAACAAGGCCATCGTGGCGGCGTTGGGGGCGATGCTCGGCAAGGGAAGCCTCGACCCGCACCGCAACGGCGGCGGCCGCTGGCTCGACCTGGCCGGACAGTACATCACGCACCGCGAGGTCGCGTCGATTCTCAACGCCGTGGACCGCGGCGAGCTCACGACGACGGCCGCCGTGGACAACCGCTTCCGGGTCTTCGCCGTCCACTACGACGACTATGCCCACAGCTGGGCCGTACAGGTCTACGCCTCGATGCTGGGCCACATGCCGACGGCCGGGGAGCTGGACGACGCCGTCACCGCAGGCCGCAACGCCCACGAAGCGATGCGCCGCACCACCGACGCCGACCGCGACCGCGACTGCTCGCTCGACATGGCCGTCAGCTACGGCCTCGACTGCGACAACGACGACGACCGGCGCGAAGACTACTACACGGTCCGCGGACTGAAATAATTCGAATATGTACACACAGAGCATCACACGCACCCACCGCACGGCCTTCATCTTCGTCATCGACGGCTCGGGGTCGATGGCCGAGAAGATCCGCTTCCGCGGACGGCTGATGACCAAGGCCGACGCCGTGGCCTCGATCACCAACGGCATGCTGTTCGAGCTGATCGAACGGGCGCGCCGCAGCGACGGCGTCCGCGACTACTACGACATCGCCGTACTGGGCTATTCGGGCGACGACGAGGTCTACTCCCTGCTGCCGGGCAGCCGTGAGGCGATCTCCGTGACGGAACTGGCCGCCGGAGAGCCGCCGCTGAAAACCGAGATCGTGGAGTACCGGCTTCCCGACGGCAGCAACGCCCTGCGCGAAATCTCGACTCCGGCGTGGGTGGAGCCCGAAGCCGTCGGACAGACCCCGATGTGCGAAGCGCTGCGCCGCGTGCGCGACATCGCCGCGAAATGGTGCGCCGATCCGGTCCATGCGGAGAGTTTTCCGCCCATCGTCTTCAACATCACCGACGGCGAGGCCACCGACTGCGACGACGAGGAGCTCTGCGCCGTGGCCGAGCAGATCAAGTCGCTGCGCACGGCCGACGGCAACGTGCTGCTCGTGAACATCCACATTGCCGCGGGCGACACTCCGCGGACGGTCTTCTTCCCCTCGACGGAGGAGGCCGGCTATCCCAACCGCTATGCAGCGGTGCTCTACGAGTGTTCGAGCCTCATGCCCGAGGTGTTCGACGAGGCGATCCGCGAAGCCAAAGGCCCCGGCGCCACGCCGCCGTTCCGGGGCATGAGCTACAACGCCTCGGCCGAACAGCTCATCACGATGCTCAACATCGGGTCCATCAGCGTAAAGACCGAATGACCATGACACCGACCCTGCACACCTTCATACAGGCGCTCCAAACGCCCGACATCTCGTTCACGACGCTCGCCGACGCCCGTCCCGCGACGGAAGCGGGCGGCATTCCGCAGCTGATGCGCACGACACGCTTCGCCGAAGCCGAAATCGTCTGGCGCGGCCGGCAATGGCTGCTCTCGCTGCCGTTGTCCCCCGCGGCGCTGGCCGCCGTCGAACGGACCGCATCGCAGGCGGGACGCCTCAACACGGAGTGGCTGGCCGAATACCGCATCCTCCGGGGCGAGCTCCTTTGGGTGGACGCCGAGGAGCATCCGCAAACCTGCGATCTGGTGCTCCAGCACCTGCCCGCAGGCCGCAGTTTCGCCGAAGCGCTGCTGACGGAACCCGCCGAGCGGCTGCTCGCAGGGCTCGACGCACTCCAATCCGCCCTGCGCGAACTGGGCTTCTCGCACAACAACCTCCGGCCGGACAACCTGCGCTGGAGCGGCGGCCGGTTCATCCCCCTGCGCTACCACGACGCCCGTTTCGGCACCTCCGACGGCGACGCCGAAGCGTTCGAGGCCCTGCGGCGACGGGTGCGCGAAGCGGGCGGCCCGATGCAGGTTTCGGACATCGAGGCCGACTACGCTCCGCTGCGCCGCCTGACCGGGCACCGCTGGACCAGCCACGTGTTCGAAGGGCTCGTCTGCGTCGAGGACGACGAGGGATTCGGATTCGTGGACACGGACAACAACCCCGTCATCGCGTCGCACTTCGTCTGGGCGGGCGACTTCCGCGAAGGGCGCGCCGAGGTCGAGACGCCCGGCGGCATGGGGCTCATCGACCGGAACGGAAACTACGTCATCCCGCCCGAATACGAAATCGTGGACTACATCCCGGCCGAAAGCATCGCCCGGGTGCGCCGGAACGGCCGCTGGGCGGAATTCGACTACCTGGGACAGCAACTGACGGAATTCGGTACGAATCGTGAAGAAAACGCAACGTCCGCATCCCAGGCATATTCCGGCTGACATTCCGGTCGCAATGCGACAAGCCCCCGCCAAGGGCGGCTTAAGAAGCCGCTTCAGAAAAGGTGGCAGCGGAGAATTGCTTTCGGGCCGCAAAAACCGGACATCACCCTAAAACTCGGCTCTTAGCCTGGGTGGGTCCAATTTGCAAACGCGGCCACAGGCCGCGACAAGGACAACCAACAGCATAAAAAACTTACAAAAAATAACAACGATCATGGAAGAAGCAGTAAAAGTACTGATCATCGGCAGCGGCCCCGCAGGGTACACCGCCGCCATCTATACCTCGCGCGCCAACCTCGCCCCGGTGCTTTACGAAGGCATCGAGCCGGGCGGGCAGCTCACGACGACGACCGATGTCGAGAATTTCCCGGGGTATCCCGACGGCGTCACGGGCCCCGACCTGATGGACCGGATGCGCAGGCAGGCCGAGCGTTTCGGCGCAGACATCCGCACGGGAACCATCACGCGCGTGGACCTCGCGTCACGCCCGTTCCACGTCGTCGTGGACGGCACCAGGGAGATCAAGGCCGAGACGCTCATCATCGCCACGGGAGCCTCGGCCAAATACCTCGGACTCCCTTCCGAAACCAAGTTCCGCGGCCAGGGCGTCAGCGCCTGCGCCACCTGCGACGGGTTCTTCTACCGCAAGAAGGACGTGGCGGTGGTCGGCGGCGGCGACACGGCCTGCGAGGAGGCGTCGTATCTGGCATCGCTCTGCCGCAAGGTCTACATGATCGTCCGCAAACCCCACCTGCGCGCCTCGAAGGCGATGCAGCAGCGGGTGTTCGACACCCCCAACATCGAGGTGCTGTTCGAGCACAACACCGCCGAGGTGCTGGGCGACGAATCGGGCGTCACGGGAGCCCTGCTGCGCAGGAACGACGGCACGGAGAGGAAGATCGACATCTCGGGATTCTTCCTGGCCATCGGCCACCACCCCAATACGGAGCTTTTCAGCGAACAACTGGCGCTCGACGCCGAAGGGTATGTCAAGGTCGAGCCGGGCACGTCGAAAGCCAGCGTCGAGGGGGTTTTCGCCGCCGGCGATGTCCGCGATCCCCACTACCGTCAGGCCATCACGGCAGCAGCGTCGGGGTGCATCGCGGCGCTCGACTGCGAACGGTTCCTGCTGAAGTGAGCTTCAGCGTCACCATATTAGGCTCCTCCTCGGCCAAACCCACCGCGAACCGGCATCCGTCGGCCCAGGCGGTCAACGTCCACGAACAATATTATCTCGTGGATGCGGGCGAGGGCGTGCAGCAGCAGCTGGTCCGCTACGGCATCAATCCGCTGAAAATCCGCGCCGTGTTCATCTCGCACCTCCACGGCGACCATGTTTTCGGATTGTTCCCGCTCATCTCGACGCTGGCGCTTTACGGCCGCAGGACCCCGCTGCGGGTCTTCGCCCCGGCGCCGTTCGGAGAGATTCTGGCCTGCCACCTCCGCTATTTCGACAGCGAACTGCCCTACGACGTGGCGTGGACCGAGGTAGACACCACCAAACACGCATTGCTGATGGAGAACCGCACGCTGGAGGTGTGGAGCATCCCGCTGCGCCACCGCGTGCCGTGCGCCGGGTTCCTCTTCCGGGAGAAGGAGCCGCCGCTGAACGTCGAGAAGTTCAAGATCGCCAAATACGGTCTCTCGATCGCGCAGATCACCGCCGCCAAGCGGGGCGAGGATGTCGTGCTGGACTCCGGCGAGACGATCCCCAACGCCTGCCTGACCTACCGTCCCTATGCGCCGCGTTCGTATGCCTACCTTTCGGACACGAACTACTCGGCCAAGGCCGCGGGGCTCTGCAAGGGGGTCGATCTGATGTACCACGAGGCGACCTACGCCGCCGCGGAGCAGCGGTCGGCCAAAGACCGGGGGCATTCGACCACCGCGGACGCCGCGAAAGCGGCCCTGAAAGCGGGCGCACGGCGGCTCGTGATCGGCCACTATTCGTCGCGTTACAAGGACGAATCGCAGCTGGTCGAAGAGGCCCGCGCGCTCTTCCCCGAGAGCTACCCCGCCACCGAAGGAACCACTTACAGCATCGAAAAGGAACGATGACCAAAGCCGAAATACAACTCGTCCGCGCGCTGGCCGACAAACGCGGCCGCACCGAACACGGACTGTTCGTCGCCGAAGGGGAGAAACTCATCGGCGAACTGCGCGCCTCGCACCTGCGGGTACGCAAGATTTTCGCGTTGGAAGGGATTTTCGAAGGCCCAGAGGTCGAGACCGTGGCCCCGCGCGACATGGAGCGTCTCTCGCTGCTGAAGACCGCCGGCAACTCGCTGGCGCTGGTCGAGATACCGCGTTACGGACTGGACACGGGGTCGCTGAAAGGGCGGCTGACGCTGGCGCTGGACGACGTGCAGAACCCCGGCAACCTGGGGACGATCATCCGGCTGGCCGACTGGTTCGGCATCACGGACATCGTCTGCTCCCCGGGTTCGGCCGACTGCTTCAACCCCAAGGTCGTGCAGGCCACGATGGGTGCCGTCATCCGCGTGAGGGTCCACTACACGGCGCTCGCCGCGTGTCTCGCCGCGGCCGCCGCGCAGGAGATTCCCGTATACGGGACTTTTCTGGAAGGGGAGAACATCTATGGCACGGAGCTCACGCCGGAGGGGATCGTGGTGATGGGCAACGAGGGCCGCGGCGTCACGGAAGCGGTGGCGCGCACCGTCACCCGGAAACTTTTCATCCCGCCCTGGCCGGCCGGCCGCCGGGGTTCGGAATCGCTGAACGTCGCTATGGCGACAGGGATCGTCTGCTCGGAGTTCCGGCGACGGACGCACTCCGAGGCAAAACGGTAGGCCCGGATCATCCCGCGTCCCGGCACCCGCGCGAACTCCGGACGCCCCGGTCCGGAAATCCCGGAATCCCCCGCCTCCCGCCGCAAAGGCGCCGAAAAATAGCACATGCGGGCGCAAAGCGGCCTGAAAAATCATTTTAATCGGCTTCGGAGCATTGCGTATTCTGAATATTTTATAACTTTGTAAGTTGAAACAAAATTGATTATGCCGGAACACAAACTCAGAATAGGCATCACGCAGGGCGACACGAACGGCATCGGCTGGGAGGTCATCCTCAAGGCGCTCGCCGACCCGCGCATGACGGAGCTCTTCACCCCCGTCGTCTACGGTTCGCCCAAAGCCGCCGCCTATTACCGAAATACCATCGCGGAGATCGAACCCGTCTCCTTCAACCCCGTGGCTTCGGCCGCCGAGGCGCGCCGCGGAAAGGTCAATCTCGCGGCCTGCGGCGAGGGAGCCGAGATCGTGCCGGGCAAAGCGTCCGCCGATGCGGGCCGCGCTGCCGTGGAGGCGCTGTCGACCGCCATGCGCGACCTGAAGGAGGGGCATCTCGACGCCATCGTCACGGCCCCCTTCGACAAGGAGACCGTGCAGGCCGACGACTTCCGCTACACGGGGCACACCGAATATCTGGCCGCCGAACTCGGCGGCGAAGCGATGATGATCATGTGCAGCGACGTGCTGCGCGTGGGGCTGGTCACCAAACACATCCCCGTTTCGGAGATCGCCCGCAGCATCACCAAAGAACGCATCGTCAAAGAGCTGCACACGCTGCGCCGCTCGCTCGTCGAGGACTTCGGCATCGTCGAGCCGCGCATCGCCGTGATGGCCCTCAACCCCCACGCCGGCGACGGCGGACTGCTGGGCCGCGAGGAGCAGGAGATCATCAAACCGGCCATCGTCGAGGCGTTCGGCGAAGGCGTGCTGGCCTTCGGGCCCTTTGCGGCCGACGGGCTCTTCGCCGGCGGCGGATACGCCAAATACGACGGCATTCTGGCCATGTACCACGATCAGGGGCTCGCGCCGTTCAAGACGCTCTCGCCCGACGGGGTGAACTTCACGGCGGGGCTTTCGGCCGTGCGGACCTCGCCCGACCACGGCACGGCGTTCGACATCGCCGGAAAGGACAAGGCCGACCCGCAGTCGATGCGCAACGCGATCTACGCGGCCATCGACATCGTGGAGCACCGCCGCGCATGGGCCGCATGGACGGCGAACCCGTTGCAGCGCGCCGAACGCGAAAGAGGCGGCCGCGACGTTTCGGTCAAGGATCTGCCGCAGACCGAAAAGGAAAACTGAACGAAAACACCGGGCAACCCGGAGGCGTATTCCGTCTCGTAATTGTGGAAGCGCCGAAGGACCCGAAAACTTAATTCATACAAACAAATGATCAAAATCACTTTTCCCGACGGCTCCGTCAAAGAATACGCCGAAGGGACTACTGCTTACCAGATCGCAGAGAGCATCAGCCCTCGTTTAGCTGCCGACTCGCTCGCGGCCTCGGTAAACGGCGCGACGGTGGACATGACGCGCCCGATCGAGGCCGACGCTTCGGTCAAATTCTACAAATGGGACGACGAAGAGGGCAAGCACGCCTTCTGGCACACCTCGTCGCACCTGCTGGCCGAGGCCCTCGAAGCGCTCTACCCGGGCATCAAGTTCGGCATCGGCCCGGCCATCGAAAACGGGTTCTACTACGACGTGGATTCCCCGGTGCCCATCACCGAGTCCGATCTCCCGGCCATCGAGAACAAGATGGCGGAGCTGGCCCGCAACAAGGAGGCGCTGATCCGCCGCGAGGTTCCCAAGGCCGAAGCGCTGGCGGCTTTCACCGAAAAGGGCGACCAGTACAAGGTCGAACTGATCTCCGACCTCGAAGACGGCACCATCTCGTTCTATACCAACGGCGCGTTCACGGACCTCTGCCGCGGACCGCACATTCCCAACACGGGATATATCAAGGCCCTGAAACTCACCTCCGTGGCCGGAGCCTACTGGCGCGGCAACGAGAAGAACAAGATGCTGACCCGCATCTACGGCATCTCGTTCCCCAAGAAGTCGATGCTCGACGAGTATCTGGCGATGATGGAGGAGGCCAAGAAGCGCGACCACCGCAAGCTGGGCAAGGACCTCGAACTGTTCACCTTCTCGCAGCGCGTGGGCCAGGGCCTGCCGCTGTGGCTGCCCAAAGGCGCCGCCCTGCGCGACCGTCTGGAGCAGTTTTTGCGCAACGTGCAGAAAGAATACGGTTACCAGCAGGTGATCACCCCGCATATCGGCAACAAGGAACTCTACGTCACCTCGGGCCACTACGCCAAGTACGGCAAGGATTCGTTCCAGCCGATCCACACCCCGATCGAGGGCGAGGAGTACCTGCTCAAACCGATGAACTGCCCGCACCACTGCGAGATCTACCGTTCGAAGCCCCGTTCGTACAAGGAACTGCCTGTGCGTCTGGCCGAGTTCGGCACGGTCTACCGCTACGAGCAGTCGGGCGAGCTCCACGGACTGACGCGCGTGCGCGGATTCACGCAGGACGACGCGCACTTGTTCGTACGGCCGGATCAGCTTCTCGAAGAGTTCGAACGCGTGATCGACATCGTGCTCTATATCTTCAAGACGCTGAAGTTCGACAACTACACGGCACAGATTTCGCTGCGCGACCCGAACAACAAGGAGAAATACATCGGTTCCGACGAGAACTGGGAGAAGGCCGAGTCGGCCATCATGCAGGCCGCCAAGGAGAAGGGTCTCACCACGGTGGTCGAGCTGGGCGAAGCCGCGTTCTACGGTCCGAAGCTCGACTTCATGGTCAAGGACGCCATCGGCCGCAAGTGGCAACTGGGCACGATCCAGGTGGACTACAACTTGCCGGAGCGTTTCGACCTCACGTACAAGGGCGCCGACGACCGGCTCCACCGCCCGATCATGATCCACCGCGCGCCGTTCGGCTCGATGGAGCGTTTCGTGGCCGTGCTGCTGGAGCACACGGGCGGCAAATTCCCGCTGTGGCTCTCGCCCCAGCAAGTCGTGGTGCTTCCCATCTCGGAGAAGTTCAACGACTACGCCCAGAAAGTCGCCGAGTTCCTCAACGGCAGCGACATCCGCGCCGAGATCGACGACCGCAACGAGAAGATCGGCCGCAAGATCCGCGACAACGAGCTCAAACGCATCCCCTACCTGCTGATCGTCGGCGAGAAGGAGGAGGCCGAAGGTCTCGTGTCGGTCCGCGCACAGGGCGAGGGCGACAAGGGCCAGATGCCGATGGAGGCGTTCCGCGACCTGATCGCCGGACTGGTCAAGGAGGAGGTCGAGGCCAACAAACTGGAAAAGAAATAAGACAACACTATTATTCACTTAACTAATACGTACAACTATCGCAGCACCGAAACCATTCCCGCCGAGGCCGTTTACCCCCGGGAATAACAGACCGAAACCGGCAGCAGGCAATCCCCGATTCGGACGCAGACCGCCCGAGAAGGAGAACCCCCACCGCATCAACGAGCAGATCACGGCTCCCGAGGTGCGCGTGGTGGGCGACAACGTCCCCCAGCCGCAGGTGATGCCGATCCGCGACGCACTGCGCCTGGCGGACGAGATGGAACTCGACCTGATCGAGATCTCGCCCAAGGCCGAGCCGCCCGTATGCCGCATCGCCGATTACCAGAAATTCCTTTACCAACAGAAGAAGAAGGCCAAGGAATTGAAGGCCAACCAGACGAAAGTCGTCGTGAAGGAGATCCGCTTCGGCCCCCAGACCGACGACCACGACTACAATTTCAAGCTCAAACACGCGCAGAACTTCCTCAAGGAAGGGGCCAAGGTCAAGGCTTACGTCTTCTTCCGCGGCCGTTCGATCGTCTTCAAGGAGCAGGGCGAAATCCTGCTGCTCCGCTTCGCCACCGACCTCGAAGAATTCGCCAAAGTGGAGGCGATGCCCCGACTCGACGGCAAGAAGATGAACATGATGCTCGCGCCGAAAACGAAAAAGTGACGCCAGGGCAGGAAGAGGGCCCGCAGGCATATACGCGAAAACAACGACGGCGAAACGGATTCATCCGGGTCGCAAGTTGTTGTTTTCGTTTTTATGAAACGGCGATCCCGGCTTCCGGAACATCCCCGACAGCCGATTTACCTTATCGTTTACAAGGCCGCGGGCAATCCGGGTTCGGCACCGTCCGTTCTTTTCCCGATCTTCGGCTGCGGCGCCGTAACGGCGCTTTCAGGGTGTCGGGACCTTTTGCCGGGCCGCCCGCAATCCGGGTTTGAAACCGTTCGTTCTTTTTCCATCGCAGAGTCTTTCAGATACTCCGCCTCGGAAAAAATGCAAGCGAGCTTGCTTTTTTCTCTCGGCTTATTCGTACTTTGGCTATGCCGAAGATACTCTCGCTCGGCAAAAAGCAAGTAAACTTGCTTTTGCCCTCGCTTATTCGTATCTTTGTGAAAATGATCGCCCCAAACGACATATTCGGCATCGCGGACGACGCGGCTTTCGCCCGGACGGCCCTGGAGACATTCCGCCGTCAGGCCGTCGCATGCGCCCCCTACCGGGAGTATCTCGCACTCGCGGGCATCCGCCCCGAAGAGGTGCGCACGCCGGAGGAGATTCCGCACCTGCCCATCGAACTGTTCAAGACGCACGACATCTACTGCGGCGAGACGCCCCCCGAGGCGGTCTTCACCTCGTCGGCGACCACGGGCATGACACCCTCGCGCCACCCGATGCAGTCGCTGGCGCTTTACGAACAGGCGTTCCGCGCCTCGTTCCGCACCTTTTACGGCGACCCCGCGCATTGGAGCCTCTACGCCCTGCTACCCAACTACCTGCGGCGCAAGGGCTCGTCGCTGGTCTACATGGCCGACCGGCTGATCGCCGACTGCGGCTCGGGCGGCTTCTACCTCGACGACTATGAAGCCCTGCTGGCCGCGATGGAGGCGGACCCGAAACCGAAAATCCTGCTGGGCGTGAGCTATGCGCTGTGGGACCTCGCGGAACGCCATGCCCCGAAGCTCCGCGACACGGTGGTGATGGAGACCGGCGGCATGAAGGGCTACCGCGAGGAGATTCCGAAAGAGGAGTTCCACAGAATACTCTGCGACGCCTTCGGGGTGCGCGAAATCCACTCGGAGTACGGCATGGCCGAACTCACCTCGCAAGCCTATTCGCAGGGCGGCAACCGGTTCCGCTGCCCGGCGTGGATGCGCGTCACGGTCCGCGATGTCAACGACCCGTTCGACCTGCTGCCGCCCGGCTCGCGCGGCGGGCTGAACATCGCCGACCTCGCCAACCGGTGGTCCTGCGCCTTCATCCAGACCCAGGACGTGGGGCGCGTCGAGGCGGACGGATCGTTTCTGGTCGAGGGCCGCATCGACCACTCCGACATCCGCGGCTGCAACCTGCTGGTACAATGAAATACCGGTTGAAATATCAGGAATGTATCGCAGTTCCGAATGCCGTTCCCACGGCGTTCCGCCGTGTTTGCAAATCCGCCCCACCCCTGAATCCCCGCCCGGGGCGGGGAGTTGAATGCCGCAAGCGGCAAAGTGTCGCTACGAACCCCTTTACAAATTATCAGACTCTATGAAAACCGTCGCATTCGTTCCCATCCGGCTCAACAGCCAGCGCGTCGCAGGCAAGAACCTTCGTTCGCTGAGCGGTTCGCCGCTGATGTGCCATATCCTGAAAACCCTGACCACGGTGGAGGGCATCGACGAAGTCTATGTCTTTTGCAGCGACGAAAGCATCCGCCCGCTGCTGCCCGAAGGGGTGCGGTTCCTGCGCCGCGACCCGTCGCTCGACCGGGACACCACGCTCGGCAGGGAGATTTACGACAGTTTCACGGCGTCGGTCGATGCGGACCTCTACATCCTCGCCCACGCCACGTCGCCCTTCATCCGCGCCGCGACCGTCGCCGGGGCACTCGCAAAGGTCCGTTCGGGCGAATACGACTCGGCGTTCAGCGCCGAAAAGATCCAGACTTTCGCGTGGTTCGGGAGCAAACCGCTCAATTACAGCCTCGACGACATCCCCCGCACACAGACCATCGAGCCGGTCTACGTCGAGACCAGCGCTTTCTTCATCTTTTCGCGGGAGTTGTGGTGCGGCCGCGGGCGGCGCATCGGGGACCGGCCCTACATGGCCGTCGTAGACCATATCGAGGGGCTGGACATCGACTACCCCGAGGACTTCACGATGGCCGAGATCATCGCGGCCAGCCGCAACCTGCAACCATA
The DNA here is from genome assembly GCF_025145645.1 of Alistipes senegalensis JC50. Taxonomy (NCBI): domain Bacteria; kingdom Pseudomonadati; phylum Bacteroidota; class Bacteroidia; order Bacteroidales; family Rikenellaceae; genus Alistipes; species Alistipes senegalensis. The sequence goes on along the minus strand of NZ_CP102252.1, from coordinate 2,229,987 downwards.
GAAGCTATTCCGCTCCCCGTTCGTAGGCGTCGATCATCGAACCGCGCGTGCGGTTTATGATCCGCGCTCCGAGCGAGGCGGCGTAGTCGCGCAGCACCTCGTGGCCGCGGAAGAGTTCGGCGACCTCCGCCAGATAGACCGACATGGTGTAGGGACGGTGCGGAACCTTCTGGAAAATCGGCTTCGGAGTGGCCGGGGCAGCGTCGTAATAGTGCCCGTCGGCGCGGCAGAGGCGGTTCTCCTCATCCACGCACAGGCCGTCCAGCAGCGTGTGATCCACCCCGTACAATTCCAGCGTCTTATACCCCAGGAGCAGGGCGACGTATTCGCACACCTGCACCACGGTCCCGAAGTTGGCGCTCCCGAGGCCGCGGCGGAACAGCCAAAACTCCACGCCGCGGAACCCGCGGTAGAGCTGCGTATGAAAGCGCACGATGCGGATATTGGGGTTGGGCAGCGCGGCGCGGTAGTCGAACCGTTCGGGATTGTAGTACTGCACGTAGAGATTCATCGGCCACGTCACCTTTTCGTCGAGCACGCGGTAGAGCTCCGCCACCCGGTCGCGGCAGGCGCTGTCGCGGAAGAACATCGGGTCGGAAAGCACGTAATAGGCGGGACGCACCGTTTCGAAACGCTCGTCCAACGCAAAAAAGTTCACCGCCATCACATCCTTCGTCTCGTGCTCCCGTCGTTCGATCAGCCGCGGCAGGTCTTCGGCCAGCGAAGGGCCATTGCCGAGGATCAGCATCGACGGCTTCGGCGCGCCGACCGTGCCGGCGCGGCCCACGTAGTTGCGGAAATTCTCCTTCACGGCCATCACCGCAAAGTAAAACGCCGTCTCATAGAGGTTGCGCAGGAATCGGTCGGTTTTTTCGAATACGGTCATGGTACGGTTTTATTTGCAAAAGTAGCAAAAGATCAATATCTTCGCAACAAAACCCGGCAGAACAGATGTCAGAACCCACCATTTCGGTCGTCATACCCCTCTACAACAAGCAGCTGGAAATCGGCGCGGCCGTACGTTCGGTCCTGGCGCAGACCCGCCCCCCGCAGGAGATCATCGTCGTGGACGACGGTTCGACCGACGGCGGCGCGGAGGTCGTGCGTGCGATCGGCTCGCCGCTCGTAAGGCTCGTCCGGCAGCCCAACGCCGGGGTCTGCGCCGCACGCAACCGCGGCATCGCAGAGTCGACAGGCGAATACATCGCCCTGCTGGACGCCGACGACGCCTGGGAGCCGGGGTTTCTCGCCGAAATCGCCGCCATGATCCGCGAGTTCCCCGGCTGCGGACTCTACTGCACGGCGTTTTCAATAATAAGCCACGATGGGACCTATCCGGCCCCGACACCCTCCGAGCGGGGCGTCGTGGCGAATTTCTTCCGCGAATCGGCCCACCGCTACATCGCCATCCCGTCGGCCAGCTGCATCCCGCGGCGCGTGTTCGACACCGTGGGGCTGTTTCCCGAGGGCATGAAGATCGCCGAAGACCTCTACATGTGGATCAGGATCGCCCGCCGCTACGAAGTCTGCTTCTCGCCCGAACGGCTGGTCCGCTACTCGCGGGTGGCTTCGAACCGCTCGGCGGCAAGCTACACACCCGAGAAGACCGTCCATTCGTTCGAGGAACTGTACGACCCGCTGGTCCCCGAGGAGGACCGGGAGTTCGTGGCCCGCGCCGCACTGGGAAAAGCGCTTATCATCAGCGCCAAAGGCGGCACGAAGGAGGCCGCCCGCGCCGCCCGGTTCTTCGCCTGGACGCGGACCTACCGCCGCACGCTGCGCAAGGTCCGCGCCCTGAACGCCCTGCCCGCCGGCTGGCGCGGTCCCGTGATCCGGCTTTACAACGCGCTGGCCTGGCGCCTCGCCCGCAAAGGACTTTAATACTCAAAATGATGAAATACCTCCTGCACACCCTTTCCGGCCTGCTGCTTTTCGCAGCGGGAACCTGCCTCGCGCAGACGCCCGGCCACACGCTGCGTTCGGGCGGCATTGACCGCACCTACCGCCTCCACCTGCCCGAAGGGCTGCCCGACGGCGCGCCGCTGGTCATTGTCCTCCACGGCTACGGAGGACAGGGCGACCCGGAACGGTTCGACATGAACCGCGTTGCCGACCGCCACGGTTTCGCCGTCTGCTACCCGCAGGGCGAACGCGACGGCCGCGGCAAGACATGCTGGAACGTGGGTTACCCCTTTCAGGCCGATATGGCCGTCGACGACGTGCGGTTCCTCTCCGAACTGATCCGGCACCTTCAGAAAAAACATGGTTTGAGCCGCCGCAACGTCTTCTGCACGGGTATGTCGAACGGCGGGGACATGTGTTACCTGCTGGCCTCGCGCTGTCCGGAGACCTATGCGGCCCTCGGACCGGTCGCCGGGTTCATGTCCGTCGAAATCCTCCGTTCGGACCGCAATCCGCATCCGATTCCGCTGTTCGAAATCCACGGCACCGAAGACCGGACGACCCGCTGGGAAGGCGACCTCGGCAACGAAGGGGGCTGGGGCGCCTATGTCTCCGTCCCGACCGCGGTCGGCTACTGGGCCGCCAAGAACAAATGCCTCGCAGAGCGGATCGACACCCTGCCCTCCCGCCCCGGCGGCTTGCAGGTCATCGCCCACCGCTACACGGAGGGCACGGACGGAAACGAGGTCTGGCTCTACGAAACCGTCGGCGGAAAGCACTCCTGGAAAGAGACGGGCGTAGACACGGGCGAAGAGCTGTGGAAGTTTTTCAGCAGATACGTCCGGTAAACGAAAAAGGGTTCCGATGATTCGGAACCCTTTTTCACTCTGCCGGGCGGCGTCAGTTCGAGAACGTAAGCCCGTCCTTGCCTGCGTCGATCGAAATCGGCTTCGAGCGATCGACATCCCCGGCGAGAATCCGCTTCGAGAGGTCGTTGACCACGTAACGCTGGATGGTGCGCTTCACGGGCCGCGCTCCGTACAGCGGATCGTAACCCGCGGCGGCGATCCATTCGCGCGCCCGGTCGGTGTACTCCAGCCGGATGCCGTTCTCGGCGAGCATCTTGCTGACGATGCCCAGCTGTATATCGACGATGCGTTCGATGTCCTTGTGCGTCAGCGGCTCGAACATCACGATCTCGTCGATACGGTTCAGGAACTCCGGCTTGAGCTGCTGTTTCAGCAGGTCGATCACCTCGCGGCGGGTCCGTTCGACGACCTCCGCAGGGACCTTTTCGCCGCCGAAGTTCCCCGAGAAGTTCTCCTGAATCACCTGCGACCCCATGTTGGAGGTCATGATGATGATCGTATTGCGGAAATCCACCGTGCGGCCCTTGTTGTCGGTCAGACGGCCGTCGTCGAGGACTTGCAGCAGGATGTTGAAGACATCCGGATGCGCCTTTTCGATCTCGTCCAGCAGCACCACCGAATAGGGCTTGCGGCGCACGGCCTCGGTCAGCTGGCCGCCCTCGTCGTATCCGACGTATCCCGGAGGCGCTCCGACGAGCCGCGACACGGCGTGCCGCTCCTGGTATTCGCTCATGTCGATCCGCGTCATCATCTGGTCGTCGTTGAAGAGGAACTCCGCGAGGGCCTTCGCCAGCTCGGTCTTGCCGACACCCGTGGTGCCGAGGAAGATGAACGAACCGATCGGCTTGCGGGGATCGTTCAGCCCGGCGCGCGAACGGCGCACGGCGTCGGAGATGGCCGCGATGGCCTGCTCCTGCCCGATGACGCGCTTGTGAAGCTCGTCCTCCATGTGCAGCAGCTTTTCGCGCTCCGAGGCCAGCATCCGCGTCACGGGAATCCCCGTCCAGCGCGACACCACTTCGGCGACATCCTGCGCATCGACCTCCTCCTTGATCATCGAGCCGTTGGCCGAAGCGAGCTTGTACTCCTCCTGAAAAGCGGCGATCTCCTTTTCGGCCTCCTGAATCTTGCCGTAGCGGATTTCGGCCACCTTGCCGTAGTCGCCCTGACGCTCGGCCTGCTGGGCCTCGATCTTCAGCGACTCGATCCGGTCCTTGTTGGCCTGGATCTTCTTCAGCAGGTCGCGCTGGCCCTGCCACTTGGCGCGCATCCCGGCCTCTTTGGCCTTCAGCTCCTCGATCTCCTTGGTGAGGTGCTCCACGCGCTCCTTGTCCTTCTCGCGGCGGATGGCCTCGCGCTCGATCTCCAGCTGGCGGACTTTCCGGTCGAGGGTGTCGATCTCCTCGGGCACGGAGTTCATCTCCAGACGCAGCCGCGAGGCGGCCTCGTCCACCAGGTCGATGGCCTTGTCGGGCAGGAACCGCGACGTGATGTAGCGCGTCGAGAGTTCGACGGCGGCCACGATGGCCTCGTCCTTGATCCGCACCTGATGGTGGTTCTCGTAACGCTCCTTCAGACCGCGGAGGATCGAAATGGCGTCCTCCTGCGTAGGTTCATCGACCATCACTTTCTGGAAACGCCGTTCGAGGGCCTTGTCCTGCTCGAAATATTTCTGAAACTCGTCGAGCGTCGTGGCGCCGATGGTCCGCAGTTCGCCCCGGGCGAGGGCCGGTTTGAGGATGTTCGCGGCATCCATCGCCCCCGACGACTTGCCGGCGCCGACCAGCGTGTGAATCTCGTCGATGAAGAGCAGAATCTCGCCCTCGCTGGCGGTGACCTCCTGCACGACGGCTTTCAGACGCTCTTCGAACTCGCCCTGATACTTGGCGCCCGCGATCAGGGCTCCCATGTCGAGCGAGTAGATCGACTTCGATTTCAGGTTCTCGGGAACGTCGCCGTCGATGATCCGGCGGGCGATGCCCTCGGCGATGGCGGTCTTGCCGACACCGGCTTCGCCGACGAGGATCGGGTTGTTCTTCGTGCGCCGCGAAAGGATTTGCAGCACGCGGCGAATCTCCTCGTCACGGCCGATCACCGGGTCGAGCTTGCCCGAACGCGCCTGCTCGTTCAGGTTGATGGCGTACTTGCCCAGCGCGTCGAACTGCTGTTCGGCGGTCTGCGAATCGACCGTCGCCCCCTTGCGGAAGGTCCGGACGGCCTCGATCAGCTCCTTTTCCGTGGCGCCGTTGCGTTTGAGGATGTCGGCGGCCGCGCCGCGCTCGGCCACGAGCGCCAGCAGCAGGTGTTCGACCGAAGCGTACTTGTCACCGAAATTCTTCGTGAAGTCCACGGCGCGCTGGATCGCTTTCGAAGTCTCCTGGGCGAAGAACTGCTCGCCGCCGCCCTCGACCCGCGGCAGCGCACCCACGGCACGCTCCGTCTCGTCGCGCAGCGAACGCACGTTCACACCGACGCGCCCCAACAGGAACGCCGCCAGCGAATCGTCCTCACGGACGAGGACACTCAGCAGATGGAGCGGTTCGACAGCCTGCTGTCCCCGCTCCCGCGCAAGGTCGAGCGCCGCTTGCAGCGCCTCCTGCGCCTTGATGGTTAATGTGTTAATGTTCATGGTATTTTGTCTTCTAAATTTTTAATTCTGAATTTTTCATTTTTAATTTCATCAAAACCCCTGCCAACCCGGAATTTACGACACATTGTCATCTTTTGTCACAAATTGTCATTTCCGATACGACAATCCGTACTTCAGCCCGACTTTATGACAGGCCGAAATAGAAAAAACAACAGATGTGCTCCTAAAAAACAGAGATGGGTTCGTTACAAGTCCGTATCTTCAGCCCCTGCACCATCCATCATCGCCGGAACGACAGTCAAGGTATATACCCCCAACCGTATCGAGGCTTCGAAGTTCCAATACCGCCTCTGCCGGAAATGTTCCGGGATCGGCCTGCCGGCGGCCGAAAATTCATATACACGGCAACTCGGCAGCAGAGAGTCTTCTCGAATGAGATCGCCGGGAATATCGAATTTGCCACCATGCGACGCACAATCAATGTAAACCCGCATCGAGGAATGAGGCTGAATATGAATGGCTCTACGATCATCCGGGCTGTTGCCGGAAAGCACCATGTCCAAGACCTGATCCGTATCATTCGTCACTTTGTATTCATAGAAAATAGCGTAGTCGCAGCTCTGGAACAACACGACCGCCAAAAAGAGCAATATGCGTTTCATGACGAAAAATATAAAGGTGCATTCAAATGTAGATTATTCGGCCGGAATATGCAAAATTCAGCGTATTTTTTTCGTATCTTTGACATTGCCTTAGATACTCCGCCTCGGAAAAAATGCAAGCGAGCTTGCTTTTTTCTCTCGGCTTATTCGTATCTTTGCACTATTATGAGTGATTTCATCGTCAGCGCACGCAAATACCGCCCCGCGACCTTCCGATCGGTCGTCGGACAGAAACATATCACCTCGACGCTCCAAAACGCCATCGAGCGCGGCCAGCTGGCCCACGCCTACCTCTTCTGCGGCCCCCGCGGCGTAGGCAAGACCACCTGCGCCCGCATCTTCGCCAAAGCCATCAACTGCCTCGCGCCCAACGGCGCCGAGGCGTGCAACGAATGCGAATCGTGCCGCTCGTTCAACGAGGGCCGCTCGCTCAACATCCACGAACTCGACGCCGCATCGAACAACTCCGTGGAGGACATCCGCACGCTGATCGAACAGGTGCGCATCATCCCGCAGGTGGGACGCTACTCGGTGTTCATCATCGACGAGGTCCACATGCTCTCCGCCGCAGCCTTCAACGCCTTCCTCAAGACCCTCGAAGAGCCGCCCGCGCACGCCATCTTCATCCTGGCGACCACCGAGAAGCACAAGATCATCCCCACGATCCTCTCGCGGTGCCAGATCTACGATTTCAACCGCATCCGCGTCGAAGATTCGGTCGAATATCTCCGCTACATCGCCTCGCAGGAAGGCGTCACGGCCGACGAAGAGTCGCTGAACCTCATCGCCCAGAAGGCCGACGGCGGCATGCGCGACGCGCTGTCGATGTTCGACAAGGCCGTGTCGTTCTGCGGCACGGCGCTGGACTACCGCAACGTGGCCCAGACGCTGAACGTGCTGGACTACGACACCTATTTCGGCGTGACGGAGATGCTGTTGGCAGGCAACTACGTCGATGCGCTGGTGACCTTCGACACGGTGCTGTCGAAAGGTTTCTCGGGCCAGACCTTTATGGCGGGTCTGAACCGCCACATGCGGGACCTCCTGATGGCCAAACAACCCGACACCCTGCGGCTGATCGAGATGACCGGCACCCTGCTGGAACGATACCGGACGCAGGCGGGCGCCTGCAATGTCGAGTTTCTGTTCGGAGCCATCTCCGTGCTGACGGAGCTCGACGGGAAGATACGGCAATCGTCGAACCAGCGGTTGCTCGTAGAGCTGGGCCTGATGAAAATCGCAGGACTCGGCCAAAAAAAAAATGACACACTGACATCCCCCGGGGAGTATCCGCTTCCCGAACTGACCGTCCGCGCGCAGGTCCCGGCATCGGCCCCGGTCAATCCGGCGGCAACGGCGCAAGTCCCGACACCCGCTCCGGCAACTCCGGCGGCCCCGGCGCAGCCCCGACCGGCCCCGGAAACCCCGACGGCAGCTGCGGTGTCTGCGGCCCGGCAGCAACCGGAAACGCAGCCCGAACCCCGGCCCGCGGTCCAACCCGAGCCGAAGAACGCAGCGGCAGCGCAACCCGCCCCGGAGGTTCCGCAACCCTCCGCGGCACAGGCAGGGGCGGCAACCCCGCAGCCTGCGAAGCCGATCCGGCGGCCGATGATCTCGGGAACGTCGCTCTCGGAGCTGCTCGCCTCGGGAGGCAACACTCCGGACACGGAGGAGGCCAAGGCCGAAACGCAGGCCGAACCCGCAGCCGTGGAGGTCGATCCGGCCTGCGAACAGAAGCTGGTGCGGGCCCGGGAAGGGATTCTGAACCTGCTCAGGACGAAGCGTCCGCGGTTCGTCCCCGCCTTCGAGCTGATGACCGTCCGGGGCAACACCATTTCGGTCAGCGTCCCGACGACGGAGCTGCGCGAGGAGATTCTCCGCAACAAGACCGGGATGCTGATGCGCATCGCCGAACTGGCGGGCATCTCGGAAGCCATCGAACTGGAGGTGATCGTCAATGAGGAGATCAGGGCCGCGCGCCCGATCAAACTGGAGGACAGAGTGAAACACATGACGGAGAAAAACCCGCTCATCGCGGAGCTCCGCAAAGCGCTGGACCTCGAAGTGGAATAACCCGCCCGCTTAAAAAGCGGGATTTATAGGCGATGGAAAGTTATCAGGACAGAAACCCGATTGCGCCTCCATCCATACAAAACGAAAATTAAGTAATGCAATAATGGCAACAAAGAATTTCATCGAAGAACTCGAATGGCGCGGCATGGTCCACACGATCATGCCCGGCGCGAAGGAACAACTCGAAAAAGAGATGACGACGGCCTATCTGGGCATCGACCCCACGGCCGACTCGCTGCATATCGGACACCTCGTGGGTGTGATGATCCTCAAACATTTCCAGATGTGCGGCCACCGTCCGCTGGCGCTCATCGGCGGCGCCACGGGCATGATCGGCGACCCCTCGGGCAAGTCGCAGGAACGCAACCTGCTCGACGAAAAGACCCTCCGCCACAATCAGGAGGCCATCAAGCGCCAGCTGGCCAAACTGCTCGACTTCGAGTCGGACGCCCCGAACGCCGCACAGATGGTCAACAACTACGACTGGATGAAGGAATTCACGTTCCTCGATTTCATCCGCGACATCGGCAAGTGCATCACCGTCAACTACATGATGGCCAAGGATTCGGTCAAGAAGCGTTTCAACGGCGAGGGCGACGGCATGTCGTTCACCGAGTTCACCTACCAGCTGGTCCAGGGCTACGACTTCCTGCACCTCTACCAGACGAAAAACTGCAAGATCCAGCTGGGAGGCGCCGATCAGTGGGGCAACATCACCACCGGCACGGAGCTGATCCGCCGCAAGCTGGGCCCCGAAGCCGAGGCTTTCGCCATCACCTGCCCACTGATCACCAAGGCCGACGGTACGAAATTCGGCAAGACCGAGAGCGGCAACGTATGGCTCGACCCGCGCTACACCTCGCCCTACAAGTTCTACCAGTTCTGGCTCAACGTCAGCGACGAGGACGCCAAGCGCTACATCAGGATCTTCACGCTGCTCGACCGCGAAACCATCGAGGGCCTCATCGCCGAGCACGACGCCGCTCCCCATCTGCGGGTGCTCCAGAAGCGGCTGGCCGAGGAGATCACCTGCATGATCCACTCGCGCGAGGAGTACGAGAAAGCCGTGGAGGCTTCGGCGATCCTCTTCGGAGGCGCCACGTCGGAGGCCCTGCGCAAACTGAACGAAGAGACCCTGTTGCAGGTCTTCGAAGGGGTTCCGCAATTCCGCGCGGCCCGCACGGAGCTCGCGGCCGGCATCCCGTTCGTGGAGCTTTGCGCCGAGAAATGCGCCATCTTCCCCTCGAAGGGCGAGTGCCGCAAGATGGTGCAGGGCGGCGGCGTGTCGCTCAACAAGGAGAAGGTCGCCGACGCGATGCGCCCGGTGACCGACGCCGATCTGATCGCGGGCAAATACCTGCTCGTACAGCGCGGCAAGAAGAATTACTACCTCGTGATCGCCGAATAGCATGGAGTATCGTATCGTCCTCCGACGCATGGAGTTCCGGGCGCTGCACGGCTGTTACGAACTGGAGCGCAAGGTCGGCAACCGCTTTACGGTCGATCTGGAGATCACGGCCGAACTGGGCGACGTGGCCGCGGAAGACAATGTCGAAAAGGCGGTCAACTACCTCACGGTCTACGAGGTCGTGAGCCTGCAAATGCGCATCACGCAGCGCACGATCGAACGTGTGGCGATGAACATCATCGAAGCGGTCTACGCCGCTTTCGGGCAGGTCCGGCACGTAAAATGCACGGTCTCGAAACTGGCCCCGCCGCTGGGCGGCAAGCTCGAACGGGTCAGCGTCGTATTGGAGAAATAACGGGTATGCGCGCACGCCTCCGCGTGCGCGCATACCTTTATATAAACAGGATTAGCCATGCACCATTCACAGGGTCGTGCCACGCTGGGTGGCAAACTGAGCGCCGTGCTCGTCGCGGCAGGTAGTTCCGTGGGGCTGGGAAACATCTGGCGGTTTCCCTACGTGGCCGGCGACAACGGCGGCGGAGCCTTTCTGCTGATTTACATCGGCTGCGTGCTGCTGCTGGGGCTGCCGATCATGGTGGCCGAATTCTCGGTCGGACGCGCCTCGCACCGCAACGCCGTGGGCGCCTACCGGGCCCTCGATCCCAAATGGAGCTTCCTGGGCTACAACGGCGTCGTGGCGGCGTTCCTGATCCTGGGCTTCTATTTCGTGGTGTCGGGATGGACCGCCGAATACATGGTGCATTCGCTGACGGGCAGTCTGGCGGAATACAGCTCCGCCGAGGAGTACAAAACCGTTTTCGAGACCTTTATCCGCAACCCGTGGCGGCCCGTGGTCTACACCTCGCTGTTCGTGCTGGCGACGCATTTCGTTATCACGATGGGCGTGCAGAAGGGCATCGAACGCTCGGCCAAGGTGCTGATGCCGCTGCTGTTCGTGATCCTGATCGCGCTGTCGATCCACTCGCTGCTGATGCCGGGCGGCGGCGAAGGCGTCCGGTTCCTCTTCCGGCCCGACTTCTCGAAGGTGACTCCTTCTACGGTGCTCGTGGCGCTGGGGCAGGCGTTCTTCTCGCTCTCGATCGGCATCGGCACGATGGTCACCTACGCCTCCTATTTCAAGCCCGACACCAACCTGCGCCACACGGCGCTCAACGTCACGATCCTCGACACGCTGGTAGCCATATTGGCCGGCGTGGTGATCTTCCCGGCGGTCTTCAGCGTGGGCATCGAGCCCTCGTCAGGGCCGTCGCTCGTGTTCATCACCCTGCCGGGCATCTTCAACTCGATGCCGCTGAGCATGGTTTGGTCATCGGTGTTCTTCCTGCTGCTGGTCGTCGCGGCCCTCACCTCGACCATCTCGCTGCACGAGGTGATCACGGCCTACATGCACGAAGAGTGGCACATGAGCCGCCGCGCCGCGGCATGGGCCACGACCGGGTCCTGCATGGCGCTGGCCGCCGTGGCGTCGCTGTCGCTGGGCTTGCTGGACGGCTGGCGGATCTTCGGGCTCAGCGTCTTCGATTCGCTCGACTTCCTCACGGCCAACATCCTGCTTCCCGCAGGCGGATTCTTCACCTGCATCTTCGTCGGCTGGCGACTCGACCAAAAGGTGCTCAAAGGGCAGATTTCGAACGACGGAGAGCTGAAATTCCGCATCTACGACGTATTCATCTTCCTGCTGCGCTACATCTGCCCGGCGGTGCTGCTGCTGATCTTCCTCGACAATCTGGGACTGTTCTAAAAAAAGAGAGAGCCGCGAAGGACTCTCTCTTTTTTTCAGTTGATGTTGCGCCGGTCCGGTTCGTGATCCGGAGAGGCCGCCTCCATGTCGATCTGCAACTTGACCATATTGATAGCCGTGGCAGCCGCTTCGTCGCCCTTGTTGCCGTGACGGCCGCCGCAGCGGTCGAGAGCCTGTTGCATGTCGTTGACCGTCAGCACGCCGAAAGCAATGGGCATGTTCCACTGGATTTGCAGCTGCGTGATGCCCTGCGTCACGCCCTGGCAGATGAAGTCGAAATGGCGCGTGTCGCCCTGGATAACGCATCCCAGCGCGATAACGGCATCGACATCGGTGTATTCCGCGAAGAACTGGGCGCCGAGCGACAGTTCGAAGGTGCCGGGGACATATTTGATCTGGATGTTCATGTCGGGGCACCCTGCGGCACGCAGCGTGCGCACGGCTCCCTCCAGCAGCGCTTCGGTGACCTCGCGGTTCCACTCGGCCACGACGATGCCGAACCGCATGTCCGCGGCCGAAGGCAGGGGTGAGTCGAATTTGGAAAGGTTGTGATTCTTGGTCGCCATCGTCTTCCTCCGCTTTTATTTTACGCTGCCGAGCAGTTTCTCAGCCTCCCGGGCCTCCATCGAGGCGGGATAGGTGTTCAGAATCCGTTCGAAATAGGCCGCAGCCTTCTGCGAATTGCCCATAGCCTGCTCGGCAAGACCCGCCTTGCGCAGGTACATCGGGGCCGTCAGGTTGTTGTCGGCGGCCTTCACGGCTTTCTCGTAGAACTTCACGGCCTTGGCATAGTCCTGCTGTTCAACGGCGATGTCGCCTTGCAGACCGTAGTTCTGCGCATTGATGAGCGCTCCGGGGATGCCTTTCACATGGGAGAATTTGGCGAGGTATTTCGCGGCGTTCTCCAGATCGCCCGTGCGCAGGTAGCAGATACCCGCGTAGTGCTTGGCGAGGTTGCCCGAAGGCGTGGAGCCGTATTTCTCGACCACGTCGAGGAAGCCCGCGCCGTTGGCGTCGCCCAGCAGCGCCAGTTCGAAATCCGGGTTCTCCCCCTCGAAACGGACCTGTGCCTCGGAGATCATCTCGGCGGCTTTCTCGGCACGCGGCTGAACGATCAGCGCACGATAGCCGAAAACGAGCGCGGCGAGGACGAGCAGGCCGAGGAAAACATACCCTATCGTCCGGCCGTTCTGCTCGAAAAAGAGCTCCGTTTTGTTCATTGCTTCGCCGAGGGTTTCCTGTTCGGCGACGTTCTGCTTTGCCATATTGCTTATTCGTGTTATTAGTTTATAATGCGCATAGTAGATGACAAAGATACAAAACTATTCACAATGTGCAATGTCGTGTCGGGATTTTTTGTACTTTTGTCCTATGCATCTGAAAAAAATAGCGCTGCTGAATTTCAAAAACATGGCTCAAGAGGAGCTTACGCTCTGCCCCGGCATCAACTGTCTGGTGGGCGACAACGGCGCGGGCAAGACCAACGTCGTGGATGCGGTCTACTACCTGTCGATGTGCAAATCGTCGTTGCAGATGACCGACGCGCAGAGCATCCGCCACGGAGCCGACTTCTTCCTCGTGGAGGGACAGTACGCCACCGACGCAGGCAAGAGCGAGGGCGTGGTGTGCTCCTTCTCGCGCAAGGGCGGCAAGGTCCTCAAACGCAACGGCAAGGAGTACGACCGGCTGTCGGACCACGTGGGGCTGATTCCCGCGGTGATCGTGTCGCCGGCGGACAGCGCGCTGATCTCGGACGCCGCGGACGAACGGCGCCGATACCTCAACGCCTTCATTTCGCAGCTGGACCGCCCCTACCTCAACTCGGTGATGCGCTACAACGCCGTGCTGGCCGAGCGCAACCGCCTGCTGAAGATGCGGCCCGACGAGACGATGCTTCAGATTTACGACATGCAGCTGTGCGAGCACGGCAAGGCCATCCACGCCCGCCGGCAGGAGTTCGCCGAGCGGCTGCAACCCGTTGCGGCGGAGTATTACCGCATTCTTTCGGGCGACCGCGAGCAGGTCGAGCTCCATTACAAATCGGAGCTGAACGACCGCCCCTTCGAAGAGGTGCTGCTGGCCGCCCGGCAGAAAGACCTCGTCAACGAATTCACCACCGCCGGCATCCACCGCGACGACCTGGTGCTCCGGATCGGCGGCTACCCCCTGCGCAAATACGGTTCGCAGGGACAGCAGAAATCGTTCCTCATCGCCCTCAAACTGGCGCAGTACACCATCGTCGCCGAGGCCAAGGGCGAACGGCCGATCCTGCTGCTGGACGACCTCTTCGACAAGCTGGACGCCGGGCGCGTCGAGCAGCTGATCCGGCTGGTCTCCGACGACACTTTCGGGCAGATACTCATCACCGACTGCAATCCCACGCGTCTGAAAACGATCCTCGACAAGGCCGGCGGCGACTACGCCCTCTTCACGGTGACCGACGGTAGCGTGACGCAGGAACGGACGGCCGCAAACCCCGACACCCCGGAATCATGAGACGGACCAAAACGATGCTGATGGGCGACCTGCTGGAGGAGTTCTTCAAACGCCCCTATGTCGCCGCGAAGGTCGCCGAAGGCAAACTGCCCGACACGTGGCGCGAGATCGTCGGCGACCGCGCCGCGGAGATCACCACCGAACTGCGGCTCGAAAACCGCATCCTCTACGTGCGCATCCAGTCGAGCGTGCTGCGTTCGGAACTCTTCTACCAGCGCGAGGCGCTCCGGGAGGAGATCAACCGCCGTTCGGGAGTCCGGCTGGTCAACGCCGTGATCATCCGATAAAAAAATGCCCCTCACCACGGAGGGGCATTTTTCGTATGAGACCTGTCCGAACCTACTTCACGATCACGGCGCGGTTGGCCTTCTGGTTGCTCTTGTAGATGTCCGGCTCGTTGCCCTTGCCTTCGTAAGTCAGCTGCTTGGGGTTCACGCCGCACTTCACGAGATAATCGTAGACGTTCTTGGCCCGGTTGTCGGCGACGCGGCGGTTGCCGGCTGCCGTACCCGTCTGCTGGTCGGCGTGGCCCACGATGGTATAAACGCGGTCCTTCGGGCCGTCCTTGATAACGTCGGCCATCAGCTCGAGGCGGGTCTTGTCCTTGGACGTGAGCTTCGACATGCCGTAATCGTAGAACACGATCGAATAGGGGCTCAGCGTATTGGCATTCCGGGCAGCGGCTGCGGCGTCGGCGGCAGCCTTGGCAGCTGCGGCTTTGGCAGCGGCATCCGCAGCGGCGGCCTTGGCCTCGGCGTCCTCAAGCTGCTGGGCGAGCTGGGCGTTCTGCGCTTCGAGGGCGGCCGCTGCGGCCATGCTCGCAGCCACGGCATCCTGGAAAGCCTGGATGTCGGCGGCCGTATAGCCCGGCACGCCGCGCTGCCAGTTGCGCTTGTTGAAGCGGTAGGTCAGACCGGCCGTAGCCGAGAACCCGAGCAGATACTGTCCGTTCATCTGGGCGGGGCACAGCTCCGACTTGGCGAGCAGACCCTTGAGCTCGATGTTGAAATCGAAGGCCGGCGAAAGGCGGAACTTGCTGAGCAGACCGTAGGTAAAGGCGAGCTCCTGATTGGTGGAGGCGCCGAAGTCGCGCTGGCTCTTGTCCGTGAAGTTCGAGGCCATATAACCGAAGCCGACGAACGGCACGGCGTACCACGCGCGATCCTCCCGGTAACCGCCGATCCAGTTCGAGACGTTGAGCATCACATCCGTGTGGACGAACATGTACGGCCAGTCCATCTTGCCCTTTTCGGGATCGTAGTTATTGAACCATCCGCCTTGCAGCTGCGCCCGGAGACCGACGACGGGATGCACCCATTTCGTCAGCGAGAAATTGCCTTCGAACCCGATGCGGTCGCCGAAGGACTTGAGGTTGCTGCCGTTGCTGAAAGCCGTACCGGCTCCCGCACCGACCGAAATTTCCCAGTTGTCCCAGAATCCGTTGGAAACGAAGCCCGCGAAACTCGGCTTCTTGGGGGTGTCTTGTGCCCATGCGGCCGAGGCGAAGGCCGCGATCAGGAAGGTAAGATAAATTTTCTTCATAACTAATTAAATTAAAAAGTTATTGTCACTGCGCTAAAATACAGCATTTCTCTCAAAAACCATTCTCTTCCGCCTCAAAAGTTCAGCCAAAGAGCGTTTTCGATCAGAAAAGGCCGGAAGAGAGAACCCTTCCGGCCTTTTCTGAATATCCGGTCAGACCATTCGGCGGAGGATCATCCGCACTTGGAATAGCCGCATGACATACAGGTCAGGCATCCGTTCTGATAGGCCATGTTCTCCTGACCGCAGCTCGGGCACTTGCCCTTGGACTTCGTGCCATCGACGATGTACTGTTTCAGCGCGCGGCATACGCCCGTCTTCCAGGTGTTGATCGACTCGCTGTCCAGATGCAGGGACTCGATCAGCGACACGGTCTTCTCGATCGGCATGCCGTGGCGCAGTACGCCCGAGATCAGTTTCGCATAGTTCCAGAACTCCTCGTTGAACAGGCGCGAGATGCCGCCGATGGTGTTCGTATAGCCGTAGCGGTCGGTGTACTGGAAGTCGTAGCGTTTCGTGCCGTCCTCCTCGCGCACTTTGATAATGAATCCCTTCTTGATCTTCGGCGGGATATACATGGCATCCTCCTCGATCTTGCCGGTGAAGACCTCGTAGGGGCGTCCGTCCTGCAAGCCCACGAAGGCGATCCAGTCTTCGGTGCCGTTCTTGAAGCGCACGATGTCGGCAGGAATGGACTTCGGACGCTTCTGCACCTCGCCGGGATGCCCCTCGCAGCGCTTCTTTTTCTTGGAGTTCTTCTCCAGCAGCACGCCGTCGCGGCAGCCGTCGCGGTAGACCGTGACGCCCTTGCAGCCGCACTCCCACGCCGTGCGGTAAACGTCGGCCACCAGCGCCTCCGAAACGTTGTTCGGCAGGTTCACCGTCACCGAGATCGAGTGATCGACCCACTTCTGGATGGCGCCCTGCATCTTCACCTTGGCCACCCAGTCGATGTCGTTGGCCGTGGCGCCGTGGTAGGGCGACGCGGCGACCCATTGGTCCAGTTCGGCGTCGGAGATCGTCGAGAGCTTCGACGTGTCGTATCCGTTCGCCTCCAGCCACTTCACGAAATTGTGGTGGTAGACGTTGTACTCCTGGAACTTTTCGCCCGTTTCGTCCTCGTAATCGACATGCGTGTCGTGGTCCGAGGGGTTGATCTTGCGGCGGCGCTTGTAAACCGTGCGGAACACCGGTTCGATGCCCGACGTGGTCTGCGACATGAGCGACGTGGTGCCCGTCGGGGCGATGGTCAGCATGGCGATGTTGCGGCGGCCGACCTTCGTCATCTCCTCGTAGAGTGCCGGATCGGCCTCGCGGATGCGGGCGATCATCGGGTTGTTCGCCTCCTTGGCGGCATCGTAGATCGGGAAGGCTCCGCGCTCGGCGGCCAGCTTCACCGACGCGCCGTAAGCGGCCAGCGCGAGGGTCTTCTGCACCTCGACGGCGAAATCCATCGCCTCCTGCGTACCGTAGCGCAGCCCCAGGGCGGCGAGCATGTCGCCCTCGGCCGTAATGCCGAGCCCCGTGCGGCGGCCCTTCTGCGCCATTTCGCGGATCTTCTTCCACAGCTCCAGTTCCACGCGGCGCACGTCCAGGTCTTCGGGGTCGTCCTCGATCTTCTTGATGATCAGCTCGACCTTCTCCAATTCGAGGTCGATGATGTCGTCCATCATGTGCATCGCCTTGCCGACATGGTCGCGGAACTTGTCGAAATCGAACTTCGCGTCGGCCTTGAAGGGATTCTCCACGTAACTCAGCAGATTCATGGCCAGCAGGCGGCACGAGTCGTAGGGGCAGAGCGGAATCTCGCCGCAGGGGTTGGTCGAGACCGTCGTGAAGCCTTCGTCGGCATAGCAGTCGGGGATGCTCTCGCGGATGATCGTATCCCAGAACAGCACGCCCGGCTCGGCCGATTTCCACGCATTGTGGATGATCTTCTCCCAGAGTTTTTTGGCGTCGATGTCCTGTTCGTACTTAGGGGCGTCCGACTTGATCGGGAACTGCTGGTGGTATTTCTTGCCGGCGAGCGCCGCACGCATGAACTCGTCGTCGATCTTGATCGAGACGTTGGCGCCCGTCACCTTGCCCGTATCGACCTTGGCGTCGATGAACCGCTCGGCGTCGGGGTGCTTGATCGACAGCGACAGCATCAGCGCGCCGCGCCGGCCGTCCTGCGCCACCTCGCGCGTGGAGTTCGAATAGCGCTCCATGAAGGGCACGATACCCGTCGAAGTCAGCGCCGAGTTGAGCACCGGGCTGCCCGTGGGACGGATGTGCGAGAGGTCGTGCCCCACGCCGCCGCGCCGCTTCATCAGCTGCACCTGCTCTTCGTCCATGCGGAAGATGCCGCCGTAGGAGTCGGCGGGATGCTTGTGGCCGATCACGAAGCAGTTCGACAGCGACGCCACCTGGAAATTATTGCCGATGCCGGTCATCGGTCCGCCCTGCGGAATGACGTAACGGAAATGGTCGAGCAGCTCGAACGCCTCCCCCTCCGAAAGGGGATTGGGGTATTTGCGTTCGATCCGGGCAATCTCGCCGGCGATGCGTTCGTGCATCTCGCGCGGCGACTTCTCGTAAATGTTTCCGAAAGAGTCTTTGAGGGCGTACTTGCTCACCCACACCGTGGCGGCAAGATCGTCTCCGTCGAAATAGACTTTCGACTCGGCAACCGCATCGTTATAATTGACTTTCTGCGGCGCTTCAGCTTTGGTGGCTTTTGACATAACTACTTTATACTTATCTATTTTCTCAGATTTCTGCATTCCGCCGGGGAGGGAGATCCCGGGTTTACAAAATTGCGGCTTTTCCCGATAAAAAACCAACGGCGGGGAGCTATTTTATCCACAAATTATCTACAAAAAACGAAAAGGAGCGTCCCAGACATCCGGGACGCTCCTTGCGGATTGTCCGCGGAAGTTATTTCACCGCCACGGCGTCTATCTCGACCAGCGCCCCCATCGGCAGCGCCGCGACCTCGTAACACATGCGCGCGGGCATCTCCGCCGTGAAGAACTCGGCATAGACGGCGTTCATGGCGGCGAAATCGCCGATAGACTGCAACAGAACGGTGGTTTTCACCACGTCAGAATAATCGTATCCGGCTTCGCGGAGGATGTGGCCGAGATTCGTGAGCGACTGGCGCGTCTGGGCTTCGATCCCCTCGGCCATCCGGCCCGCCGCGGCGTCGATCGGGAGCTGTCCCGAGACATAGAGCGCGCCGCCGGCCTCCACGGCCTGCGAATAGGGCCCCACGGCTTTGGGCGCACGGGGCGATGCGATGATGGTTTTCATAGGCAATAATGTCGTTTGCGACACCAAAGGTACAATTAATTCCCTATATTTGCAGCAACGAACAAACGAAAATCAGATGAAGATTTTGCTCAGAATCGCGGTTATCGCTGTCGCCGGGGCACTTATCGCCGGATGCTGCAACTGCCGCGCCTACCAGAAAAAAGCCCGCCGCCCGCTGGTGGGAACCGAATGGCAACTGATCCAGCTCGGCGGGGAGACCGTCCGTCCCGAGAAGGGCACGTTCACCCTCACGCTGCTGACCGAAGGCAACCGCCTGTCGGCCGTCGGAGCCTGCAACCGTCTGTCGGGGGTCTACAAGACCGACGACAAACGCACCCTGAAAATGGGGCCTATCGCCTCGACGATGATGGCCTGCCCCGGCATGGAGCGGGAACACGCCTTCGCCCAGGCGCTCGAAGCGACGACCCACTACGACATGGACGGTCCGATGCTGCTGCTGCTGAGCGACGGCGAACTGCGCGCCGTCTTCCAGGCGATGCCCTGACGGAACCGTCCCGCAAAAACATCCCGGTTCTCTGTTGAAGAGAACCGGGATGTTCAGTTTCAGCGGAAACGGTCTATTTCAGGTGCGGATTCAGGCGTCCCCACTCCTCCACGGGAGGCAGGATGCCCATCGAGATCACCTCGTCGCGCAGTTTGCACAGGTGCTCGTAGCTCTCCGTGAGCTTCTTGTGCTCCGCGGCCGTGCCCTGCACGTTCTTATAGGCGACGCCCTCTTTCGTGATGGTGGTCTCCATCGCCATCAGGATATGCTTGAACTCGTCGTTGTGCACGAACACGCCGGCGGGGTATTCGAACGGCTTGCCGCCCATGGCCGCCGCGATCATGCAGATCGAGAGGTAGGCCGGGCTCTGGAACGACGAACGGCCCCGCAGGTCGATGATGTGCTTGCCGCCCTGGATCACCCGCTGCTGCAAGTCGGCCCAGTCGCCCTCGGGCATCTCCTTGCCGATCAGTTCCGAAAGGGGCCGTCCGGCGACGAGCGTCGTCGAGGCGAAGACCGCCATCTGCTCGCCGTGGCCGCCGTAGGTGCGGCAGTTGCGGATTTCGTCGGGCGAAATCTTGAAATATTTGGCCAGCTCCGAGCGCAGGCGCGTCGAATCCAGCGCCGCGAGGGTCGAAACCTGCGAGGGTTTCAGCCCCGCGTAGATCAGCGCGATGAGGCCCGTGATGTCGGCCGGATTGAAGACCACCACGACATGCTTCACATCGGGGCAATAGGCTTTGAGGTCTTTGCCGAACTGGGCGGCGATCTCGGCGTTGCCTTTCAGCAGGTCCTCGCGCGTCATGCCCGCCTTGCGGGCTGCGCCGCCCGACGATACGACATAGGACGCACCGGTCAGGGCCTCCTTGATGTCGGTCGTCCAGGTGATGTTCGCACCCTCGAAAGCGCAGTGGAAAAGTTCCTCGGCCACGCCCTCGAGCGCCGGTCCGTAAGGATCGTACAGGCAAATGTTGGGCGTCAGGCGCATCATCAGCGCCGTCTGAGCCATGTTCGAGCCGATCATGCCGGCCGCACCCACGATGGTGAGTTTTTCGTTCGTTACAAAATCCATAGTTATATTGTGTTTTGGTACCTTCGTTGCCGCGGCCGGCGGCCGCATTTCGGCTCCAGCCGCAACCCGCTCGTTAGGCGGGGTCTATCTCCCGGCGGTTGAACAGGGCGTGGGTGATCGTCAGTTCATCGACGTATTCCAGCTCGTCGCCGAAGCCGATGCCCCGGGCGATGGAGGTGATTTTCAGTCCGGGGAACTGCCTCAGGCGGTTCATCAGGTAGAAAAGCGTCGTTTCGCCCTCGACCGAGGTCGAGATGGCGAGGATCACCTCCTTCACCCCGCCGCGGGCGATGCGTTCGCACAGCAGGTCGATCTTCAGATCCGAGGGCGAGATGCCCTGCATCGGCGAGATCACCCCGCCCAGCACGTGATACATGCCCCGGTACTGGCGCGTGTTCTCGATCGAAAGCACGTCGGCGACCTGCTCCACGACGCAGATCGTCGCATGGTCCCGCTCCCGGTCGGCGCAGATCGGGCAGACCTCCTCGTCGGAGAGGTTGTTGCACAGCGAGCAGTACTTCACCTCGTTGCGGAAGCGGTCGATGCTGGCGGTCATCTCGGCCACCGAATCCCGCTCCATGCGCAGGATGTGGATGGCCAGGCGCAGCGCCGTACGGCGTCCCACGCCCGGGAGCTTCGAAAGCTCGCCGACGACATCCTGTAAAAGTTTCGACATCTAAATCGTTTCGATCGTTTTACATTCGAGCCACCCTTTCTTGCCGTCGGCAATGGTGATCTCGCACCAGTTGTCCAGGCGGTCGGTGATCTCGACGAGCGTTCCCTCGTGCAACACGAAGAGGTCCGTGGCCGACTTGTCGGGCGAACTCTTCACGGCCGTCGAGAGCGACATCACCACGGCCTGCGTGTCGTCCAGCATCTCGCGCCGCTCGCCCACGGCGAACCAGCTCGTGAGCATGAACGCCGCCGCCGCGACGAGCGTTCCATAGAACCCCGTCTTGCGCAGCGGCAAACGCTGTGCCAGCAGGTAGGCCAGAAACAGCGCCAGAGCGCAAACCAACGCCGCGAGCGACAGGATGCTCCACGCCGTGCAACTCATCGTGTGGCGCACGCCGCGCATCCACTCCGTGAGGAAAAACTCGGGAATCTGCTCGATATTGTCTTTCGTGCGGGCCTCGGCGACGCTCAGGTTGTAGCGGATGTCGTCGCTGCCCGGAGCCAGCCGCAGGGCCCGGCGGTAGAAGAGGATGGATTTGCCCAGCTGCCCCTCCTTGAAGTAGGCGTTGGCCAGGTTGTAATAGAGTTTCACGGAGGAGAGTCCCTGCGCGAGAATCCCTTCGTAAATCTCCGCCGCAGCGTGGTAATCCCCGTTGACATAGGCCGTATTGGCCCGGTCCCACAGCTGTTCGGGCGAAGCCGCCTCCGCGGCGGGTTCCTCCCCGACGGCCGCAGCGTACGCCGCGGTGTCGGCGGCCTCCTGCGCCCATGCGCACGGAACGCCGAATGACAGGATCAGAAATAGGGTCAATCGCTTCATAACAACTATCGTTTTATCACCGACTCGATGCGCGAAATCAGGTTCACGCCCTCGGAATAAACGTCGCCCATGCGGGCCGACTCCACGGGCGAATACTGCGCCTCGTCGCACTGGGTGATGATGGCCGTGAACCGCTGCGAATCCTCGGACGAAACGCCCCGTTTGTGCAGCTCCTCGCGGACGTTCTCCTTCGTGAGGTTGGCGACGGGGATGTTGAACTTGTCGCTCATGTAGCCCCACAGCGCCCGCAGCATCTCTTCATAGAAGGCGTGGCGGTTCTGCTCCTCCATGTAGCGCCGGGCGGCGCGGAAACGCTGCACGGCGACCTTGTTGGCTCGCTTGCCGCGCACGAGAGCGACGTTCTGCGACTCGCGGATCTGCCTCCGCAGAGCGACGTAGATCATGGCGAACACCACGAGGATGCCCCCCAGGAGAATCCAGTAGGCCGCGCTGAAAATGAACGGCTCGCGCTCCGAACGCAGCTGCGCCCCTTTCAGCTTGATGTAGCGGATGTCCTGCCCCAGCATCTTCACCTCCTCCTTCGACATGCCGCGGCCCTGCATCACCACCGCATCGCCTCCGCCGCCGCGGGCGTCGGGGGTGATCTCGAGCGTCATCGGCTTCGATTTCAGCGTCACGTACTGCATCCGCTGGGGGTCGAAGAAGGTGAACTCGACGGGTTCGAGGTCGTAGGTGCCTTCGGCCCGCGCGATGAAGGGATATTCGAACTGGCGGTAGCCGGAGATGCCCGACGACGAGGTGTTGATCGACTCGGTGGTCTTGACGTTATACTGCTCGAACGAAGTCGGCAGCGGCAGTTTCGGAGCCTGGACGAAGGTGAGGTTGCCCGTACCGGAGATCTTCACCGTGACGGTCGCGCCCGAGTTGGCCGCGATGCGTTCCGAGGGGAACTGGGCGTCCATCGTGAAGTTGCCCACGGCGCCGCTGAAGCTGGCCGGAGCGCCCGTCGGAAGCGGTTTGACCGTAACCGCCGCCCGCTGGCTCTGCACCTTGCGGGGCACGTTATAGACCTCGCGGCCGCTTCCGAAGAAGGGGTCGGCGTTGCGGCTCTGCACCACGACCTGCGCCACGACGGTCATCTCCACGGGTTCGATGGCCAGCGCCCCCACCTGCTGCGGATAGAGCAGGTAGTCGTACAGCACGCGCGTCTCGTAGACCTTGCCGTTGTAGGTCTCGCGCCCCACGCGGCCCGCATTGGGGTCGGTGAGGTCCTGCGACCAGAAGCCGTTGAACGACGGGGCCGATTCGGGCACGATGTTCACGTATGGAACGCGGGTGTAGAGCTTGAAGGCCACGTGCAGCGGCTCGTTCTTATAGACCGACGTGCGCGACACGACGGCCCGCAGCAGGATGTCGTCCTTGCCGATCTGGCTCTGGGCGTCGGTCTGCGCGTCGTCCGGGCGGTGCGACCCGCTCTGCTGCCGCGCCCCGGAGCCTTCGCCCTCGTTGACGATCTCGACGGGCAGCGGCCGGGTCCGGTAGGTCGTGCCATCGACCTTGACCTCCGCGGCGCCGACGGTCACGTTGCCCGCGGCCTGCGGCAGCAGCACGAAGGTGTAGGTGTAGCTGACGCTCTTGGTCATCGAACCGTTGATGATCTGGACCGACGAACCCTGCGAAACGGCGGGTCCGGCCAGCACGTCGAACCCCTCGAACGAAGGCGCCTTGAAACTGTCTTCGTCGGGTTTGGCGTTCAGCGCGAATTCCACACGGAACGCCTCGCCGACGGCGACCGTCAACGGCGAATTGGCCTCAAAAGTGACCTTCTCGGCAGCGTATGCCGAGAAGATCGCCAGCACGGGAAGTGCCGTCAGGAATATTTTTGCAAAAAAACCTCTCATCGAACTTGCCATAAAATCGTTCGTACGGTTTTACAACGTAAAGTTTTGCCCCTTAGTATCTCCGGGGACGGATTTCAGTGCTTGAAATCGGCGAAGAAGTCGTTCCCCTTGTCATCGACGATGATGAACGCGGGGAAGTTCTCGACGTAGATCTTGCGCACGGCCTCCATGCCCAGCTCGGGGAAATCGACGACCTCAACCGACTTGATGGAGTTTTTCGCAAGGATCGCGGCGGGCCCGCCGATCGAACCCAGGTAGAAGCCTCCGTGGGCCTTGCAGGCGTCGGTCACCTGCTGCGAACGGTTGCCCTTGGCCACCATCACCAGCGAACCGCCGTGCTCCTGGAACAGGTCCACATAGGGGTCCATGCGCCCGGCCGTCGTGGGGCCGAACGAACCCGAAGCCATGCCCTGCGGCGTCTTGGCCGGACCGGCGTAGTAGACCGGGTGTTTCTTGAAGTACTCGGGCATCGGCTTGCCCTCGTCGAGCATCCGCTTGATGCGGGCGTGCGCGATGTCGCGGGCGACGATCAGCGTGCCCCGAAGGTTCAGGCGCGTCTTGATCGGGTATTTGGTGAGAATCTCGCGCACCTTGTCCATACCCTCGTCGAGGTCGATGTCCACGGCGGGCGACATGGCGGGAGCCTCTTTCGGCAGGAAGCGCGCGGGGTTCTTCTCCAGCTCTTCGAGGAAGATGCCCTCGGGCGTGATCTTGGCCTTGACGTTCCGGTCGGCCGAGCAGCTGACGCCGATGGCCACGGGGCACGAAGCCGCATGGCGCGGGGCGCGGATCACGCGCACGTCGTGCACGAGGTATTTGCCGCCGAACTGGGCGCCGACGCCGCTCTCCCGGCAGATTTTCAGCACCTTCTCCTCCCACTCGAGGTCGCGGAAGCAACGGCCGCCCTCGTTGCCCGAGGTGGGCAGTTCGTCGAGATAGCCGGCCGAAGCCTTCTTCACCGTCGAGAGGCACATCTCGGCCGACGTGCCGCCGATGCAGATGGCGAGGTGGTAGGGCGGGCAGGCCGACGTGCCGAGGTCATAGATATGCTGCTGAATGAATTTCGTGAGCGACTCCTCGTTGAGCAGCGCCTTGGTCTGCTGGTAGAGGAACGTCTTGTTGGCCGAGCCGCCGCCCTTGGTGATGAAGAGGAATTCGTACTCCATGCCGGGCTTGCCGCCGTAGATGTCGATCTGCGCCGGGAGGTTCGTGCCGGAGTTCTTCTCGTCGGTCATCGTGAAGGGCACGACCTGCGAATAGCGCAGGTTGCGGTCCTTGTAAGTCTCGTAAACGCCGCGGGCGATGCACTCGGCGTCGTCGGCGCCCGTGTATACATCCTCGCCCTTGTGGCCGATGCAGATGGCCGTGCCGGTGTCCTGGCAGGTCGGAAGCTCGCCCTCGGCCGAGACGGCCTGGTTCAGCAGCATCGTGTAGGCCACGAACTTGTCGTTGTCGGTGGCTTCGGGATCGTCGAGAATGTTGTGCAGCTTCTGGAGGTGTGCGGCGCGCAGATAGAACGACACGTCGGCATAGGCCTCCTTCGAAAGCAGTTCGAGCCCCTTGGGGTCGACCTTGAGGATCTTGCGGCCGTCGCACTCCACGACCTTCACATACTCCTTCGTCAAAAGACGGTACTTGGTTTTGTCGTCCTGAATCGGGAACGGCTCCTGATAGATAAATTCTGCCATGATCGTATATGTTTGTTGTTTGCTTGCGGTGGATAATTCATGCAAAAGTACAAAAAACAATCCGGATTGCGCAACTATTTCCCGCCGGCTGTTATTTTTTTCACAAAAAGAGGGTATTATTTAGATTTTTTAGTAAATTTGTACGGTTTTTTGAGCGCAAAATTCACTAACAATCTAATATTATGGTATCGTACAAAGATCTCGGTCTTGTGAACACGCGCGACATGTTCGCCAAGGCCATCAAAGGAGGTTACGCCGTTCCGGCATTCAACTTCAACAACATGGAGCAGCTCCAGGCTATCGTCATGGCTGCCGCCGAGACCAAATCGCCCGTCATCCTCCAGGTGTCGAAAGGCGCGCGCAACTACGCCAACCAGACGCTGCTGCGCTACATGGCCGAAGGAGCCGTGGAATACGCCAAGGAGCTGGGCTGGGCCAAGCCCCAGATCGTGCTGCACCTCGACCACGGCGATTCGTTCGAGCTGTGCAAGAGCTGCGTGGACATGGGCTTCTCGTCGGTGATGATCGACGGTTCGGCGCTTCCCTACGACGAGAACGTCGCCCTGACGAAGCAGGTCGTGGAGTACGCTCACAAGTATGACGTAACGGTCGAAGGCGAGCTGGGCGTGCTGGCCGGCGTCGAGGACGAGGTAGCCTCCGAAGTCAGCCACTACACCAAACCCGAAGAGGTCGTGGATTTCGTGACCAAGACGGGCGTGGATTCGCTGGCCATCTCGATCGGCACCTCGCACGGAGCCTACAAGTTCACCCCCGAGCAGTGCACCGTAGACCCCAAGACGGGCCGTCTGGTTCCGCCCCCTCTGGCATTCGACGTGCTGGCCGCCATCGAGAAGGAACTTCCGGGCTTCCCCATCGTGCTGCACGGCTCGTCGTCGGTACCCCAGGAGGAGGTCGAAACGATCAACAAGTACGGCGGTGCGCTGAAAGCTGCCGTAGGCATCCCCGAGGAGGAGCTCCGCAAGGCCGCCAAGAGCGCCGTCTGCAAGATCAACATCGACTCCGACTCGCGCCTGGCCATGACCGCTGCCATCCGCGAGGTCTTCGCCACCAAGCCCGCCGAGTTCGACCCCCGCAAATACCTGGGTCCGGCCCGCGACAACATGAAGAAGCTCTACATCCACAAGATCAAGGAGGTTCTCGGTTCGGACGGCAAAGCCGAATAAGCGGAGATCTCCGCCATACGAAAACAAGCCGGGCGTTTGCCCGGCTTGTTTTTTATGTCGGCGGAAAACGGTTTCCCGCGCAAAAGGCATTCTGAAACGCCCTGAGCCGCGGCCGCCCTAAAACCGGTTTCTTAAACCGGGGTCATTCGACCGTCACCCGGAAGCGGCACTCCGAATCCCCCGCGAGGACGGTCCGGAGCGTCTCCACCCGAACGCTCTTGCCGGGAATCAGCTCCCGGTAGACGCAAAGGATGCTCTGACGGGAGCACTCGCAGTGGGTTGGGACCTCGACGAATCCGGCTTCGACCTGCGGACAGAGACAGCGGGGGTACCCGATCTCATAGACCCGCCCCGGCTCGATGACATCGGCGAAAAAGTACTCCGAGCGGCCGTACTTCGCATACTGCCGGTCGAGGTCGCAGCCGCACTCCTCGAACTGCCTGCGGAGTTCCGTCAGGACGGCGCCTTTCACGCAATTCTCGGCGGCCGGGCGGTAAAGTCTCCCGCGCACGTCGGCGGGAAGGCTTCCGACGGCATCCTCCAAAATCCGGTAAAAAGCCTGCGCCTGCCGCAAATTATAGTCATTTTCCATATTCCGTTTCCCTTATATTATCGAAAGCGGATGCGCAGAACCGGATAAAAAACGCCCGGACTTACCGCCGCCCCCTAAATCCCGCCTCTCAGGCGGGGTTCCACGAACTCCCTGACGCGGCGCGTGTACTCAGCCCGGTTGTCCCGGTAGGAGACGGCGTGCGCGGCGCCCGGCACCACCCACAGCTCCTTTTCGCCCGGCTTGGCCTCGTAAAGCGGATAGACCATCCGCGTAGGGACGTAGCCGTCGGCGTCGCCGTGGATGAACAGCATCGGCAGCCGACATTTCGCCACCTGCTTCAGGGCCGAAGCCTCGCGGAAATCCCATCCGTATTTCAGCCGGCACAGCCAGCTCGCCACGTCGAGCAGCGGGAAAGCCGGCAGCCCGAACTGATCTTCGAGCTCCTTGGCGAACTGGTCCCGGACGCTCGTGTAGCCGCAGTCCTCGACGAAACACTTCACATAGGGGCGTTGTTCCTCGCCCGAAACCATCATCGTCGTCGCGGCGCCCATCGAGATGCCGTGAACCACCATCCGCGTATCCCCGCCGAAGATGTCGTTGGCGATCTCCATCCACCGCAGCACGTCGAGGCGGTCCTTCCACCCCATCTGAATGGCCCGTCCTTCGCTCTGCCCGTGGTAATAAAGGTCCGGCAGCAGGATGTTGCACCCCAGATCGTGGTTGTAGAGATAGCCGATCATCAGCATCCGCACGGCATTGTCCGTGTAGCCGTGGACGATCACCGCCGTCCGGTCCGTCGGTTCGGGAGCCGCCGCATAGATCGCGTGCAGCCGCTCGCCCTCTGCGCCGAGGATCACCGTATCGCGAAGCGCCCCGGTGCGTTCGAGGCTGTCGATCCACGGTTGCAGGAAGGGGTATTCGGCATACATATATTTATAAGAGGAGGCATTTTTCGCCTCCATCGTCGCGTCAGGCGTCAGCGAATAGGAGAGCAGATAGAGGCTGCCGCCCGTGACGACGACCACCGACAGCAGCAAAAGGACGAGTAAACTTCGGACGATGCGTTTCATGGCTTACTCCGCAGCAAGTTTCGTGCGGATGTGCGCCAGCATGTCGTCGGTCATGCGCGAGAGGTCCCATTCGGGTTTCCAGCCCCACTCCTCGCGGGCGCAGGTGTCGTCCAGCGAATTGGGCCAGCTCTCGGCGATCTCCTTCTTCACGGGATCGACGTTGTAGTCCATCGTGAACGCGGGCAGCCGCTTTTTGATCTCGGCGCAGATGATCTCGGGCGTGAAGCTCATCGAAGCGAGGTTGAAGCTGTTGCGGTGGCGGAGTTTCGCAGGATCGGCCTCCATCAGCTCGACGCAGGCGCGCAGGGCGTCGGGCATGTAGATCATGTCCATGTAAACATCCGACGGCACCGGGCAGGTGAATTTCCCCGAGCGGATCGCCTCGTAGTAGATCTCCACGGCGTAGTCCGTCGTGCCGCCGCCGGGCAGCGTGACGCTCGAAATAATGCCCGGGAAGCGCACCGAACGGGTATCGACGCCGTATTTGTGGTGGTAGTAGTTTCCGAGCAGCTCGCCCGTGACCTTGCAGATACCGTAGATGGTCGTGGGCTGCATGATCGTATCCTGCGGGGTTCCGTCCTTGGGCGACGAAGGTCCGAAAGCGCCGATCGACGAGGGGGTGAACAGCGCGCAATGGTGCTGGCGGGCCACTTCGAGCGAGTTGTTGAGCGCACCCATGTTGACGTTCCAGGCCATCTGGGGATTGCGTTCGCCGACGGCCGACAGCAACGCCACGAGGTTGAAGATCGTATCGATGCGGTAGCGGGCCACGACCGAAGCCATAGCCGTCGCATCGAGGGCGTTCAGCACCTCGAAGGGCCCGTCCTCGGCCAAAGTACGACATTCGCGCATATCGGTTGCCACGACGTTCGCACCGCCGTAGATCCCGCGCAGAAAAACTGTCAGCTCGGAACCTATCTGGCCTCCGGCGCCTACTATCAGGATACGTTTCATTTGTATTTTATTATAATTCGGAAGTAAAGATAGAAAATAATTGTGAAATGTGTACATTTTTTTGGTCTTTTCATTTTTCTTATGTACTTTTGCACCACTCGAAAGAGGAATGTTGCTGACATAGCTCAGTGGTAGAGCACTTCCTTGGTAAGGAAGAGGTCCCGGGTTCAAGTCCCGGTGTCAGCTCAGGCAACGAAAGCGGCAGTTCATCGGAACTGCCGCTTTTCTCTTTTGCGGGGGAGGGCTCTTTTCCGTTTCAGGACAACTTCGCAATCAAATAGGACTAACGCCATAGGCCGCGGGAACGTAACTTTGCAGCATAAAATTTTTCCACCATGCGCATTCACGTCAATCCCGCCTCGGATCGCCTGCGGAGCTTCGCGGAACACCTCCCCGAACTGTTCGAAAACGGCGGCGAGGTACTCCATACCGGACGCAACACGATCAAAGCCTTCGACGTTGGGGGGGGGTATCGGGTCGCGGTCAAACGTTTCCGCCGTCCGAACCTGTTCCAGGCTTTCGTCTACACCTTCTTCCGCCGGAGCAAAGCCCGCCGCTCCTACGAACACGCCGTGCGGCTGCGGGCGCTGGGCATCGACTCGCCCGAGCCGATCGCGTGGAGCGAATACCGCCGCCACGGGCTGCTGAGCGACAGCTACTACATCTCGCGCTGTTCGGACTACACGCCCCTGTCGCAGACCACCGGACACTTCCCCTCGGCCGGAACCGTCCCCGTGCTGGAAGCCTTCGCCCGCTTCGCCGGGCAGCTCCACGAACAGGGAATCGAGCACCGGGACTTCAACCACGGCAACGTCCTCTGGCGCCGCGACACGGCGACGGGCGCCATCCGCTTCCAGCTGATCGACATCAACCGCATGCGGTTCGCCGACCGGCCACTGCGGCCCCGCGCCTGCATGGTCAACCTGCGGAGGCTTTCCTGCCCCGCCGTGGCGTTCCTCTTCATCCTCGACCGCTACGCCGAAGCCCGCGGCTGGAACATCGACGACACGCTGCTGCAAGGCACCTTCTTCCGCCTCGCCTTCGGACGCCGCAAGGAACTGCGCAAGCGGTTCCGGCGCCGCAAACGCTGATTTTCGCAAAAAAACGGCTCCGGAGTTTGGTTTTCCGGATTATTTCGCTACATTTGCCGATGATAAAGTCCATCTCGACCATGAGAGCATACGGTTTCGCATATTATTTTTATTACTTTTTCTTTTACGGCAAGGGAAAAAGCGGGATCGCGTGCAATTAACTGTATGAAATTAGAGATATAGATTAATGATGATACGAAAATCCCGCTCGGCCGAGCGGGATTTTCTTTTTCGAACGAACTATGGAACAGATCGCAATACAGGGCATCGCAGGATGCTATCACGAAACGGCAGCGCGCAGCTACTTCAACGGCCGGCAGATCGGCATCCTCCCCTGCCTGAGCTTCGACGAGCTGTTCGCCCGGATGGCGGCGAACCCCTCGCTGCTGGGCATCGCGGCCATCGAGAACACCATCGCGGGCAGCCTGCTCCCCAACCACGAATTGTTGCAGCAGAGCCGCGCACGGATCATCGGCGAGCAAAAACTCCGCATCTCGCACGTGCTGGCCGCGCTGCCCGGACAGACGCTCGGCGAGATCGGCGAGGTCCACTCCCACCCGATCGCGCTGATGCAGTGCGGCGACTTTCTCAAGGCGCACCCCGCGATGAAGATCGTCGAACGCGACGACACGGCCGGCAGCGCCCGGGAGATCGCCCGGGAGCGGCTCTCGGGAACGGCCGCCATCTGCGGCGCCGATGCGGCGGAACTCTACGGGCTCGAAATCCTCAGCCGCGGCATCGAGACCAACAAACACAACTTCACGCGCTTCCTGCTCCTGGCCGACGAGAGCCGCGCCGCAGCCTTCGCCGACCCCGCGAACACGAACAAAGCCTCGCTGCTCTTCACCCTTTCGCACACCCGGGGAAGCCTCTCGAAAGTGCTCACCGTCCTCTCGTTCTACGACATCAACCTCACCAAGATACAGTCGCTGCCGATCATCGGCCGCGAATGGGAGTACCGCTTCTACGTCGATGTCACGTTCGACGACCCGGTGCGCTATCGGCAGGCCATCGACGCCGCCCGGCCCCTCACCAGCGACTTCCGCATTTTGGGCGAATACGCCGAATGCCCCAACCCCGCAATCTAATACGAATCGAAAACAATAAAATCAGCTCACTATGAACGACATTCAACCCATCACGCTTCCCGGGGTCGATCCCCGGCGACCTCTGGTCATCGCAGGCCCTTGCAGCGCCGAAACCGAAGAACAGGTCATGGAGACCGCCCGCTCGCTGGCCGCAGAGGGATTCCGCATCTACCGCGCCGGACTGTGGAAACCCCGCACCAAGCCGGGAGGCTTCGAAGGCGTCGGCGAGGCCGGCATCGCCTGGCTCCAGCGCGTGAAACGGGAAACGGGGATGTACACCGCCACCGAGGTGGCCACCCGCGAGCACGTCGCCATAGCGCTGAAGGGCGGCATCGACCTGCTCTGGATCGGCGCCCGCACGGCAGCCAACCCCTTCGCCATGCAGGAGATCGCCGACGCCCTGCGCGGCGTGGACGTGCCGGTGCTGGTGAAGAATCCCGTGAGCCCCGACCTCGAACTGTGGATCGGCGCCATCGAGCGCATCTACAACGCCGGCATCCGCCGCATCGGGGCCATCCACCGCGGCTTCTCGTCGATCGACAAAAACCTCTACCGCAACCATCCGCTGTGGGCCGTGCCCATCGAGCTGCACCGCCGCATCCCGGCGCTGCCGATCTTCTGCGACCCCAGCCACATCGGCGGCAAGCGCGAACTGATCGCCCCGCTCTCGCAGCAGGCCATGGACCTCGGGTTCGGCGGACTGATCGTCGAATCGCACTGCAAGCCCGACTGCGCATGGAGCGACAAGGCCCAGCAGGTGACGCCCGACGCGCTGGCCTACATCATCCGCAACCTCGTGATCCGCGACCAGACGATCACCACCGAGAGCCTCACCGAACTGCGCTCGCAGATCGACAAGCTCGACGACGAACTGCTGGAGCTGCTGACCCGCCGCATGCGCGTCTCGCGCGACATCGGGCAGTACAAGAAAGAGCACAACATGCCCGTTCTGCAAGCCCAGCGTTACGACGAATTGCTGGCGCGCCGCGCCGGGCAGGCCGAGCAGATGGGCATGGACCGCGAATTCATGCGCACCGTCCTGCAAGCCATCCACGAAGAGTCGATCCGTCAGCAGATGGAGGTGCTGGGACGGGCGTAAGGGCCCGTTCCGCGGCGGGCCGCAGGAGGGAGCGTTATTACATTTCGGTTAAATATCCCCGCAGGGCGTGTAACAACGGTGAATGTTGCGTAATTTTGAGGCGGATTCAAACCTCGTATGTATGGCAAAACACAAAATCCTGGTGGTCGATGACGAAGAGTCGCTGTGCGAGATCCTGCAATTCAACCTCGAAGTCGAGGGTTACGAGGTCGATGTGGCGTACAGCGCCGAGCAGGCCCTCGGAATGCACCCCGAGCGTTATTCGCTGATCCTGCTCGATGTCATGATGGGCGAAATGAGCGGCTTCCGGATGGCCCGGCTGCTGAAAGACGACCCCGCGACGGCGAAGGTCCCGGTGATCTTCTGCACGGCGAAGGACTCCGAAGACGACACGGTCGCCGGACTGAACCTCGGGGCCGACGACTACATCGCCAAGCCGTTCTCGGTGCGCGAGGTGCTGGCCCGCGTGCGGAGCGTCCTGCGGCGCACGGCCGAAGTTCCGACGGAGCAGGAGACGGTCGCCTTCGAAGGGCTCGGCATGGACCTCCGGCGCAAAGTCTGCACGCTGGACGGCAAAGAACTGGCGCTCACCAAGAAGGAGTTCGAGATACTGGCCCTGCTGCTCGCCCACCGGGGCGTGATCTTCTCGCGCGAGGAGATTTTGCGCCGCATCTGGAGCGACGAGGTGATCGTGCTGGACCGCACCGTCGATGTCAACATCACCCGCCTGCGCCGCAAGATAGGCCCCTACGGCGGACATATCGTAACACGGCTGGGCTATGGTTACGGATTTGAAGAGTAGGCTCTCCTACCACCGGAGGCTGTTTCTGCTGCTGCTGCTCTTTTCGTGGACGCTGGTGGCGTGCTTCGTCCTCTTCCAGTACGGCCGCGAGAAGCATTTCAAGGCCGAGCAGCTCAACGCGCGGCTGCAACTCCTCAACCTGCGGATGCTCGACGCCGTGGACGGGGGAACATCTCCCGAAACCTTCGTCGCCCGCCAGGGAAACGCCTTCGGCGACCTGCGCGTGACGATCGTCGGCCTCGACGGCCGCGTCCTGTTCGACAACTCGCTCGACACGCTCCCCGCCGCCAACCACCTCGACCGGCCCGAAGTGGCCGAAGCCGCGGCCCGCGGAACGGGTTACACCATCCGCCGCCACTCCGAGAGCACCCACCGCAATTATTTCTACTCGGCGATGCTCGGCGACAGCTGCATCGTCCGCACGGCCGTGCCCTACTCCGTGCCGCTGAGCGAGGTGCTGGCCGCCGACCGCGAATTTCTCTGGTTCATGCTGGGTGTCACGCTGCTGATGAGCGTCGCGGGGTACTTCGCCACGCGCCGCCTGGGGCAGAACATCACGCGGCTCAACGAGTTCGCCGAACGCGCCGAGCGGGGCGAGCGGATCGACGAACGCACGGATTTCCCCCACGACGAGCTGGGCGACATTTCGCAGCACATCATCCGCCTCTACGCACGGTTGCAGAAGACCACCGCCGACCGCGACCGCGAGCACGCCCTCGCGCTGCACGAGGAGCAGGAGAAGATCCGCATCAAGAAACAGCTGACGAACAACATCAACCACGAACTGAAAACCCCCGTGGCGGCGATCCAGGGGTATCTGGAAACCCTGCTGGCTAACCCGGACCTCGACGCCGGCAAGCGCACGGACTTTCTGGAAAAGAGCGCCGCGCAGACCGGACGCCTGCGCAGCCTGCTGGCCGACATCTCGACCATAACGCGCATGGACGAAGCGAGCCAGCTGATCCGCAAGGAGCCCGTGGTACTCAACGACCTGATCGCCGAAACGGCCGCCGACATGGAGCTGAAGCCCGCCGAACAACGGCTGCGGGTGAACGTCGATTTCCCCCGGCGGGTCGAGGTCGTGGGCAGCCCCTCGCTGCTGGCGTCGGTGTTCCGCAACCTCGCGGACAACGCCGCCGCCTACTCCGGAGGCCGCGACATCTTCATCCGCCTCGTGGACGACACCCCCGAGGAGTGCACGATCCTCTTCGCGGACAACGGCATCGGCATCGGCGAAGAGCATCTGCCGCACATCTTCGAACGCTTCTACCGCATCGACAAGGGGCGTTCGCGCAAACTCGGCGGCACGGGGCTGGGGCTGGCGATCGTCAAGAACGCCGTTGCGATCCACGGCGGCACCATCACGGCCCGCAACCGCGACCGCGGCGGACTGGAATTCGTCTTCACGCTGAAAAAACAGGGCTGACCCGTTTCATTTCACAAACCTGCAACACCCCCGTAACACCTTTGTAATATCCGTTTCGGACCTTTGCGACGACAAGGAACCAAATCGGATAAATCACATGTCCCCTCTTTTCACCGCAATCGTCGTCGTCCTGGCCCTGCTGGCCGTGATGGGCATCGTCGTGGGCGTCGCCAACGACGCCGTCAATTTTCTCAATTCGGCCCTGGGGTCGAAAGTCGCCCCGCGCCGCGTGATCCTCTGGGTCGCGGCCGCCGGCATCCTCGTCGGCACGCTCACATCGAGCGGCATGATGGAAGTCGCCCGCAGCGGCGTCTTCTACCCCGGGCAATTCTCCTTCCGGGAGATTATGATGCTCTTCCTGGGCATGATGCTGGGCAACGTGCTGCTGCTGGACCTCTACAACACGCTGGGACTGCCCACCTCGACCACCGTGTCGATGGTCTTCGGACTGCTGGGCGCCGCCGTGGCCGCCGCGCTGTTCCGCATCGCCGGCGACCCCGGAACCTCGCTGCACGACCTCTCGCAGTTCATCAACACGGGCAAGGCGATGGTCATCATCGCGGCGATCCTCCTGTCGGTGGCCCTGGCCTTCGCCGCAGGGACCCTCTTCATGTACATCTCGCGGCTGATCTTCTCGTTCCGCTACGCCCCCGCGTTCAGGCGCTGGGGCGCCGTGTGGTGCGGTATCTCGCTCGCCGGCATCCTCTATTTCGCGCTGTTCAAAGGGCTGAAAAGCTCGGGGCTGATCCCCTCCGCCGTCTCGGACTACGTCGGCGAACACGTCGTGCTGACGCTGCTGGCCTTCTGGGCCGCGGCGGCGCTCGTCCTCTATATCTTCCAGCGCATGCGCCTCAACATCATGCGCATCACCATCCTCTCGGGCACCTTCTCGCTGGCGCTGGCCTTCGCGGGCAACGACCTGGTGAACTTCATCGGCGTGCCGCTGGCCGGCTACGACGCCTGGCGGATCGCCGGAGAGGCGGGCAGCGAGACGATGATGATGGGGGCGCTCGAAGGTCCCGCCCGTGCGAACTTCCTGCTGCTGGGCGCCTCGGGAATCATCATGGTGCTGACGCTCTTCTTCTCGAAGAAGTCGCAGCACGTCACCGAAACCGAACTCTCGCTCGCCTCGCAGCACGAGGGCGACGAACGCTTCGGCTCGACCCTCATCTCCCGCAGCCTCGTGCGCGCCACGCTGGTCCTGAACACGATGTGGACCGGCCTGATCCCGGCGCGGATGCAGAAAGCCATCGACCGCCGTTTCGAGCCGCTGCCCGCCGAGGAGCGTTCGTCGGCCCCCTACGACATGATCCGCGCCGTGGTGAACCTCACCGCCGCGTCGATCCTGATCGCCATCGCCACCTCCTACAAACTGCCCTTATCGACGACCTACGTGGTCTTCATGGTGGCGATGGGATCGTCGCTCGCCGACCGTTCGTGGGGACGCGAAAGCGCCGTCTACCGCATCACGGGCGTGATGGCCGTGATCTCGGGGTGGTTCATCACGGCGCTCGGGGGATTCCTCATCGCGCTGGCCGTGACGGCCCTGCTGCTGTGGGGCGGCTGGATCGCCGTGGCGGCGCTCACGCTGCTCTGCTTCTGGCTGCTCGTCCGCAGCCACCGCAAGAGCCCCGCGCTGAAAGAGGAGGCCGAAAAAGAACTGCTGCCGCTCGACACGGCCGAGACGCCCGACGAGGTGCTGTGCGCCTGCATCGGCGAGGTCTGCACGACGATGCAGGAGGTCACGCGCATCTACAACCGCACGCTGGTCGCCGTCTTCAAGGAGAACCGCAAGGTGCTGAAAGAGATGGTCCGCGACTCGAACAAACTCTTCGAAGAGGCCCGCGCCCGCAAATACGACATCATGCCCACGCTGCGCCGCCTGCAACGCTGCGACATCGACACGGGGCACTTCTACGTGCAGGTCACGGACTATCTCTCGGAGGTGACCAAGGCGCTGATCCACATCACGCGGCCCGCGTTCGAACACATCGACAACAACCACGAGGGGCTGTCGAAGGAGCAGATCGTCGATCTGATGCGCGTGAACGACCAGGTGGAGGCCATCTTCGACAAGATCAATGACATGCTCTCGACGAAGGAGTTCTCGGACCTCGACAAGGTGCTCGAAATGCGCGACCAGCTCTTCGACACGATCGTCGAGGCGATCAAGAGCCAGCTGCGGCGCATCCACAGCAACCCTTCGGGCAGCACCCGCGCCAGCGTGCTCTACCTGACGATCCTC
Organism: Alistipes senegalensis JC50; assembly: GCF_025145645.1. Classification (NCBI taxonomy): domain Bacteria; kingdom Pseudomonadati; phylum Bacteroidota; class Bacteroidia; order Bacteroidales; family Rikenellaceae; genus Alistipes; species Alistipes senegalensis. The sequence goes on along the minus strand of NZ_CP102252.1, from coordinate 2,193,255 downwards.
AACGAGACCAAGACGATGATACTCCAGTCGCGGAATCTGCTCAAATCCCAGCATTATTTCCTGGAACAGCAGAAGTAACACGAATGTAACGGGGCCGTCATTCCGCTGAAACGACGGCCCCGTATCTTTGCAATGTGAAAACCGGAGAACCGGATTCACAAGTTGGTTTTAGGTTACATAAGTAGGTTAGTGGGAGATGCAGTGACGCGATGTCGCGGCATCTTCGTTTATCGGGGGTATTCCCGATAAACGAAGATGCCGCTGGCAAAATATCGACAATCCCTCTAAATCTCCCTTTGAAAAGGGAGACTTAAACACGGCCGGACAATTATCCTGAATCCCGCTTCTTAAACGGACTCCATATCTTTCAGGTGAATATCGAGTGCCCGGACGGAGATCTGAATCTCCCAGAGCGACACGCCCAGCGAAGCGATCAGCAACAGCAGCGCCGCCCCGAAGACATAGGCCGAAAGAAGCAACATCCCCACATAGATCAGAAACATCGTCACCACGCAGAGGAACAGGCTCGAAACGCCCAGCGCCTGCATCGAGCGCGTGAGGTGGAGCCGCCGGCGGAGGTTGTCGATCTGCGCACGCGTGACTTTCGAAGGGTGCTGCAAATGCTGCTCTTTGAGCGTGCGCACCAGCTGCGCATAGGAGAGAAAGCGGTTGGTGTAGGCCAGCAGGATCAGCGATACGGCCGAAAACAGCAGGGCGGGGGTCGTCAAAGTCAATTCTTCCATCGTCGTCGGGATTTTATGCGGTAAAGATACGCAATTTTGCCGAACAAGAAAGCCGTAAAAGCGCAATATCCGCTTCCGAAGCTCTCCGACCTGCCATCGCCCCCTAAAACCCGGCTCTTAGCCGGGACAAAAGCGGAGCCGGAACGTCCGAAATAACGATCGCATCCGAATCCGGACGCACGGGATACCTGATCGTAGGTATTTTTTCAAAAATTTTAAGAAAATGTAAGCGCTCTTTCGTTCTTGTGAAAAAAATAACATATCTTTGCAACCGAAAAGCGACAATTTCAATCTCAAATCGAACAATAACGCAACTATGGAACTGAACAAAACCTTTATCGACGGGCTTTGGAGCAAGGAAATCAACGTGACGAGCTTCGTGCAGACGAACATCACGCCCTACCTGGGCGACGCCTCGTTCCTCCAGGGACCGACCGAGCGCACGAAACACATCTGGAATCTCTGTCTCAAAGCTCTCGAAGAGGAACGTCAGCATAACGGTGTCCGTTCGCTGGACAACAAGACCGTCTCGACCATCACTTCGCACAAGGCCGGCTACATCGACCGCGAAAACGAGCTGATCGTGGGCCTGCAAACCGACGAACTTCTCAAACGCGCCATCAAGCCCTTCGGCGGCATCAACGTCGTGTCGCGCGCCTGCAAGGAGAACGGCGTGGAGGTCGATGAGAAAGTCCGGGACATCTTCACCCACTACCGCAAGACCCACAACGACGGCGTATTCGATGTCTACACCGAAGAGATCCGCTCGTTCCGCTCGCTGGGCTTCCTGACGGGACTGCCCGACAACTACGCCCGCGGCCGCATCATCGGCGACTACCGCCGTCTGGCCCTCTACGGCACCGACCGTCTGATCGAGGCCAAGCAGCAGGACCTGCGCAACCTCACCGGCCCGATGACCGACGCCCGCATCCGCCTGCGCGAAGAGGTCGCCGAGCAGATCAATGCCCTGAAGGACATCCGCACGATGGGCGAATACTACGGACTGGACCTCAGCCGTCCGGCGCACTCGGCGCAGGAGGCCGTGCAGTGGGTCTACATGGCCTATCTGGCCGCCGTCAAGGAGCAGGACGGAGCCGCCATGTCGCTGGGCAACGTCTCGTCGTTCCTCGACATCTTCATCGAATACGATCTGGCGCACGGCACGATCGACGAGTCGTTCGCCCAAGAGCTGATCGACCAGTTCGTCATCAAGCTGCGCATGGTGCGCCACCTGCGCATGCAGTCCTACAACGACATCTTCGCCGGCGACCCGACGTGGGTGACCGAGGCCATCGGCGGACGCTTCAACGACGGCCGCACGAAGGTCACGAAGACCTCGTTCCGCTTCTTGCAGACGCTCTACAACCTCGGCCCTTCGCCCGAGCCCAACCTCACGATCCTCTGGAGCCCCGAACTGCCCCAGGGATTCAAGGATTTCTGCGCCAAGGTCTCGGCCGACACCAGCTCGATCCAGTACGAGAACGACGACCTGATGCGTGAGGTCCGCCACTCGGACGACTACGGCATCGCCTGCTGCGTCTCGTTCCAGGACATCGGCCGCCAGATCCAGTTCTTCGGCGCCCGCACCAACCTGGCCAAAGCCCTGCTGCTGGCCATCAACGGCGGCCGCTGCGAGAACACCGGCACGCTGATGGTCAAGGGCATCCCGGCCCTGTCGGAGGGTCCGCTGCGCTTCGAGGAGGTGATGCGCAACTACAAGATGGTGCTCAAGGAGATCGCCCGCGTCTACAACGAGGCGATGAACATCATCCACTACATGCACGACAAATACTACTACGAGAAAGCCCAGATGGCGTTCGTCGATACCGATCCCCGCATCAACCTCGCCTACGGCGTGGCGGGCCTTTCGATCGCCCTCGACTCGCTCTCGGCCATCAAATACGCCCGTGTGACGGCCCGCCGCAACGCCGAGGGGCTCACCGAAGGCTTCGACATCGAAGGCGAATTCCCCTGCTACGGCAACAACGACGACCGCGTCGATCACCTGGGCGTGGACCTCGTCTACTACTTCAGCGAGGAGCTCAAAAAACTGCCCGTCTACAAGAACGCCCGCCCGACGCTGTCGCTGCTCACGATCACCTCGAACGTGATGTACGGCAAGAAGACCGGCGCGACGCCCGACGGACGCCTCAAGGGCGTGGCCTTCGCCCCGGGAGCCAACCCGATGCACGGCCGCGACAAGAGCGGCGCCATCGCATCGCTCGCCTCGGTGGCCAAGATGCGCTACCGCGACTCGCAGGACGGTATTTCGAACACCTTCTCGATCGTCCCCAAATCGCTGGGCCCGACGGCCGAGGAGCGCATCGACAACCTCGTGACGATGCTCGACGGCTACTTCACGAAGGGTGCCCACCACCTGAACGTCAACGTGCTGAACCGCGAGATGCTGGAAGACGCCATGGAGCACCCCGAGAAGTATCCGCAGCTGACGATCCGCGTTTCGGGCTATGCCGTGAACTTCACGAAGCTGAGCCGCGAACACCAGCTGGAGGTCATCAGCCGCAGCTTCCATGAAAGAATGTAATCAAGGTGAAAGGTTAAAAGTGAAAGGTTAAAGGTATTTTATTAAAATACAGCGACTTTTCACTTTTAACCTTTCACATTTCACTTTTTTCTATGCTTCGTGTACATTCTTACGAATCGATGGGAACTTTCGACGGGCCGGGACTCCGGCTCGTCGTTTTCCTGCAAGGCTGCAATTTCCGCTGTCTCTACTGCGCCAACCCCGACACGATCGAGGCCGGGGAGGGCAAGCCGACCGATCCTGCGGAGATTCTGCGCATAGCCGTCGATCAGAAACCGTTCTACGGCAAACGCGGCGGCGTGACCTTCTCGGGCGGCGAACCCACGTTCCAGGCCGCGGAACTCGTTCCGCTGGTCCGCGCGCTGAAAGAGGCCGGCATCCATGTCTGCATCGACTCGAACGGCGGGGTGTGGAACCCGGCCGTCGAAGAGCTGCTGGGGCTGGTCGATCTGGTGCTGCTGGACGTGAAGCAGGCCGATCCCGAACGCCACCGCGCCCTCACCGGACGCGAGAACACGCAGACATTGCGGACGGCCGCATGGCTCGAAGCCCACGGAAAACCGTTCTGGCTGCGCTATGTGCTCGTTCCGGGTTACAGCGACGCCGAAGCCGACATCCGCACGCTGGGGGAGCGTCTCGGAGGTTACAAATCCGTGGAGCGGGTCGAACTGCTCCCCTACCACACCCTCGGGGTTCACAAATACGAGGCGATGGGGCTGGAATACAAGCTCCGCCATGTGCGGGAGAACACCCCCGAAGAGCTCGACCGCGCGGCGGCCCTGCTGCGGGAATACTTCCCGACGGTCATCGTCAACTGACCGCGTTCCGAAAACACGGAACCGCCCCGGCTCTCAGGAGCCGGGGCGGTTTTCGTCTGAAAAGCGTGCTTCGGGTCAGAACAGCACCGTCAGCAGGATCGGATAGTGGTCGGAAACATACTTCACCCCGTAATTGTCGGTCAGCGTGCGGAACGACATGGCCATCGTCACGTTACGGTAGAAGATATGGTCGAGATTGCGGCTCGGCGCGGCCGTTCCCTTGCCGAAGTTGTTGAAACTGTAAGCATCCCCCGTAGGAGCGATGTCGCGGCCCGATTTCATCCAGTCCCGGTAGGGTTTCAGCGCACGCACGCCGTCGGCGTTGGCCGAACCGTCGGCGGCCTTCTCCGAACAGTTCATGTCGCCCACGATGAAGCACATCGCCGACTCACCCGCGATTTTCTTCATCCGCTCGACATTGAGGTTGGCGCTGTTGATGCGCGCCTGGATATAGGGCTCGTTGGGATAGCTGGAATTGGTGCGCACGGGCATGTGCGTCGAGAGGAAGAAAAACTCCTTGCCGGTCTCCTTCTCTTTCAGGTGAACCCAAACCGAAGTCCGCCACTGCGAATCGCCCACGTCCCAGCAGCGGGAGGGCTCGTCGGGGGTCGGGCTGAGGAAGAAATAGCCGTCGTTGACCTTCGTGAAGCGGTCCTGACGATAGATCAGGCAAGTGTTTCCGCCCGTTCCGGCCCCTGTTCCGGGAACCTCCAGATAGCCGTAGTTCGGCAGGTTGTTTTTCAGATAGGTCCGCTGTTCCGTGCGCGGCTCCTGCAAGCCGACCACATCGGGCTGAACCGTGTTGATCATCTTCACGACGGCCGCCTTGCGTACCTCCCAGTTCGTGTCGCCCTCATCGTTGGCGCTGTTGTAGCGGACATTGAACGACATTATTTTCAGCGTGTTCGATTCGCCTTTGTCGGGTCCGGGTCCGTCATCCTTACTCGACGAGCACGCCAGGGCGCACATTGTAATTCCACAAAGCAGATACTTCAGTGTTTTCATAGTTTTTTTTATAGTTATTCAGGTTAGTCCTTCGTAATCACGATGTCGTCGATATAATGGCGGCCCGTACCTCCGATCGTAATCTTGGTGTCTTTCGTAGCCCCCGTAACCTTCACCGTCACAGGGTACCATTTATAATAGGCATCCTCCATCGCTTTGGCCTCCGCTTCGGTAGCGGGTTTACATTCCGCCGGCAACGAAGCCAGTTCGTGAACGGGTTCAGCGGCTGTGCCCGCACCCTCGGCCGTTACGGTCAGCGTAGTCGGATCGGGCGCATAGGAGGCGGATCCGCCCATATGGATACCGATCTTGAAAGTAAGGGTAATGTCAGCCGGAATATCGCCCAATGCCGTCAAAGCCGGAGTGGTAATAGTTCCGCTCGTCGCAGCGCTGCTGCCCAGACGAATATATCCCGGGAGTTCATAAGCCAGCGTCACATTCCAACCCTCCGGAGCGGTATATACATTGGGGACATTGGAACTGGCGCTCATCTGCCAGGTCGGAATGAAATAGTCATGTCCGTAGAAAGCATCGTCGAAGCCCTCGGTCAACAGCACGTTTTCACCCGACGGCAGCGTCGAAGTGTGATAGGCGCGCTTCTCGTTGGTTGTAAGATAGAACGCATGCTGGAACTGCAATTCACCGCTCGTGCTGATCGTGGCGCCCGTCTTGTGGCATTCCGTATCGGCCTGACTGATGCGGATATAAAGATAGCCGTTCTCGGCTATCGCCATGTCATCCGGAATATTGAAGAATGCCATCTTATAGGCGCCGTTGTTAGCTTGAGTCGGAATGGAGAACTTATTATCGCCGGATTCGGTATAGGGACCTTGGCGTACATCCATATCGCCGTACCAAGTCGTATTGTTCGGGCTCCATTCGATTTTGTAATTATGGGGAACCAGAGCCGTCGAAGCCGCAAAGAGGCCGAAACCGAACCGCAGATTGCCTTTCAGCACCGAAGTAGCCTTGATTTTGAAAAGCAGGGCATTATCCTGCCAGTTATCGCCACCCCAGCCGTTGGTCGTGAACCGGCCGTCGTAAGGAGTCGATTTGCAAGTCAGGCCGCTGCCCGCCACATCCGTATTACCAAGTTTGGTGATCGTGCAACCCGTATCCGTATAAGTCACCGTCTTGCTCGCATCGTCGTATGTCGCATTGTAAATCGACGGCGTCCCGCCCAGCAACATTTTGAGCATACCGCAGATCGGCGTAATGGCGTAGACGGCTTCGCCGAAACGGGTTCCGGTCATGGCCGCAAGATCGGCCGCGGAGGTCGGCAGCAGGAACGATGCCCCGGCGAGTCCCTTCACCACGCCGCGCTTCTGCGGAACCGCCGTCGAAGCGAACGACGCCGAAGCATAGGTCTTCATCGTATAGGTGCTCTTGTCCTCCAGTTCGAGCGTGACGTTCCCGCCCAGGGTCTTCGACAGATCGGCGTCGATCACCTGCGATTCGGGCAGCGTGACGAGCATCGCCTCGTAGGTCCCGGCCGTCAGGTCGGCCACCGAGACGGCCCGTGCGGCGGGCACTTCGGAAGCGGCCGCGGTTTTGGTTACCTTATCGGCGGCCGTCGGCGTCACCACCAGCAGCCCGTCGGCATCGGCAGCGAGCCGGGCATCCTTCACGACCACCTCGACCTGATCGCCCACGGCGAGGCCGTGATCCGCCAGTTCGACGAAGATGCCGGCGTCGGCATCCTGCACGGCGAAGCAGCCGGCCGGAACGTTGTCCACGGCCACCACGCGGCCCTGTATATAATAGTTGTCGCTGATCGTCACCGCTTCGGCGCCCTTCATGGCGCGGACGGCCGAAATATCGGACTTCACGGGATCGTCAGCGCTCGGACGCTGCGGCTCGCCCTCGACTTCGAGCACGATGTCGTCGAGGAAGAAGCGCACGTCGTCCGTGCTGGAGGCCATGTCGGCCGACGTGATGGTGATCTCCGTTTCGGGCTTCGCGTTGCGCACATAGACCGTAAAGGGCTTGAACTCGTTGTCGGCCACCCCTTCGAGCGTGCCGCCTTCGACCGTCGCACCGCTCTCGGCGTCGGCCTTCACGACCACGCCCGGATCGGTCGGCTTGCCGTAGGCGTCGATCATCGCCGAAGCGAGGAAGGTGAGTTTGAGATCGCACTTCGAAATGCGCATCGCCTCGAAACGCGACGCCAGTTTGATCGTGTAGGCTCCCTGCGTGTAGCGGGTGATGAGAGCCTCGTCGCCGCGGCCCACTTGCAGGAAGCCCGGACGGCTCCAGCAGGAGACCACATTCACGATGCCGGACTGTTCGCGCGGCAGCGCATAGGCCCCGTCGTTCCACGACGACATGAAGTCGAGCGGGATGTCGATATAGGCGGCTTTGGCGTCGATCACGTCGTCGAAACCGGTCGAGAAGACCACTTTGTCGTTGTTCATCGGCGGAACCGCAGTCGGCTCGGCCGAAGCCTTCGTGATGCAGAACGCGCTCTGATAAGCAACGGTCTGGTTCGAGGCCGAGGTGCTCGCCTTGGAGCCGTCGGTGCAGCGGTGGCGAATCCAGAGCTTGCCGCCGGCCGGAATCTTCTTGTCGGCCGGAATGGTGAAGTCGATCGTCTTCCAGACGGCGTCCGAAACTCCGCCGGAGCAAGTGCCGTCGAACTTCGTCCAGCTCTCACCGTCGGCGCTCCACTCAAAGACCCAGGCATGCCCGGCACTCTGGGTGCCGTCGCGGCGGCTGCCGTAGGAGTAGCGCAGGTCGCCCGAGAGCTCCTCCTTCACCGGAATTTCGAGCTGGAGGGCATCGCCGGTCTCCCACTCCCCGATGACGACGCCCCGCTGGAAATACCAGTTCGTCGTGGGATTGGTGTGGGTCTTGGTGCTGAACTCCATCACGGTCGGAGAACCCGTCCGGCGCAGGATCATGCCGTCGTCGAAGTAGCAGACAGCCCCTTCGATAAAGGCATTGTCCAGCGCGAGGGCGGCGTCGATAGCGAACGTCTGGGAGATCGGGAAATCGTACCCGTCGCCGCCGCCGATCGTGCCGGCGCTCTGCGACAGCAGGACCGAAACCGCGGAGGACTCCGATTCGGTGATTACATTGACATAGGTGCTGCGCGCGCTGGTCGAACGGTTGCGGGCGACTTTGAGCGTCACCGCGGTGTTGCCCATGCCGCTGGTCTCGCTGGCCGTGACCCAGCGAACCGACTCGCCGGTCTCGGGATCGGTGAAATTGATGCGCCAATAGGCGTTGCTGGTCACGTTGAGGGTCAGATCCTCGCCCGCTCCGTCGGCGGTCAGGCTCTCCTGCTGAATGCCTACCCGGCCGACGCTATCGACTTCCGGGTCGTCGGAACAGGAAGCCCCGGCAGCCAGCAGAGCCGCCGCCGTGCATATCCATAACAAGTACTTTTTCATAAGTGTAAGTAAAGGTTCGTTTAAGGTTTCAACAATCCGGACGAAGTGCATAAGCCTCTCCTGCCCGGCGGTCCTCGTTACATTTTGGTGACATTCCGCGAAAAAATTCAAAAAAGATCGTCTTTTCTTTGGAATATCAAATATTACGTTTATTTTTGTACCACACTAAACCACACTAAATCCGTCCGTCTTATCTGTTGTGTGGTGTGGTGTACAGCGCAAATATACTACTAATTCTAAAAAGATGAAAAAAAGTTACGATGAATTTCAAAGAAAGTGCGATTTTCGGATGATCGCGGCTTTCTGTGCGCTTCTGGCAGCGATTCTATTTTCGCCATCGTACGCTTCGGCCCAGAACTTCACCATTCAGGGAAGCGTAAAGACCGAGAAAGGGGAGCCGGTTCCCGGCGCTACCATCATTCTCTCGGGAACCCAGCAGGGCGTAACGACCGACGCTCAGGGCAACTTCTCCCTGCGGCTGGCCAAAAAGCCCGCCGCGGATGCGTCGCTCCTCGTCTCCTACCTGGGCTACAAGTCCCAGACCCTGCCCATCGGCAGCCGCACGTCGTTCGACATCGTGCTCCAGGAGGAGAGCACCTCGATGGACGAAGTGGTCGTCGTGGGCTACGGCACCATGCGGAAAAAGGACCTGACGGGGTCGCTCTCCTCGATCGGAGGCGAAGCGATCCTCAACCGTCAGACCCCGACCATCTCGCAGGCCCTTCAGGGCGCCATGCCGGGCGTGACGGTCACCCGCACCAACTCGGCGCCGGGCGGCTCGGCCACGATCCGCATCCGCGGCATCACCTCGATGACCGACGGCGCGTCCGACCCCTACGTGCTGATCGACGGCGTAGCCGGCTCGATCGACGACGTAAATCCCAACGACATCGAGAACATCACCGTCCTGAAAGACGCCGCATCGGCTTCGATCTACGGTTCTCAGGCCGCGGCGGGCGTCATCCTGATCACCACCAAGCGGGCCGGCAAGTCGGGCGCGAGCGTCACCTATAATTATACGCTCGGACTCGATTTCCAGTCCCAGAAACCCGAGTACATGAACGCCAGCGACTACATGGCGGCGGTCAACGAACTGCGCTACAACGACCTGCCCTCGGGAGGCTGGTATCAGGACTACTCCCGCGAATACGTCGAGAACTACGCGATGCTCAACCGGGAGAATCCGGACCTCTATCCGAACGTAGACTGGATGGATCTGATACTCAAAGACGTGGGCGTGCGCCATTCGCACAGCCTGACGATCCAGTCGGGCGGCGACAAGCGCAGCTCGGTGCTGAGCCTGGGCTTCGACGACGTGGACGGCCTGTTCCGCAAGAACCTCTCGTGGAAGCGCTACACGGCCCGTCTGAACAACGACATACAGGTATTCAAGTGGATGAAAGCCTCGGCCGACATTTCGCTGCGCTACGTGGATCAGCTCAACCCCCATTCATCGCCGTCGGATCGCATGCGCTACATCCCGCCCATCTATCAGGCCAAATGGAGCGACGGCCGCTATGCCCCGGGCAAAGACGGCGTGAACCCCTATGCAGCCCTGATGTCGGCCGGCGAGAAGGAGAGCGACAAGTACCTGGCCAACGCCAAGTTCCAGCTGGACATCACCCCCGTCAAGGGACTGACCGTCACGGGCATCTTCTCGCCCCAGTTCTCCTACACCAAGATCAAGGACTTCCAGCGCCAGACCTCCTATTTCAGCTATCAGGAGGAGAGCCTCACCAGTTCGAAATACATCAGCAGCGCCCTGACCACGGAACTCGAAGAGGACCGCGGCGACACCTTCGCCCACACCACGCAGGTCTATGCCAACTACCGGCACACCTTCGGCGAGGACCACAACTTCAGCGCCATGATCGGTTACGAGAACTACTGGTATCAGGAGGGTACGATCGTGGCCAAGAACACGTCGTACGCCCACTCGCTGATCCCCGACCTGAACGCCGGCAACTCCGACGGCGTCACGGCCAACTCGAAGAACATCAACGAACTGGCCCGCCGCTCCTATTTCGGCCGCCTGATGTACAACTACAAGTCGAAATACTACGTTCAGGGCAATATCCGCCGCGACGGCTCCTCGCGCTTCGCGCCCGACTGCCGCTGGGGCACGTTCCTCTCGGCCTCGGCGGGCTGGGTCTTCACCGAGGAGAAATTCATGGAGGGCGCCCGCAAGGTCCTCGACCACGGCAAGCTGCGCCTCTCCTACGGCGAGCTGGGCAACGAGCGCATCAAGGGCTACTACCCCTATCAGGCCGTGCTGGCCAACAATCACACGATGGGCTACGCAGGTTCGACCTTGACGGGCCTGTCGGGCTATGCGCAGGCCGCCGCCATCGTCACGGACATCACCTGGGAGACCACCTCGACCTTCGACGTGGGCGTCGATCTCTCGCTGTTCCGCAACCGCCTGTCGGTGACCGGCGACTGGTATTACAAAAAGACGCGCGACATGCTCCTGCAAGTCCCCATCGCCCCGATCATGGGACTCTCGGACCCCTACGACAACATCGGCGACATGAACACCAAAGGCTGGGAGATCACCCTCGGCTGGCGCGACAACATCGGCGATTTCAGCTACGGACTCACGTTCAACCTTTCGGACGACGTTTCGAAGATGGGCTACATCGGCAACAAGGAGGTCATCTCGAACGGCAAGATCATCCGCGAGGGCGAGGAATACCAATCGTGGTACGGCTACGTCAGCGAGGGCCTCTACCAGACCCCCGAAGAGGTTGCGAATTCGGCGACCATGGGTTCCTACGTCTCCCCGGGCGACATCCGCTACCGGAACTTCGGCGACGGCGACCCGAACAATCCGCTCATCTCGACGGACTACGACCGCCGGGTGTTAGGCTCCTCGCTCCCGCACTTCAACTACGGCGGTTCGGTCGATCTGGCCTGGCGCGGCATCGACTTCAACCTGACGTTCCAGGGCGTCGGCCAGCGCAACTCCTATCTGACGGACGAGATGGTGCAGCCGCTCCGCGGTCAGTGGTATAACTTCGCCACCTACATCGGGGGGGGGAATTCGTGGAGCCGTAAAAACACCATCGAACAGAACAAGCGTGCCAAATACCCGCGTTATTCGTGGGCCAGCGCGAACAACAACTATGCGATCTCCGACTACTGGCTCTTCGACGGCTCCTACTTCCGCGTGAAAAACATCTCGCTGGGCTACACCCTGCCCCAGAAATGGATGAGCAAAATCCACGTCAAGAGCCTGCGCTTCGCCGTGACGCTCACCGACTTCTTCACCCACAGCCACTTCCCCGAGGGCTGGGACCCCGAGGTCGGCACCACCGGCTATCCCATCACCAAATCGGTACTCTTCTCCGCACAGCTCAAATTCTAACGTCGCATCAAAGAGAGAAAAGCATATGAAAACCATTAAAATCGCATTATTCGCCCTGGCCGGCAGCCTGGCAGTTTCGTGCAGCGACCTGGACCTTTCGCCCAGGGACAAGGCGGCCAGCGGCTCGTGGTTCCAGACGGCCGAGCAGTTCGAACTGAACCTCAACGCCCTGCTCCACCACACCTACTGGCCCATGGAACGCAACGAATGGACCTCCGGCAACCAGACCGAGCTGGACATGCTGACCGACGACGGGCAGAACCGCAACTCCCCGGGCCGTTTCCTGATCGACGGCGTGAACTCCGATTATCCGCTCTCGGTCCGCATGTGGGACATCACCTACACGGGCATCAACCGCTGCAACAAGATCATCACCGAGCTCCGCAAGCACGAAGGCCGGATCGAACAGGCCCGCTACGACCGCATCATGGCCAACGCCCGCTTCTACCGCGCCTGCTTCTACGCCCGCATCATGATCCACTTCGGCGATCCCGTCGTGGTTCCGGAAGATATGGACATGGACTCCGAGCAGGGCCGCGAGAGCGCCTACGAACTGACCCGCAGCGACATGTGGACCGTTCTTCCCGACATTCTCAAAGAGTTCGACGACGTAGCGCCGATCCTGCCCGTATCCTACGGAGGCGAGATCGAGCGCGCCACGCGCGGCGCGGCCTACGGCATGAAGGCCCGCTTCGCCCTCCACTTCGCGTCGATCCGCAAATGGGACTCGACCGAACGGGGCGGTTTCGGCGACGACGATCCGGCCGAAGCCGAGAAGCTCTTCAAGGAGGCCCGCGACGCCGCCTGGAACTGCATGCAGCTGAATGCCTACACCCTCCATTCGGATTTCGGACAGCTGTTCCGCAACGCCACGAAACACTCGCCCGAGGGCATCTTCAACATTCCCCGCTCGAAAGCGCTGTCGAACGACTCGAAATACCAGTATCTCGGCGGTCAGGCTTGCACGGCCAAACTGCCCCGTCTGTCGGGAGCCCCGACCTGCACGACCTGCCTTCCTTCGTGGTACCTCCTCTGCGCGTTCCTCGACGATCAGGGCAAGCCCATCGACGAATCGACGGTCTACGCCCCCCACAAACCGTTCGAGCACCGCGACCCGCGCTGCACCTATACCATCGTGGAGCACGGCACGCAGCATCTGGGCGTGATCTTCGACCCGCATTTCGACCGGGACAAGGTGTACAGCTCGCGCGAAGGGGCGGAAGTGGTCAACAACGACTCGCGCTCCTACAAGATTCAGGGCACCTCGAACCAATACGCCTCCTACAACGGTCTGGTGCTGAAAAAGCACGTCGATGAGGACTGGCTGGCTCCGTTCGAGCCCGAGAACGACAAGCTCATCCTGCGCTACGCCGATGTCCTGCTGATGTACGCCGAGGCGAAGATCGAGCTGAACGAGATCGACGACACGGTGCTCGACGCCATGAACCAGGTCCGCGCCCGCGCCTACAAGGCGTCCGTCACGGCCACCTCCGACTATCCGGCCATCACCGAGCGGTCGCAGGACAAGCTCCGCACGATCCTGCGCACCGAGCGCCGCATGGAGTTCGCCTTCGAGAACCTGCGCCTGTACGACATCTGGCGCTGGCGCATCGCCGAGAAGGTGCTCAACCGCCCCTGGATCGGACTGCCGAAGAAAGACCAAAAGCTCCAGCGCGCCTATATCGACAACAACATGTGGTTCCACGGGGCCGTGCCTCAGGTGGACGAGGACGGATGCGTCGATTTCATGGCCCCCGTGGCCAAAGGCGCCGCCGACTTCTTCAACAGCAACGCCTACGCACAGATTCTCGCCGAGTGCAAGTTCGTGGCTCCGAAGAGCTATCTGTGGCCTCTCCCGACCACCACGATGCAGGTCATGAAGAACATCAAGGAAAACAACCCGGGTTACTAACTCACAAAGCCGGACCCGCCGGGCGCCCTTCGCGGGGCGTCCGGCGCCGGTGCGGCGACAACGCGAAGAGACACATGAACAAAATGGTGAAATTGCTGCTCGCATGCACGGGCATCCTGCTGTTCCCGGCCGCCGGGGCAGCTCCGAAAGAGCACACGCTCCGAAACGACAAACTGCAAGTCTCGATCGACGACCGGGGCCGCCTGACCAGCATCAGGAACCTCGAAACCGGCCGGGACTACGCCGGCGGCGACTATCTCTGGCGCCTCTACTACGACACGCAGAAGGCCAAGGAGATCGAGGTGCTGCCCGGGGAGCAGACGCCCCGCATCTCGCGCCGGGGCGACACGCTGACACTGACCTACGACCGCCTGAACGCCACCGACTTCACCACCCGCGAAGCCGTGAAGCTCGACATGCGCCTCACGCTCGACATCACGCTCGAAGGCGACGAGGTGCGTTTCGCGTCGAAGATCGAGAACGGCCAGCCCCACACGATCGTCCGCGAACTGCACTACCCGCTGGTGGGCGGCATGGCGCTTCCCGAAGACCACAAGCTGCTGCTCACCCACACCGGAGGCCAGCTGTACGACAATCCCAAAGGCATGATTTTCCGCCACAGCAACGCTTCGCCCTACAAGACCCCGGCGCAGAAGTTCCGCCAGATGGACGCCAAATACCCCATGCGCACCGTCACGGGCGGCACGGGCGGCTGCATGGCCTCGAACTGCTTCGCCTACGTGGGCGACAGCGAGGGAATCTATTTCGGCAGCCACGACACGACGTTCCAGGACACGGGGCACGGCCTGCGCCTCTACCCCGACGCCGAAGGCGAATTCACGCGGTTGGAATCGGGATTCTACAAGTTCCCGCACTGCTTCGCCGGCGAAACGTGGACGTGCGACGCCAACGTCATAGCCCCCTACACGGGTTCGTGGCACGAGACCTCGAAGCACTACCGCCGCTGGGCCGACACGTGGTGGGACCACCGCGACGCGCCGATGTGGGTCAAGAAGATGCGCAGCTGGCAGCGGATCATCTTCCGCCACCAGTACGGCGAACTGCTGTTCAAGTACACCGACCTGCCGGGCCGCATCAAGGATGTCGGCGAGAGCGTCGGGGCCGACGCCGTCTTCACCTTCGGATGGTGGGAGACGGGCATGGACCACGGCAATCCCCACTACAACGCCGATCCCGCGCAGGGCGGCGACGCAGGCTGGAAAAAGGCCATCGCCGACTACAAGAAGGACGGCGGCAAGGTGCTGCTCTATTTCAACGGCAAGCTGATCGACCGCGAGAGCGAGTTCTACAAGAGCGGCCGGGGCAAGGAGATCTGCTACCGCGACAACACGGGCGCCGAGCTCTTCGAACAGTACCGCTTCACGGGTCAGGGCACGTTCCTGGCCGACTACAACGCCCGCACGTTCGTCGTGGCCGACACCCGCGCGCCGATCTGGCGCAAGATGCTGCTCGAATGGGCCGACCGCGCCCGCGAGTACGGTGCCAACAGCGTCTTCTACGACCAGCTCGGATACGGCGAACGCGCCACCAACTGGGACCTGAGCCGGGAGTTCCCGGTGCCCAACATGCGGGTGATCGCCGACAAGGCCGAGGTGCTGAAAATGGTCCGCGACCGCAACGTCAGCTTCGACCCCGAGTTCGCGCTCGGCACGGAGTGGCTGACCGATGTCACGGCGCAGTACTGCGACTACATCCACATCTATCAGGTCACCGCCGGCAAGTACAGCTTCATCGACTGGTTCCGCTACACGTTCCCCGAGATCATCATCTCCGACCGCGAGATCCGCGACGACACGGACATCGAACGCCGTGTGAACAACACGCTGCTGAAGGGCCTGCGCAACGACATCGAGATCTACCGCTGCCGCGACCTGATCGACAAGACGCCGCATTATCAGGCTTATCTGGCCCAGGTCAACGCCATCAAGGGCAAGTACGAAGACCTGCTGCTGGTCGGCACCTACCGCGACACGGAGGGCTTCACGCTGTCGAACCCCGGCATCGAGGCGCGCGCCTACACCAACGGCGACGGCATGGCCGTAGTGGCCACCCGCACGCAGGAGGGAGCCGCCGTGAAGGGTACGATCGAGGTTCCGGGCTACCGTTTCACGGAGGCTTCGACGCTGGGCGGCGCACGGGTTTCGGCCGACGGCCGCGAAGTGACGCTGGGGCAATACGACCTCGCCGTGCTGGTTTACGAAAAGACGAAATAACCATGCGCGAGCTGCAACCGAATGCAACGACGAGAGCTTCCGGCACCCGGGTGTCGGAGGCTCCCGCCCTGCGCATCGCCAACCGCCACGTCTCGGCCGTGGTGTGCCTCCCCGACGCCGAATGCGGCTACTACCGGGGCACACGCTTCGACTGGAGCGGCGTCGTGCGCGACCTGCGCAGCCGGGGACACCGCTACGTCTCGGAATGGCAGCCCCGGCACGATCCCCTGCGGCACGACGGACTGACGGGCCCCGCGGACGAATTCACCCAGATCGGTTACGAACAGGCGCGTCCCGGGCAGGAGTTCCTCAAAATCGGGGTCGGCACGTTGCGCAGGTCCTCCGACCAGCCCTACGACCGCTTCCGGCTCTACGAGATCGCCGATCCCGGCATCCGGGAGGTGACCGCCGAGCGCGACCGCGTGGAGTTCCGCCACCGGCTGCTGAGCGACGAATACGGCTACGACTACCGCAAGACGCTGCGGCTGACCGACGCCCCGGGCCTGCGGATCGAGTACACGCTCAAAAACCTCGGTCCCGCGCCGCTCACAGGCCATGTCTACAACCACAACTTCTTCACGCCGGACCGCATGGCCACAGGCCCCGACACCTCGATCCATTTCCCGTTCCGCCCCGAGGGAACGTGGCGCGAGGCTTACGACAGCGTGGCGCTGACGCCCGACGGCATCGCTTTCAGCCGTCCGCTGAACCCCGGCGAATCGGTCTTCATGGGCGACCTCCACGGTCAGGACCCCGAGGCCCGGGAGTACGGATTCAGTCTCCGCAACCTCCGCACGGGTGCGGGCATCCGGGTTTCGGGCAGCGGAAAGCTGTCGCACATGGTCTTCTGGGCCTGCCCCACGGCGGCCTGCCTCGAACCCTACACCCCGTTCCGGGTCTTTCCCGGGGAGACGGGCGTATGGCACATCGACTACGAACTGCTGGTATGAGAAAAACCCCGGGGCTCAGGCTCCGGGGTTTTCTTTGGGTGTCGTGCAGGCATCGACCAGATAGACGATCGAAACGTAGGGCACGCCCGAACGGGCCGAAAGCCCGATCTCGCACGTGCGGCTGTTCGAATAACCCGCCTTCGCGCCCGAGCGTTCGATGACGGGACGCAGTTTGCGCAGGGCCCAGGCGTTGACCTCGGGATGCGTGAATCCGCGGTCGCCGGCGAATCCGCAGCATCCGACCTCCTCGGGCACCACCACCTCGTCGGCGCACAGCCGCGCCAGCGCGACGATCACTCCGTCCAGCCCCATGCGGCGCATCGAACAGGTGACATGCACGGCGACGGGTCCCGGCTGGGGCCGGAACTCCAGCCGGTCGCGCAGGAAGGTCCAGATGAATTCCGCCGGTTCGTAGAGTTTCATGCGGCCGATCTTCTCGCGCATGCGGTGCAGGCAGGGGCTCTGGTCGCACAGCACCGGCCAGCGTCCCTCCCCGCTGGCGCGCCACAGCGCCTCTTCCAGCTCGGCGGTCTTGCGGTCGGCAATGTCGGCCATGCCCTTGCTCTCCCAGATCGTGCCGCAGCAGAGGCGTTCCATGTTTTCGGGAAAAACGACCTCATAACCCGCCTTGCGGAGCAATGCGACCATCTTTTCGGCCAGCGGTTCCGCGACCGGGGTTTCACGGGCGAGGCCCATCGTCTGGTTGATGCAACTCGGGAAATAGACCACTTTGTCCGGTTCCGGCTCGGGCGCCGTGCGCAGCACGTCCGGCATGCGGTAGGCCCGCGGCATCGAGGGCAGCCACTGGGGAAGCCCCAGCGCATGCAGCCCCTTCGCGGCGGCGGTCATCGTCCGGGTGCCGAGAACCCGGTGCGCCGCATCGGCCAGCGTCAGCACGGGGCGCAGGGTGTTTTTCAGCCCGGCGAAACGGCGGGCCGCAAACTCCCCGGCGGCATGTCCCGCACTCCCGGGCGGCACCCTCAGGGCGCGCAGGGCGTGGGTCAGTTCCCCCGTATTGATCCCCACGGGACAGCTCGTCGAGCAGAGCCCGTCCCCGGCACAGGTCTGCTCCCCGGGGTAACGGTAGCCGCGTTCGAGCTCCCGCACGAGGCGCGGATTCTCGCCGGAGGCTTTCAGCCGGGCGATCTCGCGGCGCACGACGATGCGCTGACGCGACGAGAGGGTCAGCCCGCATGTCAGGCAGTTCACCTCGCAGAACCCGCATTCGATACAGCGGTCGATCAGGGGATCGGTCAGCGGCAGGGGTTTGAAATGGGAGAGGTGGCAGCGGGGATCGTCGTTGAAGATCACCCCGGGATTCAACAATCCCGCAGGGTCGAACAACTCCTTGACGGCCCGCATCACGGCCAAGGCGTCGTCGCCCCACTCGCGGCGGAGGAAGGGCGCCATGTTGCGCCCCGTGCCGTGCTCGGCTTTGAGCGAGCCGTCGTACCTGCCGACGACGAGTTCCGCAACGTCGTTCATCAGCGCCTCGTAGCGCGCCGCCTCGGCCGGGGTCGAAAACGACTGGTTGATGATGAAATGGTAGTTGCCTTCGAGGGCATGCCCGTAGATGCAGGCGTCGTCGTAGCCGTGGCGGGCGATCAGCGCCTGCAATTCGGCCGTGGCGCGGGGCAGGTCTTCGATGTGGAAGGCAACGTCCTCGATCAGGCAGGTGGTCCCGGCGGGACGGCTGCCGCCCACCGCCGGGAAGATGCCCGAACGGACGGCCCAATATTTCGCCTGCTCGGCCGGATCGTCCGTAAACCGTGCGGGAACGTAGAGCGCGAACCGCCCCAGCAGCTCCCCGATGCGGGCGACATTGGCGGCCAGCTCCTCCGGCGTGTGGGCCTTGGTCTCGGTCAGCACGGCCGTAAGGCCCTCGCCCGTGGCATCGCCGACCGACGCCAGCGACTTGCTGTCGAGCATCTCGGCGCTGTGCACGATGCGCTCCCCGGCGGCGTCCTGCAACTTGCGCATCTCCACGACGGCGCGGCTCGCCTCGCCGATGTCGCTGAAATAGACCATCGCGCTGGCCTTGTGTTCGTATTCGCGCTCGGTGCGCATCGTGACCCCGGCCAGGAACGCCAGCGTCCCTTCGGAACCGACCATGAGGTGGGCGATGATCTCGAACGGATCGTCGAAGCGCACCAGCGGCAGCAGGTTCAGCCCCATGACGTTCTTGATCGAGTATTTGTGCAGGATGCGCCGGGTCAGGGCCTCGTCGCCGCGAACCCGGTCGCGCAGCGCTTCGACGGCGCGCAGAAACTCCCCGTGACTCCGGGAAAAGTCCCGGCGGCTCGTCTCGTCGCCCGTGTCGAGCAGCGTGCCGTCGGCCAGCACCAGCCGCGCCGAGAGCAGCATCCGGTCGCTGTTGGCATGCGTGCCGCAGTTCATGCCCGAGGCGTTGTTCATCACGATGCCGCCCGCCATAGCGCTTCGGATCGAAGCCGGGTCGGGCGGAAAGCGGTATCCGAAAGGTTTCAGCACCTCGTTGATCCGCGCACCCACGACGCCGGGCTGGAGCCGCACGGCGCGGCCGCCGTCGAGCACCTCGCAACGCTCCCAATGTTTGCCCGCCACCACGAGCACCGAATCGCTGACGGCCTGCCCCGAAAGGCTCGTGCCCGCGGCCCGGAAGGTCAGGGGCACGCCCAGCCGGGCGGCCGCCCGCATGATGCGGACGATCTCCTCCTCGTGGGCGGCGCGCACGACGATCTGCGGGACGAGCCGGTAAAATCCCGCGTCGGTGCCCCACGCCAACCGGCGCAGGTAGTCGGTGTAAACCCGCTTGCGGGGGATAAAAGCGCGCACGGCGCGCAGGAATCTGCGGTGTTTCTCAGTCATGGTCTCTGCGATTCGAAAACAGGAGAGGCAGCCGCCTCTCCTGCAAAGATAAAAAAATGAAGACAATTAGATACTTCGACATGCCCGCCGGTTCGGAGACAATCGCACGAATGAACGGTTTTCCACAACGCCCGCATGTCAGCAAACGCCGTCCGCCTGGGCCAGCAGTCCGTAGAAGGCCGCTTCGCCGATATGCTCCGCTGGTGCGATGCGGGTCAGCCCCGCGACATCGCGCAGTCCGTCGCGCAGGGCCGCTTCCATATGGGCGAACGAACGCGAAATCTGACCGCCCAGCAGGAGACATTCGACGCCATGTTCGACGAGCAGGTCGCGGAGCGCCGCGGCAAGGATGCCCCCGACCGTTGCGAAGGTCTCGCGGGCCCGGGCATCCCCCTCTCCGGCCATGCGGCCCAGATCGGCCACCGTCAGCGCCGGGTCCGTATGGCCCGCAAGCTCGCCGTAAATGCGCAGGAATCCCCGTTTCGAAGCGTAGTCCTCCAAAATACCGTCGCGGTAGGGAAGGTTGAAGATCACCACCTTCGGACCGCCCGCCGGGTTGCACAGCACCCGTCCGTCACGGCTCAGGGCGAAGCCCAGCCCCGTGCCGAGCGACACGAGCGCCGAGGCGCCGTATCCGGCGGCGTTGCCCCGGGCGATCTCCCCGGCCAACGCGGCGTTCACGTCCTGCATGAAACGGATCTCCGCATCGGCGGGAACGCCGGGCATCGCGTACAGCACGCCGCGCAGATCGACACCGCAGATGCTGCGGAACTTGTGCGTCATGCGGGAGACGCCGGCCGCATAGTCGAACGGTCCGGGAATGGCGATGCCGATGCCGGCGAGCTCCATGCCCCGCTCCGCGGCAAAGGCCGCGCCCCGGGCCACCGTAGCGGCCAGGGAGCCTTCGATCTCCTCGCGGGAGCCCTCCGAACGAATCGGACAGCTGAACTCCGACCCGGACAGAAGCTGCCCGGCGGCGTCCGCCACGGCCGATTTGAGGAACGTTCCCCCGACATCGAGCAGCAGGCGGCAGCTATTCCTTGTCGAACCCATCTTTCAGCATCGTTTTGTGGACGCAGATGGGTTCCGTGCGGAGGTTCTCGATCACGTAACGGCCCATGTCCGCGGGAACCACGACCATATCCATATACTCGGCATCGAAATAGCGTTCGGGCTGTGCGACGGAACGGATGCGGATGCGTTCGCCGTCCACGAGCGTCAGCACGTGGAACTTGCCGCAGGTGTCGTCCTCGATGCGTTTCTCGAATTCGAGGCGGCGCAGCGTGAAGTAGAGCAAATCGTGCTCGCCGACGATCTTCTCGGCCCAGCCGTCGCCCTCGCGCACCGTGCGGGGCTGCTGGACGATGTTATTGCGCACCCAGCTGGTCGTGCGCTCGTAGGCCAGCGTCCGTTCGCCGTGCCACGTGTGGATGGGGCGCGGCTTGCCGTCGAGGTCGGCGCGCAGGTAGTCGTAGAGCTTGTAGGTGTAAGAGCCGATCGTAAGACTGCCGATTTCGAGCACCACCTGGTTGCGACCCGACGAGTGGATCGTCCCGGCGGGAAGCATCACCTGCAAGCCGGGTTTCGAATCCTCGTAGCTGACGTATTTCAGGTAGTCCACGGGCTTGTATTCGGTGTCGGCCAGCTTGATGTCGCGGATGAACTGCTCGGTGTCGGCATCGTCGCGGAAGCCCACGAAGGTCTTGGCGTCCTGTCCGGCCACCACCACGTAGTAGCTCTCGTCCTGACGGCCCAGCTCCCCGAAATTCTTCTGATTGTATTCGGCCCCCGAATGCACCTGGATCGACATGTTTCCGTTGCTGTGGAACGTGTCGTCGTAGTTGAAGCGGATGGGGAAGTAACCGCCGAACTTCTCGACGCACGGACGGCCCATGATGGCCTCGCCCTCCTTCTGCACGAACGAGAAATAGGGGAAGTCGATCTTTTCGTCCCCGGCCTCGACGACGATCGACACCTCCATCGGGATCAGGTCGAAGACCCACGCGCAGTTGCGCATCGAGTCGGGCAGGTTGCGGAGCTTCTTGACGTAGGTGCCGCCCCACACGCCCTCCAAATAGACCGGCTTGCAGCGGAACGGATAGCCGGCCAGCGCCCGGAAGATGTCGGACAACGCCTCCATCGGAATCATGTGGATATGGTCGGGGCTGTCCGAAGCCATGTAGAAATCGAGCAGCTCGCCGCGCAGCAGCTTGCCGCGGTGACGCACGCCCATCTCGAAATCGACGTAGTAGCAGCGGCGGATCACCCGGTTGACCGGAGCGGCCACCCGGTCGCCGAGGTTGGCGAACTGGCCGCGGCGGATGCGGAGGATCGCCTCCTTGGGCGTCACGTCGAAATAACATTTGATGTCATAGAGTCCGCGCACCTCCTCGACCAGGCATCCGCTGCCGTAGACGATCAGCACGCGCCCTTCGGCGGCAGGGGCCCGGAGTGCCTCGAGGCGCTGCCTGAACGCCGCGAATTTCGACGCGTCGAACAGATCCTCGTAACCGCGCTCGATCAGGCGACCGAACAGCAGCGACGGGTCCTTCGAGGTGTCCCATTCCAGATTGGGGTTGATCATGTCGGCGATCTCCCGCTCGGATTTGAGCACCTCGGTAAACGCCGCTACGTCCACTCCGATCCCTTTGCCCAGCAGCTGCTGCGAGAGCAGGTTGACCATCCGCGTCCAGTCGGCCGTGGCGTAGCCGTCGAACCCGACGACGACGTTTTTGCCGGGCGCGGCTTTCAGGCGGGAAGCGATCTCCCCGGCCAGGGCGGCGGCAGCCTTGGAGGTTCCGGCGACGACCGCCCCGACGGTCTTCTTCGGGAGTGCCGGACGGTTGACGGCGCGGGGGTCGTCATACGGAAAGGGGTTGTACATGAAACTCATAGAAATACGGTTTTATAGGGTTAATTCATAATTTCGTGATATTCGAAGTCCATGATCTCGGCCAACATGCCCAGCTCGCGCAGGTAGTCGCCGTCAACGATGGCGAAATGCTGCGTGGTGCCGATTTTCAGGATCTCTTCGAAGAGCCGCTCGACGGGAACCACCGGGCGGAAGATGCTGTGCGAATAGGTGGCCAGGATGTGATCGCCTTCGAGCGAATCGACCAGCGTGGCGACCAGCTTGTAGCGTCCGTCGCACTCCACCAGCTGCGCCATTGTCTTGCGCCCCGGCGAGATGCGGTACCAGGCGAACGGAGCCCCGGCGTACTTGTAGGAGGTCTTGGCGAAGCGCACGTCGCGGGCGATGACCACGTTCTGCTGCCAGGCGGGGTCGTTGTGGTCGTTGGGACCGGCATGGCCGCCGGCGAAGGTGCCGTAATCGGACTCGATGTGGAAGGGTTCGAGGAAGTTGACGTTTTTGCCCGAGATCAGCTTCAGCAGGTAGGTGATGAGACCCGCGCCGATGTCGGCCTCGGGAACCAGCACCGAACAGTTGTCGTTGAACCACGGATGGTAGAACCCGGCGCGCAGGCCCACCAGCTCGAACATGGCCCGGTCGATGTCGTTGAAGACCATCACGTCGATGTCCGACCGCTCGGCCATCTTCTGCAAGCCGATCGAGGCGCGCACCGAGGCTTCGAACTTGTCGCGCGCCACGTCGTCCATCATCTTGTAGCGCGAGGTCAGCTCGCCGCAGTACGCCTGCAACTCCTTGTCGCTCACGGCATCGATCATCTCGCCGTAGGTCGAATAGGGCAGGAAGCGGATTTCGGGGCCCAGCTTGGTGAACAAGTCGTACGGGTCGATGTAGGTGGACCACATGGCCTCGTTGTAGTTGGCCAGCAACCCCAGGTTCGACTGGCGGAGGATGGCGCGGGCGCGGGCCGCCGAAGCGAAGAGGCGGATCTGCCCGGTGACCTCCTCGCGCGAACCCATCACGACCTTCACGTGCCGGCGTCCCGTGCGGGGCACCGACCCGGAGGCTTCGAGCGATCCGACGAGCGTTCCGGCGCAGAGGTAGTCGATGAAGTCGTCCTCGTCCAGCGTGTCCCGGAACGAAACGTGGTCCTTGGCGACGTTGACGAAGAGGATCGGCACCTCGGGCATGTCGCGCAGGAAGCGTATCCACGCGAAGTCCTCGGACCACGAAAGGAACTCGGCGATGACGAAATCGACCTTCTCCATGTAGAAGCGGTCCATAGCCTCCACGGCCTCCTCCTTGTCGTAGACGATCCCGGGGAACACAACGTCGAGGAATTCCATCGTCGCAAGTATCTTTTTCACATCGGCGTCCTTGCGTTCGGCATACGTGCCCCGCCGGAGCCCTTCGCCCAGCGTCTTGAAACGGGGCGACGCGATCAGCAGCAGACCTGCTTTCGCTTTTCTGGTTTTCAGGTTACTATTCATGTCTGATCTTGTTATAGTCCTTCATATAGAAATATTTGGCTCCCAGGAGCATCACCGCGCCGCACACGAGCCACACGACGGCCAGCATCGAGATGCCGAACGACAGCCCCGCGGCCTGCTTCACCATGCCCAGCACCAGCGGAGCCAGCGCGCCGATGGCGAATCCGGTCATGATCATCACGCCCGAGGCCGAGGAGTGATACCGGGGCAGGATAACGTCGTAGAGCACCGTGTAGGTGTTGGCGTCGAAGAACGCGCGGGCGAATCCGAAGCCGGCGAACCCGACGTAGATGACCCACAGCGTGACCGAGTTGCCCATCAGGACGATGAACGGCACGGCGGCCAGCAGTCCGAAGCCCTGCATGGCCATACGCCATGCGGGATGCAGGCTTCCGAGCTTGTCCGAGAGGCGTCCGGCCAACAGCACGCCGACGAAGGCGAACAAGTGGGTGTAGAACATCGAGTGGAAGCCGGCGCCCGCGAGGTCCATGCCGAAATTCTCGTAGAGGTAGGTCGGCATCCACGTGAGATAGCCCGTCAGCACGAAGATCAGCCCGGAGAAGCAGATGGTGAGGATCAGGGCCGTCGGCGTGGTGAAGACCATGCGGAAGCCCTCCGTCAACCGGGGCTTGGGCTCCGCGGCCGACGCGGCGGCGGCGGCGGCCGGCTCCTTCTTGTCCTTCAGCCGCACGGCCATGATGACGCCGTGCACGACGCCGACGGCGCCGAAGACGTAGAAGGCGCTGCGCCAGCCCCACAGTTGCCCGACATAGCCCGCAGCGTAGCCGCTGATGATGATGCCGATGTAGTAGGCGGTCTGGTGGATCGACATGGCGAAAGCCCGGGTCTTGTCGTGGTACTGCGCCAGCAGCGAATAGTTGGCCGGTCCGAAGAATGCCTCGCCGCCGCCCGTGGCGACGCTGCGCATCAGCACGAGCATCACGAACCCGTTGCAGAGGCCCGTGAACATCGTGGCCACGCTCCAGAACAGGATACTCCCCGTGACGATCCATTTCCGGCTGAAACGGTCGCCCACCAGTCCCCCGATGGGCACCAGCACGGCGTAGAAAAGGTTGAAGACCGTGGCGATGGAGCCGATGGCCACATCGCTCAGGCCCAGGTCCTCGCGGATGAGCGGAAGCACCACGTTGAAGACCTGACGGTCGGCCTGGTTCAGGAGATAGGCGACCCACAGCAGGGCCAGCACCTCCCATTTGTACTTCGGGTTTTTCTTCCCGACGGTTGCGGTTGTCATTGGTTATAGGTTCATTTATGCACTCTCGCCTCGGCAGCGCCCGGTCGAATGCGGCTCTGCGCTCGGCTTAACGAAAAAGCTGGGTCAATAAAGCATATCCTGACGGGTTCCGGCGGCCTTGCGTTCGACGGCTTCGCCGCGGAACGGCACGGCGCTGCGCTCGATCAGCAGCATCGGGGCGTCCCACACCGGGCATCCGGTCAGTTTCATGCGGCCTCCGTCGCGGCTGCCGTGGGGCAGCGGCAGGTCGTAGACACGGCCCGTGACGGCGTCCACGAGCACGGGGTCTTCCAGAGAAAGCCCCTCGACGCTCATCTCGACGCGGTCCCAGGCCAGTTCGTCGCCCGGAATGCGGTCGGAGTACCAGTACATCGCGCCGATCGGCTTGCCGTCGGCATCCGACAGTCCCACGAGGGCGATCTCACGGGCCGTATTGGCCGTGAACGCCAGCCTTCCCGCCGGCTTCACCCCGCAGTGCAGCAGGTTGACCATGTACTGCATGGCATGATACGACGGCCGTTTGTAGACCACCTGTTTCAGCAGGTTCGTGCGCAGCAGCCCGAACGACTGCAACATATTGGGATACTGATTGTCTGCGATGGCGAAGATCGACGACCGGATGCCCAGCGCGAAATCGTTGGCCAGACGCCGCGCGACCCATTTGGCCTGGCTGTACTCGCTCCACTCGTGGTAGCGCAGCGCGTGGGCCCATTCGAGGACCGCCGGGCAGCCGCTCTCGCCCGAGAAGAGGCGGATGCGCGGATCGTAGGAGGCGACCAATTCGGCCAGCGCCTCGATGCCGGGCGTGGCGTCGTCGGGATTTTCGTAATAGGGATGGAAGCTCACATAGTCGATGAGGTCCAGTTTGCCGCGCTCGCGGACGATGTCCAGCACCCGGCCCGTGAATCCGAGCGGCATGCGCGAAAGGCCGAAACCGATGATGACCGCCTCGGGATCGACCTTGCGGACGGCTTCGGCCGTGCGGATCAGCAGTTCGGCATAGGCCGCGGACTGGTCGGCGCCCCGAAGGTTCGGCTCGTTCCACACCTCCCACTCGCTGACGCGGCCCTTGTAACGGCGCGCCACGGCCGTCACATAGCGTTCCCAGGCCCGCAGCGTCTCCTCGTCGGTGAATATGCGCGATCCCAGGCTCTTCTGGGCCCCGTACACCGGATTTCCGTAGGCGAGGCACATCCACGGACGGATGCCCTGTTCGCGGAGTCCGTCAACCGCCTCGTCGAGCCACCCGAATTCGTATTTCCCCTTTTTCTGCTCGCAGCGGGCCCAGCCGCTCTGGATGCGCACGGCGCCCACGCCCAGCTCGCCCACATACGGTTTGTAAGCCGAAAAATCGGCATATTCGCGGTCGAGACACTCGCATCCCACCGACCAGCGCGGGTTGGCCAGCTCGCGCGACGAGGCAGCCGACAGCGAACCGATCTGTTCGAGTCCGGGAGAAACCGCCTGCATCTTTTTCCAGGTCAGCGACCAATGCTGTGCCGGGGCGGCCGAGGCGAGCAAAAGACCGGAGAGGCCGAGAAAGAAAGTTTTTTTCATTAAAAAAAGTGGTTAGCGTTTTTTTTCATATATTTGTAACACGACAACATAAAAGTTGTGAGGTGTGGTACTTGCTTTGATTGGTGTTGTGTAGTGTGGTGCAAATATACGCAAAAAAACGAACAAACCAACTATTATTTCATTTTTTAATGACAGAACATGCCGGAAACGATTAAAATAGATCATGAAAGCCAAGTCCCGGTTTACAAACAGATCGTGGGGCAGGTGGAGGCACTGGTGCGCAGCGGCGAGTATGCCGAAGGATGCCTGCTGCCGTCGATGAACGAGCTCTCGGCCATGCTCGACATCTCGAAAGAGACCGTCAAAAAAGCCTACTCCATCCTTCGGAACAAGGGATTCATCGACGCCAGACAGGGCAAGGGATTCTATGTTTCGGCCGCAGGGGTCTCGGAAAAAATGAGCGTCCTCGTGCTGTTCGACAAGCTGAGCAACTACAAACAGGTGCTTTTCAACTCGTTCGCCGGGGAGATCGGCGACGCGGCCGAGATCACCATCCGGCTCCACAACCAGAACGTCGATCTGCTGGAATACTACGTCGAGGAGAATCTCGACCTGTTCGACTACTATGTCATCACGCCCCACTTCCCGCTCGACGCCGCCTCGCAGAAACGGGTGCTGAAGATACTCACGCGCATCCCCAACCGAAAACTCATTCTGGTCGATCACTGGATGAAGGAGCTGCCGGGCAACTACGGCGCCGTCTATCAGGATTTCGCCAACGACGCCTACGAAGGGCTGGGATACGGGCTCAAGAAACTCAAAACCTGCTCCCGGTTCAACGTCGTGACGCTTCCGTCGAGCCTCTATTACGCCTCGGTGGGCAAAGCCGTGGAGCGGTTCTGCCGCGACAACGGGATCGCCGTGGAGTTCCACACGGAGATCACCCCCGAGATCATCCGCGAAAAGGAAGTCTACCTGATTCTCAACAGCCAGTACGACCTGGGGCTGATCGAACTGGTGCGCCGGGCCCGCGAGCGGAACTACCGCGTGGGCCGCGACATCAGCATCATCTCCTACAACGAGTCGCCGATCAACGAGATCATCCTCAACGGACTGACGACCATTTCGACCGATTTCCGGCAGATGGGCGTGCTGGTGGCCCGGATGATCCTCGAAAAATCGCTCTCCAAGGTCAAGTGCGACTTCCAGATGATCCGCCGCAACACCTTTTAGGCGCCCCGACGATGAAGAACCGACTCCCCGACCCCGGCGCCCCGGCACGCGAACGCATCGGCTGGATAGACCTCCTGCGCGTGATCGCCTGCTTTCTGGTGGTTTTCTCCCACTGTTGCGACCCCTTCGTCGCCGTGTTCGACAGCGACCGCGCGACCTTCCTGCAAGGAGCGCTGGCCGGCAGTCTCGTGCGGGCCTGCGTGCCGCTCTTCGTGATGATGTCGGGCGTACTGCTGCTGCCCGTGCGGACCGATGCCGGAACCTTCTACCGCAAGCGTATCGGCCGCATCCTCGCGGCGCTCGTCTTCTGGTCGCTGGCGCTGCCCGTGCTCTATTTCCTCTACATGCGCTGCGTCGGCACGGCCAGCCCGTCGATCGACCCCGCGCTGTTCACCGGCGAAGCCACGCTCCGCAAGATGTGGACCTTCGTCTTCAACTTCACCTACGACACCACCCCGCTCTGGTATCTCTACATGCTCCTCGGGCTCTATTTCATCCTGCCGATCCTGAGCGCATGGCTCGAACGGGCCTCGCGGCGCGACCTGCGGATCGTGCTCGGCATCTGGGGTGCGACGCTGCTGCTGCCCTACGTGAAGATGCTCGCCCCGGCGCTGGGCTACGCCGGCAATTACGGCAACATGGGCCTCTACGGCGTCTGCGACTGGAACGAATTCGGAACCTTCTACTACGTCTCGGGCTTCGCGGGCTACCTCGTGCTGGCTTTCTACCTCGTGAAATTCCCGCCCGCATGGAGCTGGCGCAAGACGCTGGGCATCTGCATCCCGGCGTTCCTCGTCGGCTACCTCGTCACGGGAGCGGGCTACGTGACGATGCAGCGAGCGTTCCCGGGCAACTACGCCTATCTGGAGATCGTCTGGTATTTCGCCGGCATCAACGTCTTTCTGATGACCGCCCCGGTCTTTATCCTCGTGCAGAAAGCCGCCGCACAGCCCCGCGCATGGCTTTCGCGGCTGGCGGGCGCCACGTTCGGCATCTACCTCTGCCACTTCATCTTCGTGCAGGCCGGCTACGACCTCGTGCAACGGATTCCGGGACTTCCGGCGCTGGTGCGCATCCCGCTGATCGCCTGCGGAGCCTTCGCCGCGAGCTGGCTCACGGTATGGCTCATGCAGCGCTGGCGCGTGACCCGGCGGTTCGTGGAGTGACCGACACGAAAAAGCCCTGCCGCGTTCGGCAGGGCTTTTTTCAGCGGCCCGTCACACGCATGTATCGGGCCAGCGAAGTGCGGTAAGCGGCGCAGGCCGAAGTGAAATCGTTGCGGCTCCGGGTGTAGAGCGTCTCGGCATCGAGCAGGTCGGTCAGCGGGGCCGTTCCGGCCTGATAGAAATTCCGGTTCTGCCGCAGGTTCTCGGCGGCCGAGGCCACGGAACGCCGCGTGAGCTCGATCTGCGCATAGGCTTCCACCACCTCGCTCCAGGTCCGTTCGATCTCCACGGCGAGCATCTCGCGGGCCTGCTGCCGGTCGTTCTCGGCCTGCCGTTCGCGGATGCGGGCCTTTTTCAGCGCATGGGCGCCGCCCCACCAGTCGGAAATCGGCACTGAAACCTGCGCGAAAACCAGCCCGTCGTCCACGTCCTTGTCCGTGACGTTATAATAGAGATACCCGGCCCCCACGCCCACCGTCGGCAGGCGTTTGCCGCGCTCCATGCGCTTCTGGTATTTCTGCGCCTCGACGTTCTTTTCGGCCAGCTGGTATTCGGCCCGGCGGTCGAGCGCCTCCTCGACCGAAACATAGAAAGCCCCCGGCGCCTCGGGCTCCCCGAAATCCGCATCCCCGACATCGAACCCGTGCCAGTCCACGCCGATATGCTGGGCCAGCAACATTTTCGACACCTTCAATCCGTTCTCGACTTTCAGCCGGTTCGAGGCGATCTCCCGCTGACGCAGCTCCACGCGCAGCAGGTCGTTCGTGGTCACGAGACCCGCCTTGACCGAAAGTTCGACCTGCCGGTGAATCTCCTCCAGCTGCCGTTCCACGGCCCCGATGGTCGAGAGGTTGTCACGCAGCGAGACGATCTGCCAATAATAGGTGTCGGTCTGTTCGCGGACCTCGGCTTCGGTCTTCCGCAGCTGCAACTGCCCGACCTCTTCGCCCAGCCGGGCGAGCTTGTTGCCGTTGACGATCTGCAACCCCGCGAAGAGGGGCTGCACGGCGGTGATGCCGCCCACGAGCCCCCGCTTGACCATCGACAGCGGCAGGTTCATCGTCCCCAGCTGCGGGACGGTCATGCCGAAGTCGGCCTGCACCAGCCCGTGCTGGGCCTGGAAAACGCCGCCCGTGGCGGACACCTGCGGGAAGTAGCCGGTGAACGCCTCGCGGCGGGTCTGGAGGGCCGCTTCGAGGTCGTAACGGCTGTTCTGCAAAGTCCGGTTGTGCTCGGCGGCCGCGGCGCGGCATTCGTCGAGCGTAAGGGTCTGGGCTCCCGCCGGAAGAGCGGAGGCCGCAAAGAGCAGATATATGAATGCCTTTTTCATCACTTGTAGATTTTCGAATAGAGAACCGGAAGGATCGTCACCACGAGGATCAGCGAACCGATGCCCCCGGCGAAGATCGTGAGGCCCACGGGGGCCCAGAATGTACTGCCGCCCAGCATCATCGGCACGACGCCCACGGCCGTGGTGGCCGTCGTGAGGAAGATGGGGACCATGCGGCGCTTGCCGGCGTCGTAGGCGGCCAGCTTCGCCGACCAGCGGCACACCTTGCGCTTGTCCTCGGCATGCTGGTACATCAAGATCACGTTGCGGACGATCATGCCCAGCAGGGTGATGAATCCCAGCACCGAGGTGAGCCCGATGGTGAAGTCGGCGATCCACAGCCCGATCATGGCCCCGAACAGGCACAGCGACATGGCGGCCATAATGACCAGCGTGAT
Source organism: Alistipes senegalensis JC50 (assembly GCF_025145645.1). NCBI lineage: Bacteria > Pseudomonadati > Bacteroidota > Bacteroidia > Bacteroidales > Rikenellaceae > Alistipes > Alistipes senegalensis. The sequence goes on along the minus strand of NZ_CP102252.1, from coordinate 2,162,183 downwards.
ACCGAACTTGCGGAAGTTCACGAGGATGAAGAAGAAGATGATGACCAGCGAGATGCTCAGTCCCGACGCGATGGGCGGAATGGTCTCGGCGTCGAACTCGCGGGCGCCGCCCAACTCGGTCTCCACGCCCGCCGGGAGCGCGATCTCGTTTTTCAGCACTTCATTGATCCGCGAAGTCATCCGCATCGCGTTGACGTCGCGTTTCAGGTCGGCCGAGACGGTGATGCAGCGCATGCCGTTGCGGTGTACGATCTTCGACTGGCTCCACACGGGCTCCACGTCGGCGACCTGCCGCAGGGGGACGCTCACCCCCGGCACCGACGAGGAGAGGTAGGTGTCGCCGATGTCGGCCAGCGACCGTTCGCCCTGCCGCGCGTCGTTTTTCAGCACGACGGGCAGTTTGTAGTCGCCCTCCCAGACCGAACCCACGGGCACGTCCCCGGCGGCCAGCGCCAGATTGACGGCCGCGAGCGTCCGCGTGATGCCCAGCTGGGGCGCCGTGACGGGATCGAGCCTCACATCGACGACCGCGCGCGGATCTTCGTAGTCGGAGTGCACCCACACCAGCTCGGGCATCTGCCGCATGCGGGCCATCAGCCGGTCGGCCGAGAGGCGCAGCGAGTCGATGTCGCTGCCGTAGAAGCGGAATTCGAGCGAGGGAACGTTCTGGTAGTCGAGCTGTTTGAACTTGACGTAGGCTTCGGGGAAACGCTCGGCCCAGGCATCGGCGTACTCGTCGAGAATGGCCTCCGTATCGTCCACCGACGTGGTGTTGACAATGAACTGCGCGTAGTTCTTGCCCGCGATCTGCGGGGCGTAGCTCATCTGGAAGCGCGGCGACGAGCACCCCACGAACGAGGTGACCGACTTCACCCGCCCGTCGGCATGCAGCACCCGGTAAACCGAGTCGGCGACGGCCTCCGTGCGCTCCAGCGGCGTGTCGGGACGCAGGTAGATTTCCACGGCGAACTGGTCGCGGTCGGCGAAGGGCACCATGCGCAGTTTCAGTTGTGTGGCGATCAGCAGCGACACCACCACCGAGGCGACGCCCGCCGAGATGGTCAGCCAGCCGTGGCGGAAGGTCCACGCCAGCACCCGGCGGTAACAGTCGTGCACCCGGTCGGTGACGGATTTCCGATCCTCCCTGCGCGGCTGCACGTTGGGGATGATGAGTATTTCGAGGAACGGGATGACCAGCACGGCCAGCAGCAGCGAAACCATCAGGTTGATGGTGATGGTCCACGGGAAGAAGGTCAGGAAGTCGCGGAACATGCCCGTCATCGTGAAGAGGATCGGATAGAAGATCATGCAGATGCAGACCGTGGCCAGCAGCAGCGAAGGAAAGAACTCCCGGGCGCTCTCCACGGCGGCGAACCAGCGCGAATAACCCCGCCCGAGATAGTCGAGATAGCCGTCGATCACCACGATCGAGTTATCGACGATCATGCCCAGCACGACGATCAGCGCGGCCAGCGTCACCGTGTTGAGCGGGATGCCGCACAGATACATGACGCCCACCGAGATAAACGTGGAGAGCGGGATGGTGATGGCCGCGACGATGGCCGAACGCAGCGGAAAGAGGAGCATCATCACGGCGATGATGATGGCCATAGCGACGAACAGGTCGCGGAGGAAGCCGCGCACGGAGTCCCCGACGACCTTGGCCTGGTCGGCGATGCGCTGCACCTCGACATCGGCGGGCAGCTCCTCTTCGATGAAGGCGTGCAGCACCTCGTCCACCTCCCGGCCGTACTCCACGATGTTGAATCCCGCACGCATCTCCATCGACAGCAGGACGCAGCGATGGCCGTTGTTGAGGATGTAGCTGTCCGGATCGTCGTATTCGCGGACGACGCGCGCCACGTCCTTCACGCGCAGCACGTGGCCCTCGGGGTCGCTCCAGATGATCTGCTCGGCGACCTCCCGCTCCCCGGCCAGCGAGGGTGCGATGTGGATCGGCGTCTCGGTCTCGGCATTGCTCACCGCACCGCCCAGCGGCGTGAGCCCCTGCGAGGCCAGCGCCGCGGAGATCACCTTCTCGCCGATGCCGTAGGCCGCCAGCCGCTCCCGATCGACGTAGACCGAAATCTGCTCCGACTGCACGCCGTAGGGACGCAGGTTCGAAACCGACTCGATGCGCCGCAGGCGGTCGCTCAGGTCGTCCATATAGCCTTTCAGCTCGCGGTAGGAGCGCGTATCCGATTCGAGGGTGATGAGCAGCGCCGAGGTGTCGCCGAAATCGTCGTTCACGACGAGCGCCGCGACGCCCGAGGGCAGCTGCATCTTGAACGACGCCAGCCCGTGCTTGATCTTCGACCAGACCTCGTCCTTGTCGTTCACGTCGTCCTCCAGCTCGACCATCACATAGCACATGCCGTTCTGCGAGGTGGAGGTGGTCTTCGGACGCTTCACCTCCTTATAGGTCATCAGGAACTGCTCCAGCGGTTCGGCCAGCTGCTCTTCGACCTCCTCGCTCGTGGCGCCCGGATAGATTCCCACGACGACGCCCTGCCGGATCGTATATTCGGGAAACTCCTGCTTGGGAATGCGCACCAGCCCGTAGATGCCGAACACGAAGAGGCACCCGACGAGCAGGAAAGTGATGCGGAAATTGCGCATCGACCATGCGATCACGTTGTTCGAACCTTTCATCGCTCCGTCACTTTACTGCCTTCGCCGATCTTCTGCATGCCGTCCACGACGACGCGGTCGCCCGCAGCGACGCCCCCGGTCAGCACGATGCCGTCGTTCACCAGACGCCCCGTCGTGACGGCCGTGCGCACGGCCGAATCGCCGCGCACCGTCCATACGAAGCGGCTGCCGTCGCCGGCCTGCTGCACGGCGCGCACCGGCACGACGATCTCCTCGGCGGCTCCGGCCGGCGAAACCGTCACACGGCACACCATGCCCGGCAGCAGCTCGCCCCCGTCGTTCGGAAGCGTCGCCCGCACGTCGTAGGTATGGGCCGCGGGGTTCGCCACGGCGCTCTTCTCGATCCGCCCGGCCGTGAAGGCACGGTCGCCCAGTGCGGCGACGACGACCCCGATGCGGCTCTCCGCCCCGAGCCCGGCGATCTCCTGCTCGGGCACCGAGAAGCGCACCTTGACGCTCCCGATCCGCAGCAGCGTCATCACCGGAACGCCCGGCAGCACATTTTCTCCGGCCGATGCCTGCCGCCGGCCCACGACGCCCGCGAAAGGCGCGCTCAGCGAACAGTCTTCGAGGTTCTTCCGGGCGATTCCGAAGGCCGATTCGGCCTGACGAAGCCGCGTCTGCGCCTCGACCCACTGGATTTCGGGCAGGCTCTCGGCGTCGTGAAGCTGCCGCAGACGCTCGCAGGCATCCTTCGCCTGGTTCAGGGCCGCTTCGGCGGCCTCGAAGGTCCGGCGCGCCGAGGTGGGGTCGAGCTCGGCCAGCAGCTGCCCCTGACGCACCCGCTGCCCCTCGTCCGCGAAGGTGCGGGCGACGGTTCCGGGAACCGGGAAGCTCAGGGAGGCCGACGCCTCCTCCTCGATCGTGCCGACATAAACCGCGGCTCCGGCATCGGCCGAAGGTGCGGCGGCGACGGTTGCGACCCGCAGCGGATCGACCGTCCGGGCCTTTTCGGGGGATGAACAGCCCGCGGCCATAAGCAGCGCGGCTGCAAGGATCGTTCGTTTCATGGATTTCGCATTTTCTCGATGCAAAGTTCTCCTTTTAGGGGCTCTTGAAAAAGGCCGCCGTGTCGGTTAAATTCGCCGATTGGTTCGATTTCGTACCTTTCGGCGAAAAACCGTTTCCCGATTTACTATATTTGCGAAAAAATCAAGCATAAAATGAACGAAAAGAACATCCGGAGTTTCTCGCTCGCCACGCTTCTCGAAGCCAACACCCTGCGCCCGGGAGACCTCTATTACGATGGCTGCGTGATCGCTTCGCGCGTCGATGTGACGGACGAATTCAACATCGGCCTGTTCCGCTACCCGACCCGTCTGAACGCCTTCGCCATCGTTTTTTGTTCCAAAGGTTCGATCACCTTCACCTCGGGGCTGCGGCACCACACGCTGAAAGAACGGACGCTCTTCGTACACCTTCCCGGCTCGATCCTGCAAATGGAGTCCGTCGAGCGCGAATCCTCGGTCTACGCCGTGATGTGCGAGGAGGAGTTCATCCGGCGCATCAACATCGACTTCAAACTGCTGTCGCGGCTGTTCCTCTGCGTCGAGGAGCAGCCCTGCCTGCGGCTGACCGAAGAGGAGTGGAACGGCATCACGCGGTCGTTCGCCGAGATCGACGCCGAAGGGGCCGCACCGCGCACGGACCTCTATTCCGACGAGGTCATGCGCTCGGTCATCCGCACGCTGGCCTACAAGGTCTGCCGCGTCATCGACCGCCACATCTCGGCGGCGGCCGTCCTGCCCGCCTCGGCCCGCAGCCGCAACGAGGAGTATTTCAACCAGTTCATGAAGGAGCTGGCCAGGCACTACATGCAGCACCGCTCGGTCGGGTTCTACGCCGCGCAGCTGCACCTGACGCCCAAATACCTGACGACGATCATCCGCAAGACGACGGGCCGCACGGCCTCGGACTGGATCGACGACTACGTCGTGCTCGAAGCGAAAAACCTCCTGAAATACTCCACGATGAGCATTCAGGAGGTGGCCTATTACCTCAGCTTTCCCAACCAGTCGTTCTTCGGCAAATATTTCAAGGAGCACACCGGCCTCACCCCGACCGCCTACCGGACGGGGAAATAGCCGTCGGCCAACGCCGGCCGGCGTCCGGATGCCCGGCGGCCCGCTCCCATGCGAAAGGCCGCACCGTGCCGCCCGCGAGGAGCAGTACGAATGCGGCCTTTCCGGTCCGGCATTTCATCGCAGCGGATTCACATATTACTTGTAATCCGTCTGGTCGATCATCTGGGTGACGGCGTAAAGCATCGCCTTGTAGTGGGGACGATCCTGCACGGGAGCGGTATCGACCCGCCGAGCGAGCAGCGACCGGACTTTGAGCATCATCTCCAGATAATAGACCGGAGCCTCGTCGATCACCGTCGAGCGCACCCAGTTCTGCCAGGCGTAGCCGTAGCCGAAATTCCGTTCGAAAAGACGTTCGGCCACATAGCGGCTGCCCTGCTCCTCCTCGATACGCCGCAGTTCCGATTCGAACTGTGCGGCCTGTCCTCCCTCGTCCAGTCCGTAGAGCAGTATCCGATCGACGGAGGGGGCATAAGCCTCCTCGAAGCTGACCATGCCGTCGGCCAGCGACGAGGGTTTCTTCGCACCGACGGCGCTGGCCGCAGTGCCCATCATCTTGACGACGGCCTTCTGGACGATCTTGTCGCCGTTGGTGAGCCTGCGGTTGTTGATCGCGCTGTCCCACACGCCCGTATAGAGGTCGCCGAAAAACTCGGCCACGGTGTAGGGGTCCTTCCCGGCGACGAACGACGAAAGGGTCACGTTCATGTAGAGCTTGGTCAGCGTCGCGGCCAGCGCGTTGTTGATCTCGGGCGAATACTTCATGTTCAGACCGAAGCGCCGGCAGATGTCGTCGTTGTCGAGCCACTCGTTCGAACTGATCTGTTTCAGGACCCAGCGGAGCGACTCCTTCTGCCGCTGGCGGGGAACCGATTCGAAGCGCCGGGCCTTGGTGCCGTCCTTGGCTTCGGTGAGGTAGATGCCGCCCACGTTATAAAGCACGTTGTTCACGTAACGCGCATACTGTTTGGCGATCTGGTCGTAGAATGCCTTGCGGTGCTCGCCCGTGGGATCGTCGGTGATCCACTCGTTGAGATGCGACGAGATGTATTGCAGGTTCTTGATACCGTACTGGCTGGCTTTCAGCGGGTCGTCGCCCAGATCCTCCTCCAAGGCCGAGGGATCGTAACGGCTGGCCACCTGCTGCTTGCCGTAGCGGTACATGGGATCGCCGGCCTTCTCGTCCACCCACGTTTCGAGCGTCTCGGCCTCCTCGCGGGCGCTCTTGTCGCCCGGCAGGTAGGAGTAGAGCCACTTGATGACGTAGTAATCGTACTCGCCCAGCTCGGGAGGCGTCAGCTTCACGCCCTTGTCGGTCGGCTGCGCCACGTAGTTGAAGCGCGCATAGTCCATGATCGAGGGCGTGGTGCCGTATTTCTGCGTGAAGGCCGGGTCGCGGAGCTTCTCGACGGGATAGGCTGCCGAAGCGGCCATGTTGTGCATCAGGCCCAGCGTATGGCCCACCTCGTGCGCCACCACATAGGCCAGCGACTCGTAGACGACATCTTCGGGCAGCGTCTTGGCACGCACCCGGGGATCGACCTGCGCCGTCTGCACGAAACGCCACTGGGTCAGCATCTTGATCACATTGTTGTAAACCAGCACCGAGGCGTTGAGAATCTCGCCCGTGCGGGGGTCCACCCACGAGGGGCCCATAGCGTTGGCGACGGCCGAGGGGACGTAGCGGATGCACGAGTATTTGAGGTTGTCGGGATCGAACTTCGGGTCGTCGGCCGGGAAATCACGCACCACGACCGCATCCTTGAAACCGATCTTTTCGAAAGCCTTGTTCCAGCGCAAGGCGCCCTCCTTGATGGGTGCCACCCATTGTTTGGGGAAGAGCGTATCGACGTAGAAGACGATCCGCTTCTCCGGAACCACGAGCTCGCCGCGGGCGTAAGCCTCCTTGTCCGAGGGAATCAGCCGCCAGCGGTTGGCCAGCGAGTAGTCAACCAGTTCCTCGCCGTCGGCCGGAATGTGCTGCTTCAGGGTGAGGAAAACTCCCACGCGCGAATCGGAGATACGCGGCTTCATCGGCTCCTCGGGCAGCAGCATCAGCGTGCGCGTCACCTTGAGCGTCACGGGTTTGTCGGAGAAGAGCGTCCCGCCCAGCACGGATTTCGCGCTCACGTTGTAGGTCATCGAAGTCTTGACGGCGACGTTGTCCTCGAACGACTTGACATCGTAAATATCCACGGTGGACTTGTTGGCCGAGGCACGCAGGAGGATCGGGAAGCCGCCCTCCTGGATCGGGGAGGTCGAATTGTCGCTGCCGTTGAACAGGTTGCTCATGTCGAACACCACGGCCGTGCTGTCCCGGTTGTAGGCCAGCAGCTTGTAGCTCGACACGATCGGATTGCCGTAGTTCCGGCCGGCGACACTGCGCATCCGCTCGTCGTCGGTATCGTAGCTCACGCGGGAGTTGATCCGGTGCATGTAAACCACGCTGTCGCCCAGCGAGAACGAAATGTGCAGGGGCGTCTTGGCCTTGTAGCCGTTTATGGCCACCGTGTTGTCGGTGGTCTCGGTCACGGTCGTGGCCAGCAGCATCTCCTTGCCCATCTCGGCGAGGGGCATCTCGAAGTAGAGCTTGCTGCCCACGATGTGCAGGGTCATAAAGCCCTCGCCGGCCTTCACGCACTTCTTGCCCCTGAACAGCTTTTCGTAGGGCGAGATCTTTTTCTTTTTGACCGTGTCGGCCTGGCTTTGCTCGGTCTTGGCCGTTTTTTTCTTTTTGCTCTTGGCCGCCGACGGCTGGGCATACAGCAGGGCCGTCGCAAGGAGCATGCAGATAAAGAGAGTCTTCTTCATTTTAGCGTGGTTTTATTTTTTCGGTTTCAATAATTTGTTGACGGAGAAAAGTTGGGCCCGGTAGAACGGGATGTCGGCGGGATCGGCCGCATCGACAACCCGCTTTTCCAACAGCGTCTTCAGTTTTTTCAGCAATTTCAGCGTCTGTTCGTCGTCCATGCTGTACAGCTTTTGCGTGGTGCCGGGGACGATCGGCTGCACATAGGAGCGAAGCGGCGCTTCGCCGTCCGGCACGATGCCGGCTACGGTCTCGGGAAAGTCCCCGAACCCGTTGTCGGACGAAAGCGCGCCCAGACGGGTTCCGCCCACACCGGCGATACGCAGTTCGGAACCTCTCAGCAGGCCGCGCTGCAAGAGCTTGTCCGCGGCGGTCAGCTTGCGGTTCTCGATGCTGTTCTTCCAGCCGTTCTCGTAGATGTCGTCGAAAAGCTCCTCCAGCGTGTAGGGATCGTCCGACAGGACATTGCAGTAAGCCAGCATATCGTAAGAGAGCCCCAGGCTGCCCATGATCAGGTTCACGGCCTTGAGCGGCGAGGGGACGTTGATGGAGAATTTCTCGTACACCTCGGGATTCTGGAGCTGCTCGCAGCCGAGCAACTGTCCGAACACCCACTCCACCGAACGCTTCTGCACCTCGCGGGGCACGCACTTGTAGCGCGCTCCGTCGGGACGGTCCCCGCGGTTGTAGACGTAGATTCCGCCCACGTTGCGCCACACCGTTTCCAGATAGAGCTGATACTGTTTCAGCAGCTTGGTCTCCACGCTCTTGCGGTACGCCCCGTCGGGGTCGTTGTCCGGGCCTATCCACGACGGCAGGTTGTCCATGATATATTTCAGATTGCGGATGCCGTACTCTCCGGCGCGGATCGCGTCGTCGCCCAGGTCCTCGCCCAGAGCCGAGGGGTCGAAACGATTGAACGATGCGTCCTGCAATGCGGCGTACCGGCACATCGGGTCGCCGGCATGCCGGGCGATCCACGCATCGAGCGTCGCCCGCTCCTGCGCGGCGTCGGGCACGAACCGGTAAAGCCAGCCGATGGCATACTCGTCGTAAACGCCCATCTCGGGCGGCGTGAGCCGCACGCCCTCGTCGCCGGGCTGCGCCACGTAGTTGAAACGGGCGTAATCCATGATCGAAGCCGTCGTGCCGTATTTCTGCGTGAACGTCGCCGAGCGCAGCGAATCGACCGGGATGGCCGACGATCCGGCCATGTTGTGGGCGAGCCCCAGGCAGTGGCCCATCTCATGCGCGGCGACATAGGCCAGCGACTCGTCCATCACCTCCCGGGGCATCACGACGTTGCGGACCCGGGGGTCGATCTGCGCCGTCTGCACGAAACGCCAGCGGTTGATCTTCGCGGCGACGTGCTGGTGCAGGACCATCGTGGCGCCGCGGATCTCGCCCGTGCGGGGGTCGGTCCAGAAGTGTCCTTCGGCATTCTCGATGTTCGACGGAGCGTACCAGACGCACGAGGTGTTGATGCCGTAGGGATTGAACGCGGGATCGTCCTTCGGGAAGTCCTCCACGCGGATCACCTCCCGGAACCCGGCCTTCTCGAAAGCCCTGTTCCAGCTCAGAATGCCGCGCTTCACCGGCTCGCGCCACGTCTCGGGCATATTCGGGTCCATGTACATCGTGATCGGGCGCACCGGGTCCGTGAGCTCGCCGCGCAGGTAGGCCGCCGTATCCGCCGGAACGATGTTCCAGCGTGCGGCGTACTTCACCTCGCCGACAGGCCCGCCCTCCTCGGAGAGCACCTTCTTTTCGATCGTGAACAGGCCGATACGGTCGTCAGCCGGCCGGGGCCGCATGCTTTCCTCGGGCATGGGAACGAGCGAGAAGACGACATCCACATCCACGGGCAGATTGACGGCCACCGGAAAGATGAACCGCCATTCGCTCACGCTGTACTGCGTCGAAGTGCAGACGTAAAGTTCGCCGTTCAAGCTCCGGACATCGGTCACGCGGGTCAGGCCGGTCTTCATCACGGCCGAAATATCGAACGGATCGTATCCTTCGCCGATCGGGGAGAGTTCCGGAATGTCCGTGCAAAAGAGCTCCGTGGCGTCGATCACCACGGCCGTCCGGTCGTCGTTGCAGACCTTGATCCGGTATTGCCCCACGATGTTGTCGCAGCCGACCGCGGCGACGGCCGTCCCGACGCGCTCCGAAACGCCCTTCCGCAGCCAGGCGTCGTTCCGCCGCACCAGAACCACGGTGCTGTCCTCCAGATTGAACGCGACGTGCATCGGCGCCTGCTGCCGGAGCCCTGCGACGCATCCGCGCACGTACATCGTCGATGCGGGGGTCGTTCCCAGCAGCATATCCCGCCCCATCGAGGCCAACGGAATCTCGAAGAAGACCTTGCCGTCGATCTTGTGCAGGGTGACCAGCTCGCCGACGGCGGTCGTGTGTTTCCTGCCGTCGAAAAGTTTTTCGTAGGGCGTTTTCCGGACGGTCTGTTCCTTTCCCTCCTTCGCACGCTTGCGGGGCCCCGCATAACTTTCGGGCGTCGAGGCGACCGCCCATGCTGCCGCACAGACGACCGCGATCAGTTTCATGTATTTCATCATCATCTTGAAGAAGCGGTTATTTCAGGTTTCGGGAGCCGATCATCTGCTCCACGGAATAAAGCATGGCCCGGTAGTAGGTCTTTTCGTCCTCCGCCACCCGGGGCATCCGCTCGGTGAGCAGCGTGCGGAGCTTCGTCAGCAGGGTGAAGAAGGCCGTCTCCGTTTCGTCGAGCGCCGCAACGTCGATCGTCGGCTGCCAGCCGTACCCCTTGCCCAGCGAGGCGCTCCCCTCAGCGGCGGCCCGGTCGAGGCCGAACAGTTCCAGGTCCGCATCGTCGGGCGCATAGGCCAGCATGAACAGCGCGTGACCGCCCATCGCCTTGATCTTCGAGTTGAGCAGGACGATGCTGTGACGCTGCATGATGCGGCACGACGGCGTCAGGGGCTTCTGCCCCACGACATTCTCCCACAGCTCCTCGTAGACGACATCGAGGTAGTCCCCGACCGTGAAAGGCTCCTCCTGCGCCAGATAGGACGACAGGGTCACCCCGGCGCACAGCGAAATCAGCCGTTTGCGCATGGACTCGAACAGCGTCTCCTGCATGTAATTCTGATAATAGCCCAGCGGATAACCCGTGGCATGGGCCTTCATGACCAGCCAGTCGCAGTCGCTCAGTTCCCGCAGCACCCAGCGCAGCGAAGCCTCCTGCACCGAGGCCGGCGTGGAGACGAAGCGCGTCCCCTCCCCGACCGAACGGCGGGAGTTGTCGAGCCGGATGCCGCCCACGTTGTGCATCGCCGTGTAGATATAGCGGTGGTACTGATCGACCATCTTCCGAAAGAGATCCTTGCGCAGCTTGTAATCGGGATCGCCGCCGCCGATCCAGTCGTCCATGCCGGCGGCGATCAGCTTCAGGTTGCTCACGCCGTAGGCGCCCGACTTCACGGCATCGTCCCCGAGGTCCTCCTCGACGGCCGACGGGTCGTAGCGGCTCAGCACCTGCTGGGGCGCGTAGCGGTACATCGGGTCGCCCTCCTTCGCGTCGATCAGCTTCTCGCCCTCGGCCTGCTCCTCGCGGACGCTCTTATCGCCCGGATACCAGCGGTAGAGCCACTCGATAGCGTAATAGTCGTAGACGCCCAGGTCCGAGGGCGCGAGCCGCACCCCCTTGTCCCCGGGCTGCGCCACGTAGTTGAAACGTGCATAGTCCATGATCGAGGGTGTGATGCCGTATTTGCGGGTGAAGGCCGCCGAGCGGAGCGAATCGGTGGGGAATGCCGACGAGGCAGCCATGTTGTGCATCAGTCCGAGGCAGTGGCCCGCCTCGTGCGCCGCCACGCCGCTGAGGGTCTCCATCAGCAGCTCTTCGGGTATGTCGGCCGTGCGGACCCGCTCATCGACCTGCGCGGTCTGCAAGAAGCGCCAGGCCGCAGCCAGCCGGATCACGTCGTTGCAGATGAGGATCGAAGCGTTGATGATCTCGCCCGTCGCAGGATCAACCCACGAAGGCCCCATTGCGTTCTCGACCTGCGAAGGCACATAGCGGATACAGGAGTATTCGAGGTTGTCGGGGTCGAACGCAGGGTCGTCCGCCGGGAAATCCCGCACCTCGACGGCATCGGCGAATCCGATCCTCCCGAAAGCGTCGTTCCAGCGCAGCACGCCGCGGCGGATGGCCCCTTTCCAGGCCGGCGGGAAGAGGCTGTCGAGATAGAACACGATCGGCTCGACGGGCTTCACCCGCTCCCCGCGGGCATAAGCCGCCGGATCGGAGGGCTCCAACCGCCAGCGGTTGGCCAACGTGTAGGTCTCGGTCGGCGAACCGTCGGGAAGCCGCTGCTTCGAGGTGAGGAACACCCCGACACGCTGGTCGGAGATGCGCGGTTTCATCTTGTTCCCGGGCAGCAGCAACAGCGTGCGCCGGGCCGTGACGGTCAGCGGATATTTTTCGTACATCACCACACCTTTGTCCTTGACGCTGGTCCGGCCCGAAAAGCGGGTGGTCACCGAAAGGCTCTTGTCGTAAGCCCCCAGTTCGAGAATCGAAGTCAGCTTTTTGTCCGGGGTGAAATAGAGGTCATACGTCCCGATATGGGGCGATACGGGCTCCATCGCAGGGTCGCTGCAATCCGAAAGCAGTTTGGTAGCATCGAAAACGAGCGCCGTACTGTCGGGGTTGTAGGCCAGAATCCGGCACCCCTCCCATACGGGGTCCGCGAAGTTCTGCGCCGCGAGGGCCGCGGCCTGCGGATCTCCGTCGTCCGGGCGGTCCGGACGGGCGTTGACCCGGAGGATGGTCAGCAGCGTGTCCCGGACCGTGAAGCGCAGGTGCATCGGCGTCCGGGTCCGGTAGCCCACGATGCAGAACCGGCTGTCGCTGGTCTGCACCGTCGCCGAGGAGAGCAGCATCTCGCGTCCCAGCAGTTCCAGCGGGAATTCGAGATAGAGTTTGCCATTCACCTTGTGCAACGTGGCGAATGCCCCGGAGGCGCGCTTCTCAACCCCTTTTTCAAACAGTTTCTCGTACTTGCCGGGCTTTTTCGCCTCGGCGGCACGCTCTTTCTTCGACTCCCTCTTCCGAAGGTCCGAAAAGGCCGATGCCGGCGCTGTGCAGCACAACAGCACGCACAACGCCGACAAAGCCAGCAACAGATTGTTTCTCATTCAGTTATCGGCAGTTTTGGTTTTATTGCAGTTCCTCCCCGATCTCGGCCCAAAGCGCTTTGAGCAGCGCATATTTTTCCAGGATCAGCGGATAGTCCGCATATGTGGTCCCGAAGCCGTCGTCGTCGCCGAGCAGCACCTCGACCAGGAAGGTCTCCACGTCGCGGCGCTGTCCCACGGTCTTGTAGCTCCGCGAACCTGCGGTGTCGTTGAAGCTGGTGTCCGAGGTATCGTACACCAGGAACCCGTACTCCTTCCAGTCCTTGAAAACCGGGCTGGTGGCGCTGGAATTCGTCTCCTTGATGTCGTAAACATAGTCGTAGAGACTGATCTTATCGCCGCCCTGCGTGCTGGCGTACGCCTTGGCGTAGAAATCTTCCAGCTCCGTCGCGCGCTCGTTGACCAGATACACGGAGATGACCTCGGCCGCGATCTCGGCAGCCAACCGCTTCTTCTCCGCTTCGGACATGGTTTTGATGGAGTTCAGGCGGCCTACGGCCGTCGTCATCATCCCCCTGTAAGCCGAAGCTTCGCCCTTCCGGTTCTTCTTCTGGTCGATGTCGAGCCGGCCGACCAGCAGGAAACAACGCGGATAGAGTTTCTCGGGCAGGATCGGAATCACCCGGTCGCGCATCAGTTCGAGACCCGCGATGACGGCATCGTCATCCTCGGAAAGCTCGTAGGTGGCGACCTCGGTACGGCTGGTGATGGCGTAGTTCACGTCCAGCACCTCGTAGTAGACGTAGGGATTGCCCAGCGCGTCGAGCCCGCGGTCGATCGAGCCGATGGTGTCATTGCGGAACAAGGCGATACCCGTCTGCGAATAGATTTCGTAGCGGAGGTGATCGACGGGATCGCTCGAATCCTCCACGGCGAACCAGTTCCGATCCAGCCCCGACGGGCTCAGGTCCTTGTCCTTGCCGCAGCCCGCAACGAGCAGCGCCGCGACAGCCGCATATATTGCTTTTTTCATATTCTCTCTCATTATAAATTATTGTACCAGCACTCTGTCGGGACGATCGTTGTCCACCAGCATTCCCTCGTTGTTCTGCAACGCATAGGTCGGGAAAGGCATCACCCAACCCCCGTCGCCGGGCCATTCGCCCAGTTCATGATAACCGCTCAGCACGGCGGCGTTGTCGCCCCACTCGTAAACGGCATGGCGGATCGTGGTCTTGAGCTGATACTTGGGCAGCACGGCATAGCGGCGCAGGTCGTACCAGCGCAAGCCGCGGAAAGCCAGCTCACGGCGGCGTTCGGCGCGGATGAAGTCGATCATCTCCTGTCCCGTAAAGGTCTCGTAGGCGACATCCTCCATTCCCGTCTTGATGCGGTTGTCACGAATCGTCTTGAGCGCGGCGGCGGCTCCCGTCCAGTCGTCCTCCATAGCGGCGGCCTCGGCTTCGATCAGGTAAGCCTCGGGCAGCGTGAAACTCAGCGGCGTGAAATAAGAGATCTTCGCCTGAAAAAGGAAATGCGAAAAGCTATTGCCTCCGGACGACTTCTTGAAAAACCAGTAGCTCTTCCGCAGGTCGTTGCTGGCATACGAACCGTAAAGTTCGTCCGAATAAGAGGGCTGCGGACATTTGGTCGTATTCATAAGTATGACCTGCCAGCCGTTCAGGAAAATGTACTCGCTCCAAGCCAAACTTCGGTCTGCCGTAGTCGCAGTCTGATAAGCGCTGGACGTGAAATCGTTCATGTTGCACATGCGGAACGTGGCGTTCGAAACGTCGGCGATGACTTCCCCGGCCCATTTCCGGGCCTCGGCCCAGTCGCACATGTAGAGATAGCACCGCGCCAGCAGCAGCCGCGCCGCCGAGGCGTTGGCATAGAGCTTGTTGCTGCGCTCGACGGGCTGCAAGCACTCTACGGCCATCTTGAGGTCCTTGACGATCTGGTCGTAGAGCTCCTGCACCGAATTGCGCGCGAAACCGCCGGCCTTGATCGCCGACTCGGTTTTCAGCGGCACGGCCAGGTCCGTCGAAGCCGTCTCGGCCACATAGGGCAGCCCCCAGAGGTTCGTAAGCGTGAAGTAGTAAAGCGCGCGCAGGAAACAGGCGCTGCCCTTCACCTGCCGGTAGAGGTTTCGGGTCTTCGAATCCCCGGCAAAACGTTCGACCTCCTCGATCACGGCGTTCGTCACGGCGATTTTGACATAGAGGTCCTGCCAGGAGGGGTTGCCTCCGTAGGGAGCTCTGTTAGCCGTATTCTGCACCACCGATTTATCCTCCCACCAGGGATAGCGCTCCCAGAGGTAAATTCCCCGGATGTAGTTCATGGGACGGTTTCCCTCGTTAGGTCCGAACCACTCCTCCTTGCAGTCGTCGTCCATATAATTAATCCACAGATATTTGCATACCTTGGAACGATCCTCCAGATAGGCGCCGCCGATCAGCAGTTCGTCGAGATCGGAGAGATCGTCCACATAGGAGAGTGTCTGGGAGTACTCTTCCAGAAAGTCGCCGCACGAAGGCAGGCCGGCCAGCAGAACCCCGGAAAACAGAATAGCAAGTATTTTTTTCATAGCGGGCTGTACTTTAGAATGAGACATTGAGCGTAAACGAGTAGGTCGGACGGATCGACACGGCGATCGCAGAGCCGCCCGAGGTGGTCGGGTCCTGTCCTTTGAGCCGCGAATTGGCGAACGTGTAGAGGTTGGTGCCGGTGAACATCAGATACCCCGATTTCATCCGGATGCTGTTGCAGAACTTCCGCGGCAGCTGGTAGCGCAGCGAAATCGACTGGATTTTCAGGTAGTTGCCGCTCACGACGCGCGAATCCGAATAGTCGTACATCTGCCAGATGTTGGGGGCGAAACCGTCCTTGAAAAGATACGTCATGATATTCTTGATGTCGGTTCCCGACACACCGCTCTGCCACCAGGGGCTCAGCGTCTCCGTGAACTCGCGTCCGGAAAGAATGCCCGGAATGTTGGTGTACTTCTCGTCGCCCGCCTTTTGCCAGCGGCGAAGCCATTCGCGGCGGACGTTCTCCGTCGGCAGCGGCGCGATGGTGCCGTTGATTCCCGAGACGTTGGGATAAAGTTTCGTCAGACGGATTTTCGACCCGAGGCTGTAAGCCAGGTTGACGCTCAGCGTGAAATTGTTGTAGGTAAACGTATTGCGCAGGCTTCCCTGGATCGTCGGGACACGTGTGCCCGAATAGGACATGACGGTCATGTAGCGCTGCTGGTTGGTATCGAAATACTCGTCCAGCCACTTGGCGCGCGTGATCTCCGTCTGCTCGCCGGTCCGGGGATCGGTGACGGTGACCATCTGGCTGAAATTGTCGAACGTCGGACGCCCGTCCTTGCCGTCGAGCCCGGTGAAACGGTAGGAGTAGAATCCGTTGATCGGACGGCCCACGACGTGAATCGTTCCGTTCAGATACTCCGAATAATAGATCTCGTTATCGTGTTTGAGCGTCGTCTCGGGCGTCTGCACGGCCTTGTCGATCAGCTGGTTGATGACCGAACCCAGCGAGGGGTCGAAACGCCAGCGGAAACCCTTGATCTCGCCGTTGACCTCCGTCAGACGGTTGATCGGCGTGAAGTTCAGCGTCAGGTCGAGTCCCTGGTTGGTGAGCGTACCGCGGTTGACCGTGTAGCTGGTGATGCCGTTGACCTCCGAGACGCTCTGGCTCATGTAGGCGTCGGTGGTCTTGCGGTAGTACCACTCGATCGTACCCGTGATCTTGCGCTTGAAGAGCGCGAAGTCCAGACCGATGTTGGTCGTGTAGGTCTTCTCCCACTTCAGATCGGGATTGGGCCACTTGCTGATGCTCTTGGAATAGGAGTCGAAATATTTGTTGTAACCGCCCTCCTTGATCACCAGCCGCGTGGGGACGCTCGGCACATTGCCCTGCGAACCGAACGAGGCGCGCAGCGACATCGAATTGATCCAGCGGACATCCTTCAACACGTTCTCGGTGATGTTCCAGCGTCCCGCGAGGGCCCACGTGGGCAGGAAACGCTCATTGGCGCGCGAACCGAACTCGTTGGAGAAGTCGCTGCGCATGTTGAAGCTGAAATAGGCGTGCTGCATGTAGCCGTATCCCAGCGTCATGTAGGCCGCGAGGTTGTTCGAACGATTGATCGTGCGCACGCCCATCGCCTCGGCCGTTTGCAGCCAGTCGGCGTATGCATCGTAATTGACTTTATTCTCCGTTCCCGTACCCTGGATGAGAGTCACTCCCTGCATGATGTTGCCGCGGTCGGGGTCGTAGCCGCGGTAGGTCTGCGACAGCCCCTCGTAGGTGGTGGAGGAGACTTCAGTACCCAGCGAAGCGTCGATCTTGTGCTGCGCGTCCTTGCCGAACTTCTCGGTGTAGACGAGCGCCGCACGCGCCGAATAGCCGCGGCGGTCGGTCCGGGTCTCTTTCAGCTCGCCGCCGACGGGCAGCAGCGTATTCTCGTAATACCACGAGTCGGTCGCAGCGTTGAACCGCTTGTTGAGCGTCCGCCCGTACCAGGTATTCTGTCCGTGGTAGTTGCCCGTGTAGTTGTTCGACACGGAATAGGAGAGCAGCGAAGTGATCTTCAAGGTCGAGGTGATGTCGTAGTCAACGCCTGCACGCGCCGTCACGCTGTTGTTCTTCTGCTTGCGGTAGCTGTTCTCCATATCTTCGAGGATATTGAACGGATAGGAGTCGCCGGTGCTGGTGGCACTCGCCGAGGTCGATCTCAGATAGGACCAGTAATTGCCGTCCGCATCGTAGACGGGCACCGCACGGCTGGTGTTGTAGGCGTAGTCGTTGATCTTAAGGTCGGAGGGCTCGCCGTCGGTGTCCGTCACCGAGCCGTTCATGCCGAAAGTCACCTTGAAACGCTTGTAGTTGCCCGTCAGATTGAACGTCGCCGTGTAGGTCTTGCTCTTCTCGCCCAGGGTCGAACCCTGCTGGTTGTTCATACCCAGCGAAGCGTGGTAGCGGACATTGGAGGTTCCGCCCGAAAGGCTCAGCGTGTGGCGGTGCGACCAGGCGTTCTGCATCAGCAGGTCGAACCAGTCGGTGTTGAGCGTCTCGTAGTAGCTCGCCTGACGTGCGAATTCGTTGTAGTCGATGCTGCCGTTCATGTAGTCGCGGTAGGAAGCCTCGTAGCCGAGCCACGACGTGATGTTGGGATAGACCTGCCGGTTGTTCATCAGCTCGCGCGAAAACGAGGTGCGCTCCAGCGAGTTCATCACATCGACCGAACGGTCCGTATAGCGGGGCCGCTGGGTGAAAGTGCCCGAAAACGAGTAGGTGACCACGGGAGGGCCCTGCTTGCCGCGCTTGGTCGTCACGACGATAACGCCGTTCGAGGCGCTCTTTCCGTAGAGCGCCGTGGCCGAAGCATCTTTCAGGATGTCGATCTGGTCGATGTCCTCGGGGTTCAGGCCCGACACGGCGTTGCCCAGCAGGTTCACGAAGTCGAGGTCGTTGATCTGCTCGGGATCTATGTTCACGGGATCGCTCTGCACGACGCCGTCGATCACCCACAGGGGCTCCTGCGAACCGAGGACGGTCGTCGTACCGCGGATGCGCAGTTTCGGCGCAGCTCCCAGCTGGCCGCTGCTCTGCATGTAGGTCAGGCCCGGAACCTGTCCTTCGAGCATCTGGTCGATGGTCGAAAGGCCGGGGTTATAGATGTTCTCGGCCTTGATCGAAACGATCGAAGCCGCCATTTCGCGGGGCGTCAGCTCCTGATAACCCGTGTGGACCACCTCGACGTTGCCGATGTCGGTCGATGACTGCTGAAGGTTCACATACAGTTTCTTGCCCTCGACGTAGTTGATCTCCTGGGGCGTCATGCCGATAAACGAGAACCGGACGACCATATCCTTCTGACGGGGCGCGACGATCTTGAACTCGCCTTTCGCATCGGTCGTGGTTCCATAGCGCGTGCCCTTGACCACGACGGAGACGCCGGCGAGCGACTTGCGGTACTCGTCCAGCACGCGGCCCTCGATCGTCACCCGGTCCGACTTGGCCTGCTGGCCCTCCTTGTGGCGGATGACGACATGGTCGTCGGTGATCTCCCAGACGAGGTCCGTCCCCGTGAAGCACCGTTTGAGAATCGCTTCGAGATCGGAACGCACGCACGAGAAGTTCTTTTTGCCCAGCGCCTCGATGTCGTCCGTCTGGTAGACGAACGAATAGTTGCTCTGCTTCTCGATTTGCAGGAAAAGTTCGGTCAGGTAAGCGTCACGAATCGTGAGCGTGAAGAGCTTTTTGGGCTGGCCGTAAGCGAGGGGGGGGGATACGTGAAGTGCGGAAATCAGCAGTACGGCAAGACACAGCAGCCGTTTCACCGCCATCCGTGTTCCGCAGCCGGAACGTTCTCTGATTTCCTTTTCCGGAGGTAAAGATTTCTTCATACGCAAAAGTTTAAGGATTAATACTAACCTAACCGCCGAGGCACCCGAAGCGGAATCGGGCTGCCTCGCACGATTATTATAACAATCGAATAAGCCGTTCGGGCTATCCCGAACGGCTTATTTTTGCAAAAAAAGTGATTTTTTATTCCGGCGAAGTTTCAATCCGTAACCTGAAATCGGCCTTCGAAGCGGCTCAGTGACGGATTATTCCTATTTTCTGCCGGTTATGCCGAATCCCGTCGTTTTTCCGTCTCCGGGCATACGGAGAGATTTCGGACACGAGCCGCAGGACAAAGGCTATTTCAGCTTCCGGCCGAGCCCGTCGAAAACGCTCTTTTTCCCGCCGGCATACATGTCGATCCGCCCCTTTCCGGGCGTAACCCGGCTCACGTCGGGCCACCCGCCGTCCCGGTCGGAGCTGAAAACCGGCTCGCGCCCGTTCCTGTAACGGCAGGAATCGTGGATGAACGGAATGACCTCCCGCCCCCGGCTGTCCACGGCGCCCCACTTGCCCTCCTTCTGCGCCAGCAACAGCGATTCGCCGATCCCGAAAATGCGGTCGTAAATGCAGGGAATGACCTCCCGGCCGCATTTGTCGATACAGCCCCACTTGCAGGCGTCGGGGACTTCGTTCGGCTCGGCGATTTCGACCGGAAGCCCGTGGTTGCGGCGCGTCTCCACGACCACGGCCAACCCGTACGCCACCGGGCGGATCACCTCATAACGGGGCGTAACGGCTTCGCCCCGGCGGTTTATCAGCACCATTTCGCTGTCGCCGTACGTCCACGGGGTTATGAATTCGCGGAGTTCGTCGCGGAAGGCGAACCGCACGACAGCCAGGTCTTTGTCGAAGCCCAGATCACCGAAATTCAGGGCGGCATCGAACCGATAAGGAATCGCCAGTTCACCCGCAGGGCCGATGTAGCCGTACTTTTTCGTCTCGCGGACCAGGGCCCGGTCGCCGCAGAAAGGATGCGCCTCGGCGTAACGGACATCGTTGAGCCGATTGCCCGCCGTATCGGCATAGTAGTAATAGAGTTCCGGCCCGTTATGATGTTTGGACACGGTGTACTCGGGACTCTCGGGCGCCGCGGCTCCCGTCAGCAGGAGCAATGCCGCAGCGGAAAAAAGGAACGGTTTTTTCATGATGGGCTCATTTATCGGTATCGAACCGAAGTTACACTTTGTATAATATAACAAACAAATCGGCCGCCCGGGCTACCCGAACGGCCGAAATTTCACCAAAAAATGAGGACTTTTACCGGAGGCGGTTTCAATTCATAACCGTAATCACCCGCCCGTCGCGTTTGAAGTTCACGCTGCGGGTCTTGGAGAGGATGTCCAGCACGGATTCGATGTCGTCGTAACGCTTGATCCGCGCCGTGATATTGACATCCCGCAGGGAGTCTTTCAGCACGTAGTCGATGTTGTACCATGCCGAGAGCTCCTCCATGATACTGCCCACGGGCTTCGATTCGAAAATGAAATAGCCGTCCTTCCAGGCTGTCTGATAGAGCGTTTCGACCTGCCGGACCTCGCAGCGGTCGCCGCTGACGACGGCCTGCTGTCCGGGCGTCAGCACCGCCAGCCGCTCGCCGCTGCCGGCATCGAACAACCCGACGCTGCCCTCCACGAGGGTCGTAACGCTCTGCGCCCCCTTGGCCGAAACGCAAAATTCAGTGCCGAAGACCTGGATTTCGGTCCGGCCGGTCCGGACGATGAACGGATGTTCCGCATCGTGGGCGACATCGAAATAGGCCCGACCCGAAACCGTCACTTCGCGCCGCTCCCCGGCGAAATAAACGGGGTATTCGAGCTGCGAATCGGCGTCGAGGTAAACGACGGTTCCGTCGGAAAGTTCCACATTGTAATTCACGCCGCGCGGCACGACCAGCGTATGCAGGGCGGGAGCCGCCGCGACGGCCGGAGCTTCCGCGGCCGGAGCCGCCGCTTCGGGCTTTTTGTAGGAGAGCGTGCGCTCGCCGTCACGGGCATCGACGACGGCATTCGCCTCGGCCAGAACGACGGGACGCCCCTCGTCGTCCGCCAGGTCCACGACCTGCCCGGAGGAGAGGATCAGTCGGGCCCCCTCGCTGTTGTGCATGATTTCGGGATGGCGCACATCGGTCCGGCCGCTCCCGCCGAACCTCGCGCCGAAGAAGGTCACCGCGACCAGCAGCGGCACGATCGCCGCGGCATACAGGGCATAGCGCAATCCCCGGCGGGGAGCGACGGGCGCAGGCGCGGGCAGCGTGCTGCGAAAGTCTTTCTGCGAATCGACATCCACATATTCGCACAGCCGCCTGCCCAGGCCGTTTTTCTGCCTGATCCGGTCGTACAAGGCCCGGTTCGCCGGGTCTTCGAGCCACTTTTTCAGGACACGGCTCTCTTCGGGCGTTATCTCTTCAATCAGCTCCTTGTAGATCAGATCGGAGATCATCAATTCATCAGTCATGCTATAATCGGTTTTCGCGGTTGGTCTTTTCAGGGTTCACAACATCTTTTCACGCAGCTTCTTCACAGCCCGTATGCGGTGGTTCTTCACCGTGTTGATGGCTATATGGAGCAGTTCGCCGATCTCCTGGTAGGACTTGCCCTCCATGGAGAGGATCAGCACCCGCCGGCACTCGGTCGGCAGCGCCTCGACGGCCGCCATCAGCCGCCGTTCCACTTCGGTTTCGATGACCATCTCCGACTCCTGGGCTTCGGAAAGCGAGTTCTGCTGCACGCGGATCATCTTTTCGGTGGTCAGCGAGTTCTTTTTAAGCAGGTTGAGCGACCTGTTGCGGACGGATATATAAAGAAACGAACGGATCGTGTAATAATTGTTGAAGTTGTCGTGCTGAAGCCAGAGAGCGGCAAAAACGTCCTGCACGATGTCCTGGGCCTCGCTCGCATCCCGCACATACTTGACGGCATAGATGCACAGCGGGCTGAAAAACTGCTCGTAAACCTTCCGGAAGGCCCACTCCTCGCCCCGCTGAAACGCCTTTATGAGCTGATTTTTCATCATAACCATCCGTCTCTTCCCTGTCAAAGTCAGTATCCGTGCCTTGCAAATATAGACAAATAATCCGGGGAGCGCGGCAATCCCGCCGATTTTTTAACGGCCCCGTCTCAGAGCAGCAGGGAACGGTCGGACAGAAAGTCGAAAAAAGCCTGCCGGTAGTTTTCGGAGATCGGGATGCGCTCCCGGCCGAAAACGATGCTGTTGCGCTCGATGGTGCGGATCTTCGCGGGCTGCACGATGTAGGAGCGGTGGACGCGGATAAAACGGTCGGCGGGAAGCTGCTCCTCCAGCGATTTCAGGCTCATGAGCGACAAGACGGGATGCGGTTCGTCCTCGACGTGGATCTTCACGTAGTCTTTCAGCCCCTCGATATAGAGAATCCGCTCCAGCTCGATCTGCCGCAGCCGGTATTCGGTCTTGACGAAGATGCTCCGCAGGTCGTCGGCGGGCGCTCCGGCACGGCGTTTCAGTTCGAACCATTCGAGGGCCTTCTGCGCCGCGGCCAGAAAGTCGGCGTAGCTGATCGGTTTGAGCAGGTAATCCACGGCATTGACCCGGAATCCTTCGACGGCATAGCGGCTGAAAGCCGTGGTGAAGATCACGCGCGTGTCGGCGGGGAGCATCCGCGAGAACTCCACGCCGTTCAGCCCCGGCATCTGAATATCGCAGAAAAGCAGATCGACCGGACGGTCGCGCAGCATGCCGAAGGCCGCGACGCCGCTGCCGAACGAGCCCTGCAACTCCAGAAAGGGGGTCTTCCGGACGTACGACTCCATCAGTTCCACGGCCAGCGGCTCGTCGTCGATTATCGCGCAGCTCAGTTTCATTCATCCGGCAGTTCGATGCACAGCAGCGCCTGATAGGCGTCGCCGGCTTGTCCGTATTCGAAAGTATAGCGTCCCGGGTAGATCATCTCCAGCCGTTTCGAAAGGTTCGTCAGCCCGATTCCCGAACCGCTGCGGTCCGAATCGCCCGACTTGGGGAAACAGCTGTTCCTGATCCGGCAGACGAGCCGCCGCCCCTCCTCGTGGATGTCGATCGTCACGTAGGAGGGCTTCTCGTTGCTCACCCCGTGCTTGAAGGCGTTCTCGACCAGCGAAATGAACAGCAGCGGCGCGACGGGCGTCGGGCTCGGCTCCCCGGGCAGCGAGACGAAGACCCGCACGTGGCGGGGCTGGCGGATGCGCATCAGCTCGATGTAGTCGCGCAGAAACTCGACCTCGGCTTTCAGCGGCACCGTCGGCCGGCTGCTCTCGTAGAGGACATAGCGCAGCAGGCTGCTCAGTTCGTGGACCGACCGCTGGGCCCGGTCAACGTCGATCTGAATAAGCGAATAGATGTTGTTGAGCGTGTTGAACAGGAAATGGGGATTGAGCTGGCTTTTGAGATTCTGCAATTCGGCTTCGGTACGGCTGTGCTCCAGCTCCTGCCGGGCCGCCTCGGCACGGTACCAGCCTCCCGTCATCCGGATAGCCACGCCGGCGCCGACGACCAGCAGGTAGAGAACGGCGTTTCCGGCGAAAAACCGCAGGGCGTCCTGCCACGTCCGCTCCATCGGCGGACGGTGCCCCGTGTCGGGCAGGACGTAGCGGAACAGCAGGTGCACGCCGATCATCACGGCTCCGATCAGCAGGACGTTGTACCCCGCGAAGCGTCCGAACCGCCGCGTGGTGAGATAGCGGTCGATCAGCCCGAGGTAATTCGTGTAGAACACCACCATGAACGACAGCGGGATCAGCAGGAACCGCAGGTATTCCCCGCCGCTCAGCAGCGGACGGTCGGGTCCCGTGACGAAGAGCGGCATGCCGAAGATCACGGCCCAGGCCGTGAAGTGCACGAGCCAGGCTCTGTATTTCGATTGCGAAGCAGTCATATTGACAAATGTACGAAAAAAAATTTACTCATAACGGATGGCTTCGATGGGATCGAGCATGGCGGCCTTCCGGGCCGGATACCACCCGAAGAAGACCCCCGTAAGGGTGCAGACGGCGAACGAGAGGAAGACGCTCCACGGCTGAATGTAGATGGGGAACGCCGCGGCGACATTGACCACGACGGCGACCCCCACGCCGAACACCACGCCGATCAGACCTCCCGTGACGCTGATAAGGATCGACTCGATGAGGAACTGCGCGAGGATGTCGCGGCTCTTGGCCCCGATCGACATCCGCAAGCCGATCTCCCGCGTGCGCTCCGTGACGGAGACATACATGATGTTCATAATGCCAATGCCTCCCACGAGCAGCGAGATTCCGGCCACGGCGGCCAGCAGCACGGTCATCATGTCGGTCGTCGAGGTGAGCATCGACGACAGCTCCTGTTGCGAGCGGATCGAGAAATCGTCGTCGTCATCGGCTTTGAGACGGTGGTTGGTGCGCAGGATGTCGGTGATCTCCCCGATCGCGTCGTCCGTATAGACCTCGCTCAGCGCCGAGCAGACGATCTCCTGCAAGTGGGTGATGGCGAGGATGCGCTTCTGAACGGTGGTGTAGGGCGCGATGATCAGGTCGTCCTGGTCCATGCCCATGCTGTTGTAGCCCTTGCTTTCGAGCACCCCGACGATGCGGAACGGAATGGTCCCGAAGCGAATGACCTTCCCGACGGGATTCTCCCCGTTGGTGAAGAGCTCATCGACGACCGTCTGGCCGATGAGGCACACCTTGGCGGCGGTCTTGATGTCGTGCTCGGTGAACACGTCGCCGTCGGCCACCTTGTAGCGGCGGATGTCGAGGTAGTCGAGGTTCACGCCGTAGACCGTCGTCGGGGTGTTGTTCGCCCCGTAAACCGCCTGCCCGGAGCTGTTGACCGCCGGCGAAACGTAGGTCACATAGCGCGTGTCGGCCCGTATGTCTTCGAAATCCTTGATCTTCAGCGACTGCATGTCGTCGGCGCTCAGCTGCACGCCTCCGCGCCGGTCGCCGCCCGGGTGGACCATGATCATATTCGACCCCATCTCGCTGATCTCGGCCTGGATGCTGCGCTTCGACCCCTGGCCGATGGCCAGCATCGTGATGACCGACGCCACGCCGATGATGATGCCGAGCATCGTGAGGAATCCGCGCAGCTTGTTGTTGCTCAGCGCCTTGACGGCTATTCGGAACAGATTGGTGAAATTCATCGTTTACTCCTCCTGTTTGGGCAGCTGCGCCAGGGCGTCGGCTACGCGTAAGATATTCCCGTTGCGGATGTCGCTCGTGATGCGCCCGTCGCGCAGCGTGATGTTGCGGCTGCTGTACTGGGCGATCTCGGGGTTGTGCGTGACGAAAATGATCGTGCGGCCCGCGGCGTGGAGCTCCTGAAAGAGCACCAGCACCTCGAAACTCGTGCGGGTGTCGAGGTTGCCCGTGGCCTCGTCGGCGAGGATCACCGCCGGATCGTTCGCCAGCGCCCGGGCGATGGCCACGCGCTGCATCTGCCCGCCCGACATCTGGTTGCTCCTGTGCAGCAGGCGGTCGCCGAGCCCCACGGCCGTAAGCGCCGCGACGGCCCGTTCGCGCCGCTGCGCCGCCGAATAGCGGGAGTTGTACATCAGCGGCAGTTCGACATTCTCGATGGCCGTGCTCTTCGGCAGCAGGTTGTAGTTCTGGAAGACGAATCCGATCTTGCGGTTGCGCAGCACGGCCCGCTCGTTCTTGTCCATCGAACGCACCGGAACGCCGTCGAGGAAGTACTCGCCCGAGGTCGGGGTGTCGAGACATCCCAGCGTGTTGAGAAGCGTCGATTTCCCCGATCCCGACGTGCCCATGACGGTGACGAACTCGCCTTCTTCGATGGTGAACGACACCCCGCGCAGGGCGTGCACCGTCTCGTCGCCGACCCGGAAGTCGCGCCGGATATTTTCCAGCCGGATGACCTCTTTCATGGCTATTTCTTTTTGTTTCCCCCGGGGCCCGAGGGCATGAAGGGACTGCGTTCGACGGCGGCTGCCGGAGCGGCGCTGGCGGCCGTCAGCCCCACGGCCACCACATCGCCGTCGGAGAGCCCTTCGACGATCTCGGTCCGGTCGCCGCTCGCCGCGCCCGTCACGACGAACCGTGCCGAAAGCGTCTGCCCCTCCTTCACCCAGATTTCGCGCCGGCCCGCAACCGTCTGCTCCGCAGGCTGTTCGACCGTCAGGCCCAGTTCCCCGAGCAGTTCCGCGTCGGGCACGAAGCGCAGCGCCTTGGTCGGAACGGCCAGCGCGTCGTCCTTCTCCAGCGTGAAGATCGTGACGTTGGCCGTCAGCCCCGGTTTGAGCTTCAGATCGGGGTTGTAGGCCGTGATGACCACTTCGTAGGTCACCACGCTCGACTCGGTCGTCGCTTCGAGACGGACCTGCTCGACCGTGCCTTCGAACGTGTCGTCGGGATAGGCATCGACGGTGAACTGCACACGCTGTCCGTCGGCCACCTGCCCGATGTCCGCCTCATCGACATCGGCCACCACCTGCATCTGCGTCAGGTCGGCGGCGATGGTGAAGAGCGTCGGCGTCTCGAACCCCGCGGCCACGGTCTGCCCCTCCTCCACGGCGCGGCTGATCACCACACCGTCGATCGGCGACGTGATGGTCGCATACCCCAGATTGCGGCGGACCTTGACGATGTCCGCCTTGGCCTGCTCGTAGGCGTTGCGGGCCTTTTCGTAGAGATAGTACGCCTGGTCGTACTCGGCGTCGCTCACCAGCTCCTTTTCGTGGAGCGTCTTCGTGCGGGTGTAGGTCTTCAGCTGGTATTCGTACTCGGTCTTGCAGCTCGCCAGCTCGGCCTGCGACGACTCCAGCTCGGCCTGCAAGGTCACCTTGTCCATCTCGGCGATCAGCTGCCCGGCCTTCACCACGTCGTTGTAGTCGGCGTAGAGCTTGTCGATGATGCCCGACACCTGCGTGCCGACCTCGACCTCGGTGACGGGTTCCACCGTGCCGGTCGCCGTCACGGAGTTGCGGATGGTGATGCGCTCGGTCGGGGCGGTTTCCAGCGTGATGCCGCTCTTTTCCGACGGCCGCAGCGCGATCCAGAGGCCGGCGGCGGCGACGAGGACACAGGCCCCGATCAGGATGTTGCGTTTTTTCATCGTGATTATGGTGTTTGATTTATTTTCCCTGGTAGATGTCGAGCAGTTCGATGTTGAGCAGCGCCATGTACTTCGCTTGCAGAACCTCCTGCCGGGCGGCCGTCAGTTCGTTCTGCGCCGTGATCAGCTCCACGGTGTTCTTCATCCCCACACGGAACTGCTCGTCGGTGAGGTCGCAACTCTGCTGGGCATAGCGCTGTTTTTCGCAGGCGGCGACGTACTGCGACTGGGCCGACACGGCGTCGAGATAGGCCGACTCCACCTCCCGGAGCAGCTCCTTTTCGAGGCTCTGCCGCTCCAGAAGGCTGTTCGAGACGGCGATGCGCGCCTTGTTGACCGCCGTGCGGTTCTTGCGGTTGGAGAAGATCGGGATGCTCACCGAGAGCCCGACGTTCTCGTTGAAGCGGTTCCAGACCTGCGAACCGCTTTCGAACGAACCGCCCGACATGTGCCCGGTGCCGATGCCCGCGGAGAGGGAAACGGAGGGAAAGAATCCTGCGCGCGCCTGCCTGATGCCCAACTCCGCCGATTCGACGGCCAGCTCCCCGCGTTTGATCTCGGGCATGGCGTCCAGCGCCGTGGCATAGATTTCGGCTTTGGCGGGAAGGGCTGACAACACCTCACTCTCCTGGATGGCGGGCGCCGCAAGATTCATCTCCTCCGTTATGTCGAGTTCGAGCAGCTGCTTGAGCTGCAACTTGTAGTTGTCGAGCGACGCAGAAGCCACGACGACCTGATATTCGTCGCTCGCGTACTGGCTTTCCAGCTGTGCGAAATCGACCTTGCTGATCGACCCGGCCTGCCACATCGCCTCCGCGCGGTCGCGCCGGGCCTTCGAGACGTCGGCCGTGGAGCGGTTCACCGTGACGGCCTCGGCGGCGTAGAGGCACTGCATGTAGGCTTGGACGATGGCGATGCGGATGTCGTTGGCGCTCTCCTCGACCGAAAGGGCGTCGATGCGGTTCTGCACCTGCTGCCGCTTCACGGCCGTCCGCAGTTTGCCGCCCTCGTAGAGCGTCATGCCGGCGTTCAGCCCGTATGTCCCGGTGTAACTGTTGCGGTCCGTGGCGTTCGACGAGGGGTAGTTCGTGAAGCCCTGCGTCACCGAAGCCGTCAGCGACGGGAACAGCGCGGCTTTGGCCTCCCCGGTGTCCTCGATCCCCGAAAGATAGTCGTTGCGGCTCTGCCGCAGCTGGATGTTGTTCTCCAACGCATAGTCGAGACACTCCCCGAGCGTCCAGACCTTCAGCGAGTCCTGCGCCGCCGCAAACTGCCAGCCGAGCAACGCGACGCACGCTATCCACACTCTTCGTTTCATGGCATTTTCATTTGACGCAAATTTACCGGCTGCCTTCCGTGCGTACAAATGAAATAGACGTTCGCCCCGATCACCCCGACGACGGGGCGGATTTCACCGACGAGCGTTTCACGCCCCGGGCTTCGCGTGCCGGCGGCGGTATTCGCCGGGCGAAGCGCCGTAATACTCCTTGAACTGGCGGCTGAAATGGTTCGGATTGCAGTAACCCAGTTTATAGGAGATCTCCGATGCGGTCATCGCCGTCGTTTGCAGCCACCCGGCCGCCTCGCGCATCTTGATTTGCAGGATGAAGTCCGAAGGCGTCCGGTCGGTCAGCCGCTTGATGCTGAGATAGAGTTGCGTGCGGCTGATATTCGCGAAACGCGCCAGTTCGTTGACCGACAGCCCCGGATCGTCGAGGTGGGCGTGGATATAATCCGTCACCGAGAGGATGAACCGTTCGTCGGTGTTGTTCAGTCCGGGGGTCGTGATCCCGACACTGCCCGCCGCCATGTAATAGTCACGCAGCACGTCTTTCGTCCGCAGCAGGTTATTCAGCCGCAGGAACAGTTCCTGCAAGTTGATCGGCTTCTGGAACATGGCGTCGGCGCCGCATTGCAGCGCCCGGATGCGGTTCTCGCCCGAGAGCTCGAAACTCTCCAGGATCACCGGGATATGGCGCGTGCGGTTCGAGTTCTTGATCATCCCGCACAAGTCGAATCCGTTCGTGTCGGCAAGCTGCATGTCGCAGATAACCACGTCGATGCTCTGGGATTTGAGCAGCAGCAGGGCTTCGTCGCCCGTCGCGGCGCTCGACACGTGGAAGTGTTTTTGCAGCCGTTTTTCCAGCACCCGTTTCGAATCGGCGTCGTTCTCGACGAGCAGGATGCGGAATTTGCGGTGCCCCTCGGCATCGAGGAACCGGGGCTGGGAGACATCCTCGAAATAGCTCGTGTTATCGACGATCCTCCCGACGATGCCCGTCGCGGCGTCGGGCCGTTCGGGCTCGGCCCCGTCATCCTGCCCGACGGCCATCTCCATCCGGAAGAGGTTGCCCCGCTGCGGCAGCGACTCCACCGACAGGCGGATATCGAACAGCCGGGCGATACTCTTCACCAACGCCAGTCCGATGCCGCCGTTGGGCAGCCCCGCCGAATTGTAGGGCTGGAAAATGGCTTTCTTCTGCTCCTCGGTCAGGCAGGGGCCGCTGTTGAACAGCTCGACGACGGCCTGCCGCCCGTCGAAGGTGAGTTTCAACGAGCTCTCGCCGCCCGGCTGCACCGATTTGAAGGAGTTGTCCAACAGGTTGCCCACCAGCATCTCCATCTTGGCGGCGTCGAAGAGCATCGGCAGCGACTCCACCCCGGCATGGAACCCGTGCGCGATCTGCTTGCGGTTGTAGAGGGGCACGAAAGTCTCGTAGATATTGCGCAGGAAAGGCACCAGATCGTATTTGCGGATCGAAACCGAGATATTCCGCGACTCGATGTTGCGGAAATCCAGCAGCTGATCGACCAGGAAGTCGAGCCGTTCGATGTTGCGGCGGAAAATCGCCGGATCGCTCCCGGCATCGCCGTCCGGCGGCGGCAGCACGCTGTCCTGCAAGGTCGAGATGACCGACAGCGGCGTCTTGAACTCGTAGGAGATGCTGCTGAAAAAATCGAGTTTCATGGCATTGATCCGGTCGCGGGTCTCGCGCTCGCGGCGGGCCTGCTCGACCAGCTCCCGGGCATGCCGCTGCCGCCGCACCAGCCGCACGAACTGCCAGACGACGAATCCCAGCACCGACAGATAGAGCGCGATCATCCATCCGCTGAGCAGCACGGGCGGCCGGACCCGGAGGGCGATCCGCTTTTCGGCCAGCACCCCGCCGTCGTCCGCGACCAGCCGCACCGACAGGCCGTAACGGCCGGTGGGCAGCCCCGTGTAGGTGATCTCGCCCTGCGGCCCCAGTTCGTACCAGTCGTCGTCGAAGCCCTCCAGCCGGTAACGGCACGAATAGGGCGCCGTGCGGTAGATGTCGTAGTCGATCACGGAGACCTCGAAGGTCAGGAAGGTCTGCTTGTGGGCCAGCGTGATTTCCTGCGTGTCGTTGACGGGGAGTTTCAGCACGCCGCCCCCGATCTCCACGGGCTTGTTGAAGAGTTTCAGCCCGGAGATGAAAAGCGTCGGCTGCTGCCGGAGGTCGTTTTCGAGTTTCGCGGGCCAGAAGCAGACCAGCCCGTTCGTCGTTCCGAAGCAGATCTCGCCCTGACGGCCCGCATATCCGGAGCGGACGTTGAATTCGTTGATGCCCATGCCTTTGGCGAGACTGAACCGGCGCAGGCGCCGGGCCGTGTCGAGCCGGAAAAGGTCGTTTCCGGCCGCCAGCCACAGATTGCCGGAGGCGTCGCCGCGCATGCCGGCGATCCCGCCGTTGATCTGCGGATGGTTTTGCACGGCAGGCGAAAAACGTCCCTCCTCGAAGCGCCAGATGTCGCCCTTGGTCGTCCCCAGCCACAGACAGCCGCCGCCGTCCACCCAGCCGCACTGGATGTAGGGCCGCGTATCGGTCTCGGGAAGCTGGAACTCCTCGATCCGCCTTTGCCGACGGTCGTAACAGAGCACCGAACAGAAATTGATGAACCAGACCTTGTCGCCATGAATCTGCGCGTCGTAAAAGGCGAATTCCTCCTTGCCGCATTTGCAGACCGGCCCGAACGAATCGGTCGCATAGCGGTAGATGTCGATCCCCTTTTCGGTGGCCACGAAGAGCGTATCGGCGTTGAGCGGACACAACAGCAGGACGTTTCCGCTCGAAATGGACGCGGTGTCGCCGGCACGGCTGGTGTAGTGGCGGATGCGGCCGTCGGGGGCCAGGCAGTAGAGGCCGCTGGCGAGAGACCCCGCCCACAAATTCCCGCGGACATCGCGCTGGAGGGAGAGGATATTGTCGTTGATGTCCGCATTGCGGCTCGATATGCGCCGCAGGAAACCTCCCGACGGATCGAGCACATTGATCCCCGCGCTGTTGGTGGAGACCCACCAGTTTCCCTGCGCATCGCGCTGTATGCCGTTGGCCGCGACGTTCCGGGTGCGGAGCGAAGGCCCGGAGGTGCCCAGCGTGTAGTACTCCACGCCCGAATCGAGGTTGCCGACCCGGAACAGCCCCGAAAAATAGGTCCCCAGCAGCATGTCCTGCCGGCGGGTCCGGAAAATGCAGATCACGGTGTTGAGCACCGCATTGTCATTGAGTTCGCAGACGTAGTTGCAGAAGAAATCGTTGTTATAGTCGTAGACCGCAACGCCGTTGTTGTGGCCGATCCACAACCGGTCGTAACGGTCCTCGCTCAGGCTGGCGATGTTCTCGATCTCCGGAACACGGAACCGCCGGGCGACGGGCTCGCGGCGGAACTCGTCGGCCGCCCGGTTATAGCGGAAGAGCCCGTCCTTGATCGTTCCGACCCAGACGCACCCCTTGGAATCGGCATAGAGGCTCACCCCCACCAGCGGCGACCGGTCGGCGCTGGTCAGGTCATAGGTCGCCGCGACGCTGAAATCCTCGCCGATGCGGAATACGCGCTCCTTGGAAAGCCCCCACAGCTGCCCGAATTTGTCGCAACAGAAATATTCGTAGGGAGTCTCCCTCGCCACGAGCGTCAGCCGGTCGCCGTCGCAGCGGTACAGCTGCTTCGGGGTCTTGAGCAGCAGGTCGTCCCCGGCCCGCACGATCGTGCGCACATACCCCACGTCGCGGCCCTCGCAGGTCAGGCGCGAGAAACGGCCGCTGGCGTAGTCGTACACCCCGAGGAAGCGCGGCGTACCGATCAGGATACGGTCGCCGGTATCGTGGAACGACCATACTTCCAGCCCGTTGTACTCCTCGACCTTCTGCAACCTCCGTCCGTCGTAAATGTTCAGCCCCTGCGAGGTTCCGATCCAGATCCGGCCGTACGCATCGTCGCACAGCGCCGTGACGCGGTTGCCCGAAAGCCCGTCGTTGCGGCTCAGATGCTCGTAGTTCCAGATGATGCCGTCATGCTGGGCCGATACGGGCGTTTGCAGCAGCAACAGCCATGACAACAGGGTCAGAAGTCGTTTCATACATCCTCATTTTTCCGAAAGTTAACAATATATATTTGTATTTACATCACGCCGAAATTGCATATTTGTTCACAGAACCTATAAATTCGTTCAAATCGTCCCGCCGGAACCGCCGTTAACCCAGCCTGCACGATTTCTTAACATCGGGATAGCCGAAAGTGGCCGAGTTCGCTTACTTTTGTTGCAACCGAAACAACGACCCATGAATCGACCCACCCGTCTTATCGTCCTCCTGCTCCTCACAGCCGCATCCGTACCATATGCCGCAAACGCCGCACGCCGCACCGTGCGGGTGTCCGACTACGGGCTGCACCCCGGCAGCGGCCGGAACGCCCTGCCGGTCGTCCGGCGGATCATCGAGGAAAACAAGGGTGTCCGGGGCTTGCAGATTCGTTTCGACGAGGGGCGTTACGACTTCTACCCCGACGCCGAACGGCAGGCGGCCGGCAAACCGACCACGGCCTTCGCCCTGACGCAGACGGACGGCGTGGAGATCGACGGCGGCGGATGCGACTGGATCTTCCACGGACTGATGAATCCCGTGCGGCTCTCGGGGTGCCGCAACACGACGCTCCGCAACGTGTGCATCGACTGGCAGCAGCCCTACAACTCGCAGGCGACGATCGTTTCGGCGACGGACACCTATTTAGATATGGAGATCGATGCCGGGCGCTATCCCTACGTCGTGGCGGGCGACTCCCTGGCCTTCGTCGGCGAATACGGACTGCAACGGATCGTCCCCGAATATACGAACCTCTACGACGCCGCGACGCACGAACTGCTCTACCAGACGCGCGACGTACCGCTGGGCCGCGACATGTTCCGGGCCCGGGTCACCGACCTCGGGAACAACCGGGTGCGTTTCCACTACCGCCCGGCCATGAAGCCCGCCCCGGGAACCGTCGTCGTCTTTTTCCACGGACGCTACATCACCAACGGCATCGAAATCGCCGACTGCCGGCAGACCCGCATCGAACAGGTGACGATCCACCACACGCTGAGCTGCGGCATCTTCGGCGTCCGTTCGCACGACGTTGCGATGGTCGGCCTCGACATCGTGGCCGACGAACGGTCGGGGCGCGTTTTCAGCACCATCGCCGACGCCACGCACTTCATCGGCTGCACGGGCGACATCCTGTTCGACGGCTGCACGGTAAGCGGCTCGGGCGACGATTTCACCAACGTCCACGGCATGTACGCCCCCGTCGCGGAGGTCTGCGGCGAACGCTCCGTGCGGATCGCGCCCACGAGCCGCGACCAGGGATTCCGCCCGGGCGAACGGGTATGGCCGCTCGATACGGCGACCATGCAGCGCGGCCGTCCGCTGACATCGGCCGGAACGGAACGCATCGCGGGATCGCGGGACTACGTGCTGCATTTCCGGGAACCGGTCGCCGGACGCATCGCGGCGGGAAACATGCTGGAAAACGCGACGCTCTGTTCCCGGCTCACCGTGCGCAACTGCCGGATGCTGAAACAGAACCGCGGCCGTTCGATTCTGGTGACCACCCCGGCCAAAGTCCTCATCGAAAACAACTATTTCCGCTCGGCCGGAGCCGCGGTCCTCATCGAGGGCGACACGGAGCTCTGGTTCGAATCGGGCGCCGTATGCGACATCACGATCCAGAACAATCTCTTCGAGGATTGCTACACCTCGGGCAACAACATCATCGACGGCCCCTGGGGCTGGGGCGAAGGGGTCATCTCGATCTCGCCCTCCTTCCGGCCGCAGGATGCCGACACGAAGGCATACCACCGCAATATCCGCATCGTGGGGAACACCTTCCGCCATTTCGACTGCGCCGTTCTGTTCGCCCGCTCGGCCGAGGGGCTGGAGTTCAGCCGCAACCGCCTCGAACGCACCCGGACCTACGAACCGTTCTACCGTCCTTACAACCTCTTTCTGGACGGATGCCGCAAGGTACGGGTCGCCGGCAACAGCTTCGGCCCCGACTTTCCGGGGCACAACATCGGCATCGTGCACATGCGCCCCTCGGAGATCGTCCAGCGCGGCGGCCGGCCCCTCGAAATCATCTGCAAATAACATCCGACGAATGAATACGAAACGACTGACCCCGATCCTCGCCGGCCTGCTGGCGCTCTTCGCGCAGGGCTGCGAAACGCGCCCCGCGCACATCCGCGTCCCGCTCGACGGCCGGACCGACTACACTGCACACGTGCGGGAGATCCTCCGCGCACACCCCGAAGGAGCGTTCACGCTGGAATTCGGACCCGGCGTCTACGACTTCTATCCCGAGCAGGCCGAAGAGCAGTTTCTGCGCGTGTCGAACAACGACAACGGAACCAAACGCATCGCCTTCCGCATGGAGGGAATGCGCCGCGTCACCGTCTGCGGGCACGACACCGAGTTCCGTTTCCACGGCGAGCTGATCCCCTTCTACATCGACAGCTGCGAGGAGATCACCCTCCGGGGCGTCACGATCGACTACGACGTGCCGTTCGTGCTGGAAGGCCGCGTGATCGCACAGGACGCCGCGACACGCAGTATCGACCTGAAAATCACCAGCGGAAACCCCGTGCGGGTCGAGGACGGAGAGCTGATCTTCTCGGGCTACGGCTGGGAGCAGACCCAAGGCGACAACATCGTCTTCGACACCCTTACCCATGCCCCCTATTACAACACGGCCCGCTTCCTCCATCCCTACTGGCAGCGGAAACTGACGGCCGCGATGCTCGGCCCCGACACCGTACGGCTGACGGGATTCCTCTCCCCGGAACTGCCGCCCGTGGGCTCGGTCTACGCCGACAAAGGCCCCTTCCGCAACAACCGCCGCTGTCCGGGCATCGTCGTGCACCGCACGCGGGACCTGCGGATCGAGCAAACGACCGTCCACGCCTCGGGCGCCATGGCGCTGATCTGCGAGAACACCGAGGACGTGACGCTCGACCGATACGATGTCCGTCTGCGGGAGGGCTCCGGACGCTTCATTTCGGCCTCGGCCGACGCCACGCACTTCGTCAACTGCCGAGGTACGATCCGCTTCGACGGCTGTCTGTTCGAGAACATGCTCGACGACGCCACGAACGTCCACGGAACCTACATGGCCGTAGACACGCTTTCCGGCGACCGGCTGACCGCCCGTTTCGGGCACGTCCAGCAGCAGGGATTCGACTTCGCCCGCGCCGGCGACACTCTGCGGCTGATCGACCGCATCAGCCTTCGCCCGCTGGAAACCTTCGTGGCGGCCGAAGCCCGGCCCCTCGGCGACGAGCGGTGGACGATCCATGCGGCGGGGCCCCTCGCCACTCCGCCGTCGGAACACCTCGCCGTCGAGAATCCCCGCAACATGCCCGCCGTCGAGATGCGCCGCTGCACGGTGCGCAACAACCGCGCGCGAAGCATCCTGATCTCGACGCCGCGCCCCGTGACGGTCGAGGACAACCGGTTTTCGTCGATGATGGCCGGCGTGCTGATCGCCGGCGACGCCAATTCGTGGTTCGAATCGGGCAGCGTCGGCGATGTCGTCATCCGCCGCAACACCTTCGTCAATATGGGCACGGGCGGCGAAAATCCCCAGTCGGTATTGCAGATCTCACCCGAGATTCCGGCCTCGGGCCGCGGCGGCGGCTTCCACTACCACGGACGCATCGTCTTCGAACAGAACACCGTCCGCACGTTCGACTCGCAGGTGATCTACGCCCTGAGCGCCGACCGGGTGGAAATCCGCGGCAACCGCTTCATCCAGAGCGACTATCCGCCGATCTTCGACGGACTGTCGTACATCGACCTGCAACACTGCCGGGAGGCCGAGATTTCGGGCAACAGCTTCGAAGGCGACCGCACGGCCGAGGTGAGCGCCGTCGGCTGCGGCAGCGTCCGGATGGCCCCCGGGCAGCCGGGATTCGCCGACGCGACGGTCGAGAAACCCAACACCTACTACTACAAACAATAACGACACCCATGCGCACTTCCACCCTGTTCACAGCCCTGTGGCTGATTCTTGCGGCCGCGGGCTGCACCCGCCCGGAGTTCCGGCCCGGAGCGGTCTGGACCGACACCGGCGGCGCCGTCATCAACGCTCACGGAGGCGGCATCCTCTACGACGAAGGCCGCTACTACTGGTTCGGCGAGCACAAGACCGCAGGCGAGGCGGGCAACCTCGCGCAGGTCGGCGTACACTGCTACTCCTCGGAGAACCTCTACGACTGGCGCGACGAAGGCATCGCCCTGTCCGTGGCTCCCGAAGGCTCGGGCAGCCCGATCGAAAAAGGCTGCATCCTCGAACGCCCGAAGGTGATCCGCAACGCCCGCACGGGCAAATACGTCATGTGGTTCCACCTCGAACCCAAAGGGGCCGGGTACACGGGCGCCCTGAGCGGCGTGGCGGTCAGCGACCGCGCAACGGGTCCCTACACCTTCCTGCGGGCCGAACGCCCCGACGCCGGGGTCTATCCGGTCAACGCCCTGCCGCAGCATTTCGGCAAGAGCCGCGCCGCGGGGATGCGCTTCGACGGCGGCAGCCTGCCCGAACACCCCGATTCGCTGAACCTCGTGGGACGCGATGCCGCGCAGGGGCAGATGGCCCGGGACATGACGCTCTTCGTCGATGACGACGGCCGCGCCTACCACGTCTACTCCTCGGAGGAGAACAGCACGCTCCACATCTCGGAGCTGACCGACGACTACCTCGCCCACAGCGGCCGCTACGCGCGGTTCTTCGTCGGGCGGTTCATGGAAGCCCCGGCGCTTTTCAAACGCGGCGGGCGCTATTACCTGATGATGTCGGGCTGCACGGGCTGGGCCCCCAACGCCGCCCGCTCGGCCGTCGCCGAATCGGTCTGGGGCCCGTGGCAGGAGCTCGGAAACCCCTGCGAAGGCCCCGGAGCCGAGACCACCTACGATTCGCAGAGCACCTTCGTCGTCGCCGTGGCGGGCACCGACCGCTATATCTACATGGGCGACCGCTGGAACCCGGCCGACGCCGCCGACGGACGCTACGTGTGGCTGCCCGTGCGGTTCGAAGGGGACGGATTCCGCGTCGAATGGCGCGACCGCTGGCGCTGGGAAGAGTGACTGAATGCAAAACCAACCTACCGCATATGAAACAAACTTACCAACCTAAAAAACGTTGAACATGAAACACAGCTATCGCACCCATTTGCGTCTGTGGCTCACGGCGCTGGCCGGGCTCTTCCTCCTGGCCGTGCATGCGCAGTCCGGCGCAGAGGTCCGCATCCAAGGAAAGGTCACGGACAAACAGCACAACCCGATCACGGGCGTCGTCGTAGCTGTCCTGGGCCGGCAGGCCGGAACGACGACCGGCACGGACGGCACGTTCACCATCACGGCCCGTGTCGGCGAGACGATCGAAATATCGTATCTCGGCTACAAGAAACAGCAGCTCAAGGTGACGCAGGCCATGACCCGCGCCGACATCACGCTCGAAGAGGACGCCCTCGCCGTGCAGGACGTCGTGGTCATCGGCTACGGCACGACCAGCAAGGAGAAACTCACGGGCGCCGTATCGACGGTCTCGACCGCCGATTTCAAGAACCGCCCGATCACCGACGTATCGCTGGCCCTCCAAGGCAAGATCACGGGCGTGCAGGTGACCCAGACCTCGGGCCAGCCCGGAGCCGACGGCGGCACGATCACCGTGCGCGGCATCGGCACGCTCAACGATTCGTCGCCGCTGGTCATCATCGACGGATTCGAATCGTCGTTCGACAAGGTGGACCCCAAGGACATCGAGTCGATGTCGGTCCTGAAAGACGCCGCCTCGGCCGCCATCTACGGCAACAAGGCCGCCAACGGCGTCATCCTCATCACCACGAAGAAGGGCCGTTCGGGCCGCTTGCAGGTCGAGTACAACGGATACGTCTCGGTCCAGCAGGTGACCCGCTATCCTGACCTGCTCGGATCGGTCGATTACATGAACCTCTACAACGAGGCGTGCCTCAACTCGGGCCAGCAGCCCCGTTACAGCCAGAGCTACATCGAGCATTTCCGCAAGGGCGACGATCCGGCGCTCTACCCCGACCGCGACTGGGCCGACTTCTACTTCAAGCCCGCGATCCTGCACAACCACTACGTGAAGCTCAACGGCGGCACCGACCAGCTGGCCTACACGCTGTCGATGGGCTATCTGGGGCAGGACGGCATCCTCGAAGGCACGGAGTACGACAAGTATAACTTCCGCATCAACACGACCAGCTCGCTGCTCAAGGACCGGCTGAAAATCTCGACCAACGTCGCCGGGTATTCGGGCGTCAAGAACGACCTGGTGGACGGCACGGGCAACACGCTCTACCGGATCGTGGCCATGAGCCCGATGGTCAACGCCAAGATGGAGGGTTACGGCTGGACCGACTGGTTCTACGACGACGCCGTGCGCGAAGCCGGAGGTTTCAACAAGACCAGGACCGGGAATTTCAGCGGCAACCTCAACCTGCAACTGTCGCTGCTGAAGAACCTGCGGCTGGAAGGCGCCGTCAACTACGACCGCACGACCGAAACAGGGCAGATATACGCCCCGAACGTGGACCTCTACAAGGTCTTCACGGGAGCCGACGGTACGCAGACCATCGGCAAAAGCACCTCGCGCGAGTCGTCGATCACCGAATCGACCTACCGCTACGGCAACCTTTCGAGCTACGTCACCCTCTCCTACTGGGCCACGGCCGGCGACCACCACCATTTCAAGGTGCTGGCCGGATGGCAGCAGGGGCAGTGGGACAACAAATACTACAAGGCTTCCCGCACGCGCCTGACCACCAACCTGCCGTCACTCGAAGTGGGCGACCCCTCGACGCAGAAGAATTCGAGCTGGGAGACCGAAGTCAAGAGCATGTCGCTCTTCGGGCGTTTCAACTACGACTACAAGGAGAAATACCTCGTCGAGGCCAACATCCGCTACGACGGCTCGTCGAAATTCGCCGAAGACCACAAATGGGGCGTCTTCCCGTCGTTCTCGGCCGGGTGGCGCATCTCGCAGGAGGCGTTCATGCGCAACGTGCGGTGGATCGACGAACTGAAACTGCGCGCCTCGTGGGGCCAGCTCGGAAACGAGAAGATATGGAGCTCCTACGCCGGCATCGACATCCTCTCGATCGGTTCGTGCAACTACATCTGGGAAAACCAGCAGGTCACCGGAGCCGCAACCTCCTACATCGCCGACAAAAGCCTCACATGGGAGACCACCACGCAGTACAACATCGGTCTGGACCTGCGGCTGTTCGGCTCGCTGACCTTCACGGGCGACTTCTACGTGAAGGAGACCGACGACATTCTGATGCAGCTGCCCGTGTCGGGCATCTTCGGCTTCACCGAGGACCCGTGGAAAAACGCCGGGCGCATGCGCAACACCGGCTGCGAATTCGCGCTCTCCTACTTCAAGGCGTTCCGCAAGTGGGAGTTCAGCGCCGGGGCCAACCTCTCCTTCAACCGCAACAAGATTCTCGACCTGAAGGGCCAGAGCCCGATCCTCAACTCCACGACGGGCATCCTGCTCGAAGAGGGCCGGCCGATCAACACGCTCTACGGCTACGAGGTGGAGGGCATCTACCAGAGCGACGAGGAGATCCACAACCACCTGACGACCTTCGACCGCAACGGCAACCCCGTGAACTCCTACTCGGGACTGGTGGCCGCGCCGGGCGACATCCGCTTCAAGGACCAGAACGGCGACGGGATCATCGACATGGACCACGACCGGGTGGCGCTGGGCGATCCCAACCCCGACTTCCTCTTCTCGTTCAATCTCGGGGCCCGCTGGAAGGGCTTCGACCTGACGGCCTTCTTCCAGGGCGTCTGCGGCGGCGAGGGATGGAGCACGGGCGAACTGGTCTCCCCGTTCTTCAACGGCTACAACACCGCGGCCTGGATGACCGAACGCTGGACCCCCGAACGTCCCAACAACACCTATCAGCGGGTCTACATCGACAACCAGCGCGCGAAGATCAAATCGGACTATTACGTCGAGGACCTCTCCTACATGCGCATGAAAAACCTCGAACTGGGCTACACGCTCCCCAAATCGCTGGTCGGCAAGATCGGGATTTCGGGCGTCCGCGTCTTCGTCAGCGCCCAGAACCTCTTTACGCTCACCCGCTACAAGGGTTTCGACCCCGAGCGTGCGGGCGTCAACGCCACCAACATCTACGATTACCCGCTGGTCCGGACCTTCACGGCCGGCCTGAACGTAACCTTCTGAGCCATGAAAAAGTTTTCCACACTCTTCATCGCAGCCCTGCTGCTCGCGGGATGGTCGAGCGGCTGTGCCGACTATCTGAACACCGTTCCCGTGGACAAGTCCTCGCCCAACACCTTCCTCAAGGGCGTCGAGCAGGCCAAGAGCATGTTGGCGGGCATCTACTACTGCTTCTACGACGATTCGCCGGCCTACATCACGCCCTACACCTACGAAAACATGTGCGACAACTCCTACAACCACCACACCTGGGAGTTCAGCGCCGAATTCGCGTCGGGAACGCAGACCGCCGCGAGCTGGTGGGCCGAACTGAAATGGACCAAGGACTGGCAGGCCATCTCGCGCGCAAACTCCCTGATCCGGTCGATGGCCCTCGCCACGGGCATCGGCCCCGCGGACAGCCGGAAAATCCTGGCCGAAGCGCGGTTCCTGCGCGCATGGTTCTATTTCGATCTGGTGCGCTTCTACGGCCGGGTGCCGCTGGTGGACGAGAACTCGCCGCAGGAGAACGCCCCGCGCGAGGAACTCGACAAGGTGATGGCCTTCATCAAGGGCGACGTGGAATATGCCGTCGGGAATCTCGACAACATCCCGGGCGGCGAGGTCGCCAGCCTCGGAGCGGCCCTCATGCTCCGATTGCAGATCGCGCAGTACGAATACGACAACGCCGAGGTCATCGCCTGCGCCAAGGCGATCAAGGAGCTCGGATACGATCTCTACGGCGACTTCCGCAAGCTGTTCCTCGACGAAGGCATCAACGACCCCTCGAACAAGGAGGTGATCTTCAAGGTCAACTACGCCGAGGACCTGCGATCGAGCTACATGACCCAGCTGTGGTACAACTGGTTCTCGTTCAATACGACGCTCGAAATGGTCAACAGCTTCTTCACGGCCAACGGACTGCCCGTCAAGCCGCTCGAAGCCGACAACGGCGCCTCGATCCCGGCCGATCCGACCTACGACAAGGACTATCCCTTCGAGAACCGCGACCCGCGCCTGAAACTCTCGGTGCTCTGCCCCGGCGACGAATACCGCTGCGACGGCACCTCCCGCTATCAGGTCCACTGGCAGCCCGCCAACTGGGACAACAAGACCGGCTTCGCGGCCAAAAAGGGCGCCAACGAGACGCTCGGGAACCTCAACAACGACGGCGGCGACAAGATCCTGATGCGCTACGGCGAAGTGCTGCTGGCGTGGGCCGAGGCCGAGAACGAGGAGAACGGCCCCAAGGGCGCCTACGAGATGATCGACCGGCTGCGCCGCCGCGTGGGGATGGTCACCCTCACCGAATCGCTGCCCAACCTCACGAAGGAGACCATGCGGGCGCTGATCCGTAACGAACGCCGCGTGGAGCTTTTCCACGAGGGCCAGCGCTGGCACGACATCCGCCGCTGGAAGATTGCCGAGAAGGTGATGACCGACGCCCACGGCCTCGACGTTTCGAAATTGCAGTACTACCCTTCGAGCGGCGCCACGTCGCCCTACTGGCAGTACGAGGAGATCGTCATCGACAAGCGTTCGTTCAACAAGGACCGCGACTATCTGTGGCCGATTCCGCTCAAAGAGCTGAACGCCAATCCGCTGATCCGCGACGACCAGAATCCCGGTTATTAACCCCCAATGCCACTGACAATGAAACGTTTCACCGCATATCTGATTCCCGCGGCCGCCGTTCTGGCCGCGCTGCTGAGCCTGTCGTGCGAACAGCAGATCGACTACGTCGATGCGACGTGGGCGCGCCCCGTCTCCCCGGCCGAAGGCTCGACCCTGAAGATCGACTTCTTCAAACCCGACGACAAGCAGGTCTTCACCTGGGAGGCACGTCCGGGAGCCACCTACAAGATCGCCTTCGACGTGGACATGCACTTCGAGAACGCCTGCGTCTACGACATGGGGCAAAAGGATTCGCTCGTGCTGACCAATTCGGAGATGCTCGACATGCTGCGCACCGTCTGGCCCGACTTCTCGGGCGTCAAGCGCTTCTTCTGGCGCGTCGAGCAGACGCGCGGCCACGAGGTGCGCACCTC
Organism: Alistipes senegalensis JC50; assembly: GCF_025145645.1. Lineage (NCBI taxonomy): Bacteria > Pseudomonadati > Bacteroidota > Bacteroidia > Bacteroidales > Rikenellaceae > Alistipes > Alistipes senegalensis. Next base: position 2,119,461 of record NZ_CP102252.1, on the reverse strand, counting down.
GTGGCGCTATTTCAGCGCCATTCCGCTGGTCGAGAGCTTCACCGACGCCCGCGACGGCGAGGTCTACGGAGCCTGCCAGTTCATCCTCAACGACGGTTCGCTGATGACCATCATGTCCGAGAACCTGCGCGCCACGGTCTATGCCGACGGCGAATCGCTGCCCGTCGAAGCCAAGGTGGCCGCGGGCGGCGGCTATTGCAACGACCCGCTCTACGTGCAGAAGGTCGGCCGCTACTACTCGTGGGCCGTCGCCACGCGTCTGACGTGGGACGAGGCCAAAGCCGCCTACGAAGCGGGCCAAACGGTGCAGGGCGTCTGCCCCGAGGGGTGGCACCTGCCCTCGATGGACGAATTCAACGCCCTGCGCGAATACCTCGGGGCCGACGGTGCCAATGCCGTGAAAGACCCCTCCTACTGGCCGACAACCGCCGGCATCACGAACAGCGCCAAGATGAACGTCGCGGTATCGGGATTCTACTGGCACGAAGGGCTGACGTTCCTCACCGACCCGACCTTCACGGCGCGGTTCTGGACATCGACGCCCCGTCTGCGAGGCATGCAGTTCGCCTACGGCGACAGCGCCTCGGCCGACGATCCCACGAAAGCCGTCCTGCTCTCGATCTACGACGACGCCTCGACGCTGAACATGCAGTCGTACAGCATCGTACCGTCGGTCGAGAACCACATGTACCCCATCCGCTGCGTGATGGACCCGATGTAAACCCAAACTGCGAAAAAGCCATGAAAATGCACCTGATCATATTCGCCGCGCTGCTGGGCGCCTGCCAGCTCGCGGCCTGCAAGGAGGACGAACCCCGCACCCCGCAAAACGGTCCGGAGGAGGCCGCCTATCCCCACCGCTACTACATCGACCCCGAAAACGGGGCCTACTACAACACCGGGCACTCCCCCTCGCAGGCGTGGGAGAGCATCGACCGCATCCTGGAGCGTTCGTGGAAGGCCGGCGACACGATCCTCATCAAGCGCGGTACGGTCTACAACGGATCGCTCACGCTGCGTGGCAGCGGTTCGGCCGAGGCGCCGATCGTGTTGGGCTCCTACGGGGACGAGAGCCTGCCCCTGCCCGAGATCGCGGGCGGCGGAAACTACGAAGCCATCCTGATCCGCAATGTCCAGTACTGGGAGTTGCAGGACCTGCGGATCACCAACAAGGGCGAAGCCCCGCGGCCCAAGATCGCCGGCATCCGCATCGAGGCCGACAACATCGAGGGCGGCGTGATGAACCACATCCACATCCGCCGCTGCGAGATCGCCGATGTCTACGGCACGAAGACCCACCACAACGAAGGCGGCGGCTCGGGCATCTTCTACTACAACGTCATCGGGGGTTCGAACCCGTCGTCGTTCCACGACCTGGTGGTCGAGGACTGCCGGCTGACCGACTGCCAGCGCGACGGACTGACGGGCTATCTCTCGACGGGCGACCGCTCGCTGCGCAAGGCCAACACGGGCTTCGTGTTCCGCCGGAACGTCTTCGAGGGCATCCCCGGCGACCAGATCATCGTCAACGGCTGCGACGACGCCCTCGTGGAGTACAACGTCGTGCGCAACTGCGCGCCGGGCGATTTCGCCGACGAGAGCGTCCCCAACCGCATGGAGGCCGCCGCAGCCCTGTGGTGCATCCACAGCGACGGCACGATCTTCCGCTACAACACCGTGCAGGACCACAAGGCCACGTGGGACGGACAGGCGTTCGACGTTGATCAGAACTGCCGCAACACGCTCTTCGAGTACAACATCTCCTACAACAACACGGGCGGCTGGCTGATGCTCTGCCCGAGCGACGTGGCGTTCGACCGCAATTTCGTCTCGCAGGAGGGCACGGTGGTGCGCTACAACGTCAGCATCAACGACGGCACGCGCGACTACGTGAAGGGCAACGGCCAGACCCTTTCATCGACGATCGACGTGGTGGGCCGCGTGGGCGGATGCCATTTCTACAACAACACCATCATCAAGACCCGTTCCGCCGCGACGCACGCCGACAACACGGCCGTCACGTTCGACAGCTACACCAACATCGAAGGGTCGCTGGTCTTCACCAACAACATCTTCTACAACACCACCGGCACGGCCAATCCCTTCGTCAAGGTCGGCACGGGCGAGTTCATCGACGACCGGGGGCTGATTCTGCGCAACAACTGCATCTGCGGCTACCGGGAGGGAACCATCCCCGGCACGGGCGGCCACAACGTCGGAACGATCCTCGCCGACCCGAAATTCGTCCGCCTCGTGGAGGAGTTCACCGCCGATAACGACCTGATCGACAAGGAGCAGATCCTCGCCGGACTGCAACTGGCCGCGGGGTCGCCCTGCATCGGTGCGGGCGCCGGAATCGCCGACGAACCGGTATTCCCGCTCACGACCGACTTCTGGGGCGAGCGCATCGGCAACGCACGCAACATCGGGGCGTATAACCATTAAAACCAAAGGCCATGAACAACATCATCCGAAATACCGCTCTGGCGGCCCTGTTCGCCGCTCCCCTGTGGATCGGCGGCTGCAACAAGGAAAACGATTTCTACGAGGTGGGGCGCCAGCCGGTGACGCTGACCCGCCCGGCGATCGACACGGTCATCGTCCTCGATCACGAACATCCCGACTCGCTCTACACCTTCGCATGGCATTCGCGCCGCCATTTCATCGACTACAAACTGCGCTTCGGTCTGGACGAGCGATTCACGACCTCCTGCGAACAGAATCCCGGCGTGAGCGACTCGTGGCGGATGTCCACGCTGCAACTCGATTCGGTGCTGAGCTCCATGAACGTCGCCGTCGGCGCCACGGTGAAGCTCTACTGGACGGTCGAAGTGGTCGATCCCGAGGTCGGCTGGTGCGACGAGGTGCGGCGGCTGACCGTCACACGCTGCGAACTCCCGACGGGGCTGATCCTGCTTCAGAGCCCCGCAAGCGAGGCGAAGATCGTCCTCGACAAGAAGAGCCCCGAAGCCGGGGTCGCCTTCGAATGGGAGTGCCCCTCGACCGTTCCCGACTACACGTTGCATGTCGGTCTCGACGCCGGACTTTCCGGCGAAGGGACGATGACCGTGCCCTGCCGGTCGGAAACCTCGCACGCCTTCACCATGCAGGAGCTGGACGACTGGCTGGCGGCGCAGGGGATCGAACGGAACGCCGAAACCGCGATCTACTGGCAGGTGACGGGCACGGGCGATCTGAACAACCCGATCGAGAACAGCGCCGTGCGCACGGCGACCGTCCGGCGCTTCACGAAAGACCCGGCGGCGCTGACGCTCGCGGAGCCCGCGGCCGACGCCGAACTGCTGCTCGATGCGGAAAAGGCCGACGAAGCGGTGAAATTCGCGTGGGCCTGCGACACGACGGGAATCACGTACACCCTGCGGCTCCACGACGCCGAATTCGACAAGAGCGCGACCTTCAGCACGGGCGAAACGGCCTCCTACGAGATTTCGCAGGGTGATCTGGACCTGCTGCTGGAACAGACTTTCGGCATGGTCGCCTCGCAAAAGAAGAAATTCACGTGGAGCGTGACGCCGAGCGACACGGAGTTCGCCGCAGCCGACGAAACCGAACGGATCGTCTACATCCGACGGTTCGAAGCCGTAACCGCCGCCGATCCGATCACTCTCACCGCAGGCCCGGCCGACGGAACGGACTACGCCCTCGACTATGCCCGCAAGGACGAGACGCTGAGCACGGCGGCATGGACCTGCAACGCCCGCGGAGTCACCTATGCGCTCGAATACAGCCTCAATGCCGACATGAGCGCGTCGAAAACCCGGCCCCTGACGGCCGAGAAATCCGCCGAGCTGACCCACTCGCTGCTCGACGACATGCTCTCCGACCTGGGAGGCGCCTACCTCACCCGCACGGTCTACTGGCGCGTGACCTCGACGGTCAGTATCAAGACCGCGCCGTCCGAGACCCGGAGCCTGCGGCTGACGGGCATGCTGCGCCCCTACACCGACCTGCGCGACCCGGCCAGCCCGGAGACCTATGCGGTGGTGAAGATCGGCGAAGACATCTGGATGGCCGAGAACCTCCGGGCCCTGTCGTACAGCGACGGAACGGCATTCACGACCGTCGATGTGATCTACGGAAAACCCGCGGCCAAGACCTTCGCCAACGACCTGATCGGCGATGCGAAAGTGCGCGGCGTCTATTACAGCTGGCCGACGGCCTTGCGGACCTACGAAGAGGCCACCGAGGCCGAAGACACCCGCATGCAGGGCGTCTGCCCCGAGGGATGGCACGTCTCCACCATGCAGGAGTGGAAAGCCGTGCGGGCCGCCGCGGATTACAGCGCCGCGCGGGTCAAGTCGGCGCAGTACTGGACCGGCAGCACGGGCACGAATGACACGGGGCTGAACATCGTACCGGCCGGCAAGTTCTGGCACGGCAACGTCCCCTCGCCGGACAATGCCGACGACAAGGCCAGCTTCTGGACGACGACCAAGACCGACGCCACGACGGCCCAGATGTTCGAGGTGTTCGGCTGGAGCAACGAGATCGTTCCCTGGAATTTCAATTCGCGCCCGTGGAGCGAGGGAGACGGCACGGCTTCGATGCTGGTGAACGTGCGCTGCGTCCGCGACCGCGACTAAACCGAAGAATCCGGGCGGAATGCTCCGCCCGGATTTTACAAAACCGTCCGATGAAACGCACTCTATTTTACATATGGCTGCTTTCCGGCCTGCTCACCGCCGCCAACTGCTGCGCCCGGCCCGTCGTCGGGTTCATCACGAACGGCGAAGGATGCAACATCGACTGGCGGAAGGAGCTGCCGGAATACGACGTGGCGGACGCCGGAGACAAGAATTTCCTGCTCTCGCAACAGTTGTGGAACCTCGACGAACGGCTGCTGAACCGCCGTCCGGAGATCTGCGCGGTCTATTCGGGACTGCCCGAAATCCTGCTCGGGCAACCGATGCCGCGCACGCTGGAAGCCTACCGGGCGATCTGCGAACGGCTCGATGCGGCGGGAGTCCGGCCAGTGATCCTGCTAACGCTCCCGGCATCCGGCGAACATCCCGGTCTGAACGACCGCATCGCCCGGCTCAACGAAGCGCTGAAAGGCTTCGCCGTAAGCCGGGGCTACGCCTGTTTCGACCCCTCGGCAGGTCTGACCGACGGGACTTGCCTCTCTGCGGAGTACACCGCCGACGGAGTGATGCTCGACGAAGCCGGGCTCGCCCGGTTCGCGTCCAATGTCCGGCAATTCCTCGGCGGGATGCTCCCGGACGGAGAACCCCTTCCGGCCTCCGTCCGATCGAACCTGGCCGGCGAGGTGATCCGGCGCATCCTGTCCGAATCGCCCGCAAAGGTGCGGATCGTCCTGCTCGGAGATTCGCTGACGGCCAACGGCAGGGACTGGAATCCCCGGCTCGGGCGGAACGACATCCGGAACGCCGGGCAGGGCGGCTATCTGACCGGGCAGATGCTGTGGATGCTGGACACCTGCGTGATCGCTGCCCGTCCCGAAATCTGCTTCGTACTGGCGGGCATCAACGACCTCTTCAACGACATCCCGCCCGCGACCGTCTTCGCCAACCAGCGGCGGATCGCCACCCGTCTGATCGCAGGCGGCGTCCGGCCCGTCGTCCAGTCGGTGCTCTTCGTCCACGGCAACCCCGCGCTGAACGCACGGATCGGCGAGCTCAACGCCCGGCTCCGGGAGTGGTGTGCGGAGAACGGGATCGACTGGCTCGACCTGAACCCGGACCTCGCGGACGCCGACGGGCTGAAACGCGAATACACCACCGACGGCACCCACCTCACGGAACAAGGCTATGCGATCTGGTCCGGGCGGCTGCGGCGCTATCTCGGCAACCGAAACACGAACCTATAAAACCCGAACGAACATGAAAAAACTGTTTTTCCTGCTGTGCGCCTGCTCGCTGTCGGGCGCGGCGCTCGGAGCCGGTCCCGAGGCGAATATCGTCCCCCGTCCCGCATCGGTCGTTCCCGGCGAAGGAACCTTCACCCTAACCGCTTCGACCGTGATCGGCACGGGCCGCGACGCCCGACTGCGGAACGTCGCCGAACTCTTCGCCGAAGCCGTCGAACCGGTGCTCGGAGGCCGCATGAAAAGCGCCGCCGGAGGTGCCGTCAACCTGACGACAGACGATACGCTGGCCGCCGAAGCGTATGTGCTCGAAATCACGACGTCGGGCGTCGCAATCCGCGGCGGCACGGCGCAGGGCGTGTTCTACGGCCTGCAAAGCCTGCGCCAGCTCGTCGTGAACGGCTACGGCGTCCTGCCCGTCGTGACGGTGAAAGACCGTCCGTTCTTCGAACACCGCGGAGGCATGCTCGACTCCGGCCGCTATTTCTGGACCCCGGACCAAGTCAAAGAATTCATCGACATCCTCGCCCTGCACAAGATGAACCGTTTCCACTGGCACCTGACCGAAGATCAGGGCTGGCGCATCGAAATCAAGAAATACCCCGAACTGACCCGCGTCGGGTCGGTGCGCCGGGAGACGATCGTGGGCCACTACGCCAATTCGACCGAATACGACGGGACGCCCTACGGGGGATTCTACACCCAGAAAGAGATCCGCGAGATCGTGCAATACGCCGCCGACCGCTTTATCACGGTGATCCCCGAAATCGAACTGCCGGGGCATGCCGTGGCGGCGCTGGCCTCCTATCCGTGGCTGGGCTGCCGGGGCGAAGGCTACGAGGTCCGCACGCGCTGGGGCATCAGTCCCGAAGTCTACTGTCCGGGCAAGGAAACGACGTTCGGATTTTTGCAGGACGTTTTCACGGAGGTTCTGGCGCTGTTTCCCTCGGAGTATATCCACATCGGCGGCGACGAATGTCCGAAAGAGAGCTGGAAAACCTGCCCGATGTGCCAGCAGCGCATCAAGGACGAGGGGCTGAAAGATGAATTCGAACTCCAAAGCTACACCGTGCGCCGCATGGAGAAATGGCTCGGCGAACACGGCCGCAAGATCATCGGCTGGGACGAAATCCTCGAAGGCGGGGTTTCGCCGACGGCCACCGTCATGTCGTGGCGCGGTTCGAAAGGCGGTATCGCCGCAGCCAAAGCCGGCAACCATGTCATCATGGCGCCGAACGATTTCTGCTACCTGGACTACTATCAGACGAAAGATCCGATGAAGGAGCCGCTGGGCATCGGCGGATTCGTCCCGGTCAGCAAATCCTATGCGCTCGACCCCTACAACGGGCTTGCACCGGAGGAGCGGCCCTACATACTCGGCGTTCAGGCGAACCTCTGGACGGAATACATCTTCACGTCCACGCATCTGAAACACATGCTGCTGCCGCGTCTGGCGGCCATCGCCGAGGTGGGCTGGGCCTACGATCGCAAGGATTTCGCGGATTTCAAACGCCGCATGAACTCCTTCCGCAAATGCTACGATGCCGCGGGATACAACTACGCCACCTACTTTTTCGACGGCAAAGACGAATAAAACCGAACGGGAGACAATCTTTCGATTGTCTCCCGTTTTAGTTGCAACCCGGAGAATCCCTAATTTACGATCCGCCCCAAAATCCCGGAACAGATCAAAGCTCGACCACGGGAGCGCCCGTCCAATCGACCAGCCTATCGGCCGCGGCCAAATCCGTAAAGGGAAAATCCGTAAGCAACCGGCGCAATTTCCTGTCGGCACCCTTCAGCCCCACATAGGATTTGAATTTCCGGGACCACGGCAATTCGCCGATCATGGGCTGCCCGGCATCGAGATCGCGCGGATGAATGTACGAAATCATGTATTCGGACTTCTCCTCAGCCCATTTGCGGATCAGCCAATAGGGAAACAACCGGAAATATCCGCCGCCGGAGAAGATGATGTGCCGTCCGCCGATCTCCTTGGTACATATCGGGAACTCCTTGATCCTCACACCTTCATGGCTGATAACACTCGGCACGGCACGGCCGTAGGAAGGGATGCCGCCGTGCGCGTGATGCGCCGGAAACACCGAACAATCGACCTCGATCCCGCACTCCTGGATAACCTCGAAAGCCCAGGCTTCGCTGCTGCGGATCGAAAAGCCCGGTGCGCGGAAATACCGCACCGGTTTTCCGGTGATATCCTCCAACAAACTGACCGAAGCGCTCACATCCTCCTTGAAAGCCTTCCGGTTCTGCTGCCATACGAGTTGGTGGTTCATCGTATGGCTCCCGATTTCATATTTTTCGGCGATGCGCCGCACAAGATCCGGATAAGTCCGGGCGATCCATCCGATCACGAAAAACGTCGCCCGCGTATCCGTATCTTCGAGAATCCGGAAAATGCGCTCCATATTCTCGTAAATGCGGACCGGATAGCGGACCCACTCCGCCTCGGAGCGTGTAGAGTCATTGTCGAGGAGATGGAACCACTCCTCGACATCGAACGTAAGTATGTACATGACATTTAGCGACCGGAAGAAATCAACCGGTCATAACAGAGTTGGATACAATAAGATATGAAAAATATAACGGGAAGAATGGCCAGTACGAGATAAACAGCCTTCCACCACTCATTTTCAGGATTGTATACGAACAGGCCGCAATAATATATCTGCCGATGGAACAAATAAGCAGCCATACTGCCGTAACTGAAAAAACGGATCGGTTTACCGATGCAAGAACAATCGGCCAACCGGTTCGAGCCCGACAACAATAAAAAAGTTCCGATAAATCCGCCGACCATCATCACCAACGCATTCGGTCGGTACAGCACCCATCCCAAACAAAGCAAATAGGCAATAACTCCGGTTATTAACAGAGCTTTCGATGCGTATAAATGAGCCTGCGTCCGGGGGGGGGTATGCCGTGCAAAAAGGACCCCCGCCGTATAGACGGTGAAATAATAGAAGAACCGGTTATCCACCCCCGTATGGAACACGACTTTGAACAAGGCGGCTCCCGCCATGATCCCGCTGTATACAACCAATTTGTGAACGACACCGCCTCGTTGCAAAAAAGGAGTGAGCAAATAAAAACCGATCAACATGGAAACATACCAAAGCGTATTGATCTGCGGAGCGAAAAAAGTCGAAACTCCGAGCACACCTTTCCAAGTCTGTTCCCAGTCATTGAATCCAATCAACAACAAGGTAAGAGCCGACAGCACGAAAAGCGGATAGAGCCGAAGCAGGCGTTTTGCATAGAAAGCTCGAATCTGAGTCCAATTCTTGAATTCGTTCTTTCCGGCAAGGAAATAGGCGGAAATAAAAGTGAAAGTTCCCAGACATCCCCAAGTCACCATCCGGGCCCATTGCAATTCATGCAGGGGAGAGAACAGATACTCAGACAAATGATAAATTCCCACGACCCAAATCATCGCAACACTTCGTGCGATATCATATTTCATGTCCCGCATAACACCTACTTACGTTTGCTTTTCCGGAAATCGGCACTCGCCAGTTTCTTGATACCGCCTAAAAATCCGGCGATCATCGGCAACGGATCGCTCCACGCCCCGTCGGCATAATACACGTTCCTTCCGAAAAACCGGAACCAATTCGGCCGGGTATGGAAACGGTCCCCGCTTTTATAAAACCACAGTAATTCGGTTGCAAAATTCCGCAATATCTTACCCGGCATATACCGATACGACTTATAGCCGCGCCCGAGCGCCCGGTCCACCATCACCTCGGCAAAGTTCACCCCAGATACAAACGACGCTTTAATCGTTCCCGGAACTCTCGGATTGATCTCCATCAATTTGACAATGCCGTCGCGAGGGTCCTCGATACAATCGAAATCAGCCATCCCCACCCAATCCAGATAATCCAGAATCCGAGCATACAATCCGACCAAATCCGGACGTTCAATGGTCAGATTACAGGTACTCGTTCCTCCGTCCAGCGGATAATAACGGCTCTTTTCGTAAACGCTCGAAGCCACGATCGCCCCGGACTCACTGCGATACAGTTGTACTTTGTATTGGGTTCCAGTCTGCGGAATGAATTCCTGGATGCAGCTTGCTCCGAATTTTTGCACCGTAGTCTGGTAATACCGCTCGAAATTCTCCCGGCTATGAATTATTTTGATTCCTTTGGCTCCGGCGCCCAGATTGGGTTTTATCAGGCACGGATATCCGACATAACCGATCGCCTTTTCGTATCCGATCTTTTCCGGATTCGCAGTTCGGGGATGGGGAATCCCCAATGTTTTGCAAGTCTCCATCAAAAGCTCTTTATCGTGTCCCCGAATGAATACCTCCCACGCAGGAATATCTACTTTGGAACCCGAAGCTTCGATCTCCATCTTATGACGACTTGCGAATTCGGCCGTATCATTGAACAGCGGAATCACCAGATCCTGAGGATTCATCCGGATGTATTCAAGCAGAAAATCAAGATAGGCTGTTTCGTCCGTCTTGGGAGCAGGGCACAATACGCGATGGCGTGCATATCGGGAAAAATATCCGTAAGAAATCCGGTCTTCGCAAAAAATCGTAACCTCCGCATTCAAACGGGTCAAGGCCTTCATCATCGGCAACGCCTGAATGGTATGACCATCCAACAATAAAATCTTCATGATTGAATCTTAATTAACGCCGCCAAAGCCACAAAAGAATAGACCGTCTTATCCACACCGGCAAAATACGCACGGGAGAATGCGTTATAATATTACGTAATAAATCTTTTCGAGAATAGAATCCAATATTATAAAAGAATCGAAAAGTCTTGATCTCATTGCACATATACCTCCAACCACCCCGTCGGGCAATCAAAGCAGGTGAGGTCCGAACATAATAAAGAACCTCTTGAATATTATAAAACCGAGCTCCATTCATTATCATTCTAACCCACAAATGATAATCTTCATAAAGGTAACAAATTTGGTAATTTCCGGCATCAATTACCGCTTGCCTCCGAAATACACAACCAGGATGCGACATTGGAGATCTGCTATGTGCTAAATTTATAATATCATCATGCTTCTCCGGCCGATGTTTTATACAAAGCAATTGATTCTTATCAAGTTCAAACATTCCTGTCCAACAGCTTACGACATCATACCCTTCATCCAATTTCCGGATCTCCTTTTCGAAGCGGGTCGGCGCGATCAAATCATCCGTATCCATACGCGCCACATACTCGTACGAACAAGCCGACAGTCCCTTGGCCAAGGCCAGGCCGAGACCGAGATTCGTTTCATTCGTCACGATCTTGAAAATCGGATAACGGGTCGAATACTCCTCGATAACGGCATCCAATTCCGGGGTCAGAGGCCCGTCCTTCACCAAAACGATTTCCGCAGGCTGCAACGTTTGTGCGAACACACTGTTCAAAGCTTCCCGGAAATAAAGCGGAGATTCCTTGCAGTAGATCGAAATCAGAACAGAAAACTCATTCATATTACCTCATCCTTTTTATGGCCCGTATCAAAGAAACCATTTTATTATGTCCCGATTCTCCCAATCCGCAACTCAATATTTTATGAAAGGCTTTTTTAATTCGGTGTTTCAACGTCGCATCAATCCATTTTCCATCGAAATGATGGACCGTATACGTCTCAGAAGAAATTTTGATTTTCAATGTCTGATAATTTTTCGGAGAGAAATAAACCGACGGAAACAACGTAATCTCCGGCAATTCCTGAACCCGATCGGGTCTGTCCTTAAAATCAAACAACTGATGAAGCTTCTCGTAAATCATTCCCGGAATAGGGCGAACATCGAATTTTCCGTCAGGCCGAACGAAATGTCTGCCTTCGTAATATTCCAACGCACATCCGATCCACGGGCAGCGAGGTTCCGCACCGATAATAGCAGCTTCTAAAGCACCCGTAGAATCGTATCCGAGAAACGATTTGCAAACCAGCAGTTCATCCATATTTTTGAGAACCTCCACATCGGCATCAAGGTATATTCCTCCGAAATGATACAGCGCATAACACCGGATATAATCCGCAGCAAACGCATATTTCCGATTTCGATATGCCTCCTGCACCCATTCCGACGCTATACCATCCGCCTTTGCTTTATCCCACAATACGAACTGGTATCCAGGCAGTTTTTCTCGCCATGAATTGATACAGTGTTCAATCAGCGGAGGATACGGCTCTCCGCTTAACCAACAAAAATGAATGATTTTCGGAATCATAAACGACGCAAATGTGTTGCAGGAGCTTTATAGAAAAATAATACGGACAGAAATTTTATCTTCTGGCGAAACGGAGCTTCGACAAAAAACACTTTAGGAAATCGCGTTATGGCATACAAAATCCGATACAAAAGATACACGCCATAAGCCGTCCATTTTTTCATATAGATAAAGCCTCCCTCTATTGCCAGCATATTGATTCGGGATTTGCTGCTTTTGCCTTCCAAATGAACAATCTGCGGCCCCGCTATGATCTTACTGAAGCAACCAGCAGCTGCATACCTTCTCTGCAAATCGTTTTCTTCATGATACATGAAAAAAACCGGATCAAAAAAGCCCTCTTTTTCGATAATGTCCCTACGAATAAACAAATCAGCGCCAATGACGACCGGGACTATAAACCCATCGACCGGAACCGATCGAGGAGGCGTACTTCTCAAAGACCGAACAAAAAATTGACCGAACGATAAAAACGGACCATACGAACGAACGGGCATTCCGGAAGAGTCTTCCAAAATCGCCCCCAAACACACAACAGATTCAGGTTCTACGTCCATTGCATCCTTAAAAATTTTTATAGCATTGTTTTTCAGATAAGTATCCGAATTCAATAGAAAAATATATTTCCCGGATGCATATTCCAAGCCTAAATTATTGGCTCGTCCAAATCCCATGTTCTCCCGACTGTGCACATAGATAATTCTCCGGTCTTTGGAAAAATAATCATAGCTGCCATCCTCGGAAGCGTTATCGACAATAATTACTTCAAACTGGATATTCGCCGTATGCCGGAATATACTATCAATACAATCCCTGGTCAAGGCCAAAGTGTTATATGTAACAATAATTACAGATACATCCATGAAAACGCTATTCTAACCTAAATAGGGATAGTATTTTGAGTAAATTTATTATTAAAATAAAGGAGAATACGCAATCCGATCAATTGCATGACAACAAAAAATAATTCTATACTTACCCCTGATAATACCGGATATAGCAACAACAAAACTGGTATTTCATTCGCAAACGGAACGTTTAAAGGAGAAATCAATTGGAAACAAACCTCAATAATTAATAATATTGTACCAATATTCAGTAGAAAAACCCAAGGAGACTTCAAAAAAGACATGATAAGAATTCCCGGGATTCCAAGCATTAAGGACGTCGAAGAGTCCTGGGCTTCATAATTTCCATTTTGATAACGGACATGCAAATATTTTTCAGGCTTAAAATCAGGCCACGAAACGAGATGGATTCCATAAATTTCACAAATCCGAGACTGAAAAAAAGTAGCAGGAAGACTTTGAGCATATACATACGAACCAACTGCGTCTTCAATAATAAAACAAGCATTAGCATAAGACGAAAGACGACCTGCCAGTACATCGCACAAAACTTCACTCCCAGATTTCTCTGTAAAATCTACTGAGTTATTGCCTCTCAACTCCCCTCGTAAGATATAAAGTTGAGCAACAATCGTTGGAAAACTCAGAATCAAAAAAAAACAAATAACGACATGTCGCTTTATTAAACTTTTAATTTGATCATAGTAACAAAATAACACAAGACATCCAACCGAAAATACAATATTTAACGAACGTTTAAAAAACGCCTCTCCCAAAAACAATAAAATAACAATAATTTTATATTTTCTTCGCGAACTAATAAAATAGATATAAATATAAATTACAGGACTAATACTTTCCAGCACTGTTAATAACCAACCCAAATCAGATACTTTACCACCCCTTTGTATACATATACCGAATAAAAACAATCGAATAATGATCAAAAATATTGCAACTCCTTCTACAAAAGGAATATGAACCGGGACAGAGTATTTCGATTTCTTTTTCTTATAATAGCTATACCGCGACCATAAATAAATAAATGGAGATAACGAAAAAAGCAACATACCACCAAGAACAATAGGACTCAGCGAAACAACATATCCTGAAAAATCGCCATTGTATGTTCCCGTTGCAATCGTATACCCATAGCTGACAATAGAAGCCAAAATATAGATAAACACAATAAACTTCAAATGTTTATAATATCTATCTCGAATGATTTTCATTTTCTTTGCTACTCTAATTTGAGAAAAAGAATTAAAGCAACGATTTATAAAGGGCCCAATGTTGTTCAGCACATTTTTTCCACGAAAACATTTTTATCCGATCTACTCCTTTTTTTACCAATTCCTTCCTATAATGTAAATCATCCAATACTTTCATCATGCTATATTGAATATCTTCCACCTTATACGGGTTAAAATATGCACCGGCATCCCCCGCAATTTCAGGGAAACAACTGGCATTAGATAATACAACAGGACAACCGTATACCATAGCTTCCAATATAGGCATGCCAAAACCTTCATAAAAAGAAGGATAAACAAATAGTTCAGCATCCCGATATAGTATGGCCATTTCGACTTCCGAAGCTTTTACAGCAATAACCCGATTATTCAGTCCTAATTTTGCAATCTGAACAGCTTCATTTTTATTAAATAACGATCCAGTACATATTAAATCCACGTCTGAATATTTCTGCGCAATACGACTATATGCGATTAAACAATTCCTCCAATTCTTATAAGGAGCACGATACCCGACATAAAGAATGTAACGACGTGAATGCAACCTATTTTCACTCAAATTCATCAATTTGTCCGATATACCATGATAAATTGTAGTTATTTTATTTTCCGGGATATTCCATTGCTCTATTAAATCTTTTTTTGTATTCTGGCTAATTGCTATTATGTGATCTGCACGTATGGCAATTTCTTTCTGTGGTAAATACTCAATTGGATTGGGGTATAAATTAGGAATCTTAGAATAATTCAAATCATGTATCGTTACGACCAATCTTTTACCTTTAGGAAGAAATTTCGTTCCATAGATTCGGTATAATGTCGGATGATATATGTCATATCTTCCTTGACAAATTTTATAACTTGAATATATTTGTCCCAGTTGAGAATACAACCGATACTTACCTTTAAACCCTCGATCAAAAGCAATATGCCATGGCGAAGCGAGCCCTGACTCCATTAAAAATTGATTATCTGAAAAAGGAACTGACAATACAAAGCTTTCTTTCGGAAAATATTTTAACATTTCAACGAAATATTTAGGTACACCTCCATACCGCTGAATAAAAGCTTGATAATCAAACAATATTTTCATAACATTACGAAATTCGCTATCATTATTGGCTCTAAACTCGTCGAGAAAGTTTAAGAAATCTGTAAATAAAACTCTTCATACCTTGAGTTACTAAATACAAACCGACAAAAAGCATCAATGTAAACAATGAAACATATATTATTCCGACCAATATGAAATCATAAAAAGAATCATCCGGTACAATATTAATATGGCTTATAATAAATCGGACTAACAAGACTGTAAAAAAACATATCGATAAGTGTTTCGCATACATGCTCACATATGTCCGCAATTTCTCTTTGAGACCCCTCCGGAACAGGAAATAGGGCTTCCAGCAGAATACCACGATCAGCAGGCTCAGCAATACGCCCGCAAGAATTCCGTGCAGGCCGAAGAACCAGCCCAACAACACCGACATCCCGATATTGATCGACGCCTCGACCACCGGAGCCCAAATATCGCTGAACAAACCGTAGGCGTTGATATAGGCATCCACCGTAGACCGCGCAAGGCTGATATACAGCGTCGCGACCATTAAACCCAGCGTCAGGTTGTCCAGCACGTATTCGGGGCCTATCCAAAGCGTAATGAAGGCCGGCGTGAGCATATAGACTCCGAAACATACCGTGCAGCTCAGCAGGAACCGCACCGAGAACAACTCTTCGAATACCGACATGATGCGCTCCTTATTCCCCTCGGCCACCAGATTTCCCACCCCGGCATTCATGCTGTTGAACACGGCGCCCATCAACGAGCTGATCCCCAGAATAATGAGCATGTAGTTTCCATAGAGCGCCACCAATGTCAGCGAAGCATAGGCGTAAATGATGATCGGGCTGGTCTGCATCAGGGCGAATCCTCCGATCTTATGGAAAAACAACTGTTTGATTTTGGTGATGACATCGGGATATTTCCGGCTCAGCGTTTTTCCGGCCGACAGGTCGGTCCGCAGGTAGGGATATGTCCTTCGGATCACCGTATTCAATGCCGCCGACGCCACCACGGCAAAGCCCACTTCAAGCGCCAGCCACCAGACATACCCATTGTCGAGGTATTTGATCGCTACGATCTGGCACAGCGTCTTCACCAGCATCGACGCCTTGTAACTGTACTGGATCTTGTACTCTTTCTGGTCGGCCGAGAGGACGATCTGCTTGTAATTGACGAAATAGCTCAGCAGGGCGCTCACGAGCAGCGCGCCGAACGACGCATAGGCGTACCACAGCGGCAGCGGCATCTTCCTGAAAATCCACGGGAAGAAGCACATCAGCACCACAGCTCCGGCTATCACCACCCAGGCGATCCTGCGGTACATCCATCCTTGCAGCGATACGATCTCGTTGATCGCAGCGGTATCCCGGTCAAACAGCGGCTTGTACAGCGTGCAGGCGATCGCCGTGCCGATTCCCAACTCCGCGAGGTTCAGAAATTGCAGCAGGTTGGTCGCCGTGGTGTTCAATCCCAGCACCTCCGCGCCCAGATGGTCGAGGAAAATCTTGCGCGAAAAGAATTGCAGAACCAGGTTCACGAAATAGAACCCGAGCGCCACAGCGCTGTTTTTCAGGCTTTTTGCCGTACGCGATTCCGCTGCCATCGACAATCGACGAATCAAATGCAAGTTTCGAAAACCCTACGACCGGTTTCCGTACATACTCTCGTAATAGTTCACATACTCTCCGGAAGTGATATTGTCCAGCCACGCCTGGTTGTCCAGATACCACCTCACCGTCCGCTCGATACCCTCCTCGAACTGAAGCGAAGGCTCCCACCCCAGCTCTCGCTGGAGCTTTCGAGAGTCGATGGCGTAACGCATGTCATGCCCCTTGCGGTCGGTGACATAGGTGATCAGGTCGTCCGAATATCCTTCGGGATTTCCCAGCAGACGGTCCACAGTGCGGATGAGCACCCTTACGATGTCGATGTTCTTCCACTCGTTGAAGCCTCCGATGTTGTAGGTTTCAGCGACCTTGCCCCTGTGGAAGATCGTGTCGATGGCCCGCGCATGATCCTCGACATAGAGCCAGTCGCGGACGTTCTCGCCTTTTCCATATACAGGCAGGGATTTCCGGCGGCGGATATTGTTGATGAACAGCGGGATCAGCTTCTCCGGAAATTGGTAGGGACCGTAGTTGTTCGAGCAGTTGGTCACCAGCGTCGGCATGCCGTACGTATCGTGGTAGGCCCGGACGAAGTGGTCCGACGACGCTTTCGAAGCCGAATAGGGCGAGTGAGGGTTATATTTGGTGGTCTCGGTGAAGAACTCCTCGCCGTAAGCCGAATGATGTTCGCCGCTCGATGCCGTGGTCGTGAACGGAGGTTCGATGCCCTGAGGACGGGTCATCTCCAAAGCCCCGTACACCTCGTCGGTCGAGATGTGGTAGAACAATTTGCCGTCGTATCCCTCCCCGCGGGATTCCCAGTACACCCGCGCGGCCTCCAGCAGCGAGAGCGTACCCAGCACGTTGGTCTTCGCAAACGTGAACGGATCGCGGATCGAGCGGTCCACATGGCTCTCTGCGGCAAGATGGATCACTCCGTCCGCTTCGTATTCCCGCATCAGCGCCGACATGCGTTCGTAATCGCAGATATCCGCCCTGACAAAAACATAGTTCGGGGCCTGCTCCACGTCCCTAAGGTTCGCAAGGTTGCCCGCATAGGTCAGCTTATCGACGTTGATGATCCGGTAATCGGGGTATTTCTTCACGAAAAGGCGCACCACATGGCTTCCGATGAAGCCCGCGCCGCCCGTGACGATGATGTTGCGTTTGAAATCCATCTTCTATTTCTCTTTGGCGATATTTGCGATACATTTGCGGAGGCTGTCCGTCCAGTAGGGAATTGCAATCCCGAAGGTCTTCTTGAACTTCGTCTTGTCCAGCACCGAGTAGGAGGGCCGCTTCACCTTCGACGGAAACTCGTCGCTGTGGCACGGCTGAATATCGCACCGACGATGGCCCGCATATTCGGCGATCGCCTTCGCGAAGTCGTACCACGAGCACACGCCCTCGTCCGAATAGTGATAGGTGCCTTCGCAACCGTCGTACTTACGTTCTTCGAGGATCGTATAGATCGCTCCGGCGAGGTCCCCGGCGTAGGTCGGAGTGCCCGCCTGATCGAAAACCACCTTCAGCTCCTCTTTTTCCTCCGTCAGACGCAGCATCGTCTTCACGAAATTCTTCCCGTCCTCCGAATAGAGCCAGGCCGTGCGGAAAATCACGTGCCGGCATCCGACGCTGCGGATGGCCTCCTCGCCATGCAGTTTCGTCACTCCGTAGACGCCCGTGGGCGTGCCCTTCTGCTCCTCGCGGCACGGCGTGTTGTAGGGATCGCCGCCGAAAACATAGTCCGTGGAGACGTGCACCAGCAACCCGCCGACACCTTTCATCGAACGGGCCAGGTGCTTCACCGCCGTGGCGTTCAGCAGTTCCGCACGTGCCGCATCTTCCTCGGCACGGTCCACATTCGTATAAGCCGCGCAATTCACGATAACGCCGATCCCGTGTTCGCGGACGAACCCTTCCACGGCATCCGCATCCGTGATGTCGAGCCGCAGGGTATCGTCCCCCGCAACGTCCGTAAAAAAGTAGCGGTCCGACGAGGCGACCGAAGCCCGCCGCAAAGCGCGCCCCAACTGTCCGTCGGAGCCCGTAACCAATATATTCATAGCTTGTAAAGGTCTTCAGTGTACTCAAACGGCGAAACGAAATCCCGCAGCAACGGATGCCGCGTATCTTTCTCGCTCAGGATGGCTCCCTCCGCCGGAATCCGCCAGTCGATACCCAGCTCCGCATCCCGTATCGAGATGCCGCCGTCCGCCTCCGGAGCGTAGTAGTTGTCGCACTTGTACTGGAAAACGGCCTCCTCGCTCAACACCGCGAAACCGTGTGCGAAGCCCCGCGGAATGAACAGCTGAAGGTGATTCTCCTCCGTAAGCTCGACGGCGACATGTTGTCCGTAAGTGGGACTCCCGCGGCGGATGTCCACCGCAACGTCCAGAACCGCCCCGCGCACGCACCGCACCAACTTCGACTGTGCATGAGGAGGCCGTTGGAAATGAAGCCCCCGCAACACCCCATAAGTCGAGCGCGACTCGTTGTCCTGGACGAAATCCGCCGCACGGACCTTTGCGCTGAAATCCCGCTGCGAGAAGCTCTCGAAAAAGTATCCCCGCACGTCCCGGAAAAGGCGCGGCTCGACGATAACCACTCCTTCGATAGATGTCTGTATGATATTCATAGCGTATTCTGCGAATTAAAGGTTCGCTTCGCCCGTACGTTCCGGCTCCCCGATAACTTTCAGCAAGTACTGCCCGTACTGGTTCTTCCGCATCGGGGCCGCCACCTCGCGCAGCTTCTCTGCCGTGATCCATCCCTGCCGGTAGGCAATGCCCTCCAGACAGGCGATCTTCAGTCCCTGACGTTTTTCGATAACCTCGATGAACGTCGAAGCCTCGCTCAGCGAGTCGTGCGTCCCCGTATCCAGCCACGCGAAACCCCGGCCCAAGGTCCGAACCTTCAACTCTCCGTCCGAAAGGAAACGCTGGTTAACCGCCGTGATCTCCAGTTCCCCGCGAGAGGAAGGCTCGATGCTTTTGGCCACTTCCACGACCTTGTTCGGATAGAAATAGAGGCCCACGGCCGCGTAGTTCGATTTCGGATGCTGCGGCTTCTCCTCGATGGAAAGGCAGTTTCCCGATTTGTCGAATTCTGCCACTCCATAACGCTCCGGATCGTCCACCCAGTAACCGAACACCGTAGCGTTGCCATCCTCTTCGACCGTGCGGACCGCCTCCCGGAGCATTCCCGAGAAACCCGCTCCGTGGAAGATATTGTCGCCCAGGACAAGGCACACCGAATCCCCGCCGATGAACTCCTCACCGATCAGGAATGCCTGAGCCAGACCGTCCGGGGAGGGCTGTTCGGCATACTTCAAACGGATTCCATAATCCGAGCCGTCGCCCAGCAGGCGCCGGAAGCCCGGAAGGTCCTGCGGCGTCGAGATCAGAAGAATATCCCGGATACCCGCCAACATCAGAACCGACAGCGGATAATAGACCATCGGCTTGTCGTAGACCGGAAGCAATTGTTTGCTCACCCCCTTGGTGATCGGGTACAGGCGCGTACCCGAACCGCCTGCCAAAACGATGCCTTTCATCGCCGCGCTATATCGAATCGTCGGTTTTTTCCTGTTTCCCGAACGCCCCGATGAACTCCTTTCCGAAAAGTAACCACACAGCGGCCGCGGCCCCGGCGAGGAACACGCAGCCGACGAGAATCATCATCTTCGAAGGCTTCGAGGGCTTCAAAGGCACCGTCGCGGGCTGCACCACGGCGTAGACCGGAGTCGATTCCTGGACCTTCGCCCGGGCCAACTGCAACTGCTGCGCCGTCTGGTTGTAGAGGCTGTAAGCCAACGACATCTCGTTCTGCAAACGCTCCTCCTCCGTGCGGAAGCTTCGGCGCGAGAGAGCCTGATTCTGGTCCACATACTGCGCGTAACGCTGCTGAGCCGCATAATACTTCCCCTGCGCCTCGTCGAACAGCCGCTGCGTGAACTCCAGATCGTGCCGCGCCTTGTCCGTACGGTACTGCGTGATGTGGTTCTGCAAATTCAGCATCACCGTATCGGTCAGCGTCGCCGCGATCAACGGGTCCTGCATCGTCACCGACAACGACACCACCTGCGTCTTTTTGTCCACGCTCGTCGAAATACGCTCCTGGAGCGATCTGACCACCTCGTTCTCTTCTTTGGTCAGCCGGAACGGGTCTGTGGGACCTTCATCCTCCGGCTCCTCCGCGCGGAACAACCCCGCGAACCACCCCAGCGCCTTGAAAGGCGCCGCGAGCACCGCACCCCACCACGGGCCCCGCAACTCCTCGGAAACATAGTCATAAAGGGGCATGGTCTTCCGGTCCTTCGCGTCGGCGACCTCCACGCCGAACAACTCGGTCATGAACGGAACCGACTGCACGATGTCCGGATACAGATCCGGAGACACCGCATCCGCAGAGTTCATGTTCCCCATGTTGATGCCGGCTATCGAGGCCAGCGAACCCAGGCCCCCCAGCGAGGTCTTCCCGCCCTGGATCTCCGGGGCCAGCTTCACCGTCACCGTGTACTCCTTCGGGATGCTGAACCCGATGACGAGTCCCGCCAAAGCCCCTGCGATACACCACCGGACGATCATCCGGCGACCCTGCCAGAGCTTCTGCGCCAATTCGATCAGGTCGATCTCCTGATCCGCAGTCTCCGGCTGCTGCTGCATGTTGTTCGATTCCATCGTCCGTTCCGTTATTTCGTCATGTTCGCAATCGACGCCGCCATCGTGCCGATCGACGCCGCAGAGGTCGTCAGACCCAGAATCTCCGCAATGCCCATCCGCTTGCGATCGCGCTTGGACGGAACGATGATCTCGCAGCCCGGCTCCACCTTCGCACGGCCCTTCACGCGCGCGACGCGGCCGTTCATATAAACGATATAGGCTTTGTTCCGCTTGGCACGCGCCCCGTAGCCGCCCGCCTGAGCGATATAGTATTTCACCCGCTTGTCCTTCAAATAGACCGTCGTATTGGGGTACATGACATCCCCGTTGATCTTGACCGTGCTCACATACTCCGGAACCACCAGCCGGTCCCCCTCGCGCAGCACCACATCGTAGTCCGAACCGGGGTTCGACAGCGCCTTGTCCAATTCGATGCCCACCGCATAGTAATCGTCCGCCATCAGTTTCTCCAAAGAAACCGAATCGGCTCCGCGGTTCTGCTGTGCGGCGCGAAGCGCCGCATCCCGTACGGCACGCTCCTCCTCGTTCATGCGGCGGATCAGACGGCCCCCGCGCACATAGGCGTCATCCGTGATCCCGCCGGCGCGCTTGACAAGGTCCGACAAACGCTCGTTCTTACGGATCAGCGTGTAATTCCCCGTAAAAACGACCTCCCCGTCGAGTACGACCTGCCGCTGGGGCTGGTAGCCGGGGCTCCGCCGGACCTCCACCACGTCGAACGGAGCCAGTTCGAAACCAGCCTCTCCGTCCACGACCAGACCCTCTTTCAACGAAAACGCATAGACCTTGCCCACTCCGTTCGAGGGGGTCGTGCTCTTCGGGTCCTTCAACCGGCGGGAAACCTCCACCTTCACCGTAGAGGCACCGTCCAGAAGTCCTCCGGCCTGCACGATGAGGTCCTCGACCGTCGTATGCGCCGCATAGGGATAAACTCCCGGGCGGGCCACCTCGCCGCCGATCGTGAAACCCCCGCGGTCCTCCAGATCATGGACGCTCGACACGACCAATACGTCGTTGCGCCGCAGGGAAATATCCGTCAACCGCCCCGAAAGAACCCCTTCCAGGTCCACGGCCACGATCTCCGGAGTAAGGTCGTCCCGCTCCCGGAACAACAAGGCCCGGCCCCGGAAAGCATCCTCCCGGAGTCCTTCGGCACGTCCGATCAACTCCCGGACCGTATGCGTGCCCTCGCCCAGTTCGTACATCCCGGGACGATAGACGGCACCCTGAACCTCGATCCGGTTCGCATAACGATCGAGCACCCGCCCGACGGCAACGGAATCCCCGTCCATCAGGGCGAAAGTCCCATAACCGACGCTGTCCACGTTGAACAATTCGTGCTCCCGCCCCATAGTGCGCACCACGCGAACCTCGCGCCCGTAGGCGTCGCCCGTGAACCCGCCGGCATAGGCCAACAACTGCGACAACGGCTCGCCGGCCTCCATCTCGTAGCGCATCGGACGTTTGACGCACCCCGTGACCTCCACCAGAAGATCGTACGAGGGGACCAGCACGATATCGCCCTCTTCCAAGCGGATGTCGTCTTTCGAATCCCCGTGGAAAAGGTATTTGTAGATGTCCACGGACGCGACCTCACGCCCGCTGCGAAGCACCCGGATATTGCGCAGGGTGCCGATGTCCGTGACACCCCCGGCCTGGTAAAGGGCATGGAACACCGTGGCGAACGACGACAACCGGTAGGTGCCCGGCATCTCGACCTCGCCCATCACGTTCACCTGAATCGTCCGCAGACGCCCCAGCGTAACGCGGACCTCCGACGCGGGGCTGTCGCCCGAAACTCCCGCGTAGATCTGGCCGAAAACGCCCCGCAACTTCGCGTTCGCCTCCTTGATCGTAAGCCCGTTCAGATAGACCGGACCCACCTGCTCGACCATGATATTTCCCTCCGGGGAGATCTCCTCCCGAAGGCTCCGCTCGTTCTCGCCCCAGATGTCGATAATGACCTCGTCGCCGGGGCCCAGCCTGTAATTTTCCGGCGTGGCCTGATTCTCGTTCGGCTCGAAAGTCAGAGCCCGGCTCCGGAACACGTTGCGACCGAAAACAGCGCGGGAATCCGCACCCCTTTCGGCCGGGTCCGGAACCGGAGGAATCTCGACAGCAAGCGTATCGGACGACGAACGGGGCCGCTCCCGGCGCTGGCCCGAGATGACCTGATCCGCAGCAACAGTCTCCGAGGATGTCCGGCTATCCTCGTATTTCTGCTTCAAGCGCTCAACCTGCTCCGGCGTGACGCCGCGCGCCAACAACTCCTTGCCGATCTGCTGATCGCTCTTGCCGGACTGCCGGCCCTCCAAAGCGTACTTGACAACCGCTTCGTCGCTCATCTGACAATAAGCGGTCCCAAAAGGAGCGGCCAACAAAAAAAACAATAGAAACAGACGGACTTTTTCAGCTATTCCGTGCATAACGATTTATTCTCTTTGATGATGATTGTTCGTAAACCCCGGCATCTCTAAAGCCGGTCGAGAAAGTGCTGCATCCGCAGAAAAACGCCCCGCCGGCTGACATGGGTCCGGTAGCCGAGGCGGCGGACAGCCCGCAGGAAAGAAGTGTTCCTGCGCAAATGCCACTCCATGAAGTGATAGAGCCCGAACGTGACCAGAAAGCCCATGACGACAACGGCATAAAGCTGCACGTCTATCGAAACCCCCAATCTCGTCAACCCCCACCAACACAACACGACAGACGTGTTCAACGCGACGATGGCCAGCGTCACGGCGGCATGCGAACACCCCAGATTGATAAACATATGGTGCAGGTGGGTTTTGTCGGGCCGGAACGGCGACACCCCGCGCAGAATACGCGAGAACATGACCCGCAGCGTATCGAAGACCGGAATGCACAGGACGGCCAACGAAAAGGGAACCAACCCGACCCGAGGCTCCACGTAAGCCCCGCACGACGAACCGCTGCGCAACGTCTCGATGACGAAGACCGTTATGACGACTCCCATGACCAACGTCCCGCCGTCGCCGATGAACATTTTCGAAGTCTTGCCGAAAACGTTGTGCAGGAAAAACGGGATCAGGGCTCCGACCGAAACTGCGGCCAGAATCGTCATTTTCATATCGCCCGACAGGTAGAACAACGTCCCGAACATCGTACAGGCCGTGATGCAGTAACCCGATGACAAGCCGTTCACGCCGTCGATCAGGTTGATGGCGTTGATAATGCCGACCACGGCGACGATCGTCAAAGGAACAGCCATCCAATCGGGCAACATCCCGACGCCCCACAAACCGTGAAAATCGTCGAGAAGATAATTCCCGTTGAAGATAAGCAGCAACGCGACGAAGAATTCGACCGTGAACCGCAATGCCGGAGAGAGACTCAGAATGTCGTCCATCGTCCCGATATAGAGCATGATCATCATGGCCATGATCACGATCAGCATCCCGGCATAGTTCACCATGCCGCAAACGCTCCCGTATCCGATGACGATGCCGAAGAAAACGGCGATCCCGCCCAAAACCGGAACCGGCCGGCGCTGCAACTTGCGGCCATCCGGATTGTCCACGAGATTTTTCAACAGGGCGATCTTAACCAAACGCGGATGAATCCAGCTGACAACCATCAGCGAGATTATCAAAGACAATAATACAGAGTACTGAGGCGTCATACTTCGCAAATTGAAATTTTACCAGAAACCATTCGATAATCCTCTTCATTCAGGTCACGCGACATCGGGAGGAGGCGCACCCCGATGGACCCCGTCCATCACTCTCCCCCACGAGGGAGCATATCCATATCCCGTTCCAAAACGCACATCCGGTCCGCAACGACCCCGGCCGTCGTTTTCAGAAGCGGCAGTCCGTCATGTTGTAAATACGTGATTAACCGATCCGGGAACCCCGGAACTGCGGTCTTGAACGACCTCTCAGATCTTCTGCAAAAAGCAGTTCGGGATGAACGAGGTGGCCACGGCGCAAATGCCCGTGATGGAGACGATCAGCCTCCGCTTTCCCTTGATCCGCTTGATGTAGCCCTCGGCGCCCTTGAAAACCCCGCCCGTGACGCGGACGCGGTCCCCGATGCCGTAAACGATGCTGTCGTCCCCGAAATAATCGAGCCCGGCGGCCCCTGACGAGGTGACGAGTCTGAACATATCCATCTCGTATTCCGAAATCGGGAAGGGAACCTTCTTCCACTTTTCGTTCACATAGGTATACAGCATCACGCGGCCCCGAAGGGGGGGGGACGTTTGCAGCTCTCTGGCATATTCCTCGGTGGAGCGGAAGAACATCAGCGACGGAATGACCGTCCGCCGCACCTGTTTCCAGATGCCGCGAACCTCCACCGTAACCATTTCGCAAGGGATATAACTCTCCACCCCGTCGGCAGAAAGCAAAGATTCTATTTCGAATACTTTGTTGAAAAAGACTTTCAACCCGTACCAATGTATGTATCCGGCGCCGGTTGTCATGTTAACGTACGGACATTCCCTGTATTCCCCCGTGTCCGGAAACAAGTCTTCCAGTCACGCAGCATACGAAGGATACCATGTTGATTCTCAGTCCGATCATTGAATCAATTCGCCGATTCCATTCCTAAATCTAAGACAGAACCGCAGCTCAATGCACGACCTCTGTATCAGAAACCATTGCACTTAGTGCACAAATGTAATTACTTTTACCTGAACAGCCAAATTATCCGGCGGTTTTCGGCCGAAAAATCCCCCCCCCCCCTAAAAATTTACACATTGAATATCAACGAGTTACGATTTGACGTATCGAAAGACCCTTATTGTGTGTCAGATCGAATCTATATAACGATAGGTGTTTTCCGATCGCACATAACGATCATAACCAGCCGGTATTGCGGCGACATCCCCGTCATTGCATCCGGCGCAGCGGCGGAACAGAAGAGCCGGGGGCCCCGTTCAATAGACATTCGAGTGTTTTCCGGCTTCGTAATCGGCACGGAGCCTTTCCGGGTACGGACACGCAGGCAGTCGTTTCCCCGGGAACTGCCAGCCGAAGTTCGCATTCCCGCTTCACGGGGCGCCACGGCACGCGGATGTCGCCTGCGACCGTCGGCACCGGGATTTTTCCACCGCGAAACAGCGCTTCGGCACACGGAGAAGGTGCTTTTACTTGCTGTCTTTTGCTACGGCACAAAAACGAAACAATCCCGCATATCATTGATATACAGAATTGTTTGCTTCGCATCGCGCAATCTTGCCCAACAAAAAAGGCCCTTCGAAAAGGACCTCGTGAGCGGAAAACGGGACTCGGACCCGCGACCTCAACCTTGGCAAGGTTGCGCTCTACCAACTGAGCTATTTCCGCAATCTATTCCCGCACCTCGGAAACCGCTGTTCCCTGCGTTTCGGGACTGCAAATATAAAATGAAAAAAATTATTCTGCAAAATTTTCCGACAAATTTTATCACTTAAAGAAACAACCCCGGCTCCGCAGAAGCCGGGGTTGTCCCATACGACAGGCGGAGAGAAAACTCCCGCCCGGAAACTAACGTACCTTGAAGCCCTCGTCGGCGCGGACCGGAATGGGCAGCGAAGCATAATAACCGCTTTCGAGCTTCTCACGAACGGCCTTGAATGCCTCGATCGTAACTTTCACGTCCTCCAGCGTATGCACCGCCGTCGGGATGATGCGCAGGATGATTTCGCCCTTCGGAATCACGGGATAAACCACCATCGAGCAGAAAATGCCGTGGTTCTCACGCAGGTCCACAACCAGGTTCGTGGCTTCGGGAATGCCGCCTTTCAGGAAGACGGGCGTCACCGGCGAATTGGTCACACCGATCTCGAAACCGTTCTCTTTCAGGCTGCTCTGGAGCGCGCGGACGTTCTCCCAGAGTTTCTCCTGGAATTCGGGGTGGTTGCGGATCAGATCCAGACGCTTCAGCGCGCCGATCACCATCGGCATCGGGAGCGATTTGGCGTAAAGCTGCGAACGCATGTTATAGCGCAGCAGGTTGATCAGCCAGCGGGGACCGCTTACGAAAGCGCCGATGCCGGCCATCGACTTGGCGAAGGTGTTGAAAAGCACGTCCACGCCATCGACGACGCCGAAATGCGCCGCCGTACCGCGGCCGCCCGGGCCCATCGTACCGAAGCCGTGAGCGTCGTCCACCAGCAGGCGGAACTGGAAATCCTTCTTCAACGCCACGATCTCGTCCAGCTTGCCCAGATCGCCCTTCATGCCGAACACGCCTTCGGTGATCACCAGCACGCCGCCGTTCTGCTCTTCGGCCAGATCCGTAGCGTGTTGCAGTTGCAGGCGCAGCGACTCCATGTCGTTGTGGCCGAACACGAACCGCTTGCCCTTGTGGAGGCGGAGTCCGTCGATGATGCAGGCGTGCGCCTCAGCGTCGTAGACGACCACGTCGCGCGGGGTCAGCAGGCAGTCGATGATCGAGATCATGCCCTGGTAGCCGAAGTTGAGCAGGAAGGCATCCTCCTTGCCGACGAACTCGGCGAGCTCACGCTCCAGCTGTTCGTGGTAAACGGTCTGTCCGCTCATCATGCGGGCACCCATCGGGGCGGCCATTCCGAATTTGGCGGCGCCTTCGGCATCCGCCTTGCGCACTTCGGGATGGTTGGCCAGTCCGAGGTAGTTGTTCAGGCTCCAGTTGAGCATCTTCTTGCCCCGGAAAACCATATGGGGGCCGATTTCGCCTTCGAGTTTGGGGAAAGCGTAATAACCGTGGGCATACGACATATACTGACCGATCGGTCCGCCCGCATTCTTTTCGAGGCGTGAAAAAATATCAACCATTTTATCTTGTAATTAGTAAGTTATGTACGATTTTTTCGATTCGGACGCACAAAAGTATAAATAAAACAGAATCAGCAGTCAAAAATAACCGTTTTTTATTCCGCACGGATACGCATTTATACTTATTTCCGAGATTTCAGCCGCGCCGGGCAGCAAGAATCCGCACGCGCGACCCGGCCCGACAATTCGGTTCGGCAAAATGCAAGTAAAACTTGCTTTTGCGCCCGCCTTGCACGATCTTTGGCGTTGCCTTAGATAGGCGGCGGTTCGGAAGTGCTCAAATAAATTTGGCACTCCGCTCACCTTGCACTATCTTTGCCCTATGACATCGCTATTCCATGACATCATCTTCGGCCCGGTGCACTCGCGGCGGCTGGGCCTCTCGCTGGGGGTCAACCTGCTGCCCACGGCGTCGAAACTCTGCTCGTTCGACTGCATCTACTGCGAATGCGGCTGGAACGCCGAACACCCCGGAGCGCGCCGTTTCAACGCCCGCGAAGAGGTCCGCATCCAACTCGAAGCCACCCTGCGGCAGATGGTGGCCGACGGCACCCCACCCGATGTCATCACCTTCGCCGGCAACGGCGAACCGACCCTGCACCCCGAATTCGAAGCCGTCATCGGCGACACGCTGGCCCTGCGCGACGCGCTGTGCCCCGCGGCGAAAGTCTCGGTGCTCTCCAACGCCACGCAGATCCACCGCGACAGCGTCCGCCGGGCCCTGCTGCGCGTGGACAACAACATTCTCAAACTCGACTCGGCGTTCGACGAGACGGTGCGGCGGATGAACAACCCGCAAAACCCGGCCTACACGGTCCGGGGCATCGTCGAGGAGATGAAACGCTTCGAAGGAAAAATGATCCTGCAAACGATGTTTCTGCGGGGAACGTGCGACGGACAGCCCATCGACAACACCACCGAAGAGGAGGTTGCGGCGTGGCTGAAGCTGGTCGGCGAAATCCATCCGCGGCAGGTGATGGTCTACTCGCTCGACCGCGACACCCCCTGCCAAACGCTCGAAAAAGTTTCCAAAGAGGAGTTGCAGGCCATCGCCGCGCGCGTCGAGGCCCTCGGCATCCCCTGCTCCGTAGCCTGACGCCATGCAAATACTCCTCTCCTGCGCCAAGACGATGGCGGAGCGGAGCTCCGTCGCAACGCCCCGCACGACCGTTCCGGTCCATCTCGAAGAGGCCCGGCGGCTGGCCGCCGAGCTGGCGACGCTCCCGACCGACGAACTGGCGCGGCTGCTGCGCGTCAACCGCCGCATCGCCGCCGAAAACCACCTGCGCTACCGCCGATTCCACGACAGCGACACCCCGGCGCTCCCGGCTCTCGCGGCCTACACGGGCATCGTCTTCAAACGCATCGACCCGGCGAGCTTCTCCGCCGCCGACCTCGAATACGCCCAGGAACACCTCAACATCACGTCGTTCCTCTACGGAGTGCTCCGCCCGCTGGACGCCATCCGCCCCTACCGGCTCGAAGGCGACGCCGTGCTGCCCGGCCACGACGAACAGACGCTCTTCGCCTACTGGCACGAACGGCTGACCGACGCCCTGCTGGACAAAATCCGGCGCGACGACGGCATTCTGGTCAACCTGGCCAGCGGGGAGATGAAACGGCTCTTCGACTGGAAGCGCGTGTGCCGCGAAGTGCGGGTCATCACCCCGGAGTTCCGCATCCGCGAGGGCGACCGGCTGAAAACCATCGTCATCTACACGAAAATGTGCCGCGGCGAGATGACGCGGCACATACTGAAAAACCGGATCACCGACCCTGCGACGCTTCAAGCCTTCGAATGGGAGGGTTTCCGGTTCGATCCCTCCCTCAGCCGCGGCGACGACTGGACATTTACCATGTAACAAATTACAGGAAGTGCAGAAGCGAACGGAGAGCGGGACGACGCGCTATACAGACGTCTTACGCCTGCGCCCCTAAAACCCGCTTCTCAAGCGGGCTGCGTGAGGGCGCGGAGAATCGACTCCTCGTCGTAGCCGCAGAGCGCGTGAAGCTGTTCGGGCGTGCCGTGTTCGACCCAGGTATCGCCGATGCCCAGACACGTGACGTGCGCATCGTAACCGCGGGCATTGAAATAGGCGGCGACAGCCTCGCCGACACCTCCGCGCAGACAGCCGTCCTCGACGGTAATGACGCGGCGGAACGTGCGCCCCACCTCGTCGAGCAACTCCGTGTCGAGGGGTTTCACCCAGCGCAAATCATAATGAGCCGCCTCCACCCCCTGCGCCGCAGCGCGTTCCGCGGCCCGGGCCGCCGCATTGCCGACGGTCCCGACGGTCACCAACGCCACGTCGCGCCCCTCGCGCAGGCGGCGTCCGCGGCCCACGGGCAGCGTCTCGAACGGCAGGCCCCGCCACGGCAGCCCCTCCCCGAGCCCGCGGGGATAGCGGATCATAAAGGGTGCGCCGGCCTGCAAGCCGGTCCACATCATGTTGCGGAGTTCGGGTTCGTTCATCGGCGCGGCGACAGTCAGTCCCGGCACGGCCCCGAAAGCGGCCATGTCGAAGACCCCGTGGTGCGTCACGCCGTCCTCGCCCACCAATCCGCCGCGGTCGAGGCACATCACCACCGGAAGGCCCTGTATCGCAACGTCGTGGATCACATTGTCGTAAGCCCGCTGCATAAACGTCGAATAGATGTTGCAGAAAGGCACCATCCCCGCCGCGGCGAGTCCCGCCGAGAAGGTCACGGCATGCCCTTCGGCAATACCGACGTCGAAACAGCGTTCCGGCATTTCGCGCAGGAGGATGTTCATCGAACAGCCCGACGGCATGGCGGGCGTGACGCCCACGACGCGGGCATCCCTGCGAGCCAGTTCCAACAGCGTTTCGCCGAAGACATCCTGATAGCGCGCCGCATCGGCCGGAGCGGAAATCCGCTCGCCGGTATCGGGATTGAAGCACCCCGGAGCATGCCAGACCGACTGGTTGTGCTCGGCCGGAAGGTAACCTTTGCCCTTCACGGTCATAACGTGCAGCAGCTTGGGACCCTCGATGTCGCGCAGCGCACGGAGCGTCCGCACCAGCTCTTTGAGGTTGTGGCCGTCCACGGGCCCGAAGTAGCGGAAATTGAGACTTTCGAAGAGGTTGCTCTTGTTCAGCAGGCCCTGTTTCACGGCGTTGCCCGCCTTCTGGCAGAGCCTCAGCAGACGCGGCGTATGCGACAGAATGCCCCACAGCCGCTGTTTGAAACGGTTGTAGTGGACCGAAGTCGAGATTTTCAGCAGGTAGTTTTTCAGCGCCCCGGTGGCCTGATCGATGGCCATGTTGTTGTCGTTCAGGATCACCAGCAGGTTCGTGCGCTTCGAGGCCCCGGCGTTGTTGAGCCCCTCGAAAGCCAGCCCGCCGGTCATCGAACCGTCGCCGATGACGGCCACCACCTGCCGCTTCTCGCCCCGCAGTTCAGCCGCCTTGGCCATGCCGAAAGCCGCGGAGATCGACACCGAGGCGTGGCCGCCCCCGAAAGCGTCGTATTCGCTCTCGGACATGCGCGGAAAGCCGCTGATGCCGTTCAGCCGGCGCTTGGTCCGGAACGCCTCGCGGCGTCCGGTGATGATCTTGTGGGCGTAGGTCTGGTGGCCGACATCCCAGACGATCTTGTCCTCCGGGGTTTCGAAGACATAATGCAGCGCCGCGGCCAGCTCCACGGCCCCGAGGCTCGAAGCCAGGTGCCCCGGGTTGACCGAACACTCGTCGATGATATAGCGTCGCAGCTCGTCGCAGTAAACGCGCAGCTCCTCCGCCGAGAGCTTTTTCAGCTCCCGCGGCGACGAGATCGTATCGAGCAGTTTATATTCTTCCGACGACATAAGGATTGCAAAGATAGGAAAAAGAACGAACGAATCCAAAACCGGATCACGCCCGGTCTCCGGACAACCTATCGACTCCTAAAAGGGGCGTTACGCCTCCGAAGATAGGAAAAAGAACGGAGGGCGCCAAAACCGGATTGCATGCGGTGCGGCAAAACGCCCCGACCGACAAAAGTGCCGTAACGACACCAAAGATAGACAATAATATGCAAATTTCTCGAAAAAATACCTATCTTCGCGTTACGATAAAACGCATCAGAGATGAAATACAAGCGGATACTCCTGAAACTGAGCGGCGAATCGCTGCAAGGCGCACAAAAGTACGGGCTTTCGCCCGAGGTGCTGCAATCCTACGCCGAACAGATCAAGGCGGCAGCGGCGACGGGCGTGCAGATCGGCATCGTCATCGGCGGCGGCAACATCTTCCGCGGCCTCTCGGGCGCCAAAAAGGGCTTCGACCGCGTGAAGGGCGACCAGATGGGTATGCTCGCCACGATCATCAATTCGCTGGCGCTCCAATCGGCGCTCGAGGACAACGGGGTCAAGTGCAAGGTGCTCACCTCGATCCGCATGGAGCCGATCGGCGAGTATTTCTCCAAGGCCCGTGCCATCGAGTATCTCGAAGCGGGCTACGTGGTGATCGTCGGAGGCGGCACCTCGAACCCCTATTTCACGACCGACTCGGCCTCGGCCCTGCGCGGCATCGAGATCGAGGCCGACGTACTGCTGAAAGGCACCCGCGTGGACGGCGTCTACACGGCCGATCCGGAGAAGGACCCCGCGGCCGTGAAATTCGACGAAATCTCGTTCGAGGAGGTGCTCGACCGCCGGCTGAAGGTCATGGACCTCACGGCCTTCACGCTCTGCCGCGAAAACGGCTTGCAGATCATCGTCTTCGACATGGACACCGAAGGCAATTTGGGCAAGGTACTTGCCGGGGAACCGATCGGAACGCTCGTAAAACCGTAAAGCTATGGCCAAGAAAAAAAGCAACAAATCGCTGTGGGTGATGCTGGCGCTGATCACCGTCATCATCGCTGTCATCCTGCTGCTCCCCGGATGCGGCAGCCGCAACGCCCGGAAGAGCGCCGAGACGAAGACCGAAGCGACCACGCTCGTCGGGGCCGGAGAGACGGCTCCCGGCTTCACGGTCGAACTGACCGACGGCAGCCGTCTGTCGCTCGAAGAGCTGCGCGGCAAGGTCGTGCTGCTCAATTTCTGGGCCACGTGGTGCCCGCCCTGCCGCCAGGAGCTGACTCGCGTGCAGAAAGAGATCATCGACCGTTTCGCCGGCAAACCCTTCGTCTTCCTGCCCGTCTCGCGCGGCGAGAAGCGCGAAACGGTGGAGGCTTTCCGAGAAAAGACCGGCTACACGTTCCCGATGGGCCTCGACTCCGCACGGACCGTCTACGACCGCTATGCGACGGACTACATCCCGCGCAACTTCCTCATCGACAAGCAGGGCAAGGTGATCCTCGCCACGGTGGGCTACGACGACGAGGAGTTCGACGCCCTGATCCGCACCATTGAAAAGACACTCGAAAATTAAACCTCAAACGTCATGGATACACAAACGATTCTCAACGATGCCACAGGCCGCATGCAGAAGGCCATCGACCACCTCGAAGAGGAACTGCTGAACGTACGCGCCGGCAAAGCGTCGCCCAACGCCCTGAACGGCGTGATGGTCGATTATTTCGGCTCGCAGGTTCCCGTCTCGGGCGCCGCCAGCGTCACCGTACCCGACGCCAAAACCATCCTGATCCAGCCGTGGGACAAGAACATGCTGCGGCCGATCGAGAAGGCGATCATCGACTCGAACATCGGCCTGACGCCCTCGAACAACGGCGAGCAGATCCGCCTGTCGATTCCGCCCCTCACCGAGGAGCGCCGCAAGGAGTTGGTGAAGCAGGTGCGTTCGGAGGCCGAAACGGCGCGCATCAGCCTGCGCAACGCCCGCCGCGACGCCGTAGATGCCTTCAAGAAGGCCCAGAAGGAGGGCATGCCCGAGGACGAGTCGAAAGACGGTGAAACGCAGTCGCAGAAACTGCTCGAAAAGTTCTCCAAGGTCCTCGAAGAGGTCCTCGCCAAAAAGGAGAAGGAGATCATGACGGTATAGACCGTTCATTCCGACAACTGAAAAAC
This sequence comes from Alistipes senegalensis JC50, assembly GCF_025145645.1. Lineage (NCBI taxonomy): Bacteria > Pseudomonadati > Bacteroidota > Bacteroidia > Bacteroidales > Rikenellaceae > Alistipes > Alistipes senegalensis. The sequence continues at coordinate 2,085,198 of NZ_CP102252.1, read as the reverse complement.
CGGACCTGCCGACGGCAGGTCCGGTTTTTCGTTAAGGTTAGTATGTCCGCCCTATTCGGCGGCCCGCACGATGTACGAGAACTTGTACGAACTGCGCCAGAAATTATTATAGAAATTGTTGCCCGGCGTATCACCCGACGCATCCGGCAAAGCGAAATCAAAGAAAAGATTGCCCGAAGTATCCTGGCTGAAAGTCATCGTCGAGGTGATGTTGTTCTTCGAGATCTTCATCTCGTTGGTCGAGAGGTCCAGCACCCAGTCGGACTCCCCGGCAGGAATCAGATGCCGCAGACGCGGGTCCATATCCAGCGGAGCATCCTCGGTGTACTCGCCCGGATAGACGCCCTTGAACGACCCGTACAGCCCGTCGGCCCCGGCGGCATTGACGATCTTGCCTGTGAACTTCCCGTCAACCATCTCCTCATTCATCGTAATCGTGATGACGTTGTCCAGCTCCGGAGAGGCAAACGTCCCGAACTCGGAACCGCCCATCGAAGTATCCCATTTCCCGGTACCGTTGCCGCTGATATTCTGATCCACGTAGATCTTGATGTCGCTGACGGACCACGTGCCGACATAGAACGGGTCGTAGGGTTTGAGATAAACCGTCCACAGCACCTGCTTCCCGGTCTGGGAACGCACGATGATACGCGCCTTGCGGTCCGGATTCCGAAAATCGAGCGTACCGCCGTCGGCGACATCCGCCGTGGCATAGGCCGAGAGGGCCAGCGCCTCGACGCCTACCGCTTCCCACGGATAATCGGCCTGTTCGAAAATATAGAGAATCACGGTTCCCTGATTGTCGTCCACCCGTTCGATGGTGGCCTTGCCCAGCTGCCCCGTCAGTTTGATGTCGAGAATCGAGCATTCGTTGCTCGGCTCCTTCTCGTCGATATCCTTCGTGCAGGAAATCACAGTCAGGCACGAAAGCAACAATACGATATATTTCAGATTTTTCATAACGCTACAAATTGGGATTCAAATCTATTTCACGCTGCGGGATCGGATAATAGGCGGCTTCGGCCTCGCTCAGTCCGGCAGCCCTGATGTCGGTGGTCGTAACCGAGGCCGTGCGACGAAGATCGTAAAGCCGGTTGCCCTCGAATGCCAATTCGAGCGCACGCTCCTTGATTACGGCTTTGCGGAATTCATCCGTCGTCATTCCGGACGGAAGCGGCGTCACACCGGCTCTTTCGCGGATGCGGTTCACATAGGCCAACCCCTCTTCGGGTCCCGCAGCCTCGGCATACACCAGCGCAATATCCGAAAACCGGATCAGATAAGGCCGGGCGCTGGTACGCTCGCCGATGAAATCGGGATCGACATATTTGCTCGAAAAGTAACCCTTGACCTGGTTGGGCACGATCGGATTGCCCGAGGCATCGTATATATCACGATGAATCAGCTCGGTACGGCGCTTGTCGGTGGTGCTGAACTGCGTCTCGACGAACTCGTCGTTGCAGAGGAAAACGCCCCAGCCGTTGCCGTTGGCCCGCTGCAAATCGCCGTTGCCGTAACGGATGTAAAACGGCACGGAGTTGTTCGACGGCAGGAAAAGCAAAGGCAGTTTGGAATAGTTGCCCTCCTGCGTACCGCTGCGGTCGATCGGCATGATGAAGATATGCTCGGGTCCCGTGGGCTTGTCCACATCGTAGATGGCGCGCAGGTCGGTATCGAAATCGTACGAGTCCCTATAATCACGAACGACCTTTCCCGCCCAATAAGCGGCGCTGTCGTACATGATCTGCGGTTCGCGGCGCATCTCCGTATAGCGGTAAACGTTGTGCTCCTTCGACGAGGCGACGGTCAGGTAAGCCTTGGCCATCAACGACTGCGCCGCCACCTTGTCCGCCCGTCCGAAAACCTTGTTGACTTCGAGCAGGTCGTCCGCCCGGGTCAGGTCGCCGAAGATCAGGTCGTAAAGCTGGTCGAGACCCGTCGCCATCGGAGGCGTCGTCTGCGACAGTTCCGCCACCATCTGCGTTTGCACGGGGACGATACCGAACGTGCGCACCAGGTTGAAATAGTTCCACGCACGCAGGAAATAGGCTTCGCCCAGAATACGGCGGCGGGCCGTCTCACTCAGCGCCGAACTGTTTTGAATATGGTCGATCACCGTATTGGCGCGGTTGATCGCAATGTAGCAGTATTTGAAATAGTATTTCAACTGCTCGGTCTCGCGGCCCGCGATCCAGTTCTCAAGCTGGTAGACATCGCCGGCCTCGTCGCTCTTGGGCGACATGGTCTCGGTCGGAATGTCGCCGATGTAGAAGATGCCGCGCGAATATTCGAGGAACGTCAAGGCATTATAGGCATAGAGCAGCCCCGACTCGGCATCGGTCTCATTCTTGTAAAAATTGTCGTCGGAATAGAATCCGTACGGCTCCTCCTGCAGGTCGCACGCCGTGAGCAGCCCGCAGAGCGAAATGATATAAAGCAAATTTTTCATAGTCGTCAGCTTAGAATTTCAGATCCAGACCGATGGTATATTTCCGCAGGCGGGGATAACCGCCCCAATAGATACCATCGACCCCCACCTCGGGATCGTAACCGTCGAATTCGGTAAAGGTATAGGCGTTCTCGATGTTGGCGAACACACGCACGCTGCGGATAAAGGCTTTGCGGACAGGGATCGTATAGCCGATATTGATGTTCTGCAAGCGAACGAACGAGCCGTCATGGACGAAATAGTCCGAGAACAGGTAGCTTCGCGTCGAATTCAGGCGCGGGTATTTGTTCGTCGGGTTGTCGGGGGTCCAGCGCTTGATCTTCACGCGCGGATCGTAGGTATAGCCGTTATAGATGATGTCGTTGCCGAACACACCGTTGAGAAATACCGATACGTCGAGATTCTTGTAACGGAACGCCAGATTGAGACTGGCCGTAAAATCGGGATTCGGGTCGCCGATGATGCAGCGGTCCTTATCGTCGATGGCATAGTCACCGTTCAGATCCACATACTTGAACTCGCCGGGCAGATCCTTGCCGTCGGAACTCATGAAGCCGGGGTCCTCGCCCTGCTGAATGATGCCGTCCACCCGGTATCCGTAGAAGACATACATCGGATAGCCGATGGCATAAACGCTCGGATTGCCGTTGAACATCGACAGCGACTGGCCGCAGACTTCGTACTGCATCCCCATCAGGTAATCGGTGCTCAGACCGCTCGATACGGCGTTGCCCAAATCGGTCACCTTGTTGCGGTTGCGCGAGAAGATGAACGTCGCGGAGAGAGAGGTGTTCTTCCGGCTGACGATGTCGCCGTCGAGCGTGAACTCGAAACCTCGGTTGCGGATGTTGCCGTCGTTAACCCACATCTTGTCGTAACCGCTCGACAGCGGCAGATATTTCTCACGCAGCAGGTCGGTGGTATATTTGTCGTAATAATCCATCGTCACGCGCAGACGGCGCTTGAAAAAGGCCAGATCGACACCCAGGTTCCACTGACGGGTCGATTCCCACCTCAGGTCGGGGTTGGAAATGCCGCCCCAAAGGATATAGCGGTCGTTGGCACCCTCGCGGCCGGCCTCATAACCCGGACCGATAGCCGTCTGCCATTTGTCCGCGAACCAGTATTTCTCCGTACCGTAACGGTTGAGCGTCTGGTAAGGCGAGATACCCTGATTACCCGAAAGCCCCCAGCTCGCACGGATCTTGAACTCGTCGAAAACATTGAGTTTCTGCATCCACGGCTCGTTGTGGAGTTTCCAGCTCACGGCGCCCGAGGGGAAATAGCCCCACTTGCTGTTCTTGCCGAATTTCGACGACCCGTCGGCGCGCATGGTAAACGTAAAGAGGTATTTGTCGTCGAGCACATAGTTCAGACGGCCGTAGAACGAGAGCAGCTTGCTGTTCTGATAGGTGTTGTTGATCACGTTCTTCTGGGGATTTCCCGCACCCATGTTCTCGTTGCCGAGGGCATCGTTTACGAAATCGTAGGCCGTGGTGCTGAGCGTGCGGCCCATATTGTAGTCGAACGAGTGTCCCGCCATGACCGACAGGTTGTGCCGGTCGGCAAAGGTCCGCTGAAAGGTGATGTAGGTCTCGCTCAGCACGTCCTGCGACAGGGTGTTGTTCATCTGGGCGATGCCGTTCATGTCGTGCGCCTCCTGCGAGGTGTTCGAAGCGTTATAGACATCCTGCACGGTAGTCGAATAGTTGTAGTTGAGCTGCGTGCGGATTTTCAGCCCCTCGACGATCTCCCACTCGGCGGCCAGCGACGAAATGAGGTCGCGGCCCTGCGTCTCGTTCTTGACGTTGTCGGAGATGATGAGCGGATGGCCGAAGTCGGTTTCCGAAGCGACGAAATAGTTGCCGTCCTCATCGTAAACGGGCCACAACGGGTTGCGACCGTATTCGAGCGAGTTGTTCACATGGCGCTTATGGATCGAAAAAATGTTCGAAGTCTGAAGCGTGAAGTTCTTGGCCAGCTTGTAGGAACCGTTGAGCGTGACATTGCCTTTGCGGAAATTGTCCTTCTTATAGACGCCCTCGTCGTCGAAATAATTAAGGCTCAGATTGATCGACGCCTTGTCGGTGGAGTGGGACAACGTGGCCGTCGTATTATTGACCACGGCCGTGCGCATACAGAGGTCGGCCCAGTCGGTGTTCGACCACTTGCCCTGCTGGATCTCGATGAGCGACGGATAGTAGGTGCCGTTATTGTACTGCCCCGTATAGAGGGCCGGCAGTCCGGCATTGGTCAGCTCCTCGTTGGCGATCTGCGCCATTTGCAGCGGATTGCGCCAGACATTGAGTTCATCGGTGAATTGGCCGATGGTGGTCCGGTGGTTCACCGAAACCTGGGTCGATCCGCCTTTGGCGGTGCGGGTCTGGATCAGAATCACGCCGTTGGCGCCGCGGGAACCGTAGATGGCCGAGGAGGAAGCGTCTTTCAGAATCTCGATCGACTCAATGTCCGAGGGGTTGATCTGCGACAGGTTGCCGGCATCGCCGATGGGAAATCCGTCCACCACGATCAGCGGAGTGTTCGAACCGTTGAGCGAACTGTTGCCGCGAATGCGCACCACGGCCCCCGCCCCGGGGTCCTGCGAAGTATTCATGATCTGCAATCCCGCAGCACGGCCCTGCAATAATCCCTCGACCGACGGAGCCGAAATATCCTTGATGGCGTCCATCTTCACGGAAACGACCGATCCGGTCAAATCGCTCTTCTTCATCGAGCCGTAACCGATGACGACCACATCGTCGATCAGGGCCTCTTCGGCTTCGAGCACGATGTCGAGGAAGGTCGCCCCGGCCGTAACGGCGATCTCACGGGTCCTGTAACCGACGAACCCGACGGAGAGCACGGCCCCGCTTTTGGCCCGGATCGTAAAATTACCCGAGGTATCCGTACTGGTTCCGGTCGTCGTCCCCTTGATGATGACGCTGGCACCGACGAGCGGCTGTCCGTCGGCCGTCACGCGGCCCCGGACCTCATTCTGGGCGGATGCGCCGACAGCGAGGAACAGGGAGGCGAAAAGCGCCAGAAGCCACCTGCCCCGCAGGCATAGATTTATTGTATTCATGGTGTCTGAGTTTTAGAGTTTCGATTGATTGTCAATTTTGCCGTCGAGGTAATCGCTGGCATAGATGAACGTCCCGGCGCTCCACCCCAGCATCGTGGGCATGTCGTACTCATTGCTGACATTGATATTTCCCTCCCGGACATTGTACTTTTCCCACAGGTTACGGGTTTCGCCGAAGGTCTTCACGACCATTGCGACGTATTTCTCCGCAATGCGCCGCGCATCCCGCCGGTAGCCGTAGGTATCGAGTCCGCGGATGGCCAGATAAACGACCGGGGGCCAGGTATTGGGATAAGACCACTGGTAATCGTATTCATAGGGCTTGTCCTCGCAAACGGCGATCCCGTACTCGAACTCCAACCGTCCGAGCGCCTTTTCCACGAGAGTCCGGGCCTGCTCCGCATCCGGAATACCGGCATAAAGCAGACTGAACACCGCGCCCGAAACCACCGTCGAACGGCGGCCGTTGACGAAATCGTAGTCGTAATAAACGCCGTCTTCCCCGAGACAGTAGCGGTTTATCAAACCGCGGCGTTTTTCAGCCCGTTTTTTCCAAGTCTCCGCAGCCGCAGAATCGCCCGTCAAGAGAGCGTAACGGGCAAAGAGCGTCTCGTAGAAATAGAGATTGGCATTGAGATCCACGGGGCAGAAATCCTCGCAGCGGCGCTCGAAACGGGGATTGAAATCCCAGCCCGACTCGGCCTCGGCGGCAAAATGCGCCCCCAGCCGCAGAATTTCCGCGTCGGAAAGCCCCCGGTCGCGGAAGTCGGTACCGAGCCGCCGGCCCCCGGTAGTCACGAACTCCTGTTTGAGATCGTCGTCCGCAGATGAAGAGTAACGATTCAGTCCGACGGGCGTAATACGCTGCGTCATCCAGAAATCATACTCCTTCTGCAAAGTCGCGAAGGCTCCGGCCAGCCACTTCCTGTCCCCGGTCCCTTCGAACACCCGATCGACCATCATGCACAGGAAAGGAGGCTGCGAGCGGTTGAGATACCATGTCCGGCTGCCGTTGGGCATATATCCGTAACGATCGACCAGATAGAGCATGTCCTCGATGTTGTTTTTCGCCAAATCGAGACGGCCGTCGCGCACGAGCCCCTCGTTGGTGAAATAGGTATCCCAATAATAGAGTTCCTGAAAAGTCTGGCTGACGCTGGGAACCGTATAGGGACGGGGCAGTCCGATCAGGGTCTGCGAATCGACCGGATTATACTGCACCGACGCATCCCACGACGTGCGGATGAACTCGCGCACCCGGGCGATCTCCCCGTGCGGAACCGGCGAATGACTCCCGCAGGAAACGGCCGCCAATGCCGCGATACATCCCAAAAAAGATCTGATTCCGTTCATTTCAAGCAGGGATTATTCGTAAATACCGGCTATGTCCTTCTCCATCAGGATCTGCTCTCCGGCGACGAAGGTTTTGAAATCCTCCTCCGAAACGCAGCCCGGATAAGGGCCGAAAAAGTGGTTGGTATCCTTGTTCCGCCAGATCAGCACATAAGCCACAGGAATGCCCGCAATGGCTTTCGAAAGTTTTTCGGTCCACCATTTCGGTTGGGACGTGTTGTTTTCAAGTCCGGTCTCCGTGAAAGCGAACGGTTTGTTTTTCAGATAGGCGATATGTTTGAGCAGGCGCATCAGCCGCAGGCCGTTGGTGTCGATCGCCCAGGAGCTGCGGTCGTAAGCATCCAGACCGAGCACATCGACATAGGCGTCGCCCGGCCAGAATTCGAGGTAGTTGTCCTGCGAACTGACAATGTCGGGCGAATAGACGTACAGCAGATTATGCACGCCCTTCGTATCGCGCAGGTATTCGAGCGTGAAACGCCACAAGGCGATGTACTGATCAGCGGTGCAGTTGCCCTTACCCCACCAGAATCCGTTGCCGGTGTGCTCGTGGAACGGGCGGAACAACACCGGGACATACTCCCCGTCAACAGTCCTGAGCGAGAGCATGAAAGCAGCGACCTTGTCCAGCCAGCCGCAGTATTTTTCGTGAAGATCGCCGCCGGGAATGATCCGGCCCACGGCCGAGGTCACGTCCCAGGCCGTACCGTCGGTAACGGGATTCGTCGTATGCCAACCGATGGTAGTCACACCGCCGCGGGCATAGGCTTCGAGAATACGGCTGCGTATGTCATCAAACTTATCGCCGTCGATATTGGCTTCCTGCCCAAGTTCGATCTGGCCCAGGTCCCAGCCCATCATCGCGGGATAGTCGCCGCAGATACTCTTCACGTCCGAACGGTCGGCATCGCCCGACCAGCCGACGCCGTAGAGCGACGAACACTGGTGTCCGAAAAGCGTACCGCCGTTTTCGGCAATGCTGCGCAGGTTACCGAGCAGGTTGCGGGTCTGCACCGTAGCCTGCGAATCGGTCGTCGCCGCGGGAGCCGGCTGTGGTTCCGGATATTCGCGGTCGGCAATATCACTGCATCCGGCCACGACGAGACACGACAGATAAAAAATTCGTTTCCACATAATTATCAGTTATTTTAGGTTAATTGTCAGCGATACATGTCAGGCAACCGGCTCTCGAACAGAACGGGCTGTTCCCGGTTGGCAGCGAATTTTCTGAAATCGGATTCCGAAACATGCCCGTGCCAGGGACCGAAAAAGTGCGTCGGACGGTCGTGGGCATTACGCCACACCAAGACATAGCTCAACCCCTTGCCGCGGATGACAGGCAGCAGCCATCGGGTCCACCATTCGGCATCGGGAATGCCTTCGAGCCCGGTCTCGGTAAAAGCCGTCGGCTTGCCGTGCTCGCGTCCCAGCCGCTGCAAGGTCGAAAGCATCCGCTCTCCGCCCGACAGGAAATCCCAATCCTGCTGGCGGTGATAGGCATCCAGTCCGAGCACATCGACCCATTCGTCGCCCGGATAACGTTCCATATAATGCTCCGCATCACGGTACAGGTCGGGAGAATAGACGTAAAGGAGGTTGTGCACCCCTTTCACATCGCGCAGATATTCCACGGTGAACCGCCACAAAGCCCGGTATTCGTCGGGAGTACACTGCGCCTCGCCCCACCAGAATCCGCTGCCCGTATGTTCGTGGAACGGACGGAACAGCACCGGCGCCAGAGTTCCGTCAGCGGCTTTCAGTCCGGCGAAGAATCCCGCCAGACGGTCGAGCCACAACCGGTATTCGGCATGGTTGGCGCCGCCGGGGAGAATGGATTTCACGGCCGTGGTGGTTTTACAGTCCCAGGCGCTGGCCCCGGATTCGGGATTCTGCGGATGCCAGCTGACCGTGTTCACGGCTCCGCGCCCATAGGCGGCACACAGCAGGCGTGCGATTTCAGCGAACGGAACGTCGTCGATGCTCCGGTCGGCCTCGGCTTCGAGACCTCCGAGTTCCCACCCGAAGACAGCGGGGTAATCGCCGCAGCACTCCCTGACATCGGAGCGCCCCTCCTCATACTTCCAGCCGTGCCCGTAAAGAGCGTCGTCCTGATGCCCGAACATCACCCCGTCGTCGGCTACCCGAAACAGGTTGCGGTATAGTGCGCACGCTTCAGGCGTGGCCCGCGAATCGGCCGGAGAAGGCGAAGATCCCGAACAGGCGGCCGAAAGTACGGCCATACATACTATGCAAAACAGTTTGTTCATGGTTTGAAACAGGTTAGAGCGAATCGGTTCGTCAGATGATGATCTTCTTCTTGTCGTAGTATTCCCGGAAATCGTGGGGCGTATAACCTTTGTATTTCTTGAAAATCCGGTTGAAATTCGAGAGGTTGTTGAACCCGCATTTGAAAGCGATCTCCGCAATCGTATTCGCCGGTTCGTCGATCAGCCGCCGGGAAGCGGCGCTGATGCGGATGTTGTTCAGACAGTCGATGAAATTGTATCCCGTGCGCCGCTTGATGAAACGGCTGAACGACGGTTCGCTCATGTTGACCAGCGCCGCCATCTCCGAAAGCCGCACGGAACGGTGGTAGTTGTTGTTGAGATAATCCATGATGGTCCGCACCCGACGGCTGTCGTAGGTATCCTCCAGTTTGCTGAAATGCGAATGCGACAACACGGTATACGCCTGATCGTGGGCCAGCTGGTTGAGCAGCGAAAGGAAGATCAGAATCGAATTGAAATTATCCGTACTGTTGATCAGCTGGTGAATTCCGGGCTCGCTTTGCAGGATGGTCTTTTCGGAGAACGCGATCCCGTGCTGAGCGTCCTGCAACATCTTCTTGATCGGCACGAACTGTTTCCGGTCGATCAGCCCGCCGCCCTGGAACAGCTCCGGCGAAAACTGGATCGTCACCTCGTAGATTTCCGCTCCCGGGGCCAGGTTGCCGTCCATCCACGCATGTTCCAGATTGCTGCCGGTAATGAGCACCATCTCCCGGTCGCCGATGTCGGCCACATGATCGCCGACGATGCGCCGCGCGCCGCGTGCCCCGATGATATAGTTGAGCTCGCATTCGCTGTGGATGTGGATCGGAAAATTGAAATTGCTCTTCCGGCGCTCGAACACGACGAAGCTGTCCTGCTTCGAAATGGGAGGCACCTCCGTAAGAATATTGTTATTTGCCATAGCCTTCAATTTTTCGGTTTCAGTTTTCAGCAAGCAGCCGTCCGATGCGCCGCATCAGTTCCAGACACATCCGGCTGTTGTGATAGGGGCATTTCCAGAACCCGGCCTTGTCGTCGTCGCGGTTGACCGAGCCGTCGGCACGAACGCTCCAAAACCATTCGCCGTTCTCGGTATCGCACAGATGCGTCCGGATATACCGCCACGCATCGCGGCTACGCCTCAGAAACGCCTCGTCCCCGGTTCGCTCATACCTATTGAAAAATCCGACGACAGCCTCGGCCTGCACCCACCAATGGCGGTCGGCATCGGTGCGTCCTGTCAACGGGTCGTGTTCGTAAATCAGGCTTCCGTCGGGCTGTACGCCTTCGGCGGCAGCCTTCGCCAATGCCTCGGACACAGAACCGGCACCGGCCGTGATCTGCGGATCGCCGAGCAAGTCGGCGGCTTCGTCGATGAGCCACGATGCCTCGATGTCATGTCCGTAGGAGACTGTCCGTCCCTGCGGCCGCCACTCCGCATCGAAAAAGAGGTTCAGGTGCCCCGTCTGCGGATCGAAGATCCGATCGGTATGAATGCGGAGCAACCGCCGGACCGCCTCCGCAACCCGACCTTCCGGCCAAACCCGCAACAGGTTCGCACAGGGTTCGAGCAGATGCAGGTGCGTATTCATGCTGAAGTAGGTGTTGGCATCCTTCTCGCTCAGGCGCATATCCTCCAACGGCCGCCAGTCCCGGGTCAGAGCTTCGGCATATCCGCCCCGCGCCGCATCCCAGACATGTTCTTCAAGCGCCCCGAACAACGCAGCCGCTTCATCCAGAGCCGCCGGGTCACCCGTTGCCCGGACATATTCGCTCAACCCGTAAATCGCAAAGCCGATGGCATAGCTCTGTTTCTTGCAGCAGAGCGGATCTCCGCCGGGGGCAATCTCCCAATAGACGCCTCCGTACACCGGGTCGATCAGCCGCGAGACCAGCAGTTCGCGGACCTTGCGGGCCACATCCAGGTATTCGGACCTTCCGGTCATGCGGTAAGCGGCCGAAAAGGTCCACAACATCCGCGCGATCAGAACAGCACCTTTTCCGGCTTCGGGGTGTGCTTTCCCGCGGCCGTCGATCCGCCCCGCAAAATGCTCTCCGTCACCCAGAAACGTCGTCCAGAAAGGCAGGATGCCGCAGGTCAGCTCCTCCGACAGTTCGTTACGCCATTGTACAAGCATCTTTTCCATCATTCGTTCGTTTTCCGACGAAGAGCGAGCTCCGTCGTGATTCGCTCCATACGTTTTTCGCCGAGCGGATAAAAAAGGACCGCCACGACAGCCACCAGACATCCGGCCGCCGGGAGCCAGCTCATCATCAGCCGCACTCCCGCTATCGCCTCACCGCTCTGCACAGCAGCCGACTGATCGTAACCGAACGCCGCAAGCAGCCAGCCCGTCACAGCGCCTCCCAGCGCCCAGCCGAGTTTCTGAGACATCGACGAAGAGGAGAGGATCAGTCCCGTAGGCCGCCGGCCGCTGCGGTATTCCTCGTAATCGACGATATCGGCATACATACTCCATAACAAAGGCAGCACGACGCCCGCCGCAACGCTGACAAACGCTTGCAGGGTAAAAAGCCATCCCAGTTCGGAAGGCTCCAGCCGGAAGAAGAAGAGACTCAGCACCGCCGCCGCACCCATTGCTGCGGCAAAAGCCCCTTTTTTACCGATACGCGCCGCTAACGGCACGGCCAAAGCGACCCCGGCCATATTCCCCAGCTGGCCCAACAGCAGATAAAGCGTTCCCAGCGTCCAGCCCAGATGAGGCAGTTTATAGGCGCTCCGGACATAGTCCGTGAAATAGAAGATCGCCACCCCGTCGCGGATCGAATTGAACAGCAGCACCGCCACTCCCGCGACCAGAAGAATCCACCAGGGAGCATTGCGGGCCAGGCTTTTCAGGTCACGCCCAACCGAGCCTTTCGCCTGCTGCGAATCGTCGTCCCGAATCCGCTCGCGCGTCCAGCGGAAGCAGAGCCAGAAGAGCAATGCGCAAAGAGCCCCGATAACGGCCACGGCGCAGGTCCACGCCTCCGGCATGCCCGATATGGCTACGTCGCTCCCGGCAACGCTTTCATTCAGCATGTCGGCCTCACCGCCGCCGAGCCATCCGGCAAAGAAATCCACCAGCGGCTGCAACAGCATGAAGGTCACCAGACTGCCGACATAAGCGAAGAACATCCGGTAAGACGAGAACGTATTGCGCAGTTTCGTATCCGGCGTCATCACCCCGAGCAGCGAAGCATAAGGGACATTGACCAGCGTATAGACCATCATCATGGCCGTATAGGTAACGTAGGCCCACACCAGTTTTCCCGTCATCCCGAAATCGGGCGTCCAAAACGTCAGCACTCCGATCGCGGCGAACGGCAGGGCGCCCCAAAGCAGATAAGGACGGTAACGTCCCCACCGGCTGCGAGTGCGGTCCGCCAGCAGGCCCATGATGGGATCGTTGAGCGAATCCCAGATGCGGGTCACCAGAAACATGGTTCCGGCAGCGGCCGGCGTGATGCCGAACACCCTGGTATAGAAAAAGAGCAGATACATGCCGAATATCTTCCAGAACATGCTCGAAGCCATGTCCCCGAAGCCGTATCCGATCTTCTCCCGGAATGTGACGTTGTCTTTCATCGGTCTGTTTTTCGGTAATAATTCAGATTTCGGTCGATCAGTTCGTTCAGCCGCTCAACGGAGGCCGCCGTCGTAAGGCCGTCGGACGGCGTATGCAGACAATAGTCCACAAGTTTCTCAATGGTCGATGTCGCCACGTGCATGCGGGTGTCGCTCGACGCATAATAGAGAAATACCCGGCCGTCGTCATCGGCGATCCAACCGTTCGAGAAAAGGACGTTCGACACGTCGCCCACACGTTCCTCGCCCTCCGGGGCCAGCGTATATCCGGCCGGCACGGCGATCAGCTGCGAAGGATCGTCCAGGGCCGTCATGTACATGTAAAGCACATAACGGAGTCCCGCCGCGCAGGCGCGCACGCCGTGGGCCATATGCAGCCATCCCTGCGGAGTGCGGATCGGATGGGGCCCCTCGCCGTTCTTCACCTCCTTGATCGTGTGGTAAAACCGCACGTCGATGATCTTCTCATCGCGGATTTCCGCACGGGTCATATCGTCCACCAGCGCCCAACCGATCCCCCCGCCGAGAGCTCCGGCAGCGATGAACCCCTCCTGCGGACGGGTGTACAGGGCATATTTCCCGTCCACGAATTCGGGGTGAAGCACTACGTTCCGCTGCTGCGTGGGCGACTTGATGTCGGGGAGACGCTCCCAATGCACGAGATCCTTCGTTCGGGCTACGCCGGCCGTCGCCACGGCCGACGACAGATCGCCCGGGGCAGCCGACGGATCATGCCGTTCGGCACAGAAAACACCGTAAATCCAACCGTCCTCATGGGCCGTAAGGCGCATGTCGTAAAGGTTCGTTTCATCCCCGTCGACCGGGGGAATCGTCAGCGGACGGTCGCGGAACCGGAATCCATCGATCCCGTTGTCGCTCTCAGCCAGAGCGAAAAAGGATTTACGGTCGTTCCCTTCGACCCGGACCACCAGTACGTATTTGCCGTCGAACTTGATGGCTCCAGCATTGAACGTTCCGTTGATCCCGAACCGTTCGAGCAAAAAAGGGTTAGTAGCGGGGTTCAGGTCGTAGCGCCAGAAGAGCGGCGTATGCGCAGCCGTGAGGATCGGGTAAGTATAACGGGTCCATACTCCGTTGGAATCCGCTGCCGGATTTTTCCTGCCGATCAACTCCTCATGAACCGAACGCAGGGCTGAAATACGCTTCTCGAAATCTAATCTTGTCATAAAACGAATGAAATAGAGTATTTATTTTATTCCCGGGTGATCCGCAAGGCGAATCCACCGGCAGGAGCCATCGTTATTTCCAGCGTTCGGTCCGTCCCCAGCGGACGGATCACACGCTGATAATCATGTCCATACTTGGCGGCATTGGCACCGTCGCAGAAGATCTCGGCCGTAAAATTCCCGTCACCCAGAAATCCGAGATCGAGCGTCACCGTGCGGCCTTCGTGTCCCGTAAGGCCGCCGACGTACCAGACATTCCCTTTGCAGCGGGCAACGGCCGCATACTCCCCGAGACGGCCGTCGAGCGCCACGGTCCGGTCCCACACCGTGGGAACGCCGCAGATGAAGGCCGTGCATTCGGGTTCCCGGTCGTAGTTGGAGGGCGAGTCGCAGAGCATCGACAGCGGAGCATGGAAGACGATGTATTCGGCCAGCTGACGGCAGCGCGTGCCCTGACTCATCGGTTCGCTGCGGCGCGGAAAGAAATGTCCTTTCGCGGCATTGAGCATGGCTCCCTGGGTGTAGTCCACGGGACCGGCCGTCATCCGGATAAACGGCATCGTCACATCGTAGGTCACCTGATCGACCGACTCTTCCGACCATTTCATCTGCTCCAGTCCATGTACACCTTCGAAATTGACGACATTGGGATAGGTGCGCTGCAAACCGGCAGGCTTATAAATACCGTGGTAGTCGAGCAACAGCCCGTATTTGGCTGCGGTCGCTGCCCCGCGGTAGAGGAATTCGGCGATCTGCTGGTCGTCGCGGTCCATGAAGTCAACCTTGAAACCTTTGACACCCAATGCCGAATAGTGGCGGCAAACCTCCTCCATATCGCGGTCGAAAGCACGGAAACCCGCCCAAAGGATGATACCTACACCCTTTTCTTTCGCATAACGCAACACCTCGTCCAAATCGAGGCGGTCGCTACCGCCCGACATCAGGTCGGTCTTATCCTTCGACCATCCGTCATCCATCACCAGATATTCGATCCCGTTGCGGGCCGCGAAATCGACATAGTGCTTATAAGTCGGCGTATTGACCCCGGCCTCGAAACCGACGCCGTGAAGCCCCCAGTCGTTCCACCACTCCCAGGCCGCCAATCCCGGACGAATCCACGATATGTCCGCAAGACGCGACGGTTCGGCCAGACGCATGACCATATTGTTATCGAGCAGTCGTCTGTCCTCGCGGGCAATGAGGATCGTCCGCCACGGAAACGACGCCCGCGGCGAAGCCTTGGCGATAAAATCATCGTACTCGTCCACGACATTTTGAAGATCGTCATGTCCCCCGTCGTGCGTCCGTTTCGGATACGGAGCGAAAATACCGCGCAGAGAATTTCCCTGGCCGGGATAATTGAAATACATACCCGGATAGGCTTGCAGATCGGCCTCGGTGAAACAGAGTTTCACGCCATCGTCGGATGCTACGACCAGCGGCAGGAAAGCCAGTCGTGCGGGATCGAGTTCCGAAAGCCGGGCTACGGTATAGAGATTCTCGAACGAGGTTTTGAACTGACTCCCGAAGGGTACGATCTCGGTTCCGTCACAATCCCTAACATAAGGGACCCAGCATTTCCAGTCTCCCGGGAAACAAGCACCGGCCTCTTCGGAAGCGACGGTCAGCGGTTTATCCGTCGTCGAGACGAAACGATAGGCCACCCCGTCGTCATAGGCCCGGAGCTCGATGGCGAAACCCGGTCGGAAATCGGCCCGCAGCCAGTTGTAGCGATCCGAAACCCGCGCCTTGATATAAAAAGGCGTGGCGAAAGAGGTATCGACGGTCCCTTTACGGATACGGAAAGGCTGCGCCGAACCGCCCCATACGGTTCCGTCGCCCAGCGTCATCGACACCGGAGTGGGCGCCACGACCGTCCGGCCGTCCACACGGACTTCATAGGTGCACCTCTCTCCGACGGCCAGTGTAATCCCGATCGTCTCATCGGGAGAAAGAACCGTATAACTTTTTTCACGAACTGCGAGTGCGGGAACGCAAAGCAATGCAAATAAAACGGATACAACTATTCTTCTCATGGTTCACAGATAATAAGCAGGTTTACGACACACAATAAAACAGGCGGTATTTCCCGTTTGTGCTGTGTAAAAATAGAGGTTTCGAAAGGGTTCTGCAACGAATGCGGCGCAGAAGGATTGAAAAGTATCACGATTGGATGGGATAATACCATTTTAACACCTGCGATACGGCAAAAGCGTTTCCGCCCCGGCCGAAACACCTCCCCCAAAACACGCTACGACCCCAAACAGCCCGCCCCGGCCCACTATCATCGCTGAACTTTCAGAACAGCGGGCCGCCCGAATGATACTTTTTCATCAAATGCTTGTACCATGCGGCGCTTTTCATGGTTATCCGGTTTTTGTCCTCTATTTTTACGTTCGAGAAAAACTCGTTAACAAACCTAAACCAACCAGTATGAAACATTTTTGGAAATACCTCGCAGGCGCGCTGGCTTTTGCTCTTCCCATCGCCTCGTGCAGCGACGACAACACATCGGATTTTCCCGACAAGGAGTGGAGCGAACTGACGGCCCCTGTGCTCACGGTCTCGGACGAGGAGATTACGCTCGATGTTGACAAAGCCGATCAGGAAGCCCTGAGATTCTCGTGGACAGCCGCAGCAATCGTAACCCGCAGCTCGTCGGTCATGTACGACCTGTACTTGAACGTAGAGGGCGAAGACCTGTTCAAAGGGATAAAACGAGAGTGGGGGGGGGAAGCCGATCTGGCGATCTCTTTCACCCACAAGGAACTCAACGATCTCATCGTAACGACATTCGGAGGCAAAAGCGGCGAACGCTTCGTTTTCCGGGCCTGCGTCTATGCACACACAGACAACTACCTCATCGAAGATAAAACCTCGGAGGAGGTGTCGTTCGCCGCTACGGCCTACGCCGCCGAAGTGGTCAAGCCCGCATCGCTCTGGATGAAGGGCGGCGCCTGCGAATACGGCTGGGACAAAGCGATCGAACTGCCGCAGGGCGACGAAGGGGTTTACACGGCAGAGAATGTCGTATTGAAATTCGGCAAACCCGCAGACAACAAGGGTTTCAAATTCTATATCGAGGAGGATGGCAGCTATCCGTTCTACGGGCAGAAGATCGGCGGCGAATTCGGTCAGATCCAGACTTTCGCCATCGCCAATGACGGGGATTCGCAGTTCTATCCCTTACAGTACGACTACACGAGCGGCATTTACACCGTAAGTGTTGACCTGAACACGATGATGCTCACGCTGACCCGGACGGGCGACGTTACGGAGTTCGATCCCGAATCGGCCCTCTACATTCTGGGCGACAACATGGAGAACGGCTGGGAGATGGTCGAGGCGAACGCCCTGCTGCCTGTCGGAGAGAACATCTATGAAAACACCCGCATCTATCTCAAACCGGAGAGCAGCTTCAAATTCGACTTCTACGACTGGACGGAGTATATCCGCGACGAGGCGGCCGGCGAGTACTGGACCCTCAAGAAAAAAGGCGACGGAGACGGAGACATCCGCTTCATCCCGGGCGACCAGGGTTTCAGCGAAGGTTACTATACCGTGCGTGTCGATCTGAATACCCTGAAGGTCACCCTTACGGGCGGCACGGCACCCGCCTATCCCGAAACGCTGTTCCTCTTCGGACCGGCCACGGAGGCCGGGTGGAATCTCGGCAGCTTCATCCCGCTGACCAAGACCGGCAACGGCGTATTCCAGGTCAAGGGTGTGAACATCGACGTCGGCACGGCCAATCCGGACGACAACAAGGGCAACGGATTCAAATTCGGTATCTCGAACAGCGATTGGAGCACTGAGTACGGTGCCAAAGAGGCTTTCGACGACCACGACGGACAGCAAGGCTACCGCGGCTGGGAACTCGCACAAAGCAGCAACCAGTTCTACCCCCTGCTGATGGGATACGCATCCGGAACATACGACATCACCGTAGACTTCACGACGATGGCCGTACGTTTCGAGCCAGCGCAGGGAGCAGATTACCCGGCAGCGCTCTATATCCTGGGAGATGCCATGCCCCACGGCTGGGATCTGAACCAAGCCGTCGCAATGACCCAAACCTCCCCGGGGATTTTCACCGCCGAGAATGTCCCGGTGAATGTCGGCACGGCACAGGAAGGGAATCCGAAAGGCAACGGATTCAAGTTCATCATCTCGAACACCGAGTGGCTCACGGAATACGGTGCCAAAGGATCGTTCGACGATGGATACACGGGATGGGAACTCGTCCAGGGAAGCAATCAGTTCTATCCCCTGTTGATGGGATTCGGAAACGGCAACTACCGGATCACGGCGGACCTCACGACCATGACAGTCCGATTCGAAGCGATGTAACGAAGTTTCCCGGCATCCGAAATCCGGACAGAAGGTGAAAATCCGGCCGATGTACACGATCGGCCGGATTTTTCGCGCTTTTGGCGTCATAGTTGAACCCAGCTGTTCGTACCGTCGCTGCGCCTTGGATGCTTCCGCCCGGCAAATTGCAGGCGAACTTGCTTTTACCCCCGCTTATCCCTATCTTTGCACCCGGCAGAAATCCGCAATCCATGACACGAACCATTCGCAAAGTCGGAGCCTGTGCGCTCCTGTTCACGCTGTTCGCCATACAGAACGCACTCCCGCAGGGATATGTCAAGCTCAACGGGCTTTATGCGCTGGTCGGGATCATAAACCCTGCCGTCGAATTCGCCGTCACCCCCAAATCCACGCTCCAAAGCGAAGTCGTGATCTCCCCGTGGAAATCCTTCGACGGCAAACACATGACTTTCGCCATCTTCATGGGCGAATACCGCCGCTTCTTCAAGGAGCACAACCGCGGGTGGTATCTCGGGGCCAATATCGGCATGATGGCCTTCGACATGTCGAAACCCTACATCGAGAACTGGCGCCTCAAATTCGAAAACCGCTACTGCAAGGGCTACGGCATGATGATCGGACTGTGCGCGGGTTACGAATACCAGTTCGGCGAACGGTGGCTGCTCGACGCCTATGTCGGCTGGGCCTGGATGGACAGCCACTACAACGGATACAGTTTCGACGGAGAGATCGACATGAATCCCCATCGTCCCGTGCAGCCGAAGCACCCCGACCCGTTCAACGGCTCCTCGGAGTGGTATCCCAACAAGATCGGCGTTTCGATCGGCTACCGGATTTTCCAGCCCAAGCGAAAGACGCCTGATTTATAGACGATCCAAGCATTTTTTCCCGCTTACCATCCGGTTCTGCGCCCGTCTGAGAGGCGGTTTTAGGGTCGCTGTGGACGACCGGGCTTCGGAGTGCAATGTCGCGCATCCGACCTTAAAGCCCGTTTCTCAGACGGGTTGAAGCGCGGACAGGACTCCGACACGAAAAGCCTTCCATCGCCCATAGAACCTCTTAAACAGAGACTCCCCGGACCGACTGGTCCGGGGAGTCCCGCATACATATAAAATCTTTCGGATTATTTCACCTTCGGACCGGCAGCCACGAGCTTCTTGCCGGCCTCGTTGCCCGTAAACTTCGAGAAGTTCTTCACGAAACGGTTGGCGAGGTCCTCGGCCTTCACCTCCCACTCCTTGGCGCTCTTGTAAGTGTCGCGCGGATCGAGGATCTTGGGGTCTACGCCCGGCAGAGCGGTCGGAATCACGAAATCGAAGATAGGCATGGTCTTGGTCGGAGCCTTGTCGATCGAACCGTCGAGGATCGCGTCGATGATGCCGCGCGTATCCTTGATCGAGATACGCTTGCCGGTTCCGTTCCAGCCCGTGTTCACGAGGTATGCCTTGGCACCCGACTTCTTCATCTTCTTGACGAGCTCCTCACCGTACTTGGTGGGGTGCAGCGACAGGAATGCGGCGCCGAAGCAGGCCGAGAAGGTCGGCGTGGGCTCGGTGATGCCGCGCTCGGTGCCGGCCAGCTTGGCCGTGAAGCCCGACAGGAAGTAGTACTGCGTCTGCTCGGGATTCAGGATCGAAACCGGGGGCAGCACGCCGAATGCGTCGGCCGAGAGGAAGATCACCTTCTTGGCGGCCGGAGCCTTCGATACGGGTTTCACGATATTCTCGATGTGGAAAATCGGGTACGATACGCGGGTGTTCTCCGTCACCGACTTGTCGGCGTAGTCGATCTTGCCCTTCTTGTCCACCGTCACGTTCTCCAGCAGGGCGTTGCGGCGGATGGCATTCCAGATGTCGGGCTCGTTCTCCTTCGAGAGGTTGATGACCTTGGCGTAGCAACCGCCCTCGAAGTTGAACACGCCGTCGTCGTCCCATCCGTGCTCGTCGTCGCCGATCAGCTCGCGCTTCGGGTCGGTCGAAAGCGTGGTCTTGCCGGTACCCGACAGACCGAAGAAGATGGCCGTCTCGCCCTTGGCGTTGGTGTTGGCCGAGCAGTGCATCGAAGCCATGCCCTTCAGCGGCAGCAGGTAGTTCATGTAGGAGAACATGCCTTTCTTCATCTCACCGCCGTACCAGGTGTTGATGATGACCTGCATCTTCTCGGTGAGGTTGAAGACAACGGCCGTCTCCGAGTTCAGACCCAGCTTCTTGTAGTTCTTCACCTTGGCCTTCGAAGCGTTGAGCACCACGAAATCGGGCTCGCCGTACTTCTCCAGCTCCTCGTCCGTCGGACGGATGAACATGTTCTTCACGAAGTGAGCCTGCCAGGCCACCTCCATGATGAAGCGGATTTTCAGACGCGAGTTCTCGTTGGCGCCGCAGAACGTATCGACGACGTAGAGTTTCTTGCCCGACAGCTCCTGCGAAGCGATCTTCTTCAGCTCTTTCCAGGCAGCCTTCGTGACGGGCTTGTTGTCGTTCTTATACTCGTCGGAAGTCCACCAGATCGTATCCTTGGTGGTCTCGTCCATGACGAAGAACTTGTCCTTGGGCGAACGGCCGGTGTAGACGCCGGTCATCACGTTCACGGCACCGGTCTCGGTCAGCTGACCCTTCTCGTAGCCGCGCAGGCCCTTCTTGGTCTCCTCACGGAACAGCTCGTCGTAGGAGGGATTGTACACGATCTCGGTCACGCCGGTGATCCCGTACTTCTTCAAATCCATTTTGTCCATAGTGCAATTATTTTTGATTAAAATCCACTTCTCAACCTCATGTTATCGTCCGGACTCTCCGGACTCCAACGGCACAAAGGTAGAAAAACTTTCAGAATTGTGAAAAAAATAACAGCCGAAATTACAAAAAATTTTTATTATTTTTCCCCGCCGCGCTATACGCTTCATTCATAACGGCGTATCCCGGTTTCCCGAAACCCGTCGGGAGTGCATTCCGCACCGCAGAACACTCCCTGCAAACAAGCTGCCGGAAATTCGTCGGACCGTTCTGCCCGGCGAATTTGCGGACGAAGCACAATCCGGTTTTGGTACCTTCCGTTATTTTTCATATCTTTATAGTATGGCCGGACTCTATTTCCACATACCCTTCTGCAAACGCATCTGCGCCTACTGCGATTTCTACAAAAGCGTCGGACTGGGACGCATGGAGGAGCTCGCGGCAGCCATGCACCGCGAACTGGAGGCGCAGCGCGAATATCTCGGCGGCGAAGCCGTCCGCACCCGCTATTTCGGCGGCGGAACGCCGTCGCTCTGCCCGCCCGGAACCATCGCCGGGCTGCTGGATCATGCGGGAGAGCTGTTCGACTGCTCCGCGGCAGAGGAGACCACCCTCGAAGCCAACCCCGACGACCTGACGCCCGAATACCTCGCGGCATTGCGCCGGGCGGGCATCGACCGCCTCTCGATCGGCGTACAGTCGTTCGACGACGCATGCCTGAAACTGATGAACCGCCGCCACGACGCCGCACAGGCCCTTCAGGCGGTCCGGAGTGCACAAGCCGAAGGTTATGGAAACATCACCGTGGACCTGATCTTCGGGGTGCCGGGATTCGGCGGCGATTCGCTGCGCCGCACGCTCGACACGGCGCTCGGACTGAACGTGCAGCACATTTCGGCATACCATTTGACCATAGAACCCGATACGGCTTTCGGACGGCGTGCCGCCCGCGGGGAGTTCGCCCCGGTGGACGAGGCGGTCAGCGAAGCGGAATACGCCCTGGTGCACGAAACGCTGACCGGGGCGGGCTTCGAACATTACGAAGTCTCGAACTTCGCCCTGCCGGGGTTCCGGGCGCGCCACAACGCCTCGTACTGGCACGGCGCGAAGTATCTCGGCATCGGTCCGGCAGCCCACTCGTTCGACGGGCGGGAACGCCATTGGAACGTCAGCTCCGTGGAAGACTACCTTGCGGGAGCCGCCGCGGAAACCGAAACGCTGACCGACCGCGACCGCTTCAACGAATATGTGATGACGCGGCTGCGCACGGCGGAAGGCATCGGCCTGGCGGAAACGGAGGCTCTTTTCGGTCCGGAACGCACGGCGCGGATGCAGCGCGGCGCGGCGCCCTGGATACGGGCCGGAGCGCTCGTCGTTTCCGGCGGACGGATGGCCGTGCCGGCGGCCCGGATGCTGGTTTCCGATGCGGTGATCGAGGCGCTTTTCGAAACGTAACGACCCCGCAACCGGGTGAAACAGAAATGTTAAGTTATTATTAAATTTTTTTAGTAAATATGGCTTCGGGTTGTTTTATAGAAATATAAGCGTTACCTTTGCAGCCGGATTTCGAATCCGACTCCGTCCCGAAAAAATTACAAACAAACACAGTATATGAGCAATGCAAAACACTCCCCCGACTTCCTGTTCGAAGTAAGTTGGGAGGTATGCAACAAAGTCGGCGGCATACACACCGTCATCTCGACCAAGGCACAGACCGTGACCCGCAAATTCGCAGACCGCTACATCCTGCTCGGCCCCGACCTCTCGCACGAGGGCGTGAACCCCGAGTTCGAGGAGGACCCCGCGCTGTTGAAGGCATGGCGCCAGAAACTCTACAACGAGGGCGTCCGCGTGCGCGTCGGCCGCTGGAAGATCAAAGGCGAACCGACGGCGGTGCTGGTCGATTTCTCGTCGCTGATCCCCCGCAAGGACGAGATCCTCAAAAGCCTCTGGGAGTCGTACCACGTGGATTCGATCTCGGGACAGTGGGACTACATCGAGCCGGTGCTCTTCGGCTGGGCCGCGGGCGTGGTGATCGCCTCCTACGTCGAGGCCTTCTGTGCCCCGACCGACAAGGCCGCCGCGCATTTCCACGAATGGATGACCGCCGCCGGCGGCCTCTACCTGCGCAACCGCGCACCCTACGTGGCCACGGTGTTCACCACCCACGCCACGGTCATGGGCCGCTGCATCGCCGGCAACCGACTGCCGCTCTACAACGACCTCACGAAATTCAACGCCGACGAACTGGCCCGGCGGTTCAACGTCACGGCCAAACATTCGATCGAGAAGATGGCCGCCGCATACCACGACGCCTTCCTCACGGTGAGCGACATCACGGCCAACGAATGCAAATACCTGCTGGGCCGCGAGCCGGACGGCGTGACGCCCAACGGCTTCGAAAACGACTTCGTGTGGACCGGCGAGGAGTACTACGCCAAGCGCGACGAGGCCCGCAAGGCGATGATCGCGGTGGCCGAAGCCTGCCTGGGCGAAAAGTTCGCGGGCGACCCGCTGATCGTCGGCACCAGTGGCCGCTACGAGTTCCGCAACAAGGGCATCGACATCTTCATCGAATCGCTCAAACAGCTCGCGGAGTCGGACAAGCTCCGGCGCGAGGTGCTGGCCTACATCACCGTACCCGCAGGCAACCGCGGTCCGCGCGCAGACTTGCAGGCCCATCTGGCCGATGCGTCGAACCCCATCGACGGGAGCCAGTACAAATACACGACCCACTACCTCGAAAATCCGGCCTGGGACCCGATCGTCAACGCCCTCAAGGACTCGGTCCTGACCCGTCCCGAATCGAAGGTGAAGGTGATCTTCGTGCCGACCTACCTCAACAAGGCCGACGGCATCTTCAACAAGGACTATTACGAACTGCTGGTGGGCATGGACCTCACGGTCTTCCCCTCCTACTACGAGCCGTGGGGCTACACCCCGCTGGAATCGGTGGCCTTCTCGGTGCCGACCGTCACCACGACGCTGGCAGGATTCGGGCTCTGGGTGGACAAACACCGCGAACACGCCGGCGTGGAGGTCGTCCGCCGCGACGACTACAACGACCGGGAGGTCGAACAGAAGGTCGCCGAAACCCTGCTGCGCTTCAGCCTGCTGGACGAGAAGCACGTGAACGAAATGCGCACCTCGGCCTACGAGATTTCGACGACGGCGCTCTGGGAACACCTCTTCGCCGCCTACGAACAGGCTTATTCCGAAGCGGTCGAGAGTTCGATCGTCCGCACCAACCGCGCCGTGCTGGACGACGGAGGCGCCAAGACCGAGCAGATCAACTTCGTGCGCCAGCAGCTTTTCGTCGAGAAGCCCGTCTGGAACCGCATGATGGTCGATAAGACGCTGCCCAAGCGGCTGCACGCCCTCGAAGAGCTGTCGCGCAACCTCTGGTGGTGCTGGAACCCCGGCGCCCGCGACCTGTTCGAAGGGATCGACCCCGTGCTGTGGGCCGAATGCGAGCGCAACCCGATCGCATTTCTCGACGCGCTGAGCGTCGAACGCCTGAAACAGCTCGAAAAGGACTCGAACTTCCTCGCCATGCTCGATGCCGTGCACACGCAGTTCCGCGACTACATGAACGAGAAGCCCGACCCGAAGACCACGACGATCTCCTACTTCTCGATGGAATACGGCCTGCACTCGTCGCTGAAAATCTACTCGGGCGGCCTGGGCATTCTGGCCGGCGACTACCTCAAGGAGGCTTCGGACAAGAACGTCCCGATGGCCGCCGTGGGCCTGCTCTACCGCTACGGCTACTTCACGCAGAAACTCTCGGCGCAGGGGGCGCAGGAGGCGACCTACGAGGCGCAGAACTTCTATAAACTCCCGATCTCGCCCGTGCGCGACGAGGCCGGCAACTGGATGACGGTCACCGTCGCATTCCCGGGCCGCACGCTCTCGGCGCGCATCTGGAAATGCCAGGTGGGCCGCACGGACCTCTACCTGCTCGACGCCGACATCGAGGACAACCTCGAAGAGGACCGCCAGATCACCCACTACCTCTACGGAGGCGACTGGGAGAACCGGCTCAAACAGGAGATCCTGCTGGGCATCGGCGGCATCCGCGCCCTGCGCAAGGTGGGCGTCAAACACGAGGTGTACCACTGCAACGAGGGGCACGCCGCCTTCATCGGCGTGGAGCGCATCCGCGACCTGGTGAACCACCGCAAGCTCTCGTTCTCCGAGGCGCTGGAGGTGGTGCGCTCGTCGTCGCTCTTCACGACGCACACCCCCGTGCCGGCCGGCCACGACGCATTCCCCGAGTCGATGATCCGCCAGTACATGTCGCACTATCCCGACGTGCTGGGCATCACCTGGGAGCAGTACATCAACCTGGGCAAGACCAACCCCAACGACCCCAACGAGAAATTCTCGATGTCGGTGCTGGCCTGCAACCTCTCGCAGGAGGTCAACGGCGTGTCGTGGCTCCACGGCGAGGTGTCGAAGGACATTCTGGGCAACATGTGGCCGGGCTACTTCAAGAACGAGCTCCACATCGGCTACGTCACCAACGGCGTGCACTTCCCGACATGGATCGCCACGTCGCTGCGGCGTCTCTACGCCCGCTATTTCGCCGACGGATTCGAAGGCCACGTCTACGACATCCCGGCCTGGCAGAAGGTGCACGACATCCCCGACGGCGAACTGTGGGAGGAGCGCATGAAGCTCAAGAACAAGCTCATCAAGCACATCCGCCGGCGTTACAGCGATCCCGCGCAGGTGCGTCTCGATTCGCCGCGCCAGATGCTCCAGATCATCGAGGGCATCAAGCCCGACGTGCTGACCATCGGTTTCGCGCGCCGCTTCGCCACCTACAAGCGCGCCTACCTGCTCTTCACGAACCTCGACCGGCTGGCGGCGATCGTCAACAACAAGGAGCGCCCCGTGCAGTTCATCTTCGCCGGCAAAGCCCACCCCAACGACAAACCGGGGCAGGACCTCATCAAACGCATCGTCGAGGTGGCCGCCATGCCGCAGTTCGTGGGCAAGATCATCTTCCTGCAAAACTACGACATGGAGCTGGCGCGCCGCATGGTGCAGGGCGTCGATGTCTGGCTGAACACCCCGACGCGGCCGCTGGAGGCTTCGGGAACCTCGGGCGAAAAGTGCGTGATGAACGGCGTGATGCAGTTCTCGGTGCTCGACGGCTGGTGGGTCGAGGGCTACAAGGAGGGCGCCGGATGGATGCTGCCCATGGAGCGCACGTTCACCGACCAGCACTTCCAGGACGAACTCGACGCCGAGATGATCTACAACACCATCGAGGAGCAGATCGCCCCGAAATACTACGCCCGCGGCACGGACAACATCCCCCACGAATGGGTGGCCTCGGTCAAGAAATGCGTGGCGGACATCGCCTCGAACTTCACGACCAACCGCATGCTGATCGACTACGAGGAGCGCTTCTACGACAAGCTGGCGGCCCGCAAGCGCAAGCTGAGCGCCGACTCCTGCCTGCTGGCCCGCGAGATCGCGGCCTGGAAGCGCAAGGTCTCGGCGGCCTGGGACCAGGTCCGCGCGGTGGACGTGGAGCGCGTGAAGATCGACAAGGAGGCCGTCTGCGTCGGCGAGAAGTACCGCTTCTCGGTGACGGTGGACATCGCCAACCTCCGTCCGGAGGACATCGGCGTGGAGATGGTCATCGCCCGCCAGATCGTCGGCGGACAGGGCGTCAACGTCGTCCGCACGATCCGGCTCGAACGAACCCGGACCGACAACAATCT
The DNA here is from genome assembly GCF_025145645.1 of Alistipes senegalensis JC50. Classification (NCBI taxonomy): domain Bacteria; kingdom Pseudomonadati; phylum Bacteroidota; class Bacteroidia; order Bacteroidales; family Rikenellaceae; genus Alistipes; species Alistipes senegalensis. The sequence continues at coordinate 2,058,469 of NZ_CP102252.1, read as the reverse complement.
GGTGACCTATGCGTTGGACTACACGCCCGACGAGACGGGCACGTTCGACGTGGCGCTGCGCATCTATCCCTGCAATCCGCATCTTCCGCATCGCATGGATTTTGCATTGGTGAAATGGGCATAGGCTTCCGAAAGGAAACGGATAAAAAAGATGTCGATTTTCAGTCGCAGGATTGCAATATTCTGAAAATTTCAATATCTTTATAAGGACGAACAGCATTTTACAGCGATATGTCAGCACTTACTTTCGACAAAAGCGAATTGGGCAACCTGGAGTACTCGCTCCAGCGCGAGATGCTCGCAACGGACCGCATCGGCGGATACATGAGCACGACCATCGTCTGCTGCAACACCCGCCGCTACCACGGACTGATAGTGGCGCCGATCGACGACAGCGGCCGGACCTACGTCCTGCTCTCGTCGCTCGACGAGACGGTGATCCAGCACGACCAGACGTTCAATCTGGCGCTGCACCGATTCCCGGGAGTCTACGAACCCCGCGGCCACAAGTACATCACCGACTTCGAGTACACGCCGACCCCCACGATCACCTACCGCGTGGGCGGCGTCATCCTCAAGAAGGAGATGCTCTGGATTCACAAACGCACGCAGCTGATGATCCGCTACACGCTCGTGGACGCCCACTCCGAAACGCGTCTGAGACTGCGCCCGTTCCTGGCCTTCCGCGACAAACACGCGCTGACCCGCGCCAACATGGCCGCCGACGGACGCTCCTATCCGGCGGTCAACGGCGTAAAATGCCGCCTCTACGGTTCGTTCCCGTGGCTCTACCTCCAGACGAGCAAACCCGGCACGGAATTCGTGCCGGCGCCCGACTGGTACTACAATTTCGAATACCAGCAGGACATCGCCCGCGGCTACGAGGGACACGAAGACCTGCTGACGACGGGCTATTTCGAAACCGAGCTCAAAAAGGGCGAGAGCATCATCTTCTCGGCGTCGCTCGACGAGATGGGCTCGACGAAGACCATCGAAGAGCTCTTCGAAGGCTCCATCGCCCGCCGCACGCACAAGATCGACTTCATCAGCTGCCTCGAACACTCGGCGCGGCAGTTCCTGATCCGCCGTCCGGGCAACCGCACGGAGGTCATATCGGGTTACCCGTGGCACGGGGTTTCGGGGCGCCAGACCTTCGTCTCGCTGCCCGGCATCACCCTGGAGCAGGACCACAAGGAGGACTGCATCGACGCCCTCGACTACGAGGTGCGCACCATGCAGGACGGCATGTTCGCCGGGGACGCCTCGGCGGCCGTGGCCGCGGACGCTCCGCTGTGGTTCTTCTGGACGTTGCAGCGGCTCGAAGAGCAGATCGGCGCCAAGGCCGTCTGGGAACGCTACGGCAAGGCGATGAAACGGGTGCTGGAAGCCTATAAGCAAGGCGTCGCGGGACGGGTGCTGCTCAACGAGAACGGACTCGTATGGGCCTCGTCGGAGCGCGTGCCCCTGACGTGGATGAACTCGGTGATTGACGGAGTGCCCGTCACCCCGCGCAACGGCTATCAGGTCGAGGTCAACACCCTGTGGTACAACGCCGTGCGCTACACGCTGCGGCTGGCGGGCGAACACGGCGACAAGAAGTTCGTGAAAACCTGGGAGTCGCTGCCCGAACGGACCGCGGCGTCGTTCAACGAACTGTTCCGTCTGCCGGAGGGCTATCTGGCCGACTGCATCGGCTGCGAAGGGACTTCGAAGGAGATCCGCCCGAACATGATCCTCGCCTGCGGACTCCCCTACAAGATGATCGACGAGCAGACCCAGCTGGAGGTGATCCGCACCGTGAGCCAGCACCTCCTGACCCCCAAGGGGCTGCGGACGCTCTCGCCCCGCAACCCGCTCTACAAGGGTTCGCAGGAGGGTACGCCCGCCGAACGCGACTTCGCCGGCAAGAACGGCTCGGTATGGCCGTGGCTGCTGTCGTTCTACGTGCGGGCCTGCTTCGATGTCAACGGCGATTCGTTCCTGCCGCAGGCCGAAGAGATGCTGGCCAACTTCGAGGAGGACATCCAGACCTACGGCATCGGTTCGATCGGAGAGCTGTTCGACGCCGATCCCCCGTTCTCACCCCGCGGAGCCATTTCGCAGGCGTGGAGCGTGGCGGCCGTGCTGGACATCTACGGCATGATCCGGCGCCGGCGGCCGGAAGAGAAGCCCCGAAAGGCGGAGAAAGCCGCGAAAAAACCGGCGGCGAAGAGTGCGAAAGCCGGAAAAAGCGCCGTCAAGAAGGCGTCCGCCGCAAAAGCGGCGAAGCCCGCAGCGAAAAAAGCGACCGCCAAGAGATAAAACAGCGTCGTGCCGACAGAAGGTCTCCGCCACGGCGGAGATTCAGGAGAGAGTCGGACTTGCAAACACGGCCGCGAGCCGTGAATCGGAAGCCTCGGGATGCGTGAAAACGATGAATAAGTAAAAAACAAGGAATAACGGTATGAGAGTATTAATGTTCGGATGGGAGTTTCCGCCCCACATTGCGGGCGGACTGGGAACGGCCTGCTACGGAATGACCCGCGGACTGGCGCGCAACGGCGTCAACGTCACGTTCGTCGTCCCGCACGCCTACGGCGACGAGGACCAGCGCTTCACGCACGTGCTGAACGCCAGCGACGTGGAAGCCATGTACGGTTCGACGGGAAGCGGTGCGGACGACATTCTGGAAAAGATGTCGTTCATCCACATCGACTCGAACATGGTTCCCTACATCTCGCCGGAGGAGTACGAAGTCTATCACGAAAAATATGTCAAGTCGGGAGAGCGGACCTGGTCAACGACCGATGCCTGGAAACAACGCTACACCTTTTCGGGCAAGTACGGCGCCAACCTCATGGAGGAGGTCGCCCGCTATGCCGTGGTCGCCGCGCAGGTGGCCAAGGATCTGGAAGGGCAGTTCGACGTGATCCACGCCCACGACTGGCTCACCTACTATGCGGGCATCGCCGCCAAGCTCGTTTCCGGAAAACCGCTTGTGGTGCACATGCACGCCACGGAATACGACCGTTCGGGCGAGAACGTCAACACGCAGGTCTACGCCATCGAACGCGCCGGCATGCACGCCGCCGACCGGGTGATCGCCGTGTCGAACCTCACGCGCAACATCGTCATCAACCGCTACGGAGTCCCGGCCGACAAGGTCGTGACGGTGCACAACGCCGTGCGCTTCGCCGAGAACAGCGGCAAGGTTCCCGAACGGGGCGTCAAGGACAAGATCGTGACCTTCCTGGGACGCATCACCTACCAGAAGGGACCCGACTATTTCGTGGAGGCCGCCGCCAAGGTGCTGAAGCGCGTGCCCGACGTACGCTTTGTGATGGCCGGCTCGGGCGACATGATGAACCATGTCATCCGCCGCGTGGCACGGCTCGGCATCGCCGACCGATTCCACTTTACGGGATTCCTCCGCGGAGAGGATGTGCACAAGATGTTCCAGCTGTCGGACGTATACGTGATGCCTTCGGTGTCGGAGCCCTTCGGCATCTCGCCCCTCGAAGCGATGCGGTCGAACGTTCCGGTCATCATCTCGAAGCAGAGCGGCGTGGCCGAGGTGCTGGACTACGCCGTGAAAGTCGATTACTGGGACGTGGACGCCCTTGCGGACGCCATCTACGGACTGATCAAATACCCCGCCCTCTCGGGCATGTTCGCCTCGAAGGGGCTCGAAGAGGTCACCAATCTCAAATGGAACGACGCTGCGGCAAAGATCAAGACGGTTTACGAGGCCGTGATCGAAGAGAATGAGAAACAATCAAAATAGTATCGCCATGAAAACCGTTTGCATCTATTTTCAGGTACACCAGCCCTGGCGTCTGAAGAAATACCGTTTCTTCAACATGGGCAAAGACCATAACTATCTGGATGACCTCCTGAACCGCTCGATCATGCAGAAGGTGGCCCGCCAGTGCTACCTGCCGATGAACGCCCTGCTGCTGAAACTCATCAAAGAGAACAAGGGCAGGTTCCGCTGCTCGTTCTCGATCACGGGCATCGCCGTCGAGCAGTTCCGTGCGTTCGCCCCCGAAGTCCTCGACTCGTTCAAGGAGCTGGCGGCGACGGGATGCGTGGAGTTCCTGGCCGAAACCTATTCGCACTCGCTGGCCTCGCTGGCTTCGAAAGAGGATTTCCGGGAGCAGGTCAAACTGCACACCGCCCTCATCAAGAAGGAGTTCGGGGTGAAGCCCACGGCGTTCCGCAACACGGAGCTGATCTATTCGGACGAGATCGGCGAGATGGTGGCCGGCATGGGCTTCCGCACGATGCTGGCCGAGGGCGCCAAGCACGTGCTGGGCTGGAAGTCGCCCAACTACGTCTATGCCAACGCCATCGACCAGAAGCTGCGCCTGCTGCTGCGCAACTACAAGCTCTCGGACGACATCGCGTTCCGCTTCTCGAACAAGAGCTGGGACCAGTGGCCGCTGACGGTGGACAAATACGTGCAATGGCTCTCTTCGGACGAGACGCCGGGCGAGGTGGTGAACCTGTTCATGGACTACGAGACCTTCGGCGAACACCAGACCGCCGACACGGGCATCTTCGAATTCATGCGCGCGCTTCCCAAAGCGGTCTTGGCCAAGAAAAACGGACTGGAATTCGCCACGGTGACCGAAGCGGCGAAGAAATACCAGCCGGTGGCCGTGCTCCACTGCCCGCACGTGATGTCGTGGGCCGACGAGGAGCGCGACGTGACGGCATGGCTGGGCAACGAGTTGCAGAACGAGGCGTTCTCGAAGCTCTACGCCCTGAAAGAGAAGGTCACGACACTGAAAAACCCCGATTTCGACTACGTGTGGAGTTTCATGCAGACCTCCGACCACTTCTACTACATGGCTACCAAGTGGCTGTCGGACGGCGACGTGCACTCCTATTTCAATCCCTACGACTCGGCCTACGACGCCTTCATCAACTACATGAACGTCCTCTCGGATTTCAGCATCGAGCTGGACAAGGCCATCGAGGCCAAGACGGCGAAGAAGCGCGCCTGAGTGCGTCGCAGACGATGACGAAACGGGTCCCCTTTGGGGACCCGTTTTTCGGTTCGGGCCGGACATGCGCGCCGAAAGGCTCCGTGCCCGGCGGATGCCGCTCAGGATTTCCGGCGGGCGCCGAGAATGGCCTCCATATTGTCCTGCGCCCACTCCACCAGTCCGAAAATATGCGGAAGCAGGCTCCCGCCGCGCTCCGTAAGGTCATACTCCACCCGCGGAGGCACCTCGGCGTAGACTTTGCGGCGGATCATCCCGTCGGTTTCGAGCGTCCGCAGGGTGACGGTCAGCATGCGGTGCGAAATGTCGCCCAGCGTGCGGTGGATCTCGCTGAAACGCATCACGCCGTTGGCGTGCAGCGTCAGCAGCACCAGCATCGACCACTTGTCCCCCAGCCGGCTCAGGACATCCCGGACGGGACAACGGCCCGTGGGCGTAAAATTCCGAAAACTTTTTTCCGTTTCCATCCGTTTGGCATTCAGCAATGGTTACACACGTGTAACCTACTCATTTTTAAGTGCGTTCTTGTTTTTACAGGCGATTCGCCCTATCTTTGTATGCAAAGATAACAAACTTACCGAAAATAACCATCGTATCACTAAACGAATTGCAATCATGGCAAAAAGAGCAGCTGTCGTGGCCGTGAATCCCGTGAACGGGATGGGCCTGTTCCAGTATCTGGAGACGTTTTTCGAGAACAAGATTCCCTGCACCGTGTTCGCCGTGGCCGAGAGCCGCGAGATCCGCACCAACTCGGGCATCGGCCTGACGGCGGACGACGTGATCGCCAACCTCAAAGGCCACGAAGCCGAGTACGACGCCCTGGTGTTCGCCTGCGGCGACGCCGTGCCGGTCTTCGCACAGCATGCCGGCGAGCCCTGGAACAAAGACCTGATGGAGGTGCTGAAAACCTTCGGGGAGACGGGCAAACCGATGATCGGCCACTGCGCCGCGGGGATGATGTTCGGATTCGCGGGCGTCGCCGCCGGACGGCGTGTCGCCGTGCATCCGCTGGCCAAGGCCGCCGTGACGGGACCCGTGGCGACGGACGCCCCGTTCGAAATCGACGGCAATTTCTTCACCGCGCAGGAGGAACACGCCATCCCGGCGATGATCCGGCAAGTGGTCGAGGCGCTGAAATAGCGCATGAAAAGCCCCTCTGCGGAGGGGTTTTTCATTATCGCCGGGCGGCGTAATCGTAGACGAGCCGCGAAATGCGGGCGATGACGGCGGCGTTGGTCCGGTCGTCCTCGCGGGAATCCATGACGAAAACCGCGATCGAATAGCTGCGCCCGTCGGGCAGGCGGACGATGCCGATGTCGTTGTCGGCGATCTTCACCCCGCGCCCGTCGCGGTCCGAACTGCCGGTCTTGTGCGCCACGGCGACATCCGCAGGCAGCAGCCCCCGGAGTTTGTCGGGCCCGGTCTCCGTGGCGAACATCGTTTCGAGCAGGAAATCCCCGTATGCGGCGGAGAGAAGCTCCCCGCGGCGGAAGCGTTCGAGCAGCCGCACGGCGGCCAGCGGCGTAGTCCGGTTGAGATACTGGTTGTCCGTATGGCGGTGCATCATCTCCTCGTCGGCGACGATCACGGTTTCGCCGATGCCCAGTCCGGCGATGTAGCGGTCCACGGCCTCCGTCCCGCCCAGAAAGCGGAACAGCACGTCGCAGACGTTGTTGTCGCTCTGCGCGACGCTGTACGTCAGCAGTTCCGCCACGGTGAACCGGCCGCCCCCGGGGCAGGCTTCGCGCAACGGCGACCACGTACCGGAAAGCAGATCGGAACGGCGGACCGGAATGCGTGTCGTGAGGGGAAGGCCGCGGCGGTCGAGGCAGTCGAGCACGGCCAGCGCCTGATGGAACTTGCAGACGCTCAACATGGGATAGCAGCGTCCGCCGTTCACCGCGAGCGTATCGCCGTCGCCGAACACCACAGCGACGCCCACCGTCGCCCGCACCGAGTCGGTCACAGCGCGGAGGGCCCGTTCGAGGGATTCGCCGCGGGCCGAAAACGGCACGGCCGCCGCGAGGCAGCAGCAGAGCAGAAACAGCCGTTTCATGGCATGTCAGCCTTTGCGTTTGTAACGCGAGGGCGAAGTGCCCGTATGCTGTTTGAAATATTTGCCGAAGAAGGACTGGGTCGAGAAATTCAGGTGGTAGGCGATCTCCTGAATGCTCATGCCCGAGTATTTGAGCAGGGCCTTAGCTTCGAGGATCACCGATTCGTCGATCCACCGCGCGGCGGTCTTGCCGCTCACCTCCTTCACCACCGAAGAGAGGTATTTGGGCGTGATATTGAGCTGCTTGGCGTAGAAGCTCACGTTGCGCTCACGTTTGTTGTACTGCTGGAGAAGCGACATGAACTCGTCGAACAGCACCTCGCAGCGGCCCTGTTTGATCTCGCCGGGCTGCTCGCGCTGGTTGATCTCGGTGATGATATAGAACGCCGTGGTGAAAAGCGTGCGGATGATCTCGTGGCGGTAGCGCTCCTTGTCGCTGCGGAGCATGGTCTTGATGAGCTGGAACAGCTGGCGGATTTCATCCACGTCCTGCGGCGTCACCTCCAGCACCGGAGCCTTGCCGAAACGCATATAGACCGGCAGCGAGGTCGAAAGGTCGATCTGGATCTCGTTGACGAACGACTTCGAGAAAGCCAGCAGGTAAGCCGCAGCGTTCGACGAACATTTGACCGTGCGGATGATCGAATCGGGGTTGAAAAAGACGATGGTGTTGGGCTTGACGTTGTAGTTTTGCATGTCGATCGACACCGTGGCCTCGCCCGCCATCATGATGATGGCCGTGAAACCGTCGATCGAGGTCGGATAGTCGGCCGTGGTGTTCTTGTCGGCCGTGAGTGCGGAGATGACCAGATCGTCCGAAAGGTAAAAGACATCGCTCATCTCCTTTTTGAGCCGGGAGATGGAGACTTTCCGCAGGTTTTCACGCCCGCCGCCGCGTGTCGTTTTGCCAATATCCGCCATATCGTCGTAATTTTTCCGACAAAAGTAACAAAAACGGTCCGAAATCGCAACACCGCCCCAAAAAGAGTCGGAAAAATATTTCACAAAGCCCTCTCCGAACCCTCCGCCCGCAGCGATTCCTTATTGCTGTTTTGCGCACATGATGCGCAGACCTCCGGCGATGCACTCGATGTGCAGCGGAAATCCGGCACCCTTCTGCCCATCGACATCCGTCGGCTCGTCGATCGTCGAACGGATGTCGATCGTCCGGGCCCGCAGATGGCGGACGATCTTCGGGTTTCCGCCCGCCAGATAACGGCACATGGCCAGCGTCGAGCGGAAGAAGTTCTTCTTTTCCAGCAGGATGCAGTCGAAAAGTCCGTCCTTGATCGACGAACGGCGCGCCAGGCGGAAGCCGCCCGCGGTCTCGCCGTTGAAAATCAGCACCATCAGCGACCGCAGGTCGAAGCGTTCGCCATCGGCCTCGATCTCCAGCGGCACGGCGTGCATCGAACGGATCTCCTTGGCCCCCTCGATGATGTAAGCCAGTTTGCCTATCTTGTGTTTGCGCGCGTCGGGCGTGCGCTGCGAGGTGGTCGTGAAGAGGCCGAACGAGAAGATATTGACGAACCAAAGCCCGTTCACACACCCCGCATCGACCCGGTCGATGCTTCCCGAAGCGATCTGCCGCGCCGCTTCGAGCGGTTCGCGCGACATGCCCAGCGCCCCGGCGAAATCGTTGGCCGTGCCCGCGGGGATCACCCCGACGGGAATGTCCAGCCCCTTGCGCTTCATGGCGTTGACCACGTAGTTGACCGTGCCGTCGCCGCCCGCCACGACCATCAGGTCGATCGTCTCGCAGCCGTCGAAGGGATTGGCCGAAAAGTCGATCAGCCGGGGTTCGATCTCGTATCCGTAGGCCCGGAACACCGTGCAGATGCCCTCGACGTTGCGGGCGATCTTCCCTTTGCCCGACTGCGTGTTGTAGAGAAATACAGCTTGTTTCATTATATCTCGTTATTGCAGGATCAACGCTTCCATAGCCGGCGAAACATACTCCTCGTATTCGTCGCCGTCGCCCGCGAGGATGAAATAGACCTTCGCCTCCGGCATGGCGGCCGCCGCGGCCAGCGCATCGTCGGCGCCCATCGCCAGGAACATGGTCCCCAGGGCGTCGGCCTCGGCGCAGGTCGGAGCCGCGACCGTCACCGACAGCAGGCGCGAAACGGCGCTGCATCCCGTGCGGGGGTCGATCGTGTGGGCGATCTTGTTCCCCTCGGCATCGAGGTAGAAACGGCGGTAGTTGCCCGAGGTGGCCAGCCCGCCGTCGTGCATCCGCACCCGTTTCTGAAGATACTCGCCGTTGGTCATGTTGCCGTCGAAGGGGGTTTCGATGCCGATGCGCCACGCATCGCCCCGGGGGTTGACGCCCCGGCAGCGGACCTCGCCGCCGACATCGACGATATAATTCTCGGCGCCATATTTTTCGACCAGCGCCGCCAGCAGATCGACGACGTAGCCTTTGGCCACGGAATTGAAATCGAGCTGCACGCGGGGATCGTCCTTCACCAGCCGCCCCGCCTCGATGCGCACCTTCTCCCGCCCCACGAATTCGAGGATCGAATCGACGTTCGGGCGCTCGACGCGCTCCTTCCCGGCGAATCCCCACGCCTCGACCAGCGGTTTGACGGTCACGTCGTAGCGGCCGCCGCTCAGCGAACCGATGCTGTCGGCCAGACGGAGGTTGAAGGCGATATGGCTGTCAACGCTGTCGGTTTCGTTGCGGTTCAGACGGCTCAACAGCGACGCGGGGTCGTAGATCGACATCGACGCCTTGGCCTCGCGGTCGAGCTCCATGACCGCGGCGTAAAGCTCCTGCGGCGAGACGCCCCGCACGTCGGCCGCGACGTGCAGCGTCGTGCCCAGCATCACCCCGTCCACCGAGACGTAGGCGGGACGCCGCCCGCAGCTCCAGAAAGCGGCCGCGACAAGTGCGGCCAAGACTCCGCAGATACCCTTTTTCAACATAATTTCCACTCGTTTAGCCACAAAAGTACGATTTTCCGGAGTATATCGTAAGTTTTCCGGCCGAAAAGATAAATAATTTTTCATTTTTAATTCTTAATTCTTAATTTATTAGTACCTTTGCGGAACGCTCTGGCGTTATCCACGGTAAGGGGGATGCGTCGTAGAGTGGAACGTAAAAATAATTTTACACGATGGCTTATTTAACAGCTGAGAAAAAGCAGGAGCTTTTCGGCCAGTACGGCAAGTCTAACACCGACACGGGTTCGCCCGAGAGTCAGATCGCGTTGTTTTCCTACCGTATCAGCCACCTTACGAACCACCTCAAAAGCAACAAGCACGACTTCGGAACCCAGCGCGCACTGCTGCGTCTGGTAGGTAAGCGCCGCCAGTTGCTGGAGTACCTCAAGGAGGTCGATATCGAGCGCTACCGCGCAATCGTCAAGACACTCAATCTCCGCAAGTAGTCCCGAGGAAGAAATGAAGGCAATTCCCGAGAGGGGTTGCCTTCATTTTCATTGTGAAAAAACAATTCGAAAAACATTATAGGTTTATTTTTATGGAAGAAAAGAAGCTGTACAACGCAGTCCGCAAAACGATCGCGCTGGCCGACGGACGCCAGATCGAGATCGAAACGGGCAAACTGGCCAAGCAGGCCGACGGCTCGGTCGTCGTCAAGATGGGCGACACGATGCTCCTCGGCACCGTGGTGGCCGCCAAGGATGCAAAACCCGACACCGATTTCATGCCCTTGCAGGTAGAGTACAAGGAGAAGTACGCCTCCATAGGCCGCTATCCCGGCGGCTTCATGAAGCGCGAAGGCCGCGCCAACGACAGCGAAATCCTCGTCGCACGGCTGATCGACCGCGCGCTCCGCCCCCTGTTCCCCGCAGACTACCACGCCGAAGTCTATGTGACGGTCACCCTCATCTCGGCCGACAAGGACATTCAGCCCGACGCACTGGCCGGACTGGCCGCATCGGCCGCGCTGGCCGTGTCGGACATCCCGTTCGGCGGCCCCATCTCGGAGGTCCGCGTGGCCCGCATCGACGGTGAGTACGTCATCAACCCCAACTACTCGGACATGGAGAAGGTAGACCTCGACATCATGGTCGGAGGTACGATCGACAATATCCTGATGGTCGAGGGCGAGATGAAGGAGGTTTCGGAAGAGGTCATGCTCGGCGCCATCAAGTTCGCGCACGAGGAGATCAAGAAGCACTGCGCCGTACAGATCGAGCTTTCGAAGGAGCTGGGCAAGGACGTGAAGCGCACCTACTGCCACGAGGTCAACGACGAAGAGCTTCGCCAGACGATCATCAAGGAGCTCTATGACAAGGCTTACGCCATTGCCACGAGCGGTACGATGAAGCACGAGCGCGAGGATAAGTTCAACGCCCTCGAAGCCGAGTTCGCGGCCCGCTACTCGGAGGAGGAGCTCGTGGAGAAGGCCCCGCTGATCCACAAATATTTCCACGACGACGTGCAGAAGAAGGCCATGCGCAACATGATCCTCGACGAGGGCAAGCGCCTCGACGGCCGCAAGACCGACGAGATCCGCCCGATCTGGTGCGAGGTGGGCTACCTGCCCGCAGCCCACGGCTCGGCGATCTTCACCCGCGGCGAAACCCAGTCGCTCACGACCGTGACGCTCGGCACGAAACTCGACGAGAAGGTCAAGGACGAAGTGCTCGTGCAGGGCACCGAGCAATTCGTGCTCCACTATAACTTCCCGCCCTTCTCGACGGGCGAGGCCAAGGCCGCACGCGGCCTGAGCCGCCGCGAGATCGGCCACGGCCACCTGGCATGGCGCGCCCTGAAGCCGATGATCCCGCTGGGCGACGAAAACCCCTACGCCGTGCGCGTCGTGTCGGACATCCTCGAATCGAACGGCTCGTCGTCGATGGCGACGGTCTGCGCCGGAACCCTCGCGCTGATGGACGCCGGCGTGAAGATCAAGAAACCCGTGTCGGGCATCGCCATGGGTCTGATCTCCGACTCCGAGACCGGCAAGTGGGCCGTGCTGTCGGACATTCTGGGCGATGAAGACCACCTGGGCGACATGGACTTCAAGGTGACGGGCACCAAGGACGGCATCACCGCCACGCAGATGGACATCAAGGTGGACGGACTCTCCTACGAGGTGCTGGCCGCCGCATTGGAGCAGGCCCGCAAAGGCCGCATGCACATCCTCGGCAAACTCACCGAGTGCATCGCCGAGCCGCGCGCGGACTACAAGCCCTGCGTGCCGCGCATCGTACAGATCACCATCCCGCAGGATATGATCGGTTCGGTGATCGGCCCGGGCGGAAAGGTCATTCAGGACATTCAGAAGACCACGAACACCACCATCACCATCACCGAGAACAACAATCTGGGCTATGTCGATATCTTCGGCATCGACAAGGCGGCTCTCGACGGCGCTCTGGCGCGCATCAAGGCGATCGTGGCCATTCCCGAGGTGGGCGAGACGTACCACGGCAAAATCCGTTCGATCGTGGCGTTCGGCGCCTTCGTCGAGATCATGCCCGGCAAGGATGCCCTGCTCCACATCTCGGAGATCGACTACAAGCGTTTCGAGACCATGGAGGAGACCGGTCTGAAAGAGGGCGACGAGATCGATGTCAAGCTGATCGGCGTAGACCCCAAGACCAACAAACTCAAGCTGTCGCGCAAGGCGCTGCTTCCCAAGCCCGAAGGCTATGTGGAGCGGGAACGCCGCCCGCGTCCCGAACGCGGAGAGCGCGGCGAACGCCGCGACCGCGGGGAACGCCGGGAGCGCCATGAACACAAGGAGGACTAAAACGACTGTCAATGTGGATATTTCGGACGGAAATGCGTCGTTTTTTTCCGTCCGGAATATTGCATAATTAGCGAGAGTTTTCTATATTTGCGCTGTTCCTCCGGCAGAAAAGAGACGGAATGTTTCCGAAAACCGGGAGGAAGCGAGACAGACAAGAGGCAAACATTAAAAATAAACACATTAATTTACCCTATTATGAAAAACTTAATGAAATTGAGCATTGTGCTCGTAGCTGCCGCCCTGGCATTTTCGAGCTGTAATTGCTTCAAGAAGATGGCCAAGAACCGGGACGATGTCAAACTGACGGTTACCCCCGAGATTCTCACGCTGAACAACGGCATCGTCGCCGCCGACATCAATGTCACTTTCCCCGTCGAGTACTTCAACAAGAAGGCGATCATCAAGGTTACCCCCGTCATCGTATTCGAGGGCGGCGAAGTGGCCGGCGCCACCAAATACTATCAGGGTTCGAAAGTTGACGAGAACTACGCTGTCGTAGACAAGATCAACGGCGGCAACTTCACGCAGCACGTGGAGTTCCCCTACGATCCCCGCATGGACCAGTGCGCATTGCAGCTCCGCGCCGAGATCAAGTGCCCGAAAGGCAAGGCCAAGGAGTTCGTGCTCGTTAACCTGAACACCGGAGCCATCCCCACCAAGGAGGAGGCTGCCGTGCTGGCCGGCAACGACGCCGCTGCCAAAGCCGCCATCGCCAAGGAATTCGGTCTGACGGTCGCTTACGGTCTGAACACCCTGCAAAAGGACCTCAAGTACGGCGACCTGATGGATCAGATGGCCAACGACTACAAGAAGGTGACCACGGTGGTTGACAAGACCGACCTGCTCTATGCGATCAACTCGTCGGTAGTGACCAAGAAGAACGAAAAGAACGCCAACCTCGGCGCATTCAAGGAGAACGTGGACAAGAACCTCACGAACGACCGTGCCACGCAGAACATCGCCGTCAAGGGCTATGCTTCGCCCGACGGTCCGGTGAAGTTCAACGACAAACTCTCGCAGGCCCGCAGCGAGTCGGGTAAGAAGGTCGTAGCCAAACTGCTGAAAGACGCAGGTCTGGATATCGACGCCGCTGCCTACGGCGAGGACTGGGACGGCTTCAAGGAGCTGGTCGAGAAATCGAACATCAAGGACAAGAACCTCATTCTCCAGGTGCTGAGCCTCTACAACTCGCCCGCAGAGCGTGAGACCGAGATCAAGAACATGTCAACAGTATTCGAGGAGCTGAAGAAAGAGGTGCTTCCCGAGCTGCGCCGTTCGCAGATCGTCAACAGCACCGACCTCCAGGGTCTGACCGACGCTGAAATCATGGCCGCTTACCGCAACGGCGGCGAGCTGACCGTCGAGCAGTATCTCTATGCCGCTCAGGAGCTGGCCAAGAACGCCGACGAGCAGGTAGCCATCCTGACCGCCGCTTCGAAGAAATTCAACGACGCCCGCGTATGGAACAACCTCGGCGTGGCTCAGACGCAGGCCGGCGACAAGGCCGCTGCCCTGAAATCGTTCGAGAAGGCTGCCAAGCTGGATTCGTCGAAGGAGCTCAACAAGAACCTGTTGCTGGCTAACCTGGCCAACAACAACACCGCAGAGGCCAAGAAGTACGCTGCTGCCGCCGACGCTCAGGCCAAGGCTGCCCTGGCTGCCGCCGAGGGTGACTACAAGGCTGCCGCCAAGGGGCTCAAGGGCTACAACGAGGCTATCGCCCTGGTTCAGTCGAACGACCTGGCCGGTGCCAAGAAGGCCATCGCCAAGGACAACTCGGCCGACGCCGACTACCTGCGTGCGGTAATCGCCACGAAGGAAGGCGACCTCAAGACCGCAGAGGCTCAGCTGAAGAGCGCCGTTTCGAAGAACCCCGCTCTGGCTCAGAAGGCTGCCAAGGACATCAACCTGAAGCCGTTGCAGAAGTAATTTCAGCACGAACCAATAAAAAGAGCCTGGACCGGAACGGTTCAGGCTCTTTTTTTGCATCGGCGCCGGAAGGAGCGGACAACAAATGCGAAAGCGGGCCCGTTCGTAAAATAATTGGTCCGGAAGCGACGCGGGATCGAATAATTTTTCTAATTTTGTAAAAAACAAGATCGTATGGAATACGCCAACCATCTGAATGAATACGCTCCAGCATGGAGCGCCGAACAGGTAGACACCGAAGTCGCCCGCATCCGTCAGGTCGCCCGGGCACGCAACCACAATACCGAAGTCTATAAATTCTGCTATTCGGCCATCGACATCACGACGCTGTCGTGCAACGATTCGGTGACCTCCGTCACGGAGTTCGCCCGCAAGACCGTGGAGTTTTACCAGAAATATCCGCATATCCCCAACGTGGCGTCGATCTGCATCTACCCCGCATTCGTGGAGACCGTGGGGCTGGCCGTGGACGGTACGCCGATGAAGATCACGAGCGTCGCGGGCGGATTCCCCGCAGCGCAGACGTTCCTCGAAGTGAAGGCCCTCGAAGTGGCGATGGCCGTGGAAAACGGCGCCGACGAGGTGGACATCGTGCTGAACGTGGGCCGCATGCTCACGGGCGAGTACGACGAAGCGGCCAACGAGGTGGAGGTAATCCGCACGGAGATGGACGAGGATGTGGTGCTGAAGGTGATCATCGAGTCGGGTGCGCTGAAAACCCCCGAACTGATCCGCAAGGCTTCGCTGCTGTCGATGCTGGCTGGAGCCGATTTCGTGAAGACCTCGACGGGCAAGATCGACGTGGCCGCAACCCCCGAAGCCGCCGTGGTGATGTGCCAGGCCATCAAGGACTATTTCGAAAAGACGGGCCGCAAGGTCGGATTCAAGGCCGCGGGCGGTGTCCGCACGCCCGAAGACGCCGCGCTCTACTACACCATCGTCGAGGAGATCCTCGGCAAGGAGTGGCTCACGACGGACCTGTTCCGCATCGGCGCCTCCTCGGCCGCCAACAACCTCCTTTCGGCTATCGAGGGCAAGGAAATCAAGTACTATTAGCGGACCGCAACACGATTCAGAACACTATTCCCCGGAACATTCCGGGGAATTTTTTTGCCCTGTCTAAAATATTTTCCGTGCCCGGTCGTCTGCACAGATAGAAACCTATCGAAGATGAAAAACACCGAAATCGTACTCCGCACCTACGACTGCACGGGATGCGGACGCTGTGTCGAAGCATGCCGCCGCGGAGTTCTCCGCCTGGCCGACAACGGACAATGCCGCTTCGTGCAAGTCGCCGACGCCGCACGCTGCGCGGGATGCCGCGCCTGCGAACGCTCCTGCCGCAACAAAGCCATCGTCATCCGCAAGATCGAACCCCGCAAAACCGCCCCGAAACACATTCTGCGAGGAGCGTTGCCCATCGTTCTTGCCCTGGCGCTCGCGCTGCCGTGGTCGTCTGACCCCGAAGCATGGCAGGCGGTCAACTACTGGAAAATATTCGGGCTGCTGGTATTGTTCCACCTGATATTCTGCCATTTACAAATCCCGG
This sequence comes from Alistipes senegalensis JC50, assembly GCF_025145645.1. Classification (NCBI taxonomy): domain Bacteria; kingdom Pseudomonadati; phylum Bacteroidota; class Bacteroidia; order Bacteroidales; family Rikenellaceae; genus Alistipes; species Alistipes senegalensis. The sequence goes on along the minus strand of NZ_CP102252.1, from coordinate 2,042,216 downwards.
AATTTCTGAAAAACAACAACAAACCATGAAACGCAATCTTCCATTCGTTCTCCATGCAATCGGAGGAGTCGCCCTGCTCGCGGCGGCCGTCGGCGCAGCCATGTGGCTGTGGAACACCCTGATTCCCGACATATTCGGCTGGAAACCGGTCGGCTACTGGCAGATGTTAGGGCTGCTGGCGCTCGCCCATCTGTTCTTCGGGCACTTAGGACATTCCGGCTGGCACGAACACCGCCACATCCACCGGGCGATGCACGGCATGTCGCACGAGGAACGCCGCGAATTCATCCGTCAAAGAATCCGTTCGTACCGGGAAGAAAACCCCACGGATGAATGCCCCGAAAAATAACCCCGCCGAAGTCTTCGGGAAATACCGCCGTCAGCTGGGAGCCTTCATCGCCCGGCGCATCCCCTCGCGCGAAGAGGCCGAAGATATTTTGCAGGACGTGTTCATGCGCTTCGTACAGACCGATGCGCTGAATCCGGTGACGCAGGTCGCGGCCTGGCTCTTCCGCGCGGCCCGCAACCGCATCATCGACCACAGCCGCAAGCGCCGTGAAGAACGGATGCCGCAGATGCGCGGGCAGGACGACGAAAGCGGATTCGTCAACGAAATCACGGCCCTGCTGGCCGACGAGGAGAGTTCTCCCGAAATGGAATACCTGCGGACATTGGTCTGGGAGGAGGTCGAAAAGGCTCTCGGCGAACTGCCCGCCGCCCAGCGCGACGTGTTCGAACTGACCGAAATGGAGGGATTCACCTTCCGGGAGCTCGCCGAGGACACCGGAATCCCCGTGGCGACCCTGCTCTCGCGCAAGCATTATGCGGTGAAACACCTCCGAAACCGCTTGACGGAGGTCTACGAAGCCCTCCTCACGGAGTGAACCGCCCCTACGTACGAAAGCCGGCGACCCTTCCGAGGGCCGCCGGCTTCGCATAGGAGACGGAGAAACGTCAGATCGAATCCGTAACCTCCACGGTCAGCGAATCGACCGCCCCGGCGTCCGGAACAGGTTCGGCCGGAACGTCGGATTCGGCGGGAAGTTCGGCCGGAACGTCGAGTTCGGCAGGCGAAATCAGGCGGGAAGGCTCCTCCGTCGGCCGGACACCGTTCAACATTTCGTCGCGCAACACCATCGACCGGAAATTGTCGCGCCGGACAGCCGCCACGACGATGATGACGATCACCGCAACGGCTACGATAATACCAATCAGCTTCTTAATCATTCTTATCCTCCTTTAATATCCCGACGGCACGCACGATCACGTTGTCCACGGGATAGATGTTCGCATAAAACCCGTTGTCCTCCAGCTTCGTATTGCGGCCGATGTAGGCCCGGAGCTGGGCCTCGATCAGCCGGCGCGAGCGGGCGATGTCGCCGTAGCGCGGCGCAACGCCCTTGCGGGCGGCATAACGGACGAAATCGTCAACAAGGGTCTTGTCGCTGTCGAGCAGCGCCTGCAAATCGCCGATGGTCTGCACGGCGTTGAGCGCCTCGCGGTGCCGGTCGGCATACTCGATCGTATAACGGTAGAGGATATTGCGTCCCGACACCTCGATGAAATATTTCGTCACATCGGTCGTATCGGCCGGAATGAAGACATCGGGCATGATGCCTCCGCCCCCGTAAACCACCTTTCCGCCCGGCGTCGTCCGTTTCAGCGAATCGGCGAAATGGATGCTGTCGGCCGAGAAAAACTCGTTGTTCTTATACCGGTTCCAAATATCCTCCTCGTAGCTCTCGTCGTCGCCGATCGTATAGGGCTTCTGGATCGAGCGGCCGGTAGGCGTGTAGTAACGCGCCGTGGTCAGCCGCAGGGCCGATCCGTCGCTGTACGGAATCTGACGCTGGACGAGTCCCTTGCCGAACGAACGACGTCCAACAATCGTACCACGGTCGTTGTCCTGCAACGCTCCGGCGAGAATTTCACTCGACGAAGCGCTCCCCTCGTCGATCAGCACCACGACCTCCATGTCCTGGGCCGAGCCGTTGCCGTCGGCGTATTCCCGGAGCTGTTCGTGGCGGCGGTCTTCGGTGTAGACGATCAGCTGCCCCTTGTGCAGGAACTCGTTGGCCACGGCGATCGCCTGGTCGAGGAATCCGCCCGAATTGCCCCGGAGGTCGAAGATCAGCTTCGTGACCCCCTCGGCGCGCAGCGAGGCCAGCGCCCTGCGGAACTCGTCGTAAGTCGTCCGGGCGAACTGCCCCAGCTTGACATAACCCACGCCGTCGGCGATGCGGAAGGCCGATTCGATGCTCCGGATCGGGATCACGCCGCGCTCAACGTCGATCGGCACCAGTCCGGAGATGCCCTGCCGCCCGATGCCCAGGTGCACCGTCGTACCGCGCGGTCCGCGCAGCATCTTCACGACGTTGTTCTGGGGAATCTTGCGCCCGGCGACCACCGAATCGCCGATCTCGATGATCCGGTCGCCGGCCTTGATGCCGGCCTTGTCGCTGGGGCCCTGCGGAATGACGTTCAGCACGATCACCGTGTCGGTGGCCATGTTGAAGACCACGCCGATACCGTCGAACTCCCCTTCGAGAGGTTCGTTCAGCGCCTGCATCTCCGAAGCGGGGATGTAGACCGAATGGGGGTCGAGCTCCTTGACCAGCAGCGGAATGACGTGCTCGGCGAGGGAGTCCATCGACACGGAATCGACATACTGATTCTCGATCAGCGACAGCGTATAGGTCAGCTTGTTCGTGGGCAGCGCCATGCGGCTGAGCATGCCCTTGAGCTGCGAAGTGGTGGAATTGCGTCCCAGATACTGTCCCAGCACGAGGCCCAGGACCACCCCCGCGGCCAGCAGCAGCGGGAAAAGGACGGTGCGTTTCGAATTCTTATACATTATTTGTTCTTAAAGGTATACGTCAGACCGACGCTCAGCAGGGTTTTGGTCTGCACATCGACGTTCTGGGCACGGTTGTAATACAACTCGAAACTCAACGTCGTACTGAGGAATTTTGTTGCCTTAATGTCGATGGTATTCGTCCAACGGACGATAGGATGGATCGGCAGGCGGGGTTTGTCCTTGATATTCTTGTCTCCCGCATTCCACTTCTCGAAAGCCTCCAGATACTTGCTGTAATCGCTGATCTTGTTCCTCTGGCCGATGTCAGAGATCCAGCCGTAGAATCCGTAGAGCATCGTGCGGTAACGCAGATAACCCGTTTTGCCGAACGTGCGGTCGAAGTCGATCTGGACGGACGAACCGCCCTCGTATTTCGAAGTCCGATCGGGGTCCTCGATACCGTAAGGATAGGCCGGTTTGATCTCGTTGCCGTCCTTGTCCACCTGCCGTTTGCGAATCCAGTCGTTCTCGGCGAAGGTGGCATTCATAGCGAGAGGCGACATGTTGACCGTGATAGGGAATTTCTTCTCGGGACTTTTATAGGTGATACCCAGCGAAATGTCGAGGTAGGCCGGAGTCATGAACTTGCTTTTGAGGTCAGCCTCCTCCTGCTCGGTGCGCGACTTGTAGCCGTTGACGAACTGGCTGCGGAACTTGGCGATGACGCCGTAGGACCAGTTCTTCGTCATCTTGAACGACGGAGCCGTCGAAATCTCGAACTCATCCTGATTCTTGAACCAAATACCCTCCTCCTTGTCGTCAACAGTGACTTTCATGCGGTTGTAACCCAGCTTGGCATTGAACTTGGTCTCGATGGTAAAGAGATCCTTCGTAAATATGTGTTTCAGGTTGAATGTCGCCACCAATGCGATGGAGTTGTCACCGCCTGAAGTCGCAATCCACGGATCGTTGTAGGAGGTCAGGGCGCCCTGCAACCCGCCGCCGAATTCGAGGTAGTTGCGCTCCTTGCGGATAGCGGCGCGCTCGGCCTTGTAACGGGCCAGGTTGAAATAATCGACATCGACGGAGGTGGACTTCAGCTTATCCTGGAAAGTCACGCTCTGCTGCTCGGCATTGACCTCGTCGATCGAAATCTGAGCCGAAGCCGGAACGGACGCGAGCAGAAAGGCCGCCAGTGCGAAGATCGGGAAAAGATGTTTCATAGCGAAGCGATTCTATTGATTTTCAATGTACAAATTTATGAATTTATTTATAAAATCCTTAACTTTGTCTGAAAGATAAACTGAAAGAACGAATTATGAAATATTTCGGAGCACACGTAAGCGCCTCGGGAGGTGCGGACAACGCCCCCGCCAATGCGCACGCAATAGGAGCCACGGCTTTCGCGCTCTTCACCAAGAACCAACGTCAATGGGTGGCCAAGCCTCTCTCCGCCGGAGAGATAGACGCTTTCCGCAAGGCGTGCGACACCTACGGCTATCGGCCGGAACAGATACTGCCCCACGACTCGTACCTCATCAACCTCGGACATCCCGAAAAAGAGGCGCTGGAGAAATCGCGCGCAGCGTTTCTCGACGAAATGCAGCGCTGCGAACTGCTGGGACTCGACCGTCTGAACTTCCATCCCGGCAGCCACCTGCAAAAAATCACCGAGGAGGAGAGCCTCGACCGGATCGCCGAGTCAATCAACATCGCCCTCGACAAAACCCGCGGGGTGACGGCCGTGATCGAGAACACCGCCGGGCAGGGGTCGAACCTCGGATTCCGGTTCGAACACCTCCGCTATCTGATCGACCGCGTGGAGGACAAATCGCGCGTGGGCGTCTGCATCGACACCTGCCACGCCTTCGCCGCGGGGTACGATCTGCGGACCGCCGAAGCGTGCGACGCGACGTTCGCCGAACTGGAACGTGTCGTGGGATTCGGCTATCTGAAGGGGATGCACCTGAACGACGCGATGAAGATACTGGGCAGCCGTGTTGACCGCCACATGCCGCTGGGCGAAGGGATGATCGGCATGGAGTGTTTCCGCTACATCGCCCGCGACAAACGGTTCGACGGCATTCCGCTGATTCTCGAAACCCCGGACGAAACGCGCTGGAGCGAGGAGATCGCCCGCTTAAAAGCATTCGCCGGAGAGGCATAGAAAAAAGGGAGGTTGCGAACCTCCCTTTTTCAGACCCGATCCAGACAATCCCGGATGATCGCCGCGCTTTCGCGGACCTCTTCGTCGGAGATCGTGAGCGGCGGCGAGATGCGGAACGCCGTGTCGCAGAACAGGAACCAGTCGCTCAGGATGCCTGCCTCCTTGAACAGTTCCATAATGCGATAGAGCTTCGCCGGTTCGCCCAGCTCGACGGCCAGCAGCAGTCCCGAACGGCGGATCTCCCGCACGGCGGGATGGTCGGCGAGCAGCGATTCGTACAGGGCGCCCTTCGCCTCGACGGTCGCAACCACCCCGTTGTCCAGCAGGTAGTTCAGCGCCGCCAGACCGGCCGCACAGCAGACCGGATGGCCGCCGAAGGTGGTGATATGCCCCAGCACGGGATTCTCCTGCAAGGTGCCCATAATTTCACGGCTCGAAACGAACGCCCCGAGCGGCATGCCGCCGCCGAGGGCTTTGGCCAGACAGACGATGTCGGGCGTGACGCCGTATTTGAGCATGGCGAACAGTTCGCCCGTGCGGCCCATGCCGGTCTGAATCTCGTCGAAGATCAGCAGCGCCCCCACTTCGTCGCAACGCCGGCGCAACGCCTCCAGATACCCCGGCCGGGGAGGCCGGACGCCCGCCTCGCCCTGCACGGGTTCGGCAAGCACGCAGGCCGTGCGGCGCGTGATGCGCTTCAGGTCGTCGAAATCGTTGAACGAGATGGCCTGCACGTCGGGCAGCAGGGGCCGGAACGCCCCTTTCCACTCCTCGCCCTCGGGAGCGCCCATCATGCTCATCGCCCCGTGCGTCGAACCGTGGTAGGCGCGGCGCATGGAGATCATCTCGGTACGTCCGGTATAGCGTTTGGCCAGTTTGAGAGCCCCCTCGACCGCCTCGGCGCCCGAGTTGACGAAATAGACGCTTTCGAGCGGCGCGGGCAGCAGCGACACGATCTTCGCGGCGTACTCCACCTGCGGGGTCTCGACCAGCTCGCCGTAGACCATCACGTGCATATAGCGCGCAGCCTGCTCCTGCACGGCCCGCACCACGGCGGGATTCGCGTGACCGACGTTGCTCACCGACACGCCCGCCACCAGATCGTAATAGCGTTTCCCGCCGGGGGTGTAGAAAAACGAACCCTCGGCGCGCGCGACCTCCACCAACATCGGCGACGGCGAGGTCTGGGCCACGTGGGCCAGAAATTGTTTACGCAGAATATCAGCCATTTTCTCCGAATTTTCTTGCAAGTATCGCCCCGGCGTCCTTCACGCTGGCGCGCATCCAGCCGTCGAGCACTTCGGCCTGCGCGGCGGGCGGCAGCTGCCAGCCATCGACCGAACGGCGGACACGCTCCGAAAGCATGTAGATCAGGATGGCCGCCGACGCCGAGACGTTCAGGCTCTCGACCATGCCGCACATCGGGATGCGCAGGAATTCGTCGGCCGAGGCGATCACCTCGTCGGAAATCCCCGCGTGCTCCGTGCCGAAAACCAGCGCGAAAGGCCCCCGGGCGACATCGAAAGTCTCGGGCGTCACGTCCTCGCGGTGGGGCGTGGTGGCCACGATGCGGTAACCCGCCCCGCGGAGCGCGGCGATGGCCTCCGCCGTCGAAGGGTGCTGCCGAACGTCGATCCACCGCTCGGCGCCGCGTGCGATGTCGGGATTCGGCTCGAAGGAGCACAAGGTTTCGACGGTGTGCATCTCCTGCACCCCGAACGCCTCGCAGTGGCGGATCAGCGCCGCGGCGTTCTGCCCGTGGTACATGTTCTCGGCCAGCACGGTCATGTAGCGGGTCCGCATGCCGACCGTCTTCCGCAGCACGTCGTAGCGCTCGGGCGTCATGAACTCCCGGAGGCAGGCGATGCGCTTCCCGCAGGGGTCCGACTCGGGGCCGAAATCCGGCAAAGCGTTATTTGCGGTATTTTTCATCGTCGTCGAGGATTTTCAGATAGCTTTCGTAACGCGACCACGCGATCTCACCCGCCTTGACCGCTTCGACCACCGCGCAGCCCGGTTCGTGGGTGTGCGTACAGTTGTAGAAGCGGCAGCCCGGAGCCACGCGCATCATCTCCGGGAAGTAGTGCCAGAGTTCGGCGTCGTCGATGTCCAGCAGTCCGAACCCCTTGATTCCCGGCGTGTCGATCACCGCCCCGCCTTCGGCCAGAGGGTACATCGTCGAGAAAGTCGTCGTGTGGCGGCCCTTGTGGTGGCTGTCGGAGATCTCCCCGGTGCGGATGTCCAGCGAGGGGTCGATGGTCTGAATCAGCGTCGATTTCCCGACGCCCGAGTTGCCCGACACGAGCGTCGTGCGCCCCGCCAACAGATTCCGGACCTCCTCCACGCCGCGGCCCTCCTTCGCGGAGACCTCCAGCACGCGGTAACCGGCCCCTTCGTACACCGCGCGGAACTCCGCGACGGCCTCCGCGTCCTGCAAGTCGATCTTCGAAAGCAGAATCGCAGCCGGAACCTTATAAGCCTCGCAGGTCACCAAAAAACGGTCCGCGAACTCCTTGGGCGTCTCGGGCGAACGCAGCGTCACCATCAGCAACGCCTGATCGACGTTGGCGGCGATGATGTGCGACTCCTTGGAGAGGTTCGAAGCCCGGCGGATCACGTAGTTGCGGCGCGGCACGATGTCCACGATCACGCAGTCGCCGCCGTCGGCCTCGCACACCGCCTCGTCGCCCACGACCACGGGATTGGTTGACCGCACGCCTTTCAGACGCAGTTTGCCCCGGATGCGGCAGCGCAGCATGGCGCCGTCGTGCAGCACGTCGTACCAACTGCCGGTCGCCCGGACCACGGTGGCCGTAAATCTACTCTCCATCGGACGGGGTATTTTCATCCGGCCCCGGCACCTGCCCGCCGACCCACTCCAGGAAGGGGAACACGGCCTCCGAAAGGTGCATGACCGGTTTGTAACTCTTCGATTTTTCGATCGTTTCCGGACCCGCGAGGGTGTAATCCTCGTTCAGATCGTCGAACGCCGAAAAGAGAACGCTCAGCACGAGCAAGTATTTCAGCACCGAAACCGCGACGCCCAGCAGCGTGTCGGCGATGCCGAATCCCGCGAAATGGAACAGTTTGCGCACCAGCCGCCCGGCGATCGCCACGACGAGGATGACCGCGACAAGCACCGCGACGAATCCGCCCGCGGCGGCAAAGCCGGGGTCCAGCCGCAGCCATTCGCCGGCCTGCATGCCGAACTGCGCCGCGAGCCAGATGCCCGCGACGATGCCCGCCAGGGAGCATACCTGCAAAATGAAGCCCTGACGCCACCCGTTCCAGACGGCCAGCGCCAGCACGAGGCAGACGATCAGATCAACAGCGTTCAAAAACAGCGTTCAATTTGTGTCCGTAAAGATACACATTTTACCGAAACAGCCCAAAAAAAGCATACAAAGGACGATTTGGAGACAAGTATACGTGAATATATAAATATAGGTGTCGGTCCTCAGCGTATCACGTCGCGCAGGGTAACATTCAGTGCGTTACAGATGACGCACATGGTTCTTACGGTCAGATTGGTCCTTCCCGCCTCGATACGGCTCAAGTTGGATCTTTCCATGTCGCAGCGGTATGCCAACTCCTGTACGGTCAGACTGCGTTCCTTCCTCAACTCCTTGATCCTCGTAGAGATATAGCGGATCTCGTCTTGATAATCCATTCGCATTCTAAAAATTTGAACAAAAATTTTGCTGTGCAAATTTTTATATATATATTTGCACCATGCGTATCATATATGATACCAACATCGAGCGTCGCAAATGAGTAACAAATTGAAAATTACATGCAAAACACATCTTTATTTCAATCTTTCGTACTATGAAAAACAACTTGTTCAGAAAATTTCTGGCAGTGTTTCTGACCGGAACACTGCTCGGTGCCGTCGGCTGTAAGGATTACGACGACGACATCAACGACCTGAAAGGTCAGATCGACGACCTGAAAGGCAAAATCGAGCTGAAGGCCGACGCTTCTGCCCTTCAGGCGATCACCGACAAATTGCAGAATGTCGATTTCTCGGCATTTGTCACCAACGCCCAGCTGGATACCAAACTGGCCGGCTACGTAGCGAGCAGCAAACTGGCCGAAGAGGTAAAAAAGCTCGGTTACAAAACTGAAAAAGAGATTCTGGACCTGATCGGCAACAATACGCTCGACCAGGCCGCCATCGACAAACTGATCGAGGCACAGTTCACCCTCGCCAATATCTGGACGAAGGAGGTGCAAAAAGAAGTTCAGGAGCTGATCGATACCGAAATCGGCAAAATCGACACGAGCGTAAGCGATGCCGACCTGACCGCCATCAAACAGGAGATCGTCAAAGCGATCAACGACGACAAAGAAGTCGATGGAATCCGCAAGGCCATCTCGGAAATGGTCGGTTCGGGCTTCTCCCAGTACATAGCCGAATACATCGCAGACAATCAGGCCGTATGGGCCGGTCAGGTAAGCGATGCAGCCATCGCCGCCCTCGACGCCGCCAACTCGGAGCTGAAAGCGAAGATCATCGGTCTGATTCCCGACAACGGTCCCGACTACGGCACGACCGGCAACGCCGCATACCTGAAAGCCAACGATCTGACAACCGTATTCGCCGAATACGACAAAAAGATCACGGCCATTTGGAGCGCCATCGACGACCTCGCCGGCCGCATCCAGTCGATCGTATTCGTCCCGACGGAGGTCGGAGCCGATTATGACGTAAACTTCGGCGGTTCGTACATCGCTGGCGCCAAAGCAGCCGACAACATTCCGCTGGCTTCTTCCCCCAAAGTGAAGATCGCTTTCCGCGTAGCACCCGCAGCGCTCGCCGAAACGCTCGCCGGGCAGATCAACGACGGGGAGGTCGCAGTTTCGTTCATTCCCGAAGAGGTCAAGACCCGTGCTGCCGAAGCCGCACCCGTCACCTACGAAGGCGATGTAGAGGCCGAGGAAGGCAAGCTGATCTTCACGGCCGTTGCCGACGAGGCACTCTACAAGGAGCTCGAAAAGGCCGGCAAGACCTATGCCGTGGCCCTCTGTCTCAAGCAGGAAGCCAAGAAGAACGAGGACGGCAACGGATACAAATACGTAGGCTTCGAGATCGTTTCTCCCTATATCTCGACCACGGGCGCATCGGAAGACGTCAAAGACAACTTTATCCTGGCAAAAGCCGGTGAAGAAGACAAACTCGTCGCTTACGAGAATGCAGCCGTATATCCGCTGGTATGGAACTCGACCGAGACGATAACGCTGTTGAATGACTATCAGCTCGCATACGAGGACGGCGAAGAGATCCTTTCGCTGGAAGAAGCCGCAGCCAAGTATCTGTGGGATGCAGGCGTTGCCGAAAAACTGGCATTCGCATACACCCACAAAAACGCAGCCTACACTGGTAACGCCGGTGATTTCTCCAACCAGACCCAGCTCACGGTCAATCCGGCAAAGCCGCTGGAGAAAGCCAACGCAAACAAGCCGATTACCGTCAAAAACGCTGCAAAACAGAGCGTTGACAACGTAGGCAACGTACTCGAAATTACCGATGATCTCACGATTACTTTCGATAAGAAGAGCGTCGCATGGCTCACCGGTATCAAATCGCAGGTCAAAATCATAGGCGACAAGGCCGCCGAGCTGACGGAGATCAACGGCGTGATCGACTGGAAATATGCAACCTATGCAGCTGGCAACACCTATTCGTTCACGGTTACCGTTCCGGCCGACAAGGCAATGGACTGGGAAATGTTCAATGAGTTGCCCGCATCGATCGATGCAGAGGTAGCGGAACTTCCCGAGGATAGCAAACTGGTTCTGGACGGCCAGGCCGTACCTGCCGTAACGATCGCTCCGGTCAAGATGCTGAACGCCGAATCGGCACAGCAGCTCACGGTAACCGTAACCAAGTGGCTGAACGGCAATGGCGAAGCAACCTTCACCGCCGCACCCAAGGTAGGCTCCACCGAAACGTTCGTCAACATCTCCGGTAAGGTAACCTTCAACGGACTGCCCGCATTCTCCTACGAGATAAAGAACGAGGGTGCCAAGGTAGGTGACGACTATGAGATCTCGTTCGAGAAAGTCAACGAAACGTTCTTCGACAAGCAGTATTTCGCAGACAAGGCAGCCGTAGCTACTTTCCTGAATGGCTTGACGCTGAACTATGACGGTGTAAATGTAGCCGGAAACGACAAGGCAGACCCGATCGTTCTGCCCGCTGAGGTTACGCTCGAAAACGGCGCAACGCTCAAACTCGCATTCGACGGAACGAATATCAACTGGGAAAAGCAGCCTTCGTACACCTACACCGTACCGACCGGAACGGGCAAGGGCAGCATCGTCAGCGACGACAAAGCCTTCGAGATCAAACTGACAGGTTCCTACACCCTGACCAACGAAATCTTCTCGCTCAAGGGCAACGATCTGTACCTCAAGCCCGGAGCGGCAGGCAAGAATCCGTTCATCGAGCTGAATGCCGGAGTCAAAGGAGATGCAGTCGTTCTGAACGCTATCGACCTCAAGCGCGCATACGATATGACCGCAGAGGCTGAGGCGGCAGGTGCGACAGTCGTCTACACGCTGGTAAAAGACGCTAATGACGATTACAAGACCTACGAAACCGTTTATGCGAAGGGCGACGCCTCGAAATGGCCGTCGATCTCGGGCAGCAGCATGAGCTGGCAGAACTTTATCCTGCCGTCGTGCACGGTCAAAGCCGAACTGTTCGACAAGAACGACAAACTTTGCGCTACGGAGCAGTTCGATATCACGCTGGTAGCCCCGATCGACTTCGATTCGTGGAACTTCTTCCAGGGCAGCGAGATCATTCTCCCGGCCGCAGGCAAAGAGGACGTTACGTTCGACATCGTGAATAAGGTACTCGCCATGTCGGCCGACGGCAAAGAACCCGGAGAATACAACGAGGGCGAGACGACCGTCACGGTCATGCCCGTCGCCAAGGATATTTTCGAAAACCCGATCTACGCGAAGAGCCAAGACGACTATGCACTGTCTACGCTCGCTACGGCCGCCGACGGTTACGAATTCGCGAATACGAATGGCGAAGTCGAATACAGCGACCTGAAATGGGCCAACAACCTGCCCGTCGTAGGCGTAACGTTCGACAAGGAGACCGGTGTCATCACGGCAACGGCCAGCAACGAGTCGGTAGCGGCCACGACGGCGACGATCGACGTAACTTACAAGTATCGTTTCGCTTACGAGCCTGTCAAGGACAAGACCGGCAAGGTGACGGGCTACGAGAAGAAGCCGTTCACGAAGACGATCAAGATCAGCTTCAAGAAATAACACCCGGAGTCGGTTTCCCGGGACCGACGGTTCCGGGAAACTCCTCCTCTAACTCACGCAGGGGATGACACCCAAGGAGTTGTTTTTTAGTTAACAAGTTTCACATATATCCCCTGCTTTTTGGCGGACCGAAGAGGCGCGGTCCGCCATTTTTTTGTCCCTGCCGGAACGGCGGCCGAACCGCTACCGAACACAAACGAAGCCTGTCCGACTACAATCCGATTTGATTTTACGCTCCGTTTGCATTATCTTTGATGTCGTAACGACACTTTTATCGGTCGGGGCGTTTTGCCGCACCGCATGCAATTCGGTTTTGGAGCCCCCCGTTCTTTTCACTATCTTTGTCCCGGACACTAAAAAACAGCCTGCCATGAAACGATACATAGCGATTCTCCTGCTGCTCACGGGCCTCGCCGCAACGGCCCGCGCCCGCGAGGTATTTCCGATCAACGAAGGTTGGCGATTTTTCTTCAAGTCGGAGAAAACCTCCGACAACGCCCGCCACGTCACCCTGCCCCACAGCTGGAACACCGACCCGCTGGCCCAGGGCTACTGGCTCGAAACCACGGGCAACTACCAGAACGGCATGTACATTCCCGCCGAATGGGCCTCGAAACGCCTGTTCGTGAAGTTCTACGGCGTGCAGTCGGTGGCCGACCTATTCGTCAACGGCAACTACGTCGGCACGCACCGCGGCGGCGCCACGGCATTCACCTTCGAGATCACCGACAAGGTCCGGTTCGGAACCGACAACGCCATGCTCGTGGTGGTCAGCAACAGCTACCGCGACGACGTGCTGCCCACCTCGACCGACATGAACCTCTACGGAGGCATCTACCGCGAAGCCGAACTGATTCTCACCGAACGCACGGCCATATCGCCGCTCTACCTCGGTTCGGAGGGCGTGCTCGTGCGGCAGCAGAGCGTGACGCCCGAGAAGGTCGAGGGTGAAGTCGAGGTGCACATCACCTCGAAAGGCGACAACTCCTGCATGCTGAACGTGGCAATCACGGACCCTGACGGGGTCCGCACCTACACCAAACGCCAGCGGGCAAAACTCGACGGCAAACCCGTCGTCGTACCTTTCACCATCGAGAATCCCGCGCTCTGGAGCCCCGACCGGCCGGCGCTCTACACCGTGACGGCCACGATCGGCGACGAGACCGTGACCGACAGCGTCACGGTCCGCACGGGCTTCCGCGCGATAGCCGCCAGCACGGCCGACGGGCTGACGATCAACGGCGAGCGGATTCCCGTACACGGCGTGACGCTCTACCACGACAACGCCCTTTCGGGCGGCACGCTGGCGCCGGAGGATTACGACGCCGACCTGCGGCAGATCCGCACACTCGGGGCCAACGCCCTGCGTTCGGCGGTGATACCGCATGCGCAGTACCTTTACGACCGCTGCGACGAGCAGGGCATGCTGGTCTGGGTCGACACGCCGCTGCACCGCTCGTCGTTCCTGGGCGACGTGGCCTATTACGCCATGCCGGCCTTCGAGCAGAACGGGATGGAGCAGTTGCAGGAGATCATCGCCCAGAATATCAACCACCCTTCGGTGGTGATGTGGGGCATCTTCTCGCGGCTCTGGCCCCGGGGCGACGACGTGACGCCCTACCTCAAACGGCTGAACGACGCGGCCCATGCGCTCGACCCGTCGCGTCCGACGGTGGCTTGCAGCGACCAGAACGGCGGCATCAATTTCATCACCGACCTGATCGTCTGGCGGCAGGACGTGGGCTGGCAGCGCGGCTCGACCGACGACGTGATCCTGTGGCGCAATCAGCTGCAAAAGAGCTGGTCGCACCTGCGCTCGGCGGTAAGTTACGGCGGCAGCGGATTCATCGGCCACAAGAGCTACACGGCGCAGGCCGAACCGCGCTCGAACTGGATGCCCGAAGAGAATCAGACGCGCTTCCACGAAGAGTACGCCAAAAACCTGCAAAACGATTCGCTGTTCTGGGGAATCTGGATCGACAACATGTTCGACTACGGTTCGTCGCGCCGCCCCTACGGGGTCAACGGCGCCGGGCTGGTGACGCTCAACCGCCGCGAATGCAAGGATGCGTATTACCTCTATAAAGCGATGTGGAACCGGGAGGAACCGACGCTGCACATCGTGGACAAACGGCGCCGGCTGCGCGACAACGACATGCAGGCTTTCCGCGTCTACTCGTCGGCCGGGGAGCCCGTGTTGATTGCGGGAAGCGACACGCTGGCCGTGACCGAATACGCCCCGTTCCAGTACCGGACGGATTCGGTGGCCATGCACGGGACGGTCGAGGTGAAAGCCCTGGCGGGAGAGCTGCGCGACAGCGTGACTATTCTTGTCGGCAACGTGCTAAAACCGAAACGGACGCAGGTCCTTCGGCGAACAGCAGGTCTGCAAACGACAAATTAGGAGCGAAGGGCATCCGCTCGGAAAAGACCTGGAAATAGGGCTCGGCGACGAACGCCGGGCCCTCTTTGCGTTTGGGCCGCAGGTCGAGGTCGCCCGGAGCGGCATCGACATAGGATTCGGAGAGAGCCGGCATCGGAACCTTCGCCAGCGAGCACACCGCGTCGAGGAGTTCCAGATTGTAGTCGGCCAGAAATTTCCACTCCCGGCGGTAGAAAGGTTCGAACCGCTCGGCGTAGAAGTCGAAATAGGGCGACGACTTGTAGGAGGCGACCAGCGCGCCCCAATGCTGATGCTGCCAGCGTTTGGAGTAGTCGATGCGCACGTCGCGCACCGGCTGGCGGGGACGGTTGGCATTGCGGACATGGACGGTGAGTTCCATCACCCCGTCGGCGGCCAGAATCCGGGCCCGGTTGCGCTCCGAACGCTTCACGAAGTGCTCACCGAGGTCCACGACGCAGCCGCCGCGCACGAGGTGCGTGAAATACTCCACCGAGGGGAGGTATGCGAGGGGTAAAACGGTTGACACAATTAAAAATTAAGAATTAAAATTAAAAATGCCCGTAGCGCGGAACCGGGAGGAAAACGGAATGACTTTCCTTCGCCCCCTAAAACCCGCCTCTCAGGCGGGCGCAGAACCGGACGGAGAGCGTTTCGGAGCAATCGCCCGCCCCCTGAAACCCGCCTCTCAGGCGGGCGGCTTCTCAGGCGGGCCAGTCGCCGTTCGCCCGAATCAATTCGATCAGGCGGTCGAGGGCCTCCTCCTGCGGGATGTTGCGCTCGACGACCTCGCGCCCCTTGTAGAGGGTGATGCGGCCCGGCCCGGCGCCCACGTAGCCGTAGTCGGCGTCGGCCATCTCGCCGGGGCCGTTGACGATGCAGCCCATGACGCCGATGCGCAGGTTTTTCAGATGCGACGTGCGCGCCTTGATGTCGGCGAGGGTCTTTTCGATGTCGTAGAGCGTGCGGCCGCACGAGGGGCAGGCGATGTATTCGGTATGCGAGAAGCGCACGCGCGCGGCTTGCAGGATCGTCAGCTCGACTTCGCGGACCGCATCTTCCGGGAAGCCCGGCGCGTCGATCCAGATGCCGTCGGCCAACCCGTCGAGCAGCAGGGGCCCCAGGTCCGCGGCGGCCTTCACGGCGAGGGTCTCCAACGAGGACTCTTCATAGCGGCGCTTTACGACGACCGGTTCGTCGGGGACATCGAGATTCAGGATCGCGGCGCGCAGTTCGGCCGTCGGGTTGCCCGACACGGCCTCGATCACGCGGAAGCCCTCCAGCGGCTCGGTGTGCACGACGGGCTCCGTCACCCGCGAACGGCGGCGGTATTCGGTCGGGGAATAACGCTCGGGATGCAGGACCTCGAAACGCCCCGGACGTTCGGCGAAATGCTCCGCGAGGAGCTGCGCCACGGGAATCTCGTTCTCGGGAGCTTCGGTGAGCGACACGCGGATCGTGTCGCCGATGCCGTCGGCCAGCAGCGCCCCGATGCCCACGGCGCTCTTCACGCGCCCTTCGATGCCGTTCCCGGCCTCGGTGACCCCCAGGTGGATCGGATAATGCATATCCTCGGCGTCCATCGCCTCGACCAGCAGGCGGTAGGCGGCGACCATCACGCGGGTGTTCGACGACTTCATCGAGACGACCACCTGATCGAAATCCCGGTCGCGGCACACCCGCAGGAACTCCATCGCCGAGACGACCATCCCCTGCGGCGTATCGCCCCACTCGTCGAAGACACGCCGGGCCAGCGACCCGTGGTTGACGCCGATGCGCAGGGCGACGCCCCGCTCGCGGCACTGTTCGATCAACGCCTCGAACTCGCCGTGGTCCGTGCGGTAGTTGCCGGGGTTGATGCGCACCTTATCGACGTACTTCGCGGCGACGGCCGCGACCTCGGGGACGAAATGGATGTCAGCGACCACGACCGTCGAAAATCCGTCGGCACGCAGCTGCCGGACGATGTTTCCGAGGTTCTCGCCCTCGCGGCGGCCCTGCGCCGTCAGGCGCACGATATGCCCCCCGGCACGGTCGATGCGTTCGATCTGCGCCACGCTGGCCGCGGTGTCGTTGGTGTCGGTATTGGTCATCGACTGCACGGCGACGGGGTGTTTCCCGCCGATCGTAACCCCGCCGATGCGCACTTCGCACGCCGGGCGGCGCCTGAATTCCGAAAGATTCATCTGTTTTCCGATTTGCATGCAAAGATAGCAAGGATTTGGCGAACCGCGAAAAAAACGCTATATTTCGAGAAACCAAAATGTCGGCGTCATGAAAGAGAAACTGCTGCTGGCAGCCGCATCGCTGCTCGGGTTCGCAACGGCCTGCGAAAACAAAAGAACGGTCGACATGTACGGCACCCCGTACTTCGACTACAAGGTCAAGGGCAAAGTGACCGACAAGGAGGGCGCCCCCGTCAAGGGCATCGAGGTCGGCAGCCAGGACGCCGGTCCCGTAACGTCGGGAAGCGACGGCTCCTACGAGCTTTCGGGCAGGGAGTGGTCCTTCCGCCAAACGACGCTGACCTTCACCGACATCGACGGACCGGAAAACGGCGGCGAATTTACCGAAAAGAAAGTGACCGTGGAATTTACCGAAGCCGACCGCACGGGGAAGGGCAAGGGTTGGTACGAAGGCACCTTCTCCCGCTCGGGCGTCGATGCGGCGCTCGAAAAGAAGGAATAAGCGCCCGCAGCGCCTTCCGGAACAGAAAATACGCCCCGGCAGAGCCTGATCGGGTTTGCATTGCGTCCGACTTTTCGTATATTCACAGAATACAGGTTGCGTCTCGGCAATGCTCAAACAAGTTTGGCATTGCACTCGACTTTCACTATATTTGCCCCGGTGGATATACTCGACAACGATATCAAATTCGTAGCGGGCGTCGGTGAAGCCCGGGCCAAACTCCTCGAACGGGAGCTGGGAATCCGCACGCTGGGCGACATGCTCAGCCACTATCCGTTCCGTTACATCGACCGCACGCGCGTCTACCGCATTTCGGAGATCACCGATGCGGCGGGACTCTCCTACGTCCAGTTCCGGGCCCGCGTGACGGGCGTGGCCTATGCCGGCACGGGGCGCAAACGCCGCTTCACGGCCTTCGTTCAGGACCCCACGGGATCGGCCGAACTGGTGTGGTTCCAGGGCGTCAAGTGGATCGAGAAACGGATCGAGGTCGGCCGCGAATACCTCGTCTTCGGGCGTCCGTCGTTCTACCGCGGCGAGCTGTCGATGGCGCATCCCGAGCTGGAAACTATGGAACAGGCACTTTCGCGCAAGGCCGAGAGCGGCATGCAGGGCATTTACCCCTCGACCGAGAAGCTCGGCAACGTGCTGGGCGCGAAGGGCATGTATCAGATCATCTGCAATGCCTGGGCGCTGGCCAAAGACCGCATCGCGGACCCGATGCCCGAGGCCGTCCGCGCCAAATACGGGCTGATCCCGCTCCGCGAAGCCATCTACAACGTCCATTTCCCCCAGTCGCAGGAGCTGCTGCGGCAGGCCCAGTATCGCCTGAAGTTCGACGAACTGCTGGGCGTGCAGCTCAACATCCAGCAGCGGCGCACCGAACGCCTCGCCAAGAGCAACGGGTTCCTCTTCCCGAAGGTCGGAGGCGTATTCAACACCTTCTACAACGAAAAACTCCCCTTCCCGCTGACCGGAGCCCAGAAACGGGTCATCAAGGAGATCCGGCAGGACACCGTGACGGGATTCCAGATGAACCGCCTGCTGCAAGGCGATGTCGGCAGCGGCAAGACCCTCGTGGCGCTGATGACGATGCTGCTGGCCGTGGACAACGGCTACCAGGCCTGCATGATGGCTCCGACCGAGATACTCGCCCGTCAGCACTTCGCCACGATCTGCCGGATGCTCGAAGGGATGGATGTGAAAACCGCGATCCTGACCGGCGCGTCGAAAGCCAAAGAGCGCCGGACGGCCCTCGAAGGCATCGCCTCGGGCGAGGTGGACATCCTGATCGGCACCCATGCGCTGATCGAGGACCGCGTGCGGTTCGCCAACCTGGGATTCGTCGTCATCGACGAACAGCACCGCTTCGGCGTGGAGCAGCGCGCGCGGCTCTGGACCAAGAACGAACAGCCGCCCCACATCCTCGTGATGACCGCCACGCCGATCCCCCGCACGCTGGCCATGACCATGTACGGCGACCTCGACGTGTCGGTGATCGACGAACTGCCCCCGGGGCGCCGTCCGATCAAAACGTTCCACTACACGGACGCCGCACGGCTGAAACTCTTCGGGTTCATGCGGAAGGAGATCGCCAAGGGCCGGCAGATCTACGTCGTCTACCCGCTCATCAAGGAGTCCGAGGCGATGGACTACAAGGACCTCACGGACGGCTACGAAGCCATCTCGCGGGATTTTCCGCTGCCGCAGTACGTCACGGCGATCTGCCACGGCAAGATGAAGCCCGCCGACAAGGAGGAGTCGATGCGCCAGTTCAAGTCGGGCGAGGCCCAGATCCTCGTGGCGACATCGGTGATCGAGGTGGGCGTCGATGTGCCCAACGCCACGGTCATGGTCATCGAATCGGCCGAACGCTTCGGGCTCTCGCAGCTCCACCAGCTGCGCGGGCGCGTGGGCCGCGGCGGCGAACAGTCCTACTGCATCCTGATGTCGGGCGAGAAGCTCTCGCGCGAATCGCGGGCGCGGCTCGATGCGATGTGCGAAACCAACGACGGCTTCCGGCTCGCGGAACTCGACCTCAAACTGCGGGGCTCGGGCGACATCAACGGCACGATGCAGAGCGGCATGGCATTTGATCTGAAAATCGCCAGTCCGACGGCCGACGTGCAGATACTCACCGTCTCGCGCGAGGCCGCGGCCGGGATTCTCGCTGCGGACCCCGCGCTGGCACATCCTGCCAACCGGGGGCTCGAAGCCCTGAGACGGCGCTACTCGGGCCGCGAAGAGATTGATTTTTCACGTATTTCGTAATATGGAACACCCAACGAACGTTATCCAATCACAAACCGTCAACACAACCCTGTCTTATCTCGTAAAATTCCACCGATGAAACGTTTCCTGACCCTCATACTCCTGCTCGCCGCAGCCTCGCCCCTCGCCGCGCAGCTCTACCATCCGGGCGAACAGCTCTTCTACCGCGTGAGCTACAAGGCCAAGATGTTCCCCAACACGGAGGTCGGCGCCGTGGAGGTCAAGACCTCCGAAGAGAACGCCGACGGCCAGACCCGCTACAAGGTCGAAGGCATCGGCCGCACGCTGCCCACCTACCGATGGTTCTTCAACCTCGAAGACATTTACACGGTGTGGATCGACACCGCCTCGCTGCGCCCCGTGCGCTTCGAGAGCGACATCCGCGAGGGCGACTACACCTTCCAGAGCTATTACACCTACGTCTGGCCCGACTCGACCATCCACACCCGCTGGCGCAGCCGCAAGAATCCCTTCAACGAAAAGCAGATGCGCCTCACGCAGGAGAGCATGGACCCCATCGCGCTGTTCTTCAGCCTGCGTTCGGCCACGGCCGAGGATTTCCGCGTCGGAGAGCCCGCCACCCTGCAAATGGTCCTGCAAGACACCATCCGCCACCTGCACTACCGCTATCTGGGGCGCGAGAACAAGAAGATCCGCAACATGGGACGCTTCCGGACGCTGAAATTCGAATGTCAGCTGGGAACCACCGAGGGATATTCGTTCACCGACGGCACGATCTTCACGATCTGGATCTCCGACGACGAGAACAAAATCCCGCTCTACATCGAATCGCCGGTCAAGGTCGGCAGCATCAACGCCTACATTTCGGGCTACAAGGGGCTCAAATATCCGGTGTCGAGCCTGATGAAATAATTTTTTTCGTATATTAGCGGAACGAAAGCGAAGAAAAGCAACTCAACTTTTATGGAAAACAGACAGGGATACGACCCTTCGGAATTCGAAGACGACGATTACATGAACCCGCAGCCCGATGCCGGGAAGTCGATCCGCGGCTACCGCATCGTCATCATCATCCTTTCGGTGATCCTGGTGGCGATCTCGGTGCTCTATTTCAGCATCCACCGCCAACAGATGCTCGACAACGAACTGTTGCAGGCCGACCGCGATTCGATCCAGAACGACCTGGGACGCCTGATGACCGACTACGACGAACTGCAAATCTCGAACGACTCGATCTCCGCCGGGCTGAACTTCGAACGCGAACGCGCCGATTCGCTGATGACGCGCCTCAAGAAGGAGCGTTCGTGGAACCTCGCCAAGATCAAACAGTACGAGAAGGAGGTCGGCACGCTGCGCTCCATCATGAAGGGCTACGTGAAGCAGATCGACTCGCTCAACACGCTCAACAAACAGCTCATCAAGGAGAACGTCGGATTCCGCAAGGAGATATCGTCGGCCAGACTGCGCGCCGACATGGCCGAGGAGAAGGCCGCCGAACTGGACAACAAGGTCAAGGTGGGTTCGGTACTCCGCGCCCGCGACATCCGCCTTGCGGCCCTCAACGACCGGAGCAAACCCGTATCGAGGGTCAAGAGCGCCTCGCGCCTGCGCGTGGACTTCGTGCTCGCGGCCAACGAACTGGCCACGCCGGGCAACAGGGCCGTCTACGTGCGCATCACCTCGCCCGACGGCTATGTGCTGACCACCGAGGCGATGCCGACCTTCGAATTCGAGGGCGAACGGCTGAGCTACTCCGCCATGCGTGAGATCGACTACCAGAATCAGGACCTCGAAGTGGGCATCTATTACAACTCGACCGGATTCGCGGCCGGAACCTACCAGATCCAGCTTTACAGCGACGGCCGTCTGATCGGCCAGACGCAGGTGGTGATGAAATAGCCCCACAGCGACAGGCGCAAAAAAGGGAGGCTTTCCGCGGAAAGCCTCCCTTTCTTATCGTCCGCCCGATCAGCGGATGCCGTGTTTCTTCAGAACTTTCAGCAGCTCGGGTTGCAGGTTCTGCGCCCAGCGCCAGTAACCCAGGTCCGAGGGGTGCGTGCCGTCGGCCGAGGTGACGTGATCGGTGCCCGTAAGACCGGCCTTGTCGATGAAATAGACGTTCTTGAAGCGTTTCACCGCCTCGGCCATCTGCTGCCGGGCCATCGCCTGCTTGGCGGCCTCGAATTCGTCGCTCTCACGGTCGAAGTTGCGGCTCTCGCGGTAGATCGTCTGCACGAAGATCAGCGGCGTCTCGGGCAGGGACTCCCGGATTCGCGCGATGAAGGGGATCAGCCGCTCGGCGATCATCTCGGCTCCGGGATTCGAGAAGGCGTCGAAGACCATCGCATCGGCATCCTTCACGTCGGCGAGGTAGTCGGCGAAATAGGGCTGGAGCTTGCAGTTGCCGCTGCAAGCGATGCTGCAAAAGTAAAGCCCCGTGTTGCGGGCGATCTGCATCGGGTAGCTCATGCCCGAACGGCTGGTGCTGACGCCGTGCGTGAAGCTCGAACCGAAGATCACGATCTTGTGGCGGAAGGGATTTTCCATCGGCACGATCTTCGCGTCCGCATCCACGCCTACCTGCAACGAAGTCAGCTCGTTGTAGTTGGGCAGGTAGAGCAGGCACTCCTTCTCGGAGCCGTCCATCCCCTTGATCAGCGTGAACGCCTCGCCGCGTTTGCGGGGAGCGCGCGAGGAGGCGTACACCCACTCGCCGCCCTTGCGGATGTAGAGGTCGAAGCCCTCCGAAGCCACCCGCGGGGTGCTGGAACCGTTATAGACGAACGAGGTGTACTCGGGCAAGAGGTCGATACGCGAAGAATTGGTCTTGAAGACCAGCGCCAGACCCGCAGAACAGCGCACCTGCTGGTTCTCGGACTTGGTGAAGCCCTTGTAGACGACCGTGTCGATCCGGTGGTAGGGCTGCGACGTAGGCTGGGCCTTGCCGATCAGATTCAGGGTAGTGGCATCGACGAACCGCACCTGCGCGGCCGCCGCCCAGACCGTCAGCAATGCGACGGAGAGTAAAAAAAGACGTTTCATCGTTTAGAAATTCAGGTTTGTCGGTTAATCTATTCGAAAAAAAGGGCGAAGTCCTCGAACCTCGCCCTTGCGGGAACGGCCGTAGGGCCTATTTCGCAGCTTCCTGCCAGATCAGCGCCGAAGCGCCGAGGATGGCGGCGTTCTTGCCCTGAATACCGCTCGGAAGCAGTTTCACCTTGTTCTTGAAGACGAAGAGCATGTTCTCCTCCATGTACCACTGCGTCGGGTCGAAGAGCAGTTTGCCGGCCTTCGAAAGACCGCCGAAGAGGAAGATCGCCTCGGGCGAAGTCACCGTCACCACGTCGGCCAGCGCGCGGCCCAGCATCTCGCCCGTGAAGCGGAACGCCTCCAAAGCGATGGGGTCGCCCTGCTCGGCGGCCGCCGAGATCATCGAGGCGTCGAAATCCTCGAACGCAATGCCCCGCAGCTTGCTGGGAGCATTCATCTTGGCCATCAGCTCGAACGCCGTGCGCTTGATACCCGTCGCCGAAACGTAGGTCTCCAGGCAGCCCTTGCGTCCGCAGCCGCACTCGCGGCCGTCGCGCTCGACGATCACGTGGCCGAACTCCCCGGCGAAGCCGTCGTGGCCGTAGATCATCTCGCCGTTGGCGACGAACCCCGAACCGAGCCCCGTGCCGAGGGTGATCATGACAAAGTCCCTCATGCCCTTGGCATTGCCGTAGATCATTTCGCCGATCGTGGCGGCGTTGGCGTCGTTGGTGATGATCGTCTTCGCGCCGTCGAAGTGCTTCGAGATGTCGGCCGCCAGCGGGAAAATGCGGCGCGACTCGTCGGGATCGGGCTCGTCGGGCCTGAATTTCCAGAGGTTCGCCGGATTCTCGATCGTACCTTTGTGATAATTGGCGTTGGGAGCGCCGATGCCGATGCCGGCCAGTTCGTATTCGAACGAAAGGCTCTGGGCCATTGCGCGCATGGCGTCGCAAAGCTCCTCGACATAAGCCGGATAGTCGTCCACATGGGGATATTTGCGGGTCGAAATGACCGATTCGGCATAGAGGTCGCCGTTCTCGTCAACGAGACCGAACGCGGTGTTGATGCCGCCGATGTCCACACCGATAGCGAGTTTTTTCATATCGGGATTCAAATTAAAGTTGAGTTTTATCTTGTCAAAGTTAATTCAAAATTCGGCTACTCCAAACTTTTTTCCTACTTTTGGGACATATTCAGGTCGAAAAACACTACCCGGATCATGCAAAGCAACGAACAGATACTTTCCGCCATCGAGAATTACCTCGCCCAGGCCGACTTCCCGGCCGAACCCGAACTGTTGTACGCGCCCATCGGCTATTCGCTGGCCGGAGGCGGCAAACGCCTGCGGCCGATGCTGCTGATGCTCGCCCACGGCATCTTCTCCGACGACATGCAGCAGGCGCTGCCCGCGGCCGCGGCGGTCGAGGTGTTCCACAACTTCACGCTGCTGCACGACGACATCATGGACAACGCCGCCGTGCGGCGCGGCAAACCCTCGGTCTATGCCAAATGGGGCCAGAACGTGGCCATCCTCTCGGGCGACGCCATGCTGATCTACGCCTACCGCCTGCTGAGCACCGTTCCGGCGAAACAGCTGCCGCAGGTGCTGGCGACGTTCAACGACATGGCCCTCGAAGTGTGCGAGGGGCAGCAGTACGACATGGATTTCGAGCAGAAGGCCAAGGTCTCGGTCGTGGAGTACATGCACATGATCGAGTTGAAGACCTCGGTGCTGCTGGCCGGAGCCGTGGCGATCGGCGCCATGCTGGGCGGTGCCTCCGAGGAGGACTGCCGCAAACTGCGCCGCTTCGCCGTCGAACTGGGGCTCGCCTTCCAGTTGCAGGACGACCTGCTGGACAGCTACGGCGACGAGCGGCTGGGCAAGGCCATCGGGGGCGACATCCTCGAAGGGAAGAAAACCTACCTGATGGTCACGGCCATGAGCCGCGCGGACGAAGCCACGCGCGAAATACTGCGCACGGCCTGCCGCGATCCGAAGCTCGGCAACGCCGAGAAGATCGCCGCCGTGAAGGCCGTTTACGACCGGCTGGAGGTGCCGCGGCTCACGGAGCAGCAGATTTCGCTGCGCTTCGAACGGGCGCTGTCGATCCTCGACACCCTCTCGGTGGAACCCGCACGGACCAAGCGGATGCGCGACTACGCCGCGAGCCTGATGGGACGCAAAAACTGAGCGATGAAAAACCTCCTCGCCATACTCCTGCTGTTTTCGGCGCTCTCCGCCGCAGGGCAGGCACGGCCGGAGATCACCCTCGACCTGATCCGGCAAAAGGATCTTTCGATGCTCTGGACCGGACCGCTGCCGGAGATCGACCGCTTGGATACGACCTCGCTCCCGTGGGTCGATCGGCCCGAACCGCTCGGATATATCGGCAAGGATTTCCGGCGGTTCCGGATACATATCGCCGCCATCCGCCGATCGGGAACCGATCCGCTGACATACGTTCTGAGCGGCGCGACGCTCGCCAAAGGCAACGTCTGCGATTTCGAAGGGGAGCTGCACATAGACTCCCTCGTCACCTACCTCTCACCGGGCGAATTCGACGAATGGGGCGGGATTTACGGAGGATGGCGCCTGAAAGGGCATTACACCCTGCGCGAAGACCCCGAACAGCCGGGCGCGGGGGTGTTCGAAGGCACCCACACCCTCGACATCGCGGTCGATCGGGCCGGCAACATCTATTACGACACGCTGATGCTGGTCGCCGACGGATACCGCAACAACCAGTGGCAGGGAACCTGGCGCAGCTACAAAACCGGTGCGGCGAAGGTGTGCAACTGGGGCGACTGGCGGATTCCCGAAAGCGGCGGACTGGACACCGGAGCCGGGGAGTTCATCCCGGCCGACGAATACCTCGGCAACGGCTGGCAAAGCTACCGCGACCAGTTCGACCGGGACGAATCGGTCCGTGCGAAGGCCCTTCGGGAAGAGCGCCCGGGCTGGTGGCTCTGTTACTATTGAAAACGATGAAACGTTCGGATATCGAAATAATGGCTCCCGTCGGGAGCTACGAATCGCTCGCGGCCGCCATTCAGGCCGGAGCCGACGCCGTCTACTTCGGGGTCGGGAAACTCAACATGCGCTCGGCCTCGGCGGCCAACTTCACGCTCGACGACCTTTCGAAAATCGTCGCCACGGCCCGCAGAGCCGGCGTGAAAAGCTACCTGACGGTCAACACCGTCGTCTACGAGGACGAGATCGCCGAGGTGCACGCCGTGATCGACCGGGCCAAGGCCGCCGGCGTCGATGCCGTGATCGCCTCGGACCTGGCGGCGATCCTCTACGCCCGGCGGATCGGGCAGGAGGTGCACATCTCCACCCAGTGCAACGTCTCGAACTCCGAGGCGGTGCGGTTCTTCGCCCAATGGGCCGACACGGTGGTCCTGGCGCGCGAACTGACGCTGGAGCAGGTGGCCGAAATACACCGGAAGATCGCCGGGGAGGAGATCCGCGGTCCGCGGGGCGAGCTGGTTCAGATCGAGATGTTCGCCCACGGCGCCCTGTGCATGTCCGTTTCGGGCAAGTGCTACCTCTCGCTCTACGAAACGAACTGCTCGGCCAACCGCGGCGCGTGCCGCCAGCTGTGCCGCCGCAAATACACCGTCACGGACAAGGAGACCGGCGCGCAGCTCGACATCGACGGACGCTACGTCCTCTCGCCCAAGGATCTCTGCACGGTCGATTTCCTCGACAAGATGATCGCGGCGGGGGTCCGGGTCCTGAAAATCGAGGGACGCGCCCGCGGTGCGGAGTACGTCAGGCGCGTGGTCGGGTGTTACGACGAGGCGCTCCGGGCCCTCGAAGCCGGAAGCTACACCCCGGCGCTGGCCGCAGAGCTGAAAGAGCGGCTCCGGACGGTCTTCAACCGTGGGTTCTGGGAGGGCTACTACGCCGGACGGCCCGTCGTGGAGCACAGCCCGGCCTACGGATCGTCGGCCACGCAGCGCAAAGTCTACGTGGGCAAGGTGGTGAACTTCTACAAAAAGCTCTCGGTGGCCGAAGTGCTGGTCGAGGCGGCGCCCCTGAGCGTCGGGGAACCGATCTTCTTCCTCGGGGCCACCACCGGCGTCGCCGAGCAGACGCTCGAAGAGCTGCACGGCCCCGACGGCTCGCCCGCCGATTCCGTCGCGCAGGGCGAACTCTGCGCCATCCGCACCCCCGGCGTGATCCGCCGCGGCGACCAGCTCTACAAATTCGTTCCGGCGGACAAGGTCTGAAACCCGGCGGGAATTCGCCGGACCGCATGCAATTCGGCTTTGCTTCCGTCCGGCTTTTTCGTACCTTTGGGGGCCGTAACGGCCTTTTTAATTATGTCGAAAAGTTCTGCTGCACCACATATCTCCCGCCATCCCGCAGACGGACTGCCGATGCCCCGGCGGCTCGGAGCCATTCTGGCCGTCGCCTTCGGCGTCTCGCTCTCGGTCATCGACGGAACCATCGCCAACGTCGCCCTGCCCACCATCGGGCAGAAACTGGGCATCTCGTCGGCCGACTCGATCTGGATCGTCAACGCCTACCAGCTCGCCATCATGGTCTCGCTGCTGTCGTTCTCGGCGCTGGGCGACGTGGTGGGTTACCGCAAGGTCTACATCGGCGGACTGATGCTCTTCACCGTGGCGTCGGTGGGATGCTCCCTCTCGGGGTCGCTCCAGAGCCTCGTGCTGGCCCGCGTCATGCAGGGCTTCGGCGCCGCGGCCATCACCTCGGTCAACACCACGCTGATCCGCTTCATCTACCCCAAGGCCCGGCTGGGACGCGGCATGGGCATCAACGCCACGGTCGTCGCCGTGTCGTCGGTGGCCGGGCCCACGCTCGCCGCAGGCATCCTCTCGGTGGCCGACTGGCCGTGGCTCTTCGCCGTCAACATCCCGATGGGGCTTATCGCCCTGTCGCTCAGCCGGCGGTTCCTGCCCGAGAATCCCGTGCGGGTGCGCGAACACCGCTTCGACTGGCGCGACGCCGTGATGAACGCCCTGACGTTCGGACTGCTGATGGCCTCGGTCGAGGGATTCTCCCACGGGCTCGACCCGCGGCTGCTGTCGCTGGGCGTCGCGGCACTCATCGTCGTGGGGTTCTTCTTCATCCGCAGCCAGCTGCGCGAACCCTACCCGATCCTGCCGTTCGACCTGCTGCGCATCCCGATCTTCTCGGTGTCGGTCGCCACGTCGATCTGCTCGTTTCTGGGACAGATGCTCGCTATGGTGGCGCTGCCCTTCTACCTCCAGGAGGTCTGCGGCTACGACGACGTGGCGACGGGACTGCTGCTGACGGCCTGGCCCGCCGTGATCATGGTCGTGGCCCCGGCGGCGGGGATGCTCGTCGAGCGTGTCCACGCCGGCATACTCGGCGGCACGGGCCTCGCGGCGATGGCCGCGGGGCTGTTCCTGCTGGCGTTCCTCCCGGAACATCCGACCGATTTCGACATCATCTGGCGGCTGGTGCTCTGCGGCGCGGGATTCGGGCTCTTCCAGTCGCCCAACAACAGCATCCTGATCGCCTCGGCGCCGCCCGAGCGGAGCGGTTCGGCCAGCGGCATGCTCGCCACGGCGCGCCTCATCGGACAGACCACGGGCGCGGCGCTGATGGCCCTGCTGTTCCACATCGTCCCCGGCCACAGCACCCACACGGCGCTGCTGCTGGCGGGCGGCTTCGCCGTGACAGGCGCCGTCGTCAGCCTCGCCCGCATCTCGCTGCCCCTGCCCGAAGGGCTCACCCGAAGAAAACGACCATGAAACACCTTATCCCGATACTGCTCCTGCTCGCTCCGCTCCTTGCCGGAGCCCAGGAATCCGACACCGCGGAGTTCATCCGCCCGCCCTACCTGCACCGCGGCGACACCGTGGGCATCGTCTCTCCGGCGGGCAAACTGCCGCTGAATACCGACACAGCGAAGATCCGCGAACGCTTCGCGTCGTGGGGTCTGCACGTAAAATTCGGCGTCCACTGCGCCGACCGAGAACAGCCCTACTTCGCCGGGACCGACGAAGAACGCGCCGCCGATTTGCAGGCGATGATCGACGATCCGTCGGTCAAAGCCGTGATCGCCTGCCGCGGGGGTTACGGCTCGGTGCGCCTGCTGCCGCTCGCAGACCTCGCGCGGCTGCGCGAAGAGCCGAAATGGGTGGTCGGATTCAGCGACATCACCATGCTCCACCTCGCCCTGCGGAAGCTCCGCATCGAGAGCATCCACGGCCCGATGCCCTCGGGGTTCCGCTTCGACGGGGAGGAGGACCCCTCGGCCGAATCGCTGCGGCAGGCGCTGTTCGGCGAGACGGAGTGCATTGAGGTCGAACCCCATCCCCTCAACCAGCCCGGAATGGCCTCGGGACGCCTGGCCGGGGGCAACCTGACGGTGATCCGCTCGGCGGACGGCACCCCCGAGGAGCTGACGGCGGAGGAACCGACGGTGCTGCTGATCGAGGAGGTCGGGGAGTTCGTCTACCGCATCGACCGGATCATGCAGAGCCTCGCACGCAGCGGCAAGCTCGAAAACCTCCGGGCGGTGGTCGTCGGCCACTTCTCGGAGATGCTGGGCATGGAGAAATTCGGCGTGGCGGACGCCTGCGCGATCATTTCGTCCTACACGCGGCCGCTGGGGATTCCCGTCGTCTTCGGATTCCCCGCGGGGCATGAAGATCCCAATCTGGCGGTCTATCTGGGACGCCGGGTGACGGTCAGCGTCGATGAAGAGGGCGCCCGCATGGAATTTGCCCCCGCGGATTGACGGATTCCGAAATTTTCCCTATATTTGGGGGCGTAACGCCCCTGTCAGGAGTCGGTCGGTTATCCGAAAACCGAATGCAATCCGTTTTTGGCCCCGATCGTCTTTTTGCACCTTTAGTATCGTAACGCCCTTTTTTATTCTAACGCCTATGTTTTCAGCAAAGACCTATACCGCGCGCCGTCACGAGCTGCGCACCAAAATCGGAAGCGGCATCATCCTCTTCCCGGGCAACCCCCTGTCGCCCAACAACTACCCCAACAACGCCTACTATTTCCGGCAGGACTCGTCGTTCCGCTACTACTTCGGGCTGAACGTCCCGTCGGTGGTCGGGGTGATCGACGCCGACACGGGCGAGGAGGCGCTCTACGGCGACGACTTCACCGTCGAGGACATCATCTGGACCGGTCCGCAGCCCACGCTGCGCGAGATGGGCGCCGGGGTCGGCATCACGGCGACCTTCCCGATGGCCGAGCTGGAAAAACGCCTTCGCAAGGCCGTCGCCCTGGGACGCAGGGTCCACTACCTCCCGCCCTACCGCGGGGAGACCAAACTCCAGCTGTCGGAGCTGCTGGGCATCCGGCCCGCGCTGCTGCACGACTACAAGTCGGTGGATCTGATGTTCGCCGTGGCGGAGATGCGCGAAAAGAAGAGCGCCGAAGAGGTCGAGGAGATGGAACGCGCCTTCGAAATCGGCTATGAAATGCACACGACGGCGATGAAGATGTGCCGTCCGGGAGTCGTCGAACGCCAGATCGCGGGGGCCATCGAGGGCATCGCCAAGTCGATGGGGCAGGGCGTGTCGTTCCCCTCGATCGTGTCGCAGCACGGCGAAACGCTGCACAACCTCAACGCCGACGGCGTGCTGGAGGAGGGCCGTCTGCTGCTGTGCGACGCCGGAGGCGAGAGCGTCGAGGGATACTGCTCGGACCACACCCGCACCTATCCCGTGAGCGGCCGCTTCACGCAGCAGCAGCGCGAGATATACGACATCGTGCTGGCGGCGCACGACCACGTGGCCAACATCGTCAAACCCCACATGATGTACACCGAGATACACCACGCCGCCTACATGACCCTGGCCGAAGGGCTCGTGGGACTGGGGCTGCTGAAGGGCTCGGCCGCCGATGCCGTGGCCGCCGGGGCGATGACGATGCTCATGCCCCACGGACTCGGGCACGGACTGGGCATGGACGTGCACGACTGCGAGGCGATGGGCGAACGGTCGTTCGACTTCGCGTCGATCGCCGAACGCGCCGCCGCGTCGGGCACGTGCATCTACCGCGCGGCGTGGCGCATCGAGCCGGGAA
This sequence comes from Alistipes senegalensis JC50, assembly GCF_025145645.1. NCBI lineage: Bacteria > Pseudomonadati > Bacteroidota > Bacteroidia > Bacteroidales > Rikenellaceae > Alistipes > Alistipes senegalensis. The sequence goes on along the minus strand of NZ_CP102252.1, from coordinate 2,011,555 downwards.
CGGTGATGACCGACGAACCGGGACTCTATTTCATCCCGGCGCTGATCGACAAATGCCGCGCCGAAGGGCTGTACAAAGGCATCGTCGATTACGACGCACTCGACGCCTACCGCGACTTCGGAGGCATCCGCATCGAGGACGACATTCTCGTGACGGAGACCGGCAGCCGCATCCTCGGCGACCGCAAGATACCCGTCACGGCCGAAGAGGTGGAAAGCATTGTAGGACGATAACAGACCGACTAAACAGAAAACCGCCATGACAACCAAAGCAAAATGGATCATCTACGGAGCGCTGGCGCTGATCGCCGTGCTCCTGATCGCCATCTTCTCGAAAAACATCGTCAACGGGCTCGAAAACCTGTTCGTGAAGATCGCCATTTACCTCATCGTCTTCTGCGCCGGATGGCTCCTGGGCCGCTTCGGCGGAAAACGCAGCAAGAAAGACGACGAACGCAACGCCCGTAACATCACCCAAGCGCAAAAGTAAAATCCGATGAGAAAGACAGCGATCCTGCTGGCCCTCGCCCTGCCCCTGCTCGCCGCGGGCCAGCAGCGCGACTGGGCCAATTACGGCCGCTACGCCGCGGCCAACGCCGCCCTGACGACGGCCCCCGCCGTGGTGTTCATGGGCAATTCGATCACCGACGGATGGGACAACGCCCACCCGGAGTTTTTCACCGACAACAATTTCGCCTGCCGCGGAATCGGCGGCCAGGTCACGTCCCAGATGCTCTGCCGCTTCCGCGCCGACGTGATCGACCTCCGTCCGAAAGCCGTGGTGATCCTCGCCGGAACGAACGACATCGCCGGAAACAACGGCCCGATCGAATGCGGACACATTGTCGAAAACATCGTCTCGATGGCCGAGCTGGCACTCGCCGCGGGCATCCGCCCGATCCTCTGCTCGGTGCTGCCGGCCGCGAAATATCCGTGGCGCCCCGAGATCGAATCGGTGCCCGAAAAGATCGCCGCCCTGAACGCCCGGCTGCAACAGTACGCCGCGGAGCGGGGATTGACGTGGGTGGACTATTACAGCGCGATGGACGCCGGCGACGGCTCGATGCGCAGCGAATACACCAAGGACGGCGTGCACCCCACGCCCGAAGGATACGACGTTATGGAGCGTGTCGTACGGCCCGTGCTGGCGGAGTGGCTGCCCTGACGGCGGACATATTCCCGACAGACCGAAAAATCGCCTCCCGGGGGCGATTTTTTCATTTCGGGGGTTGTTTTTCCCGAATATTTCGTATATTTATAGTCGCCGCCACGGGAGCGCGAACGGCACGGGAAACGAGAACCTTATTACGCATACCTTAAAACCATACGGGAATATGAAAAACTATTCAGCCAAAGAGATCAAAAACATCGTACTCATCGGCGCGCCCGGCACGGGAAAAACCACCCTTGCCGAAGCGATGGCCTTCGAGGGCAAGGTCATCGACCGCAGAGGCAGCATCGAGACGAACAACACGCTCTCGGACAACACGGACATCGAGCACGAATACAAACGCTCGATCTATTCGACGATCCTCTTCACCGAATTCATGGACCGCAAGCTGAACATCATCGACTGCCCGGGGTCGGACGACTTCTGCGGAAGCCTCTTCTCGGCGTTCAAGGTCGGCGACGTGGGCGTCTTTCTGTTCAACGCCCAGAACGGCTGGGAGGTCGGCAGCGAAATACAGGCCCGCTATGCGCGTCTGCTGAAAAAACCCGTCATCGGCGTAATCAACCAGCTCGATGCCGACAAGGCCAATTTCGAAGCCGCCGTGGAGTCTATCCGGGCCGCATCGCGCGTGAAACCCGTCATCGTGCAGTATCCCGTCAACCAGGGCCCCGGATTCAACGCCTTCATCGACGTGCTGCTGATGAAGATGTTCCGCTTCAAGGACAACGACGGCCACCGCGAAGAGCTGGAAATCCCCGCCGAGGAGCTGGAAAAGGCTCAGGAGCTGAACAAGGAGCTGGTGGAAATGGCCGCCGAACACGACGAAGCGCTGATGGAACTCTACTTCGACAAGGGCACGCTCACGCAGGACGACATCCGCTCGGGTCTGAAAATCGGCCTCGCCAACCGCGAAGTCATGCCCATCTTCTGCACCAGCGGCAAGCGCGACATCGGCACGAAACGTCTGATGGAGTTCATCATCAACGTAGCCCCCGGCCCGCTGAAGGCCCCGGCGTTCCTGGCGACCGACGGCGCGGAGATCGCGGCCGACGAGGCGGCTCCCGCCGTGGCGTTCGTCTTCAAGAGTCAGGTCGAACAGCATATCGGCGAAATCTCCTATTTCCGCGTGATCCGCGGCAAGATCACCGAGGGCACCGAGCTGATGAACACCCGCACGGGCAACAAGGAGAAACTCTCGCAGCTGTTCGCCGTGGCGGGCAAAAACCGCGTGAAGGTCACGGAACTCTCGGCCGGCGACATCGGCTGCACGGTGAAGCTGAAAGGCACGCGCACGAACGACACGCTGTCGGCTCCGGCGGCTCCGGTGACGATCGAACCGATCGTCTTCCCCGAACCGCGCTACCGCGCCGCCATCAAGTGCAAGGACCAAGCCGACGAGGAGAAGCTGGGCAAGCTGCTGAACGACGCCCGGTTCGAAGACCCGACGATTCTGGTGGAATACTCCAAGGAGCTGAAACAGACCATCATCCAAGGACAGGGCGAACACCATCTGAACATCCTCCGTTCGCGCATCGAGAAGGAGAACAAACTCTCCTACGAATACATCGCGCCGAAGATTCCCTACCGCGAGACCATCACCAAGGTGGCCCAGGCAGACTACCGCCACAAGAAGCAGTCGGGCGGCGCAGGCCAGTTCGGCGAGGTGCACATGATCATCGAACCCTACTACGAAGGGATCGGCGAACCGAAGAACTACAAGATTCCCGGCAAGGGCGAAATGGTCGTCAACACCAAGACCAAAGAGGAATACGATCTGCAATGGGGCGGCAAGCTGCAATTCTACTCGGCGATCGTGGGCGGCGCCATCGACGCGCGCTTCATGCCCGCCATCCTGAAGGGCATCATGGAGAAGATGGACGAAGGCCCGCTGACGGGATCGTACGCCCGCGACATCCGCGTGGTGATCTACGACGGCAAGATGCACCCGGTGGATTCGAACGAAATATCGTTCAAGCTGGCGGCCCGCAACGCCTTCAAGGAGGCGTTCCGCAATGCGGGACCCAAGATCATGGAGCCGATCTACAACGTCGAGGTGCTGGTGCCGAGCGAGTACATGGGCGCCGTGATGTCGGATTTGCAGAACCGCCGCGCGATGATCGCCGGCATGGAGTCCGACAAGGGCTTCGACCGTCTGAACGCGCTGGTTCCGCTGGCCGAACTCTACCGCTACTCGACGACGCTGTCGTCGCTGACATCGGGATCGGCGACCTACACGATGAAGTTCGCCAGCTACGAGCAGGTTCCGGCCGACGTGCAGGAGAAGCTGCTCAAAGCCTACACCGACACCGACGAAGATCCGGCGTAAGACGCCGGTTTTAGGGGCGACCGGAACATGTTGCAGATCGGAGCCCCCTCTCCGCTTCGACTGCCGTAAAAGGCAGGGTTCAGGCGGTGGCGACAGGTCATTCCGCTTTTCAGCCGGTTCGGCGCAATCTCCCATGCAGCGGGCCCGCAAGGGTTCGCTGCATTTCGAATTACGAGGTGCGGCCGGCTTATTGCCCGGGGTATATTAAGTTAATGTTAACAATGAGTTACGAATCCGTTTCATCGGAAAAAATGGCGTAAATTTGTTCACAATTTGCACTAAAACCCCAACATGAGCGAAATTTACACCGTCATTGTCGGCATTCTGGGCATTCTGGCTATTTCCGGTCTTTTCGTCGGCGTCACGAACGACGCAGTCAATTTCCTCAACTCCGCCATCGGCTCCAAAGCCGCCTCGATGAAGGTCATTCTCACCGTGGCTTCGGTCGGCATCATCATCGGCGTCGTCACGTCGAGCGGCATGATGGAGGTCGCCCGCAGCGGCATGTTCAACCCCGGACTGTTCACCTTCCACGAAGTGATGATGCTCTATCTGGGCGTCATGTTCGCAAACGTCATCCTGCTCGACCTCTACAACTCGTGGGGACTCCCGACCTCGACCACCGTGTCGCTGATCTTCTGCCTGCTGGGAGCCGCAATCGCCGTGTCGATCTACAAAATCTCCAACGACCCCGCGCAGGGCGTCTCCTCGCTCGGACAATACATCAACACCTCGCGCGCCATGGGTATCGTTTCGGCCATCCTGCTGTCGGTCGTCATCGCCTTCACCTGCGGTACGCTGGTCATGTACATCTCGCGCATGATCTTTTCGTTCCGCTACACGGCGGTGTTCCGCCGCTACGGCTCGCTCTGGTGCGGCGCCTCGCTCACGGCGATCGTCTATTTCGCCGTCTTCAAGGGGCTGAAATCCATTCTCGCCCACAACACCTTCGTCCAACTGATCGACAGCCACCTGCCGACGGCCCTGTTCATCTGCTGGGTCGTCTGCTCCCTGCTGCTGTTCTTCATCCAGCGGTTCAAGATCAACATCCTGCGCATCACGATCCTGTCGGGAACGTTCGCCCTGGCGCTGGCCTTCGCGGGCAACGACCTGGTGAACTTCATCGGCGTGCCCGTCGCCGGATTCGACGCCTACTCCATCGCCCGAGAGACGGGAGACACGCAGATGCTCATGGGAGCCCTGAACGAGAACGTTCCGGCCAACTTCCTGATCCTGCTGGCCGCAGGCGTCCTGATGATCCTCACGCTGTGGACCTCGAAAAAGGCCATGCACGTCTCCGAAACCGAACTTTCACTCTCGGCGCAGGACGATGGAGGCCAGCAGCAATACGGCTCGTCGGTCTTCTCGCGGACGATCGTCCGCGCGGCTCTCAACGTCAGCGCCGGCGTCGAGCGCATGGTCCCCAAGCACCTCCGGGAGGCGATTTCGCGCCGTTTCGAATACGAGGATGTCGAACACAGCGGCGCACCCTACGACATGATCCGCGCCACGGTCAACCTCACGACCTCGGCCCTGCTGATCGCCATGGCCACGTCGCTCAAACTCCCGCTTTCGACCACCTACGTCTGCTTCATGGTGGCGATGGGTTCGTCGCTCGCCGACCGTGCCTGGGGCCGCGAAAGCGCCGTGTACCGCATTTCGGGCGTCATGACCGTCGTGGCCGGATGGTTCGTCACGGCGCTGGGCGGATTCCTCATCGCCTTCGTCGTGGGGCTGGCGCTGATCTACGGCGGAACGCCGGTCTTCATCGTCATCACGCTGCTCTGCGGCTGGATGCTCGTCCACAGCAACTTCCTCAAAAAGAACAAGGAGAGCAACATCGTCAAGGAGCAGGCCGAGACCAAAGAGGACATCATCGCCAACCTGCGCGACGAGGTATGCCGCACGATGGAGTGCGCCACGAAGATCTACGACCGCACGCTGATCGCCGTCTTCAAGGAAAACCGCAAGGTCCTGCGCGACATGGTCAAGGAGTCGAACGACCTCTTCTACCAGTCGCGCGAACGCAAATATTCGCTGCTCCCGACGCTCAAGAAGCTCCAGGGCGGCGATGTTAACACGGCCCACTACTACGTGCAGGTGGTGGATTACCTCAACGAAATGACCAAGGCGCTGATGCACATCACCCGCCCGGCGTTCGAACACATCGACAACAACCACGAAGGGCTGTCGAAAGAGCAGGCCAAGGACCTGATGGCGATCAACGACGACGTGGAGTCGATCTACCGCCACATCAACCTGATGCTGCGCGACGGCGATTTCTCGGAGATCGAAACGGTGCTGACGATGCGCGACCAGCTGTTCGAGTCGATCGCCGACGCGATCAAATCCGAACTCACGCGCATCAACGAGGCCCGTTCGAACACCAAAGCCTCGATGCTCTACCTGACGATCCTGACCGAGACAAAGAACATGGTGCTGCAATCGCGCAACCTTTTGAAATCGCAGCAATATTTCCTCAAACACCTCACGGGGCCCAAAACCTGGATCAAGTAATGGACATCGCCAAATCGAAACGGCGGGAGAACATCGCCGAATACATTCTCTATCTGTGGCAGCTGGAAGACCTGCTCCGGGCGCTGCAATTCAGTCCCGAAGCGATCTTTTCGACGCTCATCGCCCCCCGCAAGGACATCGGCGAGGAGCAGAAGCACGTATTCCTGCTCTGGTACATGGACCTTGCGAACCTGCTCCGGCAGGAGGGCAAGGAGGAGAAAGGTCATCTGGAACACACGCTGCACCTGATTCAGGACATGCACGATCTGCACCTCCAGCTGATGAAACTCCCCGTGGGCGAGCACTACCGCGCCACCTATGCGCATCTCGAACCCGAGCTGCCGCGCCTGCGCGCCGTACTGGGGAATCCGGGGATGAGCGACACGGAACTCTGCTTCCGGGCCCTCTACGCCGCCATGCTCTACCGCATTAAGGGCGAGGGCGGCAAACAGGCCGTCACGGACACGCTCGAATACATCTCCCCGGTGATCGCCGAGCTGGCCGACATGTACGGCAAGGTCGAACGGGGCGAAGTGGACCTGTTCAAGACGGACGGGAAATAGAGAGGGTCGGCCGCGGCCAACCCTTCATCGTATCTCCAACCCCATGATATAATCGTTCATGTAGTAACCGCCGCCGATGGGGAAGTCCCCTTCGCGCAGCCGGCGCATGCCCATGCGTTCGTAAAAATGCAGGGCGGGGTTGCGGCGGTTGACGTTGAGTTCCATCAGACAAGGCGCGGGTTGCACGCTCCGGATATACTCCACGGCGTGCCGGAAGAGGAACGCCCCGGCGCCGATGCCCTGAAAACGGGGCAGGACGTAGATTTTCTGCAAATGGAAAAGCGTCTCGCCCTGCCGTTCGACCGAAAGATAGCCGCACGGCTCGCCGTCGGACGAGGCGATGAACCAGACGTGGCCCGCACGGAACTGCTCCCGCAGGCTCGCGTCGGAGTACATCCACTCCATCATATAGTCCAGCTGCGCGGGGGTCAGAATCTCGCGGTAGGTGGCCGGAAATGCCTCTTCCGCCATGCGGCGGATCAGCGGGCAATCGGTTTCGGAAGCTTGTCGGATGGTAAGCATGAACAAAATCCAATTTTTGATTTCAGAGGGACAAATTTTGTGCTTCGGGAAGCGGGACGAAACAGGAGCATACAGAAGTATTGTGACTGTTTCGTCCCGCGAACGAAGTACGAAAGGTGCCCTGTAAAACCGGAAATGAAAGAAGGCCGGCCCTTAATAGAGCCGGCCTCAATTCTTCTCCGCAGAGAAACTAAGCGTACTTGAACGTCGATTCGTCCGATACGGTCAGCTTCTTGCGACCCTTTGCGCGGCGCGCAGCCAGCACCTTGCGACCATTGGCCGTAGCCATACGAGCGCGGAAACCGTGCTTGTTGATACGCTTGCGACGCGAAGGCTGGTATGTTCTCTTCATTGCCATAGCTATATAGTTTTTATTGTTTCAGACATTTTTACGGATTGCAAAAGTACAACAAAAAAGTTATCCGCAAAAGTTTTTCACGAAAATATTTCGAAAAGCCGGACAAAAAGCCCGAAATCTCACGAACTTCGGTGCCGTAACGGCACTTTCAGGAAGTCGGAACGTTTTGCCGGACCGCCCGCAATTTTGTTTTGCATCCTCCCGGCTTTTTACTACCTTTGGACTCGTAACGATACTCTAACTTATGGCCATATTCAAAGTCGAAGGCGGACACCGTCTCCACGGAGCGATCACGCCCCAGGGCGCCAAGAACGAAGCCCTGCAAATACTCTGCGCCACGCTGCTGACCCCCCAGCGGGTCGTCGTGCGGAACATTCCCCGGATTCTCGATGTCATGCAGCTCATCGAACTGCTGCGGCGCATGGGCGTCGTCGTCGAACAACTCGCGGAGGATGCCTATGCCTTCTGCGCCCGAGACATCGACTTCGAATACCTCCAGTCGGACGACTACCGCCAGCGCTGCACCCGCCTGCGGGGTTCGGTCATGCTGATCGGCCCGATGCTGGCGCGCTTCGGCGTGGGATACATCCCCAAGCCGGGCGGCGACAAGATCGGCCGCCGCAGGCTCGACACCCATTTCATCGGATTCCAGAAACTCGGCGCGAAATTCAACTTCGACGTTGCCGACGAGTTCTTCATGGTCGAGGGCCGGGAGTTGCGGGGAACCTACATGCTGCTGGACGAAGCCTCGGTGACGGGTACGGCCAACATCATCATGGCCGCCGTGATGGCCCGGGGATTCACGACGATCTACAACGCCGCGTGCGAACCCTACATCCAGCAGCTGTGCAAGATGCTCAACCGCATGGGCGCCCGCATCTCGGGCATCGCCTCGAACCTGCTCACGATCGAGGGCGTCGGCGAACTGGGCGGCACGGAACATACGCTGCTGCCCGACATGATCGAGGTGGGCAGTTTCATCGGCATGGCCGCGATGAACCGCTCGGAACTGACGATCCGCAACGTGTCGTTCGAGAATCTCGGCATCATCCCCGCGCAGTTCGCCCGCATGGGCATCCGGTTCGAACAGCGGGGCGACGACATCTACATCCCCCAGCAGGACCATTACAGCATCGAGACGTTCCTCGACGGGTCGATCATGAACATCGCCGACGCCCCGTGGCCGGGACTGACGCCCGACCTGCTGTCGATCTTCCTGGTGGTGGCCACGCAGGCCAAGGGCGCCGTGCTGATCCACCAGAAGATGTTCGAAAGCCGCCTGTTCTTCGTCGATAAGCTGATCGACATGGGGGCGCAGATCATCCTGTGCGACCCCCACCGCGCCACGGTCATCGGCCACGACCATCAGATGCGCCTCCGGGCCACGCGCATGACCTCGCCCGACATCCGTGCGGGCGTGGCGCTGCTGATCGCAGCCATGTCGGCCGAAGGAGTCTCGACGATCCAGAACATCGACCAGATCGACCGCGGATACAAGGACATCGACGCACGCCTGAACGCCCTCGGAGCCCGGATCACCCGCGTGGACGAATGCGACTCCCTTAAAACGGGAGGATTATAAATAAAGGATTCTTACAGCTTATGTTTTTGGAAAACGCCAGCCGCAAAGGCTGGATCGAAGTTATCTGCGGCTCGATGTTCTCGGGAAAGACCGAAGAGCTGATCCGCCGCCTCAAACGGGCCAAACTCGCCCACCAGCGGGTCGAGATCTTCAAACCCCGCATCGACGTGCGCTACTCCGAGGAGGAGGTCGTGTCGCACGATGCGAACGCCATCCGCTCCACGCCGGTCGAATCGCCGCAGAACATCCTGCTGATGACCTCCGACGTCGATGTGGTGGGGATCGACGAAGCGCAGTTCTTCGACGACAGCATCGTAGACGTATGCCGCCAGCTGGCCAATAACGGCGTGCGGGTGATCGTCGCGGGACTCGACATGGACTACACAGGAAAACCCTTCGGCCCGATGCCGGCGCTGATGGCCACGGCGGAGTACGTCACCAAGGTGCACGCCATCTGCGTGCGCTGCGGCAACCTCGCCCACCATTCGCACCGTCTCACCAGCGACGAGAAGCAGGTGATGCTGGGCGCGCAGGACTCCTACGAAGCGATCTGTCGCCACTGCTTCAACAAACTGACGAATAACGGGAAAGCATAGGTCCCAGTCCCGCTGTATGAACAAAAAACTGCTCTTAAAAGTGAGGTAGCGCAAAACCGGGTCGTAAACGCCTCGAATCTTCCGTCGCTCTGAAAACCCGGCTCTTAGCCGGGCAGCCTTTGTCATTTTGCGGCCCGCAGGGCGTCGATGAATCCCGGCCAGAGGACCCAGAGATTCTCGGTCCGAAGCCACAATTCGCGGGCCTGCGCCGCAGACGAAGGGTGCTCGCCCTCGATGTCGCGCAGGTAAGTGTCGTCGGCCGGGTGCTCGTCGGCCGTGAACTCGGCGAACCACGGAGCGAAGCGCGTGCGGAAGTGCTGCAACTCCCCCTCGGGCAACCGGCCGTCGCGGCGGTAAGCCGACCACAGCAACAGGATGCCGCGTCCCGGATACTTGTCCGAAATGTCGTTGACGACCTCGTCGAAAAGCTCCTGTTCGTCCATAGCCAGGTAATCGAAAGCCAGCAGTTCGCTACCCTCCAGATGGTCCTCAGGGTCGAGCTCCAACAACATCTCCAACAATGCCGCCGAGAGTTCGAAATCGTTGATCAGAAAGTGGTCGATGGCCGAGGCGTGGATCAACTCCAGCGCCGCACGCGAATTGCGGTGGTTCCACTCGAGGTTGACCTCCTCGTCCTCGGGAATCAGCTCCGCAAGGCGCTGGAATGCCTGGAAACGCTCGTTGCAGGCTTCCTGAACATCGCCGGCGGCTTGCATTTCGCGGCTCCGAGCGAGGATCTTGACAAAATTATAGGGTCCCTCGCCGACCACCTCGAAGGTCTGGTCGGGCGTAGGGTTAAGAGAGGCTTTCTGCATCGTTGTTCCGGAGTTTGAAGATCATTGCGACAAGGACCGCCAGCGTCACCGCACCGCCCAGCAGATAGGCCGCCGTGCGGTTCTGCATGCCGAACATCAGCGGCGAAACGAAGATATAGCTGGCGCAGACATAAGTCATAAGGAGCGCCGGAATCAACCCCGGCCAAACGGTGCGCCCGCGACGGCGCAGGTAGGCGACGATCATCCAGAGCGTCACGGCCGCGAGGGTCTGGTTCATCCACGCGAAATAGCTCCACATGGTCTGGAACGGCAGGCCGAAGATGATGAGCAGCCCCAGCGCGAACAGCGGGATGCAGATGTAGATACGCTTGCGCAGCGAACGCTGTTCTACCCCCATGAAATCGGCGACGATCAGCCGCGCCGAACGGAAAGCCGTATCGCCCGAAGTGATGGCGCAGGCCACGACGCCGAGGATGACGAACGCCGCGAGCACCGGACCCAGCGTCTTGTTGGCGATCACATCGACCAGCACGGCGGCCTGCCCGCCGTATTCGGCGATGGCGTTATTCAACCCCTCGACATTACCCCAGAAAGCCATAGCGATGGCGGCCCAGATAAGGGCGATGATCGACTCGGAGATCATGGCGCCGTAGAAGACCGAACGGCTCTCGCTTTCGCTGCGCATGCAGCGGGCCATCAGCGGCGACTGCGTGGCATGGAATCCCGAGATGGCCCCGCAGGCGATGGTCGTGAAGAGCATCGGTACGATCGGGAAGTTCTTCGCATCGGCTATGCAGTTTTCGAAAGAGGTGAACTCCGGAATGGTGTATTCACCGCCGAAAAGCAACACCACGAGGATACCGAGGGCCATGAACAGCAGCGCGAAACCGAAAACGGGGTAGATGCGGCCGATGATCTTGTCCACGGGCAGCAGCGTAGCAGCGATGTAATAGACGAGGATGACGCCCAGGATGATGAGCAACAGCCACGAGAAATTCCCGAACGCAATGCCTTCGAGCGCCGGAACGTCGAGCCGGTTGGCGATGAGCGACGCGGGCTGCGAGAGGAACACGGCCCCCACGAGGATCATCAGCCCCGCGGAAAAGAGGCGCATGACGACCTTCATCCCGCTGCCGAGATAGTGGCCTGCGGTTTCGGGCAGGCTCGCGCCGTCGTGGCGGAGCGAGATGACCCCAGCGATGAAATCGTGCGCCGCGCCCATGAAAATGCCTCCGAAGGTGATCCACAGAAACGCCACGGGGCCATAGGCGGCACCGAGCACCGCACCGAAGATCGGGCCGAGGCCCGCGATATTCAACAGCTGGATCAGGAATATGCGCCAACGCGGCAGGGGCACGTAATCCACACCGTCATAAAGTCGTTTACAGGGAGTTTCGGCCGCCGGATCAATATCGACGAGCCGTTCCAGATAGCGTCCGTAGGTAAAATAGGCGGCAACCAGCAGTGCAAGGCACACCAAAAAAGTAGTCATAATGCAGTTTCGGGGCAGTTTTGACGCGAATATAGCAAGAAAAGAGAGAATTTTCGTAAAATTGTTGCGAGAAAAATATTTTTTTCAGATATTTGCAGTCCCAAAGAGAACCTTCGGGTTCCCGGAAGGCCGAAATAGCTCAGCGGTAGAGCACTTCACTCGTAATGAAGGGGTCCCGAGTTCAAATCTCGGTTTCGGCTCTAACAATCAAGAGATTACAGTTTTTGTAATCTCTTTTTTTATGCCGTTCGGCGAGGAAAGACAAGGCTGAAACGGTGATTTACGAGGCTTTATTGTACTCTTTGTTGTCTCCGGATCGCTACTTCCGACTGCTTGCACAGCATGCAAGTGAAATCAACCCCGGTCTCATATTTTTCCTCAATCTATAAAAAACAAAGTTGTGATTCCATAGGTTCGCCTATTGCATGAAAACTTTGTTTTTGAGAACTTTGTGGCATAATAATGGCAACAGCACCGAGAAATCGGAAAGATGTTTTGCATTTTCCATGAATATCGTTACTTTTGCGGTAACATATTGAATACACGGAAAGTGTAGCTTGTTCTCGTTGATGGAACGTAGGAAATTCTAATCGAGTAGAGAGAATAAGCGAACATCTTGCCGCGTCATATCCGACTGTGGATATAGGCGTGGGGCTGTTGCTTATTTATCTACAAGGTTTCCTACGACCTCATCAACTAAATAAGTTTTCGGCACCACGCTTTCTGTTTATCCAAATCAAAAAATTAACCGTCGCGGTGGTGCTGGAGCGACAACCTAAAATTTTCATTTTATGAAAAAACTCTCATTTGTAGCTGCTATTGCAGCCATGGGTCTAATGACGAGTTGTGCAACCTCTGCACACCTGATGTCTAATCGAAACGTAACGCAAACCAACGTCGAGCTGGCACAGAAGAATTATCGAGTAATCGGTACAGTGGAAGGCTCTGCAAAGATCGGACGCGTATTCGGTATTGGCGGTATTTCCGGGAAAGCCATTCGTGCAAATGCTTATGCCGATATGGTGAAGAATGCCAAACTGAGCGGCTCGCAAGCCATCATCAATACTACTACCGAGGTAAAACAACGTGGTGTAGCTCCGTTCTACTGGAAAACCGTTGTTACAACTTATGGCCAAGTTGTCGAGTTTACCGAATAATCATTTTCTCAAGCCATAACCTGATAATCAGGTTATGGCTTTCTATTATGAAGAAAATAATTGTTTTATTTCTTATTGGATGTTTGTTTACCGGTCTATCTTTCGCCGTACCTTTAAGACGGGGCACCTCTGTCATTGTACGTTTGAGCACCTCGGCAAACAGCAATCGGAATACTCCCATCAGGGCAGAAGTGGTAAGCGATTTAACCATTGCGGGAGAGCCCGTTATTACTCGCGGAACTCCTGTCATTCTGTCGGTAAATAAAAGAAAGGCAAAAGGGCTCGGTAAACCTGGCTATTTACAAATCGGGTGTATATCGACTACTGCCGTTGACGGTCAAATCATTTCATTGTCCGGCGGTATTGAGCAAGACGGAGAGAATCGACAAGGAGCCGCCATTGGGTTAGGCGTCGGTTTAGGTCTTACATTTTTACCATTCGGAGGATTTTTCTTTTTGTGTCTGAAAGGTGAAAAAGTAGATATTCCTGCCGGTACGACAATATTCGGGGTGACCGTAACGGATAACTACGACATCGACATCTATTGATTGCTAAGGGACAGGCTTGTGCAAAGGGTCAATCAGCCCTTTGGTCCAAGCCTGTCCTTTTTTACGCTCGGAGAGCCGAAAGAGAAATCGCAGCCAAACGCGCGGGGCAATCCGCCGAAACTATTTGCCCTTCCGGCCCTTCCGACCGGTGCCGATGTCGAGGGGATGAGCGAAGATGAAACGCGCACCGCCCGTATAGGTCGGGTCTACCCAGATGCGGCCCCCGATGATCACGGCGATCTGACGGCAGATGGCCAAACCCAGACCCGTACCCTTCTTCTTGTTGCCCTCGAGCTTCTCGAAACGGTTGAAGACCATCTCCTGCTTGTCGGGCGGGATGCCCGGACCGGTATCGGTCACCGAGAAAAGCACCTCGCCGTGCTCCTTGTCGATCTCGACGCCCAGCGTGATGCTGCCTTCGGAGGTGAATTTTCCGGCGTTGGTCAGCAGGTTGATCAGAATCTGAGACAGACGATGGGCGTCGGTGGTCAGCATGAACGAATCGACGGCGCATTCGAAACGCCCCTCGACCCCCTCCTGACGTGTATGGGCCGTGGTCATCAGCGCGTGCTGGCAGATCTGCACGATCTCCTCCGAGGCGTAGTTGAACCGTATCTTGCCGCATTCGAGCGACGAAATGTCGAGAATGTCGTTCAACAGCGTGAGCAACATCTCGGAGTTGTTCACCACGATGTCGCAGTATTCGGCGCGCTCCTCCTGCGACAACTCCTCGCTCTGCATGAGCGACGAGAAGCCCACGATGGCGTTGAGCGGCGTGCGGATCTCGTGGCTCATGTTGGCCAGGAACGCCGATTTGAGCATGTCCGACTCCTCGGCCCTCTCCCGGGCGACGACCAGCTGCCCTTCGCGCTCTTCGAGCGTCCGTTTGAGCCGCTGCACACGCAGCAGCAGCCACGTCACGAACAGCAGCAGCAGGACCAGCAACAGGATGCCCAGCATGAGCAGTTCGATGTAATGGGAGTATTTCGAGAGCTTGGCGGCTATCGTATCCTCCACGACGCTGCCCTTCGGAAGGGCGTATTCGGCGATCTTCCACTCTTTGAGCTTGCGCGAATCGAAGAGGTAGACATTCTTGCTGGTATGGAAATGCACGTCGTCGATCCTGCCCGTATCGTAGTACTTCTTGATCTGGGTGGCGATCAGCGGAGCGCCGCTCTCATACTCGGGAACGTAACCGCCGATGGCCACGTCGCCGATGCACGTACGGGTGATCGAGAAGACCGGGATGCGGGGATTGCTCTGGACCAGCTCGATCAGCGAACGCTGCATGAGATACTCCCCGTCGCAACCCACGCGCCACGTGCCGAGCATCACGGCCGAACGGGGCGGCAGCGACGCATAAGCCTCGTGCACCGCCTCCTCGCCCTGGCGGCTGTCCACGAGGATCAGATTGAGGTCGGGATAGTGCTTCCACTCCTCGCGCACGAGAGCCTGCAACGAGATGCCGCCGTAGGTGTTGTCCGTGACGAGAGCGATGTTCTCCACCTGGGGATACAGCGAGCGGATCAGTTCAACATTTCGGCGGATATTGTATCGGTTGAGCATGCCGCCCACCGTTTTCAGACTGTCGGTCATGCCCTGATACTCGACCGAACGGGGCTTCCACGTCTGCAACGAATCGGGCGGCGGCGGAAGCATCACGCCGTTCGAACTGACGAACCCGCAGAAGCACATGACCCCTTCGGGAATGCGGCCCAGCGACACGAACGAGGCCCACGCCTCCTGCCCCAACAGCACGACGGCCCGCAGCGAACGGCTCTCGTAGCGGGTGATCATGTTGTCGATCAGCGACATCCACAGTGCGGCATCGGCAATTCCCTTGCATTCGAGCGTCTCGATACAGATGTCGCACGGGATGCCCAAAGCCAGTATCTGCTGCTCGAATTCGGTGATGAACCTCGCCATGCGGCGCGTATCGGGATTATACGACGAGACGATCAGTATACATTCGCGTTCCGGCGTCTCCTGCGAACGTACGAACAGGGGCGCCAACAGCATGCAGAGGCACAACAGCCCCCAGCCCGGCTTGATCACGTTGTTTCGGTTCATAAATTCAATTTTACCCCGCAGGCGGAGACGCGCTCCGTATCCGGAGCCTTCCGCCCGAAGAAAGCACTCGGAAACAAGCGCATGAAACGGGAAGATCCGTACAAAAATACCAAAAAAAATCGAAAATAATCAGCCCGGCGACAGAAGCATGCCGAAACAGACCGTTTTTGCATGGCTCACTGAACGGAATCGTCATATCCGCCGGAACCGCAGTTCGGCGACGACGGCCTTGTGGTCGCTCACATCGTCCTGCGGCATGTAGTAACCCACGCCCGCAAACCGGTCGTCATAGAAGATATAGTCGATCCGCAGCACGCCGCCCAGATAACGGAACGTGCCGCCGAATCCGTTGCCGACAGCCCGGAATCCGTCGGTCATGTCGCCCTTCAGCCGGCGGTAGGTATAGGACGAAGGGGTGTCGTTGAAATCCCCGGCCACGATGACCGGGTAGTGCGTGGAGTCGATCACCGCACGGATCTCGCGGACCTGCTGCGCCCGGATACGGCTGTTGCGCTCCAATTCGCCGATCACGCGCTCGACCGGAACGTCGCGGCCGTGATCCTTGCGGAAACGCTGCCGGAGGCCCGAAATGCCCGATGTCTGCAAGTGCACCGAAAAGATGCGCACCGTGTCGTCGCCGACCTTCACGTCGGCCTGCAAATAGTCGTTGCCCGAGTCGGGAAAGCGGACGTAGCGATGGTCCACGATCGGGAAACGGCTCAGAACGGCCTGACCGGCCCGGTAAACGAAATAGGGCATCTGCGGAGCGAAAAGCCGGGCGATGCTGTCGGGCGGAAAGGCCCGGTCGTCGATGAACTCCTGAAAGCACGCCACGTCGATATGCTCGCGGTTCATCATCGACGCGATGGCGCGGGCGGTGACGGAGGTGGGCCCGAGACGGCGGAACCCGTAGGCATTGAGCGTCGCCACGCGGATGTCATGGGGCCCTTCGTCGTCGAAATCGGGCAGCTGGATCATGGCCGACACGTAGCCCAGGTTGAGCGCCAGCGCCGCGACGGGCATCAGCGCCACGCCCCACCGGCGGAGCAACAGCCACCAGACGAGCGCCGCGAGGTTCAGCAGCAGGATGACGGGCATCAGCAACCCGATCGAAGCCCAGAAATTCCCGGCTTCGGGCGAGACGAACGACGCGCGCCAGCTCAGAACGGCTGCGACCAGCAACAACGCAGTAAAGACGACTGCGAGACCCGTTAACAGATCAGATACGGTTTTCCGGCCCATAAATTATTTCGACTCGATTCGTTTGTTCCGTCGGCAAAGATAGTCACTTTTCCTGCAACCGCCTTGCCGACCGCAAAAGCGGCATCCGGCCGGTGCAAAAATACGGCCACAACCGTTCTGACGCCGATGGATTCCGTTGCGGCGGATCAAGCCGGAGCAAACCTCTGTCCCGACATCCGTTTCATCGCACCGTCCGTCCGTAAAATAATCGTTTCGGTCCGTTCGCGTATTGCAAAATCGAATCGTTTTCAATATATTTGTCCGTCAGCCCTCTGATCGCCGTAAACGAATTGCAACGCGAAACGACTTTTTCCCGATAAATCGAAACACAAAGACACGATTTGCTTATAGAAAACCAATAAATGCCCAAATTTATTTATATGCGTTCACTTTCCAAATTCTGTATCCTGCTGCTCACGGCAGGACTGCTCGCGCTCCCTGCGTCAGGAGCGGCGGCCTCCAAATCAAAATCCAAAAAGAAAAAGACGAAGACAGAGGAGGTCGCCAAACCGAAAACCGACAAATACACCAAGATGTTTGTCAACGACAAGTCGTGCGTAACGGCCAAGGGACCCTTTCTGACACTGCACAAGCTCAAAGGCAAACTCTACGCCGAAGTTCCCCTCGAAACGATCGGCCGCGAGATGCTCATCGCTTCGACCATCTCCGAAGCCAGCGACACCAATCTGGGAACCATCGGCTACAAACCGAAGGACCCCATCCACGTCAAGTTCACGCGGATCGACACCACGCTCTACCTCTCCGAAGCCCCCGTGCCCCCGCTCTACGACAAGAACGACCCCCACATGGCCAAGGCCATCAGCCGCAGTTCGCTGCCCGCCATCATCACGTCGTTCAGTTTCGTCTGCTACAACCGCGACAGTTCGGCGCTGGTCGTCGATATGACCAAGTTCTTCGCCGGGGACAACGCCCAGCTGGCTCCCATGAGCAACAGCAACAACGGCCTGATCAGCATCACCGGAAAGTTCAAGAGCGAAGGCTCGGCCATCGACCAGATCAAGGCGTTCGAGGACAACGTCACGATCAAATCGTACCTCTCCTACTCGGTATCGGCCAGCCTGCTGGGTCTGGTATCGCTCAAGAAGGACGAGCCGATGACCATGAAGGTGACGCGCACGATCCTGCTGCTGCCCGAGGAGGCGATGCGGCCGCGTCTGGCCGATGACCGGATCGGCATCTTCCTGACCGGCCTGTCGCGCATCGACGGCAAGAAAGAGACCATCGAGGACTTCTCGGTCATCAACCGCTGGGACCTCCAGCCCAAGGACGTGGAGGCATGGAAACGCGGCGAACTCGTGGAACCGGTCAAACCCATCGTCTTCTACCTCGACGACGCATTCCCCGCGCTGTGGCGCGACCCGATCCGCCGCGGCGTCCTGCGCTGGAACAAGGCGTTCGAGAAGATCGGATTCAAGAACGTCATGCACATCGAGGACTTCCCGAAAGACGATCCCGAATTCGACCCCGACAACCTGAAATACTCCTGCATCCGCTATGTCCCGGCAGCCGTGGCCAACGCCATGGGACCCTCGTGGGTCGATCCGCGCTCGGGCGAGATCATCAATGCCTCGGTGCTGATGTACAACGACGTGGTGCGGCTGGCCAACACGTGGCGCTTCGTGCAGACCTCGCAGGTAGACGAGCGCGTGCGCGGCAAGGAGCTCCCCGACGACGTTTTCCAGGAAACGCTGGAATACATCCTCGCCCATGAGATCGGACACACGCTGGGCCTGATGCACAACATGGCGGCCTCGAGCGCATTCCCCGTGGATTCGCTGCGCAGCGCCTCGTTCACGCAGAAGCACGGCACCACGCCCTCGATCATGGACTACGCGCGTTTCAACTACGTGGCGCAGCCCGGCGACCGGGGCGTGAAGGTGACTCCGCCGGACCTCGGCCCCTACGACGAATACGTCATCAAGTACGCCTACACGCCGCTGCCCGACAAGAAAGACATGTTCGACGAAGAGAAAACCATCCGCGGATGGATCGACGAAAAGGTCGGCGATCCGATCTACCGCTACGGCCGTCAGCAGCTCATCGCACGCTACGACCCGACCGCCCTGGAGGAGGATCTCGGCGACGACGCCATGAAGGCCGGCGACTACGGCATCGCCAACCTGAAATACATCCTCTCGCACATGGAGGAGTGGATTCCCGACGAGGAGGACCCCGACCTGACGAAGCGCATCCGGCTCTACGAAGCGATCGCCGGACAGTTCGCCCGCTACGTCAATGCCGCGATGCTCAACGTGGGCGGCATCTACCTCAAACAGGTGAACAGCAACACCCCCGGAGGCCCCCAGGCCGTCGCCGTGCCGAAAGAGCGCCAGCGCGCCGCGCTGAAATGGGTGCTCGCGCAGATGAAGGACTCGTCGTGGCTCGAACAACCCGCGCTGACCGAGAAACTGCCGCTGCACGTGGACCTCTCGTCCATCCTGCGCTTCAACTTCTGCCGTGCGTTCTTCACCTATTATAAGAACGTCATGCTCTCGTCGCACATCTCGGACAACCCCTACACCCCGCAGGAGTATATGAACGATCTCTACAACATCGTCTTCGAGAACACGATCAAGGGGCGTTCGCTCTCGCCGTCGGAACGGCTCATCCAGCGGATGTTCGTCGATGCGTCCGCCGACGTGGCAGCCAGCGAGGCCAAGCGTCTGAAGCTGGGCGGCATCGCCGAAGCCTATGCACCCTCGGTGGACGAAATCGCCCTGCTGGGACTGGACGACACGGGGCTGGTGGAACGCTACCTCACCCCGCTGCGCGAAGCCGAGGAGGAACACGGCAAAGGCTTCGTGGCGTCGAAACTCTGGAACGCCGACGCGCTGTCGCACGGCTATGGCTGGCAGTACAACGTCCAGCTGCGGTCGATCGACGAGTCGCGCGCCCTGTTCGTCAGCGTCAACGACCGCATCCTGAAACTGCTGCGGTCGCGCGAAAAGAGCGCCTCGGGCGAAACCCGGGCCCACTATCAGGGCATGATCTACGTGCTCGAACGCAGCATGTTCCCGTCACAGAAAAACTAAGAACCCGGGCAGGCCGGTTCATCCGGACCGGCCTGCTTAAACACCCAAGTCTATGCAAAAAATTCTACACTTTCTCAGCCGGGCACGGGCGCTCCGGTTGGTATTGCTCGCAGCAGCGGTCTGTACTGCGACTACCGTGACAATGGCGCAGGGGGGGGGAAATCCGATCAACCTGAACGCCACAGTGAGTATCGCGGCGACGGAACAACCCGTCGGGACGATACTGGATGAAATTACCAAAAAGACCGGGATCAAGATCGCTTACGATCCCGAAGACATCCGCCGGCTCCCGCCCGTAAGCGGAGAGTTCAAAAAAGCGGCGATCTCGGACGTGCTCGACCGCTGCATCGCCGGATCGAGTTTCAAATACCAGATCGAAAACAACGTCGTGCTGGTCTACGACACGACGGTCAAGACGCGCCGCTTCACCGTAGCGGGCACGGTCTACGACTCGAACAATACGGTGCTGCCCGGTGCCACGGTGCTGCTGGCAAACGGATCGGGACAGGGAGTCTCGACCGACGAAAAGGGTGAATTCACCTTCTCCTTCACGACCAAGACGAGCCCCGCCCTGCTGGAAGTGGGATTCCTGGGCATGGAGACACGCCAGGTAGTGGTCACGGGCTCGATGAAAGGGCTCAAAGTGAAGCTCAAGGAGGGCGGCACGCAGATCGAGGACGTGGTGGTCAACGGCATGTTCTCGCGCAACAAGAGCACGTTCACCGGTTCGGTGACCACGGTCAAGGGCGAAGAGCTCGTTTCGATCTCGAACACCAATCTCATGACGGCCCTGAGCGCCGTGACCCCGGGCATGGTGGTCGTACAGAACAACGCCCTCGGCTCGAACCCCAACGCCATTCCCGAAATCCTGATCCGCGGTTCGAACTCCATCGCCACCTCGGCCGAGGAGAAAGCCTACAACAACCCGCTCATCATCCTCGACGGCGCCGAAATCTCGATGGAGGAGCTTTATGACCTCGACATGTACGAGATCGAGCGCATCGACGTTCTGAAAGACGCTCAGGCCGCCATCGTCTACGGCGACCGCGCCGCCAACGGCGTGATCGTCATCGAACGCCAGCAGGTGACGGACAGCAAACCCCGTCTGAGCTACAACTTCGTTCCCGAACTGAGCATCCCCGACCTGAGTTCGATAAACCTGACCAATGCCGCTCAGAAACTGGAGCTGGAACGGCTGGCAGGCTTCTACGAAACGGCTGACGGGTCGATGGACAAAGCCTACGCCTACAAATTGCAGAACGTCCGCCGCGGCATCAACACCGACTGGATACGCGCCCCGCTGCGCGTGCCGTTCAGCCACACCCATTCGCTTTCGCTGAGCGGCCGCGCCCAAAAGATCGACTACCGCGCGTCGCTGCGTTTCAGCGACAAATACGGCGTCATGAAGGGCGACAACCGCCGCAACTACACGCTCAACTTCTCGGTGGGCTACCACTCGCGGGACAAACTCACGCTGCGCTACACGGCCAACTATTCGCTGACCGACTCCAAAGAGTCGCCCTACGGCAATTTCAGCGCCTACACGAAACTGAATCCCTACGAATCGCCCTACGACGAATACGGCGATCTGGTGAAGGCGTTCTATTTCAACCCCGAAGACCCCTCGACGACCAGCCAGGGATTCCAGGCCAACCCGCTCTACAACGCCACGCTGTCGAGCTTCTCGACCGCCCGGACCCAGAATCTGCGCAACACGGTCGATGCCAAATGGGAGATTACGCCCGACTTCTACGTCAGCGGCCAGTTCAACGTCGATATAGAAAGCAGTCAGTCCGACCGTTACATCTCGCCCGACGACGCACAGTTCCTCAGCAAGTCGGAGCCCTCGGAGCGGGGAACCTACCGCCTGGGCACCAGCAAGGGATTCAACTACGACGGCAAGATCGTGCTCAACTACGGCCGTTCGCTCGACAGCCAGGGATCGGGATTCGTGATCAACGCCGGAACGGACATCCAGCACACGAACCTCACCTCGTCGTACGTCACGGCCATGGGCTTCCTGAAAGACGAACTTTCGGACATCAAATACGCGCTGGGGTACGATCCGAGCAACCTGCCCTCCGGCAGCGAGACGCTGCTGGCCAAAGTGGGATTCTTCGCCAGCGGCAACATCTACTTCCGCAACCGCTATTTCGCCGACATCTCCTACCGGACCTCCGGCTCGTCGGCCTACGGCTCGGAGAACCGCTTCGCGCCGATGTGGTCGTTCGGTCTGGGCTGGAACCTCCACAAGGAAAAATTCCTCGACGATGTGGAGTGGATCGACGTAATGCGCCTCACCTGGTCGTGGGGTTACAACGGCCAGACCACCGGCAGCCCCTATCAGGCCATCACCACGTACCGCTATGACAACAAGAACATGTACTACACGGGTGTGGGAACCGTCCCGATCCGCATGGGCAACCCCGAACTGAAATGGCAGCGCGTGCTGAAGAACAACATCGGCATCGACCTCACGCTCTTCAAGGAGCGTCTGGTCCTGAGTTTCGACTATTTCCGCAACACGACCAAGGACCAGCTGATGAGCATTCCGCTCCCGGCCTCGACCGGCGCCGAGAACATCACGGTGAACTTCGGCGAGAACCAGAACACGGGTTACGACTTCTCGGTCGCCGCACAGATCATCCGCAACCGCAACTGGGCGTGGACCTCGGTGATCAACGGCTCGCACGTCAAGGACCGCATCAAGCGCATCAGCAATACGCTGAAGAACACCTCCTATCAGGTCGATCTGGACAGCCCGCTGATGCTGCGGTTCCGGGAGGGCGGCTCGCAGTACGACATCTACGCCGTGCGTTCGGCCGGCATCGACCCCGCCACGGGACAGGAGATCTTCATCAAGAAGAACGGCGAATACACCTTCAAATACGACACCGAAGACGAAGTGGTCGTGGGCAACACGCAGCCCAAACTGCAAGGCACGTGGCTCAACACGCTGCGCTACAAGGGCTGGTCGCTGAATTTCGTATTCAGCTACACGTTCGGCGGAGACACCTACAACAAGACCCTCTGGGAGAAGGTCGAGAACATCGACCCGCGCTACAATGTCGATGAACGCGCCTTCACCGACCGCTGGAAGAACCCCGGCGACCTGTCGCGCTACCTGGCCATCCGCCAAACCACGCAAACGTACAACTCGGAACGTTTCGTGGAACGCCTCAACGAACTGTGGCTGTCGAGCGCGACGATCTCCTACGAGTTCCAGGCCAAGTTCCTCAAACGGCTCGGATTCAAACGCCTGGCCGTCGGCGTCGGCGTCACGGACCTCGTGCGTTTTTCCAGCGTGAAGTACGAACGTGGTACGAGCTATCCGTACAGCCGTACGATCAACCTGATGTTCCGTCCCACTTTCTAACATGCCGAAGACTATGAAATCAATCAAACAATACAGTCAGACCCTGCTGCTGCTGACGCTGCTGCTGAGCGGCTGCGGGGCTTACCTCGATGTCAACCCCAAATCGGAGGTAACCGACAAGGAACTTTTCTCCACGGCCGAAGGCTGCGAAGACGCCATCTACGGAATCTATGCCGAGATCGGCGGCGAGCGCAACGGACTCTACGGACAAATGCTCGCCTACAAATACCCCGAGCTGATGACCGGCAATTTCACCATCAACCAGAGCGACAACATGGCCTACATCGTCCAGCGGCAGTGGACACACGACAATGCCATCGCCGTCGCCGAAAAGATCTGGACCACGGGATACAAGGTCATCGGCCATGTCAACAAGGCCCTGTCCCACATCCTGCCGAAAGACGACAGCGAATTCCGCCATACGCGGCTCTACAAGGGCGAACTTCTCGCCCTGCGGGCCTTCCTCCACTTCGAAATGGCGCGCATCTTCGCCGTATCGTTCGCCTCGGGCGACGCCGCGGCCAAAACCAAGGCGATTCCTTATGTGAAGAGCTACGGCATTCAGGTCACTCCGTACAGTTCGCTCGACAAGGTGTTCGAATTCATCATCGCCGACCTGACCGAAGCCGAGAAGTACCTCGAAGAGGATGCGACCCTGCTTCCGGTGGTGCGCGACAACGCCATGGGCGACTTCACGAGCAACCGCATCACCCATTTCAACCTCTACGCCGTCAAGGCGCTGCTGGCCCGCGCATACTGGACGATGAACGATCTGGAAAAGGCCGAAGGCTACGCACAGGAGGTCATCGACAGCGGCAAATTCCCGCTGAAAACGACCGCCGGGGCCTGGAACAGTCTCGAAACGGGTACGCTCGACATGCAGGAAACCGTCGTCGGTCTCTATTCGACGACCTTCACGTACTACTATTATTTCGACCTGATCCGCAGCTCCACGAGCATGGGCTCCATGAAACTCGCGGAGCAATACACCTCGATCTTCGAAGCGGATCAGGAGGGCAATGCCGACCGGCGCTACGTGGCGTGGTTCGACCGGAACAACAACTGGTGCACGAAGCACTACAATGTGATGTACGCTTCCAGCAACGACTCCGGTTCGACGGCGACCTACAACGGCAATTCGATCCCGGGCGTGAGCCTGATCCGCATTCCGGAGATGTACTACATCGTCGCGGAGGCCAATCTCACGAAAGATCCCGACAAGGCCACCGAGTATCTCGACTACGTGGTCACGTCGCGCGACCAGACCGCGTTCGCCGACCGGGAAGCGGGCAAAATCACCGAGGAGAATATCTTCAACGACCGCCGCAAGGAATTCTTCGCCGACGGAGACGATTTCCACAACATGAAGCGCCTTGCCCGCGACCTCACCATTTCAGGCATGGGAACTTTCGCCGGCAATGACGACGCGACCTACACGATGCCCATTCCGGCAAGCGTGGAAGACAATTACAGACAATAAAAAAACGAGGCATATGAAACGCAAACTCATATTCAACATCCTCATCGTCCTGAGCGCGACGGGCGGATTTCTCTCCTGCTCCGATACGTGGCTGATGTACGACACCTCGCAGAAGGACAAACTCTATTTCAGCGACGGAGCCCAGAGTCTGGACCGCTATCTCTCGACCGAAGCGCCGTTCGCCCTGCTGGACGAATCGGTGAAGGAGCTCCGGCAAACCATATCGGTGAAACTGCTGGGCACGGTCGCCGACCATGACCGGACCTTCGAAGTGCAGGCCATCCACGACACGACGACCAACTACACGACGGGCGGTGTCGCACGCGAACTCTACGACGCCGTCGAAGGCGAAGACTACACGATCGACGAACTCATCGTCCCGGCAGGGTCCGTGGAGGGCCGGATCGAGGTCACGGTGAAGCGCACCGAAAAACTCAAGGACAAAACGGCTTCGCTGGTGCTTCAAATCGCCGAAAGCGACGAATTCCAAGGCGTTCCGCGCAATGTTCACCGCATCTTGATCTCCGACGGTATCGCCGCCTGCCCCAACTGGTGGTACCATACCGCCACTATTCAGTGGTATATGTATCTGGGCGAATTCCGCGAGGAGAAATACCGGAAGCTGCTGGAACTCTACCACGGTATCGAAGAACTCAATCCGTCGCTTTACGCCGAGATGGTCGAGCAGTTCGGCGAAAATATCGACAACAAAACTTATGTAAACAAAAACGGAATAGTGACCGAAATCCGTACAGGCTTTTTCCATAACAGCAACAACCCCTATAAAATGGCCTGGAACCGATATGTGCTCAGCCCACTATACGAATACTACAAGACCAATTACCCCGATTTGGAAACCTACGGCACCTATAACTCAGGTACGGGCACCGGATGGAGAGATCCGGTAAATATCTATTAACCGAACAAACGCACCATGAAAAAGTTACTGAAATATTTCGTGGCCGTCGGCTGCGGCATCGTACTGATCTCCTGCTACGGACTTGAAAAAGAGGAGTACCGCGAACTGGCGCCGATTACGGTCAGCGGTCTGGAACAGACCATTTATGCCAAGGCAACCGAGAAGTTGACGCTGAACAGCCTGCGTGTCGAGAGCGGCAACGATCACGAGATCGCTTACGAGTGGTCCTACGGCCGTCCCGACGGCGACTTCCCCGGAATGATCGATACGACCTTCATTTCCAGTTCGCCCACGCTCGACTACGCCTTCGAAAAGTCCGGCAGTTATGTGCTGCGCCTGCGGATCGACAACGGCGAGAGCATCGGCTTCTACTACTACGACCTGCGCGTGCAGTCGGGATTCGACGAAGGCTATCTGATCCTCTGCAACGACGCGGAGAATCGCGGTTCGCTGGCGTTCGTCAAGATACGGACGCCCCAGGAGGAGACCGAGAATGCACAGGAGGTGTGGGACGATCTGCTGAATCTGATCAATCCGGAGTACGAATTCCGGAACCTGAACGACGTTTACGTCTTCTCCACACCCGGATTCTGGTCGGGCGTTCTGATCTCGTCGAATGACGACGAAAGCTCGATCTATCGTCTCGACGCCGCATCGCTCGCCGTCACCCACCGCATGAAGAGCATGGAGGAATACGGTGTTCAGACCGGAACGATTCTGGGAGAGCAGACCTATGGAAGCACCGAGCAATACGTCCATCTGATCGGCGAGGATTTCAAAGCCTATCGTTACGAATTCTCAGTCGATATGCTCATCTCCCGGAACCCGCCCTATCCGGCAAAATACAGCCAGCAGGGGTACTTCGCCTCAAAAAGCAAAGGAGTACGCAGCGTACTCACATTCTCCGAAGAGGGTGCGAATCTATTCCCCAACGGCCGCAGCACGAAAGGATATGCCGCGCCGAGCGGATATAAGTTCGTCAATATAGCTGCTGCACGAGTCGGAGAAGGACAGTATGACCGCTGCTATTTATACTACATTGCACAGTCAATCGAAGGTTCTTCCAAACAGATCAAGATACTCAAAACAAATGATTCGTTCGGCGAACCGACCGAACTCCTGACATACACCGAGTCGGCCCCGATGCTGATGAACGCCCATTCGCGGATCGTGACGACGAAGCTCAACGGAAACGCCTATTACGACTACGACAACAAAATCTACCACTGGTCGATGACCGGAACTTCGCCGCGGATGCCGGCCGAAGGGGACCAGCCCGACATCACGCTGCCCGACGGCGAACAGATCATGGACATCTGCACCAATGCGGTACCGTCCACTTCGTCCACGGTGATCGACGACGACAAACTGCTGATCGCCACCTATAACCCCACGGCGACGGATCGCAAGCCGGGCAGTCTGTACCTCTACGATCTGCGGACGATGAAAAAGGAGAAGGAGTGGATCGGCATCTGCGAAAAGCCGGTGGCCGTGGCCTACAAATTCCCGACGTCGAACTGACGCCCGGTCCGACAAGTATCAAAAATTCGGCCCTCCCGCATGGGAGGGCCGAATTGCATTCTATTGAACCAACATCGCGTGGTGATAACCGTCGATCTTGTCCCAGTCCCCACGCGTGAAGTCGGGCACAGCCACCGGAGCGCTGTTGTGTTCGAGCGACATGGCCGTCAACGCCCCGATGCACGACCATTCGGCGGCATCATAAACGTCCTGATCGAGCGGCAGGCCGTGGTGCAGGCAGTAGATCAGGCGGTAATCCATGATGAAATCCATGCCGCCGTGGCCGCCGACCTCCCGGGCCTTCGCCTCGATCTCCATAGCAATCGGGTGCTTGTAACGCTCCATCAGCGCCTCCCGCACCTCCCGGGGCACGAAGCGGTGGCTGCTCAGGTCCTCGTGGTCGGGCACGCCCGACTCCGTGAGCTGTTCGGGATCGAAGGCGTAGCCCTGAACCGGGTATTTGTTGGCGAAGCCCTTCGTACCGGTCAGCTGGTACATGCGGCTGTAAGGACGCGGCGTGTAGACGTTGTGTTCCAGCAGGATCGTGCGGCCCCTCTCGGTCTTGATCAGCGTCGAGGTGTGGTCGGCGTTGGCGAACTCCGTGGCGCCCATCTTCTCCCCGGCCTGTTTCAGGCCGTTGACCGACCGGGTGTCCACGGCCACGAGGTAGTTCATCTTGTCGCCGCGGTGGATGTCCAGCAGCTGGCAGGCGGGGCCGAGGCCGTGCGTGGCGTAAACGTCGCCGCGGTGCTTTTGGTTGAAGTCGAGGCGCCAGTTGCTCTCGTAGTAGTCCCAGAAGGCATCCAGATTGTGGATATACGATCCCTCGACATGGAGGATGTCGCCGAACAGCCCCTGTTTGGCCATGTTGAGCGTCGTGAGCTCGAAGAAGTCGTAGACGCAGTTTTCGAGCATCATGCAATGGCGCCGGGTCTTTTCGGCGGTGTTCACCAGTTGCCAGCACTCGTCGAGCGACGTGGCGGCGGGAACCTCCACGGCGACGTGCTTGCCCTGCTTCATGGCGTAGACCGCCATCGGCACGTGCTTCTGCCACGGGGTGACGATGTAGACGAGGTCGATGTCGCCGCGCTCGCAGAGCTGTTTCCAGCCCTCTTCGCCGCTGTAAGCCGCGGCTTCGGGAAATCCGCGACGCGCGAGGATCGCCTGCGCGCTATCGACCCGCTCGGGGTAAAGGTCGCAGAGGGCCTTGATCTCAACGCCGTCGAGATGAGTGAAGCGCTCCACAGCGCCCGGACCGCGCATGCCCAGCCCGACGAAGCCCACCCGGACCGTCTCCATCGGAGCCGTCCTGAGCCCCAGCACCGATTCCTGGCCCGGTTCGCGCGCCGGCGTGTCGAACACGATCGCCCCGTCGATGGTCTTCCAGCCTTTCGAACCGCAACCCGAAAACAAGAGGATACCCGCGAGAGCTCCCGATAAAACGAGGAATTTCTTCATTTGTACAGCAGATTGATTGGTTTCAAGACAAAAGTAGGAAATATTTTGAAAAATGCGCTCGTTTGAGTACTTTTGCGGTCATAAAATCTCCTTCCATGTTGCGTAGACTTGCGGCGGTAATCCTTTCGGCCCTCCTGCTCTCCCCGGGATGGCTCAGCATGACGGGGCTGACGCTCCTCGCGGGATTCGTCCCGCTGCTGTGGGTGAGCGCCTCGTACGACGCCTCGCGCCGCTCGTGGTGGAAGGTCTTCGGCTGGGCGGCGCTGACCTTCGCGCTGTGGAACGCCCTGACGATCTGGTGGATCTGGTACGCGACGCCCGTAGGCCCCCCGGCCGCCACGCTGGCCTCGACGACGATGAACATGATCGCCTTCATGCTCTTCCACACGGTCTCGAAAAAAGCCCCCAAAGCCCTTGCCTACACCACCCTCGTCACGGCGTGGATCGCCACCGAATACTGGTACACCGTCGGGGATTTCTCGTGGCCGTGGCTCATCCTCGGCAACGGATTCTCGCACGAGGTGTGGGCCGTGCAGTGGTATGAATACACGGGCGTCTTCGGCGGCACGCTGTGGGTGCTGCTCTCGAATATCCTGATCTTCGAAGCCCTTCGGGCGCGCACCGTGCGACGGTGGACAGCCGCGGCGTGCGTCGTCGCGGTGCCGATAGCCGTATCGCTGGCCATCTGGGGAAGCTGGGAACAGCCCGACGAAGGGGCGGCCGAGGTGAGCATCGTCCAGCCCAATGTGGACTGCTACGACAAATTCCACGGCGACACGGAACGGCAGGAGGAGAATATCCTCGACCTGCTGGACGACGTACCCGCCGGAGCACAGTTCATCCTGCTGCCCGAGACCGCCGTGCCGGGTTACTACCGCGAACCCGCGCTGAGCGATTTTTGGCTGGGGGCTGCCGACACGCCGGGCGAATTCTGGCAGGTGCTGGCCGACACGCTCCGCAGCCGCCATCCCGGGGCCCTGCTCATTGCCGGAGCCAACACCACGCGCCACTATCCGGCGGGAGCGCAGACCGAAACGGCCCGTGCGGAACGCTTCGGAAACGGCTATTACGACGTATTCAACACGGCCGTGGGGCTCGACTCCGCGGGCCGCACGCAGCTTCATCACAAGGGCCGGCTGGTGATCGGCGTCGAGAACACCCCGACGTGGGTTTTCGACGTGCTGAAATTCCTGGTCATCGACCTCGGCGGCACGCTCGGGCAGATCGGCAAGGGACAGCACGGCACGGCCTTCGAACACGATGGAATCAAAACCGGCCCCGCGATCTGCTACGAAGGGCTTTACGGCGACTTCTACGGCGATTTCGTGCGCCGCGGCGCGCAGTTCATGGCCATCATCTCGAACGACGGCTGGTGGCGCGACACGCCGGGCTACAAGCACCTGTTCACCATCTCGCGCCTGAGGGCCATCGAACACCGCCGCGCCATCGCCCGCTCGGCCAACACGGGCCGCTCGGGATTCATCTCCGCCCGCGGCGACGTGGGCGAGACCCTCGGCTGGGAGGAGCGCGGCGTGATCTCCGCCCGGGTGCCCCTCAACTCGGAACTGACTTTCTACACCCGCTACGGCGACTATCCGGCCCGCATCTCGGAATATGTGCTGCTGCTGTGTCTGCTCTACTACGTCGCCTACCGGGTCAAACGCAAAAACCATCTCGTCCAATAAACCCCCGATGTCATGAACTACACCCAAACCCTCGAATTCCTCTTTCAGTCGCTGCCCGCGTTCGAAACCAGCGGCGCAATGGCCTACAAACCGGGATTGGAGCGTATCGCCGCATTCTGCCGCCACCTGGGCAACCCCCAGCGGAACTTCTTCACGATCCACGTGGCCGGCACCAACGGCAAAGGCTCCGTAGCCCACATCATCGCCTCGGTGCTCCAGCAGGCGGGATACCGCACGGGGCTCTTCACCTCGCCCCACTTGCAGGACTTCCGCGAACGCATCCGCGTTGACGGCGAAATGATCCCCAAGCAGAAGGTGGTGAACTTCGTGGACAAGCACCACGACAAGATGGTCGAATCGGAGCTGTCGTTCTTCGAAATGACCGCCGCCATGGCCTTCGACTACTTCGCGCAGAGCGATGTCGAGGTGGCCGTGATCGAGACGGGGCTCGGGGGACGGCTCGACGCCACGAACATCATCGTGCCGATCCTGAGCGTCATCACCAACATCGGGCTGGAACACACGGCCCTGCTGGGCGACACGCTCCAGAAGATCGCCGCAGAGAAGGCGGGGATCATCAAAAAGAGCATTCCGGTGATCGTCGGCGAAGCGGATGTCCGCTACAACGAGGTGATCGAACAGGCCGCCGCGGCCAACAAATCGCGTGTGATCTACGCCGAACGGGAATTCGTCTGCGAAGAGAGCCGTCCCGAAGGCAACCGCCAGTTCTTCCACCTGCGCCGCACGCGCGACAACCGGGATTTCGACGTGCTGCTCGATCTGCAAGGCAGCTACCAATGCCGCAATATCGTGACGGCTTCGGCGGCGATCGACTTCCTGCACGAAGAAACGCCGCTGACGATCTCCCGCCGCGCCTATCTCGAAGGAATGTGCTGCGCGGCGGCCAACACGGCGCTGATGGGCCGCTGGCAGACGCTTGCAGAGGCTCCCCTCACGGTCTGCGACACGGGGCACAATGCCCACGGCATCGCCTACGTGGCCGAACAGATCCGGGCGACGCCCCACAAGGAACTCTACTGCGTGATCGGATTCGTGCGCGACAAGGACCTGGCGCACATTCTGCCCCTGCTGCCGCACGAAGCCCACTATATCTTCACCCAGGCGCATTCGGAGCGTTCGCTCCCGGCCGCGGAGCTGACGGCGAAAGCCGCGATCTACGGTCTGCACGGCGAAGCGGTGGAGGAGGTGACGGCCGCGGTAGCCCGCGCCCGGGAACTGGCGTCGGAGGGCGACATGATCTTCATCGGCGGCAGCACCTACGTCGTCGGCGAAGCGCTGTAACGGAGCGCGGAACGAAAAGAAAAAGTCCGGAGCGGCCGCGCTCCGGACTTTTTCTTTCTATGCCTGCCCCATCTTGGGCCCCGCCTCGGGCGTGGGCGAAGGGGTCGGGATCTCGATCTTGCCCACGTTGCTCTCGTAGCGCACGATATTCTCCTGCAACGAACGCAGCAGGCGTTTGGCGTGCTCCGGAGTAAGGATGATGCGGCTTTTGACGCGCGCTTTCTGCACGCCGGGAAGGACCGTCGCAAAGTCGATGATGAATTCCGAAGTAGAGTGCGATATGATCGCCAGGTTGGAATAATGACCCTGGGCCACAGCGTCGTCCAGTTCGAGGTCGATGCCGAATTGTTTCATCTCTGCCATAAGCTGCGGGGTGTTTGTGCAAAAATATTCACTTTCAGGGGAGAATATGCAAGCACGGAGCCAAAGTTTTCGATATTTTATCAACATATCCGACTTCCGGGCTCGCCGGAGCCCCCGCCGACAGGCTTTCCGAATCCCTTTCGGATACTCCCGCCCGGAAAAGCCCTCGCTTATTCGTACTTTGGCTTCGCCGAAGACACTCCCGCTCGGCAAAATGCAAGCAAACTTGCTTTTGCCCTCGCTTATTCGTAACTTTGGCTGCACCGAAGATACTCCGCCTCGGAAAAAATGCAAGCGAGCTTGCTTTTTTCTCTCGGCTTATTCGTATCTTTGTCGTCTAAAAAAACTACGAACCGGAAAAATGGCACTGGAAATCGTCGAAACCCTGTTCCGCGGCATCTGCGTAGGTGTGGCCGCTTCCATCACGGTAGGTCCCGTGGCGGTGCTCTGCATCCAGCGGACCCTGTCGAAAAGCCGCCGTTCGGGAATCGTCTCGGGAATCGGCGTCGCCTGCGCCGATACGTTCATGGCCATGGCCGCGCTGTTCTTCTACTCGATGCTCCAAGCCCGGATCGAGCAGTACGACACGCTGCTGAGGGTCATCGGCGGCATTTTCGTCGTGATCGTCGGGGTCTTCATCTTCGCCCAGAACCCCGTGCCGCAGATACGCCGCAACCGAGCCGGCAAAACCTCGCTGTGGCAGGATTTCGTCTCGATCTTCGGACTCACGATCGCCAACTTCATCATGGTGATCCCCTATATCCTGGCCTTCTTCGCCGTCTTCAAAATCTCGGGCGGCGAAATGGCCGACCACACCTTCGGGGGATTCATGCGCTCGCTGTTCGTCATCGCCGGGTTCTTCGGCGGCGCCGCGGCGTGGTGGACCCTGCTGGCATTCGTCATCAACCTGTTCCGCCGCCGGTTCCGCCCGCGGCACATGCTCACGATCAACCACGTCGCGGGCCTTATCATCGGCATATTAGGAATTTACACCATACTGTCTACTTTCTTTGATATTTTCCCCAATGTCGGACACTAAACATAAGATCGTCATCGCCGTAGACGGATTCTCGTCGTGCGGCAAGAGCACCTTCGCCAAAGCCATCGCGGCCCGCCTGGGCTACATCTTCATCGACACCGGCGCCATGTACCGCGCCGTGACGCTCTACGCCCTCGAACACGGGGCAATCCGCTCGGGCATCGTTGACGAAGAGGCCGTCGTGAAGCTGCTCGACCAGATCACGATCACTTTCCGCTTCAATCCCGAACGCGGCGCCAGCGACATCTACGTCAACGGCGACCTGGCCGAGGGCAAGATCCGCACCATCGAGGTCTCGAACTGCGTGAGCCGCGTGAGCGCCATCCCCGAGGTGCGCCGCAAGCTGGTGGCCATGCAACAGGAGATGGGACGCCGCCGCGGCGTGGTGATGGACGGCCGCGACATCGGCACGGTGGTCTTCCCCGACGCCGAACTGAAACTGTTCATGACGGCGGACCCCGCTGTGCGCGCCGACCGCCGCTACAAGGAGCTGACGGGCAAGGGAATGACGGTGACGATGGAGGAGGTCGAACGCAACATCCGCGAACGCGACAAGGCCGACATGAGCCGGGCCGTCTCGCCGCTGCGCCAGGCCGACGATGCCATTGTGCTGGACAACAGCCACATGACCGTCGATGAACAGATGGCGTGGTTTATGAATGAATTCCAATTAAAAATGAAAAATTAAGAATTAAAAATCAGTTCCCGCACAGACTGCTGTTTATCCGGGTCGGCGCACAATCAATTTTTAATTCTTAATTACGCAGCTATGCGTGTTGAGATCGACGATAAATCGGGCTTCTGCTTCGGCGTTGTCCGCGCAATCACGAAGGCCGAACAAGCCCTCGGAGGGGGCGCCACGGTCTATTCGCTCGGCGACATCGTTCACAACCGCATCGAAGTCCAGCGTCTCGAACGGCTGGGGCTGAGGACCGTCACCCACGCCGACATGCCGCAGCTGGCGGGCTGCCGGCTCTTCATCCGCGCCCACGGAGAGCCCCCCACGACATACGCCGCGGCCCGGGAACTGGGTATCGAGGTGATCGACGCCACCTGCCCGGTGGTCGCCCGTCTCCAGCGACGCGTGAAGGAGGCCCACGAACGGATGCGTCCGGCGGGCGGTCAGGTCGTGATCCTCGGCAAGCGGGGCCACGCCGAAGTGGTGGGGCTCACGGGACAGGTGGCGGAACCGACGATCGTGATCGAAAGGGCGGAGGACCTGTCGCTGATCGACTTCGTGCGCCCCGTCTATTTCCTTTCGCAGACCACGCAGAGCATCGCGCTGTTCGAGGAGCTCGGGGCCGAGATGCGCCGCCGGGCCGCCGATCCGGACAAGGTCTGCATCGACGACACGATCTGCCGGCAGGTATCGAACCGCGAACAGCACCTCGCAGAGTTCTCGGGACGCTTCGACGCCGTGGTCTTCGTCTGCGGCCGCAAGTCGTCGAACGGCAAGGTGCTCTCGGAGGTGTGCCGGCGGGCCAATCCGCGGACGTACGTCGTCGAGGAGGCGAGCGAAATCGAACCCCGATGGTTCGACGGCGCAAGCTCGGTGGGCATCTGCGGCGCCACATCGACCCCCAAATGGCTGATGCAGGAGGTTGCCGATGCTATCGGCAACTTCAATGAAAAATGAAAAATTAAAAATTTCCGCTATGAAATACTTCGTCCGCTCGCTAAAATATTTCTGCGCCCTGTGCGTTCTCTGTATAGTCCTGATGGGGCTGATGCTGATGACCGGCACCTCGGCGCTGTCGCTCGACGACACGCTCTACGCCATGTTCCACACCGACCGCTACCTGATGCTCTTCACGGCGATCGTGGTGCTGGCGGCCCTCTATCCCCGATTCGGGTTCGTCGAACGCAAGGTCGAGGGCGACGTGGAGGAGAACCGCGAACAGATCGTCAACGCATTCCGCTCGTCGGGATTCTCGCTCCGCAGCGAGGAGGACGGGGTGATGGTCTTCCGTGCCGACACCCTCCTGCAAAAACTCATGCTGCTGGGCGAAGACGAAATAAGAGTTTCACAGTACGGACAATGGATCGTGCTCGACGGCATCCGCCGCGGCGTCGCCCGGGTGCAATACCGCCTCGATTCGTACATACACATGACGCGCAATGATTAGAAAATACCGTTACCCGCTCATCGCGGCCGCGGCTGTCGCCGCCGCAGGAGCCCTGACCTTCGCCGCCCGCAACGACTTCGGGCTGGGACGCAACATGGAGATCACCGTCAACATGATGCGCGAGCTGTCGCTCAACTACGTCGATCCGGTAGACCCCGACAAGCTGATGGAGGGGGCCGCCGCAGGCATGGTCAACGACCTGGACCCCTACACGGAGTACATTCCCGAAGAGGGGATGCAGGATTTCGAACTGCTCACCACGGGCAAGTACGGCGGCATCGGGTCGCTCATCCGCCAGAAGGAGGACTACGTGCGCATCGCCCAGCCTTATGAGGGTTCGCCGGCGGACAAGGCCGGGCTGAAAATCGGCGACAAGATCCTCTCGATCGACGGCAAGGACGCCAAGGGATTCACCACCGAACAAGTTTCCACGCGCCTCAAAGGCGAACCGGGGAGCAAGGTCCGGGTGACCGTCGAACACCTCGACGGCACGCAGCAGACGGCGACGATCCGCCGCGAACGCATCGCCATCCCGGGCGTGCCCTACGTCGGATGGGCCGCCGACGGGATCGGCTACATCCGCCACAGCGATTTCACAGAAGGGTGCTACGAGGAGATGCGTGCGGCCGTCGAACGGCTGCGCCGGGAAGGCGACCTGAAAGGGCTCATTCTCGACTACCGCTCGAACGGCGGCGGCATCATGCAGGAGGCGGTCAAGATTCTGGGAATGTTCGTCCCCAAGGGCACGGAGGTGCTGAGCACCAAAGGGCGTTCGGAGGATTCGAAACAGACGTTCCGCACCGACTCGGAACCCATACTCCCCGACCTGCCGCTGGCCGTGCTCGTCAACGGCAATTCGGCCTCGGCGGCCGAAATCGTAGCCGGAGCCCTGCAAGACCTCGACCGCGCGGTGCTGATCGGCCAGCGCAGTTTCGGCAAGGGGCTCGTGCAGGCGACCCGCCCGCTGGGCTACAACACCATGCTGAAACTCACGACGGCAAAATACTACATCCCCTCGGGCCGCTGCATCCAGGCCATCGACTACTCCCACTCGCAGGAGGGTTCGGTGCGCGTGATCCCCGACTCGCTCATCTCGGAGTTCTCGACCAAGGCGGGCCGCAAGGTCTATGACGGCGGCGGCGTGATGCCCGACATCCGCACCGATCCGGAGTACATCTCGCGCTTCGCCATGACGCTCTACACGCTGGGATTCATCGAGGATTTCGGCGACGAATACATGCGCCGCAACCCGGGCCGGGAGATCGACGTGCGCACCTTCTCGATCACGGACCGGGACTACGCCGACTTCGCGGAGTTTATGAAAGGGAAAAAGGTGCCCTATGAATCGGACACCCGCCGGGCGCTCAAAGTGCTGAAAAAAGCCGCCGAAGACGACCGTTTCGCCGAACTCAAGAACAAGTTCGAACAGGTGGAGGCCGAGCTGAAGGACGACACGCAGACCAATCTCGAAACCTACCGCAAGCAGGTCGTCGAGGCGATCAACAACGACATCGTGATGCGCTACGGCTATCAGGCGGGTGTGATCGAACACTCGCTGCCCGGGGACAAGGAGGTGAAGCAGGCGATCGGGGTGCTGGAAAATCCCGAAGAGTACGCCCGCATCACCCGCGAGCAGGACACCCAGCGCAAATAACCCCGCGCCATGAAGCTCAGCACGAAATACTTCTCGTTCCGCAACCGTTTGGTGGTGATCGTCGTCGGGGTGACGCTCGGCGCCGTGTCGCTGCTCTACACCAACAACATGGCCCAGCGGCTCAAATGGAAGGAGCAGCACGACGTGGCCCTGTGGCCCCACGCCATCGAGCGCGTGAGCCGCGATGTGCTGGGCGGCACCATTCAGGACCCGCTCGTGACGGACATCATGTCCAACGGCAACAACATTCCGTTCATCATCACCAACGAGAACCTCGAAGTCATCAACTCGCACCTCGTTCCGGACAAGATCATCGACCATCCCGACCGACTGAGGAAGCAGATCGACAAGTTCACCCAGGAGAACACTCCGATCCCGGTGAACTTCCTCTGGTCGTCGCAACACTACCACATCATTTTCTACGGCCAGTCGGCGCTGCTCAAATCGCTCTACTATTTCCCCTACGTGCAGCTGCTCGTCATCACGGCCTTCATCGCGCTGGGGTTCATCGCCTTCCGCTCGTCGAAGCACGACGAGCAGAACCGCGTGTGGATCGGACTGGCCAAGGAGACCGCCCACCAGCTGGGCACGCCCACCTCGTCGCTGCTCGGGTGGATCGAATACCTGCGTTCGCAGAACATCGACCAGACGGCCGTGGAGGAGATGAACAAGGACCTCACGCACCTGATGAAGATCGTTGACCGCTTCTCGAAGATCGGGTCCGAAACGCCCCTCACCCCCGCCAACATCAACGAAGTGGTGGGTGAATCGGTCATGTATTTCCGCAAACGCATTCCCCGCAACGTCACCCTCGACTACAACGGGCTGGCC
This sequence comes from Alistipes senegalensis JC50, assembly GCF_025145645.1. Lineage (NCBI taxonomy): Bacteria > Pseudomonadati > Bacteroidota > Bacteroidia > Bacteroidales > Rikenellaceae > Alistipes > Alistipes senegalensis. The sequence goes on along the minus strand of NZ_CP102252.1, from coordinate 1,973,829 downwards.
ATCGCCCCGGTACAGGCCAACATCAACGCCGCGCTGTTCGAATGGGTCGTGGAAAACCTGATGAAGAACTCGCTCGACGCCCTGCAAGGACACGGGGCCATCGACGTAAGGATCTCCTCGGACGACCAGCACGTCATCATCGACGTCAAAGACACCGGCAAAGGAATCCCCAAGAGCAACTGGAAACGCATCTTCGAACCGGGATTCACGACCAAGACCCGCGGCTGGGGCCTCGGGCTGTCGCTCTCGCGCCGCATCGTCGAAGAGTATCACCAAGGCCGGATCGCGGTCATCGACTCCGAGATCGGCAAGGGAACCACCATCCGCATCACCCTCAAACGCATCTACGCCTGATGATCGACTCGCTGGCACATAGCGTGACAACCGTACCTGCGGCAGCCCCGACGGCAAGTGCACCGGACAGCACGGCATTCGCAGGAATCGCGGACAGCATTCCCGCGCCGGCGGCGGACTCGATCAGGCTGGCAGCAGATTCGATCGGACTGGCTGCGGACTCGATCGGACTGGCGCCGGCCGACACGCTGTTCTTTGCGGATTTCCGCACGGCGGAAACGGAGACGCCCTCCGTCTGGCGCGACACCACGGCGGCGGCCCTTTTCGGAGAGGCTTCGGTCACGGTCCAACCGCCGCAGATGCAAACCGCACCTCCGGCCTCACTCACCGAAAACGCCGCTTTCCAAAGTTTCGTCCTGCTGCTCGCCGCGATCTACGCCATGCTGCTCTACCGCAATCTGGGCGACGTGCGCACGCTGCTCGACCGCATCTCGCGCGACACGGCCACCGGACAACGGCTCTCGGAAGAACCGGGCGGCAGCGGCTTTTCGCGGTTCCTGAACATCGCAACGACCATCGGCATGCTCTTCATGGGGGTCATGGCGGTCAAATACGGCGATTCGCTGATGCCGAGCCAGCTGGAAACCCTGTCGCACGGCGCCGTGCTGGCCCTGAGCCTGCTGGCGACGGCGGCCTGCTACGGCGTGGTCCTCTACCAGATGACCGTGGTCCGTCTGACGGGAGCCGTCACGCTCTCGCAGCCCTTCATCTCGCAACTCGTACTGCTGAAACGCACCTATTTCTCCCTGGGCGTGATCGTCACCTCGCCCGCGCTGCTGCTATTCGCACTCTGCCCCCGGGGCACCGGAAACGTCTGGTTCTGCATCATTATCATCGAATTGGCCGTTACGGCCGGTCTATACCTCCGGGAGACACTAAATCTGTTTATTGCCAAAAAAATTTCGATTTTGCATTGGTTTTTGTACCTTTGCATGGTGGAAATCTTACCAATCAGCCTTTTGTGGCTGCTCACGGTGAGATGACCCTGCAACAACAAACCTAAATTATTCGCAACGTTGAAAGTAAAGAGTGTACTGGTTTCGCAGCCGAGGCCCGCAGTTATCGAAAAATCCCCGTTCTACGAATTGTCCCAGAAATACCACGTGGAGATAGCCTACAAGCCCTTCATCCGCGTCGTCGGCGTCTCCCTGAAGGAGTTCCGCGCCCAACGGGTCGAAATACTCTCGCACACCGCCGTCATCTTCACATCGCGCACGACGGTAGACAGTTTCTTCCACATCTGCGAAGAGGCGCGCATCACCGTGCCCGAAACCATGAAATACATCTGCCAGACGGAGGCCGTGGCGCTCTATCTGCAAAAATACATCGTCTACCGCAAACGCAAAATATCGTTCGCCGACGGGTCGTTCACCTCGCTCGTCGAACTGATCATCAAGCACAAGGAGGAAAAACTCCTGCTGGCGCTGAGCGAACCCCACCGTCCGGAGCTTCCCGAAACGCTCGCCAAACTCAAGCTGTCGGTCAGCCCGGTCATCCTGGCCCGCACCGTCGCCGGAGACCTGGACGACGTGAAGCTGGACGACTACGGCCTGCTGGCGCTCTATTCGCCGTCGGACATCAAGACCCTCGTCGAGAAATTCGGCACCGACAACTTGCCGGCCATCGCGGTATTCGGCGAAAGCACGCTGCGGGCCGCCATCGGTGCCGGAATCACCGTGCTGGCCAACGCCCCGACGCCGGAAGCCCCCTCGATGGTCAAGGCCATCGACATCTTCCTGCAAAAAGTGCAGAAAGGCGAAGAACCGGCCCCCGTCGAACTGGTGACCGACGCCCGCAAGGAGGAGTTCATCCGCAACCAGCAAAACAAGCTGGCCAAGAAGAGCCGCACGCGCCGTCCCGCCGCAGAAACCCGCAAATAAGGGGCTGAAAGCTCCCCGACGCCATGTCCGCAAACTCACTGCCCCGCACCGAAAGGCTCCGTTCGCTCGGAGCCGTGCGCCGCATGTTCGAGAGCGGCGAGAGCGGTTTCATCTTCCCGTTCCGCTACGTGTGGTTCGCAGAGCCCGACACCGAACAGTCGGTCGAAGTGCTGTTCTCCGTCCCCAAGAAATTCCACAAACGGGCCAACAAACGCAACCTCCTGCGCCGCCGCACGAAAGAGGCTTACCGCTTGCAGAAACAGATCGTACACAACGGCGCACCGGTCAACCTCGACCTGGCGCTGATTTACTCGTCGAAAGAGGTGCTGCCGTATAAAACCGTCGCAAATGCCGTCCGCAGGATTCTGGAATCGGTCGTGGAGCATCTTTAAGCGGGTGTGCGCCTTTCCGCTGATCGTGCTGGTGCGGTTCTACCAACTCTGCATCTCGCCCCTCACGCCCCCGTCGTGCCGCTTCACCCCCACCTGCTCGCAATATGCCCTCGAAGCGCTGCGCAAATACGGCCCCCTGAAGGGACTGTGGCTCACCGTGCGCCGCCTGTCCAGATGCCATCCGTGGGGCGGAAGCGGCTACGACCCGGTGCCCTGAGTTCCGCGTCTAAGCAGGCGGGCAATAAAAAACGGGAAAACGGTCGAAGCGCAGAAGCGGTTCTAAAACACCCGCCCTACCGCCGCCTCTGAAATCCGCTTCTTAAGCGGACGACCGGCTTTACAGCCGGCCATCCCCCTTCATGAAAGTTGCGTCACTTCTACTCTTCTTCGAATTCATTCTTCCGGGGACAAAGATTGCACGCTTTTCTGAAAAAACCAACTCCGACCCCAATGTTTAAGGCCGGAATTCAGTCTTTCGATCAAACAATTTCGTCCAACTATACAATTCAGTCGTGCAAATCGCAACATCGTTCCGTGACGGACTCGAATTCGAGCGTCGCATGAGGGATTTCCGAACGGCCCAACAGCTCCTTCAAGGCGTGTTTCACCTCCTCCATCCGGGAAAGGCTGTCGAGCACGACATGGGCCGTAAGAGCGTTCTCAGTCGTACTGATGGCCCAGACGTGGATGTGGTGAACCGCCCTGACACCCGGAACGGCCTCCATCTTCCGTTCGATCTCGGCGATGTCGATACCGCCGGGAACTCCGTCGAGCGAAAGACGCAGGCTGTCGCGGGTCAGCGACCAGACCGAAGCCACGATCACCCCGGCGACGGCGAGACCCACGATCGGATCGACGACGGTCCAGCCGGTCCACGAAATCACGAGGCCCGAAACCAGCACCCCGACCGACACCAGCGCGTCGGCGGCCATGTGAAGGTAGGCGCCCTTGACGTTCAGGTCGCGGTCCTTGTCTTTCATAAAGAGCCACGCCGTGAAGCCGTTGATCGCCACGCCGACGCCTGCGGTCCAGGCGATGGCGCCGCCCACGACCGGCTCGGGATGCAGCATGCGGCCGATACTCTCGGCGACGATGACGCCGACGGCGATCAGCAGAATCACGGAATTGAGCAGCGAGATCAGCACCGTGCTCTTCTTGTAACCGTAGGTGTATTTGGGCGTGGCCCGGGCCTGGGCCAGCCGGAACGCCAGCATGGCCAGCAGCAGGCTGGCCACGTCGGAAAGGTTGTGTCCGGCGTCGGACAACAGTCCCATCGAACCGTAGCAGAGGCCGACGGCGAATTCGACGACGACGAAGCCCACATTGAGGCCGATGCCCCAGATGAAAGCCTTGTTGAGCGAGGTGACCGTATGATCGTGGTGATGGTGTTCGTGTGTCATGACAGCGAGTCGGTTATGGTGTCCTTGATCTCGGAGAGTTCGACCAGTTTATTGACGATGGCATAGATCGTAAGCCCCGCCGCGGAGTGTATCTGCAACTTGGCGGCGATGTTCCGGCGGTGGGTGATGACGGTGTGGGCCGAAATGCAGAGGGCGTCGGCGATCTGCTTGTTGGTCATGCCCTTCACCACGCAGACGATGATCTCCTTCTCGCGGGCGCTCAGCGGCTCGGGCTTCACGACGCGGGGCCCCGTCGCCGCCAGCCGTTCGACGGCCGGAATGAAAATCTCGTCCTCGACGGCGTTGTGCGAAGCCAGTTCGTGCTCGCAGTTGAAGATGTCGAACAACACGCCGTTCAGCTCGTTCGTACTGCCCGAAGGGTAGTATTTGATGATGATGTTCTTCAACTCGCGCAGCTTGATGTCAACCTGGTCATGCTGGCGGCGGAAAATATCCATCGAATAGGCCGTGCTCTTCTCGCCCGCGAGCAGCGACTCGACATAGGGAAAGACGGTCTGCTCCTCGTAGGACATGTGGCGCTGGACCTCGGCGGCATATTCGTCGAAAAAGCGCATGATGGCGAACGATACGTCGCTCTGGGCGCAATCGACCGCTTCGATCAGCTTGCGGCGGATGGCCGGAAGGCGGAAATCGAGGAAATAGCTGTGCGAATTGTGCAGGTAGTCGGTCAGCGAACGCACCGAAACCTCGCCGGCCAGTTCGGCGCCGTTGCCGAAATTCATCAGCATATTGACCACGGCGAGGAACGTCGCCGTATCGACCTTGTTCTCGGCGCACACCTCGGCGATCGTCTTGTCGCCGAACCCCAGCGCGATGCCGAAGCGGCTCATCACCTGCAACACGGCGTAACGGTCGCACACCAGATCGCACATCCTGTCATCGCCCGTATATCCACCATTTTTATACATAAATATAGGTATTATTTTCTGTGCACAAAGATATTCGGGCAAGGTCCGTACCGCAATACCTAAAATGCGGTATTTTCAGCGGCGGCCGATATCCGTATAGGTCGTCTGCAACATCGTGCGGCCGACATCGAGCAGCTCGGGGTTCGTAGCCGTCACCGCCCGGCCGGCCGTAGCGTCCCACACCGCCTCGCCCGAAGCGTCCACGACGCCGAAACCGTCGTTGAAGGTGTAGTAGGCGAACTTGCGGGGGGGGGTCGGTGCGAAGATGTCCTTACTGTAATCGAAATCGTCGTGCGCGACGCCCAGCTGGGCCAGCAGCGTCGCCGCGATGTCGATCTGCGCGGCGTAATCCTCCACGACGCGCGGGCGGGCGACGGCACCGCCCGTCCAGATCATCGGAATCCGGTGGCGCAGCGGCTCGTTGTAGGTCAGCGTCCGCGGATAGGGGTAGCCGTGGTCGGCGACCAGCACCACGAGCAGGTCTTTCCACGCGGAAGAGGCTTTCAGGCGGTCGATCATCTTTCCGACGCACTCGTCGGAAAAGGCCATAGCATTCAGCACCTTGTCGTCGAATTTCGAATAGGGAACGTCGAAAGGCGTATGGCTGCTCAGCGTCAGCAACCCCGCGAGGAAAGGTTTCCCGGCGTCGCTCAGCGCGATCACCCGGTCGGCGAACCAGTCGCACATCAGCGCGTCGTCATAACCCCAGTCGGCCGCAGGGGCGTCGAAGCGCAGATCCTTCTGCCAGATCAACTCCTGCCATCCGGTAGCGTACATGTAAGAGGACTGATTCGTGAAATTGAGGTCGCCGCCGTAGGCGAAGCTCGTGGCATAGCCTTCGCCCGCCAGCGAACGGGCTATCGAAGGCAGGTTGCGGCTCTTGGCCGGGAGTTTCATGATCGACATGCGTGTCTGAGCCGGGAATCCGCTCAGGATCGCCACCTCGCCGCGGTCGGTGCGGAACGAGTTGGCGAAGAAATTCTCGAACCAGATGCCCTCGCCCTTCAGCCGCTGCATATAGGGCATCACGGGCTCCCCGCCGACCTCGGCGTCCATGACCGTGCGGGCGAAACTCTCCAAAATGACGATCACGACGTTAGGGCGCGCGGTGTTCAGCACCGGTTCCGTGGGTCCTGCCGCCGGACCGTTGCCCCGCAGAGCGTCGAACTTCGCAGCACGCACCGCTTCGTCGAAGAAAGGGTATTCGTCGGCGTAATCGACCCGGTCGCCCAGACTGGCGAGGAACGAAAAGACGGGGTTCGTGGCAGCGTGGTTCAGAAACTGCGTCGGACTGAAATAGACCTTCGAGACATTGGCCACCGAAGCCCCCGTGCCGCCGCGGATGGCCAGAAAATCGAATCCGGCGAGCATCACGACGGCGAGGCTGCCCAGCGAAGCGACCCGCCAACCGACCGTCCGGCCGTCGAAAACGCCGAGGATGCGGCGGTAAACCCAGATCATCCCCGCGGCATAAGCCGCCGCCAGCAACGTCTGCCGCACCCCGAGCCAGAAATCGACGCTCGCCATCGCCTCCTCGGGATCGGCGAGGTAGATCAGGACCGTCGAATCAATGCGAAACCCCCAATGCTCGTACAACGCGACATCGACGGCGAAGATCACGGCCGTCGTCACGGCGACCAGCACGAACCAGGTCGTCAGCACACCCCGCCACACCTTTTCGGGCAGGCGGAGCCACAGTGAAAGCAATGTCACGAGGATCGGCAGCGCGGTGACATAGCCCGCGACGGTCATGTCGAGCGTCAGTCCATGCCACAGCACGTCGATCCATCCGCGGATGCCCGCTCCGGCCGCCTCCACGGCGTAATAGGCCATGAACACGGGCTTCTGCACGGCCATCATCACAACGGTCGCAGCGAATACGGCAATCGGAAAAGCGAGTTTTCGGCGCATCGGTTCGTTCACACTTTTTGATGTCAGGCGAGATCGTTTCAGGCATCTGCAACACGGATATTCAAAATACGGCAGACAATGATCGGGAAACAACTCTATGTATCAATTGCAAATCTAATGAAAATGTCCCGATTTTTCAAATCGGACAATTTCCATAGCAACTTCCCCAAATGTGCAACAGAGTTATAAACAGAAGAACGGGCGACAATCGGCCGCGAGGGCATGCTGCGGCAGCCGAGGCCGACGACATGAAACCCTGCGGAGCGAAACCCCGCACGGCATTGCTTCAAATCGTCCCCGCAGCCCCGGCCGGATCATTCGCGGCGGAATCTATCGAGAAACTCGTTGGGCAGCATTCCGAACTGGGCATGGAAGCACTTGGCGAAATAGGAGGTCGAAGTAAATCCCACCATATAGCAGATTTCCGTCACGCGCAGATTATTGGGTTTCGAAAGGAGCTCGGCGGCCGCTTTCAACCGCGTAGAACGCAAAAATTCGTTGGGCGTGGTGCCCGTCAGAGACTTAATGCGCGAAAAGAAAAGCGTACGGCTCACGCCGACGGCCGCAGCGATGTCCTCGACCGACAGGCTCGAATTGGAAATATTATCCATGACATACTGGTTGACCTGCACCATAAAACGGTCGCCTCCAGACATCTGCTCCTCCTCGTCGAAGAGGGAATAGGGCATTTTCGAAAATTTCAGCCGCAGTCGGCGGCGCATCTCCACAAGCGTACGTATCTGCGAGTCGAGGAAATCGACCGAGAACGGTTTTTCGAGGCAGGCGTCGGCACCTGCCTGCAATGCCCGGACCTTCGTCGCGGACGAAGCATCGACCGACACCAGGATGACAGGCAGGTGATCCAACATCCGGTCATTGCGCACGGCCGTGCACAGCGCGATGCCGTCCATTCCCTTCAGCGCCACATCGCTTACCACCGCCGACATATTCCGGCGGCGGAGCATGTCGAGCGCCTGCTGCCCGTCAGCCACGCAGTGAATCGTATAGCATTCCGCAAGGTGACGCACGAAAAAGTCTGCGAAATCAGCGTTGTCCTCGACCAGCAGGATGTTAGGCAGGCGTTTCTGCATACCGGACGGCACAACGGCGTCAGGCCGGGGTGCGGCAGACACCTCCCCGTCCGCCGTATCCGACTCCGCAACGGAATTCAGCGGAACGGTCAGCGAGAATTCGGTCCACTCGCCCACAACACTCTCCACTCCGAGGCGGGCTCCCATGCGTGCAGCGAGGTGCTTCGCTACGGCGAGCCCCAATCCCAGGCCGCGGCCACCGACAGAGTCTGCATCCGAGGTATAGAACAGATCGAAAATCCGGGATTGCTCCTCGCGGCTGATTCCGGCACCGTCGTCGCGGATACGCACCCGGAACACGTCGTCGGAAAGCTCCCCGCCGGGAGCATCGAGCGTAACGTCGATTCGGCTCTCAGCGAACTGACAGGCATTGTTGAGGACATGGCCCGCGATTTTCGAAAAACAGTCGCAGTAAACCCGCACCGTCACAGGCTCCCCGGGCAGCGAGAGGTTTATCTTAACGTCCCTGCGCGCGGCAGTATCGCGCACCGCGTCCACCGACGCGGCAAGCAGTTCGCGTGCATCGACCGTTTCTACGAGGGGAAGGGCATTTTCACCGGCCTCGGAATTTTTGAGACTCAATATCTGGTTCACCAGCACACGCAGTCGTTCGCAGTTCTTGCGGACGATATCGACATCCTCGCGTAGTTCCCCGTAGACATCGGCACGCTTGGCAATTTCCTCGACGGGGGCGGCAATCAAGGCAACGGGGGTGAGTATCTCGTTGGCCACCTCGGTAAAGAGGCTGACCTTGGCCTCCAGCAAGTCGAGTTTGTTCTTGCGGGTAATCGAGGCAATCTGCTCGCGGTGCGCCCGTCCGACACGCCGCCGCAAAAGCAAACCGCCCCCAACAGCCGAGGCGACGAACAGCATACCGTAAACGGCCATCATCACGCGCGTCATCCACCAGGGAGGCAGCACCGTAATCTCAACCACGGCTTCCTCTCCGAACTGTTCGCCGCCGATCGAGGCACTTACGACAAAGCGGTATTTGTTCGGTGGCAGGTTCGTATAGGATACATGTTGCATGCCGGCACTCTCGTCCTGCCCTGTGGTAATCCATTTGTCGTCGAAATTTTCGAGCCGATAACGGTAAACCGTCCGTAGAGGCGAAGAAAAATTGAGCGCGATGAAATCGAGACTGAACGAGATCTTCCGGCCCCGCAGGCGGATTGCCCGCTGACAGTCGATCGTATGAGTGAGCAGGCTGCCATCAACGGGCACGCTGCGGTTGAAAAGCTTGAAGTCAGGAAAGACGATATTGAGCTTGGCGGAGTTTTCACGTCGTGTGAAATCATAGGGATAGAAACGGTTGATACCGTTGTTGCATCCGATATAGATATGTCCGGTGGAGGATTTGATGCCCGAATTGGCGTTGAAGATATTCGCTTGAAGACCGTCGTCGGAGGTGAACTTGTAAATCGAATCTTGACCGTTCCCGCGGTTGTATTTCAGCAGTCCCCGATTGGTCGTCAGCCACAGTTCGCTGCCATTCCGGATAATCTGGAACACAGCGCAATTGCCGTACGGCAATGCATCGAATTCCCGGGTGAGCGTATCCGCCGCAATATCGTAGCGGCAGAGCCCGGTGCCGTGCGTTCCGATCCACAGCACACCGTCCTCGACGGCAAGGCAGCTCACAAAATCAGAGAGCCCGTAGCGGGAGTCATGCGAGAAATGGGTGAATTCATCCTCATCGAAACCGTAACGAATCAACCCTTTGCCCAACGATGCGAACCACAGATGTCCCTGCGTATCCTCGCAAATGTCCACCACGTCGCTGTTATGCCCCAGGCTGACAGCGCACGAAACGGTTTCCGTGGCATCGTCATATCGACAAATGCCCATCTTGGTACCGATCCACAGCTGTCCCCGCGAATCGCGGTAGACCGAATAGACATCGAGATTGTCGAGCCCCGTGCCGTGCCGGTTGAAATGCCGCACCTGCCGGTTGCGCAGATCAACGCGGTAGAGGCCATTGCCGTAGGTGCCGACCCACAGCCAGTAACCATCGACAGTCAGCGCATGGATATTGAGTGCAGGATTGCGCTCATCGATCACCACATGTCTGTAATCCCCCGTGCGGGGATTATAGAAGCTTAAGCCCCCGTCGTCGCTGCCGATCCAGATGTTCCCGCCAGGCCCCTCGCAGAACTTGCTGATGATTCGGCCGCACCCTTCGCCCGTCTCGATGAGCGTGAAAAGCGAACTCAACGGCGAAAGGTAGTTGATGCCCCCGAAATAGGTACCTATCCAGATACCGCCGTCACGGTCTTTGAGAATCGAATGGATAAATTTGTCGTTAAGCCGTCCATTGCGATTGGTGATGCCGTTATCGACCTGCTCGAAACTGCGGTACTTCGCATTGAAGTTTACCAGTCCGTGATCCGTTCCGAGCATCATCACCCCCGGAGAGTATTCGATCATGCTACGTACGCGACCGTACGATTCGCCGTCGTCGGGCTTGTTGCAGGAAAACGTCAGTCGCGAAAGTTCGAACTTATAGAGCTCGCAGGCATAGCCGGCAATCCAGATGTCGCCGAACGAATCCTGGCACATCGTACTGATGCGCGAAATGGGCTCGCGCGTTAGCGTATCTTCGACCCGGAACGTCGAGAAACGGTTGTTCTCAGGATTATAGCGGCTCAATAGCGACCCGCCGTCCGAGGCCACCCAAATATTGCTGTCATGGTCGAGCAACACCTTAACGATGACATCCGACGAAAAAGCCTCGGGATATCGTGCGGCGGTGTAATGCTCGAAAGTGCCGGACTTGATGTTGTAGCGATACAGTCCGTCGCCGAGCGTCCCAATCCACATGTTGCCGGCCACGTCGGCCGCCAGCGAGTAGACCAGCAGGTTGTGGCGCACTTCTCCGTCGGACAGAATGGGCAGATTGACGAACGATTCGTCTTTCGAATCGAAAATATAAACGCCGTCGCTGGTGCCGACCCAGATACGGTCGCCGTTCGGGAAACCTTCGGCGCAGAGACTGTAAACGCAATTGTTTTCGAGGGTATACGTCCGGCGATGGTCCGAACGGTAGTTGGTGAAATCGTAAGAGTTGAAACGATCCAGTCCGTCGGCCGTGCCGACCCAAATATAGCCTTTTTCATCCTGGTAAAGGCACTGGATGGTATTCGAAGAGAGCCCGTTGTTATCGGTGTAGTACTTGAATTTATGTTCCATGCCATTTCCGACACGGAACACTGCCATACACATCACACACAAGCATACCGCATATTTCACCTGCAACGTCATAGTACCAGTTTCTGCACAGTTCTATATGCTGTATTCCCATCGTGTGCGCACAACCCCCGGACATAGCTTTCCACGCGAGCATGCCTTCCCCTTGCGAAAAACTTTTGCTTTTCGCCTTCCATCGGTGATATACAGGCAGTTATTTCTTCAGCGAACAGCAAGTTCGCTGCCGGAGAGGAGGGGGGGGGAAATTCAGGATACATATTTGCGGTATATTTATCTGATCTCTCCGATGTCGTCCAACGGCCAGTCGTCCGTCCGGAACGGCGCCAGCGGCTGGCCCATAGTGGTCACGACATTGGCTTCCGGACAGTAATTCCGGAATGCGTAGCGCACGGCAACGGGTTCGGGAACCCGGTCGGAACTCACTTCGATACGGTTGTCCCAATATTTGAAATTCGCAACGGCAGGATGGAAGACCCGGTCTTCGCCCGCAATTTCGAAGCCGGCAGGCCGCCGATACCCGTCAGGCCCGAAAGCCACGAAACTGTCAACGCCGTTCCGGGCCTTGAGCGGCAGGTTGTCGAAAGTCAGCACCAGTTTATTCCCGTCGCGTTCCATCGACTTATATACCGGTGCAGGGGCAGGCAGTCCCTTTACCCCGTAATCGTTCGCGAGGGCAAGAAATGCCAGACGCTCTCCCACTTCGCGTTTGCGCGCCGGATGAATGCAGGTCGGGTTTCCCAGGTCGGTCGTAGCGGCAATTCCAGCATACGGGATTTCGGCCAGCGCACGGTATTGCGCCTCGATGACCAACGGCAGCGAACGCAGGTCATCGCCTTCATACCGGTAAGGCGCCAGCTGTGTGTAGTAAAACGGCATCTTCCCGTCACCCCAGGTTTCACGCCAGAGTTTGACGAGCGACACCTGAAGGGCCTTGTAGTCGTACCAGTTTCTGCGGTTCGATTCGCCCTGATACCAGATGAACCCTTTGGCTGTAAAACGGCATACGGGCAGCAACATCCCGTTATAGAGCCGCTGAGGGATGCTGTTGTCATAGGTTCCCGACTTGGCTGCGGCATGGTCGATACCCGGCGTCGAGTCGATGGCATCAACGGTCATCCACGCCTCGATGGTCGAACCGCCCCAGTTCGGAGTGATAAGCCCAACGGGGACGCCCAACGCCTTATAGAGCATCCGCCCGAAAAAATACCCTACGGCGCTGAACTGGCCGACCGATTCGGAGGTCGCCGTCTGCCACGCCGCCTCGCAGTCCTGAAGGGGCGTTTGCGACGAAACACGCGGCACGGTGAACATCCGGATGCCGGGGTACATTCCGGCATCGGCAATGGCATCGACCGCTCCCTCGACCGGCTGGAACATGAATCCGCTCACGGGCATTTCCATATTGGACTGTCCCGAGCAGACCCACACCTCGCCCAGCATCACGTTGTCGAGCACGATTTCCCGGCCGTCGCTGACAGTTACGGTATAGGGGCCTCCGGCTTCGTCCGTAGCGATTTTCATCGTCCATCTGCCCTCGGCATCGGCCTTGGCGTCATACGTGCGGCCATTCCACGAAGTGGTTACGCGCACGCGGCTGCGGGGCGAAGCCTCGCCCCAGAAATTCACTTCCGTATTGCGCTGCAACACCATATTGCTCCCCAACACGGCCGGAAGTTTCACTTCGGCTTCCGCCTGCACGGCCAGCAGCAAAGCCAATGCTCCTCCAAAAAATCGTTTCATAATTTATTTATCGATTTGTTCTTTTTCAATGACTATATTATCGCAGTTCCGAATGATAAAGTTACGTTTTTTCCCGGACAAATCGGAATAATCATCGGTATATTCGATTGCATTATCCCGAGTGAATACGAATCCGTCAACGCAATAGAGGTTGACGATGCGGGGATCGAATCCCCGGAACGTATTGCCTTCGACCCGGATATTGCGATGGTAGCGGCTCTGTTCCCGGTCATGTTTGGGGCCGTTGCCCGTTGCAATGACGGCGTCGCCCCACGTAGCGGCTCCGTAGAGGCAATCGTCGAACACGCAATGGCGAATTTCGACATCGCGCACGCCGGCTTGCTCGTACCAGTAGTACCCGTCGCCTTCGAAAAGAATAGCTGCACCGGGCGTGTGGAAATAACAATCCTCGACAACGGTTTTCTTACGTGAGCCGAGCAAAAGTCCGCGCGCCCGATTATTCCCCATACGGCAGTTCCGGATCAGCACCTCAGGATAACACGTTCGGGTAATCAAGTCGCCCACGGCAAGTTGCGACAGATCGCCGTCGAAAGTCACCTCGTACCACTCCTTGTTCAGGCGCTCCATCGAGGTTATGCGGCCCGTGGTATGCGTAATCAGACTGCGCTGTGCAAGTATCTCGGCCTCAACGCCCGACTCGAGCACATCGAGCCCGTACTGCTGTTCATGCGGGAAGAAAACGCGCAGGCGCGAAGGTCCTGTCACCTGTTTCACGATACCGTACATGCCATGAATATTCGTCGCATCGTCGATCTGGTTGAAGAACTCGCAGCCGATCATCCGCACATAACCGTCGCAATGGGTAAAGTGCGTGGCGTCTGCCGTAATGCTGATGACCCTGTCCGATTCGGGGGCGGTCACGATACGAACGCCGTCGAGTTCGATGTCGCTGCTCATCTGCGCCACCACGCCCATTCCGCCGCAGTGATGCAGAGTCAAATCCTCGATCAGTATGCTCCGTGAACGGTCGATGGCCACGCCGGGACACATACGGTGAGCGGGTCCCAGCACCAGAATATTCCCCGCCTTGCCGGTCAGTCCGGGGTGAAAGATCCGTACGTCGCCGTTCGGAAGCTGTTCTGCGGGAACCGTTTTATTTCGCAGCCAATAGTCCCGGGCATGGAATGCGGGCTCGCGGCGCACGACATCGAATTCGAGCAGGTGGGAGACCGGATATTCCGCACCGGCCTCATCGTAGAAATGCAGGTCTCCGTTGACGATCCGGTAAGGATACGCCCCGGAAAAACGCAGGTCGAGATAATTCTCCCCTACGCCGGTGATGGTACCCTCCGAATGGAACGTACGTGCATAATCGACCGTAAAGCCGCGGATCGTAACATTCGTGCAATGGACGACGGAAAAAGCCGAAACATAACCGTGGAGCACGAGGTGCGCCCCCTCGCCGCGCAGAGTGAAATCTTCGATTCCATCCAAATCGAAAAGCAGCCGTTTCAGCCCGGCGCTGTTGTTGGTGACATACTCGTATTTTTCAAAAGCCAGGTCGGGATAAATATCGTAGGTGCCTGCCGGCACGACCAGTTCCCGGACCCGGTGCTGCCGGCAATACTCCACGGCACGGCGGAATGCAAGGGTCGCGTCATTCCCAATACGGTTCTCCTCGATGAAATCAGCGAGTGATACCGATTCCGCGGGTGCTCCGCAACCGCCTGCGCAGGCTGTACAAAATATCGCAGCCGCAAACCATAATCGAACCGGAATCATAGCCGTCTATTCAATCACGACATTATCGCAATTTCTCGTAACGAACCGCTCTGCCTGGCCGTCAACGACAGGATAGTCCGACGTGAATTCTATCTTATTCCTGCGGAAAAGGAATCCATCGACGCAGTAGAGGTTGACGATGCGGGGATCGAACACCCGGAACGTATTGCCCTCGACCCGGATATTGCGGTGATAGCGGCTGGTTTCACGGTCGGGGATGCCGCTGCCGACGGCGATGCAGGCCGAACCCCAGCCCGGACTGCCGTAGTTGCCGTTTTCGAAGACATTGCCGCGGATCACGACATCGCGCACGCCTGACTGTTCGTACCAGTAGTTGGCGTCGCCCTCGATGAGGATGGCCGCGCCCGCGATGTGGAAATGGTTATCCTCGACGACAGTCCGGCCGCGCGAGCCCAACAACAGACCCCGGGCCCGGTTGCCGCGCATACGGCACCCTTTGATCAGCACCTCGGGATAATCGTCGTCGGCAGCCACCACATGCAAAGGCTTCACCCCATCGGGCAGGGGTTCGGTGAAGGTTACTTCGGTGTAAATCTTATTGAGCCGCCTGACGGATTTCACGCTGCGGCGGGCATAGGTTTCGACATTGTCGTTGTCCACCAATTCGAGGTGCATGCCGGGAGTGATGAAATCCACACCGTACTGACCCGAATTACGCCAACGCAGCAGCAGTTTGTTGGGCCCGGCGACCCGCTCGACGGCCATATACAGCCCGTGAATGTTCGTCGCATCGTCTTTCTGGTTCTCGAAGACGCAGTCGATCATGCGAATATAACCGCCGCAGTTGACATAGTGCGTGGCATCGGCCGTAATGCTTATCATGCGCCCTTTGCCGGGTGACGGAACAATCACCAGCTTGCGGAGTTCGATGTCGCGGCTGCGCTGGGCAATCACGCCCATGCCGCCGCAATGGTAGAGGTTGACGTTGCGAATCTCGACTCCCCGGCAGTCGGCGAGCGTAAAACCGGGATTGTAGCGCGCCGCCGCCCCGAATACCATCACGTTGCCCACCGAGGCCTTCAAGTCTTTACGCAGGATGCGGAAATTGCCGTTCTCGCATTTCTCGGCCGGAATCGTCCGGTTCGACAGCCAGTAGTCCGTAGCGCGGAAGGCGGGTTCCCGCCGCACGGCATCGAATTCCAGTAGGTTGGAAAAGGGATAGACCGTCCCCTCCGTGTCGCGGAAGCGGAGACAGCCGTTAACGATGTCGCACAGGTAATCCTCCGGAAAGCGGATCTCCAGCCAGCCGTCGCCCGCCGCCTCGACAACACCCTCGGAGTGAAACGTTCGGGTGAAATCGATCGTCAGGTCGCTGATCGTAATGTTCTCGCAGTCTTCGAGACTGAACGGCGAAATGAAGCCCGTGAAGAGCAGCTCGGTGCCTCCGCCGTCGATTTCGAAATCGCGCATGCCCGCAAGATCGAACGCAATGCGCTTGAGGCTCTCGTCGTTGTTACTGATGAACTGATACTTCTCAACCGCCTGATCGGGCCGCATGCAGAGGCGGCCGCCGGGCAGGACGAGTTTCCGGGCACCAGTCGCTGCACAATGCTCCAATGCTGCCCGCACGGCAGGCACGGCATCGGTCTCGGCCGCGCCGGGCGTAAGAAAATCTTTCAGGTAGACGACTTTTTCGACGGCGGAAGCCGCATTTATCGTCAGACAGGTCAGTAAAGCTGCACAGCAGCTACGTAAGATACGTTTCATAGGGATATAAAATCGGTTTCAGGTTATTCGTCGGTTTCAACAGGTTCAATTTTCAGGGCGAAGCCACCGCCGGGCGCCACGGGAATTTGCAGGCGCGTCGCGGAGGTCACCTTCTGCGAGGCAATCGTGTGTCTTTCGGGTTCGATGTCCGAACGCTCGTCGTCGCAGAGCAGCGTAGCCGTATACTCCCGGCCGGGGACGAGGAACGACAAGTCGGCTTCGAGCGTGCGGGGCGTCCAGTCGGTCAGGCCGCCTACATACCACTTTTCCCCAGCCCTGCGGGCCGTAACGATGTATTCGCCGATTCGGCCTGCAAGCACCTGCGTCGTATCGAACACGACGGGCAGCGAAGCGATGAAGCGCGTGCAGGCATCGTCGGCCATATAGCGCGTCGGGGAGTCACACAGCATCACCAGCGGCGCATCGAAGACCACGTACGTCGCCACCTGATGCGCCCGCGTGCCCTGGCTCATCGGATTGCGGTAGTCGATCTTAAAGCCGTCGCGCGTAGCGTTGCGGTAGGCTCCGGGCGTATAATCCACAGGCCCCTGCACCATGCGGATGAACGGGAAGGTCACGTCGTAAAGGGGCATGTCGGGATTGCTCCATTTCAACTCCTCCAACCCGAAGACACTCTCGAAATTGACGATATTGGGAAAGGTGCGGTTCAACCCCGTAGGCTTGTAGATACCGTGGATGTCGAGCATCAGTTTATGTGCGGCGGCGGCTTCGGAAATACGGTAGACCAACTCAACGGCTTTCTGGTCGTCGCGGTCGATGAAATCAATCTTGAAGCCGCGAACCCCCAGCCCGGCATAATAGGCGCATGCCTCCTCCAGTTTGGCGTCGAGGACGTTACCTACGGCCCACAGCATCAGTCCTACGCCCTTGGAGGCGGCATAGCGAACCAGCTCCGGGAGGTCGATTTCCGCCACCACGGACATCACGTCGCCCGCTTTCGGATCGGACCACCCTTCGTCCAGCACGACATATTCGAGACCATAGTCGGCCGCAAAATCGATATAGGCCTTATAGGTGCGGGTATCGATTCCCGGCTTGAATCCGACGCCTGTCAGGCCCCAGTCGTTCCACCACTCCCAAGCGACCTTGCCGGGCTTCACCCACGAGCAGTCGCCGATGCGGTTTTCGGCTGCGAGGGCATAGACGAGGTTGTTGGTCGGCAGTTCGCGATCTTCGTCAGCTACGGCGAGAATCCGCCACGGATAGGTGCGCGCACCCTGCACACGGGCAATATACCCGTGCCGGGTAGCCACCTTCTCCTGACAACGGCGCTCGTGGAGATAGCAACTGTCGGGCACCTGTGCGAAAAGTCCGCGCAAGCCGCCCGAAGACGGCATCAGAAACATGCCGGGGTAGGACTCCAAATCGGACTCGCAGACCAGCACCCGGCCCGCCGGGCCGCAGTCGGCTGCCAGCGGCAGCAGAACAGGTTTTTCGGTACCGAGTTCACTCAAACGGCACTTTACATACTGGCTCTGGTAAGCATTGCACAATCCGTCGGAATAGGCGACGAAAAGCTCGGGATCGCCTGCGAAGTTGAACTCGGCAACTTCGTCCGCCACGGTACGCCCGCCCGTCAGCGCCGTTTCGAAACGGTAGGCGCAGCCCTCGTCGAATACGCGGAAGGTCACGGAGTATCCGCCCTCGAAATCAAGCCGCAGCTGATTGTAATGTTCGGTGAACCGGGCCTGCCGGTGGAACGGCGCCTCGATTTCCCGCTCCACCGCGGAACGGTGTACATCGGACACTCTTGCGACGCGCCCGGGTGCCGTACCGTCATCGAACTGCAAGGCAATGGCCGACGGAAGCAGCACGGGCGCACCGTGGCGGGTGACGGCATAGGTCAGCGAATCGCCGGTCCGGACATCGACGGCCAGCGTTCCGTCGGGCGAAACGACCCTGAAATCGGTCCCGTGCCCGGAGGTACAGGCATACGCAAGGGACAATACGAGCGAAAAAACGAAACTGCGGAAAAAGTTCATACGGAATTCGGGTATTAGTCGGTTAGTTTCACCCGGATTGTCGCGCCGGGTGCTGCGCGATAGATTTTCGGTTTTTTGCCTGCCTGCATTACCGTAATACGGAGTTTGCCGCCCACTTCACGTCCGACCGAAATGTCGAAATCGGCGTCGAAAGCCCGGATACGGCGCAAGGACATGCGCTCCCACGCCGAAGGCATGCCCGGCGTCAGGTCGAACGACCGCAGTCCCGCGGGACGGATACCGAACAGCCCTTCGGTCACAATCCGGCAATAGAGGCCACTTTCCGCCGAGAGATGGCGCTGCGAGCCCTCGGGCCACGCTTCGATGGGATACGGCACATGGTCGCCCAACAAACGACGCTGCGAATAGCGATGCAGCATCTCGGTCGCCCGGTCGGCATACCCTGCGTTATAGATACCGCGCAGGGCGTAAAGGGTAGAGCGGTCCCAGAACGTAGCGCCGCCCTGCTCGGTCAGCAGGCCGTCGTCGGTCAGCAACTCGGGACTGAGCAGTGCCCGGACAGTACCTTCGCAGCGTTCCCGAAGCCCTACGATAAGCGGCATGCATATCCACGAGCGCAACAGCGTATTGCCGTCGTAATAGCGATATGTATCATAGCCGCCAACCTCGCCGCCGAAGTGCGCGTCGATGGCTTTGGCCAATGCCCCGGCCTCAGCGGCATAACGAGCGGTCACGGCAGGCCTCACACCGAGCTCGCGGCCGAGCGGTACGGCCGACAGCAGTGCGTCGTAATAGAGCGTCGAGGTGCAAAGGTTGGCCTCGCCGGTCGGGAAACGTCCCTCCAGTTCGTCGGTATCGGAGGCGACGACGCCGTCCGCCGTAAGTTTGCGCCGGCAGTATTCGAGACACCATTCTATCAGCGGCCACAACTCTTCGGCCTCGGCGCGGCTGCCCCGGGCCAGCGCGTAGCGGGCAGCCCCGCAGGCAATCATCGCCGCATCGCCGCGGTCGCCGGCGCCGTTCCAGATGTCGTCGCCCTCGGCGATAATCGAACTGGGTAGCGGTTCGTATCCGGGATTCATGAAGCGGGCGAAGTGGCGGAAGGAGTTGAGCGCCGACTCGTTGCCCGTTCCATAGCCCAGGAAAGGAAAGAACGGATTAACGTATTCAGCCTGATCATTGGCCCAGACGGCCGCATAATAGGACTCGCCGCCGGGAGCGTGCATGTAGCCGCCACGGGTTTCGATAATACTTTCGGCCGCGCGGAGCTTGGCGTAACGGAATTCGGTGTCGATGACCGGATCGGGAGTTTCGAGCACGAGGTTGGCATCGATACATCCGTGCACGAACTCCATCCGTGCGGCATACTCCGCCGCCACGTCGGGCCTCAGGGGCTCCTCGCCGCTACGGTATGCCTGGAACACGGCGTCGAATGCAAGCGAATCGGCCGGGACGAGCATAAAGGTGCCGCTTCCCGCAAGGTCACCCCGCACCACATAGCTGCCCGCAACGCCTTTCGCCGGATCAGTGGTCACGACCTGCGAGAATTCGGGTATATAAACCGCCAGCGGCTTCCTGCCAACATTGCGCAGGACATAATGTTCGCACATCAACGGCAGGCTACGCGACGGAAAGATCGCACGCGTCATCTCCACGACAGGTACGGGTTTCGTATCCCGGGCCGAGCCCACGTTCATCTTACCGACTCCCCAGAGGCTCCGCACCGTCAGCGCACCATCGACGGACACCTGTTCCACACGCTCGGCCTGCAAGGCAAGGCCGTTGACGCCCAGCAGCGAGGGAATATCCGTCGCCATGCGGTACATCAGGCTGGCGTGGGTGTCGTTGGGCACGGTGCGCAGCAGCGGGAAGACGAGCGAACGCTCCTGCCGGAACGCGCCGTTCGGGTCGATGCCCCAGCGAAGCACGAATGCCATCCGCTCGCCGCTCATCTCGATGTGGTCGTCATGCGGAATGTCGCTACCAACCTTCCACACGATATCCCGTCCGCCGGGACGTATCTCCCACCGCTGGCTCCACGCGGCGGCGGCAAACAGCAGGAGCATGCAGGTCAGTAAGGTTCTTCGAATCATAAGGTTTTCGTTTCAGGGCTCAAAAACTTAAAGATAGTGATTATTCGTCAATTGTTATCGTCCGGAACAGTTCACGGTTGCGTTTCAGACGCAATTCGAGCGTACATTCCCGCTCCCCGGCGAAACGCGTGTTTTGCAACAAGTAGAGCGGCAGCCAGCCGTAGGCTTTCACTCCGTCGTACTCCGCCTCGACCAGACAATTGCAGTAACGCACACCGAACTCCTCCTCGGGCTCGAAGACCCGTGCAACGGGAATTGCGCAATATCCGCGGCGGTCGGTCGTGGCCTCAGCCTGCGG
Source organism: Alistipes senegalensis JC50 (assembly GCF_025145645.1). NCBI lineage: Bacteria > Pseudomonadati > Bacteroidota > Bacteroidia > Bacteroidales > Rikenellaceae > Alistipes > Alistipes senegalensis. The sequence goes on along the minus strand of NZ_CP102252.1, from coordinate 1,953,099 downwards.
TTCGGGAATCACGGCATAGGCATACCAGCGCACGGGATAAAACCGCACGGCGGCGCCCCGCACCGGGCTTCCGTCGGCCTCCGCCACTCCGACCCGGATACGGTCTGGCAGCACGCCCGCCACCAGATCGTCGATATCGATGTTGCGGTCGCCGGCCAGGTTCATCATGTTGACCGCATAGTCGCTCCAATGCTCCTCGCCATAGGGATAATTCATGATGCAGCGCACGCCGAGAAACGCCTCGCCGTTCACGGGATTCTTGTCCGCATCGACTTTCATGGCATAGATGTCCGGAACTCCCCGGGCATGGCCGAACTCGTGAATGATGCCGTCGATGGCATTTTTTTCGAACGGGCTGTTGAACCGGTCGTCGTGCGTACGCGAATGATAGATGGTCTGAATTCCGTCGCCATACCAGCCACCGCCCACCTCACGGGGGTCGGACTTGTAGCCGTCCATCACCACGAGGTAGTCATGGTCGGGATGGGGCTTCCGGACCTCGTCGGCCGATACGCCGTCGTAGATGTAAAAAGCGTCCCAGTCAACCCTGAAATCATAGACAGCGCGCAGGCTCCCATCGTAGTTGAAGGCCCGGTTGATCCGGAGGAACATATCCTCGATCAGCCGCACGACACGCTCGCGGCCGCCGAGCGAATCGACCGACTCGCGGTCGATGCCGACCTTGACCCGAAACGTGCACACCGGCTGTGCGGCCGCATACCCAGCAAAAGCCACCATCGCGGCCAGCAAGGTTGTACGCAAAGTCCTCACAAACGTCAGTTTTTAAGCGATTCTTCGATCAGCGCCAACTCTTCAGGAGTGTAGGTCGCCGCCACCACATCCTCGCCCGCCGCCCGCGAAACATAAGAGAGGAAGAAAAGGAATTTGTCATAGGGCGTATTCAGTCCCTCCTGCCCCGAATCGCCCAGCGCATACAATTCCCGGAACGCCTTTTTATAGACATCCCAGCCGTAACGCTCCTTGATGCGCAGGAATGTATAGTGGAGCGCATCGCCGTTGTTCTTGGGGATTCCCGCGCCGATGGTTTCGTCGTAGAAAATCTTGTAGTAGTTGATTACATCGGCTCCCCGATAACAGATGTCGCGCTGCGACATGATTCCGTCGCATGCTTCGAGCGCATAGGACATGCGAAAATTGGCGAAAATCTCATCGTTCCAGTTCCAGCGTCCCGAGCCTTTGATATTGCCCTGGGAGAATACATGACCGATTTCGTGGATGATGCCGAAGCCCCAGTCGCCGAACTCAACGGTGCGGTCAAGCAGTTTCGACACAGCGACATGGCTGTTCCACAGAATGGGATTACCGGCCAGCGCCCAATAGCCCGGCTCAATACCCGGCGTATTGAGAATCATGATTTTGCGTCCGTCGAACGGCACTTCGCCGATCAGTTCGCAATACGCTTCGTAAGTACAATCGAGCATTGCGAGCCATGCGTCAACCTCGGCGTCGGAGATGGTCACCTTGTCGCGGTCGAGCCTTAACACGATGTGCTCGCTCTCACGGGAATAAATCGCCTCCTCGGGTGTCGGCACAACCTTTACGTCATCGTACCACACCGTACCCGAAGCTTTGCCGCCGTTGTAAGTTCCCCACGGAAAACCCAGTCCGCAGCAGATTACGGCTTCTCCGTTGCGATCGGGAACGAAATCCATGTAGACCTCGGCCCAATCATTCGTGCCGTAAGCGAACTCGGAAGCATTCCACGACTGATCCAGTCCTTCGGGATCGAGGTATAATACAGCGCCCCGGCCGTCCTGTACGCTGTCGCATTTCATCCGGGCACTCACGCGGTAGAGTTTACCGGGATGGAGCCCTTTCAATTTGTGTTTGACAGCCAGCGCAGTCTTCGCGGAGCTGGAGATCTTTACACATCCGCTGCCATCCACGCCTCCGTCGGGCAGGTATTCGACCGTACCGGGCATGTCGGTACTCCACGTCCAGGTGCGAGCAAAGCGGTTGGGCTTGTCGAAATTGTCGGCAAAGATCTTTGCTTTGGCTCCGAAAGCATACAGACACAGCACACACGCCGCAATGGCTGTGAGTATAACTACTACTCTTTTCATTTTATTCATTTCGTTTTTTCCTCCGCTGCACGGGTCCGAACCCGCACAAAAACGGCAAAGGTTATTGCAACTGTTTACGTATCGAGGCAAGCTCCGTTTCATTGAAATATTGCGACTTGACATCTACGTCGCGGCCCGTCTGCTCGCTCGCGTACTTGGAGAGCAGTGAAAGCAGGTATTCGAACTTCTCGTATTTGCCCGAGGGCGCGCCGCCCTTGGTCGTCAGCTCGCGGAAAGCCGCCTTGAACGGCTCCCAACCGATGCCGTTCGCATCCGCCAACCGTCCCAGCATGTAGTGGATGCCGTTGTCGTTGACCTGCGTATAGACCGTTTGGTCGTAATCCTTCTTGTACATTTCGAGTATCTCGCGTCCAGTATATACCCGTTCGTCCATCCAGACCTTGCCCTGGTTCTGCTCAAGGCCGTACTGCATCCGGAAATTGGCGAACATCTCGTCGTTCCAGTTCCAGCTCGAATTGCCAAGGTTGAAGACGTGTCCCAGTTCGTGCATCAGGCCGAAACTCCACGTACCATGCTTGGCCAGCTCCTCGAAAGTGGAGGTCACGGCTGAATAGTTGCTGCTCCACAGAATCGGATAACCCGCCAGCGCCCAATAGCTGCTTTCGAGCCCGCGCGAAGAGAGGATTGCCAGTTTACGCCCCTCATGCGGGGTCGCGCCCATCAGTTCAGCATAAGACAGATACATTTTGTCGAGATTGGCGAGCCATTCGGTAATTTGTTTCGCGGAAGCATAAACCTGCGACGGTTCGATGAACAGGCGAACGTGTTCGCCCTCCTGCATAAAAAGTTCGTCGGTCACTTTCACCACGCTTACGTTGTCGAAATAGACCGTACCGGTCGAATAACCGCCGTTGGTCGTGCCGCCGTAGCGGAATCCCAGCGCACAGACGATTTCGGCCGTGCCGTCGTCCTGCGAAAGGAAATCGGCATAGAGCGAAGTCCAGTTTTTGAGGTTGGTGCCATAAAGGAACTTCGAGGCGCCCCAATACTGCTTTTGCGACATGTCGAACAGAATGGCGCCACGGCCTTCGTCTTGCGGAATATCCGAGTATTTGACCTTGGCGTACACGCGGTACAGCTGGTCGGGCTCCAGTCCCGTGAGTTTCTGTTTGATGCCCACACCGCATTTGCCATTCTCGGGGAACTGCTGTATCTTGATGCAGCGTCCGCCGTTCACGCCGTCACCCTCGGCCACCTCGACGGCGACCTTACCGCCGTTGTAGAAGTCAACGCGCGTCCAGCCTGCCAGTCCATCTTCGAACGAACCGTTCGTAATCTCCACGGCATTGGGGTCCACCCCCGGACCGGGAGGCTCGGGCGCAGGTTCACCGCCCTCGTCGCCGCCGCACGCCCACAGGAGCGCTGCCGACATCAGGGCTAAAAGAAAGAATCGTAAATTTTTCATAATCATATATTTGAATGCAATTATCGCAAAGTTTTCAAGGCGTTTATCTCTGATTGCGTAAAGTACTCCTGCATCAAGTCTTTACCGGCATGGCGCGACAGCACCGAAAAGAAATAGTCGATTTTCTCCCACTTGGTCGTACCACACGACGTCTGCGGAGCAAGGTCGTACAACTCCCGGAAGGTCTTGCGGAAAGGCTCCCACCCTTCGGTATCGGCCATGCGCGTCATAACGTACATAAGCCCGTCGCCGTCGGCGGCAATCCCCCGGGCCAGCGTTTCTTCGTACGACTTGCGATACATGTCGCTGATCTGCGCCCCGGTATAAACCGTGTTGTTCAGATAGACACTATATCCCGTCCTGCAAAGCGCGTAATACATGCGGAAATTGGCGAAAAGCTCCTCGTTCCAGTTCCATTCGCCATTGCCGTGGTCATAGGCACCCGTCACGTAATTTCCGGGAGCGAAATTGTGTCCCATCTCGTGCATGATGCCGAATACGGCATTGTCGTAGCGCGCCACCTCGTCGAGTGTCGATGCAACGTAATCGCGGTTCCATTGAATCGGATATCCTGCATAAGCCCAAGCGTCAATCATTTTCGAAAGGACGATCATCTTCCGTCCGCCGAACGGCACGAAAAAGTCGAACAATTCGGTATAGGCGTCGTAAACCTTGTCCAGTTTTGCCAGCCAGCCGTCCATCACGCCATCCGACACCCGTACCAGCGCCTTTTCGAGGTACATTTCGAGATGCTCGCTTTCGCGGTAGTACATTCCCTCGGGCGTACGGAGCGCGACATCGTCAAACCAGACGGTTCCGCGCGAATCCCCGGCCCAGAATCCCAGCCGGCAGCCGATGACAGCCGTGCTCTCTTCGGCAATGAACTGCACGCTGCGGCGTGTCCAACCATTGGTCCCGGTAAAAGGCTCCGATCCAGTCCAGACACCCTGCCCGAACAGGCAGACATTGCCGCCCCGGCCGCCTGCGACACCGGAGGTGCGTACCATAGCCGAAAGTTCGTAGAGTTTGCCGGGAATCAGTCCCGAAACGGATTGCGTTACCACGGCATCGGTCGTATAATCACTCTCGGTACAGGCGATACGTATACCTGCCGAGCCATTGAAACCGCCCTGCGGCTCATAAGTGAATACGGCACGATCGGTCTGCCATGCGTCCGTCTTTTTCCAGACTCCGGCAGTTCCCGTAAAATCCACTTCCTGCTCGAATCCGGAATTCGGAATCTCCACGACGAGCCCCTCGGACTCCTCGGACTGGCCGGGTGTTTCGGGTTGTTCCGGATCTTCAGGTTCGGAGACGGCCGTCCCGCCGTCGTTCCCGCAGGCTAGTGACAAGAACAGCGATGCGAACACGACAGCGCAATATTTCAGGCAATTCATAGACGAAATTTTTCAACCTGCCACATACCCGGGCAGGTTCTCCTGCCCGGGATATGCAAATCGGGTCAACGATTCAAAATACTAAAATTCTTCGACCGTAAGCGGACTCTCCAAATAGCACTTGATGGTCTGACGTTTGTCCTGACTCTTGTCGTCATCATTCCAATAATACTGGAAATCGAAGAAGACGGTACCGGTTTCCATGTCGAAATAACTTCCGTGATCCATGGTCTGCTCCACCTGCTGACTCTCGCTGTAACCGCTGGTAACTTTCGAAAAGACATGCACGACACGCTTGTTCTGATCATTATTGTAGATCTCGTTCCAGGCGACGTACCAATGGTAACCGGTAGACCAGCTGTAATAGCAGTTCACATAGGGATAGGCCACGCCGTTGACATTCGTATCGATCGGTTTGGTCGTGGCTTTCATGTAGTTATTGTTGGTCCAGCCCGGCGTGGTCGTCTTCTGAGTGTTGTCGTTGGAATCGCGGTTGCTCCATGAACCGTAAAGCGTGCGCTTCAACCGAACGTATACCACATCGCCGCTCTTCATGACGCTGCCCTGAGGCAGTTTGGTCTTATCCAAAGCGAAAGGCAGCACGTACTCCTTGCCGTCGTCGAAAGCGACATCCGCCATATCCACGGTAACGGTCGCGGAGGTCTTCACCGCACCGGCCGCTATCGTGGCGTTCGTGACGGCAATCTTCGAAGCGTCGAGCGTCTCGTAGTTCTTGCCCTTCGAAGTGTTATAAGCGTCAACCTTCGACGCATCGTAGACAAATTCGACAGGCACGTCGTCCGCCAGCGCACCGTTCAGCACCACATCGAGCTTAATCTCGTGCGAGAGGCGCGTTGCGGCTTCATAGCGGTCGGTATTGCTCACCGAGAACTGAATCTCCTGAATGGTCACCTTTACATAGTAGATATTGTCCTGCAAAACCGTATAATCGCTGCTGACCATTTTCAGGGGAAGCAGATACACATAGTCGGGATCGAGCGCCGAAGCGTCGAGCGTAATGCTGTAGACCAGCGAAAAGGCCTCGGCATCGAACGTCCCGGCATCGATCGAGTAACAGGAAGAAGGAAGCAGCAGATAATCCGCCTGGTTGGCCTCGTTGTAGGCAGCGACCATCTCCTGCGTAGCAGCAAAGGCCAGTTTGGAGGGTTGCAGGGTCGTAAAGTTGGCACGGCATGACAACTCCAGTCTGCGCGGCACAGACACGCCGGAGATAAACGTCAGTTCCTCGGGGGTGACGGGTGCATCGACGGTCACCGTAGGTTCGCTGAACGAAAAACGCACGAGGGCGCTCAGCCGCTGCGAATCGGAATTGACCGAGGTTTTGGGCACGCAGGCAAAGGGAATCACATAGTTCTCGGCCTGCCGGGGCGATCCGGCCGCAGTCACGATCGCCTCGGGCTTGAACTGAATCGTAAAGGTCGCTGTCTTGGCTTTCTCGGGAAAAATGACGGATGCAGCACCCATCGTATATCCCGAGACCGGCATCATCCCGAACGAAGCACCGTTCAGTTCATTATAGTCATCGAGCAGCGTCTGGTCAATCACGATGTCGAACTCGGCAGCCTTGCTCAACCCCTCGGTGCGGGTGAGCGTAACGGTATATGCATCGTTCTGATAGATGGAAACGGTCGGAACGGTCGTCATGCCCGAGTCTTCGAGCACCACGTCCGGCAGGATGACGATGGGATCGTATTCCACGTCGCAGCCGCTGAATGGCAGCGCCAAGGCCGCAAGTATCAGTATCTTAAAAAACTGTTTCATAGCTGATTTTCCATTTTTAAGTTTAACATGTCGGTAAGGCCCCAGCTGCTAATAGTAGGGCGCCTGTACCAACTGCGTGTTGAGCATGACTTCCGAAGATTTGATGGGCAGGAAGTAGTGCTGGATGTCGAAGCGCTTGTTGGCGACTTTCGTGAGGGTGAAGAACGACGGATCGGTAGCACTCGTTCCGCGCGACATGTCCAGACCGTATTCGTCGTGGTTGAACTCGCCGTTGGGGCCGTGAGCCGTAAACCAGCGGCGGACATCGAAATAACGGTTGCACTCCCACGCCAGCTCGATCTTGCGCTCATGGCGGATCATCTCGCGCATATCTTCCTGCGAATAGGTGCCCTCGTAAGCCGGAAGACCGGCGCGCGTGCGAATTTCATTGAGATAATAGAGCACCTCGTCCTGCTCTGTCTCCCCGTAATATTCATTCATCGCCTCGGCGTAATTGAGGTAAACCTCACCCAGCCGGATGATAGGGAACGGCACGTTCAGCATCCTTGTGGCCTCGCCGGTCTGCTTGTTGCTGCGGTAGTCCAACGGAATGTTCTTGCGCACAGAGAATCCCGAGGTGTTCTTGTCGCCCGGAGTGTTGCCGTTGCCGCTCAACCCCGAGTACCAGAAATCGACCACGCCGTAGCCGTCGGAATCCTGATAGCTGTCCGTCTTGTTCTCGTAGGCATAGGAAAGGCGCTGGTTGGGGAAATGCACCGAAGCGTAGAAACGCGGTTCGCGCCCGACGAACATCCAAAATGTATTGGCGATCGTACCGTCACCGGGCTCGGTTGAAAATTTCTTGGACGAGAACCACTCTTCGAGCGGGCGGCTCACGCTTCCGTCGGCCATGAAGAAATCGTTGACCATACCGATGGCGAGCGAATAACGGCCGTTCCAGCCGTACCACCGTGCAGGCAGGGCGCACATGCCGTACCATTGCACAGAATTGGGATGCCCCCAGATGATCTCGGTGTTTTTGTCGGCGCCCCATGTCGTTGTCACGGCGCGATAGTTGTCCACGATCTCGTCGAAAGTGGCGTCCGCCGCCGGTTTGAGCAGTTTGTATTCCGGCATGTCGATCACCGTCTTGGCGGCGTCAGCGGCCGTTTTCCACAACTCCTTGTCGTAAGTCTGCGGCATAAGCACCGTACCGTCGTTATTCTTCCAGTTCTTGTAAGCCGTATTGCCGTTGAACAACGGGCTGGCGACCATCAGCGCCATGCGCGACTGGATTGCACGGGCTGCGCCGATGGTGGGAAGTCCCAGCGTGAATTTCTCGTCGCGGGCAGCGGGCATGCCGTTCTCGCAGACCCAGTCGATTTCTTTGTTAATCCAGTTCACGCACTCCGTGAGCGTATTGCGAGCCTGTGCCGTGGCAATCTGGTCGGCCGTGCGGCTGGTCTCGGCAATGGGTATCGGACCGTAGAGACGCAGCAGCAGGTAGTGGTAATAGGCGCGCATGAAACGGGCCTCGGCTTTCATCGTGCGGCGGTCTATCTCGCCCAGTTCGGCACACTGGTCCACGTTCTCGAGGAAGACGTTGCAGTGGCGGATGGCCTGGTAGTAGCGGACGAAGAAATAAAGATTATAGCCCGTATAGCCGTAGTAGTTGTCGGGACTCATCTTACCCTCGGCAATGTTGCGGACGAACGACTCCATGATATAAGCCGACTCGTCGGTGCACCAGAAATAAGGGAGCTGGCCGCTGTAATGCATCTCCTGAACCATGAAATCGTCGCTGTAGATGCGGTTGTACCACTTGGTGGTTTCGATTTTCGAAGAGAAAATCTTATCCATCGAGTTCAGGTCTTCGGGGTCCTGGTCCAGATAGTTGGCGCAACCGGTCAGCAGCAGGACAGACGCCAGCAGTAAATATACGATATTCTTTTTCATACGTTAGGCTGTGTTAGAAAGTTAAATTCACACCGACGAAAACCTGACGCTGCATGGGATAGGCGGCAGCTCCGGTTTCGGGGTCCCAGAAGTCGGAGATAAACTTGCTGATCGTAAAGAGGTTCACGCCCGTAGCGTAGACGCGCAGCGAACTGCACCGCAGTTTATTGGCCCATGCCGACGGCAGCGTATAGCCGATCTCGACGTTCTTCAGGCGCAGATAATCGCTGTCGCGCTGCCACCAAGTCGAGGTCTTGTAGTTGTTGGCGTCGGCGCCGTACGACAGACGGGGCGAGAATGCGTGGGGATTGGGGTTATCCTCCGTCCAGCGATCTTTGAATATCGTCATCACGTTACCCATGAACTTGGGGCCGCGGTCTGCCTGGAACGGATAGAAATACCAGCCGCCGCTCAAGTAGGACGAACGGTTCGCACCGCCTTGGAACAGGAACGAGAAATCGAAACCCTTGTAGTTGAGCGATGCACCGAAACCGTAGACGATCTCCGGCATACTGGGATTCCCGATCCATGTCATGTCGGCCTCGGTGATTTTACCGTCGTCGTTCAGGTCTTCGTAGCGGATGTCGCCCGCGCGCAGCTGCTCCTTGTCGAGGCCGAACTGCGTATAGTATTCGGGCATGTTGTCCAGTTCCTCCTGCGAGAAGAGGTGCATGGCGCGGTATCCCAGGGTCAGACCGTAACGCACGCCGCGCTGATCCTGCCAAGGATAAGCATAGTATTTGCCGTCGTCGATCACTTCATTGCGAGCGAAAGTGAAGTTTCCGCGCACGGAAACGGTGAGGTCTTTGTTGAAACGCTTGACGTATTCGGCGGAGATCTCGAAGCCGCGGTTCTCCATCAGACCCATGTTGGCGTAGTTGGTATAATCCTTGGGAAGACCCGAAATCTCCGAGAACTGCGGTGCGAGGAAAATGTTCTCACGCCGTTCGAAGAAGATGTCCGCATTGACTTTCAGCTCGTTGAAAAATCCGGTTTCGATACCGAGGTTGTATTTGGTAGACACCTCCCACGTCACGTCCTCGTTGGACATGCGCCCCTCGCCGATACCTCCGGCACCCTGGTCGAAGTTGACGCCGATGTTTCCATAGCCCGAGGCACCGTTGTTAATCGTAGCGAGGTAGATAAAGCGGGTACTCGGAATCTGGTCGTTGCCGACCTGCCCCACCGACGCACGGACTTTGAGCCACGTCAGCACCTCGCTGTTGCGCAGGAAGCTCTCCTCGGAAGCCACCCAGCCGACAGCCACGGCAGGGAACACGCCCATACGCTTGCCCTTGGCGAAGTTCTCCGAACCGTTGAAACCGATATTAGCCTCGATCAGGTAGCGTTTGTCGAAAGCATAGGTAAGACGGCCGGCAAGACCCAGCGAGCGGTTGGGCAGCGACTTGAGATAGTCGCTCGTAGCCTCCTGCACACGATAGTCTTTGGCAAAGCCGAGCAGCAGACCGCCGACTTCATGTTTTTCGCCGAACGTCCGGCTGTAATTGACAGCCGCCTCGACATACTGCGTGCGGGTGCCGTTGCCGGACTGTTTGTAATCCAGGTACTCCTGCTTCTGGTCGGCCTGCCATTCGGTGCGGATAAGCTCGCCGTCCTGATCGCGGCCCGTGGCTTCGAAGTAATTGATATTGCGCGAACGGCTCTCCACCGAATAATTCACGGCATCGTAAGCATAGCTCACTTTGGCCGAAAGGCCGGGAGTAATGAACGAGAAATCCTGATTGATCGTCAGGTTGGCGCGCAACGTATTGCCGGTGGTCTTCTTCCAACCGCGCTGCGTAAGCATGTTATAAGGGTTGTTCAGACCGTCGCGGCCAGCCAGCTCGCCGTCCTTGAAACGGACGGGAAAGGCATTCGGCGCCGCGTTGATAATGTCGCGATAGATGGCCGCAGAACCCTCGACGGGTTCCATGTTCTCCGTCACATTGCCCTGCACGCCCAGGTTCACCACCGTGGTTTTGGTAATGTCCATATCGACATTGGTGCGGAAATTATAGCGTTTGTAGTTGACGTTCTCGCCGTAGCGGCCGATGCGGTCGCCCACCCACGAATACTTGCCCGGCTGCACGGCATACTGTCCGTCCTGATTATAAAAAGAGAGGGCCGTGAAATAGCGGGCGAACTTACCGCCGCCCGAGATGTTGGCGCTCACTTTTTCCGAAAGCGACACCTTGCGCATGAGCAGTTTCTGCCAATCGACATCGGGATAGAGCTCCGGATCGCTCTGCATGCGCATCGCCGTGATTTCATCGGAGCCGTACTTCAGGGCCGCAGAGGCCCCGACGGCATCCACCGCTTCATTGAACATTTCGGAGCGGGTGGCGGCATCAACGAACGACAGACGCTTGCTCGCAAACGAGAAACCCTGCTCATAACGCAAGTCGATGCGGGCCGGACCGTCGAAACCGCGGCGCGTATTGACGAGAATAACGCCGTTAGCGCCACGTACGCCGTACACAGCCGTGGCGCTGGCATCTTTCAGGACGCTGAACGACTCGATTTCGAGCGGATCAACATCGTTGAGCGGGCGTTCGATACCATCGACCAGAATCAGCGGATCGGGACTGCCCGTAAAAGTAGCGATACCACGAATCCAAAACTGGGCATCGTCCTTGCCCGGCTCGCCAGAGGTTTGCAATGCGACGACGCCCGCCAGGTTACCAGCCAGCGTCTGACTCAGCGAACGCACGGGCACACGCAACTCCTCGGGGCGAATCGTGGAGATGGCCCCTACGATCGATTCGCGCTTTTGCGTACCGTAACCCACGGAGACGATCTCGACACTCTCCACGCCGATCGCTTCGGGTTTGAGGGTAATCGTCACGGAGGCCTTGCCCTGCGACGAGACCTGCTGCGTTTCATATCCGACGTACGATACGACCAGCGTGACGTTGCGGCTTGCATTCTTCAGTTCGAAGCTACCATCGACATTGGTAGCCGTAGCGATCGTGGTACCTTTGACCATGACCGTCGCACCGATGATAGGCGCCCCCTGCTCATCAAGCACGCGGCCGGAGATGCCGGAAGCCTGCGCCCACAGCAATGACGCGGAGAATAGGGCTGTCACGAGCAATAGCGCTTTCCTGAGAAAAAAGTTAGTAGATGGACTCATACACACACTAATTTAAGGTTAGTAATAGGTTTAGTTGGGTGTCCGGGGAGACGGCAGCAGATATGGCCGCTCCTCCATAACGAATTTAGAACGGCCGTCCGAAATAAATGTCCGCCGAACGACAGCGGCCGTCCCGAATTACGATTTTTGCCTATTATGTACGATTTTATCCTGGATTTTTTCAGGAGGCACCCCTGTATCGGAACCAGAGGGAAGTGTTTCCGGGCAAAAGAGGGATAGGCGTGAAGACATGCCGCTTCCCGCTGTCTCTTTCATGGAGGGCAGCAGATTATATCCGGGAATCCGGGCTGCGAAAGATTCGTGATTGCCGTTTTATTCAGCCAAGCGACAACTTGCTCTCGCTTCATGCTACTCTACATCCCATCCACCCCATCCCGCACCTCAATCCCATTCTCTCCCGGGCCTTCCTATTCCTTCCCGTATCGCCCCCTCGCACCGTCATCCGCCCATCGAAATATTCATTGAAAAAATAGAAAAATGTGCCGATTTTTTTGTTTTTTCATTTCCTTGCCCTATATTTGTCCTACAAATAAGATCATTCTATTCGACACTTACCCATTCATTACCGACAGGACTGTCTAATACTCAATAATCATGTTCAAACTATCCGGACTCATTCCCGCCGTCTTCACGCCGTTCGACAAAACAGGCGCAATCAATTTTTCGCAAATCCAACCTTACGCCGACAAACTCATCGCTGAAGGAGCCTACGGCGTCTTCGTCTGCGGCTCGACGGGCGAATGCACCTCGATGACCGTCGCCGAGCGCAAGAGCGTGCTCGAAGCATGGGTCAAAGCCGTGGCAGGCCGCATCCTCGTCATCGCCCATGTAGGCGGCACCTGTCAGGCCGACTGCATCGAACTGGCCCGTCACGCCACCGAACTGGGGGTAAACGCCATAGGCGCCGTCGCCCCATTCTATCTCAAACCCGGCTCGGTCGAAGAACTGGTGGCCTTCTACAAACCCATCGCCGCCGCATGCGCCCCGCTGCCGTTTTACGCCTACCACATTCCCTCGATGACGGGCATCAACCTGCCGATGATCGAATTCCTAAAGAAAGGCTCGAAAGAGATCCCCAACTTGAACGGCATCAAGTTTACATCGAATAACTTCATGGAGATGATCGAATGCATCCGCTTCGACGGCGGCCGCTTCGACATTCTCAACGGTTTCGACGAAATGTTGCTCTGCGGGATGGCCGTCGGCGCACGCGGCGGCGTAGGCAGCACCTACAACTACTCGCTCCGCACCTACCAAAAAATCTACGACGCCTTCATGGCCGGCGACCTCGAACAGGCCCGCGCAGCGCAGCAGGAATCGGTGGACATCGTACACGTGATCATCAATCACGGCGGCGGCATCCGCGGCGGCAAAGCCATCATGAAACTCGTCGGCATCGACTGCGGCGACTGCCGTCTGCCCCTTGCCCCCTATACCGAAGCCGAAATAGCCCGGCTGGACGAAGAGCTCCGGGAGATCGGGTTCAACGGAGTCCAAAAGTAGCCGGCATACAGAGCCGGCATTCAACGCCCATGACTCCTCGGCAGATTCCGTTCCGGCGGCCGATCCTTCCGGTCGGTCCGGAACGGAATAAAATATACCCATCCGCTCCGTATAAAAACATACAACTGCAATTGTTTCAGTAGGACACCCAACGTCCCGGCAAAAAACAATGACATTCGTATTATGTTTATGACAACCACATACAGATGGAAGGACCGAAACTGAACAACCGCAACACCACGCTCGTCGATAGCGTCGAAGAGAGCCTGATCCGTTTTTTCAAGGAGAAGGGCCTGCGCCCGGGCAGCAGCATTCCCAACGAAATCGAACTAGCAGCATCGCTGGGCGTCGGGCGTCCGGTCCTGCGCGAAGCGCTGAGCCGTTTCAAGATGACCGGCATGATCGTTTCACGCACCAAGAAAGGCATGATTCTGGGCGAACCGTCGCTGCTCGGCGGCATGAAGCGCTGCATCAATCCGCTGTTGATGAACGAATCGACGCTGCGGGACATTCTGGAATTCCGCATCGCGCTCGAAATCGGCATCAGCAACAACATTTTCAGCAATCTCACCCCGCAGGACATCGAAGAGTTGGAACAGATCGTCGAGATGAGCCAGGTGATCGGCAACAACAAATACGCCCCCATCAGCGAGCACCGTTTCCATACGAAGCTCTATGAAATCACGGGCAACCGCATCATCTCGGAGTTTCAGGACATCATCTACCCAGTGCTGGATTTCGTCAAGGAACAGTCCCGCGATTTTTTCGAGCCGATCGAGCGGGAACTGAGTGAAAACAGCGAACTGGTAACCCACCGACACCTGTTGGAATTCATCAAGCGAGGCGATTTGGAGGGTTACAAACACGCTATCGTCGAACATTTCAGACTCTACACGATCTACCTCGAACGCCATAAGCGATAAATCCCGGCCCCGCGGCCGGCACAGCCCCAATAAAAAAGCGAACCTGCACGAAGGTTCGCTTTTTTCATCCGTCCAACTTGCCGGCACCATCCTCTGGCGCATGAATCCGCTCCCGGCGCTACATTGGAATTGCGGACCGCCCGTTCGCAGACACTCCGCAAAACAGGGCCAACCGTTACCGAATCCCGTATTTCTTCAGAATCTTCACGATCCGCGGCTGAATGGCATTGGCCCAACGCCAGTATCCCAAATCATCGGGATGCGTGCCGTCAAGCGAGGTGATATGATCGGTTCCTGTCAGATCCGGTTCATCGACAAAATAGATGTCGTCATAGATCTCGGCCGCCTTTTCGAAGACCTCCCGGGCCGCCCGGCGCTTCTCTTCCTCACGCGCCCGTTCCTTGAGATCGAAATTGGCCCGTTCGCGGTAAATCGTTTGCAGGAAGATCAGCGGAACGGCAGGATGCGCTTTCCGGATCGCCGCGACGAACGGCAGAAACCGTTCGCGGATCATCTCCGGTCCCGGATTCGAGAAGGCATCCACGACGATCGCATCGCAAGCGCTGTCGCCGATGATTGCGGCAAAGGATTGCTGGAGCTTCGAATTTCCGGAGACACCGAGACTGATAAACTGCAACCCCGTATTGCGCTGCATGATCATCGGATAAGACATGCCCGGACGCCCGGTACTCGTGCCGTGTGTGAAACTCGACCCGAAAATAACGATCCGATGACGGAAAGGATCGGCCGAAGCCTCTATCTCCGCACCCTCGTCGATTCCTATTTCAATACGCTTCAACTCGCTGAAAAGCGGTAAATAGAGCAGGCACTCCTTCTCGCTGTCGTCCATATTGCGCACCAGCACCAGTTCCGCATCCTCATTCTTCGGCGCGTTCGACCCAGCATACATCCATTCACCGTCCTTGCGAATATAGAGGTCGTAACCGGTCTGGGAAACCCCCGTCGTACTATAGCGGACCATACTGTAATTCAGATAGTGCGTCCGCACGACGATCTGCGATGAATTGGTGCGGAACACCAGCGCCATACCAGCCGGCATGCGCAACAGATTCGCTTCGGTTTGCGTAAGGTCGTACTTATCCGTATCGACCCGATGGTAGCGGTTCTTCGTCGGACCGAGCTTATTGACCAGCCCAAGCTGCTCGGCATCCACGAATTTCAACTGCGCCGAAGTACCTGCAACAGAAAAAAGCAGCACCAACAAAGAAAAAACAAAACGCTTCATAAAAATCCTCCATTAAAAAAATTCGATCTAATCAATTCTGCTTCCCGAAATCTCCGGCCGCAATGCCCGTCACCCCCTTCTGGACCCTGAGCACCCGGTGCAGCGCCCGTGACATCCGCCGTTCGACGGAGCCGAGCCGAGGTTCTCCGACCAGATTCCGCCGTTCCAATCCGCCCGAAGACATGTCGTATAGCTCACACTCCACCACGCACCCCTTCAAATCGACCCACTCCGTATAGGTCCATCTTCGGTCACGAACGGTATAGCCCATGTAACGCCGCTTTTTAAGGCTCGTGAGCGCCGGATAAGGACGCTGAAACTGACTGACGGCATAGCGTTTGCGCACGCTCCGCCCTTCGAGCAGCGGCCGCAGGCTTCGCCCCGAAACACCGTAACGGTCCTTGATGCCACATAAGTCGAGCAGCGTGGGATAGACGTCCAAAAACTCCACGACCTCTTCCACCTCCCGGTGATGCGGCTGTCCCGATGGCTTTATCACCAGCGGCGCGCGGCATGCAGCTTCATAAACGGTCGATTTGCACCATAATTCCCGTTCACCCAGATGATAGCCGTGATCGCCCCAGAGAACGATCAGCGTATCGTCGTAAAGCCCCAGCTCCTTCAGCCGATCCAAGATCGCCCCGATATTGTCGTCGGTAAACGAAACGCAGGCGTAATAGGCTCGGCGCAGTTCCGCCTCCTGTTCCGCAGAAAGCGGCATAAGGTCCGGAATGTCGGTATATCCGCGCAATTCCTCGCTGTTGTGGTAGGCGATCTCAGGCGCATTTTCGGGACGCGCCCGAAGTGTGTCCGCCAAAGCGAAATCCCGGCCGGCATAGAGTTCCCGGTATCTTTCGGGAGCGCAAAAGGGCAGATGAGGCTTCAAAAAACCCACAGCAAGGAAAAACGGCTTGTCCGAACGGCTCAGTTCTTCGAGCCGGACGAGCGCCTCGTTACGGATCTTCACGTCGAAATAGAGACTGTCCGGCACATCCGCAAACTCCACGGCCCGCGCTTTCTTTCCCGTTTTATTGATCGCCAGCTGATACTCCTCGTTACGCGAATACTCGTACAACGACGGACGTTCGCTCCACGAACGTTCGTCCAGACTGTTTTTCGTGCCATGGAAAATTTTACCCACACCCTGCGTTTCATAGCCCACCTCGCGGAAAGCCTGCGGCAAAGTCACCACATCCGGATGCTTAGCACGCATCCATGTATTGAGTTCTGTCACACCCACCTCTTCGGGTCGCAACCCTGTCAGCAGCGACGCGCGTGTCGGGCCACTTACTGCCTGCTGGCAGTAAGCACGCCGGAAAACTGTCCCGTCAGCCGCCAACGCGTCGATATGAGGCGTCCGCACCACCGAATCGCCGTAACAGCCCAATACAGGCTTCATATCATCCACGGCGATGAACAACACGTTTTTGGGACACACCTTGTTCCGTGCTGCAACGTCGGCTCCCGATACGAACAGCAAGCCCAGCAAACCGTATTTCCGCTTCATAATCGTTCCGAAATTCAGTTTTCCAGTACGCGGTCCACCACCAGCTGCCGGAATTCGGGCGACAGCATGGCGAAATAGGCCGTAAATCCCGTTACACGCACCACCAGATCGGGATACTTCGACGGATCAGCATGCGCTGCGAGAATCGTCTCGCGGTCCATAATATTGGCGTTGATGAGCGTGCCGCCCATCTCGAAATGCGCCTTGATGATCCCTTCGATCAATGCGACACACCCCGCGCCGGCCAAAGACGGATCAAGCTCCCACTGCATCGGCGCTGTATTTCCGTAACCGGGCTGTATCTCGGCTACAGCCGTCGCCAGCGAAAGCGACGCATCGTCCACCGCGAAACCCGCACAAGGGTTAGCACCGTGCGAAATGGGCGTTCCTGCCCGCCGGCCGTTAGGAGTCGCCCCCACATGGAGTCCGAACCCAACGGTGTTGGCCCAAGAAAAAAAGCCGGGAATGAACTTGTAACGCCCATCGGCTGAGGTCTCGCCCCGCACAGCCGCCGTGAACTCGTCGCGGACGGCAAGCGCCCACTTGCGGCCCAACGAATCGGCCTGCCCGTAACGCTGGCTGCGACCGAGCAACGTCCGGTATTTCAGCCCCTCCTCACACTGGAAGTCGCTGTCGAGCAGCCGGTCCATCTCCTGCCACGTCAGCCTGTCTTCCCGCTCGATACGTTGTTCCAGCGCGGCGAACGAATCGGCCACCACGGCCAGTCCGGCGCCGTCAATCGCAAGGTTGTAATATTCCGCACCGCCGTCCGAGACATCGCAGCCTTTCTCGATCGGGCCGTGGCTCAACAGGTTCAACAACAACTCCGGCTCGTTGAATTTCTGATATTTCAGGTGATGGCGAATTCCCTCGGCCGCCGTCCGCACCGCTTCCCGAAGATGCGACGCGAACGAATACCACAACCTCTCCGTAGTCCGCCCGATATCTCCCTTCAACTCGCCGTAAGCCACTTCAAAAACTTTGGCCAGATTCACTTTCACCAAGTCATTCATCGTATACTCCAGTCCCGGCAGCGACATCCAGTTGCACCCCACGGCGATACGCCGGCGCGCAAGCCGTTCGTCGAATCCGTTGCGCATGAATCCGGCCACCAACGCCTTATCACCCGAAAAACGAGGCCAACCGTTGCGATACTTCACCAAACACTCGACACCATAACGCAACAACTTCGGATCAAGACCGTCATGCACGCGGATCGTGATATTGAGTGATGAATCGACCTTGCAGGCCGCGTCCAGAATCAGAAACGAGATCGCCGAAGTCTGATCCTTCCCGTCGGCATCGGGTCCTCCCAGCTGCCAATAGACAGGGTCGTTTATCAGCAAGCAGGCCAGATAGTAGACTGCCTCGGCGTCGGTGATGCGCCCCTCCGCAATATCCCGCTCGTAAAACGGCCGCAGCAGGGCGTCGATCTGTCCACCGGCACCGTCCCGATTGTAAGTCCGCGACGCCAAATGGAACCACACGATCCACTGACAGGCTTCCCGCAAAGTCTGCGGCGCCCTCTCGACGATGTTTTCATTGGTCCGGGCCATTTCCAACAGGTTTTGCCGGCGGCGTTCGTCGCGCTCTTCGGCAGCCAGCCGCCGGGCTTCGTCGATATGGCGGCGTATCCACCCCTGAATGCTCCGGATCGCCCGCTCGTGCAGGTCGTAGAAGTGCTGTTGTTCCGGTGCGCCGTTATCCGCCCGATAGCGGGCGATCTTATCGAGCAATCCGCCCCAGCCCAACCGAAGCCCCATCTCGTAATCGGGAGCAAAGTGAGCGTCGTCGCCGATACCGTGTATGATGTCATAACGTTCGATCCGCTCGTGCAGATGATCGTAGGGATAGTCCGGATTCCACTTGTTAGGGCGCATCTTCGACATGAAGTAACACCAGCGTCCCGCCAGCGCATCGTCGGGATCGACGTAGACCTGATGGACATCCATCAGGCTGCAAAAATTCTCGGTCCATGCATCGAACCCGTAGAATGAACCGTCCGCATGGTTCGGAATAATCTGCCACACCCCTTCCTGCGGAACGATCCTGCCGTAGTCATCCTCATCCAGAATGCCCTCTTTTTCAATCTTTTCCCGGGTCTGCTGCAACTTTCTCGTTTTCAGCCGAGCAAGTTCGCCGTCGTAATTCGCATGCGCTTCCATAAGCATCATTTCGTTATCTTAAGTATTGATTTTGCAAAACTCCGTAGTGTCTCGAATCGCTCTTTCGAAAGTTCGCGCGCCCCAGCCAAAGGATTTTTCATACCGCACGCCGCAAATTTGTCGAATCCTAGCGTATGAAAACGCAGCAATTCGTACCCCAGCAGCCGATCCTCGAAGGGCAGCAGCATGCGGCAGATATTTCCGATCTCAGTCTCGTTGTCGTTCACTCCGGGTATGACCGGCGTGCGGACGACCACTTTCGCACCGCTCCCGATCAGTCGGTCAAGATTCTCCCGCACTCGCTCATTACCGACACCGGTCATCTCGCGGTGAAGCACCCCATCAAAGATTTTGAAATCGCACATCCACTCGTCTACCAACGGAAGCAACTGTTCCACACATTTCCATTCGACCTGCAAATTGCTCTCGACAGCCGTCGAAATCCCCGCTTCCCGGCACAAGGCAAAAAACTCAGCCACGAATTCCGGTTGCAACAGCGGCTCACCGCCTGAAACCGTCACGCCACCACCCGTCTGTCGGAAGAAAGGCAAGTCGTGCGCCACGCGCCGCAGAGCTTCGCGCGCTTCAATACGCTCCCCGACCAGTGACAACGCCCCAGAAGGACAAGCCCCGACACAATCGCCGCAAACCGTACAGCTCCTGCGATCGATCCGGATACCCTCCACCGTCAGGCTAAGAGCCGACGATGAGCACACTTCCAGACACGAACCGCACCCGATACACCGCCCAGCCGTCTGCTGCAACTGCACGCCGCCACTCCACGTCTCCGGATTATGACACCAGCGGCAACGCATACCGCACCCCTTCAAAAAGAGTGTGGAACGAATACCTGTACCATCGTGTACGGACATCCGCTGAATAGTCGTGATCGTTCCTTCCATTATTTGCCGCGCCCGAAAACAAAACTTGAAAGATAACCGATCAGGAAACACGAAGCCAACCCGATAAATCCGTAGAGCAGGAACGAAACAGTCGAATAGCTATTGATGATCAGCAGTATGACGATACTGCCGATAAATCCAGCAAAGGCGCTCCGCGTGCCGATCCGCTCGGTGAAGATACCCATCATGAACAAGCCGCCCAAACCGCTGGTCAGCAGGCCAAGAAAAAAGTTGAACTGATCCCACAACGACGCAATGTCGAACGTAGCGAGCAGGATGGCCATCAGCAACCCCAAGCCACCCACGACGATACCCGACAATCGAGCGAAGCCCATCGCCTGTTTGTCCGTCGCACCTTTTCGGAAGCGGCGGTAGAAATCCTCTGTCAGCACCGTCGCTGTAGAGTTGATATTAGCCGAAAGGGTGGACATAGCTGCCGAGAAGATCGCAGCAATCAGCAGCCCCGCAATACCTACCGGCAGACGGCACATGATGAAATGCGGGAAAATCGAGTCCGTATTGGACATCCCAATGCTTAGCAATTCGGGCTGCTGCTTGAAGAAAACATAAAGCGCCGTACCGATCATGAAGAAGATCACGGCAATCGGGATACTCAGGAATCCGTTGAGCCACAACCCCTTTTTCGTTCCGGCCGTATCCTTGACCGTAATGTAGCGCTGGATCACCGATTGATCGCTTGTGTAGGCCAACAGCTGATTAGCCAGACCACCCACCAACGTCACCCAAAAGACCGGCTGCGTCAAGTCGAAAGCGAAGTTCAGAATATTGAACTTGTCGTCGGTCATGGCAACATCGATCATGCCTGAGAATCCGCCCTCTATGCCACTGATCAGGAATACAAGCGACACAAGCGCACCGCCTACGAGAATCACACTCTGCACAACATCGGCCCAGACAACTGCTTCGATGCCTCCCATCGTACAATAAGCGATGGTCACCAGCCCCATCAGCAAGATGCAGACATAAACGTCAATTCCAGTCACCGCATTCAGCGCCAGCGACGGCAGGAAGAGCACGATAGCTATTCGGGCAAACATGAAGAAACAAAAGAACACCGAAGCCAGATAGCGTACCGACGAACTGAACCGCTGCTCCAGATACTGATAGGCCGAAGCCACGTTGAGTTTACGAAAGAAAGGCAGATAGTAGTGGATGACGATCGGCACGATCATCAGGATGGTCATGTTGAACATGAACATGCCCCAGTCGGCGCCGTAGGCCTTCGCAGGGATCGAGATGAAAGTGATCGCACTAAGTGCCGTCGCAAAGATGCTGATACCAGCCGCCCACCAAGGTATTTTCGCTCCGCCCTTGAAGAACTGGTCAGTCGTATTGTTCTTGCGGACGAAATAGACGCCGATACCCATCATAACCAGCAGATAGGCAATAATTACGGAATAGTTGCCCCAGCCGAACTCCACCGGCTCGTGAATCGTCACGATCTGTACGTCGGGCGTACGCACGCCGGGACGTATCTCGCCCGACGGAATAACGATTCCGCCGCCCGCAATCACAGCCGTCGATACGGCCGGAAAGCCCGTTTGAGCCTCACCGAGCGACACCCATGTATTGGTAATGGCGTGATAAGCCAGCAATTCTTTCGAAAACCCTTCATGCCCCATGAACGCTTCACGCAGCTGTCCGCGCAGACTATCCGCTTCCTGAGACGTCGCCGCCCCGCCGATCGCCCGTTCAAGCGCAGCACGGTGCTGCAACTCCCGGCCGTCGTCACCGCCGAACACCAGCACATGACCCGATCCGTAAGGCACCGCAGCGGCATACATCACCACCACCGGCTTGCCGCCGATCGTCACGTCACCCTTGGCCTGCCACCTGTCATGCACCGGCAAATACTCCCAAACGTCGGAATACAACTGCAATTCCCCGCCCTTTTCGTGACGACCGCCGATCAAGTACATGGCATTTTCGCGTCCGTTGTGCTGGTCCACAAAAGCAGGACCTGCCGAACGAACCGCACCGGGACACGCCGCGAGTTCGGTCCATTTCCCGCTCACGGGCGAGAACCGCCAGAAAGCGTTGGCACCGTCTTTCACACCATGAATGTAAATCTCATCCTTATAAGCCAGCGCAGCCGCAGGTCGGAAATCCTCCGGCAACACTCCCGCCGCAGCGACACACACCGAATTTCCGGCAAGCGTCAGCACATAGACCGCGCGCGACTCCCCTTCGGCAGTCAGCCCACCAAAACAGTAGAGGCTACGGCCAGCCACCGCGGCACAACCGTGGGCAATGCCTGCGGGCAATTTCGCATCGGCAACCAATTCGCATTTATAAGTACCTCCGGAGGGAGTAAGCAAGTAAATCGCATCTTCGAATTGCTTCGCATCGCCGTTCCAGGGCGCGCCCTGAGCGAAGTTCGAGCCGCCGGCCAAAACGATCCGGTCGCCGATCCCGCCGATGAAAGCGCCCGCCACGCCGGGATTTTTAGCACCGTCTGGAATGGAGGGGGGGGTAAAGTCCCGACAGTACGCACCGTAAAATCGGATGCCGCTGCCGGGAAGCACAAACTACCGACCAGCAGTGCCGACAACAATAAACAAAGTTTTGTAATCCGGTTCATGTAAAGTTTCGTATTCTGGGTTAGTTTTATTTGGTCACGGCTTTATCTACAAGGACTTCCATATTTTCGAACTGTGTTTTCAAATGCAAGCGCATCGCCATGCGGAAAGCGTCGGCCGTACCGTTGCGCAACAGGTTGAAAAGCCCCACATGGGTAACGATCGTATGCGAATGGAAATCTTTCTTCACACGGGGAGCATACAACGAAAAGAGGTGCCGCAGCAGGTATTGAAAATCCATCAGGCTCTTGTTCGCCGTCGTCTCGAAAAGCGTGCTATGGAACCGAATATCCACATCGCGCAATTTTTCAGCGATCTCGCGCGCCTCGTCGTCGTCTTCGGTGCGGATCAGCTGTCTTTCGAGCTCCACCTCGCAAGCGACGATCTCCTCCAGTTTCCGGATTATCTCTTCGTTTTTGTTCCGGAAGACGAAATCGGCCATGCCGATTTCCAGCATCAGACGAAGCTGATAAAGGTCACGCAGCGTATCGCGGTCGAGCAGCCCCGACATGACAATCGCCTTGAGCCCGCCAAATATCTCGGGCACCACGACCACCGTTCCTTTCTTACGCTTGGTTTCGATAATACCGAGCGCGCGCAGGCGGCTCAGCGCTTCGCGCACGACGACGCGGCTCACACCCAGCAGGCCTACGAATTCCTGTTCTTTAGGCAGCTGCGCATTCGAATTGTTTTTGGAGATATATTCGAGTATATCCCGTTGTGTCTGTTCAACCAGAGAAACATCGTCTTTCATGAGGTTCTGTCAAGTTAAATAAGTTTAAGCTATGCAAACATAACAATAAATATTATATAATACAAATAACAAATCATCCTTTTTGCATTTATTATTATTTTATGGTGTATAAAATCCGATTTTTCATAAATTCCCGTAAAAATAGGCCGATTATGTATTGCATATTAAAAAGCATTCAGTATATTTGTCCTACCAATAGCCGAAAAATCCCCAGGGAAGCCGCAACCGCTGAGTCCCGACAGACCGCTCGGCACTACGAATGACAACCGAAATTTCCGACTATGAAACCTCTATCACACGACACGCTGCGCGGCAACTGGGCGACGCTGCTGCTCGCCACCGACAAGCAGGGAAAGATCGACTTCTCCCGGCAAAGCGACGAAATAGACATTTTGATCGCCTCGAAACCCAACGGCATCTACTCCAATGGCACGGCCGGCGAGTTTTATAGCCAGAACCGCGACGAATTCATACGCATCAGCCAGTTACTGGCCGAGAAATGCGAAGCGGCAGGCACGGCATTCCAAATCGGCGCCAGTCATCCCTGCGCTCAGGAGTCGCTCGCGCGCCTGGAGCTCGTCCGCGATCTGAAACCCGGAGCCATACAGGTCATCCTCCCCGACTGGTTCCCCGTCAATGACCGCGAAGCCGTTCGGTTCCTCACGACAATGGCTGAAGAAGCGGACGGAATCCCCCTCGTACTCTACAACCCGCCGCACGCCAAACGCGAACTGACACCCGCCGAATGGGCGATGCTCAAGCGTCACGTTCCCGGTCTGATCGGCGTGAAAACCAACGACAAGAACTCCTCGCCGGAGTGGTACGAACAAGTCGCATCCCACACTACAGGGCTGGCCGTTTTCGTCCCCGGCCACCACTTGGCTACCGGCGTCAGACTCGGAGCCGCAGGTGCTTATTCCAACGTCGCTTGCCTCAACCCCTTTGCGGCGCAACGCTGGTACGAACTGATGCTTACCGACATGGCGGCCGCGCTTGAACTGGAAGGCCGAATTCAGCAATTCATGGAGCGGTGCATCACGCCGTTCATCGTCCGGATGAAATACCCCAACCACGCCTGCGACCGCTTCATGGCTCTCGTCGGCGGATGGGCCAACGTAGGCAGCACACTGCGGTGGCCCTACGACTCGATTCCCGACTCCCATGTCGAAGAGGTTCGGCAGCAGGCCCGGCAAATCATTCCCGAATTTCTCAACCTATAAAAATACCATGAAACTGACCAACATCATCACAGCCATGCTGCTCCTTGCCGCCCCATACGCCTCAGGACAGCAAACAACTCCGCAAAATGCGAAACCCGTCCACACGACGACGATCTACAAGAAGGGCGACAATGGCTTCGACACCTACCGCATTCCGGCGACGATCCGGACCAAGAAGGGAACCGTGCTGGCCTTCGCCGAAGCCCGCAAGCACAGCCGTAGCGACACGGGCGACATCGACCTCGTACTGCGCCGCTCGACCGACGGCGGCCGCACATGGAGCGACATCATCACCGTATGGGATGATGCGGGCAACGTCTGCGGCAACCCCGCACCGATCGTAGACCGTGAAACGGGCCGCATCCTGCTGCTCTCCACATGGAATGACGGTACGGACCACGAAAAAGACATCCACGCCCGCACGGCCAAGGACACCCGCCGCGTTTTCGTGCTTTACTCCGACAACGACGGACTGACTTGGTCCTCTCCCCGCGAGATCACCCCATCCGTCAAACGCAAAGACTGGACGTGGTACGCCACAGGCCCCTGTCACGCCATCCAGCTTCAAAAGGGCAAGCACAAGGGCCGCATCGTAGTCTCCTGCAACCACGGACTCTTCAAAGACAGCAAAAGTTCGGGCTCCTATTCGCACCTGATCTACTCCGACGACCACGGCCAGACGTGGGCCATCGGCGGAGAAGGAGAGCGCGACGGAAACGAAAGCACCGTCACGGAACTCAAAAACGGCGACCTGATGCTCAACATGCGGGGGCCCCGCCACAAGAACCGTGCGGACAACGGTTCCTGCCGTCTGGTAGCCCTCAGCCATGATCAGGGGCTTACGCTCGAACCCCAATATTACGACCGCGCACTGACCGAACCCGTCTGCAATGGCAGTATCATCAACTACGCCCCCAAGGGTAAACTGACCGAAACGCTGCTCTTCTCAAATCCCAACCACCCGACCAAGCGCAAGAACATGACCGTAAAGATCAGCCGGGACAGCGGCAAAAACTGGCAGACGGCCTACCAGCTCAGCGACATCGCAGCCGCCTACTCCGACATGGTCGTGTTTCCGAACGGCGATCTGGGCATAATGTACGAAACCGGCGTGGACTCCTGCTACGAGCGCATCGAGTTCACCATCCTTCCCGCGAAGCTGTTCAAATAGGACGGTTTTCCGACTCAAGCCATAAAAACGACAACCATGAAAAAAATAAAAAAACGACTCGGATATTGGATATTTGCCGTGCTGTTTCTTGCTGCGGCATGCAGCAGCAGCGGTGACGAGCCAAGCAATCCAGGCAACAACGAAGGTACTGGCGGCGAACCTCAGCCCGAAGCCAACGCCACCTCGCAGGTATACGCACCGGGCGAGAACAGTTATGCAGCGTTCCGCATTCCGGCCATTGTCGTATCGAAAGCCGGCACCGTGCTGGCTTTCACCGAAGGCCGCGTGGACGGCACGGCAGACGACGGCAACATCGACCTGCTGGTAAAACGCTCCAAGGATAACGGCAAAACATGGAGCTCCCCGATCAAGGTCTACGACGACGGCGAGAATCGCTGCCAAAACCCCGCTCCCGTCGTACTCGACAACGGCCGCATCCTGCTGCTGTTCTGCTGGAATGAACGTACGCCCGGCAGTGCCAACGGTTCGGGCAGCAGCGGTCATCCGCGCCGGGTGATGAAAACCTATTCGGACGACGACGGCAAAACATGGAGCATCCCTGAGGATATTCACGACCAGATCTCCATCGCAGGCTACACATGGTATGCGACGGGACCCTGCCACGCCATTGTCAAGACGCTCGCGCCGAACAAAGGCCGCATCGTCGTCCCTTGCAACCACAACAAACCCGGCACCAACCCCAAAAGCGAACGCCACGCCCACCTGATCTATTCCGACGATCAGGGCGAGACATGGCATTTGGGAGCCGTCACCGACCACCCCTACGGCAACGAAAGCACTGTTGTCGAACTGGGCGACGGCAGTCTGATGACCAACATGCGCAATTACGAACCTAATTCGCTGGGTTACCGCTGGCAGGCCGTCAGCCGCGATGGAGGACTCACCTACGAACCGTCGCAGGTAACCACGCTGATCGAACCCAACAACAACGGTTGTCAGGGCAGTATCCTGCGCTATTCGATCAATTCGGCAGGCAAGGCCAATCTGCTTTTCTCAAATCCCAATCACGAATCGAGCCGCCGCAATGGCAGCATCAAGTTCAGCAGCAACGACGGCCGTTCTTGGTCACGCACTTTCAAATACGTTCCGGAAAACGACTTCTACTCCGCCTATTCCGACCTCACCGTATTGGCAAACAAGAAGGTAGGCGTGCTGTTCGAACACGGACACAACAACAGCAAAGGCATCTATTTCCGCAGCTTCGAATTTGCAGAGATCGTCGCAGCGCTCTAATAATAAATCTATCAAAAGAAAAATAGGCTCAAAATCACGTAGAACCTGAAACGATCATCAACTATAACCTTAAACACATTATGAAAACCATCTTGAAACTCTTCATGCCGGTCCTGTTCCTCTTCGGGACAACGCTGCTCGCGGGATGCGAGGATTCGAAACCGCCCATCGACGAAAGCGAACCCGAAAATCCCACGCTCTTCGAGTACATCCTGACGGTCGTGGACGACACCACCGGCCAGCCACGCGCCGATGAATCCGTCACGATCAAACGCACCAACAAGGCGGGCGACGTCGTACACTCTTCGACGGATTACGCCACCGACGCCAACGGCGTGATTTCAATGAACGTACGTTCGGGTTATTACGTCGCCGAAGCGGCTTTCGAACCAGGCGGAAAGAAGGATGTCACCCATAAGTTCGAGATCGCCAACCACCTGCTCAAATCGACGATGCACCTCAAGGACCCGAATCCCGATATCTACCCACATCAATCCGTCGTCACGGTCCGGAACGCCAAAACGGGCAGCGTCTGGGCACAAAAGGAGTTCAAACTCTACTCCGTAGCCGCCGGCGCTGCGACTCACATAGGCACCTATACCACCAATACCGACGGCAAATGGACGGGCGAACTGCTCTCAGGTCTTTACCGCATCACTTGCCGGTTCGACGACTCCCTGCCGGAGATGACTGCCACGACGGCCGACTTCGTGATCAAGCGCGACATGCCCAACACGGGCGAAATCGACGTACTGCCAGTGCTTTTTTGGGATGACTTCAGCTGGGTCAGGGCCGATTGGGGTGAACAGATGATCGACGGGCAGCTGGCCGAGATCATGCCGTGGTATGCGAGCGTCGATCCGCCCGCCGCAAACTCCGCCGCACAGCGCGAGCAACAATGGACCAACCTCACCAATCAGGAGCACATCGCCATCCGCGATTCGAAAGGCTACCTGACACCCGGAACATTCCAGCCTACCGGCACTGCCCGCTTTATATTCTTCCGCACGGGCATCATCAAGTTCGGCACGACCAAACGCAGCGGCGCCCTCGGCACACCGAAAATCGCCGGTTTGGCAGCCAACTCGACGATTCTCTTTACTTTCGACGCCAATCCGCTGCACACCGTGAGCGGCGGCGCATGGAGCATTCCTGACAGCAAAAATGCCCTGAAACTAAAGATCACGCTGTCCGGCGCAGGCTCCTTCAAAGAGGGCGAAGCCGTGAGCGAAGTGCTTCTCGACAACCCCAGCGGCCTCGAAGGCGGCTGGCCGGTAGACCGATGGAACAACCTTTCAGTCACGGTTTACGGAGCCGATGCCAATACGCAGATCGTAATCGGCACGCCCAACGAACCCGATAAACCTGCCCGCTTTATGGTTGACAACTTCGTAATCAAAGAGGTTCTTTAGATAATCAGCATCAGCCGAGAGAACGGGGATTTCGTATGAAATCCCCGTTCTTCTTTATATTACCACCCCTTTCCCGCCTTTCATACACCCGCTCTCCGACCTCGACTTCTCCGACAAGAGCCAGCCCGCTTGGCTTCACCGATTCCCGGACAGCCGATAACCTGCCACCCCAAAGACACCGCCAAGCAAGCCTTCTCTAACCTGCTCCGCGCCCCTCTCCCGAACAACCCGCCCCAATGCACCAGACAATCCGTCCCTTCGACAATTTCCGACAATTCCCCACCCAGAGTACCCGCAATCACCCGACAAACTTCACAAATCCCCGTCTTCCGACGCCGACAAACATTCGTCTGTATCGCCGCTCCGACTCTCCCTGAGATCCCGAATACTTTCGACATCCCAATGCCCTGAAACCCCAAAACACAAAAAAACGGAGCCGGTTGTGCCGACTCCGTTCCGAACTATTTACAGACATTTACTCGATCGTACCTATCTCGGTCTGAATCAGGTTCGGGTTCTTGTTCATCGCCGTATTGCTGATCGGCCACAGCAGAATGTTCTTCTCGTTCTCCCGGCCGACAAGACTCGGCACCTCGTTGAAGACCACACCGAGACGAATAAAATCCCACCAAAGTTTGCCTTCGGCGCAAAACTCCTTCTCGCGTTCACGCAGAAGCACGGCATCGACCTCCTCTTTCGAAAGTGTCTTAGGATAGAAATTGGTGCGGCCGTAAGCGCGCTGCGCTACTTGGTTGATCGCATCGACCGCAGCATCCTTCTGGTTCTGGTCGTTCTTGATCTCGGCATCGAACATCAGCAAATCCGCATAACGGTAAACGATGATGTCCGAATCGAAAATCCGCGCTCCCTCGGTCCACGTACCGGCATATTTGTTGATCCAGCGATGCGTCGTGTTGTTCTTCTCCACGTCGAGGAAAAAATCGTAGCTCACGCGCGCACGGGAATCCTCCACGCTGACGCCGTTCACGGTCGTCTCGTCGATCACCTCTCGAAAAGCCTCGGTGAACATCGCCCACTGCTGATGGCTGCCCACCTTCACGGGATTCTCGACGTATTTCTCCGAAACATACTGAATGGCGCAGAGCCAGTCGGACTGGAAACCACCCTCTTTTTCGTCCTTTTTCATGCTCCAAGCGAAGAGCACTTCGGAATTGAGCTTGTTGGTCACCGAGAATATGTCGGCGAATTTACCGAGAAGCTGCTTGCCGGAAGCCGCAGCAGCAGCCAATGCATTGTCGCATGCCGTCCGGGCATCGGCGAGTGCCGTAGCGTCCTTGCGCACCTTCGCCATCCACAAGTAATAGTCCGTCTGCATGGTATACGCAGCAGCGAGCGTCGGAATGTCAGCACTCGATACCGAAGCATTCTTAAGGTAATCCACTGCCGCCACGATGTCGTCACCGACCTGCCGGAATACATCGTCCGCAGGATCGCGCGAAGGGAACAGCCCCTCCTGCCCGTCCGACTCGAAACCGGCCGTCAGCACCGGAGCGTCGCCCCAGACACGGCCGATCCAATAGTAGCAGAAAGCGCGAACGAAATGGGCGGCACCCAAGATCTGATTCTTCTGCCCCTCGTCCGTAAAGCCGATTCCCGGCACGTATTTGAGAATCAGGTTAGCATGATTGATCGTCGTATAGAGACTCGTCCAGTCCGCCTGGGCATGCGTCGAAGCGATGTTGTTGGTATATACGAAATCACGCGAAGGCTGCGTTTCGTTTCCCTTGCCCCAGATCTGTGTGCGGTACTCACCCCAATACATATAGTCCGTGGCGAATGCCGCGCGGAAAGTACTCATCATGCCGTACATGTTGGCCAACGCATTGGACTGGCTGCCCCACGCATCGCCGCCCGTAACCTGCCCCTTCTGCGCGATGTCCAGATCGCCGTGACAGGAGACTCCGGCCAGCGAGAGGGTAATCAGGCACAATATTCCGAATATCTTTTTCATAATCGTATATTTAACTTAATTTCTGCAATATTTAGAAAATCACCTTGATTCCGAGCGAAATACGACGGATCGGAGGATAGTTGTTATAGCCTGCGGCGTTCGTACTCATCGTACCCACCTCAGGCGATACGCCCGGGACTGCGGTAAAATAGTGCAGGTTGTTTCCTGCCAAAGTGATGGAAGCGCCCTGCATGCCCAACTTCGAAACGAACTTCTTGGGCAGGTCCCACGCAAGACTCAGCTCTCGGACACAGAGGTAGTCGCCCTTGAACGCAAAGACATCGGAGTCGTTCTTGAAATTGGCCGAAACACTCTCACCGCCCGAATAGAAGCGAGCGTACTTGGCATCCGGATTCTGAGGCGACCACGTGTCGAGCACGCCGGCGTTCAAGGCCGTATTCCCCGTAAAGGTATTGATGAACTGACGGGCCATCTGTGCATGGCGGATGGTGTGCCCGATAGCCCAGTCGAGGTAAACGTTTAGTGAAAGGCCCTTGTAACGGAACGTATTGCTGAGACCGCCCGTCGAGTGAGGCACACTGTAACCAATCACAAACTTGTCCTCGGAATTAATCTGCTCCACCTCCTCACCGTTCACCACGGCCTTGGTCGTACCGGGACGGTTAACCCATTCGTAGTCGCCCATATTCTTACGGCCCTTCACGGTCGTGCCATCATCAGGATTGTAACCTTTCGAATAGCTGTCGTAGAGCGCCGCGGCAAGTTGTTCAGGCGTACGGATGATATGCTTCATCTTGAAGGCCACCACCTGATAGAGCGGCTCGCCCTCAGCGATACCGCCGAAATACTCGTTGGTGTTACCCACGCGAATACCATCCACACGATTCTGCGGCAGGCCGTTGTCAGGCAGCTTCACCACCTTGTTCTTCACGTAGCTCCACGTGAATTTCGACTCCCACGAAAAATTCTTCTTCACGATATTGCGGCTGCTGATCTCAAGGTCGAAACCATAGAAGCGCACCTTGCCGATATTCGTCTTCACGCTCGAAAAACCGGTCGTATTGGGCATATCTTTCGAATAGATCAGATTGTCGGTCAGACGATTAAAATAGTCGGCTGTCACCATCAAACGGCTGCCGAACATCGACAAGTCGAAACCGGCATCCAGCTGCGTAGTCACCTCCCACTGCAAATCCTGATTCGGCATCACGGCGGGGTGGAGTCCCGGATTACCGTTGTAGAAGTTCACGTTGTACTTGCCGCGCGCGTCATTGACCGAAATGTAGTTGTTACCGGTCTGACCGTAGCTCACGCGAAGTTTCAGGTCGTCCACAACCCGGCGGGTAGACTCCATGAAGTTCTCTTCCGAGATCATCCAGCCGGCGGACATGGCCGGAAAATACCCCCACTGATTGCCTTTGAGGAACTTTGACGATCCGTCGGCGCGGAACGTCGCGGTAAGCATATATTTTTTCTTATAGTCGTAATTGATACGACCGAAATAGCTGAGCATCACGATTTCGGAAAAGCTGCTCGTACTCGATGTACGGTCGGGCTGCGCCGTCAGCGTAGGCGTCAAATCCGACCCTCCGCCCTCAGCGGAAGCAGCGAATGCATTGGTTTTATCACGCGAATAGGAATAACCGGCCATGGCCGAAAAACTATGCTTCCCGGCGAAGGTGCGGGAATAATTCACATAAGCGTCCAGTTTAGTGCGCGTCAACTCGTTGAAGCTCTCCGTAGTCGGAGTCAAATTCGAGAAATAGCCGCGTTTACGGAACGAACTCTTGCGAGTCACATGGTTGTAGGTCGAAGCGTCCACCGTAGCTTTCAGTCCGTCGATGATCTCCCAATCCAATCCGCCGACGATCGAAAGCCGCTTATTGCGGTTGTCGAAGTCATAGATATAGGCATAATATTCGGGATTCAGCGACGTAGCGTTGTAACCGTACGCCGGTGTCACACCGTCCGCCATGTAACGCTTCATGGTCGGCGCAGCCGAGAGGGCGCGCGAGATAGCATTCATCTGGTTATCGAACTCTTCGCTCCGGGCATCCGAATAATCGACCGTAGCACGCACCCGAAGACGTTTCGTAACATTGGAATTCAAGCTGATACGTGCGTTGAGACGGTCGTAACCCGTGCCCAGTGCCACGCCATCGTCCTTGGTATAGCCCACGCTGGCCGCATAAGAGGTCTTCTCCGTACCGCCGTCGATACCCACGTAGTAATTCTGCCACCAATTGTCGCGGAAGAGTACGTCCTGCCAGTCGTTATCCTGGAAAATCAACCACTTGGTATTGTCCAGCGGGTCACGCATCTTCTTGTAGCCCGCCGGCAGAGCTTCGCCCTCTTCGAGCCAGCGGGTCGAGTAGACTGAATTGGCATCGTTGATCGAACTTGCCGAGAATCCGGAAGTAAAGTTGTTCATGGGACTCGTGCCTTCAGCAATCGAGGTACGCACGATACGGATATAATCCTCGGCGCCGAGCAAGTCGAAACGACGTTCTGCCTGCTGGAAACCGACATTGGCGTCGAATGTCACGCGGGGACCCGTATTGCGCTTGCCCGACTTAGTCGTAATCAGCACTACGCCGTTCGAACCACGCGAACCGTAAACGGCCGTCGAGGCAGCATCCTTGAGCACCTCCATCGACTCGATATCGTTGGGGTTGATTCCCGAAAAAGCACGTTCCACGCCATCCACCAAAATCAGCGGGTCGTTATTGCCGTCGATCGACGAGCCGCCGCGGATGCGGATCACGGGGTCGGCGCCCGGCGTATTGTTGCTACTGTAAACACGCGCACCGGCGATCTTGCCTTTCAGCGCCTCGCCGAGTGTATTGACCGGTGTACCTTTCACCAGATTACCGTCGATTTTGGTCACAGCCGAAGTGATCGTACGGCGCGACTGCGTACCGTAACCCACCACGACCACTTCATCCATACCCACCGCGGCCTGCGTCATAACGACATCCACGACGGTCCTGCTGCCCACCTCGACACGCTGGGATTCAAAACCGAGGAAGAAAAACACGAGCGTTGATCCCTTCGGAGCTTCGATCGAATATTCGCCGTCGCTGTTGGTCGTCGTACCTGTCGAGGTATTCTCGACAATAATCGACACGCCCGTCAATTTTTCACCCGTATTGTCCTTTACCACACCCTTCAGGGCTACATTCTGCGCTAAAGCACCTGCACACAGGAAAATTCCCAGTACGGAAAGCAGCATGCGCGCCATGAGGCCGGCTCTGCTTCTGTTTCTGTTCATTGAGAAAGCTTCAAGCATACTTTAAGTTTTAGATTAATAGTTAGGTTAATAATGAATTCGGTATACTGTCAAGATTTATTAAGTATTATTTAATGACGCAATATAACAATATTTTTTGAGAAAAAAGACATTAATCGCCTTTTTATATTATTTTATATAATATTTATTTGTTTCTACGGTTCGCAACGCCCGTCTATCAGACAACGGACGGTCCACACACCCACCGCATTCACAATGACGAGACGAATACGTTAAAAATCCGATCGGCTTACCTTATATAAACCTGCAACCTTGAGGTTGGAGACGGTTCCGTACCCACCACGATCTCCAGCACTACCGTCAACGCCGCGATTACATCCTCGTACTCCACGCAGACGACGAACGAGTTGATCTTAACCAAGGCGTATAATATAATTAGCGACGCTCTATTGCATATCCTTAATCATTTTAGCGCGATAAGCGACACATACAGGTCTCCCCGCTCTTCCATTGGCCTGAAGTGCACGACTCGACCGACGAAAACATGATGTCGAATGCTCATTCAGAGTGGAAGGCCCTTGCAAAACCTGAAGAGTGGAATAACAATGTAACGACCCGAATGACCAAGTCGTTACACGATGGCCAGCACATTTCTATGCAAGACACAGCAAAACAGACGAGGTTACGATCCAAAAACCGTAACCTCGTCTGGAATTACCCTATTATACTTGAATGTTCGCCCCGCGGCGAGGGATATGCGAAAGCAACTCTATAAAATCGAAAAACTATATTTTTTCGCCGTAGGCCAGGTCTCCGGCGTCACCGATGCCGGGAACGATGTAGGACCGAGAAGTCAGCTCCTCGTCAACGACCGCCGTCCAGATGGTCGTGGTTTTGCGCGGCATGTTCTTCATCGCATAGTCGAGACCCTGCTCGCTGGCGACGACCGCCGCGACGTGGGTATAGGCGGGAGTGCCGCCCTTCTCGCACAAGGCGTTGTAGGTCAGCACGAGCGACGACCCCGTGGCCAGCATCGGATCGACCAGCAACAGCGTCTTGCCCTCCAGACTGCCGCACGAGATGTACTCGACCTTCACGGTGAACTTGCCGTCCTTGGTACTCTTGCGATAAGCCGACACGAAGGCGTTCTGAGCGTCGTCGAAGTAATTCAGGAACCCCTGATGGTAGGGAAGCCCCGCGCGGAGGATCGTCGCCACGACGAGCTGGTCGTCGATCATCTCGACGGTGGCTTCGCCCAACGGCGTCTCGACGACACACGGTTTGTAGTTGAGCGCCTTCGAAATCTCGTAGGCCGTGATCTCGCCGATGCGCTCCATGTTGCGGCGGAAACGCATCGAGTCCTTCTGAATCCGCTTGTCACGGATCTGAGCGATGAATTTGTTGAGAACCGTGTTCTGCTCGGAAAGGATATGCAACGTCATAAATCGGGTGTAGATTTGGTTGTCAATAGAGGAAATTGTTGAACGGATAACGCCCGGCATGGATCTCGCGCACCATGCCGTAGAGGTCCGAACGGAATTTTTCGAGGTTGGCCTTCGTCCGCGCCGAAAGGAAGATGCAGGGCGTGTTGGCCCGTGCGATCCAACTCTGCTTCAACTCGTCCAGCGAACGGTTCTCGCGCGTCGGAGGCGTCAGGTCGTCCTCGTCCTTTTCGACATACGTATAGGCATCGACCTTGTTGAAGACCAGGTAGACGGGCTTGTCGCCCGCGCCGATCTCCTGCAAGGTCTGTTTCACCACGTCGATCTGCTCCTCGAACTGCGGGTGCGAGATGTCCACCACGTGCACCAGCAGATCGGCTTCGCGGACCTCGTCCAACGTCGATTTGAACGACTCGATCAACTCGGTGGGAAGTTTTCTAATAAACCCTACGGTATCAGAGAGCAGGAAAGGTAAATTGTCGAACACCACCTTGCGGACCGTGGTGTCCAGCGTGGCGAAGAGCTTGTTCTCGGCGAAGACCTCGCTCTTGGAGATGAGGTTCATCAGCGTCGATTTCCCCACGTTGGTATAACCCACCAGCGCCACGCGGACCATCGCACCGCGGTTCGAACGCTGCACGGCCATCTGGCGGTCGATCTTTTTCAAGTCCTCTTTCAGTTTGGCGATACGGTTGCGGATGATGCGCCGGTCGGTCTCGATCTCGCGCTCGCCGGCGCCGCCGCGGGTTCCCGTGCCGCCCCGCTGGCGTTCGAGGTGGGTCCACATACCCGACAACCGGGGCAGCAGGTATTCGTAATTGGCCAGCTGCACCTGCGTCTTGGCATAGGCCGTCTGGGCCCGGGACATGAAGATGTCGAGGATCAGGCGCGTGCGGTCCAGCAGGCGGCAGGGCATCTCCTTCTCGATGTTGCGCGTCTGCGAAGGGGACAACTCGTCGTCGAAGATCACCACGTCGATCCCGTTCTCCTTGCAATATCCGGCGATCTCCTCCAATTTGCCCGGCCCGACATAGATGCGCGACGAGGGCTGTGGCAGGCGCTGGGTGAAGCGCTTCACCGAGCGGATGTCGGCCGTCTCGGCCAGAAATTCCAGTTCGTCGAGGAACTCCTCGGCCTGCCGCGGGTCCTGATTGTCCCGGATGACGGAGACCAGCACGGCGCGCTCGCGGCCGTCGGTCGAAAGGGAAGCGTCAGCCGCGGGATTGTTCTTGTTCTCTTCCAAAATTGTCTTTGCCATCAAACGTTCATGTTGCAAACACGATGCTACGAATAAGGGTATCCGCCCGAAAGCAGGATACCCTCAAAAAGTTGAGCCATACGTCTCAATGCTGCCATGCGGAAATCGACCGGCAGAATGGGATCAGTTCTGTACGCGGAAGTCTACCGGGAGGGTGTACTTGACACGCACCACCTGGTTGCGCTGCTTGCCGGGGCTCCACTTCGGAGACTTGCTCAGCACGCGGATAGCCTCCTCGGAGAGCGAACGGTCGGGAGTCTGCAACACCTGGATGTTGGTCAGACGGCCGTCCTTCTCGATCACGAACGACAGAACCACGCGGCCCTGGATGCCGTTTTCGAGGGCGATCTGCGGGAACTTCACGTTCTGCTGCACCCAGTTGCGGAACGTATTGAGGTCACCGCCCTGGAACGAAGGCATGGTCTCGGCGATCAGGAACGGCTGGTCGTCCTCGACAACCTCCTCGGCCACCTCAACCTGCTGGATCACCTCGGTATTCTCGTCGAACTCGGCGAAATCGACCTCGGTGGTGATCTTCGTGTCGTTGGTCACGACCTGCAACAGGTCGGTGATCACCTTCAGCTCCACCTTCCGGGGAGCCTCGGGCGGCTTCTGGTCCTGGCGGGTGATCTCGGTGATCTCCTCCTCGACGATAGCCGTCTGCAAATCAACTTTTTCAATTCGGTGCTCCTTCGGCGTATAGGCGAACGCCGCGATCACAAGGCAGAGCGCGACGATAAGACCGATTTCGAGCAGAAGACCCCGCTTGTTTTGAAGGTCCGCTTTGGGTGATTTCTTGATTTCCATCTATTATAAAAATTTTTAATTGTTCGGGTATAAGCGCGCATGGACACGCTATGCACCACAAATATATGGATAAAAATTCAAAAATGCACGGCCGGGTGCAAAAATCTTCGTTTTTTGCCTACTTTTGTGGGGTAAAAGCGCTTCGAAAACGACAAAAAAATGGCTGACCGCGAAACATTGTACGGCAAAACGCCCGAAGAACTCGCCGCCCTGTGCGGCGGGATGGGCATGCCGCGTTTCGCCGCGCGGCAGATCGCCCGCTGGCTCTACGTCCGCCACACGGAAGACCCGCTGCTGATGACCGACATCGCCGCGGTGCACCGCCAGCGGCTCGCCGAACGGTTTGCCCCGGCGTTCAACGCCCCGGAGCGGGTCACGGAGTCGGCCGACGGAACGAAAAAATACCTGTTCTGCATCCCGGGCGGCCACGCCGTCGAATCGGCCTACATCCCCGACGGAGAACGGGCCACGCTCTGCGTCTCGTCGCAGGCCGGGTGCCGCATGGGGTGTAAATTCTGCGCCACGGGGCGGCAGGGGCTCCAACGGTCGCTCACGGCGGCAGAGATCCTCAACCAGATCGTCTCGCTGCCCGAACGCGACAAACTCACCAACATCGTTTTCATGGGCATGGGAGAGCCGCTCGACAACACCGGCGAAGTGCTGCGGGCCCTCGAAATCCTCACCGCAGAATGGGGTTTCGGCTGGTCGCCGACGCGCATCACCCTCTCCACGGCGGGCGTCGTGCCCGAGTTGCGGCGGTTCCTCGACGCCACGAAGGTTCATCTCGCGGTGAGCCTCCACAACCCCTTCCACGAGGAGCGTGCGGAGATCATGCCCGTCGAACGGGCGTGGCCCGTCGCCGAAGTCGCCGCCATCCTGCGCGAATACGACTTCACCCACCAGCGGCGGGTGTCGTTCGAATACATCGTGATGAGCGGGCTGAACGACTCGCCGCGCCACATCCGGGAGCTGACGCGGCTGCTGAACGGCATCAAATGCCGCATCAACCTGATCCGGTTTCACAAGATTCCCGATTCGCCCTACTTCTCGCCGGACGATGCGGCGATGATCCGTTTCCGCGATGCGCTGACGGCCCGGGGCATTCAGACCACGATCCGGGCCTCGCGGGGCGAGGACATTCAGGCCGCATGCGGGTTATTGAGCGCCAAAGGCGCTCAATAACGATTAAAAATGAAAAATTAAGAATTAAAAATTGCCTGCGGAGCAAAATTTGCAGCGATATGCGAAAAAACGACAGTATGAAAAAACTGATTTTTCTGTTGATGCTCTCGCTCTGTGCGGGCGCCGTGCAGGCCCAGGTGAAATTCGAAACCAAATCGACCGACGCCGTGCGCGAAATGGCCGTCCGGCAAGGCAAACTGGTTTTCATAGACCTCTATGCCGACTGGTGTCCCCCGTGCCGGATGATGGAACGGGAGGTGTTCTCGCGCAAGGACGTGGGCGAATTCATGGACCAGCGGTTCGTGGCCGCCAAATACAGCACAGACAAGCCCACGGGCCGCGAACTGATGAAGAAATACGGCAGCGGCTCGATCCCGCTCTACCTCGTGTTCGACACCGAAGGCGAACTGCTGGGCCGCATCACGGGCGCCGCAGATGCCGAGACCTTCATGGACAATCTCCGCACGATCGTCGCCCGGCAGGCACAAAAAAAATAGGAAGCCGCAGGGCGTCCTATTTCTTGGGAGTATAGACCACCTTTTTGGTCTCGAAAAAATCCTCTTCGAAGAAGCGCGGAATGTCGTAGATATACCACCGTTTGCCCGTCAAGGCGAGCTCCTCGGCCAGGTCCCCGCCTTTGAGGTAGAGGATGCCGTTCGGCAGCGAACCCCGCTCCCCGCGTTCGATCAGGGGCCAGACCCATTTCACGAACTCCGGCATGGCCGTCACGGCCCGCGAAACGACGTAGTCGAAACGCTCTTTCAAGGTCTCGACCCGCACGCAGCGGGGCGTGAGGTTCTCCAACCCGAGGCTCGACGCGACGCCCTCGACCACGGTTATCTTCTTGCGGATGGAGTCCGCAGCGGTGAAACGCACCCCGGGAAAGAGAATCGCCAGCGGCACCGAAGGGAATCCCCCGCCGCACCCCACGTCGAGGATGCGTGCGCCGTCGCCGAACGTACAGACCTTGGCGATGGCCAGCGAGTGCAGCACGTGGCGCAGGTAGAGCTGGTCGAAATCCTTGCGCGAAACGACGTTGATCTTCGCGTTCCAGTCGGCGTAAAGGCCGTACAGAGCCGCGAACCGCTCGCGCTGCACATCGGTAAGGTCCGGAAAATATTTGAGAATCGTCTCCATCGGATCATTTGTTTTCGCCCGCGGCGATCAGCCGGCACATCTGCTCCCGGGCGCGGTGTATCTGGGTTTTGACCGTCCCCAGCGGCAGGGCCAGCTTCGCGGCGATCTCCTCGTAGGAGTACTCCTCGAAGAAGCGCATCAGGATCAGCTGCCTGTAACGGGGCGCCAGCCGGTCGAGGTACTGCTCGATCTGCGACCGCTGCTGGAGGTTGATGACGCTCTCCTCGGGGGTCGGGGCGCTCGACGCAGGGGCATAGAAGCGGTCGTCGATCGACAGGTCGTCCTGACGCCGCCGCACGAAGTCGATGAAGGTGTTGCGGGCGATGGTGTAGACCCACTGTCCGAAGGTGTAATCGGCGCTGTAACGGTGAATGTTGATATAGACCTTGATAAAGGTCTCCTGCAACAGATCGTCGGCGTCGTTCGCACCGCCCAACCGCTGCACGAACAGACGGTGGATCGCGTCGCGGTAACGGTTGAAGAGGTACTCGAAAGCGGTATTGTCCCCTTCGAGCACCCGATCGACCAACTCCCGGTCCTCGGCTACGATATAGTCGGCTATCTCCATACGCGGTCGTCACGGCGGAGCAGCATGACCCACAGCGCCGCGGCCCACAGCGGGCTCAACAGGTCGTAGATGAAATAGCGGCCCATGATTCCGGACTCGCCCAGCCGCCGGGCGACGCGCCGCACTTCGAGAGCCACGACGACGTAACGGACGATCACCAACGCCAGCGCCGCGATCTTATATTCCAGGGGCATCACCGCCAGGGCGCAGGCCGCCGTGGCGAAGAAGAGCACCCGCGACCAGAGCTCCCAGCCGACGTAGGTGCGCACCGCCTGCGGGTAAAAGCGGAAGGCCGAACCGTAATAACGCAACTGGCTCATCCACCAACCCATGCCGCCCCATGTCTTTTCGCGCAGCGTGGCGCGCGGCGAGAGGATGACGCTCACGTTGTCGCGGGTCATAACCTGCTGCATGAACAGGTCGTCTTCGCCGATGTTCATGTTGAGATGGCTGAATCCGTTGGCGCCGAAGTAGATGCGTTTGGTGAAGCCGTAGTTGTGCAGCGTACCCCGGTAGGCGCGGCGCCGCACGGCCCGGGCGATCCAGTTGGCGGAGTGCATCATCCGCCAGGTGCGCATCATGTAGTTCGCAAATCCCTTCCTGCGCTCCACGCCGCAATACCCCACGACGATCTCCCCGCGCATGAAACCCTTGGCCATCAACGACAGCCAGCGGTCGGTCTGCGGCACGGCGTCGGTCGAGGTGAAGACCATGCACTCGTAATGCGCCGACTTGATGCCCACGTTGAGCGCCATCTTGCGCGAAATCGGGAAACGCGGGTCGAGCTGGATCTTCGTCGTGGCGATCTGCGGAAACGACTGTTTGAGCCGCGCGAGGTCCTCGTAAAAATCCGCGTCGTGGCCCACGTAGACGATCACCACCTCGAAATCGGGGTAGTTCTGGGCCAGGATCAGCGGCAGGCGCTCCTCGACGAACGAATAGTCCTCGGAAAAGAGCGGCACGACCACCGACACGGGCGGCTCGGAATCCAGCTCCGCAGCCCGCCGGCTGTTCTTGTAACCGGGAATGCGGCCGTAGGCGAAAATATAGTAATGGAACTGCACGCACAACAGAAGGAGCATCGACCCCGCGAGGGCCGCCCCTTCCCAGCCGTAGCATGCCAGAAAATCATCGAAGAACTGCATATTGGCGAAATATGCGCAAAGATAGAAATATTTTGTGTATTTTTGCCGAATAGTTGAGTATGAAATTTACCCTGCAACATAAAGACCCGTCGTCCCGCGCCCGTGCGGGCGAACTCGAGACCGACCACGGCACGATCCGCACCCCGATCTTCATGCCCGTAGGCACGGCGGCCACGGTCAAAGGCATCTTCCACCGCGACGTGCGCGACGAGGCGCGGGCCCAGATCATTCTGGCCAACACCTACCACCTCTACCTGCGTCCCGGCATGGAGATCATCGAGAAGGCCGGCGGCGTACACCGCTTCTCGACCTGGGAGGGCCCGATGCTCACCGACAGCGGCGGATTTCAGGTCTTCTCGCTCGCGGCGTGCCGCAAGCTGAAAGAGGAGGGATGCCATTTCCGTTCGCATATCGACGGCTCGAAGCACCTCTTCACGCCCGAGAGCGTGATCGACACCGAGCGGACGATCGGCGCCGACATCATGATGGCCTTCGACGAATGCCCCCCGGGCGACGCCCCACGCGAATACGCCGCCAAGTCGCTGGACCTCACGGAGCGGTGGCTCGACAGATGCTTCAACCAATACCACCGCACCGCGCCGAAATACGGACACTATCAGGCGCTGTTCCCCATCGTACAGGGATGCACCTATCCCGACCTGCGGGCCCGAGCCGCCGAGAACGTGAAGCGATACGACGCGGACGGCTATGCCATCGGCGGACTGGCCGTCGGAGAACCGACCGAGGTGATGTACGAGATGATCGAAGTGGTCGATGCCATCCTGCCGGAGGACCGCCCCCGCTATCTGATGGGAGTCGGCACGCCGGTGAACATCCTCGAAGGAATCGCCCGCGGCGTCGATATGTTCGACTGCGTGATGCCGACGCGCAACGGCCGCAACGGACAGCTGTTCACGGCCGAAGGGGTCATCAACATCCGCAACAAGAA
Organism: Alistipes senegalensis JC50; assembly: GCF_025145645.1. Classification (NCBI taxonomy): domain Bacteria; kingdom Pseudomonadati; phylum Bacteroidota; class Bacteroidia; order Bacteroidales; family Rikenellaceae; genus Alistipes; species Alistipes senegalensis. The sequence goes on along the minus strand of NZ_CP102252.1, from coordinate 1,911,032 downwards.
GTGGGAGGACGACTTCTCGCCGATAGACCCCGCGGGAACGGCGTTCGTAGACACGCTCTACTCGAAAGCCTATCTCCACCACCTGACGGTCTGCGGCGAGATGCTCGCGGCGCAGATCGCCTCGCTGCACAACATCGCCTTCTACCTGCGGCTGGTCGGGGCGGCCCGCGAACACATCCTCGCCGGGGATTTCGCGGCGTGGAAGGAAGGGATGGTCGCCAAACTGCAAAAAAGGCTCTGACCGATGAAAATGCGTTTTCCGGGGTTCAAGATCTTGGACCGTTACATACTGGGGAAGTTCCTCACGACCTACTTCTTCTCGATCGCCATGATCATCGTCATCGTGGTGGTCTTCGACTATGTGGAGAAGATCGACGACTTCACGGAGCTGCACGCGCCCCTGAAATCGGTCATTCTGGAGTACTACCTCAACTTCATCCCCTACTTCATCAACCAGTTCAGCGGCCTGTTCACCTTCATCGCCTGCATCTTCTTCACCTCGAAGATGGCCTATCAGACCGAGATCGTGGCCATGCTCTCGGGCGGCATGTCGTTCCGAAGGCTGATGTGGCCCTATTTCCTCGGGGCGTTCATCATCGCCTCGCTGTCGCTGACGCTCAATCTCTGGCTGATTCCCATCTCGCAGCGCCACATCGTCAGTTTCGAACAACAGTACATCAAGCGCAAGCAGAACACCAAGTTCAACCGCCACATCTACCGCCAGATCGAACCCGGAATATTCGCCTACATCCGCGGCTACAACGACGGAGCCCGCCAGGCGTCGTTCTTCGCCCTGGAACGCTATTACAGCGGCACGATGACCCATTCGCTCGAAGCCTCCGACGTGAAATTCAACCCCGAGACCAAACGCTGGACCGCACCGCGCTATACCAAACGCGAATTCGACTCGCTGGGCATGGAGACCTTCGAACAGTTCCGCAACCTCGACACGCTCATCAACCTCGATGTCGCGGAACTGGGCGAGATCAACGACCTGATCCAGACCATGAACATCACGGAGCTCAACGATTTCCTCGACCAGCAGCGCGCCAAGGGCTCCGACGCGATCAACATCATCGAGGTCGAACGACACGCCCGCTACGCCTATCCGCTCTCGACCTTCATCCTGACGCTGATCGGCGTCTCGCTCTCCTCGCGCAAGGTGCGCGGCGGAACCGGACTGCACATCGGCATCGGAACGGGTCTCTGCTTCTCGTACATCCTCTTCAACCGCTTCTTCGAAGAGTTCGCCAAGAGCGGAACCCTCCCGCCCGGACTGGCCGTCTGGCTGCCCAACATCATCTATCTGTTCATTGCCGTCTACCTCTACCGGAAGGCGCCGAAATAACCCCCGACTCATGGAGAAACGTCCCGATTACCTCTCCCGGCTCCGGCAGAACCCGCTGCTCTGGAACCTCACGCTGATCGCCGCCCTGATCCTCGCAATGGCCGTCGCAGCCCACCTGCTGATGAAGGCCGGCACCCGCCACGGATCGCGGCGCACCGTGCCCGATTTCTCGGGCGTCGCGCTGCACGACGCCCAACGGATCGCCCGCAAGCACGATCTGCGGCTGCACATCAACGACTCGCTGTTCGTCCCCGCCTACGAGGGCGGCATCATCCTCGACCAACTCCCCGAAGGAGGCGTAGAGGTGAAGCCCGGGCGCACGGTCTACATCACGATCAACTCCTTCCGTCAGAAGATGGTCCCCGTACCCTATGTGGCCGGACGCTCGCTGCGGCAGGCCAAAAACATGCTGGAGATCGCCGGACTGGAGATCGCCGAACTGGTCTACCGCCCCGACATCGCCACCAACTACGTGCTGGAAGAGTACTGCGACAAGAAACAGGTCACCCCGACGACCCGCATGGAGGCCGAAATGGGTTCCGGCGTAACGCTATACGTGGGTGTCGAGGGAGGCCATGGAACGACGGTCGTGCCGCGGCTGGTGGGGCTGCCCCTGATGCAGGCCAAAGGCCGTCTCTGGGAACTGGGGCTCAATGTCGGGCGCGTGGATTTCGACGAGGGGGTCAATCTCCTCAACCAGAAGGACACGCGGGTTTACGTCCAGATTCCGGGCGCCGAACGCAACGCCGGGCTGGGTTCGAAAGTAGACCTGCGGCTGACGCTCGACGGAGCCAAGGTGGACAAACACCGGGCCGAGGCCGAAAAGCAGGCGCAGGCCGCAGCCGAAGAGCGCCGGATGGCCGAACAACAACTCGCCGACTCGCTCGCGCAGTCGGCGCTGGAAGAGGCTGCGGAACCAGCCGAGGAACAACCCGCAGGCAACGATAACGAGGGATTTTTCGACTGATGACCGACGAACGACCGATCGAAGAGCTGGACCCGGAGGTGATTCCGGCGGACGGAGAGGACGAAGAGGAGGCGGGCCTCTACGAGCACTTTGCGGTCACGGCCGACAAGGGGCAGACGCCCATGCGGCTGGACAAGTTTCTGACCGTGAGGATGGAACACTGCTCGCGCAACCGCATTCAGGCAGCGGCCGACAGCGGCAACATCCTCGTCAACGGCAAGGCGGCGAAGTCGAGCTACAAGGTCAAGCCGCTGGACCGCATTCAGATCGTGATGCCCTATCCGCGGCGCGAGGTGGAGCTCCGGGCCGAGAACATCCCGCTCGACATTCCCTATGAGGACGAATGGCTGCTGCTGGTGGACAAGCCCGCCGGGATGGTCGTCCATCCGGGCGTGGGCAACTACGACGGCACGCTGGTCAACGCGCTGATGCACCACCTCAACGAACAGGGAATCCCGGCCGAGGAGCAGAACCGCGCGGGGCTGGTGCACCGCATCGACAAGAACACCTCGGGGCTGCTGGTGATCGCCAAGGACGAACAGACCCATGCGCGGCTGGCCAAGCAGTTCTTCGACCACACGATCCAACGCCGCTATGTGGCCCTCGTGTGGGGCAATTTCGAGGAGGACGAGGGGACCATCACGGGCAATATCGGCCGCAGCCCCAGGGAGCGGCAGAAAATGTATGTCTTTGCCGACGGCTCGGACGGAAAACACGCCGTGACGCACTGGAAGGTGCTGAAACGCTACGGATACGTGACCCTCGTGGAATGCCGTCTGGAGACGGGGCGCACGCACCAGATCCGTGTCCACATGGCGTGGATCGGCCATCCGCTCTTCAACGACGAACGCTACGGCGGCGACCGCATACTCAAGGGCACGACATTCGCCAAATACCGCCAGTTCATCGACAACTGTTTCGCCGTGATGCCGCGCCATGCGCTGCACGCCCGTCTGCTGGGCTTCGAACACCCCGCGACGCACGAAAACGTGCTGTTCGAAAGCCCGCTTCCGGCCGATTTCCAGTCGCTGCTGGCGAAATGGGACGCCTATTGTTCGGCGGCGGAAACCGCCGAACAATAATCAATTGCGAAACCATGTTTCTGCCGACGACCATCAAGGAGGTCCGCGAACGCGGATGGGACCAGCTCGATGTGATCCTCTTCTCGGGCGATGCCTATATCGACCACCCGGCGTTCGGCGCGGCCGTCGTGGGGCGTCTGCTCGAAGCCGAAGGGTATCGCGTGGCGATCGTTCCCCAACCTAACTGGCGCGACGACCTGCGCGACTTCACCAAACTGGGCGTTCCGCGGCTCTTCTTCGGAGTTTCGGGCGGGGCGATGGACTCGATGGTCAACCACTATACGGCCAACCTGCGGCTGCGCCACGACGATGCCTACACCCCCGGCGGCAAAGCGGGATTCCGCCCCGACCATGCCGTGACGGTCTACTCGCAAATACTCAAACGCCTCTATCCGCACGTCCCGGTGGTCGTCGGAGGCATCGAAGCCTCGCTGCGCCGCCTGACCCACTACGACTACTGGAGCGATGCGCTGAAACCCTCCGTCCTGGCCGATTCGGGCGCCGACCTGCTGATCTACGGTATGGGCGAACGGGTCGTGCAGGAGGTGGCCCGGGCGATGCGCAACGGCTACAACGCCAAACTGCTGCGCAAAATCCGGCAAGTGGCCTTCCTCTCCGACGAAAGCTATGTCTCGCGGCTGGACCCCGCGACGACGATCCGTCTCAACAGCTACGAGGAGTGCGTGCGCGACAAGGCCGCCTTCGGAGAGAATTTCACCGTCATCGAGACCCAGAGCAACCTGATGAATCCCGAAGCGACGCTTGTGGAGGCCGTCGGTGGCCGCTGCGTCGTCGTCACCCCCGCCAACGCGACGCTCTCGACCGAGGAGCTGGACCACTCGTTCGACCTCCCCTACGAACGGGCCCCGCATCCGCGCTACGCGGGCAAGGGCGACATCCCGGCGTGGGAGATGATCAAACACTCGGTGAACATCCACCGCGGCTGTTTCGGAGGCTGCTCGTTCTGCACCATCTCGGCCCATCAGGGCAAGTTCATCAACTCGCGCAGCGAACGTTCGATACTGGCCGAGGTGGAGAAAATCACGAAAATGCCGGGGTTCAAGGGGTATCTCTCCGATGTCGGGGCCCCCTCGGCCAACATGTACCGCATGGGCGGCCGCGACCGCGAACTGTGCGGCAAGTGCCGCCGCGCGTCGTGCCTCCACCCGAAGCCGTGCCCCAACCTCGACAACGACCACCGGCCGCTGCTGGCCCTGTATGAGAAAATCCGCGCCGTCAAAGGCGTCAAGAAAGCCTTTATCGGCAGCGGCATCCGTTACGACCTGTTCGACCGGTCGCCCTATCTGGAGACGGTGCTCAAATACCACACCTCGGGCCGGCTCAAAGTGGCGCCCGAACACACCGAGGAGAACGTATTGAAGCTGATGCGCAAACCGCCGTTCGCGCTGTTCGAACAGCTCAACGCGGATTTCCACCGCATTTGCAACCGGGAGAAGTTGCCCTATCAGCTGATCCCCTACTTCATCTCCTCGCACCCGGGATGCACCGAACGGGAGATGAAGGCGCTGTCGAAGAAGGTGTTGGGGAAACTGCATTTCAACCTCGAACAAGTGCAGGACCTGACGCCCACACCGATGACCCTCTCGTCGGTGATGTTCTACACGGGGGAGAATCCCTATACGCACGAAAAGGTCTACGTAGCCCGTTCGCAGGAGGAGAAGCGGCGTCAGAAATCCTATTTCTTCGGCGGAAAGGGACGCCCGGGACAGCGACCGTTCCGGAAAGGAGGCCCGGGAGCCCGCCCGGAGCGGAAATACACGAAAAAAGGCTGACGAAAACGTCAGCCTTTTTTATGATCATAACGGAAATAGCGCAGAACCGCATCGGAAAAGGCCCGGTCCGCCATCGCCCCTAAAAGCCCTTTCTTAAAGGGCCGGCAGCGCAGACCCGCTTCGGAAACGAGAGCACCCGCCACCGCCTCTAAACGCGCTTTCTTAAAGCGCTAAAGGGCCGGTTTGAGCAGTCCGAAGAGCAGGCAGGCGATCACGAACGTCACGACGATGTTGAAGGTCTGCGCCGCGAGGAACGCCCGGAGGACGTTGCGGTTCTCCTTCGAAATGATGTCTTTGAGACGCGTATCGAGGCCGATGCAGACGAACGCCAGCGAGAAGAAGACCGAGGAGAACATCTTCGCAACGCCCGGTTCGAGGAGCTTGCCCTTGGCGCCGGGAACGAAAAGACCGTTCGACTGGCAGAGGCTGAATACGAGCGACGCGGCGACGAAACCGATGATGAATTTGGGGAACTTCTCCCAGACGATGCCCAGCGACGGGGCCTGACCGCCCTTCTCGCCGCGGGTCGAGAGGTAGAGCGCGATGAAGAACGCCACGACGCCGATCAGCACGTTCTGAGCCGCCTTGATGATCACGGCATGCTGGTTGGCGACCTCGCCGACGATCATGCTCGATGCGGCGACGCCCGACGTGGTGTCGATCGTACCGCCGATCCACGCCCCGGCGACCTCCTCGGCCACCTCGGGAGCGAACAGGTGCGGCAGGATCAGATTCGCCAGCCACGGCATGAGGTAGATCATCGGAACTACGACGATCAACACCAGCGAAACGATGTAGGAGAGCTTCTTGTCGTCGCCGCCCGCCACGCGCGCCGCCGTGATGCAGGCCGAAACGCCGCAGATCGAGACGCCGCTCGAAAGGATCATCGCCGAACGTTCGTCAACCTTCATGCGGCGCGAGAGCCAGAAGGCGAAGAACCACACGACGGCCACCACGAGGCATGCCTGCACGAGCCCGAAGACGCCCGACTTCATCACGTCGCTGAAAAGAATCGTGGCGCCGAGGCACACCACGCCGATCTTGATGAAGAACTCGCCCTGAATGGCGGGCTTCATCCACGCGGGAACGCGCCACACGTTGCGGATCAGGAGGCCGAACAGCACCGAGAAAAAGACCGATTCGAAGCCGTAGTAGGACACGGCCGGAATCTTGGCCACGACCTGCGCCAGCAACGAAACGGCGAAGACGACGACCAGCGACGGCAACAGCCCCTTGAGAGGGCGCCGCAACAGCAGGCAGCCGACATAGAGCACTGCCAGCACGATGGCGAACAGGTAAAGGATATTGTACCAGGCCACCTCGCCCACGAGGGTCGAGGGGACGCTCGGCAGGTCGGCGGGGACGAGCGCCGCAAGCAGCAGCAACGGAATCGAGACCCAGACCACCACCCAGTCCTCGACGCGAAGTTGTTCGATGAGTTTTTTCATAGCGATTTCAATTAAAATATCCCGGTGAACATCAGCGACACGACGTTGCGGTTCGACGCGGCGCGCGACGCATAGTCCTCGTAAGTGTAGTTGAGCTGGCAGCGGAGGAATTTCACGGGCTGCCACAGGAGACCCGCCGTATAGTTGGTCAGGCGGGAGTCGCTTGCGGAAGTATTTTCACGGAAGGTGTCGTAACGCACGACGGGCATCAGCGTCCGTGTCGCGCGCCAGCCGCCCACGGCGTACCAACCGTCGCTGTCCAGCTCGCCGGAGCCCCCGGAGAGCCCCGTCGTGCCGCAAATGTACTCGGCACGCACCACCAGAGGGCCGCGGTCGTAGCAGGCGCCCGCACCGTAACGGACCCGCTTGAGGTAGTCGGCGCCGTATTCGCCCCAATAATAGGACCCGGCGATCTGCAACCCCGCGACGGGGCGCAGCGTCAGCCGCGCCACGATGTCCTTCGATTTGTTCTTGTCCTTGATGTTGAGCCCTTCACCGTTGAAGACGCCGAAATTATAGCTCAGGATGCTGAAATCCTTGCGTTTGAAGAAGCTCCCGCAGAGCATGGCGCCCATGTCGCGCCCCGTGGCCGAAAGTCCGCAGATGTCGTCGAAGCCCATCAGCCGCCGCAGGGAAAGCGGGTACTCGATAAACTCGTATTTGAGAGGCGGATACTCGGTGTTCTCGACCGAAAAGGGGAGCTTGAACTCACCGAGCTGGAAATTCAGCTGGTCGAAAGGCCGGTAACGCACGTAGGCATCGACGATCTTCGGCGACGCGAACTCGATCTGCACCCGGTAGTCGAGTTTCGGAGCGATGGCGCCCGTCAGGTTCAGGCGGACGCGCTTGATGAAAAAGGTCGAAGAGCTCTCCGACCACTCGTAACCCGTCTGCACGTATCCCGAAATCTCGGGCAGGCGGGCCAATATCCTGTCCCATGTCGAGGTTTTGGCCTTCAGAGCCTCGACCTCGGCCGAAAGTTCCGCAACGGAGGGCTCGGCGGCAGGCTCCTGAGCCCGGGCCCCGAGGAAAAGCAGGAAAAACAATCCCGTAAAAATCTTTCTCATAAGCAACGATTCGAATTCGGGACAAAATTCGGAATTTCATCGCTGCCGGTCAATACGCGAAAATACCTAAAAAGGGCCGGATCGCTCCGGCCCCTCCCTTAAACGGCTCCCGATGCGGCACTACCGCGGCATGGGGAACGAAAGCGTACGCGCGTCGAGATAGGCGTCGGGATAGGGACTCCAGTTCCACGCCTGTCCGTTAGAAAGGGTGAAATGCGGCCCCAGACGCAGGGTGTTGTTGTCGATGACGGTGATGCGCGAAGGCAGGTTCTCCTTCTGGATCACCACCACCGAAGTCATCGACACCGTGGGTTTGGTCTTCACCGGCGCCATCGTCTTATAATCGGGTTTCCACGGCGACATGTGCGCCAGCGAATCGGGAAGCGCGAAGCCCGACGTGCGGGTCGTATCGCGTTTGAAATCGAATTTCGGCTCCTGGGCGGAGGCGGCCACCGCAACGGCGAGCGCAACGGCCGCAAGCAACATCTTTCTCATAGTTTTCCCCTTTTATCTTCTCTCTATCAATAACGTTAAAACACCTCCCGTAGTATGCGCGCCGACTGCACGGCGCTGATGGCGTCGAGATGATAGCCGAAATAGGACAACATCGCACTCAAAAAGTCCGACCGCCGTTTGCGGTTCAACGCCACTTCGCCCAGACGCCTCACGTCGCAGCGCAGCATCGTATCGAGCAGCGCGGCGCACTCCTGCGTCATCACCCCCGGGTGTGCGGGCCGCACGGGGGTGTACAATCCTTCGCGGATGTCGAACCACGCCCCCGGCGTATAGTCGTTGCCCGGACGGTAGCCCAGCAGGCGGCTCAGGTTGGCCAGGAACCAAAGGTGGAAATTCGAAACCCCGTCGTCCATCGCATCCAACGCCTCGGCCGAACCCCACACGAAGTCGAAAAGCGGTTCGTTGGGCTCGCTCTCCCGGACCAGACGATACAAAACTTCGGCCATAAAGAGCGCCATCGTGGATTTGCGAACGTCGAACGGCAGGCTTTGCAGCACGAACCCCGCACGCACCTCCTTGAAACGGTCCATCTGCTGCCGCGGGGATTCCAACCCCTCGAACTCGACGGGGAACATCGGCTGGAACAACGCCAGCTTCGAACCCCGCCCGCTGCGGCTGCGGACCCCCTGCACCATGTAACTGCGGCGGCCCCCGATGTCGGTCAACAGGTAGGCGACCATCGAAGAATCGCCGTACTTGAGCGTGTGCAGCACGATGCCGCGGCCTTTGTAGCTTTTCACGACTCCTTTTTCACATGTACCAGCATCCAACCGTCGCGGTCGGCGGTGGCGGCAACCGTCATTCCCAGTTTCGCGGCGGCCTCCGTGATCGCCGGAACGTCCTGTTCCAGAAATCCGCTCATCACCAGATCGCCGCCCGGGGCCAGGGCCGCGGCATAGGCCGCCATGTCGGCCACGAGGATATTGCGGTTGATGTTGGCCAGAATGAAATCGTAACTCCGGCCCGCGATGCGGCGGACATCGCCCAACATCGGGGTAATGCGCTCCGAAACCCCGTTGGCGGCGACGTTCTCGCGGCAGTTCTCATCGGCCCAGTCGTCGATGTCCACGGCATCGACATGCGCGGCGCCGCACTTCGCGGCGACGATCGCCAGCACGCCCGTGCCGCTGCCCATGTCGAGCCCCGTGCGGCCCGCGACCCCGAGGTCGAGCACCGCGCGCGACATCAGCCACGTCGTAGCGTGGTGGCCCGTGCCGAACGACATCTTGGGCATCACGATCACCTCCGTCTCGCCGGCGGGAGCCGCCTCGTGGAACGGCGCGCGGATGCGCAGGCGCCCTTCGACATCGACGGCCGGAAAATTGCTCTCCCACAAGGCGTTCCAATTCTGCGTCTCGATGGAGATATAACGTCCGGCGACGCCGTAGCGCGCCAGCAGACCATCGACCTGCTCCTTGCAATCGGCCAACCGCTCCTGCGGGATATAGGCTTTCAGCACGCCGTCGCCGATCTCGAAACTCTCGAACGGAAAGTCGGCCAGTTCGGCGGTCAGGATTCCGGCCTGCTCGTCGTCGGAACACGGAATATTGAGTGCAACGTAATCCATAATCATGTAAAATTTTCGTACCTTCGTCGGAGCAAAGTTACTCAAATTATCGACATCGAGCGGATCGGACATGGCAGAAAATACGAAAAAATGGGAGGAGGCCGGACGCCGCTACCGCACCTATATAAAACTGGAAAAGCGGCTCTCGAAAAACACCGTCGAATCGTACATGCGCGACCTGCGGCAATTCGCCCATTTCATCCTGCGCCAATGGGACGTAGCGCCCCACAAGGTCGAGGAGGCGATGATCGAACGTTACATGGCGTGGCTCTACGACAAGGGACGCGAAAAGACCTCGCAGGCGAGGGCGCTGAGCGGCGTGAAGAGTTTTTTCAATTTCCTGATGATCTCCGACAAGATCGAATCGTCGCCGGCGGAATTCGTCCTGACGCCCAAATTCGGACGCCAGCTCCCCGACGTGCTCACCACCCCGGAGATCGACCGCATCATCGCCGCCGTGGACACCTCGACGCCCAAGGGGCTGCGCGACAGCGCCATGCTCGAAGTGCTCTACTCGTGCGGGCTGCGTGTCTCGGAACTCACGTCGCTGCGGATGCAGGACCTCTTTTTCGGCGAAGGGTACATCCGAGTGATCGGCAAGGGCGACAAGCAGCGGCTGGTGCCGATCAGCGCCGCGGCGCGCGACCGCATCCAACTCTATCTCGAAAAGCGCCGGAGCGCCCGGACGGGCGAGGAGGTCGTATTCCTGAACAACCGCGGCAAACAACTCACCCGGGTGATGATCTTCACCATCCTCAAGGAGGCCGCCCGCCGGGCCGGGATCACCAAGCGCATCAGTCCCCACACCTTCCGCCACTCGTTCGCCACCCACCTGCTCGAAGGCGGCGCCTCGATCCGCCAGGTGCAGGAGATGCTGGGGCACGAAAATATTCTGACGACCGAAATATACACCCATCTCGACCGCGAACATCTGCGTCACACGGTCGAAGAGCATCTGCCGATCTGACAAGGGAATTATAACCTGCGGATTTGCGACCGGGGTGTCAACCGCAGCGATTCGTAGTCGAGACCCGAGATCACGACCAACACGCCGCCGGGCGTCACGGTCTGCGCGAGCAACTCGGGCAACGGCGCCGCAGAGCTCCGGCACAGACGCTCGAAAGCCGCACGGAAGTCGTCCGGAAAGCCGGGGACCAACAATCCCGCATAGAACTCCGTGGCGGCGAGGCGGTCGGGCTCGGGACAGGTTTCGACGGCAACCACACGCCCGCCGGAGTCGAGCGTCAGCAACGGATTGCGGACGATGCCCCCGGAGGTCCAGAGGAGGTTAGAGGCTATCCGCCGGGAGGGCTGCGCGGAAGAATTCATCGGCGAAAATACGGATACCGAGTTGCTGTTCGTAGAGCTTTTCGACCGCCGTGCGCGTCGGAGGCGTGAATTCGACCTTCAGGTCGGTGACCGTCACCGAGGGGCGCTGGGGCTTGCCCGTGAAGTTCAAGAAGTCGATGCGCAGGCGGCGGTGCGACGAATCGACGGTGAAACGGCGCGAGAAAGTCTCCTCGCGGTTGCGCCGCAGGGTCGTGGTATAGACCCCCGTGCGGGTGCTGTCGCGGCGTTCGAGCCAGACGGAGCCCTTGAGCCCCTTGTCATTGCGGTCGAGCGAATCGACGAGGTACCTGAGCGAAAGCTGGTAGTCGCCCGGCTCAACGTCGAGCGAGAAGCTCAACCGCGCCGTGTCGGCCAGCGACCGCACGCGGATCAGCGAGTCGGCGAGGACCGCCCGGGTGAAGGTCCGGCGGGCCACGTTGTCGATCGTGTCGAGCACGGCGACCTCGCGGTTGTAAAACTTGCCTTCGCGTTCGAGCATCTCGATGGCGCGCTCGACGATGTCGCCCAGGCGGGCGCTCTTGCGCTTCGAGAAGTTGCCGATGGTGTAGTGAACGTCGTCGGTCGTATAACCGTAACGGGCGAAGATCGGCTCGTAGATGCGCAGCGAATCGGTTTTGACATTCCCGTTGCCGATATAGGCGTTGGTGAGGAACGCATCGTGGAAAATCTGCGCCAGCTTGTCGTCGGGGATGATTTTGTGGCGGGCGCAGGCGGCGAAAAGCACCGCGAAGAGGGCGAAAGCCGTTATACGGAGGTATCGTTTCATATCATTCGTTGTTTTTCAACATACTGCGCACCGTGACGCCCGACAGCAGGACGGCCACGGCGGCGAAGGCGGCGAGAACGGCCAACAGGTCGGCAAAACGGAACTCGACGGGGTAACTCTTCGTGAGGAACGTCTCGGCGGGAATCTCGATCAACCCGAAATGCTGCTGCACGAGGCTCGCGCCGACACCCAGCACGACACCGACGGCGGCTCCCAGACCGCATATCAGAAATCCTTCGGAGCGGAACACGGCCCGTATCAGTCCCGTGTCAGCCCCCAGCGCCCGGAGCGTCGCAATGTCGCCCCGCTTCTCGACGATCAGCATGGCCAACGCCCCCACCACCGAGAACGAGGCGATGACGAGCACCAGCAGGGCGATGAAGAAGATGCCCCACTTCTCGTAGGCCATGATGCGGTAGAACGAAGCGCGGAGTTCGTCGCGCGTGCGGACCCGGAAGTCGTCGCCCACAGTCTCGGCGACGGCCCGGCGGACCCCGGCGGCATCGGCCCCCGGATCGAGGCGCACGACCAGCGACGAAGCGCGGCCCGGGTAACCGAAAAGCTCCTGCGCCAACCGCAGCGACGAGAGCACATAAGTGCGCTCGGTGTCGAGGTCGAGCGTATAGACCCCGCCCACGGGCTCCGTGCGGCGCGTGTAGTTCTCCAACGGCAGCAGCGACGAGAACGAACCCCGGCGCACGGCGTAGAGCGTGACATCGGCGTCGGCCAGCGACCGGATACCCAACATCCACGCCATAGACTGTCCGATGACCAGCCGTTCCAGATCGCCCAGACGCACCCGCCACTCCCCGGCCGACACAGCGTCGCCCAAGGCGAACACCTCGGCATAGGCGTCATCGACGCCCCGCACCGTGGCGGTGGCCTGACGCCCCCCGTGTTCGAGCAGGGCGCTCTGTTCGAGCGTGAACGACAACGCCCCGACGCCCGGGATGCGCCGAAGCGCCGCGGAGTCGATCTCCCCCTGTGCGAAAGTCTGCCCCTGCCGCGGAGTGACGGTCAGGTCGGCGTCGAAAGCCGAATACATCGACTTCACCAACGACTCGAAGCCGTTGAAGACCGACAGCAGGATGATCATCGCCGCGACGGGCATCGCAACGGCCGCGACGCTCAGTCCCGCGATCAGGTTGACGACCGACCGGGATTGGGACGAGAAGAGGTAGCGGCGGGCGAAGAGCTGCGGCAGCATGGTCCGGTTATTCGTTCTTCAACGCTTTGTCGATATTCTCGATGTATTCCAGGGAATCGTCGAGGAAGAACTGGATTTCGGGGACGTTTTTCAACTGGTTGCGCAACCGCTGGCCCAAGGCCCGGCGGATGAACCAATTCTGGTGTTCGAGGCGCTGCATCACCTCCCCGCTCTGCTCGAAGGGGAAGATGCTGACGTAGATCTTGGCGTAGCTGAAATCGGGCGAAACACGCACGGCCGTGACCGTGACGAGCGCACCGCGGACGATCTGCGCACCCTCCTTCTGGAAGATGTCGGCGGCGTCCTTCTGAATCTGTTTGGCGATTTTCTGCTGACGGGTGGTTTCCATAATCTGCTGTTTTTACAACCCATATTTGAAGACCTCGCGGTTCTTCTCCCTCTTGGGTCTCGGTTTCCAGGTCTCGAAGCCCTGTTTGTTGAAGCGGTAGTTGAGCCCCACGGAGATCGTGAGGTTGTCGAGCGGAGAACGCAGCGGCGTGGCCCAGAAGGGGTTTTCCGACCCGTCGCCGACATTGTCCGAATATTTGTTGCGGTTGCGGACGATGTCCGAATAACCGAAATAGTAACGCACGCGGAAATTCAGTTCGAAACGGCGGATCAGGAAGGCGATGCCGCCGCCCCCGGCCAGCCCGTAACCCCAGCGGTTGTCGCGCGGGAGCTTGAAATCGTAGGTTCCCTTCCAGTCGGAAGCCCCGTTGGCCCGCGCCTGCTCGTTCTCGTAAGTCGAAGAGAAGTTATAGGAGAAGGTCGCGGCGGCCTCGAGGTAGACGCGCATGCGGTTGCGGAACATGTAGACATGGGGCTGCCAGACGACCGGCAGCACAATCGAATTGACATGCCGCGAATAGTAGAGATAATCCTTCTTCTCCTCGACCAGCGAGGCGTTGGGCGCGAACGAAAAGCCCTGCTGGAGAAATTCGAGATCGACGCCGAAGCCGCCCACGAAGCGCTGCGTGCCGTAGTAACGCCACGAAAGGCCGCCGCTGTACATGCCCCACATCGCCCGCATCTCCTGCTGGGGCTGGAAGCGGCCGTTGCCCATGCCGTAGCCCACCGTGAAGCCGAGCGTATGCTGCGCCGAGGCGCCCTGCCACGCGGCGAGAGCGGCGAAGGCGAGGAGCCCGGCAATGATATGTCGTTTCATCGTCATCCTACCTGAAATTATTGAACATGCCGCCCGCAGCGTTGAAATTGCTGTTCTGCTGCTGGCGCTCCTGCTCCTGACGGTTCTTTTTCGGGCCCTCTTTGAGCCGTTTCTCCTCCTCGCGGCGCAGGCGCTGGGCCTCGCGCTCGTCCAGCAGGCGCGAAAGAGACTGCATCGTGACCGGCGCGAAGATGCGGTTCATGTCCATCGTGAACTCGATCTCCCAGTTGGTCTTGGTGGCGAAGGTGTCCTCGCCCTCGTCGTTGGCATAGATCTCAGCCCGCTCGGGCTGGCGCCGCTCGACCAGGTTGCCCGTGTCCCACTTGCCGTTGCCGTTCCGGTCCTCGATGATGCGGAACTTGATCTCGCCGGCCGGAACGTAATTGAACTGGATGTCGCCCGTCGTCACGTCGCGCCGCTCCTGCTTGAGGGCGTTGTTGCCGTCGAGCAGCTGGACGATGTATTTCGTGCCGTCGTCACGACCGTTGACGTGGATCTTCACCGTGGCGAACTTCTCGGGGTCGAGGACCGTGTATTTGCCGACGATCGAGTCGTTGGAAAGGCCCGCAACGTCGGTGATGGCCCCCGCGGGGATGGTCAGCATATATTGTCCGGCCGTCTTCCACGGAGCGCGGATGTACCATTTGCGCAACTGTCCCGTATCGCGCACCATATGCACGGGAACGTCCTCGACCGAATTGTCTTCGAGCAGGCGCGTCAACAACAGGCGCGACGAATCGACCGACACCAACGGGTAATCGAACTCCGCGGTGAGGTGGTTCTCGGGGTTGATGTCGCCGGAAGTGGGGAGTTTGACGGCGAAGGGATTCGGTTTTTTGGGCTCGACCCACTCCTCGCCGGCGGCCTCGGCCTTGCGGCGGTCGCGTTCGAGCTTCTCGCGCTCGCGCTCCTGCTCCTTGGTCTCGATCAGCCGCCAGGCGAGTTTCAACGGCTCGGTGACCTCCTGCAAGCGGTTGACCGTATCGTGCTTGAAATAGGTGATCTCACCCTTGATCGTATCGGGAAGGTCGGCCGAGGGGACGTTGAACCACAGGGCGATCGTATCGCGGCCCACGGTCTGGGGATCGAAGATGACCCGGTCGGCGGAGATGCTGTCGAAACGCAGGGCGGTGATCTTCGGGTGCGCCGACGCGAAATAGAGCATCGCCTTGTGCTGCTGGGGCCGCTCGGACTCCGAAAGCATCTGCCGGCGGAACGCCTTGTCGGTGAACATCCGGAAATAGAGCTGCGGCTCGGCAGTCACGTACTGGCGGATCGAATCGTACCACATGGCGAAATCGGGCATCTCGGCCGGGTTGTAGGTCTTTTCGAGGAAGCCCACCTGGTCGCTGCCCGGATCGTACATCTGGTTGTCGTTCTTGTCCTGGACGGCGTAGACCCGGTAGGGGATCGGCTTGAGGTTCTGGGCGATGAAGATGCCGTTGTTCTCGGCGCGGGCGATCGACGCAGGCTTGTACTTGAACACCGTGGAGTCGTATTCGGCGACGTTCCCGACCGAATCGGCCGGGAAGAACCAGATGAAGGTCTTCGACACAGAATCGGCCTTGTAACTGTCGGCCGTATAACCCGTGAGGAGCATCGAGTCGATCTCGGGACCCGTCGAAAAGACGTAGCGCATCGAATAGAGCGGGTTGCCCTCGTTGTTGTCGCGGATGGCGCTGCCGAAGTTGAGCGAATAGGTCGTGTTCGGAGCCAGCGTGTCGCGCAACTGGATCACGATGCCCCGGCCGCGCAGGGTGACCGTGGGTTTCTTCTTCATGGCCGGAGAGGTGAAGAACTCCTTCTGCTGGTCCTTGAGCTGCACGAACTCGTCGAACTCGATGTAGATCTTCTCGTGGCCGACGAGAGGCCGGTTGACCGAATTGTTGTCGGGCGTCATGTTCACGATGACGGGCGGAAGCGAGTCGCGGGGACCGCCGGTAGGGGTCATCATGCTCGCGCAACGGCTCAGAAAGGCCGACACGAAGAGCAGCGCCACCGCAAGGCGCAGCAGGTAAAGGGTATGTCGCGGCGTATTCATCGGCGGCGTGGTTGTGTTTGCGTTTGCGAATCCTTGTCGGGGTCGGGGTCGAGCGCCGGATTGACGACGATCCAACCGTCGGGCTCCTCCGTGTCGATCCACTGCTGCACCCACGGCCGGAAGAGGACGGAGAAGGTCGGCGGAGCCCCTTCGAGATCGACCTCCTTCTTCGTGTAGGCATAGAGCCGATCGACGCGATCGACCACGACCACCATCAGCGTCCCGGTCGAAACCTGCATCTTATAGAGCGACGAACCCTCCTCCTTGTAAGCCGTGAAGTTGGGATTGGAGCGCGTGAACGAATCGTCGTCCTTCGAAGTGATCTTGCCCGCAACGGCATCGTCGTAGGAGGCGATGTACCACGCCGCGGTGTCGGCGGCGAAGGCATAGGCTTTCAAATTCGAAATCTCCTCCGCGGCACCGCCCTCCTCGCTCTGGACAGCGGGATCAATGAAGCAGTCGAGGTAGGTGGGAGGCGTATAGAATTCGTTGTAATAGCTCCAACTGCCGTCCTTGTAGGAAAAACCCTCCTTCCACGGCTTGAAAGGCAGCGTCACGTACAGGGTCGGGAGGTTTTCGGTCAGTTCCTGCTGGGTGTAGGCGTAGATTCGATGCTCCGTATCGACGGCCAAGACCATTTGCGTAGCGTTCGACATCGACATCTGGACCCATCCGGAAGTTCCTTCGCGCTCGTAGGGCCCGGCCGTGACGAAGGGCGAAAGGCGTTCCGAAGGGTTGCCTTTCAGGCTGGCGACGCCCTCCAACGCATCCGCGTAGGACGCGACGGTATAAAGAGTCGTGTCGGCGTCGAAAGCGTAGGCTTTCACCCCGTCGAGCGCCAGGTACGGATCGCCCGACAAGTCCTGCACGAGGGGCTTGATCACGTAATTCGTCGTGGTTGACACGTCCTTGAAGCACCCCGTCAAGAGCGCCGCGGCGGCGAGAAAGAGTATCGTTCGTCTCACGTTCATCTTCTGTTTATCGGTTACGCAGCGCATCGAGCATCTCCCCGACGGTGACTCCCGTGACGGGATGACGGTGCCGGCGCATGATCTCCGCGAGCGGCTGCAATGCGAACTCCCGTTCGGCGAGCAGCGGGTGGGGAACCGTCAGGCGCTCGTCGTCGATCACCTCGTCGCCGTAGAAGATGATGTCGATGTCGATCGGACGCGACGAATAGGCGGCGCCCGACGAAGCCTTCTCGATCGCCTCGGCGGCGCGGTTGCGGCCCAATTCGCGCTCGATCCCCTGGCAGGCGTCGAGCACTTCGAGCGGCGAAAGATCGGTCGAGACCTCCAGCGCCTGATTCGAAAAACGCTGCGCGGCCGGGAATCCCCACGGCTCGCTCTCGTAACGGTGCGAACAACGCAGGACAGCCCCCACGCGGGAGTTTATCAACTGCTGTGCCGTTTGCAGGGTGCGCTTCACGTCGCCCTGGTTTCCGCCTAAAAGAAGTGCCACACGTGCCATAACTCACAAATGTTTTATCATCTTGCTCACCGAGAGGGCAAAATGGGTGAAAACGATCGTCGGGTTGCCGTTCTGCGCGATCTGCGCGGAGGCGCTCTCGATCTCGGCGATCAACGGCTCGATGTTCTGCGAACCGACGAAAGGGGCGAATTTCGAACAGAAGGCCAACTCCTCGCCCCAAAGGTAACTGATTTCGCGGATGCCCGCATGGAGCATGTAACTCTCGCGCAGAAGCCGTGCCGCATCGCGCAGGAAAGCCCGCTGCTGCTCGCGCGAAAGCTGCGCCGCATCCTCGGCCCAGGAGACCAGTTCGAGGTGTTTGTCGTTGTAGCTCAAACGCATCAGGCCGCAGAAAAGGTCGAAATTCTCTTTCCGCAGCGCATCGCTCTCGCCCGCGACCAGGTGATTCAGCTCCAAGAGGTCGCCGCCGGCCAGACGCGCCATGTTGCGGGCCTGCAACGGGTCGGAAACGCCCCTCTCCGCAGCGACCCGCGCCAACACGTCGGGAGCGATGCGCGGCACGGCAACCTCCTGCGTCCGCGAAATGATCGTCGGCAGCAACCGGTCGGGCTGCTCGGAAACCAGAATGAAAAGCGTCCGCTCCCAAGGCTCTTCGAGGATTTTGAGGATCTTGTTGGCAGCCTCCTCGTTCATCGCCTCCGGAAGCCAGATGAGCATCGTCTTATAATCGGCCTCGAAGCTCTTGAACGAGAGTTTGCGGATGATCTCGTCGGCCTCGCGGGCCGCGATCATGCCTTTGAGCGTCTTGCCCAGGTCGAGCCGGTCGTACCAGTCCTGCGGCGAAACATAGCCGCCCCGTTCGTCGAACAACGTGCGGAACAGGGGCAGGAACTCGTCGCTCCGCATCACCTCGCCGGACTTCTTGCCCTGTTTGTTCACGGGAAAGACCAGATGCAGGTCGGGATGCGCCAGCGATGCGATCTGTTTGCAGTCGGGACACTCGCCGCACGAGTCGCCGTCGCGGCGGTGACGGCAGCAGAGGTACTGCACATAGGCCACGGCCAACGCCAGCGCCCCGGAACCGGACAACCCCGTGAAGAGCTGGGCATGGCTCACACGGCCGGCATCGACCGACTGTGCGAGATGTCGTTTCAGATCGTCCTGTCCTATGATGTCCGCAAATCGCATCTTATTTCTTCTTTTTCAGCACCGAGCGGAGCATGGCCCCCAAGTCGATCCGCTCGCGGCGGACGAGGTAGGCGGCGTACAACGCAAAGAGCACTATATTAAACGCATAGCTTACGAACATATTGCCCGTGCAGGAGGTTACGGCCTCGCAAGCAGCGAAAACGGCGAGCGCCGCGGCGACATACTCGCCGATGCGGCGCCAGTCGTAGGGCGTCGGATAATAACGGCGGTTGAGCCACCAACTGACGGCGACCATCGCCGATTCGCTCGCCAGACGTGCCCAAGCAGCCCCGTAATAACCCCACAACGGAATGAGCCACAATCCGAAAGCGAGCATGGCGACGAGTCCCGAACCCGTGACCACGATGGCCAGCGAGGTGCGCTCCTCCCGTTTGTACCAGAACGAGAGGTTGAGCCAGACGCCCGTGAGGACATTCGCCCCCAGCACCACCGGCAGGATGAAGATGCCCTCGCGGAAATCCCGCCCGACGATCAACGCGAAGAGGTCGCGGAAGAGCGCGATGCCGAGGAAGATCAACATCGAAGCCATGACGTAATATTTCAACGCCGCGGCGTTCATCTGCACGAAATCCGACTTTTTGAAGTTCGAGAGGAAGAACGGCTCGGCGGCGAGGCGGTACATCTGGTAGAAGAGCATCATCACCACGGCGATCTTCGTGATAGCGCCGTAGACGCCCAACTGCGCCATAGCCCCCTCGGGAACGAGGTATTTGATCAACTGGCGGTCGATGAACTCGTTGGCCGTACCGGCCAATCCGCCCACCAGCAACGGCAGCGAATAAGCGAAAACAGCGGCCAAAAGTACCCAGTCGATCTTCGGGACCGTGCGATCGACGGTGGTCAGAATCGCCAGCCACGTCACGACGCTGGCGGCGAGGTTAGCGACGAAGACCCACCCCACGCCGAACTCCGAGGCGAAAAGCCCCGCGGCGCCGAATCCGAAAGCCAAAGCCACGTTCAAGGCCACGTTGAGCGCTTTCAACCCCACGAAAGTCATGGCCCGGCCCTGTTCGCGCAACCGCGAGAAGGGAATGCAGGCCCAAACGTCGAAAAGGATGATCAACCCGACGCAGACGACATACTCCGGATGCGACACATACGCCTCGCCCATGACGCGAGCGATGCCGTTGCGGAAAAAGGCCATTGCGAGGAAAAAGACCGCGGCGGCGAGCGATGTGATGCCCCATGTGGTGGCGAAAAGCCGCCGCTTGGCGGCCTTCACCTCCCCGCCCGCCTCCTCGGCCTTGGCTGAAAAACGGAAGTAACTGGACTCCATACCCATCGTCAAAAGGGTGAGCGCCAGCGGAATGAGGGCATAGACATCCGTCACGATGCCGTAGGTCTCCTGCCCGAAAATACGGGTGTAGTAAGGCGTGAGCAGGTAGCTCAGGAACCTTACCACAATGGTACTGATACCGTAGACGGCGGTTTGTTTGGCCAGTTTTTCGAGCATGACGAATGTTTATAGCTTGCAAATATACGAAATTTACCGGGAAAAGCTCTTCTTTCTTTGAAAGAAGAGAAAAAGAGGACTGTACTTTTGATGCCAAAAGTACCAAAAGCACGGGCTTAAAAAGCCCGGTTTACGGGCGAAAGCCGGCTGGCTCGCTGACCAGCCGGTTCTGCGCTCCCGAACCTACGCTGAAAACCGCCTCTCAGGCGGGGAGGTCAGAGCCATTTTTTGTACTTGAAGTACCAGATCGTCAGGGCCGAACAGAAGATCATCATGCCGATGGCGAAGATGTAGCCCAGAGGGATGTTCCAACCGTTGCCGAGCTTCAGCATCCAATCCAGCTCGGGCATGAACTTGAAGTTCATGCCGTAGATCGAGGCGATGAGCGTCGCGGGCATGAAGATCACGGCCGCCACGGAGAAGATCTTCACGATCTCGTTCTGCTCGATGTTGATGAGACCCAACGCAGCGTCCTGGATATAATCGAGTCGCTGGAAGCTGAAATCAGCGTGGTTGATCAGCGAATTGACATCCTTGATCATCAGCTGCAAGCGCGGGTAGATGTCGTTCGGGAA
This sequence comes from Alistipes senegalensis JC50, assembly GCF_025145645.1. Classification (NCBI taxonomy): domain Bacteria; kingdom Pseudomonadati; phylum Bacteroidota; class Bacteroidia; order Bacteroidales; family Rikenellaceae; genus Alistipes; species Alistipes senegalensis. The sequence goes on along the minus strand of NZ_CP102252.1, from coordinate 1,890,047 downwards.
GCGCTCCGAACGCAGGATGCCCGACAATACGCGCTGGCGGTCAAAGATGTTCTCGCGCAACGACATCGTAGACTCCTGCAAGGCGCTGATGCGGTGCAACACCTCCTTGTCGATCGAATCCTCGGAGTTGATGTCCTTCGACAACGCCGCGACCTGCTTGGCGATCAACTCCACGAGGTCGGCATCGAAGTCGATGCGCACCTCCAACAACGAAATGAAGAGGTGGTAGCCCGTCGAATAACTGCGGTAGTTCATCTGGAGCCGCTTTTCCGTTTCGCGGAAGGTCCGGAACTCGGCGTTGCGCACCGAAACGAGCACGCCCTCGTTCGAAATGATGAACGACACCGGCTCGACGATGAACGAATCGCCCGTGGGAACGAAGAAGTTCGAATTGGAGATGATGGCGTTCTCGTTCTCGGAGTATTTCGATGTCGATTCGATCTCCTCGACCTGCTGTTTGGTCTGAAGGCTGATCTCCATGAAGTTCTCGACGGCTTTCTGCTCCTTGATCGTGGGCAGCAGCATGTCGATCCACAGGATGTCGTCGTAACCCAACTCGTCGAAGAGCTTGGTATCGGCGTTCCGGATGATCTTGTTGTATTGTTTGAGGTAAATTGTAATCATAAGACGCTCTCTTAATGTTCGTGAATCCGTTTACGTGCAGAGAGGCGGAAGTCCGTCCGCTAAGCTCTTCAGCCGGGATTGGCTCGCGGAGCCACCTTGAGCCCCGAATCCCAGCACTTTTTGAGCGCCTTGTCTTTCTGATTGTCGAAAATGTAGTCGAAATGGGCGAGACCCGCGTAAGCAAGCCCCGGATCGGCCGAAAAAGCCGAATCGAGAACCGCCTCGTAACCGTGTTCGAGACCGAAGGTCAGCGCATGCTGCAAAGCCTCGACCGTCTCGGGCTCCACGTCGCCGTGCGCCACCCAGAGGGCGAAGGCGCAGGGGAGTTTCCCGAAAGGCTTCCACGCCGCCACGAAAGGATCGTCGTCGGCAAGCAACGCCTCCTTCGCGGCAGGGACCCCGCCGACGCAGTATTCGGTGACGATGCGCGCATCCTCCAACGAGGGCACGGCGGCGGCAGGCACCAGGGCGATGTCGGCTTTACGGTCGGAAAAAATGCGGATCGACTCTTCGGGATCGGACAACAGCAATTCGGCGCGGAAGTTACCCTCGCGCTGGATACCATAGATGAATGGGGTCGTACTGAGGCACGACACGACGGCTATACGTGGAACTATGACCATCATCCATACGATGTAAAACTGTTGGTTCGCGAAACAAAGGTACGACAAAATCCCGAAGTTTTTCCATAAAATTTAGAAAAAGTGCATCGGGGTCTTGACAAGGGGGTATCGGCTGTCGTATATTTGCCGAACGATTCACAACCGGACGGCAAGGACGGCAAAGTTATCGACATCGGGAAACGCTTCTGTTTCCGCATTTTGTGAATTGTTATCCCCGTTTATCGACAAGTTTTCAACCGTTTTGTCAACAACCCGGCCGCCTCTGTGCCTGTGGCGCCGAAAGCACCGAAAGCATCCGCATGCCGCATTGCGCCGCGTTCTGCGGCGAACCGAATACAGTCATCTTTCTTAAACATCCATTATGCTATTTACACGAATTCCGCAACAGTACGCCCCCTTAGGCGGGGAACTCCGCTATGCCGTCAGTCAGGAGGCGGCCGGAAACATCGACATCCGCATCGTCGATGCGGCGGCCGGGCCCGCAGAGGGAATCGGCGCAGCCGTCTCGCCCGGCGGTGCAAACGAAGCCGGCACGGCTGGACAGACCGGCGACGGAAGCGCCCTGCTGGGCGCGAAGCGGTTCGCGGCGGTGACGGAGGCCGGATTCGACATCGCACCCTATCTGCGCCGCCGCGTGCAGTTCGTCCCAGCGACGGGCGGCACGGGATTTCACCCCGCGGCGGGCCGGACGGTCACGGTCCACGTCGAAGCAGCGGCGACGGGCGGAGCCGTCGAAGCCGTCTCCCCGGCGCGCACGTTCCGGCCCGGCGCCGAAGCCGCCGAAGCACCCTGCCTGCTGACCTCGATGCCCCTCCGGCGTCTGATCCCCGAGGGAGCGTGCGACGAACTGACGCTGCTGACCGACGGCCCTTGCACCGTGACGGTGACCGCGATGGCCGGGGACACCGCCGCCGCAGAGAGTTACCGTGCGGCGGAAGCCGGGCTGCACATCTTCCGCCTCGACCTGCGCGACTTCCCGGATGCGGAGACGCTGACGGTCGATGCCGGAGCCTGCGGCACGGTGGTTTACACCGTGATCCCGGCCCGGCAGGAGGCCGTGCGGCTCGCCTGGCGCAGCCGTGCAGGGTCGATCGAACACTACTCCTTCCCCGTCCTGCAAACGGAGGTCGTCCGGAGCGTCCGGCAGCAGGCGTACGGTCCCGACGGACGCACAGCGGCGACGGCGGAGACGGACCGCGAGACGGTACTCGTGTCGGCCTACGAAGGACGGCAGGTGCTGGAAGCCCTTGCGGAACTGACATCGGCCCCGGAGGTCTGGATCGCCCGGGGCGACATGTACACCCCGGTGGATATTGCCTCCGATGAAGCCGTCGTACAGCGTCACGGCACGCTGAGCTGTCTGGAAATCGCCGTTCGTCCCAAACGCAAAACCCGCACGTCATGGAACTGAGAATCGACGGACAGCCCTGCGATCTGGGCACGAAAAGCATCGCCGTACCCGGTTACGATGCGTCGAAGCTGGCCGGGCCGGAGACCTGCCGCGAGGGGAGGTCGCTGAAAATCACGATCCCGGCGACGCCCCGAAACGATGCCGTGACGGCCTTCGCCGGGGACCCCCATGCCGCCGGGCGGTTCAATGATGCGCTCCACACGGCGGAACTGACGGCGGAGGGAGCGGTGCTGATCGGCGGAACGGTGCGCCTGCTGGCCTCGTCGGAGGCGGGCTACACGCTCGAAATCCGCGACGGCGGTACCGGATGGGCCGAAAACGCCGCCCGCAGGATGTTCTCCCGGCTGGGCGTGGCGTGGCAGGGAGAACTGACGCCGACGACGATCTTCGAAAGCTGGACGGATGCGTCGCCCGTGAAGTTCTTCCCCGTCCACCGCGACGAATACGAACAACAGAACGGCTCGCAGGACCTGCTTCCGGCCGAACGGCTCCTTTCGGTGGAGGACTACCACCCCTTTCTGCACATCGCCACGCTCGTCGGGCAAATCTTCACCGAAGCGGGCTACGGAGTGAAGAGCCGCTTTCTGGAATCGGAGTTCTTCCGCTCGCTCTACATGAGCGGAGCCTACTCCTCGCGCAACACCACGGCGGCGGCCAACCGCATGGGATTCGCGGCCCGGAGGCTGGCCCCGGCGACGGCGACGGCCAACGAACTGGGACGGGTCGCGGCCAATCCCAAGGCGATAGCCAACACGGTGGGAAACATCGTCGAAACGGCCACGCCGCAGAGCGTCGATGCGGACGGCGAGGCAGTCAGCGGACTCTACAACAACGGCAACTGTTTCTCGACGGAGAACGGAAAGATCGTCTTCACGCCGCCCGCGGAGATCAGCGTCGGATTCGAATACCGCCTGAAATACACCACCGCGCACCGCATCGTCTCCCGCACGCGGCTCAAAGGATTCGACACGGTATATCTCGGGCCGGGATCGGAATTCCGCTTCGAACTGGCCAACCGTTACAAGGACCTGCGCGACGCGATCGCCCCGAACTTCACCTACCGTGCGCTGGTCTTCGATCACGCCGCAGGGGCGCAATACCGCCTCGTCTATGTCCGCAACGGCACGGCGGACACGGTGTGGACCGATTTCGCGGCCCGCTCGGCGCAGGTCACGACCCCGGCATCGGGAACCGTAGCCCAACCGACGCTGATGGTCCGCAGCGGCTCGCAATGGGTGCCCTACACCGGGGACTGGGCGCTCTACAACGGGTATGTCGGCGAGACGGGCGAAACGACCGTCGAGGTGCGGCTCCGCACGGTCGCCGAGAGCGTCTCGCCGCAGTCGCCCAAGTACTTCAACCAGATCTACTTCGCGGGAGCCGAGGAGGGGATGAAGCTGACGCTGCACAAGGAATGCGCGCTGCGCCCCCGGTTCCTGTCGGGCCCCGGATTCGGGTCGCGGATCGCCTTCGCCGACGTGGCGCAGCACCGCATCCGGCAGGCGGAGCTGCTCGAAGCGCTGGCGCATCTCTTCAACCTGCGGTTCTACACCGAGGAAGCGACCCGGACGGTGTGGATCGAACCCGAAGGGGAGTTCTTCGGAGCGGGTCCCGAGGCGGACTGGAGCCGCAGGACGGATTTTTCGCAGTCGGTCGAACGGCGGGAGATCGCCCCGGAAATCCACGAGGTACGGACATGGCGCTATCAGGACGGTGACGGAGCCGTGACGCGCTTCGACGCCGGAGAGGAGTCGCCGCTGGGGTCGTGGAGCTTCGAAACCGGATCGTATGCCGCATTGCAGGGCGAAAAGACGGTGCGCAACCCGCTGTTCGCTCCCTCGCTCAACTCGGCGGGGCACTACCTCAACGCCCCGTCGGCGCTGATCCTCCGGGTCGGAGACCGCGACGATGCGGAGGAGGACGGCACCAACTTCACGCCCCGGATCGTCCGCTACGCCGGGATGCGTCCGCTGCCCGCGGGCGAACGCTGGGGATATCCTTCGGGGCAGGCCGAATATCCGCTGGCGGCGTTCCACCTCGCGGGAGACGAGGGGTTCACGCTCTGTTTCGAGGACCGCGACGGGCAGGCGGGACTGCACCGCTACTACGACCGCCAGGTGCGCCGGGAAGCCGCCCGCGAACGTATCACCCTCTCGCTGCGGCTCGCGCCCCACGAGTTCGAAGCGCTCTTCACGCCCGGCACGGGAGCCCCGGAGATCCGCTCGGTCTTCCGCATCGACACCGGAGCGGGCGTGGTGAGGGCCGCACTCTGCGCCGTGGGCGACTACGACCCCGAAAAAGCCTCGGTGCGCTGCACGTTCGACCGGCTGACGGAGGACTGACGATGACGCGGCACGACGAAATGCTGGCCGAAACGGCGCTCCGCGAGGTCAGGGGACTGGGAACCGCGGAGGCCGTGCGGCGGCTGTTCGAAATGGGGCTCATCAGCCGCCGGGAGTGCGAACGACAGGCCATCCGCGACGAGGTGCGGCGGCTCGAACGGGAGGGAGTGCCCCGCTGCGAAGCGCTGGAAGCGGCGGCCGGAAAATACTGCTGCTCCTATGAAAAGGCGCGCAACGCATTTTACACCAATTACAAAAACAAACCATGAAATCGGAAATCCAAATCAACAATTCAGCCGAAGTCTGCCGGATCGACATCGAAGGAACCATCGGCATCCCCGAGGAGTGGCAGTTCGACGACCCCGAAGCCCGGGTGGCGACCTACGAGCGTTTCAGCAAGGCCCTGCAACGCATCGCCGGGATCGAAGCCCCGGAAGTGGTGGTCAACATCCGCTCGACGGGCGGCGACGTGAACGACGCCCTGCTGATCCACGACGCCCTGCGGCAACTGCCGGCACGCATCACCACCCGCTGCTACGGCTACACGGCCTCGGCCGCGACGATCATCGCGCAAGCGGCCTCGGAAGGGTGCCGCGAAATCTCGGCGAACGCCCTCTATCTGATTCACACGGCGGTCTGTGCGACCGAGGGAAACGCCGCGGAGATCGCCGGAAAGCTCGATCTGCTGCACCAGACCGACGCCCGCATCGCCGCGGTCTACGCCGCCCGTTCGGGACGCCCGGCCGAGGAGTTCGAGGCCCTGATGGCCGAGAACAACGGCAACGGGCGCTGGCTGTCGCCCGAAGAGGCCGTTGCGGCGGGGCTCGCCGACAAAGTGGTCGAAACAGCCGGACGGTCGTCGTCGCTGGCCCGGGACATCGCCCGGGGCTGGGAGCGTCTGCTCGCCGGCATCGGCCTGCGGCCCGGAGAGGAAGAACCCGCCGACCGCAGCGTGCTGCACTCCGGCGAAGAGGTGCGGGCCCTGCAACGGCGCTCGGCCGTCGTGTCGGACGAAACCCGCCAACGCTTCGGAGCCACCGTCACGCAACCCCGCGAAGACCCCTCGTACGGCGACACGGTCCGCTCGGCAAACGAACGCGCCTATGCCGAAGACGCAAGGCGATTCCGCGGATAACAGCGGAACCGCAATTAAAAATTGCCCTTACCAAAAGTAAGGTCAGGCAAAACCCAACAACCCCAATCAAACAAACATCCAAAAACAACAATCACCATGACCTATCTCGAAAATTCGAAACAGTACACCGGAACCGATCTCGAAAACATCTTCTTCCGCCCGATGCTGACCGGACCGTCGGCCCAGGAGCTCGGCGTGCGCGTACTCTACAACATGCCCCAGCCCACGCACATCCAGCTCTGGGACGGACAGCGCAACATCCTCCAGAAATTCACCTCCGCAGGCTGGACGGGAGGCGCCCCGGCAACCAAAAAGGAGAAGACCGTCAACCTCAGCCGCGTGAAAGCCGAACTGGGATTCTCCGCCGCAGACTACTTCTCGATGGTCTACGAAAAGATCACGGCGATGGCGAACGTCAACATGGACGACCTCTCGGGCACAGACCTCGAACAGGCCGAAACGACGCTCTTCAGGCAGGCCCTCGCGGAAAACATCCGCGCCACGATGTGGATCGGCGACACGACCGCCACGTCGGGCTACAACACCTTCGACGGATTCCTGAAACAGATCAAGGCCCAGGTTGACGACGAGGTCATCTACAACTTCACCTACCAGGAGGCGTCGCTCGCCGACCCGGCCTACGTCGTGGAGCTGTTCGACAAGCTGTGGAACAAATCCGACCTGCGCGTCCAGGACCTCAAGGCCGACGGGCAGCTGGCGTTCTTCGTCACCTCGGACCTCTGCCACCTCTACGAGAAATACCTCGATTCGAAGGGCGCCGACGCCGCCTACACCGACACGGTGAACGGCCGCCGGAACCTCGCCTACCACGGAATCCCGGTCATCGACCTGCGTCTGGGCGGCTACCTCGCGGGAAGCTCCTACCACCAGTCGTTCGGCATGCTCACCGACCGCCGCAACCTCGTGCTGGCGGTCAACACGGCCGACATGCCCGGCAACGAAGTGCGCATGTGGTACAATCCCGACGAGATGGAGAACCGCCAGCGCGCGGTCTTCATGGCCGGAAGCCAGATCCTCGACACGGACCTCATCACCTACGCCTACAAACAGTAACCCGACCCGGGACCGGGCGTCCGCAGGGAGATTCCCTGCGGGCCGCCGCGGCCCCGAATCCGAAACAACGCCATGAACAAAGCGAAAAAAATCAAAACCGCCGTAGGGGTCGCCAACCGCACCGACCCCTACTTCGCGCTGGGGACGGCGCGGGTCGAGAGCGACCGATTCTGGCGCTGGGGCGACGACAACCTCTTCCCGGCGGCGCTGGCCCTGATGGCCCGGCGCTCGACGACCCACCGACGCATCATCAACGACAAGGCCGACTACATCTCGGGCAAGGGATTCACCTGCGACGAAGCCCGGGAACCGCGGCTGGCGGCGTTCGTCCGCCGCGTGAACGGCAGCGGCGAAAGCCTGAGGCAGGTGCTCAACAAACTGGCCTTCGACAAGTCGCTGTTCGGCAACGCCTTTCTCGAAATCGTCACCGACGAGGAGCGCTCCTTCCTCTCGCTCTACCATCAGGACGCCTCGCGCTGCCGCGTGGCCCGCGACTCGGAACACATCCTGCTCCATCACGACTGGGCGGCGTTCAAACCCGCCGAAGCGCGGTCGCTGCCCCTCTATCCGCAATTCGAACGGCAGGAGGACGGCTCCATGCGCTCGATCGTCCACTACAAGGACTACGAACCGATGTTCGAACACTACGGCGTGCCGCCCTACATCGCGGGTTTCAGCGTTTCGGCCATCGCCTGGAAGACCGACCGCTGGAACATCTCGCGGCTGGACAACTCGTTCCAGCTGTCGGGCGTGATGATGCTCGACTCGTCGGTGGACAACGAGGCCGAAGCCGAACGCATCGCACGCCTCGCAGAGCAGAAATTCGCCGGGAATCCCGGGCAGGTGATGTTCGTCATCCGCGACGGGGGCGAAGACGACAATTCGCGCTTCATCCCCATCGCCGCGCAGAACGAAGGCGACTGGCAGGCGCTGCACGAACAGGCCGTCGGGGACATCGTCGTGGCCCATTCGTGGTTCCGGACCCTGAGCGGACTGGACTACGCCTCGGGATTCAGCGCCGAGCGCATCCTCCACGAATACGAAGTGGCTTTGAACACGGTGATCCTGGCCGAGCAAGCCGAACTCACCGAGCCGATCCGCACCGTCATCGCCTCGGTGCTGGGGCTCGACACGGCGTCGCTGCAAATCGTCAACCGCCCGCCGACGCGCTCGAAACCCATCTACATGAAGGTCTGGGAGGCCCGCAAGGCCGACGGACTCGACTACGACCCGGAGGACCCGAAACAACAGGTTTTCCTCTCGGAAATCACCAAATACAACATCAAGAGCATCGAATGAAAACCCTCATCACACCTTTGCAGGTCCTGCGCCTCGCCTTCGGCGGCGGGGATTACCTGCCTCCGGATAGCGTCACCGAAGCCGACATCGCCGGAGCCGAACAGCGCCACATCGTCCCCGTCGTAGGGCGGGCGCTCTACGAAAAGCTCCTCGAAGGCTCCTACGCCGGATTCCGCGACGAATACCTCGCGGCCCCGACGGCTCTCTTCACCCGTCTCGCTCTCCAATCGCGGCTCGACATCAGCACCGGGCAATGCGGCACGACGGCCCCCAAGACCGCCTGCGGCCAGCCGGCCGGCGAAGCGGCGCTCCGAGCCCTGCGACGCAGCCTGCGGACTCAGGCCCGGACGCTGCTGCGCCGCGCCGGAGAACATCTGTTCGCACACCGGGACGAATTCCCGGAATACGACCCCGAAAACGACACGCTCAGACGCTGCACGACCGATGGAGGCTTTGTTCAGATTCATTAGCGGCGCGGCGGCGGGGATCGCCGCCCTGTTCGCCCCGATCGGGCCGCTGATAGCCACGACCGTGGTTTTCATCGGCGTAGACTTCCTTTCGGGCGTGGCCGCCGACCGCGCCACGGCCCGCCGCGAAGGCCGCGCCTGGTATTTCGAAAGCTGCAAGGCGTGGCGCACGGTGGTCAAACTCACGCTGGCGGTCACGGCGATCGCAATGGCGTGGCTGATCGACAGCTGCGTACTGGATTTCATGCAGCTGAACGTGGCGAAACTCCTCACGGGGTTCACCTGCGGAGTGGAGCTGTGGTCGTTCCTCGAAAACGCCGCGCAACTCTCCGACGCCCCGCTGTTCCGCTGGCTGCGCCGCTACGTCCACCGCCGCATCCGAAAGGAGGCAGGCGATGAGTAGAGGACTGGCGAACTGCAATCCGGGCAATATCCGGCAGTCGAAGGTCCGCTACAAAGGCGAGGTGCGCCCCTCGCGCGACCCGGCCTTCAAACAGTTCGAATCGCTGGCGTGGGGATACCGGGCGATCTTCGTCCTGCTGCACACCTACCGGGTGCGGCACGGACTGCGAAGCATCCGCGAGATGATCTCGCGCTGGGCCCCGCCCTCGGAGAACCGCACCGAAGCCTACATCCGCGCCGTGTCGGCCGACACGGGCATCGGCCCCGACGAGGCGTTGGAGACGCTCGACCCGGCGACGATGGTTCCCGTCGCGGCGGCCATCTCCCGCGTGGAGAACGGCACGGCCGCCGATCCCGACGAAATAAGGCGCGGCTGGGAGCTGTTCACGACATGAAAAGAGGCTGTCCGTGATGGACAGCCTCTTTTCGCATTTCTCTGCCGGATCAGACCTTGAGCCTCACCCCTCCGCGGCCCAACAGCCAGACGGCCCAAATGAGCAACAGCGCGTAGAGGAACGAATTGACAAGCCCCGGAATCCCGACCGAAAATTCGGGACGAAGCAGCGGATCGGAAAAGATCAGGTTCTTCAACGGATTCCACGCATAAGCCACCACGTAGCACGACAGCGCCGCCGTACCGGCCGGCTTCACCCACGCGAACCAACGGGCATGTCCCCGCACATCGGTCAGATAGTAAAGCAGGGCGAAGAGCGGAAAGAAGATCGCACAGCAGTAGAAATACCAGGTCGGCGTAGCGGCGAGTTTGGAGACGATCCAGAAGCGGTGGGCGACGAGGCCCGCAGCGAGCATGCCCGCACCGGCGAACAGGGCGATCCGATAGAAACGTCCCGGAGCCCGGACATCGGCATAACGTTCGACAAGCAGCGAAAGCAAGACGCCCGTACTGCCGAAAGCGAAGATCGTCAACTGGTTGGGCAGGATGTTCCCGGGGACCAGTCCCGACGCCTGCAACAAAGCTCCCGCCACAAGCAGAAGTGTGACAACGACATGCGCCGCCAGACGTTTGCCGACCGCCAGAAACACCAGCGTACAAAAAAGATAGGTCCATCCGATCCGTCCCAGGATGCCCCACCACCGAATGGCGAATCCCGAACCGTCGCTGCCCCGGAAGATAACCGCCAGCCAGACCAGCAGCGCCGCTCCCGAGAATTGCAGCAGCAGGATGCCCCGCTTTTTCCAGACGCTCTCGGTCCGCGGGTAGACGTTCCAAACCAGGAAGAACCCCAAAACCATGAGCATCGCATAGTTCCCGCGGGAAAGGCCCGTTCCGGCGGCCGAAAAGGCGTCTCCGAAATTGACCGTCAATAGCCCCATGACCACCAGGGCAAAGGTTCTCGTGAAAACATGCCACACGATCTTCACCGTCGAATCGCCTTTGGCGCGGCGGCTGCCGACCGCCAGCGGTACGGAGGCTCCCATGATAAAGAGAAACGCCGGAAAGATCGTATCCGAAAAACCCAGCATATCTTCGCCGCGGGCCGCATGCTGCAACCAGTGCGGAACATCGCTCAGACTCCAAAAAGAGTTCACCCACAGCATGAAAAACATCGTCAGCCCGCGAAAAATATCGATAGAGGCTATTCTGTTACGTTGTTCTGTCATGGCTCCGAACCTTTACTTTGCGTCGGCAACGCTCTTGATAGCCCGCAGCAGCGACAGCGGACTGTCGTAGGCCACGTCCTGCGAAAGTTCCCAAATCGTAAGCCCCGCATAGCCGTTGTCCAGCACGTACTGCGTCTTCTCTTTCATCAGATCGACACCGTTGAAAGCATAGCCGCCGTAAGAGTTCGAAGAAGCCGTAATCGCACCGCCCGCCATGGCACAAAGCGTATTGTAAGGCTGCGTTATGACCGGCGACACGCTTTTGTCGCCTCCGTAGAACGGCACGCCGACGATAATTTTCGAATTGGGGACGCCTGCGGCCGCATAGCCCGCAAGCGACTCTTTCAACACACGCATCGGCGCATGGGGATAACCCTCCTCCTCGGTACCGTAGGTGTCGTAGATCATCACGTTGATATGATCGACATAACCGGCGATCCGGCCGCCCATCGACTGGCCGCGCGTGCTGGAAGAGAGCGCCGCCGTCAGCTGCCGGACCTTCGTGCCGACGGGAAGTTCGGCCATCCGCGCCCGGATCTGCTGCAACAGATCAACCATATCGTCCTCGGGAACATGCAGGAACGGTTCCGACGACCAGTCCGTCTCCCAATCGACATCGATGCCGTCGAAACCGCGGGCATGCGCGTATTCGACAACCGCCCTGGCGAAAGCCGCCCGCTTCGCCGGATCGGTCCCCATGCGGTACATGTTACCCGCCGTGGCACCGCCGCCAACAACCAAAAACGCCTCCTGCGAAGAGGTCATGGCCGCACGGACCGTGTTCTGCTGCCGTTCGCGTTCGGGATTGACGTACCACACGCCCTGTGCGTCGGGCGATATGCCGAAACAATAAACCCGCGTGGGATATTTCAGGTAGGGATAATCGGCCGGCGACGCCGACGAGATGCGCCCGGCATTGGAGTAACCGGCGACGATACACCGGGAGACGGACGGCTTCGGCCCGTCGTGCTCCTCGTCGGAAGAAGAGGAACACGAAGAGCAGGAAGCGAGCGACACCAACGTCAGCGGAAACAGGAAATACGAAAAAAAGACATTTTTCATAATCGGATGCTTATTTCAGAAATTCGAAATCGTCATAGTAAAGGATGCGGTCGTTGTTCTCCGCCGGGGCATTGGAACCGTCGAAATTCGACATCGGACGGAAATCGAGCGTCGCAACACCGTCGAGATTCTCCTTGCCGAAGGTCTCCGGGAGATCGTAGACGAGCACGTTCCATTCGTCGGTCCGAACGATCTGCCGCCACTCGTCCTCAGTCGTGTAACGCTGTCCGTTGAGCGTCGTGGGACGACGGTTGATGCCCTGATTGAGCAGCTGCATGTAAGGCACATAGGAGTTCGTCCCGATCCAGACCTTCACCCGAACCGCACTGTACGAAGCGAGGTCGGACATCCCCGAAAGGTCGAGCCAGAAACGTCCCGACGTTGGATTGCTGGACGAAGACATATCGCTTTTGAGCACCTTCGCACTGCCGTTGACCGCCGTGACATGGGGATTCTCCACAACGGAAATCGACTTGTTCTGATCGACCAGCACCGAAGGAAGCGCCGCAGCCTCCTCCAAATCCTCGACCGAATGGCTGACAAGCAGCGACCAGGTCTTCTCGACACGCTCCTGCTTGGCGTTCACGCCCGTATAGGAGATCGAGAAAGTTCCCAGCTCGGAGAACACCCGGCGGAACTCCGCATCGGACGAAACGACCGCACCGTCCACCTTCCATTCATGCACGAGCCCCTCAGCACCGCCTTTCACCGAAGTCGAGATCACCACCTCGTCGCCACGATGGCTGTCGATAGCCCCCGGCACGGGAGAGAATTCGATCGTCAGAGGCAGTTCGACCTCGGCCACCCGGACTGTCCAGCTCTTCGCGGCGGTCATCCGATAGGCGTTGACTCCCGCGTAGGCGAGCGTGAAGGTTCCCGGCTCCATGAACGTATGGATGAAATCGGCCGTCTCGGAAACGACTGTGCCGTCGATGCTCCAGGAGTGTTTCACTTCCTTATCACCGCCCACCACGGTTGCCGAAATACGCACCTCGTCGCCCTGATCGCAGGAAACCTCATCTCCGGAGTCGGAAAACTCCACCTCCAGCGGAATCCCGTTGACTTTCACCTTATAGACTTTCGCAACACGGCCTCCGTCGTTGTACACTTCGCAGCGCACGGTATAAAGTCCCACTTGGGCGAATGCGTAGGTCATCGTCGGCGTCGAAGCGGCCGCCACTCCGTTCACATACCAGATGCAGCCGGCTTCCTCGTCGTTTTCGACGACAGCCTCGAACGTGATCTCCTCCTCCACATCCACCTCCATTTCGGCATCCGTCACGGGGAACGAAACGACGGGCGGCGCCACCGTCTCCGTCTTGTCATCGCTGCAACTTCCGAGCACGGCGAAGATTCCGGGCAGCAGCACCCACAGCGCTCTTTTCAATACATGTTTCATAGTAGGTAAATTTTACAAGATAGGTTTCAGGTTTCAATTTTGAATGAAAATATGCTTCGCATAGTTGAATCCGCACAGGTCGTAGATCCTGCGCAGCGACTGCATGCGCCGCACGAAATCGTCGTAGTCCTTGCGGTCGTACGACCACCCGTTCTCGGCCATTGCGGCCATGCGCGGCAGCACCATGTACTCGACATGCGGCATGGAGGAGATGTACTCCGTCCAGAGGTTGGCCTGCACGCCCAGAATCGCCTTGCGCTCCCCGGCATCGAGCTGATCGTAGGGATCGTATTCATACACCTTGGAAACGGGAACATAGCCGCCGATGGCGAAAGGCTCGCGCTCCGTGTCCTGCGACTGGTAGTAGTCGAAATAGCTGAACTTCGAGGGCACCATGATGACCTTGTTGCCCCGCTTGGCGGCTTCGATCCCCGCCTGCGGACTTTTCCACGACATCACGGTCGCCGTCGGCGAAACACCCCCTTCGAGAATCTCCTCCCAGCCGATGATCCTGCGGCCCCGGCTGTTGACGAAGCGTTCGATACGTTTCATGAAATAGCTTTGCAGCTCGTGTTCGTCTTCGAGCCCCTCTTCGGCGATCCGTTTCTGACAAACCGGACACTCCTTCCAGCGCGTTTTCGGGCACTCGTCGCCGCCAATGTGGATATACTCCGAAGGGAAAAGCGCGATCACCTCATCGAGCACGCCCTCCATGAACTCGAAAACCCGGTCGTTCCCGGCGCAGAAAACGTCGTCGAAGACGCCCCATGTCGGCGACACGGCATACCCCTCTCCGCGGCATCCCAATCCGGGATAGGCGGCCAGCGCGGCCAGCGCGTGTCCCGGCATCTCGATCTCGGGAATGACATCGATGTAACGGTCGGCGGCATAACGGAGCACTTCACGCACATCGTCCGCCGTGTAGAACATCCCCTTGCCGTAGGGCTTGCCATCATATTCTTTGCTTGTCCGGGCATGCCCGACGACAGTCTGAGCGCGCACGGTGCCGATCTCGGTAAGCCGCGGATACTTGTCGATCGCCAGCCGCCACCCCTGGTCGTCGGTCAGATGCCAATGGAACGTATTGACCTTGTGCAACGAAAGGATGTCGAGATAGCGTTTCACCTCCTCCACGGTGCGGAAATGGCGGCAAACGTCGAGCATCATGCCCCGGTAGGCAAAAAACGGCTTGTCCTCGATCCGAAGCGCGGGGATCACCGTTTCACCCTCCCCGGCGCAGCAGGCAGCGATCTGTCGCAGGGTTTGCATGGCATGGAACGCTCCGCGGGGCGATCCGGCCGTGAGGTCGATACGCTGTCCGGAGACCTCGACGCGATACTCCTCCGCGGCGAGTTTCCGGTCGAGAACGATGTTGACGGCACCTTTTTTCGCCTTCCCGCAAACCACGTCGGGTTCGAAGGAGACGATCCGTTCGAGCTGACCGGCGAAAATCCGGGCGGCAGGGAGCAGTTCGGAGACTGCTACCCGCAGTGCGAGCGGTTCCGAAAGACGGAACTCCTCGCTGTCCGAGACCTCCATGAAGAGCGGCCGGGGGACAACGTCGATCTGCTTTGCGGCAATGCCGCCAACGGCCGCCAACAGAACGGCAGCGGTTGTAAGAATGGTTTTCTTCATCTTATCGGGTGTTGTTTGTCAGTCGTTCGTAAAGCGATTTCATCTTCACCGAACGCATGGTGTTCATATACTCTATTTCACGCGCTTTGAGATAGCCGCCGTTGAGCCGTGCAAAACGACGGTCCAACGTACGCGCTTCGGCGAGCAGCGTTTTCAGCCCGGACACCAGTTCCGGAATCCCGGAGCGGTCGAACGAAGCGGACTGGTAACGCGCCTCGACCGCCTTGAAACGCAGGTAATTGATCCGTATATCGAGCATCAGCAGATAGTGCGCCGCCTCTTCCGCCCCTTTGCGGGGTTTCAACCGCGCCAGTTCGTCACGCATCCGCACGCATTCGTCGATCACCTCGCGCAGGTCGCGCCCGGAGGCGTCCTTCGCTCCGGAATCCGAGACCGTCACGGTCTCTTGCGGCATCGAGAAATAGCGCCACAGCACACTGGCTCCCGCATCGTCGAGTCCCAGTTCCGTCCGGGCATACCGCCGCACGAACGCCTCCGGTTCGAACGGTGCATCCGTCACGAAGGCTTCGCAGCAGGCCGCTTCGAGAATCCGGAATGCCGACATCGGGTAAACCAGCCGCACAGGCTGCATCGAGAGAATCTCGTACCCGTTGTCGAACCAATAGCCGTAGGTGCCGCTCGTGGACCACGACGTTTCGATCATGCCTCCGTAGTCGTGCTCCCGTGCATATTCGACGAAAACAGCCAGGTTGTCGAAATGTTTTTTCCATTGCGTCAGGTAGATGTTGTCGGGTCCGGAACGCAATGCCGGAGCCCCCCACAGCTTCACGCCGCGGGAGAAGAGATTAGCCAGTTTGCCAAAACGGTCCGGCTCCCAGCCGTAGTTCCAATCCACGAAGATCAGGTCGTCGGGCAATTCGTCGAGCGCTTCGGGGTATTTGAGAATGATGTCGGCCCAGATAACAGGCGTCTTGCCCAGACGGTGCACGATGTCGCACATCGCCTTGACATAGTCCACGAACAGCCGCGATTTCCCCTCCCGGTCGGCCACGGCGCGACAGTTCCCGCACAGACCGAGCAGATAGGTTTCGTCGGCGCCGATGTGGAAATACTTCGACGGATGGAGCGCAGCCACCTCGGCGAACAGTTCCGAAAAACAGGCCGTCGCCTCCTCAATTTTCAACGGGCAGACCTGCGAAGGGTCTTTGGGGTCCTCCCGCAGGGCGCGGTAACGCTCATGTCGCAGGATGTATTCGCAGTGCCCGAAGCAATTCTGCAAGGGAATGACCTCGACGCCCCGTCCTTCGCAATAGTCGATGAACGAAGTCACCTCTTCGCGGGTAAAGGCGGAGGCATTCGACAGCGTGGCATGCTTATCGAAAGGGAAAGCGGCCTCCCACTCCATAACGAGCGTGTTGATCCCCCGTTCGGAAATCCGATCGACGAGGCTTTTCATGGCGTCGAGCGTCATCACCTCGGTACGGAAATCGAGATGGAAGGCCCGGATAGGGAAATCCCCGGTCCGGGCAGCGCAGGTTCCGATGCCCGTCAAGAGCGTCAGCAAGGCTGCGGCAACAGTCAAAAAACGGTGTTTCATGGCAGCGTTTTCAGATTTTGATATAAATTTTCCGGCGGTACAGCACCAGTCCGAGGCTCCAAACCAGCAGAATGAAGCACAACGAATAGACCAGCGACCCCGAAGCGTCGCCGAACAACGGGTCGATCAGCGTCGTATAGAACCAGCTCTTAATCGAAAGGGCACCCAACACAACCGACAGGACCCAGGCGGAGATATAGAGAAACAGCGGATTGACCCCGAACACCCGGAAAAATCCGGTCCACCGCACCTGTTTGCGCAAGTCGATCACCCAGCACAGCAGCCCCAGCAGCAGCGATGCGAACCCCGAAGTGGTCAGCGCGAACGAACTGCTCCAAATCTTTTTGTTGAGCGGATCGCCGTATTGCAGCAACAACCCCGCAAAGAGCAGCGCCGTTCCGAATGCGAACAGACGCCCGAACCGCATCGGAGCATCCTCCTTTGCAAGCAGTATCCGCCCGGCGGCGCATCCCAGTAGGAACTGCGCGATCCGCGGCAGAGTGCTCAACAGCCCCTCCGGCTCGAAAGCCAGCCGCGAGCCGTCCGGCAACCACTCCTTGTAAAGATGGCTCTCGCCCAAAACAGCCCGATCCACCACCGCGATGATGTTGTCGGCCGAAAGCGAATAACCGTTACCGGTTTGAAGCAGCACCAGATAGAGTAGCAGCAATCCTCCGGCGGCAGCGATCAGATGCCGGAAACGCAGACAGAGCAACGCCACGGAACCGAACAGGTAGGCCAATGCCAGTCCCTGCAACACGCCCATAATCCGAAACGTCCGGAACGGAAAGGCCGTCTCGAACCAGGTCGCCCCGGCAGGCGTCTGCCCGGAGAGGAAGTTCGCCGTGCCGTAACCGAAATAGCTGATCTCCTGCAACAGCAGCCCCACGCCGAAAATGACCGCACTGCGGCGCAGAATCCGGGAAAAAGCCTCCCGGCCGGCGCCCTCGTAGCGTTTCGAGAGGGAAAAGAAGGCCGACACCCCCATGATGAAGACGAAAAACGGATAGATCAGGTCCGTCGGCGTCATGCCGTGCCAGAACGCATGTTGCAAAGGCGCATAAGCCTTGCCCCATACGGCGGGGTTGTTTACCAGAATCATGGCGGCGATCGTCATGCCGCGCATGACGTCGAGCGATAGCAGTCTTTCGGATTTCATCGTCTTTTCCATGAGTTGAAGAAAGCCCCGACATCCGGATTCCCGGACATCGGGACGCAAAAGGTCAATTAGGAGCCGTTACGGAGAGCGTATAGCGCATCGAGATGGCCCGCGAGCCGCGGACAGCCTCGAAACGCAGGGCGAAGGTCCCCGGCCGGGAGAACGTATAGACCAGGTCTTTCGAATGGCCGATCGCCTGCTCGTCGAGCAGCCAGGTGCACTCGACCGAACCGTCGTTCGGAGAGACGATCAGACTCAGTTTGAACTCCTCGCCGACAACGGCCGTCAACGATTCGGCGGTCTGGTCGTAGATGTAAAGTTCGTCGGCAGCGAAAGGCGGATTGCCTTCATCCTCGTCGCAGGCAAGACATACGAGTCCGGCCAGCAAAAGCAACATGTATTTCAGCATTTTCATAATCGTATCGTTTTTCGGGTTAAACACTTACTGCACATCCCACCATACCGGCACCGTCCAGTCGTCCGAACCGCCCATGCGGTCAACGGCCTCCTGCCAGTTCGCGGCGTTCTTGCTCTGCTCCTCGATCGGATAGGTCAGACGCAGCGGACGCTGGCCGTTCGACTGGTTCTCGGAGGGATAACGGTTGTACCACTTGCAGTAGGCCGTAGGCATGCCGTCCGTACGGCGCAGATTCGACCACGCCTCGATGGGGTCCATGAAGTGGAGAATCCAGATCTGCTTGTTGATCTCTTCGAGCGCCCGGGTGCCGCCCGCCGCCACCTCCGGGAGCAGGTAGGTCGTCATATAATCCCGGATCTCCTCATCCGAAGGCATGTCGGCGGCGCTCACCCCGAACAGCGAGAACTGCTTCACGGCCGCCTCGTAGCCCTTGGCAAAACGCGACTCGGCCGTCTCGGTGTCGATTCCCCAGCCGCGGACGGTCGTCTCGGCCAGCAGGAACTGTGTTTCGGCATAGCTCATGTGAATCCACGGACTGTCCACGGCCATGACGGTCCGCGAAGGCGAAAGACGATACATGGCATGGGGCACCGTATAGCTGCCGATCGCACGTTTCAGTTCAGCGCGTTCGTCCTCGGTCATCCACGTCGCGGCATCGACCATAGCGGACGTAATGCCCTGAGCCCAGACGCTGCGGGTCTTCGCCGCTCCCTGATAACCGTTCTCTCCGGGCCCCTGGTTGCCGCCGCCGTAGGTGAAGTCCTGAGCGGGCAGCGTGAGATAACCGCCGATGTTGATGTAACCGTCGGGGGTCGCGGCCAGATCGGCCGGCCCTTGATTGCCAGCGTATCCGGCATTGAACTTACGCATCAGCTCGGTCACCTCGACCGCGTCGCCCCAGGCGGGAAGCCCCGCTCCCGAAGTCGTCACATAAACCCCTGCGATGAGCAGCAGACGCGGATCGAGCGCCAGATAACGCCGATAGGGAGGCGTCGTGTACTGTTGCGGGTCCATCACACAGAGCGATTTGAAGAACTCCGTGGTCATCTTGTACTGTGTGATGCCGAGACCCGTATTGCCCGTCACCTGAAGAATGATGTCGGCATAGCCGTTGCCGGCCCCGAGCGTCTCGTAATCCTCGGCGTGTTTGACGGCCGCGATGTCGGCATTCGAGGTCATCACTCCTGCGGCGAACGCCTCGCGGGCTTTCTGCTGGGCCACATCGGGCTTCACCTTGATCAGGCGCATCGCCACGCGCAGTTTGAGCGAGGCGGCGAAACGCTTCCACTTCTCCACGTCGCCCCCGAAATAGCAATCCGTCGAAGGCGACGATTTCGAAGCGTCGAACTGCGCGAGGGCGTCGTCCAGACGCTCGAAGAAATCGTTGTAAATAGCCTCCTGCCGGTCGTATTTGGGCGAGAAGATCGACTGGTAATAACCCTGCCCTCCTTCGAAATATGGAACGTCGCCGTAACAGTCGGTCAGTTTGAGGAAGGTCTCCACACGCAGCACCTTGGCGATCGCGCTGTAATTGACCAGTTCGGGATCGTTGTCGGCGATATTTTCGAGCGCCACGATATTCTTCACGGCCTCGGGATAGAACAGGTCCTGCCACAGGCGTGCGAAGTAACCGTTGTTGCGAATACCCTTGCCGCCGTATTCGACATTTCCCCACGAGCCGCTCCAATGGTTGACCCATTCGCCGGGATAGGTGAAGAAGCGCGCCGCATTCTGACGGCCCATCGAGTGAGACATCTGGATGGTCGGAACCAACAGCGAAGGGTCGATGCTTCCGTTGGCTTTCGTCGGGTTGACATTCAGTTCGGTCAGGTCGCTGCAACCGCCGGCAACGGCCGCAAGCGCCGACAAGAGATATAATGATAGCTTTTTCATGGTCGCAAGATCGTTTAGAATTTAACTTTGATGCCGAAACCGAAGGTTCTTCTCGAAGGCAGCGAACCGTATTCGAAACCCTGACCGTTTCCGTTATAGTAAGACGACTCGGGGTCGATGTTCTTCACGTTCGTATAGAGAATGCACAGGTTGCGGGCGAAAGCCGTCAACTGAACGCCGGCAATAGGCGTCTTGCGCAGCCAGCGCCTCGGGAAATCGAACGAAAACGCCAGTTCACGGAACTTGATATACGAAGCGTCGATGATGAACGGTTCGGGCGACACGTCCTGGAACGACTGCCAATAGGACTGCGGGTTGACATAGATGTCGTTCTCCGCGTAGATCGGATTGCCTTCGGGGTCCTTGCCGACGACCTTCACGCCATCGACCAGATAACCGCCCGTGGCTTTCCAGTCAGCGGGAGAGCCGGCAGCGCGTTTGGCCTGTTCGGAGCGATACCAGGCGTCACGCCCTTTGAGCGTTTCCTTCGCGGTACCGTTGTAATAGGACTGCATCATCGACATCGAATACATGTCGGCACCGAACTTGGCGTCGAACAGCAGACGCAGGTTCAGGTTTTTCCAGGTGAAGTTGTGCGACCAGCCGAGCGTATGGGCGTAGGTGCCCTTGCCGAGCACCGAAACGTTGGTGTCGAAGGTCGGCAGACCTTTTTCATCCACGATCACACGTCCGTCAGGCGTGCGCTTCTGCGCCTGACCCACGATCACGCCGTAAGGCTGATTCTCCATGGCATAGATGTAGGCATTGGCCCAGCGTGCCGCCGTCAGCTCATACGACGGAACGTCGGGATGCAGCGAAAGCACCTTGTTGTCGTTGGTGGCATAGGTGAAGGTCGTCTCCCATTGGAACGACTTGATTTTCAAAGGAACGCCCGTCACGGCCAGTTCGATGCCGCGGTTGCGGATCTCACCGGCGTTGATCAGCGCCCGCGTAAAGCTCGAACTCGAAGAGATCGGCAGGCTCATGATCTGATTCTTGGTCGTCTGCTGGTAGAGCGTCAGGTCAAGACTCAGCCGGCTCTGGAAGAAACGGACGTCGAGACCTACCTCCATCGAGTAGCTGGCCGTGGGTTTCAGGTCATAATAGGGAATCACGGTGCTGGCGACCTCGCCCAGCGACTGTCCGTTGAGTTTGAACCCCTTCGTTCCGAAATCGAGATAAAGCTGATAAGGGTCCGTATCGCCGCCGACATTGGCCCACGACGCACGCAGTTTGCCGAACGAAAACCAGTCGCCGTGCTTGAAAAGGCTCGAAAAGATCAGGCTGCCCGAAACCGACGGATACCAGTAGGAGCGGTTCTCCGGACAGAGCGTCGAAGAAACGTCGTTGCGGATCGTGGCGTCGAGATAGGCCAACCCCTTGTAACCGAGGCTTACGGAACCGAACATCGAACGCACCTCCTTCTTATAGAAACCATGCGTCGTATTGATCCGCTCGAAGGCATTGATGTCGTCCACACCCGGCATCACCTGTTTGAGCCCCTCGGTGGTGAACTGTTCGTTCTTGTTCCGCCAGAGGCTCGCGCCGACGAAAGCGTTGATGTCGAAATCGCCGTATTTCTTCGCAAAGGTCAGCGTCGCTTCGAGGTTCGTCTGCGTGACGTTCATGACACGTTCGTTGATGGCACCCTCGACCTGCCGCGGCGTCGAAATGGGCGAGAAAGTCGTAGCCCGGAAATTGTAGGTATCCAGTCCGCCGCGCCCCGCCAGTTTCAGCCACGGGGTGATGTCCCACGAAATACGCGCATTGCCCATCAACCGCGAACGGCTCGACTCGTTGCGCATCTCGTTGATGACCCAATAGGGATTGAAGCGGTAGTCGCTGCCGTTCCACTGGTAGTAGTTGCCGTTCGCGTCCTTGTAGGAGTCGGCCAGCCAGTTCTGATCGAAGTTCGGGGCGATGCCGATCAGCGCGTTGCCGATGTTGCTGGCGTTGTCGGTCAGCGCCGGACGGTTCTTCACGTCTTCGTAGATATACGACGCCGAAGCATCGGCCGAGATCGTCTTGCCCAGTTTCGTCGTACCGCGCATGGTGATGTTCGTGCGGTTGAACTCCGACTTGGGAACGATGTCCTTGTTGCGCATGTCGGTTACGGCGAAGCGGAATGAGGTCTTTTCGGTCGCATTGGAGAGCGACACCGAGTTCTGGGCCGTGAAACCCGTATCGAAGAACGACAGCACGTTGTTGTTCACGTTGCCGTAGGGCTTCCACTCGCCGTTGTAGATCTGGATCATGATATTGGGATCGAGCTTGCCGCCCCAAGCGACCTGTGTCGTGCCGCGGCCGTCGGAATCGGTAAGGGGAATAACACCGTTGCGCCCCTGTCCGTAGACGCGCTGGTAATCGTCGAACTTCGACAGCAGCGTCGTGAAGCTGATGTTCGACGACACTTCGATGCCGAGCGATTCCTTTCGCGCCGAACCGGATTTGGTGGTGATCATCACCACGCCGTTCGAGGCCATCGAACCGTAAAGCGCCGAAGCCGACGGACCTTTCAGGATCGTGACGTTCTCGATGTCCTCGGGATTGATCGACGACATGACATCGCCGAAGTCGAATCCCGAACCGCCCCACTTGCCGTCGGCGCCCTGCAACTGCGAATTATCTACCGGCATTCCGTCGATGACATAAAGCGGCAGGTTCGAGCCCGAAAGCTGGGAATTACCGCGGATCAGCACGCGCGACGATCCCGTCGGACCGGCCGTCGTCGTCGAAATATCGACTCCGGCGACCTTTCCGATCATCGCCTGCATGATGTTCGACTCGCGTCCGGCCGTCAGGTCCTCCTTGCCCACCGACGACACGGCGTAACCCAATGCCTTGGCTTCGCGCTTGATACCCAAGGCCGTGACTACGACTTCGCCCACGGAAACGGCCTCCTCTTTGAGTACGATTTCAAGACTGGTCTTACCGCTGACGGGAACCGACTGCGTCGCCATACCGATAAACGACACCTGCAAGGTGGCGTTCCTGTCGGATATGTTCAGCGTGAACCGACCTTTCGAATCGGTCGTCGCGCCGCGGCTCGTCCCCTCCTGGATGACCGTGGCTCCGACAATCGGCTGCTTCGCCTCATTCGTCACGACACCCGTAACGGTAACATTTTGCTGAGCCACTGCCGCGGAACAGCAGAGGACCGACAGAAGCAGCACGGATAAAATCCGCGTCAATCCGCCGCAAATCTGTAATTGTAATGGTCTTAGCATATCATTTGTATTAAGTTAGTAAGGTTGCCTTTCATCACTGCCCGAATACGGGAGCTTTCTCCTCCCCGGCATGCGGAAAGTTCCCGCCGCCGTCTTCGGAGAACTGCCGGAAATAGGATTTGAGGAAACGGTAGTTCCGGGCCGCGCAGAACTCCTTGTCCGAACCGTTGCGGTACTCGTCCAGAAACTGCCCGAATCCCGACCATACGGTCTGCATGTAGCCTTTGAAGCGCTCCGACATGTATTTCGAAGAGTGCCTGCGGAAACGGAGCATGTCGTCGAGCTGCATCCGCGTGACGGCGGGACGCTCCCAGCCGCAGGTAACGACATCGAAACCCTTGATGGCGAAATAGACGGCAGACTGTTCGGCGTCGCGGTAGTGCCAGTCGCACATCATCACGCTGCGGTCGATCCGGTCGATCGCGCGGTGGGTGTTGCCGATGCTGGCCGACCACTCACCGTAGCCGCTCGCATCGCGCCGCCCGTCGATCAGCCGGTCGGCCCACATCCAGAGGCGCACCCCTTTCCGCCGCAGGTGGGCGGCAATCCGGTTCACCTCCCCGGCGAAGACCTCAGCAGGGTCCAGCCCGCCGCAGCGCGGACAATCCGTATCGGCCAGATCGAACACCTCGTCGAGCCCGGCATGGAAATCCGTCGCTCCGAAAGCCTCCACGACCTCGTCCACGCAGTCGAACACGACATCATGCACTTCGGGATGATTCGGACAATAACTTTTGCAATAGAGGCGGTCCGGATTGGGCCAGACGTAATTTTCGGGGAGTTTCACCCGCGGCTTTTCATCGAACTGCGGGTAGACCTGCAACAATTTGCCCGCCTTGCCATGCCACGACTGATGGCCCAGCAGATTGATCAGCGGCACGAGCCTGATGCCCTTCTCACGGCACAATGCGGCCAGCCGGCCGGCCAGCGCTCGGTTCCAGCCGTCGGGATCGGCCAGTTCGGGACGCGATTCGAAATCATAGGCCCAGTTCACCCGGACAACCAGCGTATTGATACCCGCAAGAGCCAGATCGTTCTCCACAAAATCAAAGAACGTATCAGCTTGTTTTACAGATGGAAGAGCAACAGAAAAAGCCCGAACCGGGAAACCGTTATCGAGCACAGAAATATCAACAGAAACAGAATCGGCCGTCCGGGGGGGGGAAATTCCCTCCCTGTTTGCCGCCGCCACCAGGATACAGCCCGCAGACAGCAGAACGGTCAAAGTATGGATCGGTCTCATCATAGCTAAAAACGAGTTTCGCCGGCTATCACGACCCGTTGAATTCCGATATTGTCGTCGAAAATCAGAATATCGGCGTCTTTTCCGGCTTCGAGCGAACCCTTCCGGTCGTCGATGCGCATCACGCGGGCCGGAGTCGCCGTCATCATCTTTACGGCCTCGGGTACCGGCACTTCGGCCAGCCGGTGCATGGTCCTCACACAGCGGTCGGCCGTTGCGACGCTGCCGGCGAATGCGCTCCGGTCGGCCAGCTTGGCCACACCGTCCTCGACTACGACCTCCATGCCCGAATTCCGGGCCCCGAGCACGTAACGGCCCTCGGGCATTCCGGCAGCACGCATCGAATCGGTGATAAGCACCGTCCGGTCGGCCCCTTTGAGCTTATAGACCAGCCGAAGCAGGCTTTCGGGCAGGTGCACGCCGTCCGTGATGATCTCGACCGTCATGTCGTCCAGCCAATAGGCGGCCTCGACGATCCCGGCATACCGGAAAGCGTTGCGGCGGACGACCGACGAGGTGCAGGAATAGAGGTGCGTCACATGCGTATAGCCGTTGCGGAACGCCTCGACCGCCTCCTCGAACAGCGCGTCGGAATGGGCTATCGACGCTAAAATCCCCTTCGCGCGCAGCACCCGTCCCAGTTCGAGCGCACCGTCGAGCTCGGGAGCCAGCGACATTCGGCGAATATCGTCGCTGGCGGCAAGAATCGCATCGTACTCTTCGGGACGCGGATCGCGCAGGTAGCGCGGATCTTGCGCGCCGCGTTGGTTGTAGGAGAAATAGGGGCCTTCGAGATGCAGCCCGGGCATGTTCGCCCCTTTCGTATTGAGCGGCTGCGCACGGCGGAACACCTCGAACGTCTCGAACAGGTTCTCGTTCGTGCTGGCCAGCGTCGTCGGAAAGATCGTCGTGGCGCCGTGACGCGCCGACATCTCCGCCGCACCCAGATAGGCTTCGACCGTGCAATCCATGAAATCGTGACCGCCGGCGCCGTGCGTATGAATATCTATGAATCCGGGGGAAACCCAATCGCCGCCGGCATCGGTAACCAGTCCGGCATCCCCCTGATAGTCACCTTCGCCGACAGCCGTGATCACACCGCCGTCCCACTCCACATAGCCCCGGCCCGCTGTCGCGGAACCGATGATCCGTCCGTTTACGATCGCCTGTTTCATCGTTCTATCTTTTTTCCGCACCGCGGCGGGTCCAATATTCCAGTCTGTATCCCCTCAACGCATAATACAATAAAAAGACGAAACAGGGAATCATCAGCCAATAAGCCGACTGAGCGTCGCCCAGACGGGTCGCCTCACCGGCGTAGACAAGCGGGAAAACCCCGCTCGAAGCCAGCGCCATGACCAGCCACGCCGAGCCGAGACTCGTGTGGCGTCCCAGTCCGCGGATCGCCAGCGGCCAAATGCCGGAATAAAGAAATGCGTTGGGAACGCCCATCAGAATCAGTATCCACATCGCATTGTGAGTCTCCACGCCGAAAAACGAGGTCTGTCCGCCGACGCACACCGCTGCCACCGAAGCCGCCAGGTTCAGCAGCGACGCGATCCGCAGGGCGGTGAGCTGCGAAACGACACGCGGAATGAGCACCGTCCCCAATGCAAAGCCGACAAAGGTCGAAAAAAGAATCATCGGCGGCAGCAGCTTGGCCTGGGCGATATCGGTTCCGAGCGATACGGACGATGTGACCAGCGTATTGATACAAAGCGCCTGAGTGCCGAGGTGGCACACCATCGCCACCACGCCGAGAACCAGATAAGGATAGCTGAAGATGCTCCGGCCCGCCCCTTCTCCGGAAGCCGAATCGCTCTTTCCGCCCGCAATATCGGGCAGCGGCGAACGGCGGACATACAGGCCGAACGCGATCAATACGAAGGCCAAAATCAGATAGGGTACGATCACACGGCGCACCATCCCGTCGAGAACCATCTCCCGGGGCAGCCCGCCGATAAGTTCCGTTCCGGACTCGGCCTGCTCGAAAAGCGCTGCATCGCCCGGACGGATGATGACGTAGCCCAGCAGCAGCGGGGCGATGATCCCTGCCAGCTTGTTGCAAACGCCCATGACGCTCATCCGTTTGGCTGCCGCCTCGATCGGCCCGATCACCGTCACGAAGGGATTTCCCGCAGTCTGCAAGACGGCCAGCCCGATCCCGAGCAGAAACAGCCCGGTGAGAAAGAGTGCGTAACAACGGGTCAGCGCGGCAGGAACGAAGCACAAGGCGCCGAGTGCCATCACGAACAACCCATAGCTGATGCCCCGTTTATAACCGACCGCATCGAGCATCATCGACGAGGGGATAGCCATGACCAGATAGGCGATATAAAAGACGAACCCCACCAGATAGGCCTGCGCCAGCGACAATTCGCACGTCACCTTAAAATAGGGGATCAGCACGGAGTTGACCCAGGAGATCATTCCGAAGAAGAAGAAAAGCGTCCCCATGATTGTCATGGAAACATAGTATTGTCGTCGGGAGTCCATGTCGTGCGAAGTTCGGTCAGGTTTCATTCGGTCAGTGTTCTCTTCAAATCGGTCCGTGCGTCGGTTCGTGCTCGAACACGGATTATCCAGCCGTAAAGGTAGTGAAAAAATAATATCATGCAACAATTCAACAAAAAAATATGCAACAAAAAGTTCTGATCCAAAAATACATATACATGTATATATCATAATATCAAATGATTATAAAATAATTTCGAATTTATTTTGGAAAACGGACTAAAAATCCATATTTTTGTGCTCGAACACGGAAATTAATTTATCACGCCTATAACCAACAATCATGGATGGACTCATAAAAGAATTCCACGTTGACAAATTACACGTCTCGATCTACAAAACCCGCCGACAGATGGGAATGGCAGCCTCGGCGCACTACCTGCAACGACTGGAAGCCATCCTCGCCGGCCAGCCCGCAGCCCGGGCCGTATTCGCAGCGGCGCATTCGCAGGATGAATTCCTGGAAGGGCTGATCGAAGCCGAAGATGCCGTATTCAGCCGGATCGAAGCGTTCCATATGGACGAATACATCGGGCTTCCGGCCGATGCGCCGCAGCGTTTCGGCACGTTCCTTTCACGTGCGATCTTCGACCGAAAGCCTTTCCGCAAGGTCCATCTGATGAATTCCGGCGCCGGAGACGGACGCCAGGAGTGCCTTCGTTACAGCGAACTGCTCCGGCGCGCACCGCTGGACATCGTGTCGCTCGGAATCGGGGAGAACGGACACATCGCCTTCAACGACCCGCACGAAGCCCGTTTCGACGATCCCGAAACGGTGAAGATCACCACGCTCGACGAACCGTGCCGCCAGCAGCAGGTCCACGACGGCGAATTCGCCGACATATCGCTCGTTCCGCACCAGGCGATGACGCTGACCATCCCTGCGCTGATGTCATGCCGCTGCGCGGTGGGCATCGTGCCGCTCGACCGCAAGGCAAAAGCCGTGCACGACGCACTTTACGGTCCCATTTCGGAAAAATGCCCGGCTTCGATCCTCCGTACCCACGACGACGCGGCGCTTTTCCTCGACGAAGGAGCGGCTTCGCTGCTGAGAATCTGAGCGGAATCCATTACCAATCGAAAATATTTTCGTACTTTCGCCTTATGGACCGCAAAAATTATAAGATCAAGGATATCGCCGCAATGGCCGGCGTATCGGTCGGTACGGTCGATCGGGTGCTGCACAACCGGGGCGACGTTTCGGAAAAAAGCAGGAAGAAGGTGGAACAGGTGCTCGAAAAGATACTCTACCGCCCCAACCTGCTCGTTTCGTCCATCGGCGTCAAACGCAAAATCACCCTTGCGATCGTCCTTCCCAGCCATCAGCAGGGTGAATATTGGGAACAGATCGAAAAGGGCATCCATCAGGCGCTCTACGACTTTTCGAAGATTCGCACCGAAACGAAAACCTTCTATTACGACCAGTTCGACCTCTATTCCTGCCGCACGGCTTACAGCCAGGCGTTGGAATACGCCTGCGACGCCATGATCATCGGCCCGACTTTCCGCGAGGAAACCGTGCTCTTCTCCCGCAAGCTCGACGAACAGGGAACCCCCTATGTCTTCATCGACACGCTCATCCCGTCGTGCAACCAGCGGGCGTTCTTCGGCCCCGATTCGCGGATGCTCGGATACATCGAGGCCAAACTCCTCTCGGACGTGATCGGCGAAGAAAAAGACATCGCCATCCTGCACGCCGTGCGTTCGGGAAACGAAAGTTCGTTGCAGACGGTCGTGCGCAAAGCCGGGTTCTTCGAATATTTCGACACCGTATCGAGCAAAAACAGATTCCTCTACGCCAATTATTACAGCCAGGACATCGAGCAGAGCTGGAAAGAGTTCGACCGGCTCTTCTCCGGAGAAAACGACATCGGCGGCGCCGTGCTTTTCAACTCCCGGTCATACATTTTCGCCAGCTACCTGGAACACCACGGCATCACCGGAGTCAAGGTGATCGGCTGCGGCGTGACGCAAAAGAACATCGAATATCTGAAAAAAGGCTATCTGTCATTCCTGCTGTCGGAACGCCCCGACGTACAGGGGTACCAAAGCATCAAATACGTACTGGAATACATCCTTTACGGACAGCACGAACAAATCATCAAGCACACGCCGATCGAGATTCTGATCCGCGAAAACATCGACTCGCTATTCTGACATCCGTATCGGCAGAAGCGGGAAATCCATGAAAGCGTCCCGAATATACGAACGGCTCGACCGCATGCCCGTCCTGAAACTCCTCGTGCCGTTCGCGGCCGGGATCGCGCTGGCAAGCCGATACGAACTGCCCCTGTGGTTTCTCGCAGGGGCTTTCGTATGCACGGGAGTCATGGCCCTGCTGCTCCGCTCGCAGGCGTCGGCCGTGGGAATGCTCCTCACGGCGGGATTCGCCGCGGCACAGCTCCGGACGCCTTCGCCCACCGTGCCGCGGGACATTGGAACCGTTTACGAAATCACCGTGGAGGGATTTCCCGCCGACCGGGGCCGGTATGCCACGGCCGACGCTTCGGTGGCGGCATGGCGCGACCCCGCGGACGGGCATTGGCACCCCTCCGACGCCCGGGTCCGGCTCTACGTCGATTCGCTCACCGACCTGCAACCCGGCGAATGCCTCCGTTGCCGCGGTACGGTACGGCCTTTCCGGGGCGGAGCGGAGAGCTACCGCCGCCTGATGCGGCGAAGGGGCTATGCCGGAACGCTGCGGGTCTCGGAGCGGACGATCCTCGAACGCCTGCCGCAGCAATACGCCGGATTGCACCGCACCGCCGTCGAACGCCTCGCCCGGCTGCCGATAAAGCCGGAGGCCGCGGCCATCGTCGAAGCGATGGCGGCCGGCGAACGGCGGGGCATCACCCCGGAACTCCGCGCCCGCTTCTCCCGCAGCGGACTTTCGCACCTGCTGGCCGTGTCGGGACTTCACACGGGGATCGTCTTCGTACTCATCAACGCCGTGCTGTGGTGGCTGCCGCTGCTGCGCCGGGGACACCTGCTGAAAAACCTGCTGGCAGCCGGGGCCGTGTGGCTCTTCGTCGCGGCGGCGGGATTTCCGCCGAGCGCCGTGCGGGCCGCCGTGATGTGCACCGTCTTGCAGGCGGCATTGGCCTCGGCCTCGGAATACGTCGGGATGAACGCCCTCGCAACGGCGGCGTTCGGAATGCTGCTGTGGAATCCCAACTGGTTAGGGGACATCAGTTTCCAGCTCTCGTTCCTCGCCGTGGCGGGCATCCTCGCGTGGGGCGTGCCGCTCTGCCGTCGCTGCCGGACCCGGTGGAAAGGGCTGAACATCGTGATCGACGCCTACCTGATCGGACTCGTCGCAACCGTCGCCACGGCGCCGCTCGTCGCCCACACCTTCGGCGTCGTGCCGCTGGCAGGACTGGCCGTCAATCCGCCGGCTATCGCGTTGGCCGGGGTCGTGGTGTTCGGCGGGGCGCTGTGGATGCTCGCGCCGGTCGGGTTTCTCGCCCCGGCGTTCGGATTCGTGACGGGCACGGCGGCCGAAGGGATCGACGCGCTGGCCCGGCTGACCGCCTCGCTGCCGGGCGGAGCGGCGGATTACACCCTCGGAGGATGGCAGACGGCGACGCTGTACCTCGTCTTCGTCCTTGCGACCGCCGCGGCATGGAGTGCCGAACCGAAAAAAAGCGTACCTTTGCGGACGTGATAACATCCGAAGAATACACCCTCCTGCTGACCGGCGAGGTGCAGCGCGCCATCGCCGCCGCCCGGGACCGCGACCCGATCGAGGTGGCGAAGGACCGCCGGGTCCCCCATGCACGGCTGGTCGCCACGCAGGTCAAATACCTCGCGCGAGCCGCCCAGAAACTCCCGTCGTATGCCGCGGCGCAGTGCATCCTGCCTCCGCTGGCCTTCGAGCAAGCGTCGAGCGAGGCTTGCGCCGCCCACAAACGGATCGGGGGCGACACGGTGCTGGACCTCACCTGCGGACTGGGCGTCGATGCGTTTTTCCTCAGCCGCCGCTTCGGCCGCGTGGTGACGCTCGAACGCAACGACGTACTGGCCCGGGTGGCCGCCGAGAATTTTTCGCGGCTGGGCGCGACGAATATCGAAGTCGTGAACACCTCCGCCGAGGAGTATCTCCGGCGCGACGGCCTGCATTTCGACTGGATCTACGCCGACCCCGACCGCCGCTCAGCCGAGGGCCGCAAGCTGGTGCGGCCGGAGGATTGTTCGCCCGACATCATCGCCCTGAAACCGCTTCTCAACCGGGTTTCGGGGCGTCTGTGCATCAAGAACTCCCCGCTCTTCGACATCGGCGAGGCCCTGCGGCTCTTCCCCGACAGCCGCGTGGAGGTCGTCTCGCTCGACGGCGAATGCAAAGAGGTGCTCGTCTACGCCGACGGCACGGGGCCGCTCGTCACCGCCACGGCCCTCGGGCACGGCTCCTTCTCGGCCCGGCCCGGCGACACGGTGCCCGAACCGGAAACGTTCGACCCGGCACGCTGCCGCTGGCTCGTGGTCCCCGACGTGGCCCTGCAAAAAGCCCGGCTGGTCCGGCTCCATCTCGCGGGAAAGGCCGCCGTCTGGAGCGAAAACGGCTACGGATTCGCCGCCGAAGAGCCGCAGAACGTGCTCGGACGGATTTACGCCGTCGAGCGGATCGAACCCTACGATCCCAAACGGTTGAAACGCGAACTGAAAGGCCGCGGGGCCGAGGTGCTCAAACGCGACTTCCCGCTGGCGGCGGAGGAGCTGATGCGCCGCCTCGGACTGCATCCCGGAGCGGAACTGCGGCTGGCTTTCACGAAAATCGGGAACGATTTTTGGGTTATCCGCTTAAAATAACTACATTTGCCTGATTTCCAACGGCCTCTTATGAAACTCAGCGAATTCCTGACATACTTCACCGACACGATCTTCCGGCGCGACGTGAACGAATGGCGCAACCCCGTCGTGCGGTGGCTCGTGCAGCAATACCGCCTGCTGTTCTACACGGCGCGGGGCCTGCTCGAACACGGGACCATCGTCCGCTCGGCAGCGCTCACATTCTACACGCTGATGTCGCTGGTGCCGATCGTCGCCGTGGTCTTCGCCATCGTCAAGGGATTCGGACTCGCGGAGGGCCTCACCGAGAACCTCTACGCCCTCTTCCCGCAGAATCCCGAGATCATCGACTACCTCGTCGGTTTCGCCGAAAACGCCCTGGCCCGCACGCAGGGCGGCGTGGTGGCCGCCGTGGCGCTCGTGACGCTCTTCTGGGCCGTGATCCGGGTCTTCGGGTCGATCGAAAGCGCCTTCAACAACATCTGGGAGGTCAAGGTCGAACGCAGCATCACCCGCCAGTGGACCGACTACATCGCCGTGGTGATGATCGTGCCGATCCTTTGGATCGTGGCCAACGCCGTGGGCAAATACGCCCAGGACCTCGTGGGGTTCGACGACAGCTGGTATTTCGAACTGCTGTCGCGGCTGGCCTCGATGATCGTGATCTGGGTGATGTTCACCTTCCTCTACATCATCATCCCCAACGCCAAGGTCCGCTTCGGCAGCGCCCTGATGGCCGGCATCGTCGCCGGAACCATCTTCCTGCTGTTCCAATGGGGCTATGTCTACGTCCAGCGGTGGATGACCTCCTACAACGCCATCTACGGCAGTTTCGCGGCCCTGCCGCTCTTTTTGATCTGGATGCAGACCTCGTGGGAGATACTCCTCTTCGGCGGCGAGCTGTCGTTCGCCTACCAGAACATAGCGCGTTTCGGCGAGGAGCGCGAATCGCTGCTGATCAGCTACGACCAGCGCCGCAAGGTGCTGCTGGCCGTGATGCTCACCGTGGTCCGGAACTTCCGCGACAAGGGCGGGGCCATGCCCGCGGACGAGATCCGCGCACGGCTCGGCCTGCCCACGCGCATCGTCAACGACGTGTTGTTCCAGCTGGTGCAGGCCGGGCAGCTGATCGCCGTGCGCAGCGGCGACGGCGAACGCGAAACGGCCTTCACTCCGGCCCACGACATCGCGTCGATGACCGTCTACGGGGTGTTGGAAGCGGTCGAACGGTCGGGACAGACCACCTTCGACCTCGGACAGACGCCCGAACTCGCCCGCGTGGACCGCGAACTGGAGATGCTGAAAGACTCGGCCCGCCAGTCGCAGGAGAACGTGCGGCTGACAGAACTGCTATAAAATTAAAAATGAAAAATGAAGAATTAAAAATGAGACCCTGACCAGGAAACATCCCGGAAACGAAAATCGGGAAAAGTTCGATTTTTAATTTTTCATTCTTAATTCTTAATTCCATGAAACGTGTCGTCATCATCGGCAGCGGGAACCTGGCGGAAGCGCTGGCCCGCGCGGTTGCGAAAAGCGGCCTCGAACTCGTGCAGATCTTCGCCCGGAACGCCGAACGGGCCCGCATCATCGCGGAGCTCACGGCTACCGACTGGGCGACACATCCCGGGATGCTCGCCCAAGACGCCGACATCTACCTGATCGCCGTGAGCGACAAGGCCGTGGAGCACGTCGCCGCGACGCTTCCCATCCCCGAGGGCGCCGCCGTCGCCCACACGGCCGGAAGCGTGCCGCTGGCCGCCATCCCGGAGAAATTCGCCCGCCGGGCGGTTTTCTACCCGATGCAGACCTTCACCAAGGGCCGCGAAGTCGATTTCTCGGTCATTCCGGTCTTCCTCGAAACCCCTTCGGCAGAATTGCACCCGGAGTTGGAGGCGTTCGCCCGGCAGCTCTCCGGCACGGTGATCTGGGCCACCTCCGAGCAGCGGGCCCGGGTGCACCTCGCGGCGGTTTTCGCCTGCAATTTCGCCAACCACATGTATGCCATCGGCGAACGCATCGTGCGCGATGCAGGGATTAATTTCGACGTGCTGAAACCGCTGATCGCCGAGACCGCCGCCAAAGCCTGCGACGCCCGCTCGCCGCTCGACGTGCAGACGGGACCCGCCGTGCGCAACGACTTCGCCACGAAGGCCCGCCACGGCGACCTGCTGTCGTTCGACCTCCGACTGAAAAACATCTATTCAACTATAAGTCAAAGCATATGGGAAACTTCAAAGAAGATATAGCACGCTGCGGGGCGTTCGTGTTCGACGTTGACGGCGTGATGACCGACGGGGGCATCATCCCCACGGCCGACGGCGATTTCATCCGCCGCTACAATGCCAAGGACGGCTATGCGCTGGCCTATGCGATCAAAATGGGTTACAAGGTCTGCATCATCACGGGAGGCCGCGGGCGGACGCTCGAAAACCGTCTTCGGATG
This sequence comes from Alistipes senegalensis JC50, assembly GCF_025145645.1. Classification (NCBI taxonomy): domain Bacteria; kingdom Pseudomonadati; phylum Bacteroidota; class Bacteroidia; order Bacteroidales; family Rikenellaceae; genus Alistipes; species Alistipes senegalensis. Next base: position 1,855,708 of record NZ_CP102252.1, on the reverse strand, counting down.
CTCGGCATCCGGCATTTTTACATCGACTGCATGGACAAGATCACAGCACTCCGCGAATACCTGTCCAACGAAGGTCTGGACCCGCAGGACGTGATCTACATGGGCGACGACATCCCCGACCTGGAGTGCATGCGCGCGGTCGGAATTCCGGTGTGCCCGGCGGACGCCGCGGCTGAGGTGATCGAGGCTTCGCGTTACGTTTCGGAGTTCCGGGGCGGCGAAGGCGCCGTGCGCGACATCGTCGAGCAGGTTCTCCGCGCCCGCGGCGACTGGGCCCGCGATTCGCAGGGCGTCACCCCCTCGTCGCTCGCCGCATCGCGGTAACATAATCCCTGAAACAATTTCAAAACCGACCTGAACGATGAAAAAACTGATCCTGACCCTGTTGTGCGCATGCACGGCCGCCGGACTCCGGGCCCGGAGCAACGAATGGCTCGATCCCGCGGTGAATGAAATCAACCGCCTGCCGATGCGGGCTTCGTATTTCGCCTACGAATCCGCAGAAGCCGCCCGGAAGGGCGACCCGCGCGTCTCGGAACGCTTCCTCGACCTCGACGGGACGTGGAAATTCTCGTGGGTCCGCAACGCCGACCAGCGTCCCGCGGATTTCTTCCGCACGGACTACGACGACCGCTCGTGGAGCACGATGCCCGTTCCGGGGCTCTGGGAACTGAACGGCTACGGCGATCCGGTCTACCTCAACGTCGGCTACGCCTGGCGCGAGCAATTTGAAAACAATCCGCCCGAGGTGCCCACGGCCGAAAACCACGTCGGCTCCTACCGCCGTGAAATCGAAATTCCCGCCGCGTGGTCGGACAAACAGGTCATCGCCCATTTCGGGTCCGTCACCTCGAACATCTACCTGTGGGTCAACGGACGGTTCGTCGGTTACAGCGAGGATTCGAAACTCGAGGCCGAGTTCGACATCACGCGCTTCGTGAAGCCCGGCAAGAATCTCTTCGCTTTTCAGGTCTTCCGCTGGTGCGACGGCACTTATCTCGAAGATCAGGACTTCTTCCGCCTCTCGGGCGTGGGCCGCGACTGCTTCCTCTATGCCCGCGACAAACGCCATATCGCCGACGTGCGGCTCGACGCGACCCTCTCGGAGAACTACACCCGCGGCCGGCTCTCCGTGGAGCTGGCTCTCCCCGCAGCGACCCGGGGCTGCACGGCGGAGGTGACGCTCACGGACCCCGACGGCAAGGCCGTAGCTTCTGAAACGGCGAAACTCTTCGGTACGATAGCCCGTCTCGTGCTCGACGCCGGGCGGGTGCAGCCGTGGTCGGCGGAGATTCCCGCGCTCTACGGCGTCACGGTGACCCTGAAAGATCCGGCCGGAAAAACGATCGAAATCATCCCCCTGCGTGCGGGCTTCCGCGAGGTGAAGATCGAGGGCGGACAGCTGCTGGTGAACGGGCAGCCGGTACTGATCAAAGGTGCGAACCGCCACGAAATGGACCCCGACGGCGGGTATGTCGTCTCGGAAGAGCGGATGATCGAGGACATCCGCATCCTCAAGGAGAACAATTTCAACGCCGTGCGCACGTGCCACTACCCGGACGACGCCCGCTGGTACGCGCTCTGCGACCGCTACGGACTCTATCTGGTGGCCGAGGCCAACCTCGAATCGCACGGCATGGGCTACGACGAAAAGACGCTGGCCAAGAATCCCGCCTATGCCCAGGCGCATCTGGAACGCAACATCCGCAACGTGCGGCGCAACATCAACCACCCGTCGGTCATCGTCTGGTCGCTGGGCAACGAGGCGGGCGACGGACCCAATTTCGACGCCTGCTACGACTGGATCAAGGCTTACGATCCCTCGCGGCCGGTCCATTACGAACGGGCGATCTATTCTCCCGGCAGCCGCAACACGGACATCACCTGCCCGATGTACTGGGACTACGAACGGTGCGAAAAATACCTCAAGGACAACCCCCGAAAACCGTTGATTCAATGCGAATATGCGCATGCGATGGGCAATTCGCTGGGCGGATTCGGCGAATACTGGGCGCTGATCCGCCAATATCCGCATTATCAGGGCGGATTCATCTGGGATTTCGTGGATCAGGGCCTGCGCAAGACGGGTAAAAACGGCGCCATGATCTACGGCTACGGCGGCGACTGGAATCCCTACGACGCCTCGGACTGGAATTTCTGCGACAACGGGCTGATCTCGCCCGACCGCGTTCCGAATCCCCACATGCACGAGGCCCGCTACTGGCAGCAGCCCGTGTGGACCACGCTCGGCGCGGACCGGCGCACGCTGACGGTTTTCAATGAAAACTTCTTCCGGCCGCTCGACAACTGCTACCTACGCTGGACGGTGCTCCGCGACGGAGAGCCCGTGCGCAGCGGCATCGTCGCCGACCTGCGCGTCGCCCCGCAGCAAACCGCCGCCGTCGTGCTGCCGCTCGACCCCGAAACGCTGCCCGCCGACGGAGAACTGCTGCTCAACGTGGAATACCGCCTCTGCGACGCCGAACCGCTGCTCGCGCCCGATCACCGCATGGCCTACCAGCAGTTCACGCTGCGTGCGGCCGCACCCGAGCCGCTCGCCGTCGCCGAACGCATGGCCGACCGCCACAATTCGATCGGCACGCTCACGGTCCGCGACGACGACCGCAACTACCTGATCGTCGAAAGCCCCGCCGCACGCATCGACTTCCGCCGCGCCGACGGTCTCATCACCCGCTACGAAGCGGACGGCATGCGCCTGCTCGACGCAGGGGCCGTCGTGGAGCCGAACTTCTGGCGCGCGCCGACGGACAACGACTTCGGGGCGAAGCTCAACGAGAAGAACCGCGTGTGGGCCGATCCGGGGCTGACGCTTGTGTCGCTCGACCACACGCTGTCGGACGGCGTGGCCGTCGTCACGGCCCGCTACGACCTCCGACGTGTGACCGGACGGCTGGAGATCGAATACCGCATCGACAACGCCGGGGAGATCCTGATCCGTCAGACGCTGCACGCCGCTGCGGACAAGGGCGAACCCGACCTGCTGCGCTTCGGCATGCGGATGCGCATGCCCGCCGCCTACGACCGCATCGACTACTACGGCCGCGGGCCGTGGGAGAACTACGCCGACCGCAAGGACGGCGCCCTCGTGGGCCGTTACCGGCAGACCGTGGACGAGCAGTTCTACCCCTACATCCGTCCGCAGGAGACCGGAACCAAGAGCGACGTGCGCCGCTGGCGGCAGCACGACATCGCAGGCCGCGGCGTGGAGATCACGGCCTCGGAGCCCTTCTCGGCCTCGGCCCTGCACTATGCACAAGAGGCGCTGGACGAAGGGCTGACCAAGCAGCAGGGACATTCGCAGGAGATCGAACCCGACGACGCCGTATGGCTCTGCATCGACAAGGCGCAGTACGGTCTGGGGTGCATCGACTCGTGGGGCGCCCTGCCGCTCCGCGAATACCGCATGCCATACGGAAATTACGAATTCCTCTTCCGGATCACGCCGGTCCGGTAAAAACAGCAAGCGGCCGACATCTCTGTCGGCCGCTGCTGTACCCGGGGAGAAGCGGAAATCTACTCCTCGATAAAGTCGATGTTCACCTCGCGCTGGAAAACCTCCTGCAACGAGATGTTCGTTTCGGTGGTGGCGATACCCTGAATGCGCAGGATGCCGTCGAAGATCGTGCGCATGAGGTGTTCGTTGTCCACGCAGTAGAGTTTCACCAGAATATTGCCGTTGCCCGTGATGAAATGGCACTCCACGATCTCGGGGACCTTGCGCAGCTCCTCGACGGTCTTCTTCAGCAACTGCGGGTCTTTGAGCGTGATGCTGATGTGGGCGCAGACATCGAAGCCCATCATCTTGGGATCGACGATCAGGCGGCTGCCGAGAATCACGCCGGCCTCGTCCAGCTTGCGGATGCGCTGGTGGATGGCCGCACCCGAAATGCCGCATTCGCGGGCGATCTCCAGGAAAGGCATGCGGGCGTTCTTGATGAGGTATTTGAGGATCTTGCGGTCTATCGCGTCCAATGAGGTTTTCATAGTCGTGCTTATTTAATGACGTTCAACGCTTTGCCCACCTTAACGAAGGCGGCGATGCAGCGGTCCAGCTGCTCGGTGGTGTGGCCTGCGGAGACCTGCACGCGGATGCGGGCCTGCCCCTTCGGCACCACGGGATAGTAGAAACCCGTGACGAAGACCCCTTCGTCCTGCAATTTCGCGGCGAACTCCTGCGACAGTTTGGCGTCGTAGAGCATCACGGCGCAGATGGCCGACTGGGTGGGTTTGATGTCGAAGCCCGCGGCCATCATGCCCTTGCGGAAATGTTCGACATTGGCGACCAGCCGGTCGTGCAGTTCGTCGCTCTCGCCGAGCATTTTGAACAGCTCGATCCCGGCTCCGACCACGGCGGGAGGCAGCGAGTTGGAGAAGAGATAGGGGCGCGAACGCTGGCGCAGCAGGTCGATGATCTCCTTGCGGCCCGTCGTGAAGCCTCCCACGGCGCCGCCGAATGCCTTGCCCAGCGTACCCGTCAGGATGTCCACCTGCCCGCGCAGGTCGTAGAGTTCGGTGATGCCGCGGCCCGTCTTTCCCAGAACGCCCGCCGAGTGGCACTCATCGACCATCACCAGCGCATCGTATTTCTCGGCCAGCGCACAGATCTTGTCCAGCGGCGCGGCGTTGCCGTCCATCGAGAATACCCCGTCGGTGCAGATGATGCGGAAACGCTGGGCCTGCGCCTTCTGGAGGCACTCCTCCAGTTCGGCCATGTCGGCGTTGGCGTAGCGGTAGCGCACGGCCTTGCACAGACGCACGCCGTCGATGATCGAGGCGTGGTTGAGCGCATCGGAGATGATGGCGTCCTGCTCCGTCAGGAGCGGTTCGAAGACACCGCCGTTAGCGTCGAAACAGGCGGCGTAGAGGATCGTGTCCTCGGTGCCGAAATAGTCGGCGATGGCCTTTTCGAGCTCCTTGTGGATGTCCTGGCAGCCGCAGATGAAGCGCACGGACGACATGCCGAAGCCGCGGTCGTCCATAGCGCGTTTGGCAGCGTCGATCAGCCGCCGGTTGTCCGACAGGCCGAGGTAGTTGTTGGCGCAAAAGTTCAGCACCTTCCGACCTGCAACCTCGATCTCGGCCCGCTGGGGCGAGCAGATGATCCGTTCCCGTTTGTAAAGCCCTGCGGCCTCGATTTCGGCGAGCTCACGTTGCAGGTGCTCTTTGATTTTTCCGTACATATTCCGTTATGTTTTGATAAAATTACGCGCGTTGGAGTGTCGAATTGTTACAAATATAGATAAAAATTTCAGAAACCGACACTTTCCCGGCGCTTTTTTCGCACACCGGGTTACGAATTGTTAGCCGAAGCAGCCCGAAAGCCTCCGGACCCGATTTCCGGGCCCGTTTTTTTGCCGCCGCCGGAAAAAATCATATCTTTGCTGAAATAAATTTCAGCTTAGACAGGCGGCGCCTCGGCATAGTCCGGGGTAAACCCGGCTCTGCACTCGGCTTGCACTGTCTTTGTGACTCAAATAACAACCAGCAACCTATGAAAAAATCGTGTGTATTGGTCAGCGGCGGCGCGGGGTACATCGGCTCGCACACCACCGTGGAACTCATCAATGCCGGCTATGATGTCGTGATCGTCGATAACCTATCGAACAGCGACATGAACGCCGTCGAGGGCGTGCGCAAGATCACGGGCGCCGACATCCCCTTCGTCGAGGTGGACTGCTGCGACCGCGCGGCTTTCCGCAAGGTCTTCGAGCAGTACGAATTCGATTCGGTGATCCACTTCGCGGCGTCGAAAGCCGTGGGCGAATCGGTCGCCAAGCCGCTCGAATACTACGGCAACAACCTCACGTCGTTTATGAACGTCATCGGCCTGATGCGCGAATTCGGACGCCGGAACATCGTCTTCTCGTCGTCGTGCACCGTCTACGGCGAGCCCGAGAAGCAGCCCGTGACCGAACAGACGCCCCGCAAGCCGGCCACCTCGCCCTACGGCAACACCAAGCAGATGTGCGAAGACATCCTGCGCGACTCGATCGCCGCCTATCCCGGGATGAAGGGCATCGCCCTGCGCTATTTCAACCCCATCGGGGCTCACCCCTCGGCGCTGATCGGCGAACTGCCGCGCGGCGTGCCGCAGAACCTCGTGCCGTTCATCACGCAGACCGCCGCCGGGCTGCGCGAATGCCTCTCGGTCTTCGGCGACGACTATCCGACGCCCGACGGTTCGTGCATCCGCGACTACATCGACGTCGTGGACTTGGCCAAAGCCCACGTGGCAGCCATCAGCCGCATGATCGACGGCAAGGAGAAACAGCCCTACGAGATCTTCAACATCGGCACCGGCAACGGCGTTTCGGTACTGGAGCTGGTGCACAAATTCGAGGAGGTCAACGGCGTGAAGGTTCCCCACAAGATCGCTCCGCGGCGTGCGGGCGACATCGTCGCCATCTGGGCCGACCCCACGCTTGCGAACACCGAGTTGGGTTGGAAGGCCGGCCGGACGCTCGACGAGACGCTCCGCGCCGCCTGGGCCTGGGAGAAACACGTGCGCGGCATCGAATAGCCACGAATCACGCAAAACGAAAGAAGGCTGTCCGAACATCGGACAGCCTTCTTCATTCTTTGCACTATTCAGTGACCCCTTTCCACCCGTCGGTTCTGAACGGAACCGCAGGCAGTCCGGCGTCGTTGAACAGATTCGCATCCGGATTATTTCCCCAGGCATAGCGGACAGCCACCGGATCTTTCACCCGGTCGCTCCACACCACGATCCGATCCCCTTCGAGTTCCGCTTTGGCCCAGAAAAACCGACGGTCGGTGCCCGCGACGGCAAAGCCCCGGATATAGCCGTATTTGTCGGCCACCTTCCATTGCGCCCCACACAGTCCGAAGGTCAGCACGAGCCGGTCGCCGCGCTTCTCCATCGACCGGAAAGTCGGGCCGGAACAGAGCGTTCCGCTTCTTCCGTAGGTCTTGTTCAATGCGACGAGCGCAAGCCGCCGGCCCACCTCCTGCTTGTTTTTCGGATGGATGTCCTGCGCATCGCCGATATCCGTGATGACGGCCTGCCCGGTCTGCGGCAAAGAGAGCGTCAGGGTCTGCGCCTCGCGGAGTTCCGCCCACGGGCTGTCGGAAGGCACGTCGTCCCTCTCCATGAAATTGGCCAGCTGCACCCAGTAAAACGGGAACTCATATCCCCACTGTCCGCGCCAGTCCCGGATGAGATTCGGAAACAACGTCCGGTAGCCGTAAGCCCTCCCGGCATTGTTCTCTCCCTGATACCAGATCGCACCGCGTATCCGGAAATCCTTCAGCGGATGGATCATTCCGTTATAAAGCAGGGAATACACCGAATTCGGGCCCAAATCGACATGCCTGTAATGCTCGTTCACGACCGACGGATTGTAGCGCCACAGCCCGGCCAACGGCACCTTGACCGGGCTCGCCCCTCCGGCCGCGAGAAACAGCTCCCCGGAATGCCCCGTAAAACCACCCGGACCGATCACATCCTCGACACGCACCGCGACGACGTTACGCCCGGCTTTCAGCAGGTTTGCGGGAACATGGTAAACCCGGTTCAGGGAGGGACTGTTCGTCCGGCCGACCTCCACGCCGTTGACCCATGTAATATCCACATCGTCGATCCGGCCCAAGTGAAGTTCGGCAGGAGCTGCCGCCGCCGAAGCGGGCAGATCGAATGCGAAACGGAACCAGACCAGGCCATCCGTTCCGGCCAGCGGAGTGTCTCCCCACTCCTGCGGCACCTGCATCCGCTCCCAGGTGCTGTCATCGGTCTCTTCACGATACCATTTCCCGGCCATCCCGGCATCGTCGGACTTGCGCTCCGAGTAGAGGTCCAGTTCATCCGGACCTGCCCCGTCATTGCGATGCAGCCGCGCGACCAGTTCAGGGGCATAAGGAATCCGCACCCGTTCCGGAAGGTGCTCGTAGGATGCCGCGGAAGTCCAGGTTTCGATGTCGGTCCCACCCCACGAAGAGTTGATGATCCCGACGGGAACACCGAGTTCACGATGGAGTTCCCGTGCGTAAAAATAAGCCACCGCCGAGAAATCCCCGGCCGTCTCCGGCGTACACACCGTCCATTCCGCCGACAGATCGTCCAGCGGAGTGAAACTGCCGTTGCGCTTCACGTTCAAGGCGCGGATTTCCGGATAATCGGCCGCAACGATCTCTTCGATGGCATTCATCGAGTACGATACCGGCCATTCCATATTGGACTGCCCGCTGCAAAGCCATACCTCGCCGACCAAAACGTTTCCGCAACGCACCGCATTGCCCTTTCCCTTCGCCTCCAGCACATACGGGCCGCCGGCCGGCATCGGTTCCAGCACAACGCTCCACGCTCCGTCCCGATCAGCCCGGGTCCGGTGTTTCCGGCCGTTGAAAAGTACGGTGACAAGTTCATTCCGGTCCGCCCGGCCCCAGATCTTCACCGGCTGCTCCCGCTGAAGCACCATATTGTCCGCAAAAATCCCGGCCAGCCGGACCTCGGCCTTCGCCGCATGGAACCCAGCCATGAAACAGAGTGCAATCGGCACGAAAAGAATCTTTTTCATCCTGTTATCTTCGTTTTACCGGACAGCGCCCGTCGCGCGCGACTCTCCGGATACGGTTATCACATAATCGCCGGCCTGAAACAGATAGGTGTCGTCCGTTCCGGCGACCGGCACGACCCCGCGGCATTCCGCAATTCCTTCTCCATTCACCGACACTTCGCCCCGAAGCGGCAGCACGACCCGTCCGGAAGCATTGGCCGGTATCGCAATCCGCCACTCCAATCCCTGCGCATCGCGTCTCCAGCAGCTCCGGACTTCACCATAGGGAGTATCCACACGCCCTTCGGCCCATTGCAGACATCCGGTCATCCGCGGTTCGAACAAAACGCGCTTGAATCCCGGGTGCTGCGGGTCCGGCCGGATTCCGGCAACATCCTCATAAAACCAGGCATCGTAACCGCCCTGCATGGGATGATTCAGCGAACAACCCGCCGCAAGGCACTCGTCCCGGCTTTCGCTGCTGACCGGTAGCACCTCCCACAACGTCGTAGCATCGGCATTCCGCCACATGAACGGGAAACTGTTCTCACCCTCTTTCGCAAATATCCGGCAGGCCGCCGCCGCATTCCCGTAACGGGACAAAGCCGCAGGGATACGCCCTATCCCGAATATTCCGGCATGGATGAATCCCCCGTACCGACTCTCCGCATCCCGCACGACGGCATCGGACACCAGCTTCTCGAAACCCTCCGGAACCAGTCCGGCATCGAGCGCCAGCGCATTGGCCGTATGGCTTCCGTAACCGGACTGCGGATCGAAAAACCGTTCGTTGAACGCATCCCTGATCCGCCGGCCCAGCTCGCCGAAACGTTCCGAATCGGCCCGGCGCCCGAGCGCCTCTGCCGCCTGCCGCACGATCGAAACGTCGATATAGTGGAATGCGGTGGACGAGAGCGCTATCGGACAGTCGATCTTCGCGTTTCCTCCCGGCGGACACCAGTCCCCCAATCCGAAAGGTATGATGCAGTCGGCACCGATGCTCCCGACATACTCCACCCATTGCTTCATCCAGTCGTAGTATCGTTCCAGCGGTTCCCGCGAACCGTAATGAAGATACAGCTGCCACGGCAGCTGCACCAGCGCCGTTCCCCAGTCCGGCGAAGCGACGCCGCAGAGCCGGCGCCCCGGAGCGATCATATACGGGATGCCCGGCTGTTTGTCGGCATGATAAAACTCCGCGTTCGAAGCCTTGTGATGCAGTTCGCCGGCTGCGAACGACGAGGCGGTCGAACGGATGTCCTCCAGGTACTTCATCCAGAAATCATACATTCCGAAATTGAAGTTGGCATAGGGAGCCATGGTGTGCGCATCTCCCAGCCAGCCGCACCTTTCCCGGTGAGGGCAGTCGCTCGGAAGGCCGTGCAGATTGCCGGCCAGCGTCCGGACCGCCATTTCATGAAGCCTGTTCATCGTTTCGTCGGAACAACGGAAATAACCCGCAGGCCGCACGTCGGACCGGACGGAGACAGCCCGCACCCACGAGGTATCGGGTTCGGTCACGGCCCCGGAGAGTTCGAGATAACGGAATCCGTGGTAGGTAAACCGGGGGCTCCACTCCTCGGCACCGTCCCCGGCACACACGTATTCGTCGGTCTGCACCGCTCCGGTAGCAGCCACCCCCGTCGTCGAGAAATCGATCGAACCGTCGGGTTTCAGCGTCTCGCCCATACGCATCCTGAGCCGGGTCCCCTCCGGCTGGGAAACCCGGATGCGGGGAATCCCGGCGATATTTACGCCGAAATCGAAAATCCAGTTCCCCGCAGGGTCCCGGCGAACGCTGAGCGCCGGATACTCCCGCTGAACCCGGATCGGTTCCACGGGCTGAGGATAAAGCGCCTTCGGAACGATCCCCGAAGCCCGGACCGCCCGGTTCCACCCTTCGCGCCGCTCCATTTTCCGGAGGAACGACGCCCTGCGGCGGGCATCGTACGTCTCGCCGGCGTAAATATTGGACTTGACCAGCGGCGATTCGGTCCACTCCCAGGTCCGGTCGGAGCCTATCGTCTCCACGGTTCCGTCTTCGTAACGCAGTTCCATCCGCAGGGTCAGCATCGGCCGGCCATAGCTGAAAAAGCCGTTCCAGACCAGGTCCTGATTGTACCATCCGTCGCCCAGGAGCACCCCGACCGTATTGTCCCCGGACCGCAGCAGCTCCCGGACATCGAAAGCGGAATAAAACGCATAGTGTTCGTAATTGGTCTGGGCCGGATCGAGCATCCGCCCCGGGTCCACGGGCTTTCCGTTGAGATACAGGTCGGAACATCCCAACCCGCAAAGGCAGACAACGGCCGAAACGAGCCGTCCGGAATCGGAAATCCGGAACTCCTTCCGGAAAAACGGAGCGGCAGCGCACACGTCCCAATCGGCCGTGATCCACTCGGCGTTCCATCCGGCGGCGGCAGGTCCCAGCCGGAAACGCGCCGGTTCGCTCCAACGGCTCCATCGACCATTCTGGTCCCGGACACGGACCCGCCAGAAATATTCGGTTCCGGGAGTCATTCCGCCGACCGGAACCCCGATGCCGAACTGGGCATCCGACGGAACGTCGCCGCTGCACCAGACATCGGCCTTCCCGGCGAGTTTTTCCCCGGAGGAAGCCACTTCCACCCGATAGGCCGTCTGCACGAAGCCCTCTTTTCCGGAGAGCGTCTTCCAGCTCAGCACGGGTCTGTCAACAGCCGCCGGATTCTCCATCCGACAGCACCTCAATTCATACGGCCGTGTCTCCCGGGCAAATCCGGTCCGGGCCGTAAACGCGAAAACCGCAGCGAGCACAAATCTCAGACAACCTTTCATTTCCGAATCGTCGATCAAACCGTCACCGGACCGTCATCACCTGCCGGCCCTCTTTCAACGAATACTCCTTTCCCCTCCAGACAAATGTCCCGGCAACTCCCTCCGGCAGGTCGATCCGGGCCCGGAGACCGCCGCGGCCATCGGCCTCGTAATCGACGCCGATCTTCCCGGCCGGATGCGGAACAGCTCCCGAAACCCGCCTCAAATCGCCCAGAGAGGGTTCGATCCTCACCCGCCGGAATCCCGGGGCATCGGAATCTATACCCAGAATGATCCGGTAAAATTCGATGTTCGGACTGGCGCTCCACGCATGGCAGTCCGAACGCGAGGGCTCGGGCTGTTCGACCCAGGTGGTCAGCCCCAATGCGAGCTGGTCCCGCCAGATCCGCAGTCCGTCGAACAGCATGGCGCCGTTCCCGGTCAACTTCATCGCCTGCTGGAGATAATAGCGGAAAAAGACGCTGCACGGCATCACCGTCCGGTCGTCCGTTATCCGGTGCAGCAGCGCCGAGGCTTCCTCCCCCTCCACGACCCCGCAAAGGATCGCCAGCACGTTGACATGCTGGGAAAAATCGCTCCGGGAGAACGTATCGGCGAACATCCCTTTACGGGCGTCCCAGTATTTCGGGCGCATCGTGTCCGAAATGGCGTCCGCCAGTCCGGAATACTTTTCCGCGGCGGCGGGCGATCCGAATGCCGCTTCCATCCGCGATGCCGCACGCAAGGCGTAGACATACAGCAGGTCCTGAAATGCAGAATCGCCCTCCTCTTCCCGCCGCGGTTCGCCCAGCGGGGTTCCGCTCCAATCGGCGAAGAACCAATAGGGGATGCGCCTCAGGCTGAGATCGGGACGCAGGTATTGTTCGAACCATGAAAGAATGCTCCTCCAGGCAGGCAACAGCGTCCGCAAATACTCCTCGCCGCCCCGGTACATCCAATAATCGTGTCCCATGACAATCCACCACAGCGAAAACGACGGGATGAACTGATGCAGCGAAGAGGGATAACGGCTCATGGTGATGCCGTCGGGGACAAGCGAGCGCCGTCCCTGCTCCAACGCACAGCGAACCAGCCGGTCGTCCCGCGTATTGAACATCGTGATCATGGCCTGAATGCGCGCATCGCCGAAATATTGCAGCTGTTCGTAATAGGGGCAGTCCATGTAACTCTCGTGGGCGCACAGCCGGGCCGTCCGCCAGCCCGTTTCGAGGATCTCGTGCAGTACGGGGTCCTCCTCCGCCCGGAATTCGCTCTCCCGCCGCAGCGGGTACATCGAGGTCACGGCCCGGATGTCGTCGATCGTCAGCGGTTCGTCCGAGGTCCGGACACGGATTCGAAGATAGCGCCACGTCCGCCACCAAAGCGGCGAGAACATCCGCCCGGAAGCGCCATCGGCTACGATCACATCTTCATAACCGACGAAATGTTTGCCCTCCGTCCGGTCCCGGTTCCCTTTTATCCCGCGCACCGGGTCTTCGTACAACGCCTCGGCATAACCCAGCGAAATTTCCGCACCGCATCCGCCGCTGTAATGGAGAAGCGGATAGCCGGTTGTCAGCACCCGGTTGTCCAGCAACATTTCAGCCTCGGTGCGGGCGGGGACGGTAACGGGTGCGCGTTCCGCCGGGAATCGCCCGGGAATCGAGACGTTTTCGAACTGCCGGACGCAGGGGATGCGGACCGTATCGGTTTCCATCGGCGGAACCGGGCTCGGAACGAGTTGCCAGCCCGGATAATCGGCCGCCCCTTTCATGGCCGCGGCAATCCGCGCGACCGCCGGACGCCAATGCGACGCGTCATAGTCGGGACGCTCCCATCCCCAGGGATATTCCGCCACCACGACCCGTTCGCAGGCCCCGGCCGCATAATACCCGAACACGGGGCGTTCGTTCGGCGAATAGGCGTCATTGCGCAGGGCGCTCCATGACGCATCGGTGTTGACGACCTCCTCGCGCGGAGTATCGCCTTGCAGCAAGAACGCCGTTTTTCCGAAACTGATCTGGGCGAGCGGCCGTTTGTCGGCGAAATTCCACACGACGGCGGCAACCACGTTCCGCCCGGCGGTCAGACAGGGCGCCAGATCGACCGTTTCGAAGTTCCAGTTCAGCACATCGCCGCAGGCAGGCCCCGTCGAGACCGGAATCCCGTTGACGTAGAGCCGATAACGGCTGTCGGCCGAAACGTGCACGACAAATCTCCGGGGTGCCTCGGGCAGCCGGAATTCTTTCCGGAAATGACAAACGCCGTAGGTGCCGTCCTCCACGCCGGGTGCCGAGATCCACCAGGCCGACCACCGCCCCGAAAAGAGCCGGGGGTCGATCTCCGACTGCCGGTACCCCTCAAGCCGTATCTGGGCCCGAACGGGACATGCACAGACCAGCGGCAAACAACAGCAGGCCGCTTTCAGCAGAAAGGCCGGAAACATTCGCAAAAAAGCCATCTCACCAAATTGTTTTATTTCAAGATCCGGACACCGGCAGACCATCCGGCGCCGGATCGAACTCCGATTCGATTCGATAATCCCCGGAAGTCAGGCTCAGCTGGATACGTGCCGGTTTCCGGTATCTCTCCGCGACGCGCAGCTGACCGGCCGACGGAGATCGTCCGTCCACTCGCGGCCCGGCAGCTCCCTGCGGCAGCGTGACGACGGCCGTCGTGCCCTCCGGAACGATCACACGCAGCGAGAGCCGCGCCCCTTCGATCCGAAGCTCCTCTCCGACAATGCCCCTGACGGTCGGCACCCGGATCGAAACATCCCGAAAGGAAGCCGGGTCCGGTTCCACGCCGAATACGGAATAGCCCGGTTCCAACGGCCGGATGCCGCAAAGCTGTCCGGCGATGACGGTCAGCGCCCCGCCGCTCCAGGCATGGTTCGTCGTACCGCCTCCGTAGCCCTTTTCGCCGATGCCCCATCCTTCGAAAAGCGTCGTGCTGCCGGGATCATCGACCATATCGGCAAAACGCCGCGCGGTACGCTCCATCGCATAACGTCCGCATCCCATCCGAAACAGCGCCTCCATGACATATTTCTCCATATAGGGGCTGGCATGGAACTGCGTCCGGAAAATTTCGGACAGTTTTCCGTAATAAGACTCATCCGCAATGCCGGACAGCACGGCAAGAGCCTGAACCCGGTCGTCCGTGGAGCCGTGATACTCGGGATGCCGGAAGGCATTCCCGTCCCAGCAGCGGAGGAAACCCTCCTTCACCCGAACCATGAGCGCACGGTAATCCGCGGCATCTTCCGGCAGGCCCAGCGCAAGCGCCATATCGGCAGCCCCCTCCAGGGCCAGGCAATGCCATCCGGCGAAAATCAGCCGGATGTCGCGGTTATTGCCCCAGTCGCCCCAGGTCCAGCCCCCTTTCCGGAAAGCCGTCAGCCCCGTGTCGTCCGTCTTCCAAAGCGAGAGGTAGCGTTTCACGGCCGGGTAAACCCTCCGGATCGTCTCCAGATCCCCGGTATTCATGTAATAGTTCCAAAAACCGTAACGACCCACGGCCGCCAGCATCTGACCCGGGAGTTCCGAATCGTAATTACCCGCCGGAATCGGAGAGAACAACTCTCCTCCGGGCTTCTGCCACCCCGCCAGCTCCAGGATCGCCTTGCGCATCAGGGCATACGCCGATATCGAATAAGCGTAGAAACTCTCTCCCATCAGCACGACGACATCGCCCCACCATTGCGCGCGCTCCCGGTCGGGACAGTCGAAATAGTTGTCGCGCATATTGACATAGAGCGTGCGCAGGGCCTTTTGCCAGAACCGGTTGTAGAAATCGTCATCGCAGCGGAAGCTGCCCTGCGGCTCGGTATCATAGCCGGTTTCCCGATAGGCGACCCGCGTCAGCGCCACATGCTTCGGCAGGGTCAGCCGCAATTCCTGCCCGTTCATCCACCCGAGGGATTCATATTGCTGAACGCCCCGCCGCGTGACATACTCGGCCCGGATGTTGGACGTTCCGCCGGCAAAGGAGTGGTCGGTCGAGATGCCGACCGGACTTCCGCCTTGCGGATCGTCGAGCGTGATCACCGGGGTCATCTGCATGTTGTAGGGCAGCCGTACGATCACGCTGTCCGTCTTTCCGGCGGAAAACCGTTCGAAACGGGCCTCCCGCACCCCGAAATCCTTCCATTGCGGAATCGGGCGTTCGACCAGTCCGCCCCAGGGAGCGTCGCCCCGGCAGCCGATCTCCCGGGCATTCCGGAATCCTTCGAGATCGGACAGAGCCGCCGTCTGCCACGGCCCGATATCCCTCCGCGCATCGAAACGGATATTCGACTCGGCCAGCCGGAAGTTCGGACGGGGATCGCCCGTATCCCCGAAAGCCGGATGGATACGGCAAAGCCACAGAGAGTCGCTTCGCAGGGAAAAACGCTTTCCCGTCGCCGAAAACAACAGACCGGCGCGACCGCTGTCCTTATGGGAGAAGCCGTCTTTCCCGAAATGCCACAGCAATACCGCGATCCGGTTCGTCCCCTTGCGCAGGAAAGGGGCGATGTCCACCCGGTCGTAATACGTACTGCCGGGCGTCGGGCCCCGTTTCAGTCCCCCTTCGAAAACGACGCACTCGCCGTTGATCCACAGCCAGTATTTCGTATCGGCCGCAATGCACACCGGCGCGACCGCAGGCAACGCCTTCAGCTCCACATCGCGCCGGAACGCGATCCAGCTGTTCGGACAATCCGCCCCCTCCTCCGCCGTGCTGATCCAACGGGCGCCGGGACACTCCCGGAGCGAAGCGCCGGAGTTTTGCAGCGGCAGGAGCGCGAACAGGCAAAAAAGAGCCCGGATTTTCACGGAACGTCTCATTTTCAGTCCTTTTACAATGCGTTAAATACGGATTTACTCAGCCGGGCGCTATTCGGTCCGGCCATTACCTCGAACTCTCCCGGTTCGTAAACATACCGCAAATCGGGGGTATGGAATTTGAGCATCTCCGCGTCGATCGTAAAATCGACCCGCTGCGTCTCTCCGGGTTCCAGCCGTATTTTCCGGAACCCTTTCAGCTCTTTGACCGGCCGGGTGACCGACGCCATCCGATCACGGATATAAAGCTGCACGACCTCGCTGCCCGGACGCTCTCCCGTATTGGTCACCCGGATACTCGCCGTGATGCTCTCCCCGGGCGCCATCTGCGTCCGGTCCAGCTCCAGCTCCCCGTAGCGGAAATCGGTATAGCTCAGCCCGTATCCGAACGGATAGAGCGGCAGCACGGTTTCGTCGATATAACCGGTGACATAGGCGCGGATCGTCCCGGCCTCATCAGCCGGACGCCCCGTCGATTTGCAACTGTACCGCAGGGGAACCTGCCCGACCGTGCGGGGGAAGGTCATCGTCAGCCGTCCGCCGGGCTCCGCATTGCCGAACAGCACGTCGGCCACGGCCAATCCGGCCTCGGTTCCCGGGAACCAGACGTTCAGGATCGCATCCACATTCGCATCCTCCCACACGAGAGTCATCGGACGCCCCGCGAAAAGGACCAGCACGACCGGCTTTCCGATCCGTGTCAGTTTCTTCAGCAACGCCTTCTGGGCGTCCGGAATATCCAGACAGGCGCGTGAAGCCCCCTCGCCCGCCAGCTCGGCCGCTTCACCCATGACCGCCACGATCACGTCGGCCCGCCGGGCGACGGCAAGCGCCTCTGCTTCGAGCTGTGCGGCCGAACGGCCGTCACGGTCGAAATGCTTATAGGGCACGCCCCAATTCTGCGTTACCCGGTCTTCCATCTCCTTGTCGTAGGTCAGGTTGCTGCCCTTGGCATAGAGCAGTTCGACCCGGTCGCCGACGACGGTCCGCAGCCCTTCCAGCACGGAAACCGCGGAATACAGATCGGCTCCCATCGTCCAGGTTCCCAACATATTGGGCTTATTGTCGGCCAACGGACCGATCACGGCGACGGTTCCTCCGGGAGCGAGCGGCAGCAACCGGTCCTTGTTTTTCAGCAGCACGAAACTCTCGGCCGCGATCCGGCGAGCCTCGGCGCGATGCTCCGGCGTGAACACATCCGACCAGACCCGCGTCGTATCATGGTATTTATAGGGGTCGCCGAAAAGCCCCAGTCTGTATTTCGCCCGGAGTATCCGGCGGCACGCCCGATCGACCTCCTCCATCCGGACTTCGCCCGCATCGAGCGAGGCTTTCAGCGTGCCCCATAGCCCCTGGCTGGCCATGTCCATATCCAACCCGGCCCTGAGGCCGCGGGCCGAAACCTCTTGCAGATCCCCGATACCGTGCACGGTCATCTCCCGCACGGCATCCCAGTCCGAAACGACGAATCCATCGAAACCCCAGTCCCGCCGCAGCACATCGCCCAGCAGCCATTCGTTCGCGGCCGCAGGCACTCCCTCCACGTCGTTGAAGGCCGCCATCACGCTGCCGGCGCCAGCCTCGACGGCACTCCTGTAAGGCGGAAAATAGTCCGTATACATGCGTTGGCGGCTCATGTCCACCGAGTTGTAATCCCGGCCTCCCTCCGGAGCTCCGTACAAAGCGAAATGCTTGACGCAGGCCAGAATCTGGTCGTTCCGGGAAAGATCGCCCTGATAGCCCCTCACATAGGCCGCAGCGATCAGCGAGGCCAGATAAGGGTCCTCGCCGGAACCCTCTGCGACACGTCCCCAGCGCGGGTCGAACGAGATGTCCACCATCGGGCTGAAAGTCCAGTTCACGCCCTGGGCGCTCGCCTCGACAGCCGATATTCGGGCCGACCGTTCGATCGACTCCGGATTCCACGTGGCGGACAGTCCCAACGGTATCGGAAAAACGGTGTTGTACCCGTGTATCACGTCCATACCGAACAGCAGGGGTATTCCCAAACGGCTTTCCGTCACCGCGGCCTGTTGGAGTTCGAGCATCTTCGCCGGCGACATCACGTTCAGCAATGCGCCGATCTCCCCCTTGGCGATGCGGTCGCCCGTGGCCGACTCCGTCACCGGGCCGGTCATGGCAGAGCCGTCCACGGGCACCAGGTTCAGCTGCCCGATCTTTTCCTCCAACGTCATCTCGGAAAGCAGGCTATCGACGAACCGGTCCATCTCACGGTCTCCGCCGTCCGCTCCCGGATGCGAACATCCTGCCATACACAACCCCAGCAGTACGATACGCTTCAATCCTTTCATCACCTCAACCTTCGTCATTGAACCGGAACAAGAGCGATGTCATCCACGAAAACGGTTTTGTCCTCTTCGCTGAAACTTCGGATCTCGATCATCCGGACGCCCTCTTCGACCGTAAAGGGGTTGCTCTCATAAGCGGTGTAAGCCGTGGCATCGGCCGGAGAGAACATATCGCTCACCTGCCTGCCATCGACGTAAAACGCCATGCTCTGCCCCAACCCCGAATTCTCCCGGTAAGAGGCTTTGCAGGTCAGTTTATAGCTCCCGGCAGCCAGCGAAACCCACTGCGTCACATCGCTCGCCCCTTGCAGGAAAAGCACCTGCGAACCCTCCGGGGCCGGGGGGAGGGTTGAAGTCGCTCCCGTATCGCGCAACGCCCGAATTTCCGCGGAAGGTCCACACGCCGCCCATGGGACGGTGCTCGTATTTGCCGTATTCGAGGGCCGGCGACTCGAATCCCCCGTTCGCCACCGCCGGCGAACCGGTGTAGGCGGGAGCAATGACGAGCGGCGTTCCGTCGGCCAGTTTGTTGCCCTCGATGGTCACCGAAGGATCGGCCGTGGAAACGAACATCACCCCTTCGGGAAGATCGAACGTATTGTTGCGGATGACGCCGTAGTTGTTGTCGTCGAGATGGCTGAAATGAATCTCGAACCCGCGGGGCGAACGGGCGTTGCGGTGATTGTTCTCGAAACGGCAGTTCTCGATCGTACAATGGTCGTTCGCCTGCTCCGAACCGCCTCCGCTTTCGAAAAACATGATGGCGCATCCGGCATTGTCGTGCATATGGCAGTTCCGGATGACGACATTGCGGTTGTTCCGCTCGAAATCGATGCCCTCCCCGTCGGGGTCCGTTCCGAGCCGCTGCTGATAGGCGAACTCCGAATCGACGACCTCGTAGCCATCGACGATGCCGAGGAAGAGGCCGCAAGTTCCCTGCGGAGCCGGTTCCTGACCGCCGTAGAGGGATTTGCAGTTCTTCATGGTGCCGCCTTTGACACCGATGATCGAATAGCCTCCGTAATGGCAATTCTCCGCCTTACAATCGGTCACATCGATATTCGTTCCGCCCGAGACGGCAAACAGGTGCATGGTGTGCTCCGAGGTGCAGGAGACGATCTCGACATTGCGGTTGTGTTCCGCATTGAACCAGATGCCGACATAGGGCATGTCGGCCGTATGGATGTTCCTCATCACGATATCGCCGTGCGTCCCGCCGTCATTGATACCCATGACGAGGCCGTATCCCGTGCCGTTGGAGACCTCCAGATTCTCGACTACGAGATGATCCGAATTGTTAATCGTCAGAATGCTGCTCCCGGCGGGCGCCGTCGGCGCCGTCAGACGCGGTTTCGCCCCGTCGCCGTACGAAGAGATGACGATCGGCTTTTCGGCCGTTCCCGTGAACTTGGAATCGATCACCGTCACGCTGTTCCAGGTATCGCCCGATTTGAGCAGAATGCGGTCGCCCGGTTCGAATGTCCCCCGATTGATCCGGTCCAGGGTTTTCCAGGGAGCATCGGGAGAGGTCCCCGGATTCGAATCCGACCCGCGTGAATAACTGATATAGTAGGCCGGACCGGAACTCTCTCCGCCGCCCTCGTTACCGCCCTGGTTCCCTTCGTTCGGGCCCGGCACCGGTGTCTCTCCGCCGCATGCGGAGACAGTCAGCATGCAGCTGAGCATGCAAAAGATTTTTCTGAGTGTCATAATCATACGGTTTGTCATTCTATCTATTTTACGATCTCATAATCGAATTTCCCGACAACCACAGGGCCGAGCAGTCCGGAAGACTGCAACTCCGAAGATGCGGTCCACGGGTTGACGGGCGTCCAGGTCTTGCGTTGTTCGGGCGGCAGCCGCTGATCGCCGATCAACCGGTTCATCCAGTTGTTCGCAACCTCGACTTCCAGAACGTTCCGGCCCTCCCGGATCAGGCCGGAGACATCGACCCGGTAAGGAGGCGTCCACGTTCCCCCGGCACAAACTCCGTTCAGGAAGACCCGGCCCATGACCATCACCTTGCCCAGATCGACGCAGACAGACCCGGAACCCGTATTTTCGACCTCGAAAGCGGTCTCGTAACGGGCCGTTCCCGAGAAATAGCGGATACGGGGATCGTCCGACACGGTCCAGTCGCAGAGCGTATCGAGCACGACCGGGGCTTCGGGGGCCTCCAGCCCCTCGAAAGTCACTTTCCACGGCCCCTCGACCCGGGCCAGCACGGTCGCTTCGGGGAAATTCTCCGCGGATGACTGCCGGGCCTCTTTCGTCCGGTCGAAGACGATGAACGCACTGCCGTAAGGATCGAGTTCCAGCGGAACGGTCGTAACTCCGTCCTGCCGCGAGAACCCGGGCAGCCGGCGAACCACACCGGTCAGGGCATCCCACAGCTCCGGCACACCGTCCTCCGTCCGGAAAGCGGCTTCGAATACGACTTTCCGCTCCTGCTGGTTCGACAGAAAATAGATGTCGCCCTGCTCCGTCGTCCGGTGGATGAATCTGACATCCGTATTCTGCCCCTCGATGCGGCAGTCGGGCCGCATCGAAAGGGATGCGAACACCTCTTCCAGCGAACAGCCGTCGTTGAAGACACGCCCTTTGCCGTAAACGGCATATTTCGCAGCGGTCCCGGAATGCCACATCCGTTCCGCCGTCTCTTTCACCCGTTCATCCGCCCCGGGGTATCCGGCCAGACCGGGCGACCGATCCGGCGCCGGACCGAGCACGGTCAGACCGGCACGGACCATCCGTTCGATCGCATCGAGCAGTTCGGGACGCATGGTCCGGAGTTTCGGCAACACCAGCACGCGGTACTCCATCCCGCCGTCCAGCACGAGCCGTCCGTCACGCACCTTCGCATGTTTCAACAGCACCTCGGCATTGATATAATCGAACGAATAACCGTTCGGAAGCGCCGGATCGCACACACCCGTCATCTTCGGCGCATCCTCCCCGATAAAATAGGCCGCATCGGCCACGTAACGGCCCTGCTGCAACAGATAGCCGCACCGTTTGAGATAGTCGGTGAAGGCATCCAGCTGGCCGAACCAGGTGTTCTTCCGGTTGAATTCGTTGCCGAACCAGGAACTCATGCCCGGGAAGCGGTCCTCGTAGGGCTGATGGATGTAGACATGCAGCAGCGTACTGTTGATACCTTCGGTGAAGAAACGGTCGCCGCGCTGTTTCATCCGGTAAGGATAGCGGCTGAAACCCTGCAATCCCGCGGTGAACGATTCGGCCCAGACACGGCGTTTTCCGTAAATGTGCGCGCAGGACGAGGCCGCACGGTTCTCGATGTCGCCCAGCGAGCCCTCGCTCCAAAACTCCCCGGCCACCTCGTCGGACTGCCCGCCGTATTGCAAAAATTCGCCCGGGAATCCCCAATGGCCGTAATTCTCCAGCCAGGTCGTCAGTCCGTGTTTATGACACTCCTCCCGCAGTCCGCCCACGTAATCGTAGGAAACCCGGTCGGCGATAAGCCGCCGAAGGTCCCACAGAAACCGATCGGAAATGTCCTGACTTCCTACGACCGTCCCGTGCAGCACCGGCAGGTAAGGAACGGGGTCGTAACCGTAGATCTCCTCGAAACGCTCCGCCATATCGTCGGTCCAGTTCTGTCCTCCGGTCTCGTAGCTGTCCTGCACGACCACCTTGAATGTCCGGCGGTCCTCCGGCGGAATACGGCGCAGTATCTCCCCGATGAAGGCGTCGAAATGGCTCGCCACATGCTTCCGGCTCATTTTGTCGATTTCGAGGCCCAGCCCTTCGGGACTGGCCGGGCCGTTCGTCACGGTCGTGGAGCGCATGGCCAGCCGCTCCACCTGCCATTTTCCGGCAGGGACCTCCCAACGCAGCGTCCCGCCGTCAAAATGCGCGGTAATGTCCGTCACCGCGGCCGGATCGACCGGCAGCGACGCCTGCACGGCGGGCTGCTGTTCCCAAAGATAATCGTGCCACATGGGAAGCGGCGTCTGAAACATCTTCGCAAGCGTCTTTTCCGGGAACCGCTCCACCTGCGGCAGCGAGGAGAGCGTAGCCTCGGCGGCAAAACCGCCCGGAGCCGGAATGACCAGCCGGTAATTCGCCGAAAGCGTTTCGGGCAGGGAGATCACAACCGGCGCCAGAGGATCGAATCCCACGTTCATCTGCAAATTGCTCCGGTCGATGGAGAAGCGTTTCAGCAACTTCCATCCCCCATCCTCCCGGCAGTACAATTCGGCCGATGTCAGGACAGGCCGGTCCACCCGGATCGTAAGGCTGCGCATCGGCTGCGTCCCCGACACGCTCCAGTCCAGGCGCATTTCCCTGCCATCGACCTTCACGACCCGTTTCGTATCGCTCTCGGCAGCCTCGGGGAGCGGGTAGGCGATGACCCGGACATCCTCCGCGTCGGCGCCCGCCTCCGGAAGCGGGCCCTCGAACAGCGCCGGACCTTCGACGACGGTCCGCGCCGACGCCAGATAACGCATGCTCTGCTGCGGCCCGACCCACGGACCGCCCGACTGGCTCCATCCCGGACTGTTGAAGATACCGATCTCGATACCGAGTTCCCCGGCCCGTTTCAGCGCGGCATGCATCACGCGCCACCACTCCGGCGAAAAGAGCGGATGCTCCCCGTAGGGTTGGTCGCCGATGCCGATGTTGCCGATGAAGGCGCGGTTGATACCCGCCTCCTTCATGGATTCGAGATCCCTGACCGCCCCCTCTTCGGAGATGTTGTCCGACACCCAGTACCAGTATACCGCCAGCGGCGTTTCATCGGGCACGTTCCGGAATGATTCCCGCATCCGGGCCATCGAAGGGGTGTCGCAGGCCGCTTCGCGGCATGAAACCGAAAAGGCCGCCACAGCCAGCAGCAACAATGAGATTCGCTTCATAACAATATTACATTTGCAGGTCAGATCGCCCCCGAAGGGCTATCAAAATTAACGACATTATCCGGAATGCGCACCACCGCCCGAAGGATTATTTCACGGAAATTTCCAACCGCGCCTTGCGCAGTCCCTCCGCCGAAGCCTCGAATCCGATCTTCCCGGGTCTCTCCCCCGATCGGACAATCGCCACGAGCTGTCCCTTGAAAGCCTTCATCCGCGGATGGTGGAACGGTTCCAGACAGGTCGGGTCCCCGTTCGCGGCCGCCCGGAACCCTCCGGCCCCGGTGACGCGGAACGAGACCTCCGGAGCGGCGTCCGGGCAGAGGTTGCCCGCTCTGTCCACGACCCGCACCGTGACAAACGAAAGGTCCTTGCCGTCGGCACAAAGGGTCTGCCTGTCGGCCGAAAGCTCCAGCCGGCAGGGTTCGCCCGCCGTATGCACCTCGGTCTCGGCAGCCGGCCGGCCGTTCCGGTCGTAAGCCACCACCCTCAACGTCCCGGGTTCATATTTCACATCCATCCACATCAGACGGTAACGGCGCTGGCGCCAAAGTCCCCGGGCGGCCTCTTCGCTGTCGGTCGCGGCCTGTGTCATCGTCGTATCTTTGGCAATGCGGCCCTGGCTCCTGCCGTTCACGAACAGCTCGGCAGAGGGGTAGTTCGTATAGACGAACACAGGGGTCACCTCGCCTTCACGACCGGGCCAGGTCCAATGCGGCAGGACATGCAAGGTCTCCTCCTCGGGCCGCCAATGGCTCCGATAGAGGTAATAGCGGTCTTTGGGCAGCCCGGCCAGATCCACGATCCCGAACAGCGAACTGTGGTTGGGCCAGATCTCATGGTAAGGCGTGGGCTCCCCCAGATAATCGAATCCGGTCCATACGAACTCGCCGATACACCAGTCGTAATCGTCGTGCAGCACGAAATCGTCTTCGGGCAAATTGGACCAACTGCCGCAGTCCAGGTCGTAGCCCGACGACTGGTTATCCGGACGGACCTTGTTCACGGTGCGTTCCACCGGGAAATGATAGGTCCCCCGCGAACTGAACGTGGAAGCGGTCTCGGACCCCATCATAATCTGCTGGGGCAGCTCGTGATACGCCTTCGTATAGAGATGGGTGCGGTAGTTGAAGCCCACCACGTCCATGACGGCCGCGAAATGGGTGTCGATAGCATCCTGCACCCGGTCGATCCCCATGGTAACGAGGCGCGTCGGGTCCTCCCGATGACAGATATCCTGCAACCACCGGGCGATCTTCGCCCCTTCGTAACTGCTTTGGTCGGGAACCTCGTTGCCGATGCACCACATCACCACCGACGGATGATTGCGGAAACGCCGGACCGTATTGACCAGATCGCGCTCGGCCCATTCGTCGAAATAGAGGTGATAACCGTTCTTCATCTTGGGGGTGCGCCACTCGTCGAAGGTCTCCACCATCACCATCAGCCCCATCCGGTCGCACAGTTCGACCAACTCCGGAGCGGGGATATTATGCGCCGTGCGGACGGCATTGGCCCCCATCTCCTTGAGGATCGACAACTGCCGGCGCAGCGCACTGACGTTGACCGCCGCGCCCAGCGGCCCGAGATCGTGATGCAGGCAAACACCCCTGAACTTGATCGGTTCGCCGTTGAGGAACATCCCCCGGTCGGGAACGATTTTCAGCTCCCGGACACCGAACGGCACCGAACGGGTATCCCGAAGCTCCCCGTCGGCATATAGCCGGAGCTCCGCTTCATACAGGTCGGGCGTATCGGGCGACCAAAGCCGCGGGGAATCAATCACCAAATCCTGACAGAAGGTCCCGGCGTCGTATTCAGCAAGCGTCGTTTCAGCCTTCGCAACGACCCGTCCTCCGGCATCCCGAAGAAGCGTTTTCAACACCAGCCGTGAATCAACCCCCGCCGGCGATTCGACATCCGCCTGCAACCGCACCTTCGCATGGCCCGAACGGATCTCGGGCGTCGTGAGACGAATGCCCCACAGCGGGATACGAATTTCATCCGAAACGATCACATGCACGTTCCGGTACAATCCGGCCCCCGGATACCACCGGGAGGATTCGGGATAGTTCTCCAACCGCACGGCCAGCACGTTGCCCTCCGGCTTCAGCAGCCGGGTCGCATCCAGCTGGAAACTGCCGTAGCCATAGGGCCAGTAACCGATCTCCTCTCCGTTGAGATAGACCCGGGCATTGCTCATGGCTCCGTCGAAAAGAATATCGGCCCGTTTCCCGGCGGCAAAATCCGGCACGTCGAAACGAATCCTGTACCAACCGGGCCCGACGACGGGCAGTCCCCCGGTACGTCCGGCTTTGAGCGACGGAACGGTCTCGCCGTCCTGCTCGATGGCCACGAACTGAGGGTCGTTGCCGATGTCGAAAGGCCCGTAAATCGCCCAGTCGTGCGGAACCGTCACGCGCTGCCAGGCCGAATCGTCGAAATCCGGACGAACGGCCTCCGCATGATCTTCGCGGGTAAATCGCCAGCCCTTTTCCAGTTTGAATTCCGTCCGGGCGGCGAATGCGGAAAAAGCGGTCAATAAGAGAGTCGCGGTAAAAGATAATCGTTTCATTCAGCGTTTTGTCGTTTATCGGGAAATCCGGCACGGCGGCGGATGTCCGCCGTGCCGGGAGTCAGCCGTTACCAGCCCGGGTTCTGCCAGTCGGCCCCGGTGAAATCCTGCATCTTGTTCACCTCATCCGGATCGAGCGGATAGACGTAGTATTTATCCCTCCAATTCGAGCGGGGGAAGCCGATGCGTTCGTATTCATAACCGCCATCCTTCTTCGTGATCCTCATGCCGGACACGCACTTGTCCGTCTCGTCCAGAACCTTCCAACGCCGCACGTCGAAGAAGCGGTGTTCCTCGAAAGCCAGCTCCACGCGGCGTTCGTTGCGGTACCGGAGTTCGAACTCGTCCTTCGACATGCCGGCGGGCAGCGGAGGCATTCCGGCACGGGCACGGATGAAATTCACGGCATCGCGGGCCGAAGCCTGGGTCCCGGCCACATCGACCGTTCCGTCGGGACCTTTGACCTGATAAGCCGCTTCGGCGAAATTGAGGTAGATTTCGGCCAGACGGAACAGCCGGATGGCGCCGTCGGCATTGTTGCTCACGTTCGACTGCCAGTTGTTGAACTTGCGCATGTAGTAGCCCGTGCGGGTACTGCGGCGGTTGTTCGCCGAAATCCCGTCGGCGGCGCCGACATAGGTATAGACATTGGGATCGACCTCGACTTCCGACTCTTCGTACTCGATCGTGATCTTCACCGAAGCCATCACCATGTATGCGGCAGCCTCCTGTTCCAGGAAATCGAAGCGGATGTACGAGTCGGGCCCCCACGAATCGGCGAAATTGTTCTTCATGTGCTCGGTCATGTCGAACGAGAACTCAACGACCTGTCCGTTCGTAGGCGCGAGGTCTCCGAGCTCAAGCCGTTTGGCCGGGTCGATCGCACCGTCCACCACGAAGAAGAATCCCATATTGCGGAAACGGTCTGTCGTGGCATCGGTCTGGTAATAGAACGAGAAAGTCATTTTCTTCAGGCGGTCCCATTCGATGCCGAAGTTCACCGGTTTGAAATAGGCATAGGGATCGGGGCCCGAAGTAAGAACCGTCCAAATATCCTTGTACCCCTCCCATTCGGGCATATAGGCGAGCGTCACATCGTTGTGAGGAGGATCGGTGAACTCCATCAGGAACTCCCGGGTGTCGCCGGTATTGCCCAGCACGCGCTGCGCCCCGTTGTAATAGATCGAGGCATAGAAACGCGGATCGCGGTTCTCATACGGATTCTGCGGATCGTAGGTCGTGTTCGCCCGATTGTAATTGGGCTGCCGGTGCGCGTCGTCTTCGTAAGGATTCGCCAGATCGAGAACCGGCTCGCCATCGACTGTTTCGTAACAATCGACCAGCTCCTGCGAAGGGCACGGACCCGCTTTGAGCTGGCCGGGCGTGGAGGGCAGACCGGCCTGGCGCCACACCTCCATCTGGGCGCCGACCTGGAGGATGGTCTCCTTGTCGGTCGAACGGCGGTCGTCGGAGCTGGTGATGAAGTAAAGGGCATAGGGATTCTGCGCGATGCCGGGCGAGGGAACATTGTCGAAGAGTTTGTAATCGTGGGTCAGCAGCACGGCGAGCGCCTCGCGGCTGACTTCGAGGGCATCCTCCCAGTCATACGTCCCGTCGGACCACAACGGGCTGGCGGCGTAGGTCACGGCCTGCGACTTGATGGCATAGGGAACGGCGCGGGTCATGATCCCGAACGACGCTTCGGGAATGCCCCAGCCGAAAGCCGCCTCGCTGTAAGCGAGCGCCGCGTCGCAATCCTCGACGATGAACTCGACCACCTCGGAAAAGGGAGCGCGAACATCTTTCGTATAATCGTGATTCTGTTCGTAAGTGCTTTTCAGCAGCGGCACGTCGCCATAGCGTTTGATGAGCTGCAAGTAGTAAAGCGCACGCAGCACATGGGCCTGGGCCGTCCAGCCGCCCACCTCGTCGGCATTGGACTGAATCAGGGCGGGATCGACCCCCTTGACGCGTTCGAGAAAAACGTTGCAATGACGGATGCCCTCATAAAGTCCCGCCCACGGACTTCCGTCGGTCGAATAGGAGGCATAGTTCGAAGCGCTCACGGCATCGGTGTACCACGCGGCGTAGCGCGAGCCCGCCAGTATATCGTCGGCATCCTGCGCCTCGTCGGTCAGCGACGCACGGTCCATGTAGGGCGCCGGACAATATCCGTAGCACGAATTGAGGTAGGCCCTCACACCCCGGCGCTCGGTAAAAAGCGCATCGAGGGAGGTGCGTCCGTCGTAGGGAAGGTCCATGACATCGTTGCAGGACGAAGCCAGGCAAACCACGGCGAGCAAAATATAATGCAGTATCTTTTTCATCTGTTCGGTAGGTTTAGAAGTTCAGAGAAAGTTTGACGCTGTAAAACCGATAGACCGGAACGGAGAGGAAACTACCCTCGGGGCCGAAGTCGGACGATTTCATATTGTCCCACGTGAACGGGTTCTGCACGCTGAAACTTACCCGCAGGTTCTCGGCCGAAATGGCAGCGGCCCATTTGCGGGGCAGCGTATAGCCCAGCTCGATATTCTTCAAACGCAGGTAGGAGCGGTCGTAGAGGAAGAACTCGCTGGTCTCGTGGTTGGTATTCTTCTTCGTCGATAATGCCGGGTAGTCGATGCGCGCACCGCTGCGGGCGCGCTCCTCGGTCCAGGCATTGCGGTGCAGCGAACCGAACACGCCGTCGTAATCGTATTCGTAGATACCCGCGCCGCTGAAGGTCGTGGAGTACTTGCCGACGCCCTGGAACAGCAGGCTCAGGTCGAACGACTTGTACTTCGCCTCGGCGAAGAAGGCATAGTAGACACGCGGGATGGCACCCGTACCGATCGGCGCCTTGTCGCGCTCGTTGATGATTCCGTCCTTATTCAGGTCAACGTATTTCAGGTCGCCGACACGGGGCGTTCCGAACTCATAGGTAAGGCCGCTCTGAGCGAGCTCTTCCGGCGTATTGTAGAACGGCGATCCGTTGCTGCGGTCGAGCAGATAGCCGAACTCCTGCCCGTAGGGGAATCCCTCCTGCCATTTGCGATAGGCATAGTCGGCATTTTTCTCGGTCTCGCCGCTGCGGATGACCTTGTTCTCGGTGTAGGTCAGCCAACCGCCGACATTGATTTTCAAACCGTTTCTGAATGCTTTCGAATAACGCAGGCTCACTTCGTATCCCTTGCTCTCGAACTCACCCGAATTGGTCGCCGGCAGGTAGCCCAGCGGCACGCCCTGATACGAAGGGGTCGTCGCTGCGCCCGGAATGACCATGTTATCCATCCGGTCGCGGAAAAGTTCGAACGACAGCGAAAGGTTGTCGAAGAGCGAAAGATCGACCCCGAAATTGAATTTTTCGGAGATCTCGGGTTCGATGTCGGGGCTGCCCACCTGGGTCTCGGTCACCGTGTTGGAGAAGGCGGGGATAGTGCCGCCGCCGACCAGCGTCACGTTATCCAGATAGGCATAACGGCCCAGTCCGGAACGCTCGGTGGCAGTCTGCCCCCAGGCGACGCGGAATTTGAGGTGGCTCAGCCACGAAACGTCCTTCAGGAACGCCTCGTTGGAGGCGACCCATGCAGCCGAGAAGGCCGGCGTAGCGACGAAACGGCGGGCACGGGCATACTGCTCCGATCCGGAGTAGCCCACGTCGAATTTGAGCAGATAGCGGTCGTCGAAATTATAGTTCGCCTCGAACCCGCTGACCAGTTTCCGGTAAGGGAGCAGCCCCGGCATAGCCTTATCCTCCGTCGAGAGATCCTGATAGAAGAGATAGGCCATGGCTCCCGCCTTGTGGCGGCCGAACTGCCGGTCGTAACCCAGCATGCCGCGGTAGTCGAGCTGATAATACATCGACGAGCTCTTACCATAAGTGAGATTGCCGTTGATGTCGTTGCCGTATTTCGAGAAGGTGCCGTCCTCGGAACGAATCCATTTTTCGTAGGACTGATACGTGGAGAGGCTGTTGACCGAATTGGTCCGGTAACCGAACGAGCCTCCCGCCTTCAACCCCGGCGTAATGAAGCTCAGATCGGCGTTCAGGGCAAATTGCGCGTATATGTTGGTGACCGTATGGCGCACGAATCCCGAACGGTTGATCTGTCCGTAGGGCGTCGTCTGTATCTTGTCCGTCACAACGACCCCGCCGCCGCCCTCCACGGGTTCTCCGGTCACCGGATCGACCGCAGGCACGGTCGGACCGTAGACCGACGACGGAACGGAGTAGAGCAGCGGATAGATGTCGGCCAGGAAACCTCCGCCGGGCGTACGCTCGCGCTTGATATTGCCCGCCAGACGCAGCGAAGCGCTCAGAAACTTGTTGACTTTAAGGTCCACATTCGAACGCACATTGGCCCAGATGAAGTTGCTGTTGGACTTGTATTCGTCCTGATCGGTGTTGTAGAAACCGCCCTGGTGCATCAGGTTGACATTGGTGTAATAGAGCACCTTGTCGCTGCCGCCCGAGATGTCCACGCCGAGCCGCTGCATGCTGCTGACGTTCTTCAGGAACATATCCCGCCAGTCATTGTCAGGATAGAGGCTGCGGTCCGACCCCGTGCGGAATGCCGTGATCTGTTCATCGGAATAATAGTAATTCTCTCCCAAACCGTCGTTGAAAGCCGCCTCGTTGCGCAGCGACGCATATTCGGCCGAGTTGATGAATGCGGGTTTCGTCGTCATCTGCTGGAAGGTCTGATCCAGCCGCACTCCGATCTTCAAATCGCCCTGACGGCCGCGCCTGGTCGTGATGACCAGCACGCCGTCGGCGCCCTGAATGCCGTACAGCGCCAGCGACGCCGCATCTTTGAGCACGGTCACCGACTCGATCTCTTCGGCGCTGATATAATCGAAAGTCTGGAGCACGTTGTAGCTGATGACCATGCCGTCGATCACGACGATGGGCTGGTTGGCGCGGATCGAAGAGATCCCGCGCACGTACATCCCCGTATTGGCCCGCGACGGCTCGGAGTAGGTCTCCTGCATAAGCAGCCCCTGCAACCGCCCCGCCAGGGCCATCGAAAGGTTGCTCGTGGGCGACTTGGCGAGCTCCTGCCCGCTGACCGAAGCCACCGATCCGGAGATGTCGCCCTTGCGCTGGGCCGTATGGCCCATGTAAACGGTCTCTTCGAGATCGAAGGTCTCGGCGAGCCCCAAGGCGACGCGGTCACGTGCGTCGGCCACGGCCATGCGCTCGGAGCGATAGCCCGGCAGGTAGAAAAGCAGCTGCTTCGCACCGTCCGGCACGGTGATCGAATAGAAGCCGTCGGCATCGGTCAACGCCGCACCCGGACATTCGTCCGCACGGACCGTCACGCCTGCCAGCGGAGTGCCGTCCTTGTCGGTTACCTGTCCCTTGACGATGGTTCCCTGCTCTGCGGCAAGCAGCCGGCCGGCTGCGAACAGGCAAACGCTGAATATTGCGATAAACTTGATTATCTGTCTCATGATCGTTAATTCGTTTTAGAGATTACTGCCCGTTACCATCCGGGATTCTGCCAATTCACGCCCGTCAGCGTCGTCATGAGATTCGCTTCGTTCAGCGGGATGGGCAGCCACAGGAATTTGTTCTGATAGCACATCCGCTCCCCGACCAGTTGGCGGGCATAGGAATACGTGCCGTCCCCGTTCCGGGTAACGCGCGCCGCCGTCAGGTAACGGTCGGTCTCCGAAAGGTCCCCGGAGGGAAGCGACCAGCGGCGCACGTCGTAATAGCGGAAGCCCTCCATGGCCAGCTCGACACGACGTTCGTTGCGGATACGCAGCATCAGTTCGTCGCCGCTCAGGCCGGCATCGAGTCCCGGCATACCGACACGGCTGCGGATCTCGTTCACGGCCGCGATGGCCTCGTCCTCATGTCCGGCTTCGGCGGCCGCCTCGGCGAAGTTGAGAATCGCTTCGCCCAAACGGAACATCTTGAAATTCGCCCCGGCACTGCCCGGATAGGTCGGCGCCGCGTAAGGATGGAGGAACTTGCGCTCGTAATATCCCGTCCGGGTCCGCTGCGACCCCTGGCCGGCCCCCATAAGGCCCGTGAAAGGCTCCTCGGGGTAGGTGGCGATGATGCGCGTGCGGGTGCCGGGTTCGGCCGGATAGTTCTCGATACATTTCGGGTCTTCGGTGACCTTCCAGTAGCAGTGGCGTTTCGAACCGTTGTAATAGATCGAGGCATAGAAGCGCGGATCACGGTTCTCATACGGATTCTGCGGATCGTAAGTGCGGTTCTCCGGATTGTAGTTGGGGGTCAGGTGCATCTCGTCCTCGTAAGGATTCGCCAGGTCGAGAATCGGCTCGCCATCGACTGTTTCGTAACAATCGACCAGCTCCTGCGAGGGATTGGTCCCCGACTTGTCGCCGTTGATGCCGATGCCGTCCATCTGGAAGACCGCCCCCTGATCCGCCTTGTTCTGGTAAATGGTCTCACGATCGGCCGGATCGGCGGTGTATTCCATCGTCGAGGTGAAATACTCGTTGTAGAGCGCCGCTCCGTCGTTGGGCAGAAAAGCGGTCGCCTCCTTGAATTCCGGATAGTTGACCTTGTCGTAAAGTGCGTAGCCGTTCTTTTTGAGATTGGTCACCGCCTCTTTGGTTATGCGGTAAGCCTCGTCCCAATGGTCCTGCCCGTCGTTGTAGAGCGGACTGGCCGCATAGAGAATCATGCGGGCGCGAATCGCTTCGGCCACGGCCTTGGTCATGCGGCCCGCCTCGGCAGCAGTCGTGATGCGCCACGGCAGCTGGGAAATCGCCAGCGCCGCATTGCAGTCCTCGATCACGAACTGCACCGATTCGTAGAAACTCGGCTTGACGACCTTGCCGAAGTCGGTGTCCAGCGCATAAGCCTCGCGGACGATGGGCAGGCCGGTGCCGTACCAGCGCAGCAATTCGCTGTAATAATAGGCCCGAAGCACATGGGCTTCGGCTTTCCAGCGCATCTTGTCGGACTGAGAGGTAACGTTGGCGCCGTCGATGTAGCTCAGGAAGACGGCGCACTTGCGGATAGCGGCCCAATAACGGTTCCAGTAGTCGCCGTTGCCGAAATTGGCGCTGAGATTCACGATCGGGTGGTTGTCGGCCGAAGCCTGCCCCTTATAAAGCAAGCCCGACATCAGACCGGCCCCTTCGTCGCTGTCCCATGCCTCATCGCTCCAAACCACCAGACCGCGCGACCAGTAATGGAACTTGATGCCCATTTCGGGAATGTATTCATAACAGGTGTTCAGCCAGGCGCCCGTCTGCTCATTGTCCTGAAAAATCTGCGGAATGGAGACATATCCGTCGGGAGCCATGTCCAGGGCGCTTTCACAGGCGCTCACTGTCGCCAAAGCGAGCAAGCCCGCCGCTGCACGATATAATTTCGTCAATTTCATAATCTTGGTATTCCTCGGGTTAGAAAGAAAGGTTTACACCGATGTTGAACATCCGGGTCAGCGGGTAGTGCATCGGGTTCAAAGGCTCCGGATCGAGGTGATCGGCCAGCAGCCGCGACCAGGTGACCAGATTCTGACCGCTCAGGAAAATGCGGAGATTCGTAATGCCGGCCCTGCGCAGCAGGTGTGCGGGAATCGTGTAGCCGATCTCCATGTTCTTGAGCCGCAGGAAGGTCTTGTCCTGAATGAAAAAGTCGTTCCGCTGATGATTGGTGTTGTTCGACGTTCCCAAAGCCGGGTAAGTGATCTTATCGCCGTTCTTCCAGCGCTCCTCGGTCCACGCATGGCGATGCCAGTTGAAATAGGAACCTTCCAGGGCGGTTTCGGTCACCATATTGCCCAGGTAGACGGAATGGAAGCCGCCCAGCCCCTGAAAGAACACGCTGAAATCGAGTCCTTTCCAGCTCAGCCCGAGCGAAAGGCCGTAGGTGCGGCGCGGCACGGTGCCGTTGCCGACAGGCGCCATGTCCCGTTCGTTGATATGGCCGTCGCCGTTGAGATCGCGGTAGACGAAGTCGCCGGGACGGGGCGTGCCGAAATCATAGACGAGATCCGTCGAAGCGAGCGTTTCCTTGGTCCAGTACCCGCCGTTGTTCGACCGGTCGATCAGGTATCCGAACTCCTGACCGAGCGAATAGCCGGTCTTGCGGTACTGGTAGGCATACCCTTCGCCGAGAGGAATTTCATCGGCGAACTTCACCTCGTTGCGGTTCAGTCCGAAATTCCCGCTGATCGACAGATGCAGGTCCTTGGTGATCTGCTTGTTATAGCTCACCTCGAACTCGATGCCCTTGTTCTCGACCTCGCCCATGTTGACACGGGGCAGCTGCGCCGCCGTGATGCCCTGGAACGCAGGAATCGTGTTGCGCTGCGTGAGAATGTCGTTGCGGTCTTCACGGAAGAGGTCCACCGAAAGCGAGAGATCGCGGAACAGTCCCACATCGACACCGACGTTGTATTTCGAGGCTGTCTCCCAGGTGATGCCGGTATTGCCGACGATCGCTTCATTGATACGCTGGCCCAGACCCAGGCTGGGGAGGTAGCCGCCGCCTGCTACGGAGATCTGGTCGAGATACATGAAACGGGCGGCGTTCATCTGGTCATTGCCGACTTTGCCGTAGGAGGCGCGCAATTTGAGGTTGGTCAGAACATTGTTGTCCTTCAGCCACGATTCATTGCTGACCACCCAACCGACCGACACTGCGGGGAAAACGCCGAAACGCTTCGCGGGAGAGAATTGTTCCGAACCGTTGTAACCGAGGTTGAATTCGGCGAAATAGCGGTTATCGTAATCATAGGTGGCGCGCGCCGCGATACCCACGACGTTGTAAGGCATTTCACCGCCGCCCGACTCCCAATGGTCGCGCTGGGCCACGAACGTCGCGCCCACGGTATGGCGGCCGAACGTGCGGTTGTAGGAGAGGATCGCCTGCATGTTGATCTTGTACGACGTACCGGCGCCCTTGTAGACGATCATGTTGATATCGTCGGTGAAATTGTTGATGTAGTTGAACGACTCCCCGTCGCTGCCCACTTGCAGGGCGTAGTTCTTGCTGCGCTTGACACCCTCGGTCGATGTCTGCGAAACGGCGTCGTAAGAGATCATGCCGCGCAGCACGAGACCCTTGGTCACGAGTCTGCCCAAATCCCATTCCAGTGCGAACGTGGAGTTCAGGTTGGCATTGACCCGGTTGTGGTAGCCGAACCCGTTGGCATATTCGTAGCCCGAAACGGCAAGATAGGTTCCGCCCGTCACCGGGGAATAAGCGCCCAGGAAACCGCCTCCGGGAATGCCCACCCCGTGATCGGGAAGCGTCAGCGGACCGGGCGACAGCGGAAGCATCAGCGAAGAGTACCAGAACATGGCGCCGGTCATCGTCTGGGGATCGCCGAATCCGGCCACCGAATAACTCGGCATACCGACCGTCTCGATATAGGTGCCCAGATTCAGCGACGCTTTCAGCGACTCGGTCAGTTTGTAGTCGAGATTCGAACGGAAGCTCCAGCGGTTCATACGCATC
This sequence comes from Alistipes senegalensis JC50, assembly GCF_025145645.1. Lineage (NCBI taxonomy): Bacteria > Pseudomonadati > Bacteroidota > Bacteroidia > Bacteroidales > Rikenellaceae > Alistipes > Alistipes senegalensis. Next base: position 1,820,355 of record NZ_CP102252.1, on the reverse strand, counting down.
GAAGCATCGTAACCCAGTTTCGACTTGGGTTCGGTTTTCAGGTGGCCGCCCTGATAGGTGTAGCCCACATTGACAAAATAGGAGAGCCGCTTCGTGCCGCCCGACACATTGGCATTGACCGTGGTCTGGGGCGCGAACTGCTTGAACATCGCGCGGTACTGGTCGATGTCCGGATAGAGGTAGCGCCGGTTGGCGGCTTTCGCCGCATAGTCCGGGTCGTTGGGATCGAGCCCTTTGAGCGGGTTCTCGTACATGGCGAACAACTCGGGGTCGATCCCGGCCTTGCCGTCGTTGGTCAGCGCTTCGTTGCGCATGCGCAGGTAGTCCAGCGAGTGCAGGCGCTCCGGACGCTTGGCGAAAGTGGCGAAACTCTGCGTCGCGTTGATCGAGAGCTTGGCCTTGCCTTCCTGGCCGCGGCGCGTGGTGATGAGGATGACGCCGTTGGCGCCGCGGACTCCGAAAACAGCCGTCGCCGAAGCATCTTTCAGCACCGAAATGGATTCCACCTCATTGGGATCGATCGTGCGAATGTTGTCACGGGGCACACCGTCGATCAGGATCAGCGGACTGGTCACATTGGTCGTACCGGCGCCGCGCAGGTAAAGCACGGCATCATCGGCACCGGGCTGGCCGCCCGTCGATTGGGTCGAAGCCAGACCCGAAATCCGGCCCGCCAACGCACTGGACAGGCTCGCCGAAGTGCTCTTCTTGATGTCGCTGGCACTCACGGAGGAGACGGAGCCGGTCACCGAGACCTTCTTCTGCACACCGTAGCCGACCACGACCACGTCCTCGATGGCCGAAGCCTCCTCCCGCAGCGTGACTTCAAGTGCGAGATGGGTGCCGACGGGCACCTCCTCGGGCTTGTAGCCCATGAAAGAGAAGACGAGCACGCTCTCCCTGCCGGGGACCGAAATCGTAAAGGCGCCGCCCGAATCGGTGACCGTACCCACCGACGAGTTTTTGAGCAGAACCGTCACGCCCGCCATCTCCATACCGTTGGCATCACGCACCACACCCTTGACGGTCAGCGGCCGGTTTTGGGAAAAGACCGGCCCGACACAGAAAAACGAGAATAACACCGGAATCAGGAATGTTATTCCGGAACGTAAAAGTTTTAGCATAACATGATGGGTTAGTTGACAATTTTTGGATTCTCGAAAATGAACCGCCGGAATCCGGCATACCGATAGAAAAAAGAATTTGTCATAGGCTGGATTAAAGGTTGATTTCAGGTATGACAAAATTATTTAATAAAATAACAGAACAAGAGTCTCGCCCCGTTCAATTTTTTTCATATCCCGGTCGATCCGTTTCCGATAAACTTTGTAAATTCGTTCAAATTATTTCGTTTTCCGGTACCCCCGTTGTTCCGTCCTGAAAAATTACTTATCTTTCCTTGACCTTTTGACGAAAACCCGGACCTTATGTCGATCAGAACCTCCCTATGTATACTGTTGTTCAGCTTCTTATCCTGCCATACCCGGGGAGGGACGCATGACTATGCCGCCCGCCCGGGCAGCGCCGTCTCGCCCAATCCGAGCCACCTGTGCGTCCGGAACTTCTGCCAGGACAGTCTCGGATACGTGTGGATAGCCACGGCGAGAGGGCTGAACCGCTACAACGGCTACGAATTCAAGCATTTCTTCCACGACAAGAACGATTCGCTTTCGCTGGACAACGACATGATATATAGTCTTTTTCTCGACTCCCGCCACCAGCTGTGGGTCGGCACCAGCACGGGAATCAACCGTTACGACTTCACGCACGACAGGTTCCTGCGTTACAAGATGCCCGGCCCGCGTTACGTGCTCTCCATCACCGAAGACTCGCACGGCGCGATCTGGGCCACCACCACCTCGGGCATCGGGAAAATCGACCCGCAGAACCGATGCGTGGAGATGGTTCCCGACGAAAACCTCCGGGCCGCTACGGTCAGCACGCTGGTGGAAGACAAGTCGGGGAACCTGTGGGCCGGCACCCACAGGGGACTGGCCTGCCGGAACGGAGCGGTCTGGACGCCCGTTGCGCTCGACCGCGACAAAAGCGTGACCTGCATCTGTCCCGATCCCCAGGGGATATTCATGCTCGGAACCGGTTCGGGCATTACCCTTTTCGATCCGGCGACAGCCTCCTTCCTGGAAACACCGGCCATTCTGGCGTCGAATCCGGCCCTGAACAAGGCTTACATCCACTTCATCCGGGAGATCCGACCGCTCAAATACCTGATCGGGACCTCGGCCGACGGAATATTCCTCTACGACGCTCTCCGCCAAACCCTCCAGCAGGACCCGCCCGAATATACGGAACCGCTCCATTCGCGCGAACCCCTGTGCTGTTACGTCGATCGGCAGGACAACGTATGGATCGGGTCGTTCGACAACGGCTTCGCCGTGATCAATCCCCAACACAGTTTTTTCAATCTCGACCACGAGATCGACGGCACCTTCAAGGATGTTTTCTCCACGCGGATCGTCGAGGACGAACACCGGAACTTGTGGGTGGGAACGCGCTACCGGGGGCTCTGGTTTTACGGCAAGGACCGCACGGTCAGAAGATACGACACCTCGAACTCCCCGATATTCAAAACGAACAATCTGGTCGAAGAGCTCTTCATCGACTCACGGCACCGGCTGTGGATCGCCGGCGCGGAACAGCTCGCGGTGGCAACATACGACAGCGACGGCAAGATCGCCGTGCTGCACACGATCCCGCACCGGGGAATCGGGTCCGCGACGATCACGGAAGACCGGGCCGGAAATATCTGGTTCGGACTGGCCAGCGGACTGTTCCTGCTCCGAAACGGCACCCTCCCCGGAGCGTTGGAAAAGATATATTCCGGCAACATCTCCAAAGTCTACCTGCTTTCCGACGGCCGGCTGCTCTTTTCCGCATTCGGGAACGACGTTTACACCATCGATTCGCAGACCATGTCCGTTTCGCCCGTAAAAATGCCGTCGCCCGAGACCTCGGCCATCAGCCGCCATTGCATTGATATTTTCGAAGACTCCCAGCAGCGAATCTGGTTCGGCAGCTACAACGAAGGGGTCATGTATGTAAAAGGCTCGGAATACCGCACGCTGAGCATGGCGGACGGACTTCCCTGCAACGACATCACCTGCATCCGGCAGGACCGTACGGGCGACATCTGGCTGAGCACCGCTTACGGCATATCCCGGATCGACCGGGACATGGCGATCACCAACTACTTCGAGAACGACGGCACGAAAGGCAACCTTTTCCACGAAAAGGCGAGCCTGCTCCGTTCCGACGGCACCCTATTCTTCACAGGCAATCACGGACTGACCTTTTTCGACCCCCAGGTCCTGACCCGGAACGACCGCCGGTCGCCCGTGGTGATCGAGGACCTGAAGATCAAAAACGAAAGCGTCGTTCCGGCGGAAAAGGGCTCCGTACTGAAAAAGCCTGTCTCCTGCACCGACCGGATCACGCTCTCCCACAAACACTCGGTCATCACGATCGACTATTCGGGAATCGACTTTCTGTCCCCGCGCAAACTCACCTATGCCTACAAGCTCGAAGGCTTCGACGAAAAATGGAATTTCGTCGGGGAGTACCGCCGGGCTTCATACTCCAACTTCACTCCGGGCGACTATGTCTTTCAGGTCAAGGCCATCAACGGCGACGGACTGGAAAGCGCCGTCCCCGCGACACTGAGGATCACCGTGAAGCCCGCTCCGTGGGCGACCTGGTGGGCCTGGGCCGTCTATATCCTGCTGCTCACGGCCGCCATCCTGTTCTTCACCAACCTGCGCATCAAAATCCGGCTCCAGCAGGAGCGTCTGGAGCTGGAAGCCAACGAGCACAAACGGGAGCAGGACGTGAACGAAATGAAAATGACCTTTTTCACCAACATCTCCCACGAACTGCGCACACCCCTGACGCTGATCTCCGCCCCGACCCAGCAGCTCATGCGGCTGATCGACCCGGAAAGCAGCGCCGGGAAACTGCTGACGACGATCCACCGGAATTGCAGCCAGCTGCACCGGCTGATGGATCAGCTGCTGGATTTCAGGAAGATGGAAGACGGCATGCTCTCGCTGAAAATCGTCCGCGCGGACATTGCGGCCGAACTGGAAACCATCGTCAACAGCTACCGGATCGTCGCCGCCGAAAAGAACATATCCGTCGTCTTCTCCCCGCAGGTCCGTCCTCTGGAGATCTGGTATGATCCGGACAAGATCGAGAAAATCATGCACAACCTGCTCTCCAACGCCATGAAATACACGCCCGAGAACGGCCGGATCGAGATCGTCGCCGAGGAGCGCAGCATCCTGGAGGTCCACGAACACTACGGAATAGAATCCCCGCAGGAAAGGTATCTGGAGATCTCCGTATCCGACAACGGGCCGGGAGTTCCCGAGGACAAGCTCGGCGAACTGTTCGTCCGGTACCGCCAGATCGAATCTCCCGCGGGGCTGAGACCCGATTACACGGGAAGCGGCATCGGACTCCATTACACCCTGCGGCTGGTCGAGATGCACCGCGGAAAAATCATCGCCGAACTCCGGAAGCCGACGGGAATGAAATTCTCGTTCATCCTTCCTTCCGGCGACATCTACTCTCCGGAGGAGAAAGCGGGAGCCGGCATCCCCGAATCCGACGCCGAATCCCCGATCCCGGCGGACATCGGCCGGACATCGGAACAGCAAGACGCCGGGAAACACGAATACACGATTCTGGTGGCAGAGGACAACACCGAACTGATGATCTATTTCAGACAGATGCTCGGCGAAGAGTACAACGTGATCGAGGCGACCGACGGCACCCGAGCGTGGGAAATCTTGCAGAGCGAAAGCCCGGACCTGATCCTGAGCGACGTAGTGATGCCGGGATTGTCCGGTTACGAACTGTGCGCCCGGGTCAAACAGCATCCGGACCTGAGCCACATCCCCGTAATCCTGCTCACGGCGAAAACCTCGATGCCCGAACAGATCGAAGGACTGACGCACGGGGCCGACGCCTACGTCTGCAAGCCTTTCAACGTCGAATACCTGCTGCTGCTGATCGGCAACCAGTTCCGCAACCGGAGCAAGCTGCGCAGCTACTATTTTTCAGCCCGGTCGAAAACCGGCCGGGAGGAGCCTCCGGTAAAACTGAACGCATTCGACCGCAAATTCATGGACAAGCTGATGGAGCTGCTGGAAAAGTCGCTGTCCGACATGGAGCTGAACATCGACGAGATCGCAAGCGAAATGGCTTTCAGCCGGACCAGCTTCTACCGCAAGCTGAAAGGACTGACCAACATGGCTCCCGCCGATTTCATCCGCGCATACCGGTTGCGGCGGGCCGCAGAGATGATCGAGGAGGGCTCGTGGAATCTTTACGAGGTGGCCGAAAACGTGGGGTTCAGCAACTACACCCACTTTTCGGTAATTTTCAAAAAGCACTTCGGCGTGTCGCCGAAAGATTACAGGAATCGGGGACATCACGAATGATATTCCAGTCGCCGATGCCTATCACCGGCAGGTATTTCCGGAACGCCTCCTCTTCGTGCGGAGTCCCCGCCGCCCGGTAGACATGCCAGACCTCTTTCGGCTCCCGCCCCTCTTTGGGGAGCTTGCGCAAACCGATGAGCAGACCGTACTCCTTCTCATGGTCCGCCCAGTTGTGCCACACATGGGCGTCTATTCCGTCCAGCGCGGCGATCTTTTTCCATCCCCACGCAAACCCCGCCGCCTGTTCGCACTGGTCCCGTTCGGAATAGCTCGGCGAGTTCGTTCCGTTCTCCGACAGCCAGAGAGGACGCTTCAGCCGCCCCTCGTAGCAGTTTCGCAGCGACCGTATCCAGCGGTCGAGCACCTCCAGATTCTTGTAGGTGACGATCGGCGTATCGTCCGTATACAGCGCCTTTTCATCGAGCCACGTCTTGGGTTCGTAAAGGCTGTGGGGATAGCAATGGAAAGCCAGGCCCCATCTGAAATCCCCTTCGGCCCGGCAATAGTCATTCAGAATCTCCAGCATTTCCCGCGTGGCATAGGTCTTCGGATTGTCGGCAACGGCCCACGCATGCGTATGCGATGCCATCACCCAGGCATGGGCGTCGTAGCGCCGCACAATGCTGTGGCATAAACGCATGGATTTCACATAGGCATCCATATAAACCTCCACGGGTTTGCCGGGTCCCATGTTGGTCCATTCCAGTCCCGAATCCACCTCGTTGTGCATGATCCAATAATGTATCCGGCCGTAACGCCCGTCCGGCCGGCAATAGCGTCCGGCCAAGAAATCGAGGGCCGCCGCATAGGCCCGGACGCTGCGGAAAGCAGACATGTCGGGCATCGAATAGTTCCCTTCGGACGTGTAGTCGGGATGTTGCAGCAAGGGCCCGATCACGGGATCGGCGGCGGAGGCCGCATTGTTGATCAGGATGATCGCCGCCACCGCGATCCGGCGGTCCCGGCAAACCCCCAACGTTTCATCGAGCGCCCCCACATATCCCGCATCGAAATAGTATTTCTCCCCTCCGTAGACATGTTCGATCCGCCGCGGCCCGGGCCGGGAGTACATGAAGGTCGTGATCCGGATATTGACCGTAGCGCTCGTGATGCCGAGTGCGTCCAGATCGCGGACCATCAGCGAATCCGCATGCACATCCCCCAACCCCTTTTTCGAGGCGGGGGAAAGCGGCTGAGTCAGCTGCTGCGGCTCGATCCGATCCGCATAGCGGGCATGCGACACCGGCCGGTTTTCCGGGTCCCCGGTCCTGACGATGACCCATCGGGACAATGTGCGGTCATACGACACGCCCTCCCGCATTGCATAACGGTCGAAAGTCCGGTCGAAAACGAGTTCCTTCTCCCCGAGCCGGCACCGGAACGCCCCGGCATCGCCGATCTCCCCGGAAGGCATCAGTTCGCAGAGACTGAACGGACCGTCACCGTCCGTCCGCCCGCAGACCCTTATGCTTTCCAGCCCGGCATCGACCTGCGTCACGGCACAGGGAAATTCGGCATGAAGATAATCCCGGATATTTCCGGCTGCCGCTTTTTCCGACTCTCCGGAGCCGGAAGGGCTGCCGGCGACATGCAGACACAGCCCCGACGCCGCCATCGTGACGGCCCACAACAAGACATTCGATTTCATAACCATTCTATTCAAATTCGAGAACGACCCGTGCCTGTCCGCCGAAATCGTCGATCACCACCGTTTCCGTTTCGGGAACATAGCGACCGCCGGAGACTTTCGACGGCCGACGGTTCCCGGGATGCGGGAGCCTCACGGCCACGCAGCGCGGCTTCCGCTCCCCGGCGCAGGAGACGACGGCTTCGAGCCGCCCCTCCCTGATTCCCTCGGCAACCGCATCCACGGAACCGAAATAGCTCCGCACGTCTTTCAAAACGATCCGGTTCCCTGCTTCGAGCCAACTCCGGGGGATCGTCCGGAAGATATTCAGCGTATCGCCCCGCTCCTGATAGAGCATCCAGCGGGTCTCCATCAGAAACCCGGCCTCCTCATGCGTCTTATGGGAGCTCAGCCGATAAAAATGCTCCCAGAAACTGTACGTCTCCCGGTCGGCATGAGCGGACACGGCGGTGTAATAAGCGTCGAGAAACGGCCCGGTACGGCCCGTTTGCAGCCACCACCAGTTCAATCTGCCATAATAGGGCTGGCTGAACCCCGTATTCCCCTGACACATCAGTTCTCCGATATAGGTCATCAGCATTCGGGAAAGCGGCTCCTCGGGTCCGAACACCTCCCCGAAGACCAGATAGGCAGGGCTCAGTCCCGCATCGGGCACGGTAAAGGTCCCGTGCGAACGGAATTTTTCCGGTTTCTGATACAGCAACCGGGGACCGGGAGCCTCCGTCCAGGGCGGAAGCGTCGGGCACCAGGTCCCGTCGCCCAGCGGTACGACCGGCGAGGTCGCCCAGCTGTCCAGCGCAGCCTTGCGTATCGAACGCCGCCAGTCGTCGGCCTCGGCACGCAGGCGCTCCGCTTCGGGCTTTCCCAACGCCTCCATCACTTCGGCCATGCGGCTCATCCCCAAATACCCATAGGCATTGAGCATGAACTGATGATAACTGTCTTCGGGATCGGCCACTTTGCCGCTGATCATGCCCGAGCCGTCTTTGCCGTCGCGCGCCCGCCATTCGGTCAGGAATCCGCAGGCTTTCAGCAGTCGGGGACGCACCCGTTCGATCCACGCCGTATCACGGGTGTAGCGGAAATATTCACCCGCACACCACAGCACGGCCCCCGTTTCGATCGTGTAACCGTAATAGTTCATGATTTGGCCGTTGTCCTGCTGCGTAGCCATAAAATAATCGAGCGACCTGCGCGCCAGATCGGTCCACCCCATCGAGCAATAGAACTGGATGATCGGCGCACTCTCCGTCCCGATCGGGGAATAGACTCCGGCTTTTGCGGCCAGCGGTTTGTCGGGGCCTTCGCCGATCGTATTCAGATCGAGGTGCAGCAGTCCGGCATGCACCATTTCGTCGATCCGCTTCTCCGGCAGGCAGACCTGCGCGGCCGCGGCGAGCCGCCCCTTCCAATAAGCCTTGCAATTTTCAAAAACCTCGTCGAACGGCCTTTCGCCGAGCCGCTCCGCCCGGGTCCGGGAGACCGGGGAGTGGGGCATCCGGAATTCGAAAAATGCCGTGTCGCCCGGTTGCAGCAGCACCGCCAGTTCTTCGTTGGGCATCGGAAGGCCGTTCCAGCGGGATATGCAGAAAACACGCTCTTCGGAATAGCCCGAAAATCCCGTTCCGGGCTCGAATCCGTAGGCCGCGTCCACACCCGGAAAAGGAACCTTCACCCAGGCATACCGGGGAACACGCCCCGTATTGCGAATCTCGGTGCGGCAATAGAGCACCGTCTCCTCGGCGGGCGTCTTCGTCCGCGCACGGACCTCCTCCAACTGCCTCTGCTGCGTCTCGGTGAAGACCCGCCCGGGGCTGTACGCATCCGAGATCATGTAATGCGTCCCCTGCACGGCACCGGGTCCGAGAGACGAACTTTCGAGTGCGGCGAACGACACCGAATGATAAACGATGTCGTCGTCGCGCATTTCAGCGTGATAGATCGGCAAAACACCCTCCTCCAAGGAACGGCGGATGTTGTTCAGCGCCCCGACGCCCCGTCCCAGGGCATAGCGGTAGAACAAGGGCCGGCCGGCCGTCTCCGGCAGGCCGAAAGCCGCCGAAGACATCGTAGGTTTGACAATCTTATCCTCGTTGGGCGTATCCTGCAACTCCTCGGTGATCTCGAACATGCGCATATCCCGGCCCAGCCCCAGCCAGACGGGAACGCTCATGTTCCGTGTACGGGCGGCCACCCGGTCGAAAGAGGCTTCGGGCTCCCGGTCGGCCCGCCGGGCTTTGGTCGAGAGTCCGCGGGAAAGTATCTCGCGTTCGATTCCGGCATAGTCCCTGCCGTCCTCCGCAGGCACCACGGCAACGCCGTATGCGGGCAGATAGATCGGGCAGGAGGAGTTCACGTCCCGGAGGAAAAAAGAGAAGGCATGGAGAGAGGTCCTGACCGTCACCAGCGTCGGCCCGGGTCCGGGCGCCAGATCCGGGGAGGCGATTTGCAGCTCTATTCCCGGGAACTGCCGCCCCGCAATGCGAAATTCGCTTCCCTCGGGTGTCCGGCCGCTGCCGATGACCCGCAACCGGAGCAGCTCCCCGTTGCGGACCTCGACGCTTCCGGAAATTCCGGGTTCGTTCCATAGGACCCGGATCGCGGAGAGTGTCTGTCCGGGTCGCGCCGCAAACTGCCGGCACACCGGAAACACGGATGCCAAAAAAAGAATACATAACCGCAAAAGTGTTCTGTCCATGATCTTTTCCATTCGGTGATTCGTCACAAAGGTAAACGGCAAAGAGGATATGCAGGATGACGATTCCGTTCAAAATCCTCTGTTTCCTATTCAAAAGAGCGGATCGGCAATTCTTAATTTTTCATTTTTCATTTTTAATTCCTGATTATTTACACTATCTTTGCGCTCCGAAAGCAGGCGGAAATGGGATGCGGTCCGCAGAGGCCGCATTGAGAACCGCCGAAGGAAACACATTAAAAAACAAACGATTACCATGAAAACTATTTCGGTAAAGGCTGTGAAACGCAGCGATTTCGGCAAGAAAGCAGCCAAGGCTGTACGCCGCGAAGGCATGGTGCCCTGCGTACTGTGCGGCAATGGCGAGACGGAGACCTTCTCGGTCGATCCCCGCGAGATCAAACCCCTGATCTACACCCCCAACTCCTATATCGTGGAGTTCGACATCAAGGGCAAGAAAGAGCTGGCCGTGCTGCGCGAGGCCCAGTTCCACCCCGTCCGTGAGGAGATTCTCCACCTGGATTTCTTCCGCATCGCCGACGGCAAACCCGTGTCGATCGCCATTCCGGTGCGCCTGACGGGCAACGCCGAGGGTGTGAAGGTCGGCGGTAAACTGACCCTGTCGGCCCGCAAGCTGGTCGTCAGCGCCCTGGTCGAGAACCTGCCCGACGAGATCGTCGTAGACGTGACCACGCTGGGTGTCGGCAAGACCATCTTCGTCGGCGACCTCTCCATCGAGAACCTGAAATTCGTGACTCCGGCATCGACCGCCGTGTGCGCCGTCCGCGTGACCCGCGCATCGCGTGGCGCCGCTGCCGCCGAGAAATAATCCGGAGCATGAAATACCTCATTGTTGGGCTCGGGAACATCGGCGCCGAGTACGCCGGAACCCGCCACAACATCGGTTTCAAAGTGTTGGACGCCCTCGCAGAGGCGTCCAACGCTGTTTTTACGACGGCCCGCTACGGCGACATCGCCGAAGTCCGGCACAAGGGCCGGACGCTGGTGTTGCTGAAACCCTCGACTTACATGAATCTTTCGGGCAAGGCCGTCCGCTACTGGATGGAGGCCGAGAAGATTCCGTTGGAAAACCTGCTGATCATCTCGGACGACATCGCGCTGCCGTTCGGCACGCTGCGCCTGCGTCCGAAGGGGAGCGCCGGCGGCCACAACGGACTGAAAAACATCACCGAACTGCTCGGCACGGAGGAGTACGCCCGGATGCGCTTCGGCGTGGGCGGCGACTTTCCCAAAGGGCATCAGGTGGAGTATGTGCTCGGGGAGTGGTCCGACGAGGAGCGGACGGCCATGCCCGACCGGCTGAAGGTTTTCGTCGATGCCATCCGGTCGTTCACGACCGTCGGGACGCAGCTGACGATGACCAATTTCAACAAAAAATAAGAAAAGCGGCTTTCGGGCCGCTTTTTTGCATTTCAGGTTTTTTTCTTTACCTTTGTTAGGTAGAGTCACGACTTTATAGCGTTCTTGACATATTACGTTGTATCGGCATCTGAAATTTTGGCAAATTTTATGGACAAATGATACAGCACCCCCGGAAGGGTGTGTGCTGTTTTCTGTTTGTTCAGGGCCCGCCAAAAGCCTCAGATTTAAGGATTCAGCGCCGCCCTTTTTCTATTTTCCCCGGTTCAGTCCTGCCGCAGAAACTACGCTATCAAATATTTTTTTGCATTGCCCGACTTTTTCGTTATCTTTACTGCGTAAAGCCTCCCCGACTTTATTGCGTTCTTGACATATTTCCATTGTATCGCATCCTAAAATTTTGGCGAATTTTATGCAACGAAGATACAGTACCACCCCGAGGGGTGTGTGCTGTTTTCTTGTCGTTGCGGGCCCGCCAAAAGCCTTAGGATGCAGGATTCGGCGCCGCCTCTCTTTTTTGCGTCCTGCCGGATTCCGCTGAATAAAGAGCCCGGCAGGTTGCCTCCTTTTTTCCTTTTTTTGAATTCTTCAGGAAAAAAGAGAGGGGTTGCGCTCCTGCCGGGTCTCTCTTTTCCCGGCTAAGAGCCGGGTTCTATGGGCGATGCGAGCTACCAGAGCTTCGAAACCAGCCCTGCGCCCCCGGCTAAGAGCCGGGGTTCAGAGGCGATGCCAGGCTGCCCGGGGTTCGGAACCAGTTCTGCGCCCCGGCTAAGAGCCGGGTTCTATGGGCGATGCAAGCTACCAGAGCTTCGAAACCAGTTCCGCGCCCGGCTCAGGCAATTACTCCTCGTCGTCGTAGTAAATCTCCTCCATCAGCCCGTCCAGCTCGCGGCGCTCCTTCTTGGTCGGGCGTCCCGTGCCACGGTCGCGGAAGACGAAGATCGTCTCGCGGGGCATGTTGAGTTTGTCCAGCTCCTCCTGCGGCGTGATGTTGAGGCAGTATTCCGGCACGTTCTTGGCCGGCTGGCGGCTCGACACCCGATCGAGCACCTTGTAGGAGTAGGTCACGGCCTGCTTGCGCACGGCGATCACGTCGCCGATCTTCACCTCGCGCGAGGGCTTGGCATAGGAGCCGTTGACCGTCACCTTGTTCGTGCGGACGGCGTCGGCGGCGTCGCTGCGGGTCTTGAAAATCCGCACCGCCCAAAGGTATTTGTCCAATCGAATCTCTTCCATAGCTACTTTTCGTACAATGTTTCGTTTTTCGGCCGGTCGTGCGACTGTTCGTCGTTCTGGCGGCTGACGCTGAGGATCATCCCGAAGGCGATCATCGTGAAGAGCATCGACGATCCGCCGCGCGAGATCAGCGGCAGGGTCTGCCCCGTCTCGGGAATCAGGTTCACCGTGACCATGATGTGCAGCAGCGCCTGACACGTTATCAGCAACGCCAGCCCCAGCACCAGCAGCCCCGGGAAAGCCGTTCCGCAGCGGCGGAAAATCTCGATCCCCCGGAAGAAGACCCACAGGTAGAGCATCAGCAGCACGACAGCCAGAATGATGCCGTACTCCTCGACGAAGAAGGCATAGGCGTAGTCGCTCTCGGGGTGGATCATCTCCACGCGCATGGCGCTCTGTCCGGCGCCCTCGCCCAGAATGCCGCCGTTGTAGATGGCGATCATCGAGCGTTCGGTGTCGGAGAGGTGTTCGATGGGCTTCTCGGTCTGCGATTCGGTCCAGAGGTGAATCCACGTCGAGACGCGCCCTTCGGCGGTCTCGCTGCGCCCGAGGTTGAGCGTCATGACGACGACGATGGCGGCGGCGCCCCATCCCACGAGCTTCATCAGCTCGCCGAAGCGCACGCGGCCGATCAGCATCATCACCCACGACGCCAGGCACACCAGCACCGCCGACGAAGTGTGCGCCGGGAAGATCACCAGCGCCGAAACGGCCACCGGCATCAGGATCGGCCACGTGCCCTCGCGCCAGATTTTCCGCTGCTCGGGCGACGAACGCCAGGTCCAGAACCTCCACGTCGGGACGATGCGTATCTTGTCGATCTTCGACTGCCGCCCGGCCAGCTGCTGGGCCAGGAACAGCACCGTGGCGACCTTCAGGGCCTCGGAGGGCTGGAACTGGAAGGGTCCCAGCGGAATCCAGCGGGCCGCGCCGTTGGTCGTGGCGCCGATGAAGTAGACGGCGACGGTGAGCGCCACCGAGAGGAAATAGGCGGGCCGGGCGAGGTAGTTATAGATGCGGCAGTCGATCCGCTGCACGACGAGCATGACGAGAACGCTGACGACCAGCAGAATCAGCTGCTGGCGCAGGAAATGCGCCGTCGTGCGGGCCGTATGGGCGTCGTAGGCCATTTTGGCCGTCGAGGAGTAGACCACCAGCACCGAGATCACCGCCAGCGCGGCGAGGATGATCCACAGCACCCGGTCGCCCGTGAAGAAGCGGAACCGGGGCCCCTCGTCCCCCTCCCGGGCACCGGCCGTTCCCTCCGCGGCACACGCCTCGTCCGCGGGCGCACTCCGGCGGAGGCGCCGGGGCGCGGCGTCGCGGGCCAGTTCGGCCGCCGCACGTTCGTCATTCATCTCGTCCCGGTACATCGTCCTAAGCCTTTTCCGTCACCCAGTTTTTGAACAGCTCGCCGCGGTTCTCGTAGTTCTTGAACAGGTCGAAGCTCGCGCAGGCGGGCGACAGCAGCACCGCGTCGCCGGGGCGCGCCGCGGCCTTCGCGGCCGTCATGGCGGCTTCGAGCGAATCGGTCGAAACCACCTCGGGAACCACCCCGGTGAACTCCTTCACCAGCTTGGCGTTGTCCAGCCCCATGCAGACCAGCGTGCGGACCTTGGCCCGGGCGAAGGCTTTCAGGGGTTCGTAGTCGTTGCCCTTGTCCGTGCCGCCGGCGATCCACACCACGGGACGCGTCATGCTCTCCAGCGCATAGTAGACCGAATCGACGTTGGTGGCCTTCGAGTCGTTGATCCACAGCACACCGCCCTTCTCAGCCACGGGTTCGAGCCGGTGCTCGACGGGCGCGAAATCGTAGAGCGACCTGCGGATCTTCGCCGGGGCGACGCCCGCCGCGAGGGTCGCCAAAGCCGCCGCCATAGCGTTGTAGGCGTTGTGCAGCCCCTTGATCCGCAGCTTCGCGGTGTCGATCTCCACCGATGCCTTGCCGGCCGTCGCCGTGAACTTCCCGTCGCACAGGAAGGCGTCGCCCGCGCCGCTCGCCACGGCCGCATGGGCCATGAACGGCAGCTGGCGCATCCGGAGGTCGTATTTCGGCAGCTGATCGCGGATCACCGCGTCGTCGCCCGAGTAGACGAACCAGTCGCGCGAGGTCATGTTCTGCGTGATGCGCATCTTCGAATCGGCATAGTTCTGAAAACAATGGTCGTAGCGGTCCAGGTGGTCGGGCGTGATGTTCATCAACACGCCGATATGCGCCCGGAACCTATACATGCCGTCCAGCTGGAACGAACTCAGCTCCAGCACATACCAGTCGTACGACCCCGTGGCGACCGAATAGGCGAAGCTCTCGCCGATGTTGCCGCCGAGGGCGACGTTCATCCCGGCGTCGCGCATGATCTTGTAGATGAGCGACGTGGTGGTGGTCTTGCCGTTCGATCCCGTGATGCAGATGCACCGGGCCTTGCCCGTGTAGCGGCCCGCGAACTCCATCTCGGAGATCACCGGGATGCCCGCCGCGCGGATTTTGCACACGATGGGCGCCGTGTCGGGAATCCCAGGGGACTTCACGACCTCCGAGGCCGCGAGGATGCGCTCCTCGGTGTGGCCGCCCTCCTCGTAGGGGACGCCCCATTCGTCCAACTTGGCCTTGTAGCGGTCGGCGATGCGCCCCGCGTCGGAGAGGAAGACCCCGAACCCCTTCTTTTTGGCGAGGATCGCGGAACCGTAGCCGCTGATCCCTCCGCCCAGAACGACGATCTGTTTCATATTACCTTATCTTCAACGTTACCAACGTAATGGCCGCCAGCAGCAGCGAAATGATCCAGAAGCGGAGGACGATCTTGGTTTCGAAGATGCCCTTCTTCTGATAGTGGTGGTGGATCGGCGACATCAGCAGGATGCGCCGCCCCTCGCCGTAGCGGCGTTTAGTGTACTTAAAGTAGCCGACCTGCATCATTACCGAGAAGCTCTCGACGAGGAAGACCCCGCACAGCAGCGGCAGCAACAGTTCCTTGCGGATGCAGAGGGCGAAGACGGCGATGACGCCGCCGATGGCCAGCGACCCGGTGTCGCCCATGAATATCTGCGCCGGGAAAGAGTTGTACCACAGGAATCCCACCAGCGCACCCACCAGCGCCGCGGCGAAGACCACCAGCTCGCCGCTGTCGGGGATGTACATGATGTTGAGGTAGTCGGCGTAGACGATGTGTCCCGAAAGGTAGGCCAGCACGCCCAGCACCGCGACGATCGGGACCGAAACGCCCGTCGCCAGTCCGTCGAGTCCGTCGGTGAGGTTGGCGCCGTTCGACACGGCCGTCACCACGAAGATCGCCACCAGCACGTAGAGCAGCCACGTCGCCGTGGAATTTCCTCCCGTCAGCCAGCCGTAGTCGAACTCGTTGTTCTTGACGAAGGGAATGGTCGTCTGCGTGGTCTTGAGGCTCTCGGAACTGAGCACCACGTTGCGCTGGACGCTCCCGACCACCGTGCCGTCGGCATCCGTGTAGACCGTCTGCTCGGGCTGGGTGACCTTCTCGCGGACGACGATGTCGGGCGACAGGCACATCGTCGTGCCGACGATGATGCCGAGGCCCACCTGCCCCACGATCTTGAAGCGGCCCTTCAGCCCCTCCTTCCGGTGGCGGAAGACCTTGATGTAGTCGTCAAGACCGCCGATCAGCCCCAGCCAGACGGTCGAGACCAGCATCAGCCGGACGTAGACGTTGCCCAGGTTGCCGACGAGCAGCATCGGGACCAGGATGGCGATGAGGATGATGACGCCGCCCATCGTGGGGGTGCCCTTCTTTTGCAGCTGGCCCTGCAACCCGAGGTCGCGGATCTCCTCGCCGATCTGCTTGCGGCGCAGGAAGTCGATGATCCGGCGTCCGAAGATGATGACGATCAGCAGCGACAGGATGACGGCCGCCGCAGCGCGGAACGAAAGGTACTGGAACATGCCCGAACCGGGCAGGTTATAGGCTTCGTCCAGATACTTGAAAAGGTGATAAAGCATTATCTCAATTAAAAATTAAGAATTAAAAATTAAAAAAATTACGACAGCGGGAGGGGGGGGGTTACGTTGAAAATCCAAATTGAAAAAAATTTTTCATTCTTCATTTTCAATTTTTAATTGAGAAGTTCGAACGATTTTCGAACTTCTTCGCGGTCGTCGAAATGGTGTTTCACGTCGCCGACAATCTGATAGGTCTCGTGCCCCTTGCCCGCTATGAGGAGGATGTCGCCCGGACGCGAGAGCATCACGGCCGTGCGGATCGCCTCGGCCCGGTCGGCGATGCGCAGGTAGCGCACCCCGGGATCGAGCCCCGCAACCATGTCGTCGAGAATCGCCTCGGGCGACTCGTGGCGCGGATTGTCCGACGTGAAGATCGCCGTCGAGGCGTATTTCACGGCGATCTGCGCCATCTCGGGCCGCTTGGTCCGGTCGCGGTCGCCGCCGCAGCCGCACACCACGATCAGCTGCTGGCCGGGCGTGCGGATCTCCTCGATGGTCTGGATCACGTTCTCCAGCGCATCGGGCGTGTGGGCGTAGTCCACGATGGCCGTCGTGCCGTTCGCCGCGCGGACCTTCTCGAAGCGGCCGCTCACGGCGTGCAGCACGCTCAGGACGCGCAGCACCTCGCTCCGGTCGAGCCCCAGCAGGACCGCCGCGCCGTAGACCGCCAGCAGGTTGTAGGCGTTGAACCGCCCCAGCAGCCCCACCCACAGCTCCTGCCCGTCGATGCGCAGCAGCATGCCGTCGAGGTGCATCTCGACGATCTTGCAGCGGAAATCGGCCATCGCACGCAGCGAGTAGGTGCTCACCGCGGCCGCCGTGTTCTGCACCATCACGCGGCCGTTGCGGTCGTCGGCGTTCGTCAGCGCGAAAGCCCCTTTGGGCAGTCCGTCGAAGAAGAGTTTCTTGGCCCGGATGTATTCGGCGAAGGTCTTGTGATAGTCGAGGTGGTCGTGGGTGATGTTGGAGAAGATGCCGCCGGCGAAGTCGAGCCCCCGCGTGCGCTCCTGCACGATGGCGTGCGACGAACACTCCATGAAGCAGAATTCGCATCCGGCGTCGGCCATCTCGCGCATCATGGCGTTCAGACGGATCGGATCGGGGGTCGTGTGGGTCGCCTCGATCTCGCGGCCGTCGATCTTGTAGACCACCGTCGAGACCAGCCCGGCCTTGTAGCCCAGGGCCCGCACGAGGTCGTACAGCAGCGTCACGGTCGTGGTCTTGCCGTTGGTTCCGGTGATGCCCACCAGTTTCAGTTCGCGGCTCGGATAGCCGTAGAACGCCGCCGCCATGTCGGCCATCGCCCCCGCCGAGTCTTCGACCACGACATACGCAACGCCTTCGGCCGCCGTCTCGGGCATCCGCTCGCAGACCACCGCCGCGGCGCCCTTCGCAACAGCCGACGGGATGTAGTCGTGGCCGTCGCTCTGCGTCCCCGGCACGGCGAAGAAGCAGTCGCCCGGCTTCACCGCCCGCGAATCGTAGGTCAGTCCGGCGATCGCCGCCGAGCCGTCGCCGTACAGCGCCCCGACCGTCGTATTTTCCAGCAGTTCAGAAAGTTTCTTCATTTCATTTCAATGTTATACTCACCGCCGTCCCCGGCACGATGCGGGTTCCGGCGGAGATGCTTTGCTGTGTCACGGCCCCCTGCCCCGTGAAGCGGACCTTCAGGCCGCGGCTTTCGAGGATGAAGAGGGCGTCCTTGAGCCCCATCCCGCGCACGTCGGGCATCACGCTCCGGTCTTCGGGCAGACTGGTGATCGAAACGTTCGCAAGGCTGTCCACCGTGGCGCGTCCCCACCCCGTGCGGCTGTCGAACGAGGTGCGGCGCGAGAGTTTGTCGGCCACGCGGCGGATCTGGGCGATGTCGCCGCCCTTCATCCGCTCGGGATAGCGGCGCGGCCCGTCGTCGTCGATCCGGGCATACCAGTCGCGGCCCCGGTTGTAAATGTAATCGACCATGCGCTTCACGACGGGACCCGCCAGCGGACCTCCGTAGTAGGCTTTTCCGGGCTGCGCACGGGTCTCGATGGTCGTGAGCACCGTATAGCGGGGTTCGTCGGCCGGGAAATAGGCCACCATCGAACCCAGATAGGGCCGCCCGCCCTCGGTGGGCGAGGTGATCTGCGCCGTGCCGGTCTTGGCCGCCACGCGGACACGGGTGGTGTCACGGAAAAACGCGCTGGCCGTGCCCTCCGTGCAGACCGCCTGCAAGCAGGCGCGCACCTCGCGCAGAGCCGACCGCGAAGCGATGGACGAAGCGATGGTCCGGCTCTCGAACTCCTCCTCGACCCGTTCGCCGCGGCGCAGTTCGCGCACCAGCACCGGGGAGATCATCTTTCCGTCGTTGGCGATGGCGTTATAGAACGTGATGACCTGAATCGGAGCCATCCGCACGCGGTAGCCGTAGGCCATCTTGACCAGCATCACCCCCGGGTCGGGGACCTTCCAGTCGGTCGTGATCGAGGGTTTCCGTTCGCCGAGGCGTTCCAGCCCGACGGTTTCGCCCAGATGCAGTTCCTTATGGAGGAAATCGCTGTACTCCTGCTTCTTGCCCGTGATCCCGTAACGGTCCCAGATCGCCTTGGCGAAGTAGACGTTCGACGACGAAGCCACGGCGCGCCGGAAGTCGATCTCGCGGTCGCCGCGGTGCGAATCGCGGATGTTCTTGGCCGGGCCCACCGTCACCGGGTCGCCGTCGTGGGTGTCGTAGACCGTCGAGGGCGGCATTTCGGCGTCGTCCAGCAGCGTGAGCATCGTCGCCAGCTTGAAGGTCGAACCCGGCTCCATACTGCGCCCCAGGGCGTAATTCTCGCGTTCGGCGAAAGTCCCGTCGGCATTGCGGCCGAGATTCACCATCGCCAGAATCTCGCCCGTGCGGACCTCCATCACGATCGTCGTGCCCCACAGGGCGTTCTGCTGCTCCAGCTGCCGCCGCAGGGCCTTGTCGGCCACATCCTGCAAATCGAGATCGAGCGTCGTCACCACGTCGAAGCCGTCCACCGGGTCCACATGGTCACCGCCCGCCACCCGGCCGTAAAAGCCGCGCGCGATGCGCTGCCGCACGGCTTTGCCGTCGCGCCCGGCCAGCTCCTCGCGGTAAGCCTCCTCGATGCCGTAATTGCCCTTGTCGCCCGTCAGTCCGATGGTGCGGCGGGCCAGTTCGCCCTGCGGGTAGATGCGTTCGTCGCGCTCGATGAGCCGGTAGACCATGCCCATATTCCAGTTCAACAGCGGATAGCGCCGGAGGGTCTCCCACTCGGCGTAATCCACCTCGCGGGGGAAGATCATCACGGGCGTATGGTCGCGGATCGTGTCGTAGATGCGTCGCGTGACATACTCCTCGCCCCGCATGCGGTCCATCATCCGCGAAAACCACCCCTCGGAGCGCAGGTAGGAGGTGTCGCGGGGATTCACCAGCCGGTAGCGGCGGGCGTGTTCGTCGCGGAACCTCTTCGAGTAAGCCGAGGCGGGTTTGTCCCGGAAAAAGGCGGCCAGCAGTTTGGCCAGCGAGTCGGCCTGCTCCCGGAATGTCTTGAGCGAATCGAGCCCCGGCGAGGCGAAGTCGAACGCGGCCTGATAGCGGAAAATCGACGTGGCCAGCGGTTCGCCGTCGCGCGAAAGGATGCTGCCCCGCTGAGCCGGGATCACCTCCTCGGTGAAGATGCGCCCGGCGAGGCGGTCGGCGTTGTAGGCCACCTCCGCGCTGAACAGCTGCACCCAGACGAGCCGTGCGAGCACAATGCCCCCGGCGAGGATGAACAGCACGTAGAGAAGCCTCACCCGCAGCAGAATATCGCTTTTGACCTTCGACCGTTCCTGTTTCATAGCCGCTCAGTCGTCAATGATCTCGCCCGGAACGAGCGGGTCGTAAAGTTCGATGCCCCGCGCCTCCAGCTGGCGCACGATGGCCGAATGGGTCGTGCGCTGGTAACGCTGCTCCTGCATGCGGATCGAGCGTTCGCGGAGCTTCTGCACGTCGCGTTCGAGGCGCGTGTAGCGCATGTCGAGGTGCAGCGACCAGAACATCACCACGATGCTCAGGAAGAACATCCCCGCGATGGTCAGCATGTAGGGATAGTATTTCGAAACGCCCTCGCGCACGAGGATCGAACCCGAAAACAACTGCCAGAAGGTGCTCGCCCTGCGGCGGCTCTCCCGCCGCTCGCGCTCCTCGGCTTCGGCACGCTCCTCGGCCTCGCGCTCCTCGTCGGCACGGATGTCCTCCTCCGCCTCGCCGCGCTCCATGCGCAGCACCTCGCGGCGCACGCGGCGCGCGAACTCCTCGTCCTGCTCGCGGCGGGCCTGCTCCTCGGGGGTCACGGGGTCGAATTCGTGGTCGCGGTACATCTTTGCAGAATTAAAAATGAAAAATTAAGAATTAAGAATTTTCCTTCGGGATACAGAGCCAAACAACGGCCCGGTTTGTCTCAAACCTCCGTCTCGCAGCAAACAAATGGCACGTTGTCTTCCCATTTTTCATTCTTAATTTTTAATTAAACTTTCGGCCTTTCCGAAAGTTTCTCCGCCGCCCGGAGTTTCGCCGAGCGGGAACGGGGGTTGCGGCCGAGCTCCTCGGCCGAAGGGGTCACGGCCTTGCGCGTGACCGGCTCGAACGGCACCTGCGGACGACCGAAAAAATCCTTTTCGACCGTGCCCGAGAAGTTGCCGCTGCGCATGAAATTCTTCACCAGCCGGTCTTCGAGCGAATGGTAGGAGATCACCACCAGCCGCCCGCCGGGTTTCAGCACCTTGAGGCTCTGCTCCAGCGCCATTTTCAGCGCCTCCATCTCGCCGTTGACCTCGATGCGGAGCGCCTGAAAGAGCTTGGTCAGGAATTTGGATTCGTCCTTCCGGGGGGTGCAGGGCTTCACCGCCGCGACCAGCTGCGCCGTGGTGGTCACGGGCTCCGCGGCCCGGGCCTTCGCCAGACAGTTGGCGACCTTCCACGGGGTTTCGATCTCGCCCCAGTCGCCCAGAATGCGGGTCAGCTCCTCCGCGGTATAGTTGTTCACGACGTCCGCCGCCGTCAGTCGTCCCCGCTGGTTCATGCGCATGTCGAGCGGCGCCTCGCCGCGGAACGAAAAGCCCCGTTCGAGGGCGTCGAAATGGTGCGACGAGACCCCCAGGTCGGCCAGAATGCCGTCCACCTCCCTTACGCCGCGCAGCCTCAACGCGCCGCGCAGGAAGCGGAAATTGCTCTCCACATAGTGGAACCGCGCGTCGTCGGGACAGTTGGCCAGCGTATCGCGGTCCTGATCGAAGCCGTAAAGACGCCCTTCGGGACCCAGTCCGGCGAGGATGCGGCGCGAATGGCCGCCTCCGCCGAAAGTGAGGTCGGCGTAGGTGCCCGCGGGATCAATACCGAGCAGAGCCACAGACTCTTCCAGCAGCACGGGAGTATGATATTGCGACATAACGGTTGTTTGCAAAGGTCTATTTGGGTGTAAAGTTAGGGATTTTTCAAAAAAGAATACCTATATTTGTGGATATAATTTTGTGAATACTCCATGCCAAAAATCGACATCGGCGCCATACTCAGGAAGAAGGCTCCACGACTGGCCCGCTGGATTCCGCGCCCGGCCATAAGCTGGCTGCGCCGCACCATTCACGAAAAGGAGATAAACCACATCCTCGAACACTACTGGAACCTGCCGCCGCAGGAGTTCATCCGCGCCTGTTTCCGCGAATGGCAGGTCACCTATTCGATCGAGGGGCTCGAAAAACTCGATCCCAGAGGACGCTACATATTCGCCTCGAACCACCCGTTCGGAGGCATGGACGGCATGATGCTGGCCGACAAGCTGATCGACCGCTTCGGCGACGCGAGGGTGGTGGTCAACGACCTGCTGATGCACCTCGAACCGCTGCGGCCGCTGTGGATTCCGGTGAACAAGCACGGTTCGCAGAGCACGGCCTACGCCCGTAAGTTCGACGAGGAGTTCTTCGGCGAGCGGCCGATCCTGACCTTCCCCGCGGGCCTCTGCTCGCGCTGCATCGACGGCGAGGTGACCGACCCCGTGTGGAAGATCAGCTTCCTGAAAAAAGCCTACGCCTCACAGCGGCAGATCGTCCCGGTCTTCGTCGAAGGCGAGCTGTCGAAATTCTTCTACCGCGTCTACCGGATACGCAAGGCGCTGGGAATCAAATTCAACATCGAGATGCTGTGGCTTCCCGACGAGATGTTCTCGCAGAAGGGCAAGCACTTCCGCATCGTCGTCGGCGACCCGATCCCCGTGGCCGACCTGCAACGCTACGGATCGTTGCACGAACAGACGGAAGAAGTACGCAAAAAAGCGTATTTTTTGAAAAACAGACTCGATCCCCCGGCAAAGTAGCGGTAAAATTGATATTTTTGCCCCGTCTATGGAACAGAAAGAGATGGCACCCATTATAGAACCCCTCGACCGGGAGTCGCTGCTCGCGGAGCTGACACCCGCCCGCAAAATGCGCGACACGAACAAGGCCGGGAACGAGATCTACATCTTCTCGGCCGCCGAATGTCCCGCGCTGATGCGCGAGGTGGGGCGTCTGCGCGAAATCGCCTTCCGCGGCGCAGGCGGCGGCACGGGTCAGGAGGTGGACATCGACGCGGAGGACCTCGCCCGCGACGGCTACTACCAGCTGATCGTCTGGGACCCCGCGGCCCAGGAGATCGTCGGCGGCTACCGCTTCATCGTCTGCACCACGCCCAATCCCCGCCATCTCTCGACCGAACATTATTTCCGTTTCAGCGAGCGCTTCCGCCGCAAATTCCTCCCCCGGACCATCGAACTGGGGCGTTCGTTCGTGCAGCCCGCCTACCAGGCCCGCGGCAATGCCAAGAGCATCTACGCGCTGGACAACCTCTGGGACGGGCTCGGGGCGCTGATCGTGCTGAACCCCAAAGCCAAATACCTCTTCGGGAAGGTCACGATGTACACCAACTACAAGTCGGTGGCGCGCAACGCGCTGATCTGGTTCCTGCGCCGCTATTTCCCCGACCGCGACAAGTTGGTGGAGGGCATCCGCCCGATCGAGCTCGACCTCGACGACCCCTACTACGAGGAGCTGTTCTGCGGCGCGACCTACATGGAGAACTACCGCATCCTGATCCAGAAGATCCGCGAATTCAACGAGAATATCCCGCCGCTGATCAACGCCTACATGAATCTCTCGCCCACGATGCGGGTCTTCGACACGGTGTCGAACCCCGATTTCGGCGATGTGGAGGAGACGGGCATCCTGGTCACGATCCGGGACATCTATCCCGAAAAACGCCTGCGCTACACCCGCTGGCTGGGGTGGAGGGCCAACCTCAAACACCGCCGCGAGGAGTTCAGCGAACACCTGCGCGAACACCTCGAACGGATGAAGAAAAAGCGGAACGCCTGAGCGCTCCGCTTTTTTTCGGCACAAGGTCTCCTGATAGTCATTTCTTCCACAAAAATGGTCCGATCGGCCCGAATTTTGCACCCGCAATGCAGTAATCGCCGGATGGACACATTTAGCGGAAAACACTGAAAACCCAAAAACATCTCTTGGTATGAAACGACTATTTCGCCTTTTCACGGCGTTCGCCCTCCTGGCGGGAGCGTGGGCCTGTTCCGACGACCAAACTTCGGAGGTCCGCATCAACGACGGCGCCGAATTCCTTTCGCTCGACTACCTCGCCCGCAGCGGCAAGATCACGGTGAACGCACCGGCTCCCTGGAGCGTCATCGTATCGTCAGGGAATTTCGGGGGGGGGAATGACCCTGACTGGGTGACCCTCTCGGCAAACGAGGGGCCCGAAGGATATTCCGAAATCGACGTGACCTTCGCCGCGAATCCGGGCCCTGCCCGCAGCGCGCTGCTGCTCTTCGACTGCAACGGGGAGACCACCGCCTTCACCCTCTCGCAGAGCGCCCGGGACACGGGATTCGACGCCCCGGACTACTATTTCTACGCCGCATACGGCACGATGCCGGCCCTCTATGCGGGTCTGCACCTGCTCTCGCACGACAAACCGAGCTATTTCTTCTACGAGCGTCCCCAGACCTACGATCCGGAGTTGTTCCCGGACTACGCCACGGTCTTCACCGCCGCAAATCCCGATGCCGGAGCCACCACCGAGGAGATTTACGCAATAAACGAGCAGATGAAACGCCGCATTCTGGAGATCAACGCCGAGGACCCCACGGCCGTATTCGGGCTCTACGTCACCGACCTGGCCTGCCGCGCGGGCTACGACTGGTTCGTCGGGCAGGGCATCGACTCGGCGCGCGTGAAGGTGACGATGCTCTCCGACGGCACGGGCACCTACAACAATTTCCACACCTTCTTCGGCGATCCGGCCACGGCCGAGCAGAACTGGAACGACTACGCCGCCCGGGTCGAGGCCCTCGACTGGAACCACGGCGGCCGTTATCCCGAAACCCGCGCCCCGCAGGACCTCGTCTCCGACGAATGGATCGCCTATCTCTCGACGCGCCCCAATTACCGGCTGATGCTCCAAAACGCCTCCCTGATGGAGTCGTCGGGGCCCTTTATGACGCAGAAACTCGCCGAGATGAAGATGGAGAGCGTCCAGCCCTACGAACTGCTGACGGCCCTCCCGGAAGAGGCCAAGAAGGAGTTCTACCGCATGGCCAATTTCGACTACGACCGGTTCAAGGCCCTGTTCGACGCCTCGCCGAAAGGAAACCTCATCATCCTCGGCACGAGCCACACCACCGACGAGAGCCGCCGACAGCAGGCCGCCTACGTACAGCGCATCATGGAGCAGTACGGCGCCGAATACGACGTATTCTTCAAACCCCATCCGGCCGACGGTTCGTCGTCCGACTACGAAGAGCGGTTCCCGGGGCTGACGCTCCTGCCGGGACAGATGCCGTTCGAGATCTTCGTCTGGTCGCTGCTCGACGAGGTGAACCTCATCGGCGGCTATCCCTCGACGACATTCCTCTCCGTGCCGCTCGACAAGGTGGGATTCCTCTTCGCGGCCGACGCCGCGAGCCTCCCCCGGCCGCTGAACCTCCTCTTCAGCGACGCCCCGAACGTGGAGTGGATGCAGCCGTGACGCACGGTCGCGGACGAACGAACGGCGCTTTCCGACAGTCGGAGGGCGCCGTTCGTCGGATATGGGGTGCGGCACAACAGAACGGACACGACAAGCACCCCGCCGCCCATAAAAATACCCCGCCCGAAGGCAGGGTACCAGGCAAACAATCGTTTAACTAAATGATTCCGGACGAACGGTTATCGAACGAACACGCCGCAGGTCGGAGCTTCGGTTTTCTCCGTCTTCTCGGGCTCGCTCTTTTCCGTCGGTTCCGACTTCTCATCGGGCTTCTGCTCGGGTGCGGGGTTCTCCTGCTTCGGAGCTTCGGGCTGTTCGGGCTGCTGAGCGAACGCCATGCCGCCGGCCATCAGCATCATCGCGGCCATCATTACAACTGTCTTTTTCATAGCTTTAAGAATTAGTGGTTAAACTTCATTTTCTCAGTTCTGCGGTTCGTTTCCTCACCGTTTCTGCTTTCCGGAAGTTCAAGCCGTATGCCATACGGACAGATGAGATGCAACGCATTGTCTTTCAACGGACGATGCGGCGCGCCGAAAATTCGGCGGATGTGGAAAAAGTGTGGAGCCGGGGCCGGGAGTGTGGAATTATTCCACATCCGGAGTGTGGAACGGCGCTATTCGATGCCGTAGAGATGCAGTTTGTTGTAGAGCGTCTTGCGGTCGATGCCGAGCAGTTTGGCCGCCTGCGACTTGTTGCCGCCCGCCGCCGCGAGTGCCCGGCGGATCTGCTCCTCCTCCGAGGCCCGGTCGCGCAGGGGATGGGGCACCGCCGCGGATTCCGCCGCCGACACGCCCGTGATCTCGCCGGGAAGGTCCCGGCAGGTGATGTACTCGCCCGCGGCGAGCAGCGTCGCCGAAAGCACCGTGTTCCGCAGCTGGCGCAGATTGCCCGGCCAATCATAGGCGGCGAGGGCCGCCGCGGCCGCCGGGTCGAATCCCACGATCCGTTTGTCCAGTTCGCGGTTGGCCTGGTCGAGGAAGAAATCGGCGTAGAGCGGTATGTCCTCGCGCATCTGCCGCAGGCAGGGCATGCGCAGCGTGAAGGAGTTGATGCGGTGGTAGAGGTCGGCGCGGAACGTCCCGCGCGCAATGGCCGCTTCGAGATCCTCGTTGGTCGCGGCCACGAGACGAATATCGACGGGAATCTCCCGGTTGCTGCCCACGGGGCGGATGCGCCGTTCCTGCAAGGCGCGCAGCAGCTGCACCTGCGTTTCATAGGTGAGGTTGCCCACCTCGTCGAGAAAGAGCGTGCCGCCGTCGGCCGCCTCGAAAGCGCCGGTCTTGTCGGCGAGGGCCCCGGTGAACGACCCCTTGACGTGCCCGAAGAACTCCGATGCCGCCAGCTCGCGGGGAACGGCCCCGCAATCGACCGCCACGAAGGGCTTTCCGGCCCGTTTGCTCTCCCGGTGGATCAGCTGCGCCACGTGCTCCTTGCCCGTGCCGCTCTCGCCGTTCACCAGCACCGACATATTGGTCGGGGCCACCAGCCGGATGTGTTCGTACAGCTGCCGCGCGGCGTCGCTGCGCCCCTCGATGTAGTTGAGCGCCGCGGCCGAAACCCCTTTCGCCGCACGCGGAGCCGGTTTGGCCGCCGGGGCCTGCGCCTCCGGAGCGTCCAGCGCCTCGCGGATCTTTTTCAGCAGTTCGTCGGGATTCACCGGCTTGGCCACGTAGTCGCGGGCGCCGAGTTTCATGCACCGCACGGCGTTCTGTATCTCGGCGTAACTCGTCATCACGATCACCGGCGCCGTCACGCCCGCCCCGGCCATCCATTGCAGTAGGGCGATTCCGTCCTCGTCGGGCAGACGCATGTCGCTCAGCACCAGCGAGAATCCACCGGCGCCGAGGGCCGTGCGGGCCGCCGCCGCCGATGAGGCGGTCTCGACCCCGAAACCGCGTTTCGAAAGCCATGTGCGCAGCATCAGGGCAAAGGTGATGTCGTCGTCTACGATCAGAATACGCTCTTCCATAACGCTACAAAGTTACCGTTTTTTCGGCTTCCGCGACAATCGCGCGGATTTTTTCGACCGCCGCGCGCAATTCACCGCACAGCGCGTCGGTCAGGGGCCCCTCGCGGTTCTCGGCCCGGCGCAGGATGTCGGCGACTTCCGCCGCACCGAGCATCGTGAAGATCGGCAGCATCTTGTGCGATAGGGCCCTTACCGCTGTCGCATCGCCGCTTCCGACCGCCTTTTCGAACTCCCGGGCATTGGCCGCAGTCTGTTCGGCGAAGGAGGCCAGAATACTCCGCGCCGCACCGGTATCGTCGCCCGCATAGGCCGTCAGGGGGCCGAAATCCACCCCCTCCGCCGCCGGGACCCCAGGTTCTTCCGCCGCCGGAACCGCCCCGCCGCAGGCCGCACGGACCACGGCGAGCAGTTCGCCGTATGCGAACGGTTTGCGGAGACATCCGGAGAATCCGCGGGCCGTGAAATCCGCGGCGTCCAGCTCCCCGCGGGCCGACACGGCGACCACGCGCAGCGCGGGATCGACCCCGTGCACGGCTTTCAGCACGCTGAATCCGTCGGCCGAGGGCATCTGTATGTCGGTCAGCACCAGATCGAAGCGGCCGTCGGCGACCAGTTTGGCGGCGTATTCGGGATACTGGCAGCACTCGGCGGCGATCCCCGCCCGGCGGCACATCGCGGCGGTCATCTCCAGCTGCAACGGATCGTCGTCGATCAGCAGCACCCGCAGTCCCGGCTGCGGAGGCTCCGGCTCCCGGACCTCCTGCACCGCCGCGGGCCCGGCCTCCCCGACGGGCACCGACACGATGAATTTGCTCCCCTCGCCGAGACGGCTTTCGAGCGAAATGGTCCCTTCGAGCAGCTTCACGAGGCGATCGACGATCGACAGCCCCAGTCCGAACCCATCGACGCCCTGCGCCGAACTCAGGCGCACGAACTCCCCGAAAATCCGCTCCTTCTCCTCGCGGCCGATGCCGCGGCCCGTATCGCGGACCGAGAAGACCAGCCGCCCCTGCCGAACGTCGGCGCGAAGCGTCACGGAGCCCTTGTTGGTGAATTTCAAAGCGTTGGAAACCAGATTGTCGGCGATCTGCCGGATGTGAAAAGCGTCTCCCGTCACCGTCCGCGCGGCGTCCGGACCGGTTTCCAGACGCAGTTCCAGCCCTTTGGCCGCGGCCGCGGCGGCAAATCCCGCCCGGATCGTCTCGAACAGCTGCGCGGGACTGAAAGCCACCCGGGCCACCTCGATCTTGTTGATGTCCAGCCGGTAGAAGTCCAGCAGGCTGTTGACCAGCGCCAGCAGGTGTTCGGAGGAGTCCTTCATATTGTGCAGGTAAAGTTCCTGCCGCTTGTCGTCGGTCAGCCGCGACAGCAGGTCGATATAGCCCATCACCGACCCTAACGGGGCCTTGATGTCGTGCGTGATGGCCAGCATCAGCTTCTCGCGGGCGGCCAGCAGGGCTTCCTTGTCGCGGTTGGCCTGCTCCAGCTCCCGGCGGTAGCGGTTGCTGCGGCTGATGTCGCGCCACAATATCCCGACGAACAACAGCACGAGCACCACGGCCCCGACGGTCACGCCTCCCAACACACGCGACGACCTGCGGCGGAAAGCCTCCGTGCGCTCTATGCGCCGCATCAGGAACTCCGTATCCTCGGCCTCGAAGTCCATGATCAGGCGGTATATCTTCGTGTTGACCAGTTCGTTGCTGTAACTCAGCCGCAGTCCCTCCTGCCACGCCCGGTCGTAAATGCCCAGGCGGTTGCTCGTGACGCTATCCTGCAAGGCCCTCAGCACCAGCGTAATGGTATCTTTCACCGACCCGGCGGGCACCGCGGGGGCCACCAGTTCGCGGCGGGAGATCACCACGCTCGAATCCTCCTTCGGAGGACTGAACAAATCGCCCAGCCGTTGCAGAAAACGCCGCCGGGAGCGCGGCACGGCCGTCGTGTCCTGCCTCACGATGCGGCGGAACGGCGTCGTGTCGGCCACGATCCCCTGCTGGGGACCGATCAGGTCGCGGATGTTCTTGTCGAGCAGTTTGGCCGTGGAACCGGCGCGGATCGTGCGGCGCAGGCTCATCGTGCGCCGTTCCTTGTCGGCGAGCAGACGCGTGATGCTGTCCAGACGCATCGTCTGCAACGAATCCCGGTCGCCCGTCAGCGAGCGCAGCGAGTCGATGCAGGCCCTCACGGTGCGCAGTTCGCGTTTGTAACGCGCCTCGTAGGACTGGTAGCCGGCGATCATCAGCTGCCCGTAACTTTCGGCCTGATAGAGATGGTAAAGGGTCCGGCTGACGGCGCTGTGCTTGGTCTGCAACTGTACGTAGCTGCTGTCGGGAGCCGAAAAACGGACCACCACCCGGTAGACATAGCCCACCGCGAGCACACAGACCGCGATCAGCAGGACGTAGCCCGCGACCATCTTCGTTTTGACGAATTTCGACTCCTTCACAGCGTCAAAGATAATGAAAGGAGCGCGCAACGCCAAACCCGCCCAACCCCCACCGAACCGCATCCCGGGGATTGCGCAGGACACCCGGGCACGACGATTTATCGAAAAACGATAAATATTTTTTGATATTCAAAATTTGTTTCTATATTTGTCGCCGGAACGATCCGAAAAACAAACATTCCGCGACTATGGATTTACTCACAGCAGAACACGTCACCAAACGCTATGCCTCGCACACGGCGCTCGACGACGTATCGCTCGCCATCCCCCGAGGCTCGGTCTACGGGCTTCTGGGCCCCAACGGAGCGGGCAAAACGACCCTGATCCGCATCATCAACCGCATCACGGCACCCGATTCGGGCCGCGTGCTGTTCGGCGACCGCGAGATCGCCCCGGAAGATGTCTACCGCATCGGCTATCTCCCCGAGGAGCGCGGGCTTTACAAGAAAATGAAGGTCGGCGAACAGGCCGTCTTCTTCGCACGCCTCAAAGGTCTTTCGCGCCGCGAAGCCGTCGTGCGGCTGAAGGAGTGGTTCGTCAAATTCGGCATTCAGGAGTGGTGGGACAAGAAGGTCGAGGAGCTCTCGAAGGGCATGGCCCAGAAGGTGCAGTTCATCGTCACGGTGCTCCACGAACCCAAGCTGCTGATCTTCGACGAGCCCTTTTCGGGCTTCGACCCCATCAACGCCAACCTGCTGAAAGAGGAGATTCTGGGGCTGCGCGACAAGGGCGCCACGGTGATCTTCTCGACGCACAACATGTCCTCCGTGGAGGAGATCTGCGACCACATCACGCTCATCAACAAATCGCGCAACATCCTCTCGGGCAAGGTCGATGACATCCGCCGCCGCCACGGGTCGAACATCTTCGAGGTGGCCTACCGGGGCGACGAAGCCGTCCTGCGACAGGCCGTCGCCGGGCGCTGCGAGATTCTCGACGGAACGCAGGAGGAGTCGGTCTACCGCATGCTCAAACTCCACGTCAACGACGACTCCGAGGTGCGCGGGGTGATCTCCGCCGTCAACGAAGCCGTCGAACTGCGTTCGTTCCGCGAGATCATCCCCTCGATGAACGACATTTTCATAAGAGCCGTCAACGGCAAACTCTAAAACGGAAAAGCCATGTCCAACATATCCATCATCATCCAGCGCGAGTTCAACGAACGCGTACGCAAAAAATCCTTTATCATCACCACGCTGCTGATGCCCGTGCTGATGATCGCCCTGATGGCCGCCCCGGCGCTCATCATGCAGTTTTCGCGGGGCGACGAGAAGGTCATCGCCGTCATCGACGAAAGCGGCCTGATAGCCCCGAAGCTCGAAAGCGACGAGGAGATCCGCTTCGAGACCACGGAACTCCCGACCGAAGAGGCCCGCAGGGAGCTGACCGAAAAATTCGGCGTGCTCTGGATCGGCGGCGACATTCTGGAAAACTCCAACAACGTCCGGCTCTACGCCAATTCGTCGTCGTCGCTCGCCCTCGAAAGCAACATCACGGGGCAGATCGAGCGCATCCTCGAAACCGAGAAACTCAAAGCCTACAACATCGAAAACCTCTCGCAGATTCTCGAACAGGTCGAAACCAAGGTCGTCATGCAGACCTTCCGCAACGACAAGTCGCAGGAGGAGGACGCCCAGGCGCAGTCGTCGGCCGTGGCCACGGGCCTGGGGTATGTCCTGGGATTCATCCTCTACATGTTCCTGCTGATCTACGGCGCGATGGTCATGCAGTCGGTGATCGAGGAGAAGAACAACCGCGTGCTGGAGGTGATGGTTTCGTCGGTCCGCCCCTTCGACCTGATGATGGGCAAAATCCTCGGCGTGGCCTCGGTGGCCGTCGTGCAGGTGCTGATCTGGGGCGTGCTGATCGTCGGCGTCGGAGCCCTCGTAATGCCCCACCTGATGCCCGAAGAGGTCATGGCGGGCGCCCAGGCCATGCAGCAGGGCATGCCCGACGCAGCCGCGATGACCGACATGAATCCCGAGATGCTCCAGGCCGTGGCCGCCATGACCGACCTGGGCTATATCGTCAAGATCTTCGTCAGCCTGCTGCTGTTCGTCTTCGGCGGCTATCTGCTCTACTCGGCGATGTTCGCCGCCGTGGGTTCGGCCGTGGACAACGTGCAGGACGCCTCGCAGTTGCAGATGCCCATCACGCTGCCGATCATCCTGGCCCTGCTGATGATGTTCGTCGTGATCCGCGACCCCAACTCGCAGATGGCCTTCTGGTTCTCGATCATCCCCTTCACCTCGCCGATCGTCATGATGGCCCGCATCCCCTACGACATCCCGCTGTGGGAGATCGTCCTCTCGCTCGTGCTGCTCTACGGATCATTCGTGGGCATGGTGTGGGTCGCATCGAAGATCTACCGCGTGGGCATCTTCATGTACGGCAAAAAACCGTCGCTCAAAGAGCTGTTCAAATGGATTCGGTATAAGTATTGAGTTTTTTCCGTTAGCGAAATAACAGATTTACTGAAAATTTTCATAAATTTGTCCCGAATTAGGACTTACCGAAAATCATTTCAACAAAATACTTAAAAATCAAACAGCTATGATCTCGATCGACAACTACGATTTCAAAGGCAAACGCGCGATCATCCGCGTGGATTTCAACGTGCCCCTCAACGAGAAGGGCGAAGTGACCGACGACACGCGCATCCGCGCCGCCATGCCCACCGTCAAGAAGGTGCTCGCCGGCGGCGGCTCGGTGATCCTGATGTCGCACATGGGACGCCCCAAGAAGAATCCCGATCCCAAATATTCGCTCGAACAGATCGTTCCCGCCGTCGAGAAGAACCTCGGCGTGAAGGTCGAGTTCGCCGGCGACTGCATCGGCGAGAAGGCCGCCGAAATGGCCAAGGCCCTCAAGCCCGGACAGGTCATGCTGCTGGAAAACCTGCGTTTCTACGCCGAGGAGGAGGGCAAGCCCCGCGGCCTGGCCGAGGACGCCACCAAGGAGGAGAAGGACGCCGCCAAGAAGGCCCTGAAAGAGGGTCCGCAGAAGGAGTTCGTCCAGAAGCTCGCTTCGTACGCCGACTGCTACATCAACGACGCATTCGGCACGGCCCACCGCAAGCACGCCTCGACCTACCTGATCGCCAAGAAGTTCCCCAACGACAAGATGTTCGGCTACCTGATGGAGAAGGAGGTGAAGGCCATCTCCTCGCTGATGGAGGCTCCGGCGCATCCGTTCTGCGCCATCATCGGCGGTTCGAAGGTGTCGTCGAAGATCGGCGTCATCAAGGCCCTGATCGAGAAGGTCGATTCGATCGTCATCGGCGGCGGCATGACCTACACCTTCGCAGCCGCACAGGGCGGCAAGGTCGGCGACTCGATCTGCGAGCCCGACATGTTCCCCGTAGCGCTCGAAATCCTCGAACTGGCCAAGAAGAAGGGCGTCGAACTGGTGATGTCGCCCGACGCGCTGGTCGCCGACGCATTCTCGGAGGATGCCAACACCAAGGAGGCCCCGGCCAACGACATTCCCGACGGCTGGGAGGGTCTGGACATCGGTTCGAAGGGCAAGAAGCTCTTCCGCGACCACATCCTGAGCTGCAAGACCATCCTCTGGAACGGTCCCGTGGGCGTGTTCGAAATCGACAAGTTCGCAACCGGCTCGAAAGAGGTGGCGCTGGCCATCGCCGAGGCCACCAAGAAGGGCGCCTACTCGCTCATCGGCGGCGGCGACTCGGTGGCCTGCATCAACAAGTTCGGTCTGGCCGACCAGGTATCGTACATCTCGACGGGCGGCGGCGCGCTGCTCGAATACATCGAGTTCGGCGACCTCCCCGGCGTTGCGGCTATCCGCGAATAGACCGGACATCCCGCGAAACAACGATCCGAACGGGGGCTTCCGGTTTGTCCGGAGGTCCCCGTTCCTTAAAAACCCGAACAATATGAAAAAAATCATTCGTTTTCACGCACCTTTTCTCGCCTCGGCATTGCCTGCGCAAGCGCGGCACTGCTCTCGGCTTATCGAAAACGTTCTTTTCGCAGCAACGATAGCCTGTATGACAGCCTGCCAGAATACCCCCAAGACCCCGGCGATCGACATGGCCAACTTCGACCTTTCGATAGCCCCCAACGCCGATTTCTACGAGTACGCCACGGGCGGCTGGCAGAAAAACACCCCCCTGAAACCCGAATACGCGCGCTACGGATCGTTCGACATCCTGCGCGACAACAACGAGACGCGCATCAACGAGCTCTTCGCCGAGATGGCCAAGACGACGGCCGCCCCGGGCACCGTCGAGCAGAAGATCTCCGACCTCTACAAGATGGGCCTCGACTCGGTGCGTCTGAACGCCGAAGGCGCCGCGCCGATCAAGGCCGCCGTGGAAGAGATTCTTGCCATCGGCGACCGCTCGCAGCTGACCGCCGCCATCGCCAGGCTCCACACCTCGATCGCCAATCCGTTCTTCGGCATAGGCGTGCAGTCCGACCTGATGAACAGCGACATCAACGCCCTCTACGCTTCGCAGCCCGAGCTGATGATGGGTGACCGCGACTACTACCTCGACGCCGAAAACGAGTCGATCCGCACCGCCTACAAGGAGTATCTGGACAAGATCTTCCGGCTGGCAGGCGTTCCGGAGGCCGACATCGAGAAGGCCGTCGCCGGCGTGATGTCGGTCGAGACGAAGCTCGCCGAGAAGAACTGGTCGAGCGTCGAACTGCGCAACATCCCCGCCATGTACAACCCCACGTCCAAGGCCGATTTCGAAAAGACTTACGACGCCATCGACTGGGCCAAGTACTACAAGACGATGGGCATCGGCGATTTCGAACGGATCATCGTGACGACCCCTTCGGCGCTGGCCAACGCCAACGAACTGATGAAGAACGCCCCGCTGGACGACATCCGCTACTACCTGGCCGCCCAGTACATCGACGCGGCAGCCGGCTACCTGAGCGACGACTTCATCGACGCCTCGTTCGACTTCTACGGACGCGCCATGTCGGGCAAGCAGGAGCAGAAACCCCGCTGGAAGCGTGCGATGTCGGTGCCCAACAGCACCCTCGGCGAAGCCGTCGGCGAGATGTACGTGGCCAAGTACTTCCCCGAAAAGGACAAGGCCCGCATGCTGGAGATGGTCAGGAATCTGCAAACGGCGCTTTCGCAGCACATCGCCGGGCTCGACTGGATGTCCGACGCCACGAAGGCCAAGGCGCAGGAGAAACTCGCGGCCTTCACCGTGAAGATCGGCTACCCCGACAAGTGGAAGGATTACACGACGCTTGCGATCGACCCCTCGAAGAGCTACTGGGAGAACATCGTCGAGGCCAACAAGTGGTACACAGCCGACAACATCGCCGAGCTGGGCAAACCCGTGGACAAGGACGAATGGCACATGACCCCGCAGACGGTCAACGCCTATTACAGCCCCACGACCAACGAAATCTGCTTCCCGGCCGCCATTCTGCAACCGCCGTTCTACAATCCCGATGCCGACGATGCCGTGAACTACGGAGCCATCGGCGTGGTGATCGGCCACGAGATGACCCACGGATTCGACGATCAGGGCCGCAATTTCGACAAGGACGGCAACATGAACAACTGGTGGACCGATGCCGATGCCGCCGCATTCAAGGCCAAGACGGAGATTCTGGTCAAGCAATTCGACGCGATCGAAGTGCTTCCGGCCAAGGGTGACCAACCTGCGGTTTTCGCCAACGGCGCCCTCTGTCTGGGCGAGAACATCGCCGATCAGGGCGGTCTGCGCGTAGCTCACACGGCTTACCGCAACTCGCTCGAAGGCAAGGAGGAACCCGCCCCGATCGACGGATTCACCCCCGAACAACGGTTCTATCTGGGGTATGCCACGCTGTGGGCCCAGAACATCCGTGACGAGGAGATCGCCCGTCTGACGAAGCTCGACGTACACTCGCTGGGCAAATGGCGCGTGAACGCCTCGCTGCGCAACCTGCAAGACTTCTACGACGCATTCTCGATCACCGACGGCGCGATGTTCATGCCCGAGGAAGAACGAGTAATCATCTGGTAACCGGCTTAAGAAGCCGGATTTAGGGGGGGGGCAACGGAGAATCGGTAAGGCTCCGACCCTATACTGCGCCCCGCCCGCCTAAGAGCCCGCCTAAGAGGCGGGTTTTAGGGGGCAACGGAAAGCCAGTGAGGCTCTGACCCTATACTGCGCCACCACCCGCCCAAGAGGCGGGATTCAGAGGGCGATGCCGGGTCATCGGGCTTCCGAGCCAGTTCCACGCTCCGCCTAAAAGACGGGTTTAGGGGGCAACGGAAAGCCGGTGAGGCTCTGCCCCTATACTGCGCCACCGCCCGCCCAAGAGGCGGGATTTAGAGGGCGATGCCGGGTCATCGGGCTTCCGGGCCGGTTCCGCGCCCGGCGAAACAAAAAGAGGATGTCTAACTTGAAGTTAGACATCCTCTTTTTCATTCCAACACCGGAACCGAGAGGCTGGGCACAATGGCCGCGCCCCTCGAAGCCGATTACCACATAACGCTGATATCGTAAGCCGAGACGCCGTTGGACAACGACTTCGCTTCGACGCCGTTGAGGCCCCAGAAACGCTCCTCCGTCAACATAAAGATCGTATATTGCGATCCGGCGGCCACATTGATGACTTTGAAGTCATAGCTTCCGGCAGCCGACTTTGCGGCCGACTCCAGCTGTGCGAAAAGATCGTTCCTGACAGTTCCGATCATCAGCAGCGACATGGTCCGGTCATAGCACGAACGCAGTATGCCGTTCCTGCCGCCGAAGGCCGCGATCTGATCCGCCGTCTCGAAACGCGCCGTCAGGAAGCTGACATCGAACGACACGTCCTTCGTAGCGGTCACCACACCGTCTTCGTCCTTGTCGGAACGAACGCCGGCCAGCAGGGTCTTCACCTCGGTCACATAACAGCCGCTGCCCGAAGGAACCCCGGTCGCACCGGTGATATAGGTGTTCAGCGTCCCCCAGGGACCCAAATAGAGCATACTGCCCTCCGCCTTCTTATTGGCCATTTTGTTAAAGGCGAAAGTCATCCAGCGCTCTGTATCCCATGCGGCTTTCATAACGGCAGCCTGATTGCCGTCGTCCACGCGGTCGATAATCGTCATCCACGTATTTTTGTCGTCGAGCGCATTCAGGTAATCGACATAGCCCGTTCCGAGCGAAGCGTCGCTCAGCGAAGAGACGAATTGCACGTCGGTCGTAAACTTATCCGACGGAGCCGGAATCGGAGCGTCCGAAGGATATTCGTCCAGCCCGTTGTCGCAGCCCGTAAGGAGCGGAGCCGCCATCGCAAAGGACAGGAAAATCGAAATGTATGTTTTCATGTTTTTCATCGCTTTGATTTACTTCGAGTCAACAGATCTAATTTTTCAGCACCGCCGTGCCGGTAATGGGGCTGTGGTCGGAAAGCGCGTCCGCCTCGGTGGAGCGGACCACCTGATAGTCCGAGCAGGTCCATTTCTGCTTCGGGAAGCCGATCAGATAATCGAGTTTGCTGCTCCGTTCGTAAGTCCCGTCGTTGTTGCAGAGCCGGTCTCCCGATTTCACATATTCCGCAATCGCAGAGGACGAAACGCCGCAGTTCATATCGCCCGCCAGCAGTACGGGAATGCCTTCGTCCACGGCCGGCTGTATGGCATACTCGAGCACCTCCTTGGCCTGTTCGAGGCAGGTCACGTTGCCGCCGAAAGCATCGAGGTGGGTGCAGACGATGCGCACCTTCACGCCCTCGGGATGCGAATCGGTCGGAACCAGCACATCGGCCCAGCCCGCCGAACGCTGGTCGGCGCCCTCATACATGCCGAGCAGCACGCGGCCCGTATTCACGATCGGATATTTCGACAGAATCACATTGCCGTAGTAGCCGTCGTTGCCTCTCTTATTGTAGGAGTGGATGAAGAACGAGTACATCCCGAGCTCTTTGGCGAACTCGTTCGCCTTCTCCTTGAGGAACATCGCACCGGAGAGGGTCTCGAACTCGTTGAAGAAGATGATTTCCGCCTGCTGTTCCCGAATCAGGGTAACGAAGCGGCTGATGTCCTTGCTCACGTTGCTGTTGTTGTAGAACTCCAGGGCCTTGACATTCCACTCCAGGCATTTGAGCTGAACATCCTGCGCCCGTACATTCGTCAGCGGGAGAGCCAGCCCCGACAGCAGGAGCGCTCCCAATATATATCTATAAATTTTCATATGCTTATATCGAATTTGCGTCGGTTAATACCCTTTGTTCTGTGTCAGGTTCTCCGTACCGGTGAATGCCCGCTCCGGAATGGGGAACACCTTGTTGTAGGTGGGATTGTACGTCCGGGCCGGATAGACTTCGACCTCTTCGGTGACGATCTGACCGTCCTGCCCCTTCGAAATGACACTGTGCAGCGGCGTCGTAAGCAGCGTCGGAGCCAGCCCCCAGCGGATCACGTCCACGAAACGGCTGGGCTGGAATTCGAAAGCGAGTTCACAGCGGCGCTCGTTCTGCAACTGGGCCTTGGTGGCCTGGCTGTTGCGGGGCAGACCGGCACGCTCGCGGATGTCGTTGAGCAGCTCCTTGGCCTCGCCGTCGCCTTCGCCCTTGGTCCAGATCAGCGCCTCGGCCTTCATCAGCATCACGTCGGCATAACGCATCAGGCAGCAGTTGAGCGAATTCCAGAGCTTGTCGCGCAGGTTGGAAACCTCGCTGTAACTGCCCGTCTCCCACGGAGACATGAACTTGCGCAGGACCATTCCCGCAGAGATGTGAGCCGTGGTTCTGCTGGATATCGACGAGACGGAACCGTCGGGCGAATAGCCGGCGAAAAGAATATCCTGTCCCATGAACTGAATGTGCTGGCCCGGCGAGAGGATCGTCGCATCGCGGCGCGTATCGCCCTCCTCGAAGGCTTTGTAAAGCTCCAGACTCGGCGTATAATAACCCCACGTATTGTAAAGGCCCCAGCCGGCATTGACGAACGATACGCCGTGATAACGGGCGCCGTTGGTATTGCTGCCCTCCAGGGAGAAGATGTACTCCGAAGAGTGGTTCTGCTCCTTGCGCCAGAGGTTGGCGAACGACTTGGACTTGTCCGACGAATCGACGTAAAGCGACCGCTTGTCGGCCCCGGTCATGTTCATCACCTTGTCGCACATCTCGATCACGACATCGTAGTACTTCGCATCGTACATCGAGGCGTAAAGCGCCGCACGGGCGGCATAGGCCCAGGCCGCAGCCTTGTGCGGAAGACCGATCTGATCTGCCGGAAGTTGCGAATAGTAAGGCAGGATCTCGCCGGCCGCGCGGAAATCCTCGATGATCTGGTCGTAGTTCTGAAGCACGTGCGACGGACGCGGAGAGTCGATTTCGGCGGTCGGCGTCTTGTCCGTGATGATCGGAATGCCGCCGTTGGTGTCGTCGCCGTAGTAGGGCACCATCCACAGCATCGAGAATCCGCGGAAGAAGAGCGCCGTTCCCAACGCCTGGTTCTTGAACGACCCGTCGAGGTTCATGTCGGGGACGAGTTTGATGATGTTGTTGGCCTTGGCCACGTTCTGGTACATCACCTCCCAGACGCGCGACACGTCGTTGCTGTTCGAAGGGGACATGCGGAATTCGCGGATTTCATCCACCGACGCACGGTCGCGGCCGATCAGAATGTTGTCGCTGGCACACTCCAGCCACATGTGGCCGCGGCCGCAGATCTCCTCGCTCCAATAGGGCGAGACGAAATGGTAGAGCCCGTATATGGCCTGCATAACGTCCTCCTGCGTCTTCCAGGTCTCGTCTTTACCGTAGGATTCCCGCTCGAGGAAATCGGCACACCCCGACATGGCGAGAACGCCGACGACCAGGCAAATGCTGAATATGATTTTTTTCATGGTCCTTAAAGTTTAGAAGTTGAGGTTTACACCGAAGTTGAAGAAACGCGACGACGGATAGATGCCGGCATCGAGACCGTAGTTGCCCACCTCGGGGTCGATGCCCGAATAACCGGTGATCGTCGCAACGTTGTCGATGCTGACATAGACGCGCAGCGAACCGTTCGTCAGACCGATATGGCGGGCGATGTGCTTGGGCAGCGTATAGCCCAGGGTGATATTCTTCAAACGCAGGTAGTCGCCCTTTTCGAGGAAGGCATCCGAGAATTTGGTGTAGTTGCCGTTATTGTCTTCGGCAAGGCCCAGACGCGGATATTTGCTGCCCGAAGGATTGAAGTCCCACGTATCGAAAACGTCCTCGATCAGATTGCCGAAATCGCCTCCATGACCGTTCATGCCCATCTGCTTGGTACCGTTGTAGATGTAGTTGCCGGCAACGCCCTGGAACATGAAGCTGAAGTCGAAGCCTTTCCAATCCAGCGAAGCCCCGAACGAGAAGGTCTGCTTGGGCGTATAGCAGCCCGTCAGCACCTTGTCGGCGTCCGTGATGACACCGTCGCCGTTCGTGTCGATGAACTTCAGGTCGCCCACCTTGGCGTTGGGCTGCACCTGCATGACCTCGCCCGTCTCGGCGTTCTTGCTGACGTAGCGGTCGATCTCCTCCTGCGAACGGAAGATGCCGTCGGTGCGATAGATGTAGTAGGAGTACCACGGATGTCCGACGCCCGAATAGAGAATCGACTGGCTGTTGATGTTGGGATTTTCGTGTCGCACGAGCGGCTGCGAACCGTACTCTTCCACGTTGCTCTTGTTGGTCGAGAAGTTGCCCCAGACGCTATAATTGAGCTTGCCCTGCGCCGCCGTATTGCGATAGGCCACCGAGAACTCCCAGCCTTTGTTGGTCACACGGCCCATATTGCCCATCGGCGAGGTGGTGACGCCCATCTGCGGGGGCGTAGGCACGTAGTCCACCAGGTCGCGCGTCTCCTTGTCGTAATAATCGACGGAGATGTCCAGCGTGTTTTTCAGAAGCGTCAGGTCGATACCGGCGCTGGTCTGCACGGTCGTCTCCCACGTGGCGCCGGGATTGGCGATGGTGTCGTAATAGCTTCCGTAGACGGTGTTGCCGCCGATGAGCGAACCGTCGGGATAGATGGAGAGCGGCACATCGACCGAAGAGGTGTTCGGGTAGAGGTCCACGTTACCCACCATACCCCAGCCGGCGCGGATCTTGATCAGATCGAAGACACCGGCGAGCGACGAATTGGCGAAGAACTTCTCCGAGGAGAGTTTCCAGGCCCCGGAAACGGCCGGGAACCAGTCGTAGTTCTTCGAGGAGGGCAGCTTCGACGAGGCGTCGCGGCGAATGCTGGCCGTCAGGAAATAACGGTCGTCGAACGAATAGCCCAGACGGGCGAGGAACGACACCATGGCATACTCGTAGTAGTTCTCCGTCGGGTCGCGGTACCACGATCCGTTCTGCCAGAGGTTCTGGTATTTGTCCCACGTGTCGCTGGGATAGTTCTGCGTCCGGAAGTCGTACAGGCGCAGTTTTTTGTAGTCGGTCGTAAAGCCCGCCATGGCCGAGATGTGGTGCTTGCCGAAGACCTCGGCATAGGTGGCCGTCGTCTCCCACAGATAGTGGAACGTGCGGGTGTGCTCCTGCTCGCGGAGCGTCGTGGTGGAGCCGCCCGGAACGTCGATGACCGGCTGGAAGGCATCCGTTTCGAGAACGTCGAGATCGGCCGTGAAATCCGATTTGAGGGTCAGTCCCCGCACGGGCTTCACCTCGAACGAGGTCGTCGAGAAGAACCGCATCTCCGGAGCGCGGCTGTGCATCGTTTCGAGCTGGGCGACGGGATTCACGACGTTGGGGCCGGTGACGCCCGCCGCCATATCGGCCGACGAAGCAATGCCGCCGTATTTGGGTTTGCCCTTGTCGTCGTAGATGATGTTGCCCTCGGCGTCGCGATCATACACCGAAGCCGACGAGGGGAACCACATGGCGCCCAGAATAGGTCCGGTGTGGGAGCGGTTGACTTTGCCCTGTCCGTCCAGGTATTCGAACGAAACATGCTCCGAAACCTTCAGCCATTTGGTCGGCCGGAGGTCCGTATGGAGTTT
Organism: Alistipes senegalensis JC50; assembly: GCF_025145645.1. Classification (NCBI taxonomy): domain Bacteria; kingdom Pseudomonadati; phylum Bacteroidota; class Bacteroidia; order Bacteroidales; family Rikenellaceae; genus Alistipes; species Alistipes senegalensis. Next base: position 1,778,553 of record NZ_CP102252.1, on the reverse strand, counting down.
TGCGCCCAGCGATTCGCTCCAGGTATTCATGATCGTACCCTCCTTCTTGTCGTAGGTCACCGAAAGAATCGACGAAATCTTCTCCGTTCCGCCGCTGAGCGAGATGCCGTAGTGCTGCGTCATGCCCGTCCGGAAAATCTCGTCGAGCCAGTCGGTACGGGTCACGTCCGCACCGGCATACACCTCCGGATTGGCCAGATTGGGCAGCGATCCGTTCACCGAATTGCCGACGGCCTTGGCCCATACGTCGCAGTATTGCCGGGCATTGAGCATGTTCGGCAGATTCATCGCCTTCTGGACACCGATCGCGGCATTCACGTTCACGCGCATCTTGCCCGCCTCGGCCTTCCGGGTGGTGATCAGGATGACGCCGCTCGATCCGACCGACGCACCGTAAATGGCCGCCGATGCCGCATCCTTCAGGACCGTCACCGTCTCTACGTCCTCGACCGAGTAGGGAGCGTTGGGAACGCCGTCCACGACGACCAGCACGCCGTCGCCCGAGGTCGGATCGTCATCGTTGCCTTTCGAGCCGCGTCCGCGGATGGAGAACGACGCCTTGCGCATCGGGTCGCCGCCCGATTGCAGGATCGTCACGCCCGGCATGCGGCCCTGGAGCAGGGTTCCGAGGTCTGCGGCGCGGCTGCGCGCCCCCTCGTCCACCTTGACCGTCGTAACGGCCATCGAAAGGTCCTCCTTGCGCTGGGAGCCGTAACCGATGGCGACCACCTCGCCGATCATCATGGCATCCTCCTCCAGCGTAACGTCGATCTGCGTGCGGTTCGCCACCGCAACGCTCTGCGTTTTATAGCCTACGAACGAGAAATCCAGCGTGGCGTTCTTCGCCACGGAGATCTGGTAGCGGCCGTCCACATCGGTCGTAACACCGTTGGTCGTGCCGCGCTCTATGACCGAAGCGCCGATAAGCGGATTTTGACCGGTATCGGTCAGGCGGCCCGAAACCGTGACACGGTCCTGAGCCTGGGCCGGAAGAATGAGCATGCAACTCAGCAGGCTCATCAGAAGAAAACGGACGATCCTCCGTCTCTTCCCCGTAAAAGTCAAATTCATTTCCATAAAGTTAAGGTTAATAATTAAGATATCTGGTTGTAAGCAGCGACAGAGAATAATTTATTAAATTATTTAATAAATACCCGACACCGTAACGCATTTGTAATATTCTCACTTTTTTAATATTCAAAATTATCCATCTTAACAGTCGGAACGGGCGAATTTTACGTATTTAAGTCCTCACATTCCGCACAATTGAGAGGACGAAAAACCGGGGAGGACTTTTCGTCCTCCCCGGTTTTCAGACGGGCTCCGGCGGCCTAATCCGCCAGCGGATGCGGCGCGTAAACATATCCGCAGGCGTCGTAGAGGCGCGTCAGGCGTCTCAGCCGCGGCAGAAACTCCGCATAGTCCTTCCGGTCGGGGGCCCAGCCCACCTCGGCGAGCGCACCCAGACGCGGCAGCAGCATGTACTGCGCCTGCGCGAAATCGGGGATATACTCGGTCCACAGATTCGCCTGCACGCCGAGGACCGACGCCCGCTGCACGGAATCGAGTCCCTCGCAGGGATTCAGGGCATAGACCTTGTCGAGCGGCAGGCAGCCGCCCCATGCCAACGGCTCTCCGGCGGTGTCGGCGGTCTGGTAATAGTCGAAATAACAGTGGGTCGTGGGTGCCATGACGACCTCGTTCCCCCGACGCGCCGCACGGATGCCGCCCTCGGTGCCGCGCCAGGACATGACGACCGCCGTCTGCGAAACGCCGCTGTCGAGAATCTCGTCCCAGCCGATCAGCCGCCGGCCGTGACTCCTCAAAAAACGCTCGATGCGCGTGGTGGCGTAGCCCTGCAACTGGCGCGGGCGGGACAGCCCCTCGGCGCGCATCCGTTCCCGGCACCGGGGACACCGCTCCCAGCGGTCGGTCGGGCATTCGTCGCCTCCTATATGTATATAAGCCGACGGAAAAAGAGCGACGACCTCTTCCAGCACCCCTTCGATGAAGCGGAAGGTCGAATCGCGTCCGATGCAGAAGACACGGTCGTCGATGTCCCACGTCTGGCGCACCTCGTACTGCTCCCCGGTGCAGCTCAGCCACGGGTAGGAGGCCAGCGCGGCCACGGCGTGTCCCGGAAACTCGATCTCGGGAATGACCGTGATGAAGCGGCGGGCGGCGTATTCGACCACATCGCGGATCTCGTCCTGCGTGTAGAACCCTCCGTGAGGCGTCTCGTCATAGCGGCAGGTCTCGTCGTACTCGCCGCCCGGGTCCTTGCCGATCAGCGTGCGGGCGCGCACCGAACCGATGCGCGTAAGTTCGGGATATTTCACGATCTCGATCCGCCAGCCCTGATCATCGGTCAGATGCCAGTGGAAAACATTCATCTTGTGCAGGGCGAGCAGGTCCAGCACGCGCTTCACCTCCTCCACCGTAAAGAAATGCCGCGCGACATCGAGCATCATCCCGCGGTAGCCCATCCCCGGGCGGTCCTCGACGACCACGGCCGGCAGTTCGACAGCCTTCACCCGTCCCGCCCCGAATGCCGCCGCGGGCAGCAGTTGGCGCAGGGTCTGCACGGCATAGAAAGCCCCCTCGGGACCTCCGGAAAGCACCTCGATCCGGTCGGGCGCGATCGTCAGGGAGTAGCCGTCCGAGGGGATCGAATCGGTCCCGATGAAATTCACCGCCCCGTCCTGTGCCGGGGCCGCAGGGCACACGGTCAGCCCCCGGCCGAAAATCGGACGCAGCACGTCATCCAGCGCATCGGTCACGAACGACATCCGCTCGTCCGCCGACCGGACGACCACGCGCGTCGATGCCGACAGTCGGAAAACCCCTTCGGCGGGCGTCACGCTCACCGGCGCAGGCACCACGGAGACCGGGCCGTCCACCGGAACCACACGGCCGCACCCGCAGCACAGCACGCCCAAAACAAGCAATATCCGTAATTTTCCCATAGCGTTGTTCTATTCGCAGGCCGAAGCCCCCAGCAACCCGACATATTCGATCCCCGAGCAGCAGATATGCAACCTCTCGACGGTCTTTGCATAGGGGAACCGTTTCAGCTGTTCGTACATGGCGTCGCGGAAAAACCCGAACGCATGGGAGATACTCCCTCCGAAGACGATGGCCTGCGGATCGTATGCATAGAGCGCCAGCATGACCAGCTGCCCGATATGCGTTCCGAACTCCTGCCACAGCTCCAGCGCCCGGGAATCGCCGGCCAGGGCCCGTTCATAAGCCTCTTTGCCCGACGTGCCGCGGCCGACGAAAAAGCGGCTGCTGCAATAGTATTCGTAATCGCGGTCCAGATAGGGGATGCCCCCGATCTCCCCGGCGCCCGTGTTGCGGCCGCAGTAGAGTTTCCCGCCGATCACGACGCCGGCGCCCACCCCCGTGCCGAGCGCGATGCAAACCACGTCGCGGTATCCGTGCGCCTCGCCGAAGCGGCAGACGCCCAGCGCAAAGCAGTTGCAGTCGTTGTTGACCGAAACGGGCACCCCGAAGCGTTTTTCGAAACGCTCTTTGAGATGCACCTCCCGCCAGGAGGGAATGCCGACCACATCGTAGACGATTCCCCGCTCCGCATCCACCACCGAAGGGACACCGATGCCGATGCACTCGACATCGGGCGTGATGAGCCGATCGACGAGCGAAGCGATATGATCCAGAACCTCCGCCTCGGAACCATCCGCCCGGCAAGGTTCGGAAATCATCCGCACGATCCGGCCGCCGGCCACCAGACCGACGCGCACGTTCGTGCCACCCAAATCCACTCCTATTCTCATCGCTCCACTGCTATTTCCATGATTTTACCCTCCGCGAAACGGGCATGATCCACCATGCGGCCGTCGTCTTCGCGTATCCAGGTCTCGAATCCCCGCTCCCCTTCGGTCAGCAGCAGCAGCCGCACGCCCGGACGCAGGTTGTTGTAAGTCGTATTGTCGCCCGAGAAACGGCCGTAACCGAGGCAAACGCCCTTCTCGGCCACCAGGTAGTCGATGTCGTGGTCGTGCCCCACGAAGGTTCCCGCCACGCTGCCCGTCTCGATCATGGCCGCGAACATCCCCGTATTCAGCGCGCCCGGACACTCGGCCTCGGCGGCCCGTCCGATATGCGTGTTCGAGGGATTGCGCCACGCCGCGAGGTACTCCGGCAGCACGATGTGGAAGAACGCCAGCGAAGGCACCGCACGGCCGCCGTTGGCCGTCCGGCGGGCCGTACAACGGTCGCGCAGCCACGCGACCTGCTCCGGCCGGAACCAGTCGTAGCCGTCGATCCCCTCCAAGAGCGACTCGGAGTGCGAATCGAGGCAGTAGAGCAGCCACACGGGCCGCCGCGAGCCGCTGCCGAGAATCTCCAGCTCCCGGTCCGCCAGCTCCCCGGCCGCGTCGAGCGTATTCAGGCTTCCGGGACACGAGGTCACGATACGGCCGATCTGCTGCCGGCTGAGGTCCTGCTCGGAATCGTGGTTACCCAGCACCACGCAGAAAGGCACCCTGCGCGCAGTCATCGTATCGAGCAGGCGGCGCCACATGCCTTCGGCCGGGGCCCCCGTCACCACATCGCCCGTGAAGACGACCAGATCGGGACGTTCCGTCGCCAGAATGCGGTCCAGGCGGGCAAAGGTCTTTTCGGCCTCGGCAAGCCTCCGGGGTTTGGAGGGGTCGAGGTGCATATCCGTGAACTGCGCTATCTTGAAAGTCTTGTCGCTGCCGAAGCACAGCACAGGCTGCTGCGCCCGGACGGAGGCCGCACCCCAGACGAAGAGGGCGCAGGCCGAGAGAATCCACTTGTTCATCTCCTGAAAATTCATTGGTTCAACTTCACGCTGCCGCTCTTCTCCACCTGCACGGTGCTGCTGCGGCCGTCGCCCCACGTCACCACCAACTCGAACGGCACGTTGGTCGAGACAGTCACCGCGGGCGTTTCGTCGGCCGATTTGCGGGCACGGACCTTCAGGTCCACGACGCCGTCGGGACCGAACGGATAGCGTTCGATGCCGTGCGCCTCGGTCCGGGTGAGGTCCCACTCGATCCGCCGCTCCGAATAGTCGGACTTGATGCCGAGGATGTACTCGATGAAGACGGCGATGGGCGGCAGTCCGGTCCATCCGACGAAATCCTTGCGGGCCATGAATCCGGGTTCGAGCTTCTCCGGCGCGTAATACTCCCAGAAGGTCCCCGTATTCTTCCACACCTCGAAGACCGCGGCGTAGTGGTTCTCGGCGATCCGCTGCGCCTCGGCGCGGTAGCCCTTGCGCCAAAGGCCGTCGATCACCATATAGTTGGCCCCGGGCCAGACGCCGCCCTGCCAGTAGCGGCCCAGAGCGTTGTATTTGCGGTGGTCGGCCGAGAGCGACGGCACGCGGTGCGGACGGTCGAACTCCGTCGAGTCGCTCAAGTGAGCCACGAAACGGTCCAGACGCTCCTTGCCGAGAACGTCGGTCTGCAACGCCCAATAGGCGTAAATGCCTTTGGCCGTACCCAGCGACCCGTCGGCGTAACGGTCGAAGAGGAAGCCCTCCGCGTCGTTCCACATGAAGTCGTTGATATGCTTTTTGAGGAAGCGGTTTTCGTCCTCGACCTCTTCGATCTCCTGCCAGCGTTCGATGTAAAATCCGATCTGGAGCAGCGACTCGTTGACGAGCATCTGTTGCAAATTGGCGTCGAGCCACTCCATGTGGCCGTTGGAGAAGATCTGATTGTACCCCTCCGGAACCCGGGGCGTATTGTCCATGCCCGTGCCCCAGCCGCTCGACCAGTAGGTCCCGTTGGGCCACGTCCGGTTCAGCTTCCACCACTTGGCATAGGCGCACAGGGCCGGGAAGACCTTGTGCAGGCGGTCGATGTCCCCGAACTGGCGGTAGTACATCAGCTCGGTCCACGGAAGCAGGTTCGGCCCGGTCGAGGTGGGGTCGTAGCGTTCGAAACAGTCGGAGCCGTCGGCGCGGATCTCCCGGCAGATGAAGCCGTCGGGATGCTGGTGCGAATAGAAGTTGTCCAGCGTCCGCTGGAAGGGGAAGAAGCGGTAGCCGTAACGGGCGAACATCATCATGAACGAGGCGTCCCACATGAAAATATTGCCGTTGTAGGCGATGTCGAGGTAGGGAGAGACGAATCCCGAACCCTCCCGGGGCTGACGGATGTTGCCCACGGCGATCCGCCAGGCATGCCAGTACATTTCGATCTCTCGGTCATGCCCCTCCCAAATCGGTGCGGGCAGAATCTTCCGGGCCTCGGCGAACGGACGGGGCCGTATCGTCTCGGGTTTCATCGTCCGGAAATCGTTCTCGGCCACGAACACCTCCTTGACGTAGGTGTTCTTATAGGGCAGCTGGTAGGGTCCCGAACGCAAATCCTGCGCTCCGGCCGCAACCGGAGCGGCTGCGGCGAGCAAAACGAGCGCCATATCTCTTCCGATCTTCATACCGGTCTATTTTACAAGCGATTTGATTCTGCGCGGAATCTCCGTATTGCGGTAGGTGCCGCGGAAACGGTCGGAGCCCGGCCCGTAGGCGAAGACGGGAAGCATGACCGGCGTGTGGTCGTCGGAGACGTAAACGCCCATGATCCGCCCCGTAGCCTCGTCGCCGTCGATCAGCGTCAGGCCGCCCGTCTCGTGGTCCGCCGTGACGACGACGAGCGTCTCGCCGTTCGAATCGGCGAATTTCAGCGCCTCGGCGACCGCAAGATCGAAGCTCAGCGTCTCGATGACGGAGCCGGGCAGACAGCGCGAATGGCCCGCATAGTCGATTTTGGCACCCTCGACCATCAGGAAGAAGCCCTTGCCGCTGCGCTCCCGCAGCTTCTCGATGGCCCCGCGCGTGGCGTCGGCCAGCAGGGTGAGGTTCTTCTCTTCGGCGGCTTCGTCCATCTCCTCGTCGATGCAGATCACCTTGCCCTTCGCGGCGTTGAGCTCGTCCACCGAACGAACGAAATCGTACTGTTTCGAGAGCTCGCCCACCAGGTCGATGCCGTCGTCGCGGTGCGTGAATTTGCGGATGCCGCTGCCGCAGAGCAGGTCCAGACGCCCTTTCAGCAACCACGCGGTCAGCTCGTCCGAATTGTCGCGCTCGACCGAATGGCCGAAAAACGCCGTCGGCGTGGCGTCGGCGATGTCGCCCAGCGTCACGACGCCGACGGCACGGCCGCGGTCGTAGAAGAAGTCGCTCAGCGAAGGATAGGCCGTTCCGTCCACCCCCGCCGAGATATGACGGTTCGCATGCACCTCGCCCGTAGCCAGGGCGCTGCCTCCGGCGGCCGAATCGGTCGTAAAGGCGTCCAGCGCATTGTTCTGCTGCAAGCCGATGTTCTTCAGCCCCATCAGCGTCAGATTTTTGTTGGCGAACATGGCCGCCACGATCTGCGACAGCCCCATGCCGTCGCCGATCAGGAAGATCACGTTCTTCACCTTTCCCTTGCCCCCGTCGTTGCGGTAGGTCGGCGTATAAACGTCGATGCCCTTCGAAAGCTGCAACTTATCGCTCTGGAAGCCCTTGAAATCGCGGGTCGCCTTGTCCAGACGCTTCGTGCCCGTCACGGTCGAAGAGGCCGCACGGCGCTCGCCGATCTGGAAATTCTTGTTGCCGAAATCGTTGAAGAACTCGGCGCAGAGCTCCGGACGGTCGGTGTTGATGTAGTCGATGCCCATGTCGTAGAACGTGTAGTAGACGGTCACCCCCTCGGGAGCTCCCCAGAAGCGCACGGGCTTGTCCCACGCATGGGCCTTGTCGATGACCCGTTCGAGCTTCTCGCGCTCGGCGGGGATGATGGAGCCCTTGCCGTTCCATTGGGAGAACCGTTTGAAATCGGCGCTTATCAGGGCTACGCGCTCCAGCTGCCCGGGCGTGTACTCCGCGTCCCACGCCCCGTCGAAACGGATGTAAGCCGGGTAATCGCCGAAATCCACAGGCTCGGGAACCCGCCCCGTCACGGTGACGCGCACGGCGTCGGGATTCACCGCGGGATCGAACACCTCGGGCCAGCGCCCCAGCACCTCGGCGACGGCGCGCAGCGTCGGACCGGTCTCGGACTTGAGTTCGACCATCAGTTGCAGATGCCGGTCCGAATCCCTCCAGGCGCGTCCGCCGTTCCGTTTGAAAAGCGTCACGACAGGCTCCACGTAGAGCGCCTCGAAGGTCATATCGGGCGACAGCTCCCCGACCTCGTGTCCCACGAGCAGCTTTCCGTCCCGCAGGAACACGTCGGCCTCGATCGAGGCGACCTGCTGGGCGTAAGCCTGATAGAAGGGCACCCGCCGGGCATAATCGTTGTGCGAATGGATCAGCACGGGCGGCTGGGCGGCAGCCACGCCGCAGACGAACAACGCCGCGGCGGACAACCCGATTCTCAAAATCTTTTTCATAGCGGTCTATCTTTTATCGTACATATTTCAAACGTGCTTCGACGGGTGCATGGTCGGAGAGGTATCCGCCGCCGAGCGTGTCGGGCAATATCGAGCAGGAGCGGACCTCCAGGCCGCCGCCGCAGAACACGTAGTCGATCAACGGACGCTCCTCCTCCGGAAGCTGCCCGAAATCGGAGAAGCTCCACGCCGTTCCGTGCCGTTCGGGCGCCGTGTCCCAGGCGCTACGCAAGGTACTGTCGGCCACCACGTGCGCGATGACCGGCGACGAGGGTTCGGCGTTGAAATCGCCCGTAAGAATCACCGGCCGACCGGCACGCAGCGTTTCGATGCGCCGCAGCAGCAACGCGACGCCCTCCCGGCGAGCCTGCTCGCCGATATGATCGAGGTGGGTGTTGATAAAAAGCAACTCGCCGCCGCTTTTATCCCGCAGCACGGTCCATGTCGCCAGACGCTCGCAGGCTCCGTCCCAACCCTTCGAACCGGGCGTCTCGGGCTCCTCGCTCAACCAGAACACCCCGGAGTCGAGCAGTTCGAAACGGTCGCTGCGGAAAAATACGGCGTTGAACTCGCCTGCCCGCGCCCCGTCCTCCCGGCCGACGCCGACCGCCCGGTAACCGGGCAACAGGGCCTGCAAGTCGTCGAACTGGTTGGCAAGCACCTCCTGCGTCCCCAGCAGATCGACCGTCTCCGAGCGGATCAGCCCGGCGATCCGTTCGCGGCGGAAATGCCAGTTGTTCATCCCGTCTTCGGGATTGTCATAGCGCATATTGAGCGTCATCACGGCCAGCTCTTGCGGGGTGTTGCAGGAAACCGCAGCCGTCAGCGTCAGCAGAAAAAGCAACTTCTTCATGGCCGTATCATTTTACGAACAGATTTTCAGCGGGAATCGGCGAGAACGCTTTCTCTCCGGGGGCTTTCCAGCCCCATTCGAGCTCCTGCCCCTCGTAATCCTCGAAATAGAGCAGTTTGCAGGCATGCAGCCCCGCTTCGAGGGCCACGCGCCCGGTGGCCGTGACCGCGGCATGCGAACTGTCGTTGTCCACGACTTTGCGGCCGTCGATCAGCAGCACACTGCCGTCGTCGCTCCGCGTGAAAAACTCCCAGACGCCCCGCTCGGGAATCCGGATCAGACCCTCGAACACATAGCCGAAATGGTCCTCCTGCGGCGCTTCGGCAATCGAAGGAGCAGCCATCACGCCCGTGGAGACGAGCTTCCCGCGAGTGATGTCGGCCACCTTCGAGAAGGTCCCCTCGTAATAGGCGAAGCGAACTCCCGGAACGGTCGCAACCGCGGCCGCCGGGGAGAGGAAAACGGCCTTCTCGGCCCGCAGCGTCAGGGTCTGGCTGGGTGCGGCCCCCGCCTTGAAGCCTTTGGCACAGAGCGTCAGCGAACGGTCCACCCGCAGCGGCGTCCGGTAAAGCGCCGAAAGCGAATCGGGCTCCGAGCCGTCGAGCGTATAGCGGATTTCGGCTCCCGGAGTCGTCGTCGCCAGCGCCACATCGACCGGCTCGGTGAAGAGACTCACCGACTGCGTCGTATAGGGGATCGAGACCGCCTCACCGCGGGTCAGCGAATAGGGCTGTGCGTCCGGGCCCGACGCCCGGTCGAAAGCGGGCTGAGGCACCATCTCGAAATGCAGCTCTCCGCCCTCCATCAGCTGATCGTAGGTGATGAAATTCTTGTCTATCGCCCGCCCGCCGAGCGTCACGCTCCCGACATAGCGGTTGCGCCGCGGCTTGTCGGCCGTCACGGTCAGCGTGCGGCCGTTGGCCAGCCGCACGGTCGCCTTTTCGAACAGCGGCGCCGTCAGCACGAATTCGTTCGAACCCGGACACACCGGATAGAAACCCAGCGAAGAGAAGATATACCAGGCCGACATCTGCCCGCAGTCCTCGTTGCCGATGATTCCCTCCGGGGTCGGGGCATACATCTCGTCGAGCAGGCGGCGCGTCAGCTCCTGCGTCTTCCACGGCTGACCGACATAACTGTACAGGTAGGCCATGTGATGGCTCGGCTCGTTGCCGTGGGCATACTGCCCCATCAGGCCCGTAATGTCCACCAGCCCCGCATCCTCGTGCGGCGATTCGAGCGTAAAGAGGCGGTCCAGCTCCCGGACGAAAGCCTCCCGGCCGCCGAAAAGCTGTTCCAGACCGTTCACGTCGTGCGGCGCGAAGAAGCGGTACTGCCACGGCGTAGCCTCGGTATAGTCGCGTCCGGCCATGAATTCGTCGAAAGGCTCCGACCAGCCTCCGTCGGCCTGCCGGCCCCGGAAAAAGCGGGTCGCACCGTCGAAGACACGGACGTAGTTGAGCGCCCGGCGATCGTACTCGCGGGTCGTTTCGGTCCGCCCCATCGCCTCGGCCATGCGGGCGACGGCCCAGTCGTCATAGGCGTATTCCAGGGCGCAGGAGACCGATTCGCGGCAGACGTTCGACGGGATGAAGCCCTGCGCTACGTAGTATTCCGAACCCTTCTTGTTGATGTTCGACGAGCGGATCATCGCATCGAGCGCCTTCCCGGCGTCGTAGCCGCGGATACCCTTCAGATAAGCGTCGGCTATGACCGACACGGCGTGATAGCCGATCATCGTGCCGGTCTCTCCCGAGGCGAGGGGCCAGACGGGCAGTTCGCCCGTCGCATCGTACATGTCGAGCAGGCTGACGATCATGTCGTTCACACGCGCCGTATCGACGAGGGTCTGCAGCGGATGCCACGCCCGGAAGGTATCCCACAGCGAGAACGTCGAATAGTACGCACGGCCGTCGGCGACGCGGGCGATGGTCCGATCGCTCCGGCGGTACTCCCCGTTGACATCGCTCATCAGATTGGGAGTCAGTTTGGCGTGGTACTGCGCCGTATAGAAATTGATCCGCTCGCCGCGGGTGCCGCCCTCGACGACGATGTCGCCGAGCGCATCGCGCCACAACGCCTCCGCGCGCGAGCGCACGGCGTCGAAATCCAACTCGGGAACCTCGGCGATCCGGTTCTCGCGCGCATTCTCCGCGCTCACGGACGACAGTCCGACTGCGACGGTCAGCGTTTTGAGGTCGGGGGCGAACGTCAGCACGGCCTGTCTGTCCCCGAGCAGCTGCACGTCGGCGAAAGGCTCCGAGAAGCGGGCCGAGAAGAAAACGTAATGGTCGGAGACCCATCCCTGCGTGCGCCGCATGCCCGCGATCTCGTCGGGCGCCGTCTGCCGCAGCTCACGCAGGTCGATCTTCTCATCGGTGATCGTGTGCATCAGGTCGATGACCACCCTCCGCGGCCCGGCGCCGCGGAACGCATAGCGGTGCACGCCCGTACGGGGCGCCGCCGTGAGTTCGACCGCAAGCCCCTCCTCGGGCAGTTCGACCGCATAATAACCGCAGGAGGCCCGTTCGCGGTCGTGCGAAAAGGCGTAAGGCTGCGGCAGATACTCGCCGTCGCGCACCACTTCGGTCTGGGTGGTGGGATGGAACAGGATGTCGGCCAGATCGGCGCACCCCGTTCCGCTCAGATGCGTATGGGAAAATCCGTCGATCGTCGTGTCGTCGTAGTGATAGCCCGCACAGGCGTCCCAGTCGTCCGCCCGCGTATCGGGGCTGAGCTGCACCATGCCGAACGGAGTTGCGGCGCCGGGATAGGTGTGGCCGTGGAATCCGGTCCCGATGAAGGGATCGACGTATTCGAGCGGATCGGAAGAGCGGGCACAGGCGGCGCCCGCAAGCGCTGCAAATGCCAAAATCAAGGTTCGCATCATGGTCGTTCGGATGGGTTGGAGTTTCGTGTACACAAATATACACAAGGCCGCCGCCGCAACCAGCGGCGATTTCCGCTTTTGCATCCTCATTTCACGCAGACATTTCGCCGGAGAAACCCCGCACCGCGAAAAATTGCGGACAAAAAAGCGGACCGGACAGCGCCGTTTCTGCAAAAAAAGCTATCTTTAACCCACAAAAGAGCACCAAAATGGCACGCATTATCTTTCTGACGGATTTCTCCGAAGCCTACGCCCGGGGCCTTCTGTTGGGTATCGCACGCTACGCCCACGACACCGGACAAGCCTGGAGCCTTTGCCGGCTGCCTCTCTCCATCCGCGACAAATTCGGCATCGAAGCCGTGATCGACTGGGCGCTGCGCATGCGTGCCGATGCCGTCATCGGACAGTTCTACAACACGGACAACGTCGAACTGTTCGCCCGCAACGGCATCATCGCCGTCGCACAGGATTTCAAAGCCCGCTTCACGACGATCCCCAACATCACCGGACCCCACTACCGGGCCGGGCAGATGGGCGCGGAGTACTTCCTGAAAAAAGGATTCCGCCACTTCGCATTCTACGGCACCCGCGGAATCGTATGGTCCGACGAACGCTATCAGGGTTTCCGCGAAACGGTCCGCCGGGCCAATCCCGAATTCACCTTCTCGGCGCTGCGGAACACGTCGCAGACCGACCTGTGGCTCTACGACCCGATCCAGCTGACCACCTGGCTGCAATCGCTGCCCAAACCGGTCGCAATCATGGCCTGCGACGACAATCAGGCTTATCACATCACCGAAGCCTGTTTGCAGGCCGAAGGCGGAGGGGGGGGGAAATTCCGCATCCCGGACGACATTGCCGTACTCGGCGTAGACAACGACGAGACGATCTGCCGGCTGTCGGACCCGAATCTCTCGTCGCTTAACCAGAACATCGAACAGGGCGGATACGACGTGGCCCGGCTGATCGACCGGATCATCCGCGACCCGAAGGCCGAACGGGAGGATGTCATGGTGTTCCCGACCCACATCGTGACCCGTCAATCAACGGACATCTACGCCAACAACGACCCCCACATCGCCGAGGTGCTGAAATACATCCACGAAAACATCAGCCTGAAAATCTCGGTCGATAACCTGGTCTCGCTCGTACCGCTCTCGCGCCGCCTGCTGGAGACCCGGTTCAAGAAGAGCATGGGCACGTCGATCTACGACTATATCATTCAGGTCCGGATCGAAAAGATGACGCAGCTGCTGTGCGAAGGGATGAGCGTCTCGGAGGCGGCCGTCGAACTGGGATTCTCCGACCTCAAAAACGTTTCGCGCTCGTTCAAACAGATCAAGGGCATAACTCCCTCGGAATACCGGCAGCAGGTCATACGGGCCAAATTCTGACGCACGGCGAACCTGCGCAAAACGAAGACCCGGACGCGCATATCGGGAAGCGAGCGGACGGCATTCCTGCTATTTTTGCAGAAACCAATAACTCAACCGCATGAAAAAACTGCTTCTCCTGCCCCTGATGCTCTCCGCGGCGGCGGCCGTCGGCGCATCCGGCCCCGATTACGGGACATCCAACCGTCCGGAAGCCTCGGAGCGGCTCTTCACTTCGCAGGCCGTCGAACGGCAGATCGAACGCATCCGGCAGACGGTCACGGTTCCCAAGCTGGCATGGATGTTCGAAAACTGCTTCCCCAATACGCTCGACACCACCGTCCACTACCGTCAGGACGAAGAGGGCGAAGACGACACCTTTGTATATACGGGCGACATCCACGCCATGTGGCTGCGCGATTCGGGGGCGCAGGTGTGGCCCTACCTCCCGCTGGCACGCGAGGACGAAGCCCTGCGCCGGCTGATCCGGGGCGTCGTCCGCCGCCAGCTGAAATGCCTGCTGACGGACCCCTATGCCAACGCCTTCAACGACGGCCCCACCGGAACCGGCTGGCAGGACGACTGGACGGAGATGAAGCCCGAACTGCACGAACGCAAATGGGAGCTGGACTCCCCGTGTTACGTGATCCGACTGGCCCACGGCTACTGGAAAGCCACGGGCGACGCCTCGGTGTTCGACGCACGGTGGACCGAAGCCATGCGCCTCGTGCTGAAAACCCTGCGCGACCAGCAGCGCCGAGAAGGGCCGGGGGCGTACCGATTCCAGCGCGTGACCGAAGATGCACTGGACACCCAGCTCAAAAACGGATACGGACATCCGGCCAGACCCGTCGGACTCATCGCCTCGTCGTTCCGGCCGTCGGACGACGCCACGACCTTTCCGTTTCTGATTCCGTCCAATTTCTTCGCCGTCTCGTCGCTGCGCAAAGCTGCGGAGATCCTGCGCACGGTAAACCGCGACGAAACCCTGGCATCCGCCTGCGAAACGCTCGCCGACGAGGTCGAACAGGCCCTGAAAAAGCATGCCGTCTGCGACCATCCGCAGTTCGGGAAGATCTACGCTTTCGAAACAGACGGCTTCGGCAACCGCCTGCTGATGGACGATGCCAACGTCCCCAGCCTGCTCGCCATGACCTATCTGGGAGACATCGCGCAAGACGATCCCGTCTACCGGAACACCCGGCGTTTCGTATGGAGCGAATCGAACCCCTATTTCTTCCGGGGCACGGCGGCCGAAGGGATCGGCGGGCCGCATATCGGCGCCGACATGATCTGGCCCATGAGCCTGATCATGCGGGCTCTGACCAGCGACGACGACGCGGAGATCAAACGATGCGTCGAGACGCTCGTAAACACCGACGGGGGAACCGGATTCATGCACGAATCCTTTCACAAGGACGACCCTTCGAACTTCACCCGCCCCTGGTTCGCGTGGGCCAACACGCTTTTCGGCGAGTTGATCCTCCGGCTGGCCGACGAGGGCAAAACCGACCTGCTGAACAGCATCGAAGTGCGTTGAACAGACACCGGGGAAGGCTCAAAAACTCGCACGGCCGCCAAAAGCGGCCGTGCGAATTCCGTCAATAGAACGTCCCTTTGGGGGCGAAGATCGCATAGCCGAAATTGAAGGTCAGATACATGTTCTTCCAATTCTGCACCTCGTATTTCGTCAGGGCGAGGCTCACGGGACCGATCGGCGTATGGTAGACCAACGACGCCTCGGCGACGCAATGCCAGCGCCGGTCGGACTCCCCGAGCGGATTGAAGTCGCGCTTGTCGCGGTACATGGCGTAGAATCCCGTGCGAAAGAAGAAGTTGGGCATCAGGTCGAAGGTCGGCATCAGCCCGCCGGCCACGAAGCGCCGGGCCCGGAAGTCGGGCATGTAGACCATCTGCATATGCGACACGGGCGCGTAGTCGGGCATCGACATCAGCGTCGCCGATGCGGTCCGGAACCTCGGATGGTTCGTCAGAACGGCATCCACGTTGATGCCGAACGAAAACCAGCTGATTCCCGGCACGTCGAAGAACTTGTCCCAGGTGAAACGCCCGCCGAACCACTGGCGGGTTTCGCGCGAGATGAAACGGCCCGAATCATAGGGCTGGTACTTGTCGCGGCCGGTGATAAAAACAGCCGAAAGCCGCAGATCGGAACCCCGCCGGGGATAGAGGAACTTGTCGAGCGTATTGCGGGCGACCCCGGCCCGCAGGCCGAAGAACGAGAAGCGCGAATGGTCGGTGTCGTCGGCGAACAGCACGTCCGAATCGTAGCGGTAGTTGATGTGTCCGGCATTGGCGCGCAGCGTCAGGACGCTGCGGTGGGTCAGCGGCATTCCCACGCCCGTCGAGAAGAAGCTCTCGCTGTTCTTGACCTGCTCGGCATTGCGGACCTTGGTGACGTTGCCGAAGTAGCCGTGGCGGAAGTTGCGGACTGCGAAGTTGTAGGAATAGTCGAGGAAAATCGGCTTCCAGGCGTAGAAATCCGTGCGGCCGCCGACCGCACCCCACGTGTAG
Organism: Alistipes senegalensis JC50; assembly: GCF_025145645.1. Lineage (NCBI taxonomy): Bacteria > Pseudomonadati > Bacteroidota > Bacteroidia > Bacteroidales > Rikenellaceae > Alistipes > Alistipes senegalensis. The sequence goes on along the minus strand of NZ_CP102252.1, from coordinate 1,762,526 downwards.
ATGGGCCCCAGATAGAGGTCGGCCCCCAGCTGCTGCGACACGCGGCCGATCCAATGGTGGTTGACGCCGATGTAAGCCTGGTTGAAAGCCGTCGAGGAGATGTTTCCGCCGACGGTGATCTTGAAATTGGGCCGCGTCTCGAACCGGGCTTCGAACGAATAGCCCTTCCGGAGCGAATCGTAACGCACGACGGGGAAATCCATCGTGAAATCGCCGCCCGCAAGCACCTCGAAGAGATTGTCTTTCAGCTCCTCGAAGCCCATCGGCCGCTGGATGCCCGGCGTGCGGCGGTCCACCTGCACGAAATCGCGGATATACTCCCGCTGGGTGCGTTTCAGCCCTTCGAGCTTGTAGTCGTTGAAGATCAGCGGCGGACACTTCGCGCGGAAAGCCTCGCGGCGCCCGGCGTAATAGGCCGAATCGCGCCGCTCCCCGACCTTTTCGAGCAGCTGCGGCATCGCCGCCATAGCGTCCTCGTAACCGGCGTCCATGATCGTTTCGGCCTGGTCGAAGTCGAGCATGTTGACATCCACGGCGCGGCGGATCGTGACGCTGCGCCCCTCGGGCAGCGTGTAGTCGGTGTCGTGCATGGCCAGCATGAAAGCCTGGTCCATGATGTTGCTCTGCTCGCTGGGCGGGGTGTTGCCCTCGGTGCAGATCGACCCGACGATCACGTCGGGCCGGAAATTCCGGTCGAGGGGCTTCCAAGGGAAATTGTCGTAGATGCCACCGTCGTAGAGCAGCATCGAATCGACCTTCATGGGTTTGAATACCAGCGGAATAGATATCGACGAACGGACCGCCTCGCTCAGGTCGCCGCGGCGCATCACCACCGGTCCGCGGTGGTTCATGTCGCTGGCCACGCAGAGGAAGGGGACCATCAGGCGGTCGAAATCACCGTCCGCCGCGGCCGTCGCCGGAGCGAACAGTTCCGTGAGGGCCATGTCGATCTGCGTCGAGGAGATCAGGTTCCGGGGTGCCCGCAGCCGCTTTCCGGCGGGGCTTTCAACGTCGATGCGCATGCTCAGGAAGCCGGGATTGCTCCCCAGCTGCCGGTAGTAGGCCATGTAGCGGTTGGGGTCGATGCGCCCCGACACCCACTCGCGGACCACGCCGGAGTTGACGATCTCCCGCATTTCGGCCGGGGAGTATCCGGCGGCGTACATCGCGGCGATGATCGAGCCCATCGAGGTTCCGGCCACATAGTCGATCGGCACGCCGTTCTCTTCGAGCGCTTCCAAAACGCCGATATGGTAAAGCCCCTTCGCACCGCCGCCGCTCATCACGACCCCGACCTTCTGGGCCGAGGCGGGGAGCGCGGCCAGCAGGCACGTCAGGACAAATGAGCCGATTTTACGCAACATATCTCAATTTTTTTATAACTTTGCACGTTACTACGATGTCTCTCAAAAGTAGACAAAAAAGAAACACGAGCAAAATATGACCGACAAAATCAATGAACTCCTCCGACGAGTCGAGGAGTTTAAGCCCAAAGCCGCCGCCGAGATCGAGGATTTCCGCATCAAAATCCTCGGCAAGAAAGGCGAGCTGACCGCCCTGATGGAGGAGTTCAAGACGGTTGCCCCCGAGCTCAAACGCGAGTTGGGACAGCAGCTGAACCGCCTCAAAAACGAGGCCACGGAGCGCATCAACACCCTGCGCGAGCAGTTGCAGAACGCCGCGGCGGACAACGCCGCCCGGACGGACGACCTGACGCGCCCCGGATCGGCCGAACACCTCGGGTCGCGCCACCCGATTTCGTTGGTCAAGAACCAGATCGTCGAGGTCTTTTCCCGGCTGGGATACACCGTGGCCGACGGTCCGGAGATCGAGGACGACTGGCATGTCTTCTCGGCCCTGAACTTCCCGCCCGAGCACCCGGCGCGCGACATGCAGGACACGTTCTTCGTCGAGAAGGACCCCGACATCCTGCTGCGCACGCACACCTCGTCGATCCAGGTCCGCACGATGGAGCGCCAGAAGCCCCCCATCCGCGTCATCTGCCCCGGCCGCGTGTTCCGCAACGAGGCCATTTCGTACCGTGCGCACTGCATCTTCCACCAGATCGAGGGTCTCTACATCGACGAGGGAGTCTCGTTCGCCGACATGAAACAGTCGCTGCTCTACTTCGCCAAGGAGGTCTTCGGCGAGCAGACGGTGATCCGCATGCGCCCGTCGTATTTCCCCTTCACGGAGCCTTCGGCCGAAGTCGATGTTTCGTGCAACCTCTGCGGCGGCAAGGGATGCCCGGTCTGCAAAGGCACGGGGTGGCTGGAGATCATGGGCTGCGGCATGGTGGACCCGAACGTGCTGAAAGCCAACGGAATCGACCCCGAAAAGTACTCGGGATTCGCTTTCGGCATGGGTATTGAACGCATCGCCATGCTCAAATACGGCGTGAAGGACCTGCGTCTCTATTTCGAAAACGACGTGCGGTTCCTCCACCAGTTCGACGAAGCGCTCTAAACCCCCGCCGCCCATGAAACGCCTGACAGCGACAACGCTTTTCTGCCTGCTCTTCTTTTCGGCGTTCGTCGCCGGGAAGGGCCCTGCGGAAACGCCCGGATACCCCGATTCGCTGCGCAGCGTGTGGCTCTACACCGAGGGCATCAAGCAAAACATCATCGCGGGCGACACGGCCCGGGCCCGGGAACTGTTTCTCGAAGCGGTCCGCAACGACTCGACCTATGCCCCGGCGTGGTACGAACTGGCCGGGAACCTTCTGAATTCGTCGCCCGAAGAGGCCGTCGAAATGGCCCGCCGCGCCTACCGGCTCGACACCGCGAACAAATGGTACCACCAGTTCTACGGACAGGCGCTGATCATCTCCAACCGCCTCGACGAAGCGCTGAAAGTCTACCGCCGCCTGCTGGAGAACGACCCGAAGGACCCGGACAACTACCGCATCGTGGCGGCCCTCTACGAACAGAAACGGTCGCCGTTCATGGCCCTTGCGACGCTCGATTCGGCAGAGCTGCGTTTCGGACGCATCCCGCTGCTGAGCGCCATGAAACGTCAGATGCTGGTGGCCACGAACCAGATCGGCAAAGCCATCGACGAAGCCCGTGCGATGGTCGAAGCCGCACCCTACGAAGCGCAGCACCACGTCGTGCTGGCCGACCTCTACGGGCTCGACGGCAAGGACTCGCTGGCCCTCGCCGAGTACGGCCGGGCGTTGCAGATCGACTCCACGAACGTACAGACGCTGATGTCGCTGGCCGATTTCCACACCGGACGGCAGGATTACCGCTCGCTGCTGGCCGTCACCCGGAAACTGTTTCTCTCGGACGCCCTGCCGCTCGAAACGAAGATCAAGCGCTTCGAACAATTCACCTCCGACACGCGCTTCTACCGCGAATACTATTTCCAGCTGAACGACCTGGCCTCGATCCTGGCGATCCGCTATCCCGAGGATCGGCGCGTCGTGGAGCTCTACGCCAACCACCTGATCGCCTCGGGCGAACTGGAACAGGCCCTTACGCTCTACAAGAGCCGTCTCGGAGACCGTCCGCCCGTGGAGGACTTCTACCGGACGGTGATCGACATCGAAACCTATCTGCAACACCCCGATTCGGTGGAAAAATACGTCGGCAAGGCGCTGGAACTCTTCCCCGACAAGGTCGATTTCCACATCTCGAAAGGGCATGTGATGAACAGCTCGAAGCAGTACGGCCAGGCGGTCAAAGCCTACAAGGAGTCGCTCCGCTACGCCGACACCGACTCGCTGCGGGGCGTGATCTGGGGCATGATCGGCGACACGTGGCACCAGCAGGCCGCTGCGGGCATCTCCGAACAGGATGAGAGCCGCACGGCGAAGGAGGGCCGTTCGGGACCCTACCGCAAGGCCATGAAGGAGTGTTACAAGGCTTACGAGCGCAGCCTCGCGTACCGTCCCGACAACCCCTTGGTGCTCAACAACTACGCCTATTTCCTCTCGCTGGAGGAGCGCGATCTCGAACGGGCCCTTTCGATGTCGAGCCGCGTGGTGGCGCTCACCGACAACAATCCGACCTATCTGGACACCCATGCGTGGGTGCTTTTCAAGCTGGGACGCACGGACGAAGCCAAGAAGGTCCTGCAAAAGGCCGTGGCGCTCGACGGGCAGAAGAGTCCTGAACTGATGGTCCACTACGGCGACATCCTTCACGAGCTGGGCGAACAGTTCATGGCCGAAATCTACTGGAAACGCGCCCTCGAAAAGGGCTACGACGCCCGACAGATCGAACTGCGGCTGAAACAGCCCGCCAAAAGCTCCAAAACCGCCGAATAACACGCCATGAGACCCTTCCGCACACTGACCCTCGTCTTCCTGCTCTTCGCCTTTGCGGCCGCCGCCCAGCACGACAGCCGCATCGAGGCGCAGAAAAAGGTCATCGCGGCCCTCGAAAAGCGGATCGCCTCCGAGGAGCAGGAGATCTCCAAGCTCCAAAAGGGCCGCTCGGCCACCGAAGAGCAGGTCCGCCGTCTGGCGCGTCAGATCGACTCCCGGAACCAGCTGCTCGACGAAACCGAGAAGCAGGCCCGCCTGCTGCGCGAGGAGATAGCCCGCACGGACAGCGTGGCCGGCAATCTCTCGGCGACGCTCGAACGCGACCGTGCCCAATACGGGGAGATGGTGCGCGAAGCCTACCGCAACTACAAGCACAACAACTATTTGACCTTCCTTTTCTCGTCGCGCGACTTCGCGGACGTAGCCCGCAAGATCACCGCGCTGCGCGAAGTCGCCTCGCTGCGCGAACGCAAACTGCGCGACATCGAGGAACTGACCGTTCAGGTGCGTCACGAAAAGGAGGAGCTCGACCTCCGCAAACGGTCGCTCGACTCGGTGACGCGAAGCCTCTCGGCCCAGCGCGCAAAACTCCAGCGCGACGCCCGCAACGCCAAGGCCAGCATCCGTTCGCTGTCGCAGAAGGAGAAGCAGGCCCTCCAGCGCAAGATGTCGCAGGAACAGCAGCTGGGCGTGGCGATCAGCGAACTGCGCAAGCTCACGAAGGGCAACACCGAAGGCGCCTCGTTCTCGACGAAGACATCGGGACTGCGGCTTCCCGTCACGGCCGGGCGCGTGAAACGCTACAAGGAGAACATGGCCGAAATCACGGGTCCGAAGGGCGCCCACGTGATCTCGATCTACGACGGCAAGGTCGTTGACATCAAACGCAACCGCATCACCAACAAATACGACGTTTACGTGGCCCACGGCGAATACATAACCTCCTATGCCAACCTGGGGACGATCTGCGTCGAAAAGGACCAGAAAGTGGCGAGAAACGCACAGTTGGGAACCATCGGCTCGTCGGTCAACGTGATGACCATGGAAACCGAATACAAACTCGTCTTCGGCATCTACCCGCCCAATCCCGGGCAGAAGATGCGCGCCGAAGACTGTTTCAAGTGAAACCGCCGCCCCTGCGCACCGAAGCCCGGGACGGGCACGACCTAACAACGACGAAAAATGGCTGTCAGATACTATACCGACGACTGCTCCTACCGCCTCCCGCAGAAACGCCTCACGGCCCGATGGCTGCACGAGGTGGCACAGGCCGAAGGCTATACGCTGGGCGATGTCACCTATATCTTCTGCTCGGCGCAGCGCCTGCTGGAGATGAACCGCCAATACCTCGGGCACGACTACTTCACCGACGTTATCACCTTCGATTACAGCGACCGCAAAGGCACACGGATCGTTTCGGGCGACATCTTCATCGATGTCGAGACCGTGGCCGACAATGCCCGTCAATACGGCTTCACGGCGTTGCAGGAGATGCGCAGGGTAGTGGTCCACGGGGTGCTGCACCTCTGCGGTCAGGGCGACAAGACCCCCCGTACCAATGCGCAGATGCACCGCAAGGAGGATAAATACCTGAAATTCTGGGAGAACTTTGCAAAATAACGCCCCGCACATGAAAAAGTTCATCCCGTTCATTCTCGCCGTTTCACTCTTCGCCGGCTGCCTGGGCCGCCGTACGCCGGACAGCGCCGCCGATGCGACCGTTGCTGATTTCAGCATCCCCGAAGCGAATGCGAAGCCGGACCCAGCGGGGGAGGGTAGCGATGCCGGGGACTGGATTTACCGGAACGGAGGCCGCAAACGGTGGGGGCCCTTCGTGGAGCGGGACACGACGTTCCTCTTTGTCGAAGAGTATCCGATCGGCAGCGACACGAACCATTACAGGGTCTTCATCCGGAGAGCTCCCCAACCGGCCGACAATGTGAATTTCACCGTCCTTTCGCCGCAGAACGAGAGGGACTGGAACGAATTCACCTCCATACTCCACGGAATCAAAAAAAGCCATCCGGAGCCGCTTCCTCGCCATGCCGCACTAAAGGATCTGCCGCACAACTGGACGCCGATCCGCTCCTTCGGAGGACGTTATTACGTCGATGGCTTCGCCCCCTATCCGGTGTGGATTTCCGATTCGCTGTTCGTCCGGCAATTCATGGACGGCCCCTGTCCGTCACCGATCGAAGCAGCCAAGCGCATCTCCCCCACGCATTATCGTCTCCGGACATCGGCCGGATATTCGGGTATCGACCGGGTGGAGATACACATCGTGGATACCGTACGCAAGATAGCTGTATTTGCTTTCTGCTACGAAAACAATAAAACCTGTTTTCACGCGCTTTACGCCCCTTTCGAGACCGGACTCGAAATGGATATGGTCGATTTCTACTCCCTCGAACGGCACGCAGACGTGGTAAAATGGGACGAGATCGACTTCGAGGCACTGATCGCCGGCAAGGCTTCGACCTCCGCCGGCGAAGCTCCGGAAGAGTATAAAATCGAAGAACAATGACACTCGATTACGACATCATCGTCATCGGCGGCGGACACGCCGGATGCGAAGCCGCCTCGGCCGCCGCACGGTTGGGATCGCGCACGCTGCTGCTCACGATGGACATGGGCAAAATGGCCTCCATGTCGTGCAACCCGGCAGTCGGAGGAGTGGCCAAAGGTCAGATTGTCAGAGAGATAGATGCATTGGGCGGTCAGATGGGCCGCATCACCGACCTGACGACCGTCCAGTTCCGGATGCTCAATCGTTCGAAAGGCGCCGCGATGTGGAGTCCCCGGGCGCAATGCGACAAAACCCGCTTCTCGGAGGAGTGGCGGCATACGCTGGAAAACACCCGAAACCTCTATATCTGGCAGGATGCGGCGACCGAACTGCTGTTCGACGACGCCCTGCGCACGGATTCTGCACGACCGGCCACCCCGTGCGCAGAAGCGGACCCGAACCGGGACAACCTCCGGTCCGCCGCGCAAACGCACCGTATCACGGGGGTCCGGACCCGCATGGGCGTCGAATTCACCTGCCGCGCCGTCGTGCTCACCTCGGGAACTTTCCTCGGAGGACTGATGCACTGCGGCGCTTCGCACGCCGAAGGCGGCAGGGCGGGGGACGCCGCTTCGCACGGAATCACCGAGTGCCTTCGCCGAATCGGTTTCGAAAGCGGACGCATGAAAACCGGGACCCCGGCGCGTCTCGATGCCCGGACCATCGACTTCGAACGGCTCGAACCCCAGTACGGCGACGAAAATCCGGCCAAATTCTCGTTTTCACCTGATACACAGCCGGTTAAAGACCAACTTCCTTGTTTTTTGGTCTATACCTCCACCGAGGTTCACGACATCCTGCGCAGCGGTTTCGACCAATCGCCCCTGTTCAACGGAACCATCCGCGGCATCGGTCCGCGCTACTGCCCCTCGATCGAAGACAAACTCCGAACTTTCGCCGATAAGGACCAACATCAGCTCTTTCTGGAACCCGAAGGACGCACGACCAATGAATACTATCTCAACGGTTTTTCATCGTCGCTGCCCTGGGAAGTGCAATGGAAAGCGTTGCATAAGATTCAGGGATTCGAAGATTTGCACATCTATCGCCCCGGATACGCCATCGAATACGACTATTTTCCGCCCACGCAGCTGCACCATTCCCTCGAAACCAAGCTGGTTTCGGGACTCTATTTCGCCGGACAGGTCAACGGAACGACCGGTTACGAAGAAGCCGCAGCTCAGGGGCTGATGGCCGGCATCAATGCACACCGGGCGCTGGCAGGGGAGGAGCCTATCGTACTGAAACGCGACGAAGCCTACATCGGTGTGCTGATCGACGATCTGGTAACCAAAGGAGTTGACGAACCTTACCGGATGTTCACCTCGCGGGCCGAGTATCGTATCCTGCTCCGGCAGGACAATGCCGACATCCGACTTACTCCGTTAGGATACGAAATCGGACTGATTCCGCAGAAAAGATACGACCATTTCGTCAAAAAAAATACGCTCGTAGAATCGCTTGTAGAGTTCGCACGCCGGCAGAGCATCAAAGCAGCCGAAATCAACGACTATTTGAAATCGGTAAATTCAGAGCCTTTGACGCAGGGCAGGAAGCTCTACGACATCCTGATGCGCAACAATGTCACCTTCGAATCGCTGCAAAGAGTTCTTCCGAAGCTGAAAAAATTCATCGCCGATAATGAAATGAACGCCGAAATGATCGAGGAGGCGGAGATACAGATCAAGTACAAAGGCTATATCGAACGCGAGAAATTCATCGCCGAAAAACTCCGTCGCCTCGAAAATATCGCCATTCCGAGCGATTTCGACTTTCATTCGATGAATTCGCTGACCATCGAAGCCCGTCAAAAACTCTCGCGGATTCGGCCGACAACGATAGGGCAGGCGTCGAGAATTCCCGGAGTTTCCCCAGCCGACGTGAATGTTTTACTAATAAAATTCGGTCGATAAAGGTTCCACGTGGAACAATAGATAAAGATAACACAGTAAACGTTCCACGTGGAGCAAAACAATAAGGGCCGCCTTTCGGGCGGCCCTTATCAAATCATCAAAAGTAAAACTATAATACAACCGTACACCAGCTATATTTATCTTCAGCTCGGCCGTATTGAATATCCTGCAAACGGGTATAAAGTTCCAGGCAAGTTTTACCGACTTCCTCGCCGTAGCTATACTCGGCTTTGGTCTGCATATCGTAAACAAACCCGATAGGGGAGATAACCGCCGCTGTTCCACAGGCGCCGCACTCCTCGAAAGTAGCCAGTTCTTCGACCGGAATATGACGTTCTTCGACAGTCAGACCCATATCGCGGGCAAGCTGACGAAGACTCATATTAGTAATAGAAGGAAGCACCGAAGGCGATTTCGGAGTAATATATTTACCGTCTTTGATACCGAAAAAGTTCGCAGCACCGCATTCTTCGATGTATTTATGCTCGGCGGCATCGAGATACATGATATTGGAATAACCCAGTTCATGTCCCTTTTCTCCTGAAAGCAGGCTGGCCGCATAGTTGCCGCCGACCTTCACATCGCCTGTTCCACGTGGAGCAGCGCGGTCCTGTTCACGATCGACAGCGACACGAATAGGCTTGATACCGCCCTTGAAATAGGCGCCCACGGGCGAGCAGTAAACGATCAGCAAGGCTTCTTTGGCAGGTTTAACACCCAATCCGACCGTCGTTCCGAACATCACCGGACGCAGGTAGAGCGAAGCACCCGTCCCGTAAGGAGGGATGAAACGCTCGTTGCGTTTGACGACTTCGACGCAGGCATCGACGATCATTTCGACAGAAGGCACCGGCAGACAAAGACGCTCGGCCGACGATTGGAGACGCCGCGCATTGTCGGCGACGCGGAAAAGACGGACCTTTCCGTCAACGCCCCGGAAGGCTTTCAGACCTTCGAAGAGTTCGATGCCGTAGTGCAGGCACGAAGCCGACATGTGCATCTTGATATACTCGTCCTGCGTAACCTCCATCGGGCTCCATTTGCCATCGGTGTAAGAGTAGCGGACATTCCAATCGGTTTTGCAATAATCAAAACCCAAGGCGCTCCAATCTGTTGTTTCCATATCAAATCAGTGTTAAAAAATTCCAAAATTCATACGATTCATTTTTCGCCTATCCGACGACAGCCCCGTTGTTGGTCGGTTCTCCGGGCTGTAACAAACGCAATTTTCCCGACGCATCTTCGCCCATTAGGATCATACCGTTGGAGAGTATGCCCTTCAATTCGCGCGGAGCGAGGTTCACCAATACGAGGACCTGTTTACCGACAAGCTTTTCGGGCGTGAAGTGTTCGGCGATTCCCGATACGATCACCCGTTTGTCGATACCCGTATCGACCGTCAGTTTCAGCAATTTTTTGGTTTTGGCCACCTTTTCGGCCTCCAGAATCGTCGAAACGCGAATATCCATTTTCTGAAAATCGTCGAATTGAATCGTATCTTTTTGAGGTTCAACAGATTGATTCATTTCGGCGGCTTCATTAGCGGCCTTCGTCGCAGCGAGTTTGTCCAACTGGCGCTGGATCACGTCGTCTTCGATCTTTTCGAACAGCAGGGCAGGTTCACCGATCGTGTGTCCGGCGGGAATCAGGTCCATCGCTCCCAGCCGCTCCCAGCCGAATTTCTCCACGGCGAGCATCCCGAGGATCTTCGCTGCCGAGAAGGGCATGAAAGGTTCGATGGCAATGGCCGTATTCGCCGTAATTTGCAGGGCGATATTGAGAATGGTCTCCACCCGTTTCGGATCGTTTTTGATCACCTTCCACGGTTCGGTGTCGGCGAGGTATTTATTGCCGATGCGCGAGATGTTCATGGCGTCTTTCAGCGCCTCGCGGAAACGGTAATTTTCGATATTGGCCTCCAGCGAAGCCTTCACGGCGGCCACTTCGGAAATAGTCTGACGATCGTAATCGTTCAGCTCGCCGCAGGCCGGGACCTTGCCGCCGTAGTATTTCTGCGTCAGCACCAGCGCCCGGTTGACGAAATTGCCCAGCACAGCCACCAGTTCGTTGTTGTTGCGGGCCTGGAAATCCTTCCACGTAAAGTCGTTGTCCTTGGTTTCGGGAGCATTGGCGCACAGGACATAACGCAGCACGTCCTCCTTGCCGGGGAACTCTTCGAGATATTCGTGCAGCCACACGGCCCAGTTGCGCGAGGTCGAAATCTTGTCACCTTCGAGGTTCAGGAATTCGTTGGCCGGCACGTTCTCGGGCAGAATATAACTGCCGTGAGCTTTCAGCATCGAGGGGAACACGATGCAGTGGAAGACGATGTTGTCCTTGCCGATGAAGTGCACCATCTTGGTGTCCTCCGACTTCCAGTATTTCTCCCAGTCGGGCGTAAGGTCCTTTGTAGCAGATATATAACCGATCGGTGCATCGAACCACACATAGAGCACCTTGCCCTCGGCGCCCTCCACGGGAACCGGAATGCCCCAGTCGAGGTCGCGGCTGACGGCACGCGGTTGAAGCCCTCCGTCGAGCCAGCTCTTGCATTGCCCGTAAACGTTCGTTTTCCACTCCTTGTGCCCCTCCAGAATCCATTCGCGGAGGAACTCCTCATAACGGTCCAGCGGCAGGTACCAGTGCTTCGTTTCGCGTTTCACGGGCACCGACCCCGACACAGCGCTGTGGGGTTCGATCAGCTCGTCGGGCGAGAGGGTAGAGCCGCACTTCTCGCACTGGTCGCCGTAGGCGCGGTCATTGCCGCACTTGGGGCACGTACCGACGATATAACGGTCGGCCAAAAAGGTCTGCGCCTCCTCGTCGTAATACTGCATCGAGGTCTTTTCGATGAACTTGCCCTCGTCGTAGAGTTTCCGGAAAAAGGCCGAAGCGGTCTCGGCATGGGTTTCGGACGAGGTCCGCGAATAGATGTCGAACGACATTCCCAGCCCCTCGAACGATTTCTTGATCAGCGCGTGGTAACGGTCCACGATCTGCTGGGGCGTGACGCCCTCCTTGCGGGCCTTGATGGTGATGGGTACGCCGTGTTCGTCTGACCCGCAGACCGAAATCACGTCGCAGCCCTTGAGCCGCAGGTAACGGGTGTAGATGTCCGAAGGTATGTAAACTCCCGCCAGATGGCCGATGTGCACGGGGCCGTTGGCGTAAGGGAGTGCGGATGTCACGAGGTAGCGTTTGAACTCTTTTGCCATATGTAAAATAGATACAGTATTACTAATTTCTGTCAAAATTACTAATTTTTAAGAGAATCGGGAACGAAAAGCGCATATTTTATGAAAGGTTCAAAGAAAAGAAAGCGCACCCCGCCGGGCACGCCTTCTCTATCTCACCGGAAAATCCGGTCTCTATTCGAACTGCAACTCGTCGAGCAGCCAGCCCGCACCGGCGAACTTGTCGATCACGAAGAGCACGTAACGCACATCCACGGCGATCGTGCGCTGCAATTCGGGTTCGAAGGCCACATCGCCCGACATCGCTTCCCAGTTGCCGTCGAAAGCCAGTCCGATGAGCGATCCCTTGGCGTTGAGCACCGGCGATCCCGAGTTACCGCCCGTGATGTCGCAGTCGGCCAGGAAGCAGGTCGGAAGCTCCCCCTTGGCATTGGCGTAACGGCCGAAATCTTTGGCGGCATAGAGTTCCTTGAGCTTCGCAGGCACGGTGAATTCCGTCGGATTTTCGGGATTCTCCTTCTCCATCACGCCTTTGAGCGTCGTATAATAGTTGTAACGGATGCCGTCCGCGGGGTTGTAGGGCAGTATGCGTCCATAGGTCAGACGGATCGTGAAATTGGCATCAGAAGCCCACGCTTTCTTGGGCTGCATGCGCATCAGACCCGCGATGTAAAGACGGTGGCCGTCGGCGTATTTCTGACGCCCCTCCTTCTGGGCCTTGCTCAGTTCGCGCATCTTCCCGACGATCGACTCGCTCAGCACCGCCGCCGGGTCCTCCTTGAGCTCCTTGCCCGAAGCGACGGCTGCCAGCGCCCGCTGTTCGTCGGCGAAGACCGAATTGTCGTAGAGATAATCCACATAGGCATCCGTATCGCCGCCGAAACGCTTGTCGATCACCTCGGCGAAGACCGAAGGCAGCTCTTTGCAGTTCTCCTTGACGATCCGGAACATCCGCTTGGCGACACGGCGGTCCGTGGGCATGTTATAGTCCTTATAGAAACCTTTCAGGGCCTTCTCCAGCTCAGCGCCTTTCAGCGAACCCGAATAGCGCGCCGGGGTAAGAATCTCCACGGCCCGAAGGAATGCCTCCTGCAAATACTGCAACGACGCATACGAGGGAAGCGTCTCCTCCACCGACTCGCGGATCTTGTCCAGCGCATCCACATAGCCCTCGGTCGGCAGCGTGTTCTTGGCGGCCCACGCCCGGAAAGCGGCCTCCTGCTCCTGTTTGCGGCCCTTTACATCCAGCCGTTTGATGCCGCGCGACATGCCGATCGAATTCTTCCAGTAGTTCGACGACTGGGCGTATTTCGAGGCATACTGGATGCGGACCTTGTCGCTGGCGGCCATATCCTCCTTGAGGATCGTCTGCCGCTCGCCGCGGATGAAGATGCGCTGGGGATTCTCCACCTCCAGCATCCGGTCGATCTCGTAGGAGGTCATGTAACGCTGCGTCGATCCCGGAAAACCCATGATCATCGCGAAGTCGGCTTCGTCGTAGCCGTTCAGCGAGACTTTCAGGAATTTTTCAGCCTTGTAAGGGCGGTTTTCGGGCGCATAGTCGGCCGGCTTGTTGTCGGGTCCGGCATAGACCCGGAAGATCGAGAAATCGCCCGTATGACGCGGCCACATCCAGTTGTCGGTGTCACCGCCGAACTTGCCGATCGACGTCGGGGGCGTGCCGACCAGCCGCACGTCCGAAAAGACCTCGATCACGAAGGCGAAGAACTGATTGCCTCCGAAAAAGGGTTTCACCGAAATCTCCATGCCTGGGTTCTCCGCCTCGAAGCGGCTCTTCACGGCCTCCGCATGTTCTGCGACCAGGCGCGAACGCTCCTCGCCGCCGGCGATGTCGGGCACGGCGCCCAGTACGTCGGACGTTACATCGACGATCTTGCGGATAAAGCGCACTTTGAGCCCCGGAGCGGGAATCTCCTCGGCGCGCGACATGGCCCAGAAGCCGTTCTTCAGATAGTCATGCTCCACCGACGACAGGGCCTGGATCGACCCGTAGCCGCAGTGGTGATTGGTAAAGAGCAGTCCGTCGGGCGACACGATCTCGCCCGTGCAGCCGCCTCCGAAGATGACGATGGCATCCTTCAGCGAGGAGTTGTTCATGCTGTAAATCTCCTCGGCCGAGAGTTTGCAGCCGCGGGCCTTCATGTCCTTGGCATTCATCTTCTGGAGGTAGGGCAGCATCCACATGCCCTCGTCCGCCGCGGCTGAAAAGGTGACGCACGCAGCAGCAAAGAGTAAAAAGAGTTTCTTCATGTTTTCTTATTATTTTTTCAATTAGATTTTTATAAAAAAGAAAAAGAATTAAAATCCGAAAGAAGAAAAAGTCTATTTGATGGCGATCATGTTCCGGATCGAACGTTCGGCGCTGCGGCGCACCTCCTCGTCGAGGACGATCTCGGGGGCTTCGTTTTCAAGACACGCACAGATATTCTCCAGCGTCACCATCTTCATATAGCGGCAGTTGTTGCAGGCGCAGGTCTCGTCGTCGGGGGGCGCCGGAATGAAGGTCTTTTCGGGGTAGCGCTTTTTCATCTCGGCCAGAATCCCCGACTCGGTCACGACGATGAACGCCTGCGCGTCGCTCCGCCCGCAATACTCCAGAATACCCGCCGTGGAACCCACGTAATCGGCCGCTTCGAGGATATAGGCGCGGCATTCGGGATGCGCCACGACCTTGGCTTCGGGATGCTCCCGTTTGAGTTTCAGGAGCTTTTCGAGCGAAAACTCCTCGTGGACATGGCAGGCGCCGTTCCACAGCACCATGTTCTGCCGTCCGGTCAGCTTCTGAATATAGGAACCCAGGTTGCGGTCCGGAGCGAAGATGACCGGCTGGTCGGCGGGGATCGACTCCACGACTTTCAGGGCGTTGGACGAGGTGCAGCAGATGTCCGTCAGGGCCTTGACGCCGACCGTGGTGTTGACGTAGGAGACCACCGTATGACCGGGATGCTGCGCCTTGAAAGCCGCGAATTCCGCGGCGTCGCACGACTCGGCCAGCGAGCAGCCCGCCTCGGGACAGGGTATCAGCACCTTTTTTTCGGGGCAGAGGACCTTGGCGGTCTCGGCCATGAAGTGCACTCCGGCGAAGAGGATGATGTCGGCATCGACCGACTGCGCCTTCACCGACAGGGCGAGCGAGTCGCCCAGGAAGTCTGCGACGGCCTGCACCTCGGGAGTCGTGTAGTAGTGGGCCAGGATCACGGCTTTTTTCTCCCGTTTGAGTTCCTCGATGCGGCGGGTGAGTGCGGCGGAGTTTTCGACGTTCATTTTTTATTTTTATTCCTTTAATTAAATTAAATAATAAAGAAGAATAGATATAATAGCTGTTGATATTGTTGACAACCGGGAGTGTTATTTCCCAATCAACAATTTTTCTTTTTCATGTTTCTTATTTCGAATTTTAATCTGTTAAAAATCAAAAAAATAGGAAAATAATCAACAATTGTTGAAAATAGTTGCGGACATACCGACAGCCATTTGTTTTCAACATTCCGTGCCGTTTCCGTCGGGTTCGGCCCCGGCATAACTTCTCATAAAAAAATTTGGTTTCGGGAAAAAACCGATTATACCTTTCCTCATTTCTGAAAAGCAAATTTTCGGGCCTCGATTTTTCACCTTTTTTCCAACGGTTATCGACAGGTTATCGGGGGAGTTATCAACCGTTTTTCATCACTTTTGAAACCACCTTTTCGGCGATTTCCCGGTAGTACTCCTCGACGCGGGGGTCGATGCCGGCCGCAGGGCGTCCCTCCTCCCCTCCTTCCATGATCGACTGCACGATGGGGATTTCGCCCAGGAAATCCACCCCGCTCCGCTCGGCGAAAGCCCGGGCTCCGCCGCGGCCGAAGATGTAGTAGCGGTTTTCGGGCAGCTCGGCGGGGGTGAACCACGCCATGTTCTCGATGATGCCCGCCACGGGGATGTTGACGTTTTCGTTGCGGAACATCTCCACGCCGCGCACAACGTCGGCCACGGCGATCTGCTGCGGCGTCGAGACGATCACCGCGGCGTCGATCTTCAGCTCCCCGATGATCGAGAGGTGCACGTCGCCCGTGCCGGGGGGCAGATCCGCCAGCAGGAAGTCCAGCGTACCCCACCGGGTCTGGTGGATCATCTGTTTCAGGGCGCTGACGGCCATGGCTCCGCGCCACAGCAGGGCGTCGGTGGGTTTGATGAAGAAGCCGATCGACATCAGCCGGATGTCCATCGACTCGGCCGGGACGATGCGGTCCGCACCCTCCTCGGAGACGGCTTCGGGAACATACCCTTCTACCCCGAACATTTTGGGTTGCGAAGGTCCGTAGATGTCGGCGTCGAGGATGCCCACTCGGAACCCCATGTTCCGCAGCGCGACGGCCAGGTTGGCCGTGACGGTGGACTTGCCTACCCCGCCCTTGCCCGAAGCCACGGCGATCACTTTGGCGATGCCGCCCGTCGTGGTGTTCTGCTTGGGTTCGGGGCGCGGTGCGGCGCCGCCCTCCTTGACGACCACCAGCACTTCGGCGTCCGGAAAAGCCTCGCGCAAAAGAGCTTCGGCCTGGTTCTTGATCTTCACCGCGAACGGATCGCGGGCTTTGGCGAAGCGCAGGACGACCGTGACTTTCCCGTTCGCGGCGGCCGTATGTTCGATGAATCCGCTCGTAACGATGTCCTGCCCCGTTTCGGGATGGACGACCGCTGTGAGCAGGCGTTTGATTTTTTCTTCCATGCAGTAAGAAAGGTTTGTCTTTGACAAAGATAACGCATATTTATAGAATTAATGGTGTATATCTTACTTTTTTATCGAAAAACGATAAATTTTATTTGTTTTTCGTAAAATATCGTTATATTTGCTCCTGATAAAAAAGACTTGTGAACAAATAAATAAAGGATTATGAATTTTGTGAAGACTTTTTTGGCCGGACTTCTTGCGGTCATTGTGGGGACGTTCCTGGTGTTTTTCCTCTGGATTTTCATTCTGCTGGGCATCGCCGGGTCGATGGAAAAAAGCGTTGCGGTGCATCCCGAGTCGATCCTGAAAATCGACTTCTCCGAGGTGCTGACCGACGCTCCCTCGTCCGATCCGCTGGCCGGCATCGACCTGATGACACTCCAAACCACGCGGCAGCTGTCGCTGTTCAAGGCGCTCCGGGCCATCGAGGCCGCCGGGGCCGACGACCGCATCAAGGGCATCTACCTGCGCATGAACGGCGGGGGCGGCGTCACGGGTTCGGCCCTGCTGGAGGAGCTTCGTGAAGCGCTCCTCGAATTCAAGCAGAGCGGCAAATTCATCGTCGCCTACAACGAAACCTATTCCCAGGGGCAATATTACCTCGCCTCGGTCGCCGACAAAATCTACTTGCAGCCCGAAGGCGGCATGGAGTGGTCGGGGCTGGCTTCGGACGTGATGTTCTACAAGGGGCTGTTGGACAAGCTCGACCTTCGTGCCGAGGTGTTCCGCCCCACCGCCTGCAAGTACAAGAGCGCCGTGGAGCCGTTCATCCTCGACAAGATGTCCGCCGCGAACCGCGAGCAGATGCAGGCGCTGGTCAATTCGATGTGGGGAACCATTTCGGGCGCCGTCTGCGAATCCCGCGGCATCGACTCCGTGAAGATGCGCCGGATCACCGACAACCTCCAGGTGACGCTTCCCGAGGAGGCGCTCGAATACGGATTCGTTGACAGCCTGCTCTATGAAGACCAGATGGAGGACGTTTTCGCCGAACTCGGGGTCTCCGACGACTATGATTTCATCACGCTGGGCGACTACGCTTCGCAAGTCGGCGCCGATCTGAAAAACATCTCCGCCGACCAGGTGGCCATCGTCTATGCCGACGGCCAGATCGTCGATGGCGAGGGATACGGCAAGGAGATCTACGGCAACACGCTGGCCGCGAAGATCGCCGGCGTGCGCGACGACGAGAAGGTCAAAGCCGTGGTTCTGCGCGTCAACTCCCCCGGCGGCAGCGCGCTGGCTTCGGATGTCATTTGGCGTGAGGTCGAGTTGCTCCGGGCCGAGAAACCCGTCGTCGTGTCGATGGGCTCCTATGCCGCCAGCGGCGGTTATTACATCTCCTGCCCGGCGGATGTGATCGTGGCCGACAAACTGACCCTTACGGGTTCGATCGGGGTCTTCGGCATGATCCTCGACACCCGCGAGGCATTGAAGAACAAACTCGGCATCACCATCGACGGCGTGCAGAGCAACGCCTCGTCGAGCTTCCTCGCCACGCAGCCCCTCACCCCGGTCCAGCGCTCGATGATCATGCGCGGCGTGGACAAGGTCTACACCACCTTCACGAACGACGTGGCCGAAGGCCGCAACCTGCCCATCGAGAAGGTCCTCGACATCGCCGGCGGACGGGTCTGGTCGGGTGCGGATGCGCTTGGCATCGGCCTGATCGACACCTACGGCGGTCTGAAGACGGCCATTGCGCTGGCTGTGGATAAAGCCGATCTGGGCGACAACTACCGTGTGACCGAGGTGACCGAGACTCCGACCGGATTCGCAGCTTTCATCGCGTCGCTCAACATGAGCGTCCGCGAGGCTTTCACCCGTTCGGAACTGGGGCTGATGATGAAGGATTACAACACCGTCCGCGAAGCCTTCCGCCAGCAGGGCGTGCTGATGTACTCGCCCTACAAGGTCGAGATTCGGTAGCATTATCGCTCGATGAAAAAAGGCTCTCCACTTGTTCGGAGAGCCTTTTTCCGTTTATCGGCACGGCATCAGTCGTCGATGCCGACGGTCGTGATCCGGTCGTGTTCGAAGAAGAAATATTTGCCGCTTTCGCATCCGACCACCAGATTCGGACCCTTCGACGTGTCGCCCAGCATACAGGGTTCGGGGGCGTTCGAATGGGCGCCGAGGTAGAAATCCTTGCCGTCGATCTGCAACTGGACGGGTTCCTTGAAGACCATCTTTTCATTGGTCCCGGCGTTGATCAGCAGCATTACCTGCAAACCTATTTCCTTCTTTTTGAAACGGCTGTAAGGAAGTCCCCGTTCGGGCGAAGGATACGACGACCGTTTGACCGAACCGATCAGCAGGTCGAGTTTTCCGTCTCCGTCCCAGTCCACGAAGCGCAGTTTGCCGCGGCCCATCTGTCCGAGCGACTCCATCGCATTGTTGTGGCCGGTGATCTGCGAACCGTCCGTCAGGCGGAGTTTGCCCATGTCCTCGACGTTGAAATCGTCGATCTGGCGGTACATGTGCAGGGCGTTGTCCTTGTCCATGATGACGATGCGGTTGCTGCCGCCGATCCGGGCGATGGCCGGGCGGACGCGCCAGGTGCCGTAGAGTTCGAGATTGTCCACGCTCAGGGCCACGGGAGCGTCGAGTTCGGGTTTCTCGCGGGTGCCGCGGTTGAGCATCACCTCGAATTTGGCCCGTGAACCCGAGACCACGACATCGGGCAGTCCGTCACCGTTCCAGTCGCAGACCGTCGGGCAGAGATAGCCCCACGAAGCCTCGAAAGGACCCTGCACGACATGATACCCCGGGCGCAGCAGGATCGGGCTGCCTCCGGCGCAGACCTCCTCCGAACGGGCGAAATCGGGTTCGGTGTTCGTGCCGCGGTTCTTGAAGAAGAGCAGCCGTCCTTCCGAATTGCCGGCCACGATGTCCAGTGCGCCGTCGCCGTCCCAGTCCACGACGTTGGGCACCGTCAGCGAGCCTCCGTAGAGCGGGGCGTTGCGTTGCAGCACCGGCGCCGGGTCGGAGTAGATCGGGGCTCCTTCGGGTGTGAAGCCCAGGAAGCGGTAGCGGTACATCGCCGCTTCGCCGCCGATGATCAGGTCCTGCCGGTCGTTCCGGCCCGAGGGATAGGGAATGACGCGCGAACTGTAAGCCGTATGCACACGGATGCGTTCGTTGTCGCGCATGGCGTGGAGCGGCGGCAATCCCCCGGTCGGAATCTTTTTCCGGTAGGGAATGAACTTCATGCTTCCGAGTTTGTTGGTGAAGAGGTAGCCGTCGCAGCTGCCGTCCGCCGAGCGCACGCAGGCCAGTTCGCTGGCCCCGATGACGAGGTTCATGTTGTTTCCCACCTGTTCGACATCGGTGATCTGGTTCCAGTTGCCGGCGTCCAGCGTCATGCGGAAGAGTCCCGATCCGGGCAGCGCTCCGCGGTAGATCTCGGCGCCGTCGTAGTAGGACTGACGGTCGCCCTTGAACGTTTCGGGACGGTAGGACTGTCCGTCGTGGCAGAGGATCGCCAGTTCGATGTCGCGTTTGCCGCGGCGGATGCAGTCGAACGACGCTATCGGATAGGGAATGCCTTTCAGCACGCTTTCGGCGATCGTCGTGAAAGCCCGGCCGTCCCAGCGGGTGACGACGAGGCGTTTCGTGGAGAGGCGCAGCAGGTAGACCTCCTTGCCGTCCTGGAAGATGCGGATCTGCGAAGGAAAGTTTTTCTCCTTGTCCCAGGGGGTCGCCACGCGTTGCGGTGCGGCGTATACGAGTTCGCCCTCCGGCGTGGTCCCGTCATAGGGACAGCGCCAGAATCCCCGGGCGTCGGGCATTCCGCTCGCTATGAAGACGAAAAGATCGGGATATTGCTCCGAGGAGATGTAGGCGAAGCCGCGCGGGGCGTTGCTGTATGTCAGTCCGAACGACATCGGGGCGAGCCCCTCTTCACCGCCGGCCGCGATGGGTCGTGCGTGTTGCAGCGGCCCTGCCGCCCAAAGGCTTTGCAGCGTGAGGGCGCAGAGGACCGCGAGGATAAGACGTGTCTTTTTCATGGCGTCAGGTTATTTCGTGTAGACGATTTTCGGCGCCAGAAGCGTCACTCCGGCGAAATCCTTGGTGCGGGGGAGCGTCACGCTCTCTCCGGCCTTCACGTCGCGGTAGTAGATGCCGAGGATGCCGGGCTTGCTTTTGTCGTGCGTGGTGTAGCGGATTTCGTCGTCGCGTTCGGGTTTCCAGCCGTTCAGCACGTCGGCCGTGTGGCTGTTGCGGCGTACGGCGATGTAGATGCGGCATTTCTCCCGGGCGGTCACTTTGCAGGTGAGCATCTGTTCGCCCAGCCCGGCGTCGTGTATCAGCATCTCGTAGCCGGCGAAGCGTTCGGGGAGCTTGGTCAACGGGTAAATCCGGTTGGTGAAGAACTTTTCGCCGAGGCGGAAACTCCCCACCGCGAAACCTTTGCCCGAAGCCGTCACGGCGGCTCCCGAGAGCGATTCGGCGGGCTGGCGGGCCGGAGCGGCCTTGTCGTCGGCATCGCTGCGGAAAGGGGCTACGGGGAGTCCGGCCGTATCGAAGAGATTGCCGATGGCGCCGTCGCTGAAACAGTAGCGCACGGCTGTCGGGCGGGCTACCTGTTTGCTCCAGACGACGAGCCGGTTGTTTTTGTCGTCGATGATTCCCTGCGCCGGGACGAATTTCATCGAGGCGTCGCACACCTCCAGTCCGCGGATGGCGTCGTCCTTGCAGACGATGCCCCCTTCGGCGTTGTCGAACGAGACGTAAACCTGCGATTTCCGGAACTCCGCCTGCCGGAAGGTCGGGCTTTTGTATTTCCGGCCGCTCTTGCCGTAGACTTCGGCGAGGGCGAAGCCGGCCAGCCGGTCGCCGACGCCTTGTTTGTAGCGGGGATGGATGTTCGTCACGTCGTCCACCAGATCGGAGATGACCGCCATGCCCGTCGATGGAACCGTCGCGGCGACGCGGGCCTGCTGTTCGCGGACCACGGCGCCGGAAGTGCCGCCCTCGGCGCGGGCGTGGGGGGCTATCTGCACGAAATAGAAGGGCAGCGTCCGGCCGAATACCTTGCGCCACGACTCGATCATCATCGTGAATTCATCGCCGTAGAGTGCGGCGTTCGTCTTGTTGGATTCGCCCTGATACCAGATGGCTCCGGCGAAGGTCGTGTGACGCAGCGGGTGGATCATGGCGTTGTAGAGCGAGCCGATCTGCCAGAGTTTGCTTTTCGGCTGCTCTTTCCACGAGGCGACCATCTGTGCGTTTTTGCCCATGACGTTGGCGGGGGTCCAGACCTCGACGGGAGTTCCGCCCCACGACGAGTTGACCAGTCCGACGGGCTGCTGGAGTTCATCGGCGAGGCGTTTGCCGAAGAAATAACCCACGGCGCTGAAATAGAGGGCGCTTTTGGGGGTGCACACCTGCCAGCGGCCTTCGCAGTCGTCCTGCGGATACGGGGTGCTGTTCTTCGTGACGGTGAAGAGGCGTATTCGGGGATTCATCGGGCTTTCGAGCTCTTTCTTCATGTCCACGATGCCGTTGGCTGCGCTCCAGTTCATGTTCGACTGTCCGCTGCAAAGCCATACCTGGCCGATGAGGATGTCATCGACTTTCCGGACCGCCTTTTTATTGGTGGCGAAGGTGATCGAACGGGGTTCCGCCGAGGCGGCGGGGGTGGTCAGTTCGACGCTCCAGGCCGTGTCGTATCCCACTTTGACCGTCACGGCTTCGCCCCACGAAGGGGTGACCGTCAGCGTGGCGTTGGGATCGGCCCAGCCGTGCAGCCTGACGGTGGTTTTTTCCTGAAGGACCATATGGTCGCCGATGATGGCCGGCAGCCGGAGGAACGGTTGCGCCGCCGCGGAGAGGGCGCCCAGCAGGCAGAATCCCGCGAGGAGAAGCGCTTTTCGGATGCTGTGTTTCATGGTATCTGTTTGTTTTTAAGGTTTGTGCAAGGTTCGGACGTTGTCGGGGGCGGCCGCTCCGGGTTCCCGGAACCGTTCGATGCGTTTGAATACGAGGAAATTGGCGTCGTGCTGGCGGTTCGGAAGGCCGCGGGGCTCCTCCATGGCCAGCCGGATGACGGCGATCAGGTCGTCGCCGTCGAACTGCCAGTCGATGTATTGGAAACCGTCGAAAAAGGGGTTGTCGCTTCGGATGACGATGCGTTCGACATCCCAGCGGCGGAGGTCCTCCGAACTGATGAGCGCCAGGGTGTTGCGGATCAGTCCGCAATGGATGCCGTTGGCGTAGATGCCCCCGTGGGCGAGGCCCCGGAACTCTTCGCAGACGACGGAGGTGAGCGACCAGTAGCGCTGCGACAGCGAATCGTAGCGGATGGTGAACTTCTTGCCGCCGCCCGGCATTTCGACGATGTCCCTGCGGGGATCGAACGCGAGCCGTTCGGGGCTTAACACGCGGACGATGGCCGCCGAGTGGCCGCAGGTGTGCTCGTCCACCCGCAGGACATTGACCAGCGATTGATCGGGGGCGACGACGATGTTGCCCTCGATCCACTGGCGGAACCTGTTCCCGTCTATCCACGCGGGGTCGTAGTCGAGCTGTTCGGAGCGGCTCCAGCTCGACGCCTGCATCAGATCGGCATCGACGGGTGCCGACATGACGAACGCCCGGCGTTTCTCGCCCGGCGTATTGGTTTCCATGGCACGCCAGATGCGCCCTCCGTGGACGACGACCGGAACGGGTGCCGAGTGGTATTTGCCGCGCAGGAGGATGCCTTCGTCGGAGCATGTTTCGTCGGGGAAACTCCACGTGCGGCCCATATCGTCCGAGCGGCAGATGATGATGTCGCCCTGAGGCGTGGCCGTTCCCATCATGTATAGCGCACCCTGATGGAGGAACACCGTGTAGAAATTGATCGGATAGCGTCCCCGCGACCAGTGTTTCCAGGTCGCACCCCGGTTCGTCGAGCGGTAGAAATCGACGTTCCGCTGGAGGTTCGCGCCGCTGCACGCCGCCAGATAACTGCCGTCGGGGAGGATCAGCAGATTGGGATTGGTGATGTGCGTGCGGCGCAGCTCCCGGACCTGTGCGATGACCACCCCGGGAACGGGCGCCGTACCGGCCACGCGGAGGTTTTCGGCGAAGAGCATGCAGGAGGGCCCCTCCTGCTGCGACGGGAGTTCCAGCCAGCGGCCGGGGGTGTCGTAACTCCGCCGGTAGAGCCGGTAGCGGGTTTTATCGACGAAAAATCCCTCGCCCGTGGGGAGCCATTGCGTCGTGTCGGGCCGGGCGCCGGAGAGCGCCAGCAGCAGGTCGCAGGGCTTTGACGCCCGCACCGCTTCGGGGCCCCGGAACTCCCGCAGGCTGACGGCATAGGTCATTCCTTCGAGCCGTGCGGGGAGGCTTTTGCCGAAGCGGTTGCGCTTGTATTGGGGAAAGACCTCCGCGCCGGGCTGCGCCTGACGGATGTCGATCAACCGTCCCCGGACTTCGATGATCCCCTCCCCGCGCGGGGAGGCCGCAAGGGGTTGCGGCTTTCCCGTGCAGAGAAGCAGGAGCAGCGGAGCGAGCAGTCGGATTCGGCGCATGGCGGTCAGAGGTTTCGGAAGTCGGCGATGCGCAGGAAGCTCAGGATATTGGCGTCGTGCTGGCGGTAGGGCAAGCCGCGGCGTTCGGGGCAGGCCATGCGGCATACGGCCACGAGGTCGCTGCCGTCGAACTGCCAATCGACGTATTGGAATCCGTGGAAGAAGGGGTCTTCGTTTTCGAGGACGACCTTGTAGGGAACCCACGTGATCAGATCGGTCGAGTAGCACAGCACCAGCCGGTTGCGGATCAGGTCGCGGGTGATGCCGTTCAGGTAGAGGCCGTCGTTCTTCATTCCGACGTATTTCGAGGCCGCAGGATTGGAGAGGGTCCAGTAGCGGCGGCTCTGCTCGTCGTAACGGATCGTGAATTTCTTGCCGCCCCCGGGGAAGGTGATGAAGTCGTTGGAGACGGAGAAGGTGAGTTTCGACGGGCTGGTGACGGTGACTTTGGCCGCCAGCTGGCTGGTCTGCCGGCTGCTGGCCCGAAGGATGTTGTAGAGACCGTCGGAGGTGGCGACCATGTTGCCCTCGATCAGCTCGGTGACGGTCTTTTCGTTGACGATCATTTCGTTGTCGGTGATCAGGTTGTCGGATTTCGTCCAACTCGACGCGTCGAGCAGGTCGGCATCGACGGGTGCGGAAATGACGAACGGACGTTTGATGGAGGTGTCGCTTCCGGCCGTTTCGCAGGCCCGCCAGAGGCGGCCGTCGTAGACCACCACCGGCACGGCGGCCGAGTGGAAGCCTCCGGTGAGCAGTTCGCCGTTCGTGGCGTCGGTGGGTTCGGTCCAGGTCACGCCGTTGTCCTCCGAGCGCGAAATCAGCAGTTTCTGGTTTTCGGCGCCGGCGCCCATCATGTAGAGCGCGCCCTCGAAGACGAAGAGGTTGTAGTAGTTGCGTATATGGTTGAGGGCCGTGACGTTCTCCACGAGAAGCGACCAGGTGGCGCCGCGGTCCTTCGACACGAAGAGCGCCGCGCCGTCCGTGACTCCGGTGCACGAAGCCACATAGTTCCCGTTGGGGAGGATGGCGATCGAGGCGTTGCTGACGGTGCTGCCGCGCAGTTCGGGGACCTGTGCGACGACGGTTCCCGGTACGGGATCGCAGGCGACGCTCAGGGTCTCGGCAAAGAGCATCGTGGCATATTCGCGGTCGGCCGGATCGGGGATTTCGATCCATTGTCCCGGGGTGCGGCAGACGTAGGAGTAGAGGTGATAGATGAGGTCGTTCACCGTGAAACTCTTCTCCGTGGCGCTCCACCCTGCGGCGTTCAGCCCGGAGGAGGTGGTGGCCATGTAGACCGTTTGGGCGCTGCCGCAGCGAAAAGCCTCGGCACCGCGGGCTTTCAGGAGCCCGGTGGCATAGGAGAGCGGCGTATCGAAGAGCGTTTCGATGTCCGAGTCGAAAATATAGTCGGATTGCTGGGGGAACGCCTCCTTTCCGGCTGCGAACGTCCGGATGTCGATGAGCGTTCCGCGAACCTCTACGGCCCCGGCGGGCAGAGGCGTTTCCGCGGCACCGCCGTCCTCTTTCTCGCAGGCGCCGAAAAGGAATCCGGCGAGAAGAAATAAAAGCGCTGTTTTGATGCTGTTTTTCATGGTAATGAGTTTTCGGAGTGGGGTTATTCGGTGACGGTGACGCTCTTCCGGAGCAGGATTTGTTTTTCTCCGGCCAGGGTCGTCACCGTGCCGACCACCGCTACCTGGTAGGTGCCGGGGGCGGTGAACGTGTACTGATAGCTTGCGGGCTGCTCGTCGTCGGAGCCCTTGATCACGAAGGGGCTGTCCTTGCCCACGTTCTTCGCCTCGGGGCGCGTCAGCTTCGGCATCACGAGGTAGGAATCCTTGTCAACTGTGGGTCTGAATGCGGCTCCCAGACGCAGGACATAGGGATAGCCTGTGTAGGCGAAGAGTCGGAACGGATTGGTTCCGTCGCCGGCATCGAAGGTCGGGCCCTGAACGAAAGTCGGATAGCTCGGGTCGCTCACGCCGTCCACATATTTCTGGCGGTAGATCTCCGTATAGGAGCTCTCCGACTTGTACTGGGCCCGCACCCACATGTCGTAGGAGTAGAAATAGGTGCGGCCGTTGCCGACTGTGCCCGTTTCGGGGTCGATGTAGTTAGCATCGTATTTGTCCACGTGGTAGAAAAAGGCGATCCAGCAGCTGTTGCCTTCGCCCGAGAACCAGTCCGTGCAGTCGGCCGTGCCCGCATCGGAGGGTTTGGTCGAAGTGCTGGCGGCGGGGTATCCGGGATCGACGCCGTGCACGGGCTTCTCCATGTCGAACCGGTCGGAAACATCGGTCCATGTGGCGGCGAGAATCCCCTCCTGGGTCATCGTGCCGTCGAAATCGGTCGAGTACATCACCTTGGCGGGACGGCGTTGTGTACCGCTGTTGAGCAGCATCATGAAATTCATCGTCATATCGGGCTCCTGCATCCGGTCTTTTTCCGCATAGGCGTAGTCGTGGCCCTCCTCGCCCGACCAGAAGTCCACGCGGTCGGCGATGCCCGTCATGGAAACCGTCAGGGGCTCTCCGACCTTGCAACTCAATACGGGGATTTCCGCCTCGAATTCGTCGGAGAGCACGAACTCGTCGAGCGAAAGCTCATAGGACTTGGTGTAGTGGCGGTTCGGGCGCAGCACGACCTGTTCGGGGATGGTGTAACCGTAGATCGAATTGTCGATGGCCGTCACTTCGAGGCGGAGCGTACCGGCCGGATGGGTTCCGGGAGCCGCCACCAGATAGGCGCTGGCGTAGTCCGTCTTCGTGACGGCGAGGTTCGTGTCGAAGGTCAGCGCGAGGCTCTGCGAACCCCCCCCCTCCCCGATGACGACGGGCAGTTCCGCTTCGGGATCTATGGCCCGGGTCAGGTCGATGGTTCCGGCCGGGATGGCGAGCGCCGCGGCGTCGGAGAGCAGGCGGACCTGCTTGACCGGCACCGAAGCGAGGGCGCAGTCGGCGGTCATTTTGAAGCGCAGTTCGACGATCGAGAAGACGTTGGCGAAATTGAACAGGATCGCTCCTTCGCCCACGGTTCCCGCAGGGATGTCCACCGGTGCGGCCGTCATCAGCCCGTAGCGGGCGATATGGGCCGGGGAGTTCCCCTCCGACTGGGTTTGCAGGGCCGGGAGCGAGAAGGGATGGGCCTCGGGATTCGGCGTGCGATCCGTGATTTTGGCATAGGGATAGTAGGCGTAGTAACTCTGGGCGGCGGTTTTCGTCCACGTGAAGAGTTCGTAGGAGTCCGATGCCGAGAACGAGCAGCGTGTGGCGTCGCTCTTGTAGGGGCTGGCTGTGTAGGCATAGTTGTCGCCCGAGGAGCGGCCGTCATTGCGGCCGTAGATGCCCACTTCGTCGGCTTCGGCCCAGGCGATGGAGAGCGTCCGGTCGTCGTTGGTCCCGACTTCGGTGCGGGTCGTCGCCGTTCCGCCTGCGGAGAAGAGCACCGCTTGCTTTTCGCCGGGGAGCGTTTCGCGCGGCATGGTGTCGTCCTGACTGCACGCCGCCAGGAACAGCGACGCAGCGATGATCGTAAAGGTTATGCGGTTCGTCATGGTCTTGTCGTTTTATTGGTTCCACTCTCCGGGCTGCGGCGGCGTGATGCCGCCTTCGTCCTCGATAATCCGCACCGAGACCTTTCGGATGACCTCCTTGCGGCCGTAGACGTTGGCGTTGGCCGCCACGAAGGCGATTTCATAGTCGCCCGGTTCGGTGTAGGTGTAGGCGTAGCTGCTCAGCGAAGCCTCGGCCATCGCCTTGATGCCGACGCCGAAATCGGGACCGTCGTTGATCTGGTCCATTCGGTAGATGGGTCCGCTGACGGCCCAGCATTCGCGGGAGACCGTGGGCTGGAACTCGCTGCGGAAAAGGATGCGCGAAGCGTTGATGTCGGGCAGCGAAGTGGCTCCTTCGAACGAGGCCGCCTGCACGAGCTGCCAATGTATGTCGGCGAAATCGTAGAGCGTGGAGACCGACTCTCCGGCTATGCCGTTGAACTTCGTCGCCTGGATGTTCCATTGCGTGCGGCCGTTCTTTATCGCGGCGTCGTAGGGTTCGACTACCCAGTGGAAACTGAAATAGAGCGGGGTTTCCGGGTCGGAGAAGTATTCGGTGACATTCACGTCGCCCGACAGCAGAGCGGTTATCCCGGTGTCGGTCGGCATCGTGAAACGGTCGGTGATGTCGATCCACGTGGCGGCCCGCACGGCCTCTTCGGTGTATTCTCCCGAGAAGTCGGTGGAATAGCAGACCGGGACATGCGAGGGATTGGGGTTTCCGGCCGTTCCTGCGGTGGTCGTCGTGGAGAAGGAGAAGGTCATCTCGCTGTCCGTGATCCGGTCGGTATCCTTGTAGGCGTAGTCGTTGCCCTTCTCGCCCGAGTAGAAGATGATGAAGTCGGGGTTGCCGCTGAAATGGAACCGGACGGGTTCGCCGACCTTGAAGGTTTCGGCTTCGAGCGATACGTCGAAGTGCACGTCGTCTACGTCGTCGAGGTTCTTGCGGCATCCGGTCGTCAGCACGGCG
Source organism: Alistipes senegalensis JC50 (assembly GCF_025145645.1). NCBI lineage: Bacteria > Pseudomonadati > Bacteroidota > Bacteroidia > Bacteroidales > Rikenellaceae > Alistipes > Alistipes senegalensis. Next base: position 1,733,805 of record NZ_CP102252.1, on the reverse strand, counting down.
AATGCCGAAAACAACAGAAGATATTTCATTGTTCGTTTCATAATCGTTTGATTGTTCGGATGCTACCATCCGGGGTTCTGGACCAGCGCACGGTTGACACCCAGTTCGTAGGTGGGGATCGGCCATATCTCGTCGCGGCGGTTGACGTTGTTGTAGGTGCGCCGGGCGTTTACGTAGTACGAGGAGGTGTAACTGTCGGGAATGGCCGCCGCGAGGCTGCGGGCGTAGCGCATCCGGTCGTAGAATTCGCCCCAGCGCACGATGTCGTCCTTGCGGAGCAGCTCGAAGCCCAGTTCGCGCGGCCGCTCGTCCTTGATGGCCTCCAACAGGTAGCTTTTGTCGCCCGTTTCGAGATCGACGCTCGCATCCGGCGTGCCGATGTCTTTTCCGAAGCCGCGGCGGCGCACCTGGTTGACATATTCGTAGGCTTGTTTCAGGTCGTCGGCGCTGTGGTTGTCGGGGTCGGCGGCGACGCCTTCGGCCCAGATCAGCAGGATGTCGGAGTAGCGCAGCAGCGGGAAATTGATGGGCGTGTAGTTGGTCGATCGCGGTTGGCTGAGTTCGTATTCGCGGCGGAATTTGCCGCAATAGCGAACCCAGATATTCGACGTTTGTTCGGTCTTGGTGCCCGTCGTCGTGTTGTAGGTGAAGGGTGCGATGGTCCAGTCGCGCCGCAGGTCGCCGGTCTCGAAGAGCGTGAAGAAATAGGGCGTCGTGCGGATCGCGCCGATGGAGTAGCCGAAGAGATCGACGACCGATTTCCCGGTGTCGCCGATGATGTTCGTGCTTGAACAGCCGATGCCGTTGTTGCGGCCTACCATGCCGGCCGTCGTGGTGTAGGTCCCCTCGTTCGTGCCCCAGAACTCCACTTCGAAAAGGCTTTCGCCCGCATCGTACTTGTCTTGGATGTAGTTGATGAAGACCTGCTCGTAGGAGGCGTTCATCGCATGGCTTCCCGTGTCGATGACTTTCTGGGCGTACTCCTTGGCCTTGGCGTACATTCCCGGCTCCTTCACGGGGTAGCCCGCCATGTAGAGGGCCACGCGCGCCAGCATTCCGTAGACGGTCGATTGGCTGACACGGCCCGGCGACTGCAATTCGGCGGCCGTGCGGACCAGCGGAGCCGCTTCCTCCATGTCCTTGATGATTTGCAGGTAAACGTCGCGCGTGCTGCTCTGCGGCGTCTGCACGCTCTCGCGGTTGCCGTCTTCGGGGACGCTGAGGATCAGCGGGATGTTGTGGAACCGGACGACCAGCAGGAAGTGGTAGTAGGCCCGCAGAAAGAGCGCCTGCCCGTAGATGTTGTTGCGGGTGGCTTCGTCGAGCTGCGGCTTGTCGATGTATTTGATGAGCATGTTGGCCCGGCCGATTCCGTCGTAGAGGTCGCGCCAGAAGGTGAGGATCTTGGCGTCGGCGGGCGAAACATCGTAGTCGCCCACCGAACCGTAGTCCGAGGAGTAGCTTTCGTAACCGATGTCGGCAGACAGCCCCATGCGGCCCAGCAGGTTGCCGCCGTAGAGCGTCGTGTTGGCCAGCGTGGCATAGACCCCGTTGAGCGCCGTGTTCATTTCGGTTTCGTTGTTGTAGTAGTTCGACGGGGTGACGAAATCCTGCGGCTCGGTGTCCAGCAGGCTGCACGAGGCCAGGAACAGTATGCAGAGGCTTAATAAGATGGTGTTCTTTTTCATATCCGTAGGCTCCGTTAGGTTAGAAAGTGACCTTGATGCCGGCCGTGTAAATCCGGTTGCGGGCATAGGCCGAGTAGTCGAAATTGGGTGTCAGGGCCGAATTGCGGGTCGAGACCTCGGGGTCGAGGCCCGAATAGGAGGTCCAGGTCCAGAGATTCTGCCCGGCGATGAAGACCTGCACCTGGTTCAGATGGATCTTCCGGGTGAACTTCTTGGGCAGGGTGTAACTCAGCTGAAGGGTTTTCAGCCGCAGGAACGAGCCGTCCTCGATGGTCCGTGAACTGTATACGCCCGCAGGGCCTCGGCCGCCGACGCGGAAGTTCTTGCTGTCGGTGTTCGTCGGCGACCAGCGGTCTACGTAACTCTTGTACTGGTTGATGGATTTGTTGGCGTAGTTGCCTTCGAAGATGATGCGGTTGGCGTTCATCACGTCGGAGCCGTAGCGCCATTGAAAGAAGACGTTCAGACTCAGGTTCTTGTAGGTGAAGTTGTTGTTGAATCCGCCCATGTGGATCGGCTCGCAGCGCCCGATGACCACCATGTCCTGATCGTTGACCACGCCGTCGCCGTTCTGATCGACGTATTTGATGTCGCCGGGCTGGATCGAGCTGCGGTCGTTGCCGTTGGTGGCGACGCCCTTTTTCAGCGTGTAGTTGCCTGCGGCGTCCTGATCGAAATCCTCGTAGCCGTAGACCCCGGCCCATTCGATGCCGTAGAACTGCGCGACGGGCTGTCCGACTTTGGCCAGATAGAGATAGGTGGAGTTGAAGTCGCCCGTGAAGCTGATTTTCGAGAGGTAGTTCTCTTCGCCCTCGGAGAGCGCCAGCACCCGGCTGCGGTTGAAGCTGATGTTGAAATCGGAGCTCCACTCGAAGCGGCGCGTCTTGACGTTCACCGTGCTCAGAGAGATTTCCAGTCCGCGGTTGCGAACCTTGCCGATGTTCTTGTAGACCGAGCGGTATCCCGAACTGTAAGGCAGATTGGCGTTCAGCAGCAGGTCGCGGGTCTTCTTCTGGTACCAGTCCACCGTCAGGCTGATGCGGTTCTTGAAGAGGCGCAGATCCAGCCCGGCATCGACCTGCTCGGTGCTCTCCCAGATCAGGTCCTGATTGCCCAGACTGCTGGTGACGATGGCGTCGGCGGGCTGGCCGTTGTTGAACGAATAATAGTCCGAAAGGGTCAGCGACGGGTGCACCGAGTAGTCGCCGATGCGGTTGTTGCCGGTGACACCGTAGCTGATGCGCAGTTTGGCGTCGTCGATGAAGCGCAGGCGGCGCATGAACTTCTCCTCGCCCAGACGCCATGCGAAGGCTCCCGAGGGGAAATAGCCCCAGCGGTTGTCGGGAGAGAACTTCGACGATCCGTCGGCGCGGAACGAAACGGTGAACATGTAGCGCGACCGGAAGCTGTAATTGATGCGTCCGAGCCACGACATGAGGTAATTCTCCGTCAGCAGCGCCGTCATCGAGTCGGGCAGACCGTCGTCGATGCCGCTGATGCCGAGCGACTCGTTGGGGATCTGCATGCTCGAATAGCCGAAGCGCCGCTGGCTGCTGCCCTGCATCGTGAATCCGGCCACGGCGTTGAGTTTGTGGCGGCCGTTTTTCCAGTCCTTCTTGTAGGTCAACATGTTCTCGTTCATCCAGTCGGTCCGGTTCGTATTCAGCACCGAGCCGTTGACGCCCTTTGAGTTGGTGAGCGTCTGATAGCCCTTGTAGGTCTTGGAGTTGTTGAACTCGGTGGCCTCGGTGAGGAAGCGCGAATAGCCGCCGCTGATGCTCAGACGAAGGTTTTTGTGCAGGTTGTAATCCAGCTTGGCATTGGAGATGAAGGTCTGCTTGCGCGTGACCTTGTCTTCGTTCTTGCTCGACAGGATGGGGTTCATCGTCGAGGAGTTGTTGCCGTCGAAATAGTCGTCGAAAAGCTCCTCCTCCGAGTTGACATTGGTGATGACCGGGCGGTAGGCCCATGTGCGGTACATCAGGTACGAGGCATAGGCGTTGCTCGTCGTCAGGGCGGAAGACGAGGTCTGTCCGTAGGTCTTGTCGCCCATGTAGCTGGCGTTGACGGTCACCTTGGCGTTCTTGTTCAGCTGCTGGGTCAGCGAGATGCGGCCCTGATACTTCTCGTATCCCGAGTTGAGGATCACGCCCTTCTGGTCGGCCATCGAAAGCGAAACGGCATACTTGGTCTGCTTCGTGCCTCCGGTCATCGAGAGGTTGTGCATGTGGATGGCCGCGTTGCGGAAGAGCTTGTCCTGCCAGTCGATCCCCTGCCCCATCCGCTTGTAGTCTTCGAGCGTGCGGTCGAGGTTGTTCAGATAGGTGTCAACGCTCGACGGCTGGCGCTCGATCTGGTACATGACGAAATCGTAGGCGTCCATCATGTCCATCTTCTTGGTCACGGTCTGGAATCCGTAGGTTCCCGAGTAGGTGATGACGGGCTTGCCCTCCACACCCTTTTTCGTCTCGATGATGATGACGCCGTTGGCGCCGCGGGCTCCGTAGATAGCCGTCGCCGAGGCGTCTTTCAGCACCGTGATCGAGGCGATGTCCGCCGAGTTGATGGCGGCGTTCGAGAAGTCCTCGATCGGGAATCCGTCGATGACGTAGAGCGGTGCGTTGCTTTGGGTGAGCGAATTGGCGCCGCGGATGACGATGTCCATTTCGGCTCCGGGCTGTCCGTCGGACGACGAGACCGAGACTCCGGCCAGGCGTCCCTGGAGAGCCTGATCGAAGTTCATGACCGGGGCTTTCACCAGATCCTCCATCTTCACGCTGCTCAGCGTTCCGGTGATGTCTTTGCGGGCCTGTCCGCCGTAGCCGATTTCGATGACGACTTCGTCGATGGCGCTGGCCGACTCTTCGAGGGTGACGTCGATGCGCGTGCGGTTGTTTACGGCGACCTCCTGTTCGGCGTAGCCCAGCAGCGAGAATACCAGCACGTCGCGCGCCGACGCCTGGATGGAGTAGCTGCCGTCGCCGAGCGTGGTCGTTCCGCGGGTCGTTCCCTTCACGAGGACGACGGCTCCGGCGATGGGCTGTTTGCCCGGATTGGTCACCTTGCCTTCGACTTTGCGAGGTGTCTGGGCCGATAGCGGCGTCGGGCTGCCTCCTGCGAGGAGCAGGAGCAGCAGCACGGCGCGGCATATCATCTGTATGGGTTTCATAGGTCGATGGTTGTAGGTTTGGGTTGTGGGTCGGTTAACGGTAGACGGGTCCGTAGTTGTTGCAGGCGCGGTAGTCGGACCCTTCGGGGTCGGAGCCGAAGGCGGCCCAGGCCGAGGGACGGAAGATCTTCTCCTCGTCGATGTTGTGCATGCAGACCGGGATGCGGAGCATCGAGGCGAGCGTGATGAGGTCGGCTCCGACGTGTCCGTAGGTGATGGCCCCGTGGTTGGCACCCCAGTTGTTCATCACGTTGTAGACGCTCTTGAAAGCTCCCTTGCCCGTCAGCCGGGGTGCGAAATAGGTTGTGGGCCACGAGGGGTCGGTGCGTTTGTCGATGTGCTCGAAGATCGCCCGATCGACGTTCACGGCCCACCCTTCGGCGATTTGCAGCACCGGACCCTGGCCTTTTATCAGGTTCAGGCGGCACATCGTCACCGGCATGTCGCCGCGCGTGAAGAACTTCGACGAGAAACCGCCGCCGCGCATGTATTCGCGGCCGGCCGGGTGCCAGGTCGTCGCTTCGAGGCATCGTTCGGCCTCCTGTTCGGTGATCTCCCAGAAAGGTTTCATCACGGGGTTGCCCTCGGCGTCGGACATCGCGCCCGAGGCGTCCAGCGTGCTGCTTCCCGAGTTGATCAGGTGGATGATGCCGTTCGCGGCCTTGCCCGTCAGTTTCCTGCCCGTGGCGCGCTCTACGGCTTCGGGGCTCCAATAGGTGCGTACGTCGGAGAAAAGCTGCGCCTGATTGGTCAGCAGGTGCATGAAGAGCATCGAAACGCCGTTCAGCGTGTCGTTTTCGGTGGCGAAGGTGTAGGCTTCGCGGATGCCGTTCCAGTCGAACGACGTGTTGAGGATGGCCTCCGAGAAGTCGCCGTCGGGGCGGAAGTCGGTCCACTGGCGCTGGCCCTGGAAACCTCCGGCGATGGCGTTGTGCCCGGCGGCCTCCTCTTCGAAGCCCATTTCGGCGAGTTTCGGATTGCCGACCATCAGGTCGCGGAAGATCATCGTCATCTTGACCACATACTCCCACACCTCGTCTTTCTTTTCGCGCGAATAGCGGAGGTGTTCCGGGTTGAGGTCCTCGCCTTCGTGCGTCTTGCAGTGCTTTTCGACCCAGGCCATAGCCCGTTCGAACTCTTCCTTGTCATAGATGCCCAGTTCGATGCGGCGCGCGATCTCTGAGCAATCGACGGCTTCGTTGCGCATGCCCAGATACTCCTGGAAGAAGTCGGGATCGGGCATCGAACCGGCGATGCCCATCGACACGGAGCCGATCGAGAGGTAGGATTTGCCGCGCATCTCCATGACGGCGACGGCCGCGCGGCCGAAGCGCAGCAGCTTTTCCTCCACGTCGGGGGTGATGCTGTTGTCGTCCTGCTCCTGCACTTCGGAGCCGTAGATGCCGAATGCGGGCAGCCCTTTCTGGTTGTGTCCGGCCAGCGCCGAGGCGAGGTAGACGGCTCCCGGACGCTGGGTCTTGTTGAAGCCCCAGATGGCTTTGGGCATCAGCGGGTCCATGTCGATGGTTTCGGAGCCGTAGCACCAGCAGGGGGTCACCGAGAGGACGGCTCCGACGTTGTTGTCGCGGAATTTGTCGGTCGCGGCGGCCGCTTCGGCCACGCCGCCGATCGTCGTGTCGGCGATGACGCATTCGACGGGTGCTCCGTCGGCATAGCGCAGTTTCGCGGCATAGAGTTTCGCAACGCTCAGGGCCATGCCCATGGTCATCTCTTCGAGGGATTCGCGGATACCGCCGCGGCGGCCGTCGATGATCGGACGGATACCGATTTTGGGATGTGAATTTTTCATGATTGTACGTTTTAAGATTTTATCTGTTTTTGTAAGTTTTATGAATTTCGTGAGTTGGAAGTCTGTCGGCAGATTGCTGCGATCGGGTTCCATCGGCGGATCTTCGTGTCTGCCGGGACGCATCGGTCCAGATGCTTTCCATCCGCCAGGCGTCGAGCGAAAGTATTTCGGCACTGTTGCCTGTGGTGCGGACCGAGATTCCCTTGCTGTCGTCCCGCTCGGGATAGGTTCGCAGCGTAACGCTTTGCCGGTCGTTGACGAAAACTTCGACGATGCTTCGGTCGATGAACACCCGCAGTTTCAGTTTTTCTCCTTTGGCGAATGACAATTCGGCCGTTTCCGGGGGCCGGGATGCGAAAAGAGGGGAACGTGAACCGTGGGTATTGTCTATTGTGATGGTACTGGTGGGCGTGTGGTTTTCGTATTCCCGGGTCGGTTTTCCCATGTCACGTTGGAAAAGAATCCGGGTGTGTTCCTGTCCGTCCGGGGAGCGGAGGACGGACAGTTCGAAAGTTTTTGTTTTCCCGAGGTCTATTTCCATCGAAATTTCCAGGGCATCTCCCGTTATTCCGTCCAGTATGGTTTCCTGATTGGCGGGCACGGCGATATGTTCCAGCCGAATGTGATCGCGGCGCAGCGATTCCACGGCGTCCCAGGGACGGACGCGCAGGGCGCCTTCCTCCCATGTCAGAAGGCGCGGAAGGGTCATCATCTCGGAAAAATCGTCTTTGCGGGGGAATCCCGGATTCGTGTTGAACAGGACGACGATACCCCCTTTTCCGTCCGGGCAGGCCGATGGTGCATGTATGCCTCCTCCTTTGGCGGGTCCGTGGTTGAAATTTCCTCCGTCCGTGACGATGAACTTCTGACGCTGTGTGTCGTAGTTGCCGATCAGGTATTTGCCTCCGCTTTTGTGGCTGAAATGAAGGAGGATGTGCTCGCCTCCGTTACCGATGGGATAAAAGTAGGGACAGGCTCCGTCGTCGCCCACGAAAGCATAGGGATCGGTGTCGATGAACGGATGGAGATACTCCCAGCGGAGAAGATCGGGCGAGCGGTAGAGGTATTCGGCAAACATGCGTTTGCCGCCGGGACCGGAGTCCGAGTAACCGCCCAATATGGCGTAATAGTGCTTGTCGCAGTACCACAGAAACGGGTCGCCGCCCCGGGCGAAGACCGGCTGTTCCTTTTCGGGATCGAGATCCGGAATGACGGGATTGGCTGCCGGTTTGCGCCAGTTCAGCAGCAGGGGGTCGCGCGAGACAGCGACCATCTCCCCCTGCCCGACACCCCGGTACATGGCGATGACGCTGTCGCCCTGAATCAGCGTCGAACCTGAATATACCCGTTCTTCGATGGAAGGGGCGATGGCGATCGGAAGGTCTTTCCAATGGATCAGGTCGGGACTGTAAGCGTGGCCCCAATGGGCAATGGGATTCTCGATGGGATACGCCTGGTAGAACAGATGCCAGTTGCCGTTCCAATAGCAGAGTCCGTTGGGGTCGTTCAGCCGCCCTTCCGGGGCGGAGAAGTGGTAGAGCGGGCGGTATTTGCCCGACGAAAGTCGTTCCCGCGTTTGAGCATAGCGGTGCAGAAGCGGATTTCCGGCCAGCTCTTGCAGCTGGTCGGATAATCCGTCGCTGAACGTGTACATCGTGACCCTGTCGGCGGCAGGCGTTTGCTGAGCTGTCGCCGAAAGTCCCGGAAGAAGGGTCGTCAGTACGATGAGGAAAAGCGCGATTTGTTTTATATCGGTATTCTTCATGTTGCGGCTGTATCTGTTTTACCAGCTTAAATGCTCGCGTTCCAGAAGGTAGATGCTTCCGCGTTCGTCGCCGACTACCACGTTGGGCAGCCCGTCCGTGATTTTACCGATCATGCCGGTGGACGCTCCGCAGCCGTGGTGTCCGAAACGGACGAGTTCGCCCTTGTATTTCAGCTGTTTCGGAAATTCGAAGACCGGGTCCGCTTCTGTGCCTGCATTGCGCAGGAATAGCAGTGTGGCTCCCCGGAGCGGTTTGGGACGGCTCCAAGGTATGCCGCGTATCGTGTCCGGGATCATGTGGTGCATATTGGTCGCCAGCAGCAGGTCCTTGATGCCGTCGCCATCCCAATCCACGATTTCGAACCGCAGGCGCCCTTTGCCGCCGGCTTCGAGCCAGTTGGCCTTGACGGACGAACCGTCGGTCAGTTTCATCTTGCCGCCGTCGGTGAGATTGTAGTCGTCCTCCCGGAAGTAGCGGTGGATTTCATCCTGATCGTCGAGCGTGAAATAGACGTATTTGCCGGCCATTGTCCCGACGCCCGGACGGCAGCGCCACATGCCGTGGAGTTCGAGATCGTTCAGATAGATGGATTTCCCCGCTTTCAGGCCGTTCGCGCCCTGCATGAATACGGTATGTTTGCCGCGCGAGTCGTTGGTCAGGATGTCGGGCTTCCCGTCGTTGTTCCAGTCGAATACATTGGCGCCGACATATCCCCATCGGGATTCGCCGGGCCCCTGGATGTCCTCGCCGTAACCCGGTTGAATGTGGATGATCTCATTGCCGGCTTTCAAATAAGTTCCCGAGCGGAAAGAGGGATTCCGGTTCGTGCCCGCGTTGCGGAAAAAGAGAATGTGTCCTGCCGAATTGCCGCAAACGATGTCCAGTTTGCCGTCGCCGTCCCAATCGACGAGCGTCGGGGTGACGAGCGAACCGGCATACAAAGCGGGGTTTTTCTCTTTCAGGGTGACGGGATCGTCATATACGGGTCGTCCGTCGGAGGCGAATTTCCCCGTGAAGCGGTAATAGAACGCTCCGCCCTCGCCCGTTGCGAGCAAATCCACGTACTCTCCCTGTTCGTTCGGGTAGACGACGGGCGTCGGCCAAATGGTCGGATGGCGCAGCGCATTGAACGTTTCATCCACGATATGACGTTTGGGTTCACAGGTTCCGTCGGCCTTTCGCTTCAGAAAATAGAGTCCTCCGTAGGACGAGCCGGTGATGATCCCGTCCTGTCCCGGGTAGCGGATCACGTCGATGCCGTTCGAGGACCCGAAGATCTCTTTCTCGGAGGCGGCGATGAACTGCGGTTCGGAGGCCGTGCCTTTCGGGAATTTCGGGTAATTGAATGAAAAGAATCCGTCCGCACCGAAACGGCCTCGCCATACGCCTGTTCCGTCGTATGGGAAATAGTCGGCCGCGCGCCAGTTTCCCGGAGCTTTCGTTGACGATACGATGGTGCAGGAAGCACTGACCCGCAGCGAACCGTCGTCCGGCAATTCGACCGTGATGTTTTTCGGGTTCCATTTCATTTCCGGCAGGGGAAGAGCGCCTTTTTCAAGGAATGCAGCCTTTTTCGCATCGTATTCCGCGTATTTCAGCTCTTTGTCGGAGCACCAGAAGAGATAGATTTGTTTTCCGCGCTGGCGGATACATATTTTGGCGAGAGCGCCGTCGGGTAACTTTATCCGCTCTTTCCGTTCGAAGACGGGAACGCCGTCTTTTCCCCGGTCCACGCAACTGTACCGGAAACATTCGTTCTTGTAATATTTGTCGCCGAGCATGAACAGATCGGGGTGTTTCGGATCGTCCAGAAAGGCTGTCCCGAGTATCCGGGCCGAGATGCTGTGCAGGGCGAAATCCCCGATGCCGGTTACATGCAGGCGGCATTCCAGCACTTCGGGGTTGGCCGCCTGAACGGAGGCCCCGGTCCACAGGCCGAGGAGCGTCGTAAGCAGGAATCTGATCGGAATTTTCATCGTTTTGTTTTCGATTAATCGGCCAGTGTGATGACGACCATGGTTAGCGACAGCGAATGGTTCAGGGTGTAACGTGTCGGATTTGCGATCCGAACGGGCAGCAGCAGGATTTGGCCGACAGGGTAGTCCGCGAATATTTCCGCATTGTGCAGGACAAGTTGTGTCGTCGCTTCGCGGCTGCCATTCGGAATGGTCAGCGTTTCCGGCAGTTTGTCGTAGTATTTCTTGTCGAGCAGTACGCCCGTCTTGTAAATGTCGTATTTGCTTCCGGCATTTCCGCTCTGGGCGTATTGTTGGGCCGAGGTGAGGGAGTCCTTGTCGATCAGCAGATCGACGGTCGCCGATTCCTTGGGCGCCGTACCGGCCCGGTAGATGCCGAGCGTCGTCTGCGTGCGTTTGCTCGGGGTGGCTGTAACCGCTTCCTTGCTCAATTTCAGCGTGAGATTGTTGTCTGTTCCGAGATTGTGAGTGGCCTGGGGCATGTAGATCAGCGTGGAACCGTATTCATCCCCGATTGCCGAATCGGAACATGAAATATAGCCGGCAGTCGATGCGATGGTACAGAGAAATATCAGAATTCTTTTCATGGGTAAATCTTTATAACGTATCTGTGAATAAGCTATTTGTATGGTGTTACCAGCCCGGATTCTGCTCGATTTTTCCGGCAGACCGGAGAATCTCGCTTTGAGGAATCGGATAGAGCATCATTTTTTCCTGGAACGTGCGGGTCCCGACGATTTTGGTTGCATAGGTGAACCCTGTTTCGGTTTTCGTGATGCTTACACCCTTGACGGGCACTCCCAGGGCGGATTCGGCATCTGCCTTGCCCCAGCGCCGCACGTCCCAGAACCGATGGTCTTCGAAGGCCAGTTCGATCCGGCGTTCGTGTTTGATCCGGTTGCGCATCTCCGTCTCGTCCGATGCCGTTACGGGCGGCATCCCGACGCGGCCCCTCACCTCGTTCACGGCCCAGCGGGCTGTTTTGCCGTCTCCGAACGGATCGGTGTCGGGTCCGTAGGCTTCATTCATCGCTTCGGCATAGTTCAGGAGAATCTCGGCGTAGCGGAACAAAATCCAGGAGTGAACGGAGGTCTGGTTTTTTTCGAGGTCGAGTCCGTCGGTCAGGAATTTTTTCAGATAATATCCGGTGGTCGTCGCCTGCGTCACGCCGCTGCCGTCCGCTCCCCCGTCGTAGCATTGCATGGTGCGTCCGTTCCATTGCGAATCGTTCACGACGATGCTGTATTGCAGTCTCGGGTCACGTCCGGCGTAGGGATCGTCTCCCGGCGTCAGCGAATTCCAGTCGAAGGGGGTTCCGTCCGCATTTTCATAGGCGTCCACCAGATTGGCCGAAGGACAGGTTCCGGTCTTGCCGCCGTTCGTGGAGATGGGATAATTGTCCGTTTCGGGCGTGTTGTTCGCACCGGTCATGTAGGCGAGGATCACCTCTTTGCTCTGGTGCGAGGTCGTACCGGAAAACAGATTGCCGTAATTGCCTTCCAGTGTGTATTTGGAGAGCTCGATCAGGTCGTGGGCGGCCTGCGCAGCCTCTTTCCAACGCTCCGTGTCGCCCGAGGGATTGTTCTGCGGGCTGGCCCGGTAAAGCAGAATGCGTGATTTCAGCGCAAGAGCGGCACCCTGCGTGAAGCGGCCGTACTGTTTCTGGTCGTAGGCATACCAGTCGTCTTCCAGTTCGTCGTTGTCCAGCACGTCGTCGATCTCCCCGACGATGTGCGTTACTACCTGATCGTAGGTGCTTCGCTCCATGTCCGGATGCGATTCCAGACTGTAAAGTTTGTCGATGAGCGGCACACCGCCGAATCGTTTCAGCAGTTCGAAATACATGTAGGCGTTGAGTATGCGCGCCTCTGCCCGCAGCGCTTTCAGGTCGGCGCATTGGGTTTTGTAGGTGTTGAGCTTCGAGGCCGTGGAGGTATCGCGCAGGATGATCGTTTCGTAGTTCTCGCTGTTTTGGAGGAACAGGGCGGAAAGCCGGATGGCCCGGTAGCAGTCGCTCCAATTATTGTCCGGATTGGTGACGGCGTTCCACGTGCCGAGCTGGAATTTCTCGATGTCGGACCCGATCGGGGCGTGGTCCGCCTCGTCTGTCGCTGCGGCGAGCATGGCTCCGTCGATCCGGTTGTAACCCGTGGGGAGGTAATCGTAGAGCATCATCCCCTGGCTTTTGAGATTGGTATATGCTTGCGAGGCGTTTTTGTCGGTCAGATCGAGGTCTACCTTGTTGTCGGGTAACAAGCCTTCGCAGGCGGACATGGAGAGCACGGCCAGTCCGGCAAGAGCCATGCGTATCGTTTTGATGGATATGGTCAGTTTCATGCTGTCAGAAGTTAAGATTCAACCCGATTTTGAATGTTCTCATCAGCGGATAACCCGTTTGGACTTCGGCGTCTCCGGCTTTGAGATGGTCTGCTGCGCAGAGGTTGGTGCCCGTGAAATAGAGGCGTATCTTGTCGATCCCGACCCTGCTGAGCAAATGTCTGGGAAGGGTGTAGCCCAGCGTGATGTCGCTCAGGCGGAAGAAATTGCCGTTGCGCAGCCAGAAGGTCGAATTCTGCCAGTTGTGGGTGTTGGAACCGGCGGAAAGACGCGGATAGGTGGCGCTCTTACGGGTGTCGATTCCCTGTTCGGGATAGTAGGCCCAGCGTTCGAGCGCCCATTCGGTGACGTTGCCGGTACCGTTCTGGAAGGCGTTGTTCCGGGTATTCATCACGCCTATGGTGCGATGGGCGGCTCCGTAGCCGGAGATTTTGAGGTCGAAACCCTTGTAAGCCGCACCGAGGGTGATGCCGTAGGTGATCTCGGGAACGGCCGTGTAATGTCCTGCCTGGTAGGCGATGTCGTTGTCGTCGATATAGCCGTCCTTGTTCAGGTCCATATAACGGATGTCGCCCGGCTGTACGTCGGCATAGAGCGATTGGGGCGCTCCGGGAGCGTTGATTTCGTCCCATGACTGGAACAGCCCGTCGGCTTGCAGCACGTTGAACGTTCCGATAGGATGGCCTGTCCGGCGCTGGTATGCGTAAGCGGTCGGGGCTTCGTTCATGTTGATGATCTTGTTGCGGGCGAACGAGAAAATAGGATTGACGTAATACGAGAATTCACCGATCCGGTCGCTCCAATCGAGACTGATTTCGACACCGCGGTTGGAAGTTTTGCCCTGATTGATGTTCGTATCCGAGAGGATGCCGAAATACTCCGGGACATTGGCTTTCGTGAGGATGTCGTAACGCCGGTCGTAGAATACGTCGATCGAAACATTCAGCCGCTCGGAGAAGAAGCGTCCGTCGATTCCGATGTTCGTACGCAGGAGCTTTTCCCAGGAAGCGTCGGGATTGGCGATGTAGTATTCGTAGAGTGCGTTCATCGCGGCGGTTCCTTCCCAGCCGAAGCAGGGGCCGATATCCTTGCTCTTGTAGTACTGCTGGTACATGAAGTAGTTGGATGCTGTCTCCAGGTCGGCCATTCCGATCAGTCCTACCGAGCCTCTCACTTTCAGATAGTCGATCCAGTCGTTTTCTTTCAGGAATTTTTCGTTGGAGGCCACCCATGCCAGCGAAAGGGAGGGGAACCATCCGATGTTGTCTTTCGGGGAGTAGGGCGACATGCCGTTGACGGCATATCCGATCTCTGCGAAATACCGCGAATCGTAGCTGTAATTGAAGTGGCCGGAGAATCCGCGGGTGTAGGTCGGCACCTGGGTCCCCTCTATGGTGTATTTGTCGCCGTGATAACCGAATGAGCCCGATACACGGTGCTTGCCGAACTCCCGTTCATAGGTCAGCGCGATTTCCGTGTTGAGCCGGCTTTGGGCCGCATTGCGGTTGTTGCCGGTGTTGGAGATGGTGAAATCGGTGTCCTGCGTGCCTATGGTGGAATATTGGAGCGCGCCATCGGAGATGTAGGGTGCAAAACGCTGATAGTCTTTCGTCTTGTAGTAATACTGGCCTTGGTGATTGTAGAGCGAGATTGTCTCCGTCAGCCGCAGGCCTTTGGTGATGAAACTCAGATCTTCCCCGATGGTGACGGTAGCCTGCACATTCCGGTAGTGGAAATGCCGGAATCCCGTTTCCAGCACCGATCCGATCGGGTTGTCGGGATAGATGACCGTGCCGCCGTATCCGCCGGGAGTCCGGGCCGGAAAGGCATTGGCGGGGTATTTCACCATGTTGGTCCAGAGGGTTTCGGTCGAATAGTTGGGGGTGTAGCGGTCGGAAATGTCGCCGCCCACCGATGCTGCAACGTCGAAAATCTTTCCCAGCCGGGCGTCGATGTTCGCCCGGTAGTTGAATTTCTGGAAATTGAGATTGGAGTTCACATCGCGGTCCTTGTCGGTGTTTTTGTACAGACCGTCGATGTTCTGGTAACCCAGGGCCAGAAAATAACGCACCGTTTTGCTCCCCCCGGAGAAACTGACATCGGCGTTGGTTGCCGGGGCGAAGGAGCGAAGCACCTCGTCGTGCCAGTTTACGTTTGGATAGAGTTGGTCGTAATGTTCGATCGTGCCGTCGTTCCCGTTCTTATAGGCATTGAGCTGTGCTTCGGTGTAGTATGGGTTCCATCTGCCGAGATCGTTGCTGACCGCTTCGTTGTAAAGGGAGGCATAGGTGTACGAGTCGATGAACTTGGGCAGCGATACCGCTTCCTGCCATCCCTGGTTGAGACTTACTTTCACCTTGGGTTTCCCGATCGAACCGCGTTTGGTCGTAATCCAGATCACGCCGTTGGCTCCCTTTATTCCGAACTGGGCCAGCGCTCCGGCGTCTTTGAGTACGGATATGGACTCGATTTCCGTGGGGGAAAGACGGTCCATCGGGGCTTCGAACCCATCGACGTAGATCAGCGGCTTGCTGGTGTTCCACGAACCGAGGCCGCGGATATAGAATACGGGGGAATCGTTGCCCGGTTCGCCGGAGGTTTGTTCTACGGTCAGTCCGGGGAGCTTGCCGGAGAGTATCCGGCCCGCATTCGATACGAATTCGTCGTTCAGCTCGTCGCCCTGTATGGTCGAAACGGCGGATGCCATCCCAAACCGGCTGCGGATGCCGGCAGGGGTCGAAAGGCTGCGTTGAAGATCGTCCTCTTTCAGCGTGACGGTCATCTTGTCCGAAAGGCGATCGAGGATCTGGGGCATGTACCCCGGCATTTCGATCCGCAGGGAGGTGGCGTCCTCGATGCGGAACCGTCCTTTGTTGTCCGTTGTCGCCGTTTTGCTGCCGGCTGTGACGATGGCGCCTGCGATCGGGAAACCCGATTCGTCCACGACATGTCCCTGTGCGGTGCGTTGTGCATAGACCTGGCCGCCTGCCAGCAGCATCAGGCCCGTTAAGGCGCCGCATATCGTGGTTCTGAGGTTGTTTTTATGTTTATTCATCGAATTGGTTGCTATTGGTTACACATGGTCCGTTAATAACCGGGATTCTGTTGCAGATACCCCTTGTCTACCTCTTTCTGGGGGAAGGGATGCAGATACATGGCTTTCGACCATGCCCGTTTGTCGTGCAGTGCCAGGTAGTAAGAGTCGTAGCCGGTTTTAGAGGCGTTTTGTACGTAGCGCAGGGTGTGGAGCTGCTGTCCGAACTTTTCGTCCGCGATTTTCCATCGGCGGCAGTCGAAGAAACGCTGCCCTTCGGCGAAGAGCTCCACGGCCCGTTCCCGGCGTACCTGGGCCCGGAAAGAGAGGTCGTCCTTGCTTTCCTCTTCGTTCAAATCGCGCAGACCGCCGCGGTTGCGAATCACATTCAGGGCCTCGACCGCCGTGTACCGGGCACCTTCCACCCTGCCGTCCGGTCCGTAGTATTCGTTCACGGCTTCGGCATAGTTGAGGTAGAATTCGGCCAGGCGGAACACGATCCAATCCTGCATCTTTGTGGAACTGCTGTAATTGTAGTGGAATTTGACCATCGGGCAGGCTCCGTACATATCGGAGGTTCCCATGTTGTCGTCGATCGAATTGAACGGCCATTTGGCGTAGTTTCCGGTTGCCGAGAAGTTGGGTGCGGCTTGTCCGACCGGCCAGCAGCACTGCGTGAAGCGGGGCTCCATCTCATTGACTTTCGCCGTGTATTCGGAGAACGGATGACGTTCTTCAAGCGTGGCGGGCCATGTCTGATCGGAGCCGTCCGCCTTGCGGAAGTTGTAGATGATGCTCTGCATGACGGAAAGGCCGCGGCTGGTGAATTTCCAGTAGATGCCGTCCGCAAAACCGTTGTTGCTGCTGTTGTAACCTTTGTTGGCCAGGATGATCTCTTTGTTGTCTTTCACGGACGTGGCGTAGCCGTAGGCGTTGTGCTTGGCGTCGGTCTCCCCGCCTTCGATATCCTCGGGCATGATGAGCGATACTCCGCCTTTCGTGGACGCCCATACCAGTACGTCGTTGGCGGCTTTGGCGGCTTCCAGCCAGCGGTCTTTCCGGTATTCGCCGAGACATACGTATTCGGGATGGTCGTAAGAGAGCACCATGTCCGCCGCGCTGCTGTTGAAGAACGGGCTCGCTGCGAAGAGCAGCACCCTCGATTTGATAGCCAGGGCGACTCCCTTGGTGATCCGGCCCTGTTTGTCGGAGGAGTAAGCATCGGGAAGGATCTCCTTGGCTTCGTCGCAGAGAGACAGGATAAAGTCGATCACATCTTCCACGCTGCTCCGGGAAATGGCCATTTCACTGGGAGCTACGCCGGTGCTGAACGATTCGCGGACAATCGGCACGCCTCCGTAACGCACGAGCATCTCCTGATAGGCCAGTGCGATCAGAGTTTTGGCCTCGGCCTTCATCTGCGCTTTTTCGGCATTGTCGATTTCGGATTCAGGAACCTTGTCGAGGTTTTCAATGAATATATAGGCGGCGCGGATTCCTTTCCAGCGGAATCCGAATCCGTCTTCCTGGTTTTTGGCACTGCTCGTCGGGTCGAAGCCGGACGTGTTGACATACCAGCCCCAGCTGGCTCCGCGGACGTTGCAGCCCTCGTCGGTGATGCTGGCCAGGGTCGAACGGGCGAACTCCGTGCTGAATTGGGTGGCGGCGGGATTTCCGTTGGTAAACGGGAATCCGCGGGGAATCAGGGTATGGTAGGCCTGATACAGGTAACTTTCCGCATAAAGTCTTTTGGAAAAGATCGTATCAATCGTGATTTCGGAACTGGTCGGTTTTTCCAGGATGTCGAGGCACGATGTCGTCGTGAACAAACTCGATAGAAACAGTGCCGCCACAACGAATAGGTGGATTTTTCTTTTCATGGGTTTCTGGTTACGGAGTTAGAAAACAAGTTTGACACCTACATTATAGACTTTCTGCATCGGGTAGAAACTTCCGATGCCGGAGGGCGCTTCCGGGTCGAAATTATCCATGCCTGTGATTGTGAACAGGTTGGTGCCGCTGACATAGAGCCGGATGGAGGAGATGCCCGAGTTTTTGAGCGTTTTCGATTTCAGCGTGTAGGCGATTTCCAGGTTGCGCAGGCGCAGGTAGGAAGCGTCGTAGAGCCAGAACGTAGAGAGCGGATTCTGGTCGAGGAACGAGGGAGACGAAATGTTGTCGGACAGAATGCGCGGATAGGTGATCTTCTCTCCGGCGAGATACCGCTCTTCGGTCCAGCGGCCCATGTGCCATTTCTGGGCGCTCCGGGTGTAATACAGCGGGCAGACGGCGCTCTGTTTCAGGTAGAGCGAGACGTTTGCGGCTCCTTGTAACAAGGCGCTGACTTCGAACCCTTTCCATTGGAATCCGAGGTTCACGCCGAACGTGATTTCGGGATAGGAGCCGTACCCGATTGTTACACGGTCGTTCGTATCGACGATGCCGTCGCCGTTGATGTCGATGAAATTCAGCTCGCCTTTGGCCCACCGGTCGCCGCCCCAGCCGTGTGCGGGCTGGTTTTCGAGGTCGGCATCCGTGTTGATGAACCCTTCGTTGATGTAGCCTTTGTACTGGCCCACGGAGTAACCCGTTTGCGCCAGATAGGGATAGGCTTGCTTGGCTTCGTCCATGTAGACGATCTTGTTTTTGGCATAGGAGAATACGCCGGAAATCCAATACTCGAAGTTCCGGACTTTGGAATTCCAGCCCAGTTCGAGTTCGAAACCTTTGTTGTCCACCCGGCCCAGGTTCGCGGCCGAAAGAGTCGTACCCACGATCGAGGGGACGGTTCCGTAATCCCAGAGGATGTTGTCGCGTTTTTCCCAGAAATAGTCTCCCGTGAAACTCAACTGGTTGTCGAACATTTTCAGGTCGAGTCCGATATTGGCTTTCTTGGCCCTTTCCCAGGTCACGTCGGAGTTGCCGACGCTTCCCTCGGCGGAGGCGGGATAGTACTGCGAATTCTGCCCGAATGTTCCGAAGTTGTAGCCGTTCGAACCGTATACGAATGTCGGAGGCAGGTAGAGATAGCGGTCGCCGCCGATTTGGTCGTTTCCGACTTCTCCGTATGACCCGCGGATTTTGGCGTAGGTCAGAAATTTGTTGCGGGGTATGAATTTCTCTTCGGTCAGAATCCAGCCCAGGGAGAATGCGGGGAAGAAGCCGAATCGTTTGCCTTCGGCGAAGTTTTCCGAACCGTTATAGCCGGCGTTGAATTCGGCCAGATAGCGGTTGTCGAAATTGTAGGTGATGCGTCCTACGAATCCCAGCAGGCCTTTGGGCAGGTCGTATTGGAACGAGGGATTGTCTTGTACCCGCTGGTTGTAGAGGGCCAGGGCGGTGACGCTGTGGCGGCCGAACTGGCCGGCATAACTGATGCCGCCTTCCAGGTATACATTACGGTAACGGGTGCTGTAAGACTCCTTGGCGCCGAAGGCCGTTTCGTCGGAAGCCTTGACGAGGCGGTATCCGTCTTCGTAGTCGTTGTCCACCACGACCGTGTATTGCGGAATGCTTCCCGTCGTGTATGCTACCCGGTGGGTGCCGTAGTCGTCGTAGGCGACTTTGCCCCGTACCGACAGCCCTTTGACGAGGAATCCGAGGTCGTAGTTCAGGTCTGCGCTCAGGTTGTAGGTACTGGTGTTGTATTCCTGATACCCCTGTTCGAGGATGTCGAAAATCGGATTGGATACTCTGCGCTCGTAGTTTTCGAGCGGATCGTCGCCCGAATAACCCGTAACGAGCTTGCCGTTGATCAGACCCGGACCTCCACCCGGGACCGTGCGCAACAGATAGTCGAAAATATTGGAAGTGGATGCGTTCGGGTAGTTGCCGTCCGTGAAGATGGTACCGAGCCGGAGTCCGAGCGTCATGCCCTTCATCACGTCGATGTCCAGATTGGCGCGCAGGTTGAATCTGCGGTAATCCGGATTGACGGAGAAGTCCACGCCGTCGATGTCGTACTCCTTGTAAATGCCTTCTTGATGGAGCATTCCGAAGGAGACGAAATATTTGGTCCGGTCGCTTCCGCCGCTTACGTTGACGTTATACTGTTGCTGAGGGGCCGATTTGCGGAGCAGTTTGTCCACCCAGTCTACGTCCGGATAGAGTACCGGGTTCGTGTGGTTCTTCCAGGCATCGAGCGCTTCCTGCGGGAACGGCGCCTTGGTGCTGTTTTCGTGTGCGAGCCCTTCGTTGTAAAGGGTCGCCCATTCGTAAGCGTTGACCAGTTCGGGCATCATGGTATAGGACTGCCATCCGAAATTGGATGTCAGCGTGACCTGGGCGCGTCCGGGCTGGCCTGTCTTGGTCGTGACGAGAATGACTCCGTTCGCTCCCCGGACTCCATATACCGCGGTGGCGGAAGCGTCTTTCAGGATATTGATGGTTTCGATCTCGTTCGGGTCGATTACGTCCAGGGAGGTGCGTTCGATGCCGTCGATCAGGATAAGCGGGGCGGATTCGCTGCCTTCGTTCAGCGTTCCGATGCCGCGGATTTTGAATGTGGCTCCGTCCTTGCCTGGCTCTCCTCCGCGCTGTACGGCGGTCAGACCGGCCATCTTGCCTGCCAGCGCGTTAGTGACGTTGGCTGTCGGCGAACGCAGGATCTCTTTGGAGCCGATGCTGTTGATGGCACCGGTTACGGTCTCTTTTCGCTGGACACCGAAGCCGACCACGACCACGTCTTCGATTGAAAGCAGGTTCTCTTTCAGCCAGACGGTCACTTCGGCCTGGCTGCCTACCGGTATCTCCTGGGGAAGGTATCCGATCAGACTGATTTGCAGGGTATCTCGTGAGGAGGCTTCAATCGAGAATTTTCCTTGCCCGTCGGCGATCGTTCCCCGGTTCGTACCTTTTACCACGATGGTCGCTCCTACGGCGGGCGCTTGTTTGTCGTCGAGGACAGTGCCTTTGACCGCGTCCTGGCGGTTTTGCTGGGCCGCTGCGGTAACGAACATCCCGATCAGGAATATGCCTGACAGGATGCGTCGCAGGATATTCCTCCTCCATGTACAGAGTAGTGTTTTGTTCATAGGTTAATGGGTTAAGGTTGTTAGGGAATATTATTCATGTATAGGGGCCGAATGTATTGCAGGTCCGGAGGTCTGCACTCCGGGTTCTCTCCGGAAGCGAAAATGGGATCATCATCGGCGTTGTTCGTGCCGATATGCTTTTGGAGGGAGTGTGGATACGGATTCGATCGAGAGATGGGACTTGTCCTTCATTGGGATGATGTCTGGTGCGGTCCGTCCGAACAGGAGGAGTTTTCCGCATACATCTCTGAGGCTCCGAGGAAAGAATTCGGCCGCGTTTCGCAACAACCCATCCTTATCTCTTCGAGG
Source organism: Alistipes senegalensis JC50 (assembly GCF_025145645.1). Classification (NCBI taxonomy): domain Bacteria; kingdom Pseudomonadati; phylum Bacteroidota; class Bacteroidia; order Bacteroidales; family Rikenellaceae; genus Alistipes; species Alistipes senegalensis. The sequence goes on along the minus strand of NZ_CP102252.1, from coordinate 1,712,683 downwards.
GATTCGCGGATACCGCCGCGGCGGCCGTCGATGATCGGACGGATACCGATTTTAGGATGGTTTGTCATAGGTCGGATGGTTTTTCGGTTCTTATTCGTAAATTTTCGGATGAGGGAGAGTCACGAAATCTTCGTCCTCGATCATCTTGTAGGTCAGTTTCAGGATCAGGTCGTTGCGGATCTCTTTCAGCGCCGGATCGTCGATCAGGTTGTGCTGTTCGCAGGGGTCGTTCCGCAGGTCGTAGAGCTCGAACATCGGGCGTGTCGGCGAGAAATAGAGGCGGCTCGAAAGCGTATCGAGCTCTCCGCTCTTGTGCATGCGTTTCAGTTCGGCGAACATCTCCGTGCCGGAGAAATCGACGGGCACCCACGGCAGACCGGGCAGCAGGTTGTAGATGAGTTTGTACCGTTCGCCGACGATGCAGCGCATCTGGTCGAAGACCGAGGTTTTGCCCGGCAGCGAATTGGTCGCATGGCAGCTCCGTACGGAGTAGACCCACCTTTCGGCCGGAGTTTCGCCCTGCGTCAGGAGGGGCAGGAGGTCCGTACCCTCCATCTCTTCGGGAACCGGCAGCCCGGCGGCCGCTAGACAGGTCGAGGCGATGTCCACGTTGGAAACCACGGCGTCCGTCACGGCCGGAGCGATGCGCCCGGGCCAGCGGACCAGGAACGGCACCCGGATTCCGTTTTCATAGAGCGTGCCTTTGGCCATGAACTGCGCTCCGCCGTTGTCGCCCATGAAGATGACGATCGTGTCGTCGCTCAGGCCGTGTTCGTCGAGGTAGCGCAGCACCTCCCCGAAATCGGAGTCCATCCGGTGTATCTCGTCGTAATAGGCCGCCAGGTATTCGCGGACCAGCTGCGTGTCGGGATAGAACGGCGGGAGGGTCAGCGACCGGGGGTCGTGCACCTTCGGGGCGTCGTAAGGCGTGTGGGGATCGGAATAGCAGAGTTGCAGGAAGAAGGGCTTGTCCTTGTCGCGGCGCTCCATGAAGGTCCGGAACTGGGCGTTGATCTTCCCGTGGTTCTTGCCCCTGCTGGCGTCGGCGACGACCATGCAGGTGTCGAGCCGGTCGGGGAAGGTCTTGTAGCCGTGCTCCGCATAGTAGAGTTCGACCTCCTTGATCTTTCCGACCCGGCCGCTGACGGCTCCGTCGAGGTGGTAGCCGCGCCCGGCGACGCCCGTGTAGTAGCCGTTCTCGCGCAGGTATTCGGGAAAGGCGCGGAAGCGGCGGGCGAGCGTCACGTTGAAGCGCGTCATGTTCACCGCCACGGGCGAACGCCCCGTCATGATCGAGGCGCGCGAAGGCACGCTCTGCGGCGAGGTGGCGTAGGCGCGGTTGAAGCGCACGCCCTCGGCGGCGAAACGGTCGAGATTCGGCGTCCGGATGTCGGCGTTGCCGTAACAGCCGACGGCGAAGGCGCTCTGGTCGTCGCTCAGCACCAGCAGGATGTTGGGCTGTTTCTGGGCTGCGACGGCGGCGCTGCCGCCCAGGACGCCGCCGCAGAGCAGCAGACCGGTTTTCAGTCGGGTTTTCATGCGTTTTCGGCTTTGCGGTTCGTGAGCTTCGTAAGCAGGAAACCCGTCAGGAAGATGACCGTCGTTCCGAAGACGATCGTCAGGTAGGTGTGCAGCGGGCTGTGGAACCGGTAGAAGGGCGAACCTTCGTTGATGAGCGGCGAGAGGCTCATCCAGGCGATGGTCAGCAGTCCGAGGATCACGGCGACGACCGCATGGGCCCGGCGCACGGTTTTGCAGACGACGCCCAGCAGGAACAGTCCCAGCATGCCGCCGCTGAAGATTGACGCCAGCTTCCACCAGGCGTCCAGCACGCCGTCGATGCGCATCATCAGCAGTCCCATGACGATGCCCAGTGCCCCCACGACGAACGACGTGGCGTAGAGCACCCGCATGCTCTTCTTTTCGGAGAGCTCCTTTTTCGAGAGCCGCTTGGCGAAGTCCGTCAGCACGATCGTCGCCGAGGAGTTGATGCTCGTGGCGATGGTGGACATGCCGGCCGAGAAGAGCGAGGCGATCACGAGTCCGGTGAGTCCCGTGGGGAGCCCGTGGACGATGAACCACGGGAATACCTGGTCCGAGGGCGTGCCGGCGGGCAGCAGTTCGGGACGCGCCGTGTAGTAGGAGAAAAGCGCCGTGCCGATGTAGACGAAGACCAGCGACACGGGGATGTAGAGCAGTCCGCCGAAAAGGGTCGATTTCACGGCTTCGGCCGTCGAGCGGGTCGTCATGTAGCGCTGCACGTAGTTCTGGTCGATGCCGTAGTTCTGCATGTTGACGAACAGTCCGTAGATGAGCACCACCCAGAAGGTCGGTTCCGTAAGGCTCGCGCCGAAACTGCCGAGGCTGAACTTGCCGTGGGCCGAGGCGATTTCGAAGAGCTGCCCGGGGCCTTCGGGCATCGTGAAGGTGAGGATCGCGGCGCAGGCGATGGCCCCGACGATGAGGATGATGCCCTGGATGGCGTCGGTCCAGACCACGGCGGCGATGCCGCCCAGCAGGGTGTAGATCAGCGTGGCGATGCCCGTGCAGACGATGATGGTCTGGATGTCCCAGCCGAACATCGTGTTCAGCGGCAGGGCCAGCAGCAGCAGGATCGAGCCCACGCGGGCGAGCTGCGTCAGCAGGTAGCAGACCGCCACGTAACAGCGGGCCCAGTAGCCGAAGCGCATTTCGAGGTAGTGGTAGGCCGAGACGCTGTCGATTCCGCGGTAGAGCGGGATGAAGACCTTGGCCGCGAGCCACGTGGCGATGGGGATCGAGAGGCTGAATACGAAGGGGTTCCAGTTGCCTTTGTAGGCGTCGCCGGGGAGTCCGAGGAAGCTGATGCTGCTGACGAACGTGGCGAAGATCGACATGCCCACGACCCAGGTGGGCAGCGATCCTTCGGCGGCGGTGAATGCCGCGGCGCCCTTGCGGCTGCGGAAGTAGAACGAGCAGCCGAAGAGGGCGACGCCGCCCACGAAGATGAAGAAGACGAGGTAATCGAGTAAGGTTATCTCCATTTTTTGTCGGGTTAGGTAGTTCGGTCGTGTGTCATTCGCCGCAGGCGGTTCCCAGCGCTTCGAGGGCCTTGCGGATGCGGGCGCGCTCCTCGGTGCGGAAACGGCGGTAGGGGTAGGACATGTAGTCGTCGCAGATGCCCATCAGCGAGAGCGAGCACTTCACGCCTTTGAGGTAGCTGGAGCCGTATTTCCCGACGGTGTAGAGCGACGTGCTGATCTGCATGATCTTCCGTTGCAGCGCGCGCATCGTGTTCACGTCGCGGTTGCAGGCGGCGTAGTACATCTGCACGTAGAGTTCGGGGAAGATGTTGGCGCCGCCGTTCACGCCGCCGTCGGCCCCCATCACGACGCTTTCGCCCGTCAGCTCTTCGGGACCCACGTAGAGGGCGAAATCCTCGCGGTCGCCCAGGTGGTAGAGCAGCGTCTGGAAATAGGTCATGTTGGCCGAACTGTCCTTCAGCCCGACGATGTTCGGGTGTTCGGCCAGCGTCTTGACGGTCGCGGGTTCGAGGAACACCTTCACATGCGACGGCATGTTGTAGAGGAAGAGCGGCAGCGGCAGGGCGTCGGCCAGCGCCGTGTAGTATTCGATCAGCTCCTGCTGCGAGGGCGCGAAGTAGTAGGGAGCGGCGGCCACGACCGCCACGGCGCCGCATTTCGCGGCATGGGCGGCCAGTTTGACGCTCTCGTCGAGCGACGTGTCGGTGACGCCCACCAGCACGGGAACGCGCCCGGCGACCTGACGGCAGACCAGTTCGACGAAATCGTAGCGGCATTCGTACGAGAGGCTCTGGGCCTCGCCGGTGGTGCCGAGGAGGAAAAGGGCGTGGACGCCGCCGGCGAGGATGTGCTCCGTGAGCCGTACGGTGCCTTCGCGGTCGATCTGGTCGTCACCCTTCAAGGGGGTGATCATCGGGGGAATGATCCCTTTGATAGTCTTCATTTTTTTATGTTTTAGGTTTCAGTCAGTTGTTCGTTCTGTGCCGTTCGATCCACCGGATGACGGCCGGATAGGTTTCGTCGCCGTACTTGTAGCGTTCGCGCATCCAGAAGCCGTGGCCTCCTTCGGGATAGATGTGCATTTCGGCCTTCACTCCGCGGCGGTTGAGAGCCCGGTAGAAGGCGATGGAGTTGTCCGGGACCACCGCTTTGTCGTCGTTGCACAGCAGAAGCATCACCTCGGGCATCCCTTCGTGCACTTGTCCGAAGGTGGAGTGACGTTTGCGCAATGCCTCCTCTTCGCTGCGGGCCCCGAGGAGGTTCTCCCGGGTCCGGACGCTGGAATAGTTCATCGAGACGACCGGGTAGACCAGGACGGCGAAATCGGGGCGCGTCTCTTCGCTCGTGTATTCCGTGATGAGCGTCGAGGCGAAATGGCCTCCCGCCGAGAAGCCGATAATTCCCACATTGTGAGGATCGACACCCCATTGTGCGGCGCTGCGGCGGATGACGCGCATCGCCTGCTCGCCGTCTTCGAGCGGAATCCCGGGATGGCCGTTCGGCATCCGGTATTTGAGGATCATCGCGGCGATGCCGTGTTCGTTGAGCCATTCGGCGGTCTTGTAGCCCTCGTGCGTGATGCAGACTTTCTCGTAGCTTCCGCCCGGCACGACCAGCATGGCCTGCCCCGTGGCGCGCGCCGGATCGGGAAGATAGACCAACAATTCGGGGTCGCTGACGCCGACGTAATATCCCTTGTCGTTCACGCTTTCGGGCTGCTCTTCCAGACCGCTCTTCGTCGGGGTTCCCTCCGGGAAGAGTTTGACGTGCAGCGGCTCGGCGGCCTGCGATACGGCGACGGCCAGCAATAGGGCGCAGAGTGTCGTGAGGCAAGTTTTCATCGCGTCTGTTTCTGTTGGTTCGCCATCCGGTAGAAGTGGCCGTCCTCGGCCCCCAGCAGGAGTTCCGGCGTGCCGTCGCCCCGCCAGTCGATGGGGGTCGGACAGGTCGTGTGGCCGGCCAGTATGCGTTCGCCGACGTTGCCCATGTATTCGTACCACACCTCGCCCCGCTCCTCGCGTACGTTGCGGAACCAGCAGGCGTTCTGGCTGTCCACGATCAGGTCCAACCGTCCGTCGCCGTCCCAGTCCGTGAAGCAGATCTTGCGGCGCCCGGATTGTCCGCCGATGCCGTCGTTCAGCCGCAGAAGCCCTTCCGACGCATCCGCTACCCCGCTTCTGGAGTTGTAGAGCGAGCAGTTCGTGCCGTGGAAGATGCGGCGTCCGGGACGGAGCAGCAGTTCGCCGTCGGGCGTGCGGAAACGTTCGTAATAGGCGAGGTAACCCTCCTGGTCGAGGACGATGAGGTCCGTCAGCCCGTCGCCGTTCCAGTCCATCGCCACGGGCGTCGTGCGCCATTGCGTGACGAGCGTGCCGGGCTCGGGCGTCCACCAGTTCCAGGCGGGTTTGGGGGCCTCGCCCTCCCAGGCCACGCGCACGGGCTGCGCCGGGGCGAGTCTTAGCCCGTCTTTGCCGCCGAGGTTGCGGAACCATTCGATCTTGCCCCAGATCGAGTTGACGATGATGTCGGGAAGCCCGTCGCCGTCCCAGTCGGCCACGGAGAGCACCGTATAGCCCCATTTGCGTTCGGCGGGACCCTGTATCGAACCGTTCTCCCCGGCCTGGATGCGGATGGGCCTGCCGTTGACGGTGAAGAGGCGCGGAGCGTCCCACACGGGGTTTTCGCCGCCCGAAAGGTTGCGGATGAAAGCGATTTCGCCGGCCGAGTTCCCGGCAATGATGTCCTGTTTTCCGTCGCCGTCCCAGTCGAAGGCGCAGGGGGTCGAGAGGGCCCCGAATTTGACCGGATCGGCCTGCTGGGTGAAGTAGAGGGGCGATTCGAACTGCGGCATGCCTTTTTTGACCTTCCCCGTGTGGCGCACCCAGGCCACGCGGCCGTCCTCGTCGCCGACGATGAGGTCGGGATGCCCGTCGCCGTCGAAATCCGACACCACCGGGACGATCATCTCCAGATGGAGGCGGATCTCCCCGTGTTTGTTCGCAAGCGGCCGTCCCGCGGCGAAGCGGGGCTCCGTGCGGGTGCCGACGTTCTCGAACCAGGTGAGTCCATCGACGAACTCGCCGCAGATCAGGTCCGGATCGCCGTCGCCGTCGAAATCGGCGATACACGGATTGGGCGCCCCGTAAACGTCGATCGGGGCGCCTGCGGCCTCCACCTTGCCGCGGTTGACATATCCCCTGCCGGTGTTTTCCAGCAGGTAGACGTAGCCGTGCAGCGGACCCCGGGTCCAGCGTCCGAGACTGTCGAAAGCGTTGTCCCAGCCGTAGTCGTCCCACGTGTCGATGCCCACGACGATGTCCTTGTCGCCGTCGCCGTCCCAGTCGGCGTAGCTCCACATATTGCTCCGCGACTTGTTGTAGGTGGCCCCGAGTTCCTCGCCTTCGTAGTGCAGGCGGCGTTTTTTGGCATAGGGGGCCTTGAAGAAGTCGGGGTATTCGAAATTCTTCGAAAGGACGTAGGGTTTGCCGTCCGCCTCCGAGAGACGGATGTTGTTCATCCCCTTCTCGCTGATGCGCTCGGCGGCGGCGAAACGGGGATGGCGCGGCGTACCGATGTTCTTGAAGAAATAGAGTCCTTTGTAGGGGCGGTCGGGGCACGACACCAGCAGGTCTTTCACGCCGTCGCCGTCGTAGTCCACGGGCAGCGGAATGCCCCACAGCCCGACCCCCAGATCGACCGTGAGGCCCGGATTGTTATAGCGCAGGATGTCCGGGTCGGATTGGGCCGGGGTGTTTCCCCCCCCCTTGGGATTGGCTGTATGCGCCGTTCGGGCCGGTGCCGATGTCGTGACGAAGAGTGCGGCGGCCAGCGCTGCGGTGCGGATGGCGAGGACGCTCGTTTTGTAAAGATGGGTTGCCGGGTTCATGGTTTTATGTCGGTTTCTTGTAAATCGTTTTAGCCTCGGGGCAAATGTTTTTAACTTTTCACTGTCGCCTCTTCCGCGCTCCGCAGCGCCTCTTCGGGGGCGCTCTCGACGATTTCGGGCGTCAGCACGATGCGTGTGCAGCTTCCGGGTTTGTCGCGCTGTTCGATGCTCTTGATCAGCAGGTCGAGGGCCTCGGTTCCGAACCGTTCGATGGGCTGGCGGACGTAGGCGATGGCGGTTTTGTAGATGTCGAAGGCTTCGTTGGTGTCGAAGCAGGCGATGGCGAAATCCTGGGGCACGCGCCAGCCGTTGCGGAAGATGGCGCTCAGGCCCTGGCCTGCCAACGTGTTGGTGGCGAAGAGGAAAGCCTCAACGCGGCGCTGCCGGGCCTCGCGGATGATCTCCTCGATTTTGGCGAACTTGTCGTGGCGCAGGTGGTGTATGACGGCGTTTTCGCCCATTTCGTGTGCCTGCATGCAGCGGCGGTAGCCCTCTTCGCGCTCGCGGATGTTCGAGAGCCCCATCGAGTAGGAGATCATCTCGATGCGGGTGAATCCGCGCCGGATCAGCGCCTCGGTCGTTTCGTACCCGGCGCGGCGGTTGTTCAGCACGACGCTGCTGACTTCCAGATCGGGCACCTCGCGGTCGAGCAGCACGAGCGGGATGTTCTGGCGGGCGATGTCGCGGATGATCTCGTCCGCACCTTCGCACGGAACCACGATCAGGCCGTCGATGCCCTTGTTGCGGAAGACCTCGACCAGATTCTCCAGCTTCTGCGGATTCTCGTCGGTGCTGCCGAACAGCACGGTGTACTTATGTTTATATGCGTGGTTCTCGATGCACCGGGCGATGTCGGCGAAGAACTTGTTCGAGATGTCCGAAACGATGACGCCGATGGTGTTCGTCTTGCCGCTGCGCAGGGTGCGGGCGGCGTTGTTGGGCTGGTAATTGAGTTTTTGCGCGACCTCCAGAATGCGCTGGGCCGTTTCCTTGTTCACGCGGTAGGTCTCCTTGCCGTCGGCCTTGTTGTTCATCACGAACGAGACCAGGGCGATCGAAACTCCCGCCTCCGTGGCTATATCTTTTATGGTGACTCGCTTCGTGCGCATATTTTTTGCGATTTTTTGCAATATCTGGGATTTTCTGTTACATTTGCAAAAGTAATTAAAACGTTTTAATAAACAAATTTTTTCGCAATTTTTTTGATTTTATCCCTTTCGGAATATGAAAACTTACGGTGAAGAGCGCGCATTCCTGGAGAGTTGCGGGGTTCGGGTCGTGGAGTTGTCCGACGAATCGGGCCGGGCGCGGGTCTGTCTGGTTCCGGCGTGGCAGGGACGGGTGATGACCTCGACGGCGGCCGGAACCGGGGGACCCGGCTACGGCTGGATAAACCGCTCGCTGATCGCTTCGGGGGTCCGGAAATCCCGGTTCAACCCTTTCGGCGGCGAAGAACGTCTCTGGCTCGGGCCCGAGGGCGGCCCCTTCTCGCTCTACTTCGCGCCCGGCGCCGAGCAGGTCTATGCCAACTGGCAGGTTCCGGCGGCGCTGGACACCGAGCCTTTCCGGGTGGTCGGGCGCGATGCCCGGCAAGTGCGCTTCGAAGCCGAGATGTCGCTTCGCAACGCCGCCGGAACCCGTTTTGAGATCGGGGTGGCGCGTCGCGTCGAACTCCTCTCGCACCGGCAGGCGGAGGTGTCGTTGGGGCGTGTCCTGCCGCCGGAACTCGCATTGGTGGCCTACCGCAGCGAGAACCGGATCGGGAACTGCGGTCCGGAGCCCTGGACACCCGCGGGCGGCGCTCCGTCGGTCTGGATGCTCGGGATGTTCATGCCGTCGCCGACGACCGTCGTTTTCCTCCCCTGCGACGGCGAAGAGGTGCGTGCGGCCGTCAACAGCGATTATTTCGGAGAGCTTCCGGACGACCGGCTCTCCGTCTCCGGAGGGCTCGTATGCCTGCGGATCGACGGCGCTTTCCGGTCGAAGATCGGGCTGCCTGCGGGCCGCGATACGGGGCTTTGCGGCAGTTATGACGCGGCGGCGCATCACGTGACGCTGGTTCGCTACCGCCGTTCCGCGCCGGGCGACCGCTATGTGGAGAGCCGCTGGGGCGCGCAGGCCGATCCGTTCGGCGGGGATGTCGTCAACGCCTACAACGACGGGCCGACCGAGACCGGCGAGGTGATGGGCCCGTTCTATGAAATCGAAACCTCCTCGCCGGCGGCCTTCCTGCGGCCCGGCGAGACGCTGTGCCACACGCAGGAGGTCTTCCACCTGCAAGGGGACGAAGCCCTGCTCGAAGAACTTCTCCGCGGGCTGATACCCGGAGGGCTGCGGGCTGTGAAAGAAGCGTTCAACCATTAATCGAAATAACTATGCAACCTCGAACCAACTATCTTCTGGGCGTCGATTTCGGGAGCGATTCCGTGCGGTGCCTCGTCGTCGATGCCGCCGACGGGTCGGAACTCGCTTCGGCGGTGGTGGCCTATCCCCGGTGGGCCGAACGGCTCTACTGCGATCCCGCGCACAACTGCTACCGCCAGCATCCGCTCGATTATGTCGAATCTCTGGAAGCGTCTGTCCGTCAGGCGCTGGCGGCCTGCGGACGCGACGTTGCCGATGCCGTCTGCGGCATCTCCTTCGACACCACGGCGTCCACCCCGGTGCTGACCGATGCCAAGGGCACCCCGCTGGCTCTGCTGCCGGAGTTCGCCGAGGAGCCCGATGCGATGTTCGTGCTCTGGAAAGACCATACGGCCCTCGCCGAAGCGGATGAGATAAACGATTTAGCAAGAAAATGGGAGATCGACTATACCCGTTACAGCGGCGGCACCTACTCCTGCGAATGGGTGTGGGCCAAGATGCTCCACTGCCTGCGCCGTTCACCCGGATTGCGGGCTGCGGCCTATTCGTGGGTGGAGCACTGCGACTGGATCAGCGCCCTGCTGGTCGGGGACACGACCCCCGAGACCATCGCCCGCAGCCGCTGCGTGGCCGGACACAAGGCGATGTGGCACGCCTCGTGGGGCGGACTTCCTGCGTCGGAGTTTCTGGAGGCGGTCGATCCGCTGCTGGGCATCTTCCGCGGACATCTTTATTCCGACACCGTCACGGGCGATGCGTGCGTCGGCCGGCTGTGCGGCGAGTGGGCCGCCCGGCTGGGGCTGAAACCGGGCATCGCCGTCGGCGTGGGGGCCATCGACTGCCATGTCGGGGCTGTCGGGGCCGGGATCGTCCCTGGAACGCTGGTCAAGGTGATGGGAACCTCGACGTGCGACATTGTGGTCGGCACTTACGACGAGGTCGGCGACCGGACCGTGCGCGGCATCTGCGGTCAGGTCGATGGTTCGGTGCTGCCCGGGTATATCGGTTTCGAGGCCGGGCAGGCCGCCTTCGGCGACTTGTACGCTTGGTTCCGGCGGGTGATGGCGTGGCCGCTGCGGCAGATTGCCGGAAGCGATCCGCAGCTCGAAGAGCGGATTCTCGGGGAGCTGACGGCCGAGGCCGAACGGCTGCCCCTGACACCCGACGATCCCGTGGCGCTCGACTGGCACAACGGCCGCCGGACGCCCGATGCCGACCCCCGGGTGCGGGGTGCGCTGGACGGACTGACCCTTGCGACATCGGCGCCGGCGATCTACAAGGCGCTGGTCGAAGCGACGGTCTTCGGGTCCCGGGCCATCGACGAGCGGATGCTCGAAGAGGGGGTGCCCATCGACAACATCCTCGCCATCGGCGGCATCGCCCGCAAATCGCCTTTCGTGATGCAGACGATGGCCGATGTCATCGGCGTTCCGATCCGGGTGGTGGCCAGCGATCAGGCTTGCGCCCTGGGTGCGGCGATGTTCGCGGCGGTCGCCGCCGGGCTCTACGGATCGGTGCAGGAGGCCCAGCGGGCGATGTGTCCCGGTTTCTCGGACGAATACCTGCCCGATATGGAGCGTCACGCGGTTTACGACCGCCTCTACGACCGTTATCTGAAACTCGGAGGCCGCCGCTGAGCGGGCGTTCCGGAGGGCCGGGTGCACGGGCCGCGGGTAGAGCCGACGAATCGTTCGGTTTTGCCTGCGGCCTGTGTGCTGTCTTGGGTCGGCTGCCCCCCCCCAATAAATTTGGCATTGTGCCCGGCTTGCGCTATCTTTGGCGTTGCCTTAGATAGGCTGCGGTTCGGAAGTGTTCAAATAAATTTGGCACTCCGCTCACCTTGCACTATCTTTGGCCCTGCCTTAGACAGGCTGCGCCTCGGCAAAATGCAAGTAAACTTGCTTTTGCGCTCGGCTTGCACTATCTTTGACTTTTGTCTTAGATAGGCTGCGGTTCGGAAGTGCTCAAATAAATTTGGCACTCCGCTCACCTTGCACTATCTTTGCCCTATGACAGTGATCAGATTGACCAAGGAATTTTCATTCGAGGCAGCGCATGCCCTCGACGGATACGACGGGCCGTGCCGCGAAATCCACGGGCACTCCTACCGGTTGTTCGTGACGGTGAAAGGCACCCCGGCCGAAGACGAGGCCGATCCCAAATGCGGGATGGTGATGGATTTCGGGGTGCTGAAGCGGATCGTGAACGAAGAGATCGTCTCGCGGTTCGATCATGCGCTGGTGCTGCGCGGTTCGGCGTCGGGCGCGGAGCTGCGCCGGGTGCTCGCCGAGCGGTTCGGCAACATCCTGACGGTGGATTACCAGCCCACGTGCGAGAACATGCTCGCCGATTTCGCCCGCCGCATCGCCGCCCGGCTTCCCGAAGGCGTTGCGCTCCATTCGTTGAAGCTCCACGAAACCGCAACCTCGTTCGCCGAGTGGTTTGCCGGCGACAACGAGTGACACCCTGTTTTTCCGCCCCCCCCCGCGAATACAAGCGACGCAACTTAAATACAGATATGAAAAAACTCTTTCTGGTTGACGCCTATGCGTTGATTTTCAAGTATTACTATGCTTTTTTGGGGCGGCCGATGCGCAACCGCGCCGGGATGAACACCTCCGTGGTGTTCGGGTTCGTGAAGTTCCTGCGCGACATTCAGAAGCGCGAAAGGCCCGACCTGCTGGGCGTGGCCTTCGATCCCAAGGGGGGCAGTTTCCGCCGCGACATCTTCCCCGAGTACAAGGCGAACCGTTCCGAGACGCCCGAGGACATCCTGCTTTCGGTGCCCTACGTCAAGCGGGTGCTCGAAGCGATGTGCATCCCGATCCTCGAAGTCGAGGGGTACGAGGCCGACGACGTGATCGGAACCCTTTCGCAGAAGGGCGTCGAGGCGGGTTACGATGTCTATATGGTGACCCCCGACAAGGATTACGGACAGCTCGTGCGCGACCATTGCCGCATCTACAAGCAGCGGGGCGCGGAGGGAAGCATCGAGATCGTCGGCCGCGAGGCCATCCGCGAGAAGTACGGCATCGACGACCCTCAGTTGGTGCGCGACATCCTCGCGCTGTGGGGCGACGCTTCGGACAACATCCCCGGCGTGCCGGGCATCGGCGAAAAGAGCGCCTGCAAGCTGGTGCAGGAGTGGGGAACGGTCGAGAACATCCTCGACAACGTTTCGAAAATCAAGGGAAAACAGGGCGAGAAGATCGCCGAGTGGGCCGACAACCTGCGTCTGGCCAAGCGCCTGACGACCATTTGCCTCGACGTGCCGATCCCCTTCCGCGAGGAGGACCTCACGGTCTGCGAACCGCATATCGACGAGCTGCGCGGGGTCTTCGCCGAGCTCGATTTCAAGGCTTTCATGAACGACCTGGCCAACCTCGCGCCGCCCGAGGCGCTTCCCGAAGGCCCCCGGCAGGAGGCGCAGACCCAGCTGGCGGAGATGGCCCGCGCCAAGTCCGCCGCGGCGAAGAAAGCCGCGCTGGCGGGTCAGGGCAATCTGTTCGGCGACCCCGTGGTGCAGATGCCCGAGGTCCGGGAGGTTCCCGTCGCCGAATTGCAGGCCGAGGCCGACGCGATGCAGCTGGCGACGGCTCAGAACACGCCTCACGAATATACGCTCGTCGAGAGCGCCGCGCAACTGCGCGAAGTCGTCGCCGAGGTCGGACGGTATGAGGAGTTCTGCTTCGACACGGAGACCACCGGATTCGACATTTTCAACGACCGGATCGTCGGGCTGTCGCTCGCCGTGGAGCCTTTCAAAGCATGGTACGTCCCTTTCAAAGAGGAGAACACGCCCGAATACGCGGAGATCGTGCGGCCGCTGTTCGAGGACGAGCGGATCGCCAAGATCGGCCAGAACATCAAGTTCGACCTGATGGTGCTGCGCCGGCTGGGGATCGAGATCCGGGGCCGCAAGTACGACACGATGATCCTCCACTACCTGCTCGATCCCGAGTCGCGCCATAACATGAACGCCCTTTCGGAGCGGTATCTCAACTACAAGCCCATCGAGATCGAGACGCTGATCGGCAAGGGTTCCAAACAGCTGACGATGGACTTGGTGAACGTCGAGCGCGTCAAGGAGTACGCCGCCGAGGATGCCGACGTGACCCTGCGGCTCAAACAGGTGCTTTATCCCCAGGTCGAGGAGATCGGTCTCCAGCATCTCTATTTCGAGGTCGAGGAGCCGATGATCGCCGTGCTGGCCGACATCGAGATGGCGGGTGTGAGGATCGACACCGGGGCGCTGGCTGTCTATGCCGTCGAGCTGAACCGCAAGCTGGGCGAACTGGAAGCGGCGATCCGCACCGAGGCGGGCGAACCCAATCTGAACATCAACTCCGCGCGTCAGCTGGGCGAGGTGCTGTTCGCCAAGATGCGCATCGCCGAGAAGCCCAAGATGACCCGGACCAAACAGTTCTGCACCGACGAAGATTATCTTCAGTCGTTCGCCCGCAAACACCGCATCGTGGATCTGATCCTCGAATACCGGGGCGTCAAGAAGTTGCTTTCGACCTATGTCGAGGCGCTGCCCCAGCTGGTCAACCGCACCACGGGGCGTATCCACACCTCGTTCAATCAGGCCGTCACGGCCACCGGGCGCCTTTCATCGACGAATCCCAACTTGCAGAACATCCCGGTCCGCGACGACATGGGCCGCCGCATCCGCAAGGCGTTCATCCCCTCGGATGACGACCACCTGTTGCTTTCGGCCGATTACAGTCAGGTCGAACTGCGCCTGATGGCCCATCTGTCGGGCGACGAGTCGCTGATCTCGGCCTTCGGACACGGCGAGGACATCCACACCGCCACCGCCGCCAAACTGTTCAATAAACCGCTCGGAGAGGTGACGCCCGAGGAGCGGCGCCGGGCCAAGACGGCCAATTTCGGCATCATCTACGGCATCTCGGCCTTCGGTCTGAGCCAGCGGCTCGAAATTCCCCGCAAGGAGGCCAAAGAGATCATCGACGGCTATTTCGCCTCCTACCCCAAGGTCAAGGAGTATATGGACAATGTGGTCGCTAAGGCCAAGGAGGAGGGTTTCGTGTCAACGATTTTCGGCCGCCGCCGCTACCTCAACGACATTTCGTCGCACAACGCCGTGGCGCGCGGATTGGCCGAACGCAACGCCGTGAACGCCCCGATTCAGGGCTCTGCGGCCGACATCATGAAGATTGCCATGATCGACGTTCACCGGCGTTTCGCCGCCGAGGGCATCCGTTCGCGGGTGATCTTGCAGGTGCATGACGAATTGGTCGTCGATATGCTCCGTTCGGAGCAGGAACGCGTCACGAAGATCGTCACCGAGTGCATGGAGTCCGCGGCGCAGCTCAAGGTGCGACTTATTGCTGACGCCGGCATCGGCGGCAACTGGCTCGAAGCGCATTGACCGCGGTATGCCGGAACAGAAAATCGCCCTCCGAAAGAGGGCGATTTTCTGTTCCGGGCGGTTATTTCAGCCGGATGATCCGCGCCGCGTCGTCCGCAGCGGGAAGCGGGGCGGGCGTGAAGTCCGAATACCCTGCGGCGATGGCGCAGAGGGGTTCGCAGCCGTTGGGGATGGGCAGGAACTGCCGCAGATAGTCGGCGGCAGTCTCCCCGTCGGGAGCGTCCTTGCGCCGGGGGCGTCCGTTGACGTGCACCCAGCACGAGGCCAGCCCCTCGTCAACGCAGGCCAGCTGCACCACCGTCGCCGTGATCGCGGCGTTCTCGCGCCACAGGTCGCTCGACGACGTGTCGCCCAGCACCACGATCGCCAGCGGCGCACCCGTCAGGAATCCCGATCCGTAGTCGCGCATGTCGGCCATGCGGGCCACCAGCGCGGGGTCGTCGATTACCAGCAGGCGCGACGTGCGCGTGTTGCGGGCCGAGGGGGCCGTGAGGGCTTCGGCGAGGATGTGGTCCACGACCTCGCGGGGAACCGGCCGGTCGGAGAATTTGCGCACCGAACGGCGTTTTGCGATCAATTCCTTGAATTCCATAATCTTTTGCGTTTTCGTACGGTTCTTGCAAAAATAGTTAAAAAAAACTATCTTTGAGAATCAAAACCTTGAAAACGATGGAATTCAGATTCACCATAGCACTCATCTACGATTTCGACGGCACGCTGGCCCCGGGCAACATGCAGGAGTACGATTTCATTCCGGCTGTCGGCAAGAGCAACAAGGAGTTCTGGACCGAGGCCAACACGCTGGCCGAGGAGCAGGATGCCGACATGGTCCTCACGTACATGGCCCGGATGATCCAGGAGGCCAAGTCGAAGGGCCTGTCGCTGCGCCGCGAGGCGTTTCAGGATTCGGGCCGCCGCGTGACGCTCTTCGCGGGGGTCAAAGAGTGGTTTTCGCGCATCAACGCCTACGGGGCCGGGCGGGGCATCCGCATCCTGCACTACATCAACTCCTCGGGGCTGAAGGAGATCATCGAGGGCACGGAGATCGCCCACGAGTTCCGCAAGATCTACGCCTGCTCGTTCCTCTACGACGTGGACGGCATCGCCTACTGGCCCGCCGTGGCGGTCAACTACACCAACAAGACGCAGTTCATCTTCAAGATCAACAAGGGCGTCGAGTCGGTTTTCGATTCGAAGCTGGTCAACCGCTACATCCCCGAAAACGAGCGTCCCGTACCGTTCAAACACATGATCTACGTGGGCGACGGGACCACCGACATCCCCTGCATGCGGCTGGTCAAGAACTCCGGGGGCCATTCGATCGCGGTCTACAACCCCGACCGGAAGGGAGCCAGCAAGGAGATGGCCTCGCTGATCCACGACAACCGTGTGAGCCACGTATGCCCGGCCGACTACACGGAGGGTTCGGAGATGGACATCCTCGTGAAGACCATCATCGACAAGATCGACCTCGACGACAGGTTGGAAAAACTGGAGGTCGTCCGATAACATGCTTGCCGGGAAAGTCTACTCCGGACGGCTGGTGCGCCCGGCCCTGTTCGGCGGATCGCCCGAGTGGACCGCCGGGGTGCGCCGGCACCCTGCCGCGGTCGTCGCCGCGGCCGTCGTGCTGCTCGTCTGCGCCTGCATCCCCTATGCCGGATTTCCGGCCCTTTATCTCGCGGCGGCGGCCTGCGGGTCGTTTTATGCCGCGAACGAACCCCTGCAACTCCTGCTGCTGCCCGAAAAGGGCGCCGCGCGATTGCTTGCCCGCAAGGTCCTCACGGCCTGGCGCAACTACTTTCTGATGACTGCCCCTTTCGCCGTGCTGGCACTCCTCGCACAGCCCCGTTCAGCCTGGATGGCCGCGGCGTGGGCCCCGCTGGCGGCGTTGGCGCTGCTCTATTTCGTCGCGGCCAAATACGCCCGCTACGACCCGGCGGACGAATCCCCGCGCTGGCCGCTGGCAGCCCGGCTGGGCGCTGCGGGATTTCTCCTCCCGCCCCTGCTGCCCCTCAGCCTTTGCCTCGTGGTGAGCTACCTGCTCCGGGCCGAACGCAACCTCAGTCGCTACCTTTATGATTACGATTGACGCCCTCCGGATTCGTGACGGGGAGCGGACGCTCCTCGACGGTGTGACGATGCACCTTCCGGCGAATGCCGTCCACGGCATCGCGGGCGAGGGTCGGAGTGCGCTGTTGCGGGCGTTGTACGGGTTCGTCGTCCCCGACGCGGGGCGCATCACCCTCGGAGGACATCCCCTGCGGCGGTGCGACGTGGGGTTTGCGGAGGCGGAACCCCGCTTCTGGCCCGGGCTGACGGTGCGCGACTGTCTCGACCTTGCGGTCCGTTACAACCCCGGGTCGAATCCCGCGGCTATGCTCCGCCGTCTGCCCGTGCCGCTCGACGCGGAGGCCGCGGCGCTCCCCGAGGCGGAGCGGAAACGGCTGGCGCTGGTCCTGCTGTTGCTGAATCCCAAACGGGTCTTGCTGCTCGACGAACCTTTCCGCGGCCTCGATGTCGAGAGCGCCTTCATGCTTCGCCAACTGATCCTGCAACTCGGCTCGGAGGGCCGCACGGTGCTCGTCGCCGCCCGGCTGGCGGAGCTGGACGGCATCTGCGACGATTTCTACGTGCTCGGCGGCGGGGGCGTCCGCGGCCGCTACGAACACTACGAATTCGCCCGGGCGGTCCGGGAAGCGGCCGCTTCGGGGATTGCGGAAAAATGAGTACCTTTACGAAAAATTCCATGCCATGAAAATCGTTTTCGCCACGAATAACGCCCACAAGCTCTCCGAAGTGCAGGCTGTGCTGGGCGACGCCTTCACCCTGCTGACGCCCCGCGACTGCGGCGTTGAGGAGGATATTCCCGAGGAGCAGGAGACCCTCGAAGGCAACGCCTCGCAGAAGTCGCACTACCTCCACGGCCGCACCGGGCTCGACTGCTTCGCCGACGATACGGGGCTGGAGGTCGAGGCGCTGGGCGGCGCCCCGGGCGTGCACTCGGCCCGCTATGCCACCGACGGCCACGATTTTGCGGCCAATAATCGCCTGTTGTTGAAAAACCTCGAAGGTGCGGAGAACCGCCGGGCGCGTTTCCGCACGGTCATCTCGCTGATTCTCGGCGGCGAGGAGCACCTTTTCGAAGGTGTCGTCGAGGGGCGGATCATCGACCGCGAGGCCGGGCACGAGGGGTTCGGCTACGACCCGCTGTTCATCCCTGACGGCTACGCGAAGACCTTCGCCGAGATGACCACCGACGAAAAGAACGCCGTTTCGCACCGCGCCCGCGCCGTGCGCAAACTGGCCGAATTCCTCCGTTCGATCGAAAAATAGCCGTATGGAAAACGTCAATTGGGGCATCCTGGGCTGCGGCGACGTTTGCGAACGCAAGAGCGGCCCGCCGATGTACAAGACCCCGCATTCCGCCCTCGCGGCCGTCATGCGCCGCGACGCCGCCAAGGCCGCCGATTTCGCCCGCCGGCACGGCGTGCCGAGGAATTATACCGACGCCGATGCGCTGATCGCCGATCCCGGCGTGGACATCGTCTACGTCGCAACCCCGCCCGACAGCCACCGGGAACTCGCCCTGAAGGTGCTGGCCGCCGGAAAACCCGTCTACGTCGAGAAGCCGATGGCGATGAACCATGCGGAGTGCCTCGACATGATCGCCGCGGCGGAACGCTCCGGGCAGCGGCTCTTCGTCGCCTATTACCGCCGGGCGTTGCCCTACTTCCTGAAAGTGAAGGAGTTGATCGACAGCGGGGCCGTCGGCGAAGTGCTGAGCGTCGAGGTGCGCTATTTCCGTCCGGAGAGCCCCGGGGACCGCGATCCGGCACGCCTTCCGTGGCGGCTGCGCCGCGAGGTCGGCGGGGAGGGCTATTTCTGCGACATGGCGCCCCATACGCTCGACATCCTCGACTTCCTGCTCGGGGAGATCGCCGACGCCCGGGGGTGCAAGGCCAACCGCGGGGGATTCTACGACGTGGCGGACACCGTCGCGGCGTCGTTCCGCTTCCGTTCGGGCGTGCCCGGCACGGGAATGTGGTGCTTCGTCGCTCCGCCCTCCGCTGCGGAGGATTCGGTGGTCGTCACGGGCCGCAAAGGCTCGGTGCGGTTCAGCACGTTCGATTTCACGCCGGTCGAACTGGTGACGGCGCGGGGCATCGAACGCTTCGAAATCGCCCCTCCGGAGCATATTCAGGGCCCGCTGATCGAAACGATCGTCCGGGAGCTGCGCGGCGAGGGCGTGTGCCCCTCCACGGGAGTCTCCGCGGCGCGAACTTCGCGGGTGATGGATGAGATAATGAAAGAATAAATCGCTATCTTTGCGCCCTATGGAGACGAAAAACTACGACAAGGAGGAGCGTTTCGACCCTGCGACCGTCGAGGCGCTGAAACTCCACTATGCGGAGATCCTGCGCCTGCTGGGCGAGGACCCCGCGCGCGAAGGGCTGCTGAAAACCCCCGAACGGGTGGCCAAGGCTATGGCGTTCCTGACGAAAGGTTACGACGAAAATCCGCTCGACATCATCCGCTCGGCGATGTTCCGCGAGGAGTATCGGCAAATGGTGCTCGTCAAGGACATCGAGCTCTACTCGCTCTGCGAACACCACATGCTGCCCTTCTACGGCAAGGCCCATGTGGCCTATATCCCCAACGGTTACATCACGGGTCTTTCGAAAGTGGCCCGCGTGGTGGAGTGCTTCGCCCGCCGCTTGCAGGTGCAGGAGCGGCTGACGGTGCAGATCCGCGACTGCATTCAGGAGGCCCTCAACCCGATGGGCGTGGCCGTGGTGATCGAGGCCAGCCACATGTGCATGCAGATGCGCGGCATCGAGAAGCAGCAGTCGGCCACCACCACGTCGGCTTTCACGGGCGTCTTCCTGTCGAGCCAGCGGACCCGCGAGGAGTTCATGACCCTCATTTCCCACCGCTACCGTTAGACTTACGCCCGTTCCGGCGCGGCGGCGTCCGGCGCATCTGTTACCGGAGGACCGACCCGATATTGTCGTTGGAACCGAGTCCCAGTTTCTTGCGCAGCCGGTAGCGGGCCATTTCCACGCTGCGCGGTGAGATGTTCATCAGTTCGGCCGTCTCCTTGGTCGAAAGGTTCAGTTTGATATAGACGCACAGCCGCAGGTCGGTCTGTGACAGCGACGGATAGTTGGCCCGCAGCCGGTCCAGCAGACCGTCGTAGATCGTGTTGAAATAGTTCTCCGACAGCTGCCAGTCGCTGTCGTCCTTGAGCTGGGCGTTGATCTGGCGGATGACCCGTCCGACGATCGTTTTGATTCGTCCCGATCCTTCGACCGTGAGCAGCTCCGAGACCTCGCTTTTCAGCTCGTTGAGCATGTTGTTGCGGCGAATGCTGTTCATGGTGATATTTGCCAGCCGTTTGTCCTTGTTGCGCAGGTCGGTTTTCAGTTTCTCGCGTTCCAGTTCCGAGATCCGCTTCTCTTTGAGCAGGTTTTCCCGTTCGAGTTGTTCGAGCTCCTTCTCCCGGCGCTCCTTCTCCCGGCGGAGCACGGCCTCTTGCGCCAGACGGTTCTTGCGGATGTAATAGCCTCGCACTCCGGCGAGCAGCAGCGTGACGACCAATACGTAGAGGAGGATCATCGGCCACGAAATGTACCACGGGGGACGCACCCAGACTTCGACCTGCCGGGTATTCGACGGATCGGCGGCGCCCGGGGCGCGCAGTTCGACGGTGTGGCGGCCGTGCGGCAGCGCGGGGATTTGCAGAAACTCGTCGATATGCACCGTCTGCCATTCGGGAGCCAGCGATGCGATCCGGTATTCGAGCTGCTGCCCCGGCGGGAGACGGATCGGCCAGATGCGCAGCGTGTTCATCGCTGCGGGAATCTCGAACACCGGATCGTCGAGCCGGTGATAGCGCGTTTTATTGGGCCCTTGCGCCGCCACCATGCCGATTTCGACGGGTTGTGACGGGGAACTGCCTCCGTAGGAGAACCCGATGCCGTTGCGGAATCCGATGACTCCTGCATCGCCGACCGTCCGGAATCCGCTTGAGATCCGCTCCCTGGTCGCCTGTGCGAGGATGCCGGCGCAGCGGTTCAGCGAATTGCCCGTTCGTTCGACGTAGCCCGTTTCGTCGGCTGCCACGTACCAGAAGCGGTTGTCCTGCTGGACGATGCTTTTCACCCCCCCCCGGCCGCACAGTCCGAGTATCTGTTCGGCGCCGGGAGCGCGGACGAGCGAGTCCGTCACGTAGTCGATGCGGTATGCCCGGTCGTCGCAGCACAGGATCAGTTCCTGGTCGATGCGGGTCGAGAACACATTGCCGTCCGTTCCCGCGGCCAGGTCGTAGTTGCGGGCTTCGACGACGCTGCATTTGTCCTCGGAGAGCGTCAGCCGCACGAATCCCACGCCGAGCACCGTGACCCAGATGCGGTCTTTCTCGTCGATGCGGATGTTGCGTGTGAATCCGCTGTAATCGGCGATCCGGGATACGGGTTGCAATCCCTCGTCGGTGTGCCGCAGCAGGCTGACGCCCGAGTAGGTGCTCATGATGTAGAATCGCCGGTCGTTCCGGCACCGGCGCAGCGAGTAGACGCCGCTTCCCGTGACGACCGGCGTGAGCCGAAGCCCCTCTGCCAGCCGGAAGAGCCCCAGATCGTGAAGCACATAGATCCGGCCGCCGATTTCATCCAGTTCCCACACCGAACCCGTACTGCCCGGGATCAGGTTCAGCGAACCGTCGTTGTCCAGCAGGAAAAGCCCCTTGTTCGAGCCTATGAGCATCCGGTCGTCGCCGAGTCCGAGCACGCCGTGAACCTGCCCCAGCCGGGAGTCGGTGAAGTAATAGTCCTGCGTGCTGTTGTCGATGGACGCCGCGCCCGAATCGAGCCCGAGCCAGATGTTGCCGCGCTCGTCCGCCGCGGCGCTCAGGATCGTGGCGTTGTCGAGTTCCCGGCCATAGGGGATCGAGTGGCTGGCCGAACCGTCGTTGTCGATCAGGAACAGCCCCCGGCGGGTGGTTCCGACCAGCAGCAGTTCGGCGTTGTAGCGTCGGCAGCACATGATCTTGGCATCCGCCAGCAGGGCGTTGGTCGCGGTGTCGAGCGGTGCGATGCGCCCTTCGTTGTCGATGGAGAACATGCCGGCATGTTCCACGGCAGCCAGCAATTCGCCGTTGCGCCCCGAAACGAGATTGATGATGCGGCTCGGGACGTTGCAGACGATTCCGCGGCTCAGGTCGTCGCCCAAGCGGCAGAGGGTGGCGCCGTCCTGGAAATAGATGCGTCCGTCCACCTCGTACATATACCGGAAGGCGTCCTGCGGGTGCAGTTCGCGGATCGCGCCCGACAGCAGGTCGTAAATGCAGATCTTTTCGCGGCATTGGAAATAGACCCGTCCCGAATGGGTTTCGAGAGCGATCCGCCAGAAATCATTGCTCCGGGAGCGGAAGTCGGGATTTTTGTAGAGCGTCGTGTAGGCGAGCCGGCCGTAGTCGTCGCGCACCCAGTATCCGAATTCGTTGACTCCGGCCGTATAGAGCCGGCCCGTTTCGGCGTCGTAGCGCAGGGCCCGGAGCACGGAGTTGCCCTCGGGGCGGTAGTTGTTCCAGCGGATGCCGTCGTAGACGCAGAGCCCGTCGTTGGTTGCGAAAAAGATCCGGCAGCCGTCCCCTCCGTCGGCCGTTATGTCCCACACCTGCGTATGGGCCACGGGTTCTGCGCTTTGCGCAAAGCGTTCCACATGGCGCAGACCGCAGCGGATCGCGGCGGCGGCATCTCCTGCCAAAACCGTCAGGACGACCGGCAGCAGCAGACGTAACGGGGTAAGAATCGTTCGGCCCATCGTTCGGATGCGTTTTCTTTCCACAAATATATTAAATATATTAAGAAAAACGAACCGGCCCGGAATCACGGGAATGTCGTATGCGCTGTGAAACGGATTTTCGGACGGTGAAATCATTGATAATAAACGGTTTGAATACCGATTTGTAGGGATTTGGATGATTCCGGAAATCGGCTGTGTCGTAGTTTTGTAGGGGTTGAAAAATTCGGATTCGTTCATTGAAATTTTACTTTTGGACAGGAATTGTTTCTAAAATAATTTATATAGCTAACCTAAAATCCAAATCTATGAATGAAAATCTACACGGAAGAGCCGTTCTCCCGGGGTTGCGCAGGATGCTGCTGGCATTGGCCGGCACGTTGTTTCTGCTGCCGGGATCGGCGCAGTCCCAAAGCACCGTTTCGGGTATCGTGACGGATGCGTCGGGCGAAGGCATCGCCGGTGTGGCGGTCATCGTCAAAGGCACCACTACCGGCACTTCGACCGATATGAAGGGCGCTTATACGATCCGTGCGTCGAAATCCGATGTGCTGGTGTTCAGCTTCCTCGGATACAAGACGCAGGAGGTGGCCGTACACAACCGCATGGAGATCGACGTGCGCTTGGAGAGCGATGCGCAGCTGGTTGACGAAGTGGTGGTCGTGGGTTACGGCGTTCAGAAGAAAAGCCTTGTGACGGGAGCCATCTCGTCGGTCAAGGGTTCGGCCCTCGAAACGACGGGCATCATGCGTGCCGACGATGCGCTGGCCGGGAAAACAGCCGGCGTACAGGTCGTGTCGAACTCCGGACAACCCGGATCGGATGTTCAGATTTACATCCGCGGTATCGGCACCAACGGCACGGCGACACCTATTTATATCGTTGACGGAATGGCCGTTTCGGGCATCGAGTACCTCAACCCGGGCGACATCGAATCGATCGAGGTGCTGAAAGATGCCGCCGCTTCGGCGATTTACGGAGCCCGCGGCGGCAACGGTGTCGTTCTGATCACGACGCGGCGCAGCAAGGACGGACAATGGAGCGTCAACTACGACTTTTCGTACGGTATCCAGAACATCGCCCGTAAGATCGACGTGCTGAACGCCCGCGAATACGCCATTATCCAGAACGAGGCTGCGGCCAATTCGGGCGCGACGCTTCCGTTCACCGACGAGCAGATCGCCTCTTTCCGTCAGGGAACCGACTGGCAGGAGGCCATTCTCAACCGCAATGCCGGCGTGCAGCGCCATAACGTGCGCATTTCGGCCGGCACGGCCCGCTCGTCGTTCAACGGATCGGCTTCGTATCTGAATCAGGACGGCATTCTGGCTGAGGGCAAGTCGAATTTCAAGCGTTATACGATCAACCTCGCCGCCGAACACAAACTGCTGCGCAACGATGCGCTGACCGTCGGCGAGAACGTCGTGGTGAGCCACGTCAAGAAACAGTCGGTGACGCAGAACTCCTCGACGGCCGGACCGCTGGTCGGCGCCCTGAACATGGACCCGCTCACGCCGGTTTACGATCCCTATCAGACCGACGAGCTTTACGGCGGCTTCGGCGTTTCGAAATACGTGTCGCAGGAGGTGGTGAACCCCGTGGCGCGCATCTACTATTCGAACGGACGCACGCTCTATACCACCATGAAGGGGAGCGTCTTCGCGGAACTCAAATTCCTGAATGATTTCCGGCTGCGCGGTTCCGCCGGCGCCGACATCACCTGGACCGACGGATTCGGCTATTCCCCGATGTATAAACTCAACTCGACGACCGGGAACACGTCGGCCAACGGCGCATCGCAGAGCTATGACCAGAACCGCCGGTTCAGCTACGAAGGTTATCTCACCTGGGGGCATGTCTACGACGGGCGGCACGACGTGTCGGCGATGATCGGAGCTTCGCTGCTCCAGCGCAGCTCCCTCTCGCTGAGCGCCAGCCGCAACGATCTGAAAATCGACGACGAGGACCACGCCTATATCTCGATGGCGACCAACTCCTCGGCATCGGCGAGCGGCGGTCCGGGCAATCCCTCGGCCATCGTGTCGTTCTTCGGGCGTGTCAACTATGCCTACGACAACCGCTATATGCTCACGGCCACCGTCCGCCGCGACGGGTCGTCGCGTTTCGGCCCCAACAACCGTTTCGGTACGTTCCCCTCGGTCTCCGTGGGCTGGAATGTCGCCAACGAGAGTTTCCTGCGCGATGTCCGCTGGCTCGACGCCTTGAAATTCCGCGCTTCGTGGGGACAGAACGGTAACGAGAATATCGGCGATTTCGCCTATCTGGCGACCATTTCGACCTACGGCCTCGGCTATTCCTTCGGGTCGCAGAATGCGAACGGCAGCCTCGCGGTCGGAGCGGCTCCGGTCAAGGTGGTCAACCCCGATCTGAAATGGGAGACCTCCGAGCAGACCGATATCGGTCTCGACGTGCGGCTCTTCGGCTGTCTCGGACTTACGTTCGACTACTATGTCAAGAAGACCAAGGACCTGCTCGTGACGACGCCCGTTCCGCTGATGCTGGGCAACTCGTTCCCGACGGCCAATGCCGGCAACGTGAAAAACTCGGGCGTGGAGTTCGCCGTGGATTTCCAGCGGCAGTTCGGCAAGTGGAATATCGCCGTGAACGGCAACATCTCCTACAATAAGAACCGGGTCACCTATGTCGGAACCGACACCGGCTATGTCACCGGTTCGACCGTCCAGGGCATTACAGGTGCCGTGACCCGCATGGAGGCCGGACACGCCATGTCCTATTTCTGGGGCTACAAGACGCTGGGAATCTTCCAGAATCAGGCCGAGATCGACGCATGGGTCAACTCGAAAGGGGTGCAGATCCAGCCCGACGCCCGTCCCGGCGACTTCCGCTATCAGGATACCGACGACAACGGCACGATCGACGACAACGACCGGGTGGATCTGGGCAATCCCTTCCCGAAGGTGACTTTCGGCCTTAACGTCAATGTCAGCGCCTACGGTTTCGACCTGGGCATCACCTCTGCGGGGCAGGCCGGCAACAAAATATTCAGTGTCCTGCGCCGTCCCGATCTGACGATGAGCAACTACGGAGCCTGGGTGCTCGACCGCTGGCACGGCGAGGGAACGTCGAACTCGATCCCCCGCGTGGCGCATAACGACACGAATCTGAACTGGACGCGGCCGTCGGATTTCTACCTCAGGGACGGGGATTTCTGGCGCATCCGCAATATCACGCTCGGCTATACGGTCAATATTCCCGAGAAGTATTACCTGCGCAAGGTGCGCGTCTTCGCGTCGGTCGATAACGCCTTCACGTTCACGAAATACGACGGCTACGATCCCGAAGTGGGCAACGGCGGGTCGATCCTCGGATCGGGCATCGACCGGGGCGTCTATCCCCGTCCGCGCACCGTATCGGTCGGCCTGAACCTCACCTTCTAACCCGAAAAAACAACTGTTATGAAACATACCGGAATTTATTCGATCGTCGCTGCGGGCCTGATGTGTCTCGGAGGCGGGGCCTGCAACTCGCTGCTCGACCTCACGCCGCCGATGAACGATGTCGAAGACAACTTTTACCGATCGTCCAAGGACATGTACCAGTCGCTCACCTCGGCTTACAACGTGCTGACCTGGAGCGCTCCCAAGGCTGTCAGCGGCGGCGCGCAGAACTGTGCGTTCGAGGTGGTCAGCGAGATCCTCGGGGACTGCTGCTACGCCGGAGGCGCCAGTGCCAACGACGCCGTGCAGACCAGTCGCCTCGACCGCTTCACGATGTTGGTTTCGGACCTCTATCCCGAAGCCCTGTGGCACAAATACTACACCGGCATTTACCGTTGCAACAAGTTTTTCGAGAAGATCGACGGCGCCGCGTTCGAAGATGAGGACCTGCGTGCCATGTACAAGGCCGAGGGACATTTCCTGCGGGCTTACTACTATTTCGATCTCGTGCGTCTGTTCGGCAACGTGCCGCTGATCCTCACGCCGCTCACCCCGGCCGATTTCGCTCAGAAACAGGCGGAGCCCGCCGCTGTCTACGAACAAATCGCCACCGACCTGCTGACGGCTATCGGGATGAAGCGCGCCGACGGTTCTCCGGCGATGACCGAGGCCGCCAACCAGTTCGACTCCGCGGATAAGGGCCGCGCCACGCTCGACGCCGCCAAAGCCCTGCTCTGCCGCGTATGGCTCTATTATACGGGGTATTACGGTCGGCAGGAGCTGCCCGGAGTCTCCGCGGAGGAGATGATCCGCATGATCGAGGAGGTGGCCGACAGCGGCAACTATTCGTTCCTGGCCAATGCCTATGCGAAAGATACGGCGAGCGGCGTCTCCCCGCTGTGGAACGTCTCGAACAAAAACTGTTCGGAGGAGGTCTTCACCATCCAGTATTCGGCCCTTTCGAAGTGGGGCGATTGGAGCAACCGCGAGGGTTGTATGGGCAATCAGGCCGTGATTCTGTGGGGCATCCGCGACGTTGCCTCGCCTTATGCCGCCGGCTGGTCGTTCGCTCCGGTGGACAAGCGCCTTTTCGACGCCTACGATCCCGCCGACCCGCGCCGCTGGGCGACGCTCATCAATGCCAATGCCGCCGAGGGCGACAACGACGGCGAAGGGCTGAAATACACGGAAGGGTTCCAGAACACGGGCTATTTCTGCCGCAAGTTTACGCCGCTGACGGCCAACAATGCCTCGTCGGGGTCGCGTGAGCTGAACTATCCGAACAATTATCCCTCGATCCGCTGGACGGACGTGCTGCTGATGGCTGCCGAAATGGAGTTCCGCTACGGCTCGCAGAGCAAGGCGTTCGGATATTACGCCAAGGTGCGCGAACGTGCGCTGGGCGCCGGGTCGGCCGGCAATGCCGGAGAATTGACGCTGAACAAGATTCTCGATGAACGCCTGCTCGAACTGGCCCTCGAAGGCCATCGCTATTGGGATGTCCTGCGTCAGGGCGATACCTACGCAGCCAGTGTCCTGACCAACGGCGAGGAGGGCGAATTCGCCGTCACGTGGGACAAGACGCGCCGCGGCCTGCTGCCGATCCCGCAGTATGAGATCACCCAGTCGCGCAATTCGCTGGTGCAGAACCCCGGCTACTAACTTTCAAAACGAACTTTCCATGAAAAAGATAATCAGCATACTGACCATCGCGTTCGCGGCCGTGGGGTGCACGATCGACGAGCGCCCCGAACTGCCCGACGGACGTGTCTCCGACCTGAAAATCGTCGTGACGCCCGGTGAAGTGCAGAACACCTATCTGCTGCGCACGAACCGCACCGACGTGATCGGATTCTGGGACCTCGGCAACGGCAACACCGCTTCGGGCGTCAATTCGGTAACGGCCGAATACCCTTTTCCGGGCGATTATACGATCTCGTTGAAAGCCTACGGCGACAACGGGCGCACGAACGACGTTTCGGTGAAACTCTCCGTGACGACGGAAAACCTCTTCCTGCTGAACGATCCGATGTACACCTACATCGCCGGAGAGATCGGCGGCGAGGGCAAGACCTGGATGCTCGATGCCGAGCGCCAGGACCATATCGGCCTGTTCAATCCCAACAACGTGAGCGACCGCTGGTGGGGCGTCAGCCCGAACGGAAAGGCCGGCTGCGAGCTCTACGACGACGAGGCGACCTTCATCCTCAACAGCGAACGCGGCCAGGCTTTCGGCTATGTGAACAACGGCAAGAGTTCGACGCTGAACAACATGACCCCCGCTATGGAGCTTTACAACGACGGGGCATGGAGCGCGACGGCCTATAACCTGGCCTCGACGAACGACTACATCGTCGCCTGTACGCCGCCTTCGAACATGGGTTGGAGCCTTTCGCAGACGGGAGGGCGCTATTACATCTCTTTCCCCTCGACCAATGCCGGTCACGGCGGCTACCTCTTCTATTTCTGCGGCTGGAATACGCAGTACGAGGTCCGGGCCATCTCGGAGACCCATATGAAGATTTTCATGTGGTCAACGATCGACGGCAAACTGTCGCTGCGCCAGCTGTTGCTGCGCACCAGGGAAACGGCGTCGAACAACGATCCGATCGAGTGGATCTGGTCGAAGGATTAACCCGCAAAACCGATTGACATTATGAAAAAACTGCTTTATATCCTTTGTGCCGCCGCGCTGGCCGCGGGATGTTCGGACGACGACGCTTCGTCCTACTACCTCGATGAACTGGTTATCGACACGGCCAACTGCCTCGCGGAAGGCAGCTACGTGCAGGGCGTCGAAGCGAACGACCTCTGCCGCATAAAGATTCCCTACGAGAACGCCAGGGGAGGCACGGCGCGCATCAGTGCCCCCGAAACCAACGGCCTGCGCATCGACGCGCAGGAGGTGACGCTCGTGTCGGGAGCGGGTGAAGCGACGGTGGCCGTCAAGGGTACGCCCCTGCTGCTCGAAACCTCGTTCCTGCAACTCAACGTCGAATACCGGGCCAAGACCTATCTTTCGAGCGTCGAAATCGCCGTGCTGGAGGATGTGGACCCGTCGGGGACGATCGAATTCGAGATCGACCGCACGCCGCTCACGGGTCTGACCGCTCCCGAAACCATCGCTTTCACCGTCAGCCCGACGATGGCCGCGGTCGTCGAATCGGGCACGACGCCCGACGGGCTGCGTGTCAACGTGGTTTCGGACCCGGCGACCGGCGAAGGTACCGTCACGTTCACTCCTGCCGCCAATTTCCTCGGCGGCGAGGTGGAGTTGACCGCCTCGTTCGGCGCTCGTCCGCCGCAGGTGTGCAAGATCCGCGTCAGCGCTTTCGCAGCCGGTGAAGGTACGGCCGACGCTCCCTATGAGGTCACCTCCGCTGCGGAACTCGAAAAGATCGGCTACGGATTCGACAAGGCTTTCCGCCTCGCTTCGGATATTGTTCTCGACAATAACTGGACGCCCGCCGGCACCGAGGCGCAGCCCTTCACGGGTTCGCTCGACGGCAACGGCCGCAAGATCACGCTGGCGCTCGACCGTCCGGCGGAGGATTATGTCGCTCTTTTCGCCCGTGTCGGTGCGGGTGCCGAGGTCACGAACCTGACGCTCGACGGCAGTGTCACGGGCCGTAATTACGTCTCGGCGCTCGCTGCCGAAAGCGAGGCTTCTCTTTCGGCCGATGTTTCGGCCGTCACGGTCAGAGGGGAGAATTTCGTCGCCGCATCCGTCGCTTCGGGTGCGGGCCGGGATGCCCGGGTGATCGAGTTCGGTACGGTTCCCGCGGCTGTCAACATCACGATGGGCTCGGATTCGGCCACCGAGTCGCTGGGACTCGTGACCAAGGGCGCGACGGTGACTTTCGATCCGGGTGCGACCGGCACGTCGTGGAGCTACGACGACGCTTCGGGGAACTTCACCGTCACCAAGGAGGCCGATTTTTCCGGTGGAGATGTCACGTTCAGCGTGTCGCTCGGCGACCGGGTGACTTCGACGGTGCACACCATTGCGGTTTCGTCGAAAAATATGTACGAAAGCGGTTCGGGCATCGAGGGCGATCCCTACGTGGTGATCGACGCTGATCAGTTCACCGCGACGCTGCACACCTATCCGGCGGCCCACGTGAAACTGACGGAGGACATCGCCGTTTCCGGCTGGGAGACCATTCCCGCGTTCTCGGGCTCGCTCGACGGCGACGGACATACGGTCGAGGGGCTGACGGCGCCTTTCGTTGCGACGCTTACGGGTGCGGTGAAGAACGTGAAGTTCTCCGGTGTGAATATCTCTGCCGGAAAGAGCGCCTGCGGAGCCGTGGCCAACCTGCTCGACGGACATGTCGAAGGAGTGGCCGTGACGGGTACGCTGTCGGCGGAATCGGGTGCATCGTCAGCCGATACGGGCTTCGGAGCCATTGCCGGACAGGCGCAGGGTTCGTCCGTCATCAATAACTGCTATGTGAATGTCACAATGACCACCAATTCGAATTTTGCGACCGGAGGTCTGGTCGGTGTCATCAAGGCTTCGAACGGCGTCACGATGTCCGACTCGACGGTCGAAGGCTCGATTTCCGGAACGATTTCCGGCACGAAGCTGGGCGGTATTCTGGGTCGCAAAACCAATACGAACCAAAATTCGAAGGATATTATCAAAGGATGTCTGGTGACTGCCGAAGTGAAGATGTCCGGCGAGGGTTCGAATATGATCGGCGGTATTTTCGGCGCTTTGCAGGGATCGACCGTCAGCGGCGATTACGTCGGCGGCATCACCATCGAGAAGAGTGCCTTTACAGGAAGCGTCAGCGGCGGAAACGCTGTGGGCGGCATCGGCGGCGTATGTTGTTCGGTCCGCGACTGCTATGTCGGCGGCTCGGTGCAGGCGATCAGCGTGTCGTCTTCCAGTACGGCTGCTGCGGCCGGAATCTCGGCTGCCGTCAAGGGTGACGTTGAACGCTGCGTGGTCTGCGGGGCGCGTGTGACGGGAGGTTCGAAGGGCACTTCCTATACGGCCGGTATCGTGAACATAAAGAACGGCAATACTCCGAAGACGACCGGTTGCGCCGTGATCGCCACCACGATCCAGACCGGAGGGTTTGCCATTTACGGTACGGCGGCGGGCGATATTACCGCTACGTCCAATTACCGTTGGAATGTCTCCTATGCCGATGCGTCGGCTTACGTCGCACTGGATACCGATACCTATGGCCAGGACGGCGTCGAGCAGGAGCCGACGCAGGCGTTGTTCGAAAGCCTCGGCTATGACTTCGCATCGGTATGGATCTGGGACGCTGCGGCGTCAGCCCCGAAATTGCAGAAGACGGGCTGCGACGATGCCGTGAAAATCAACTAACTAACCGAGAATAAGAAGACTGATTATGAAAAAGATACTGTTTATCCTCATTGCTCTGGTGTGCGCCGTTACGGCGTGCACCAAAGAGCAGATGATCTCGGACCTGCCCGAGGACATCAACAAACCCGAGGGCGGAACGACCGGGGCCACGAAGGCCAAACGCGGCGTCTGCCAAAGCACCAACACGCTGGATTTCGGACAGAAACTCGTCGATCTGAAGGCCAACTGGTATTACACCTGGGGGCTCGATCCGAGCAATACGGTCGAGGGCGCGGAGTTCGTGCCGATGTTCTGGGGCGCCTCGTCGGTCACCAAGGACAACTGCGACAAAATCAACAAACTCTATGAAGAGGGGCGGGTTTTCTATGTGTTGGGATTCAACGAACCCGATCTGAAAGAGGAGTCGAACATGAGTGTCTCCGATGCTCTCGAAAAGTGGGAATTTCTTTGCCAAAACCTCGACAGCCGCATCAAACTCGTAAGTCCGGCCCCGTCGTACCCCACGCGGGCCTGGCTCGACGAATTTATGGCCGGCGTCGCGCAGCGGGGACTGCGCTGCGATTATGTCGCCGTGCACATGTATGCGGGCATCGGAACCCAGAACTACCAGTCGGTGATCCGCGACGTTTATAATAAATTCGGCAAGAAAATCTGGATCACCGAGTTCGCGCCGCGCGACGACAATGCCAAGAACAACGGCTACAACAGTTACACCGAGAGCCGCGTACTCGATCAGATGAAGGTGCTGCTGCCGGCCTACGAGGGGATGAACGAGGTGTTCCGCTACTCGTGGTTCGGGTGTGCTTCGCCGACGATGATCGGCCTGATCACCTCGCGCTTTTTCGGCGACGACGAGCGGATCACCTCGCTGGGCGAATATTACGCCACGCTCGAACCCAACGACGATATTCGGCTTAAAAATCAATAAACTGCACGAACCGCATGAAAAAAATCCTGATTCTGGCAGCCCTGCTGTCGGCCTCTCTTGCCTACGGACAGCGCACCGAAGGGCTCGATCCGCTGATCCAGCATGTCTACGGGCGCGAAATCCGGTCGCTGAACGGCTATTGGAACTATTTCGCCGATCCGCTCGAAACCGGTTACTACGACTACCGCCGGCGACCCGATCCCAACGGTTTCTTCAAGGACAAGCAGGTGGACAACGTTACTACGTGGAAGGAGTACGACTTCGACCTTTCGCCCGTGATGGCCGTTCCCGGCGACTGGAATACGCAGGTGCATCAGCTCTTCCACTACGAAGGGATGGTTTGGCTGCGCCATAAGTTCCCGGCTGCCCGCGAGGCCGGAAAACGGCAGTACCTCTATTTCGGGGCTTCGAACTACCTCACCCATGTCTTTCTGAACGGGGAGCATGTCGGCGACCACGAAGGCGGCTATACGCCGTTCAATTTCGATGTGACGGACCTGCTCCGCGACGGGGAGAATACGCTGGTGGTGGCCGTGGACAACAAACGGCTGCCCGAACGCGTGCCGACCATCATCTGCGACTGGTTCAACTACGGCGGCATCACGCGCGACGTGATGTTGGTGTCGGTTCCCGAACGCTTTGTCGAGAGTTACACCGTGCGGCTGAAACCCGGTACGACCGACACCGTCGAGGCTGTTGTGCGCATGAACGGGAAGGAGGCCGGGCAGCATGTCGGATTTGCGATTCCCGAACTGAAGATCGACCTTCGGGGAACGACCGACGCCGACGGGGTCGCCCGGTTCGAAAAGCGCGCCCGGATCGGTCTCTGGTCGCCCGAATCCCCGAAACTCTATGCCGTCGAAATCGCATCGGACGACGACCGGGTGGAGGACGAGATCGGATTCCGCACCATCGAGACCCGCGGCCGCGAAATACTGCTCAATGGAAAACCGATCTTCCTGCGCGGCATTTCGATCCACGAGGAGGCGGCATTCCGCAACGGGCGCATCGCCAAGGTCGAGGAGGACCGCACGCTGCTCGGCTGGGCCAGGGAACTGGGCTGCAACTACGTCCGTCTGGCCCACTATCCACACAACGAACAGATGGTGCGCGAGGCCGAACGGATGGGGCTGCTCGTGTGGAGCGAGATTCCGGTTTACTGGACGATTCTCTGGGAGCGCGAGGATGTTTACGCCAATGCCCTGAACCAGCTCGACGAGATGATCGAACGCGACCAGAACCGCTGCAACGTCATTATCTGGTCGATCGCCAACGAAACGCCCCACGGCGACGCCCGCGACCGGTTCCTCTCGTCGCTGGCCGCCTATGCCCGCGAAAAGGACCCGACCCGTCTGATCTCGATGGCGATGGAGCGCAACGACAAAAGCCCGGAGGTGCTCTCCGTGCAGGATAACATGAACGAATATGTAGACATCATCAGCCTGAACGAGTATGTGGGCTGGTACGACGGGACGAACGAAAAGATCGACCGCGTGCGCTGGGAGATCGACTACGAAAAGCCGGTCATGATCTCGGAGTTCGGCGGCGGCGCCCCTTACGGCAAGCGCGGTGAAGCCACGGAGATCTGGACCGAGGAGTATCAGGCCGATCTCTATCGCAAGACGCTGCGGATGATCGAAGAGCGGATGCCGCCAGTTTCGGGCATTTCGCCCTGGGTGCTCAAAGATTTCCGTTCGGCGCGCCGGCTGCTGCCCCAGACGCAGGACGGCTTCAACCGCAAGGGGGTCATCTCCGACCGCGGCGAACGCAAACAGGCATTCTACGTACTTCAAGATTATTACAAAACGAAAAGATGATCGCAATTTTCAAACATCTCATCCTCTCTCTCGCCGCGCTGTGCTGTGCGGCATGTGCCGGCCGTGCCGGCGGTTCGCCGGATTTCATCCGCACCGACGGCGTGAATCTGGTCGATGGGAACGGGAACCGTTTCGAAATCCGGGGCACCAACCTCGGACACTGGCTCAATCCCGAGGGTTACCTCTTTCAGTTTCCCAAAAGCGCCAATTCGCCGCGCCGCATCCATGAAGGTCTGTGCCAGCTGGTCGGTCCGGCCTATATGGAGCGTTTCTGGCGTACGTTCCGCGAGAACTACATCACTCGCGAGGATATAGATTACATCGCTTCGACCGGAGCTACGACCGTGCGTCTGCCGTTCCACTACAAACTTTTCACCGCGGAGGAGTATCTCGGGCTGCATGATCCCGAGGAGGGATTCGCCCTCGTGGACCGCGTTGTGGAGTGGTGCCGCGACGCCGGGCTGCGGTTGATTCTCGACATGCACGACTGCCCGGGCGGGCAGACCGGCGACAACATCGACGATTCGTACGGTTATCCGTGGCTGTTCCGCAGTCCGGAGATGCAGGAACGCTTCATCGCCGTCTGGCGCGGCATTGCGGCCCGTTATGCGGACGAACCCACGATCCTCGGCTACGACCTGATGAACGAACCGATCGCCCACTATTTCGAGGACAAGGAGGAGCTGAACGCCGAACTCCAGCCGTTGATGATCCGGACGGCCAAGGCTATCCGCGAGGTGGATTCCCGCCACATTCTGATCCTCGCCGGAGCGCAGTGGAACACGAATTTCAAGGTTTACGACGACTGGACCTTCGATGACAATCTGATCTTCACGTGCCATATCTACAAGTGTCCGCCTTCGGTCAATTCGCTCAAAGGCTTCGCGGCTTTCCGCGACAAGTCGCAATGCCCGATGTATATGGGCGAAACCGGCGAGAATACCGACGAGTGGGTCGGGAATTTCCGCAGGGCGCTCGACGAGATGAACATCGGGTGGACTTTCTGGACTTACAAGCGGCTCGATGCCCGGCCGTCGTTCGTGAGCGTGCCGATGCCCGAAGGCTGGCAGAAGATCTGCGATTTCCTGGCGGCCGACCGTTCCGAATACGGATTCATCCGTGAAGCTCGTCCGGACCAGTCCGAGATGCGCCGCGTGCTCGATATTTACCTCGAGAACTGCAAATTTGCGAACTGCCGCCCGAATGACACGTATGTCGCTGCATTGGGGTTGAATCCCTGATTGCCTTGCAAGACGTTCGGGTTCTGAGAGATATTCGCCGCCGGAACGACCGGGGCTCCCACGACGGGAGTCCCGGTTTTTCGTGCTTCGAAAACGGTTTCTTTATGCGCGATTCGGGCCCTGCGCCGGGAAACCCGCGCGCGGGGAACGGAATTTGAAACGATGGTCGGGACAGCAAACCAAAAAAATTAAACAACCATGAACGTCAAAAAATTACGTTACTTTGCGTTCGCACTCATTGCAGTTGCGTTCTGCGCGTGTCAGAAGGAGCCTTCGACATCGGACCTTCACCGGGATTATCTGGTCTACACAGCCCACGACACCGACACCGATTTCGCCGCCATCGACACTTACTACCTCCCCGACAGTATTCTGGTGATCGGGAACAGCGACAAAACCGAATACTGGAAAGACGCCGACGCCCTGGAGATCATCGGCACGGTCGCCGGCAAGATGAATGCCGCCGGATACACCCGCACCGATGACAAGGATGCCGCCAATGTGGGCATCCAGCTCAGCTACGTCCGGAAAGTGACCTACTTCGTAGGCTACGACTATCCCTACTGGTGGTGGTACTACCCCTACTACTGGGCTCCCGGATACTGGGGCGACTGGGTCGGCTGGCACTACCCTTACAGCGTTTATTACGGATACACGGCCGGTTCGCTGCTGTTGGAGATGCTGGACCTCGAAGCCGATCGGGAGAGCAACAAGAAACTGCCCGTCGTGTGGGACAGCTTCATCGGCGGTCTGCTGACTTCCGATGCGGAACTCAACCGGCAACGCACGATCGCCGGCGTGGAGCAGGCTTTCGAGCAGTCGCCTTATCTGGCAAAATAGTTTAACAGCAAAAAATTCGTCCGATTATGAAAACATCGAAATACTTCAAAACCATCGCTATCTGCGCCGTTATGCTTGCTGCGGCCCTGCCGGGCAAGGCACAGGTGTTCCCCAAGACCTACATCAACATCGACTGGCAGGTGGGCGTGCCTCTGGGCGCCGATTTCGCCGACAAGACCTCGGGCTGGGGCATGAACTTCGAAGGCGGTTACTTCGTGACGCCGGCCATCACCGTGGGTCCGTTCATCTCCTACCAGACCAATCTGCAAAGCATTTCGCGTCAGACGCTCGATCTGGGCGGCGGCTCGGCGCTGACCACCAACCAGAAACACGCCCTGTTCCAACTGCCGTTCGGCGTTACGGGACGTTACAACTGGCTTACCGACAGCGTATTCCAGCCCTATGCCGGCCTGAAGCTGGGCGCCAGCTACGCCGAAATGTCGTCTTACTATTATGTCGTCAAGCAGTACACCGACACATGGGGATTCTTCATGTCGCCGGAGATCGGCGTGTCGATCTTCCCGCGCCCCGACTACCGGCTGGGTTTCCACGTGGCGCTCTATTACAGCTACGCCACCAACAGCGGCGATGTGCTGACCTACTCGATCAACAACATCAACAATTTCGGCATACGTGTCGGCATCTCGTTCTGACACCCGTCGGGTGACGCCTCACCGGAAGCGCCGGGCCTTGTACGAAGGTCCGGCGTTTTCGTGCGGACGGATTTGGCGGTTCCGTTTCGAAGAACTATCTTGCAGGCCCGAAACATTGTTTCAGCCGTCCGACGGACGGCCCGAATATTCCCGATTATGAACAACGAAAACAAGGAACCGATCTTCGAATTCGATTTGACCCTCATCGCCGATTTTTTCCGCGCCCTCGACCGGCAGGGCCCCGGCGGCGACGAACAAACCATCCGGGCTTTGGGGTTCCTCCCGGCGACAGGCCCCGGACTCCGCGTCGCCGACATCGGCTGCGGTACGGGGCGGCAGACCGAAGTGCTCGCCCGGCACCTCGACGGCACGATCACGGCCGTGGACCTGCTGCCCGGAATGATCGAGGAGCTTCGCGCACGGATGAAGCGCACGGGACTGAGCGAAAAGGTCACGGCCCTCGTCGGGTCGATGGACGAACTGCCCTTCGGCGACGAAGAGCTGGACCTCATCTGGGCCGAGGGGTCGATCTACAACATCGGTTTCGAGAGGGGGCTCACCGAGTGGCGGCGGTTCCTCAAACCCGGGGGCGTGATCGCCGTCACCGAGTGCTCGTGGCTCGCGCCCTCGCGGTTGCCGGAGACGGCGTACATCCGGGAGAATTTCCCGGACATCGGCACCCCTGCGGCCAAAGTGCGCATCCTCGAAAAGGCCGGATACGTTCCGCTGGCGCATTTCGTGCTGCCGCAGCATTGCTGGACGCAGAATTACTACGCTGCGGTGGCCGCGCGCATCCCCGACTTTCTGGAAGAGCAGGGTCACAGTCCGGCTGCGGTCCGCATGGCCACGCTGATGCGGGAGGAGATCGAACACTACCGCGCCCACGGAACGGACTACGGATATGTTTTCTACATCGGGCAGAAACCCGAAAAGTAATCCTGCCGTCATAACGCGAAAAGGTCCGCTTTCATCGGAAAGCGGACCTCTTTTTTCCATGCCGGGGTCATTCCCGCGAGAGCGCGTCGATCCGCGCCAGTTCCTCGTCGGAAAAGGCCGTGTTCTCCAACGCCCGCAGGTTGTCTGCGATCTGGGCCGTCGAGCTGGCTCCGATGATGACCGTCGTCACGCGGCTGTCGTGCAGCAGCCACGCCAGCGCCATTTCGGCCAGCGTCTGCCCGCGCTGCCGGGCGAGGTCGTCGAGGCCGCGGATGCGGGCCAGCATCGCGTCGGTCAGCACGTCGCGCCGCAGCGAACGCCCCTCGGCCATGCGCGAATCCTGCGGAATGCCGTTGAGGTAACGCCCGGTCAGAAGCCCCTGTGCCAGCGGCGAGAAGGCCGCGAACCCTGCGCCCGACTCGGCGGCCAGCGACAGCACGCCCGATGTCGCGGGCTCGCGGTTGAAAATGTTGTATTTGTCCTGAAACAGCAGGCACGGCACGTCGCGCTCGGCCAGGTAGCGGAATGCGAAACGCTCCGCCGCGAGCGGGTAGCGCGACAGCCCGGCGTACAGCGCCTTGCCGCTGCGCACGATGTCCACCAGGGCCTGAAGCGTCTCTTCGAGCGGCGTTTCGGGATCGTAGCGGTGCGAATAGAAAACGTCCGCATAGTCGAGCTTCATGCGCCGCAGGCTCTGGTCGAGGCTCGCCATGAGGTATTTGCGCGAACCCCAGTTGCCGTAGGGCCCCGGCCACATGTCGTATCCGGCCTTGGTGGCGATGAACATCTCGTCGCGGTAGGGGCGGAACGACCGTTCCATCAGGCGTCCGAAATTCTCCTCGGCGGTTCCGTAGGCCGGGCCGTAGTTGTTCGCCAGGTCGAAGTGCACGATC
The DNA here is from genome assembly GCF_025145645.1 of Alistipes senegalensis JC50. Taxonomy (NCBI): domain Bacteria; kingdom Pseudomonadati; phylum Bacteroidota; class Bacteroidia; order Bacteroidales; family Rikenellaceae; genus Alistipes; species Alistipes senegalensis. The sequence continues at coordinate 1,674,141 of NZ_CP102252.1, read as the reverse complement.
CCGCGGTCGAAGGCGTAGTGGGCCATCTCCTGCACTTTGGAGAAGGTCTGCTCGCTGCCGAAATTGTGCCACATGCCCAGCGACAGGGCCGGCAGCTGCACGCCGCTGCGCCCGGCGCGGCGGAAAATCATGCCGTTTTCGTAACGCGACGGCGACGGCTGGTAGAGGGGTTCGATCATAGCTGTCCGATTTTGGATTCCAAGACAAAGATACGATTTTTTTGCCGCCGTTCTCCGTCGCCCGGACTACTTGATGCCGTATTTCCGGAGTATGCGGGCGATGCGGGGCGTCAGCGCGTCCAGCATCCGTTCGAACCCGAGGTCCGTGGGGTGTACGCCATCGACGGTCGCCTCGTGGTCGTCTCCCAGATCCATGCCGGGGTCTATGAAATAGATGTTTTCGTCCCTTTCGAGGAGTTTCTCCATCCCTTTCCGGGCGGCTTCGCGCTTGTCGGCTTCGAAAGCGCGTTTTTTCAGGTCGAAGTTCCCGCTTTCGCGCACCTCCGTCTGGAGGAAGATCAGCGGCGTCGCGGGGTGGCTTTCGCGGATGCGCCGGACGAATCCCTCCAGCCGCTCTTCGATCTGCTGCGGCGACGGATTCGAGAAAACGTCGAACACGAAGGCGTCGGCCCGGGTCTCCGCGGCGATGCGCGCGAAGAACGTGTCGAGTTTGCATTGTCCGCTGGCCCCGAGGTTGACGAATCCGAATCCCAGCGCGCGGCCCAGTCGTGCGGCGTAGGCCATTCCCGGACGGCTCGCCGAGGTGCCGTGCGTGATGCTCGACCCGATCACCACGATCCGGTGACGGAAGGGGTCGGGAGTGGCTTCCAGCCGCGCACCTTCGTCGGTTCCGATTTCGAGGGCGGCGATTTCGTCGTGCAGCGGGAGGTAGAGCAGGCACTCCTTCATCGTCGTATCCATGTGTTCGACGACGGGGGCTTCGTGCTGCGTTCCGGATTTGCTCGGCACCCCGACTCCGGCGAAGACCCATTTGCCGTCGCGGCGGATGTAGAGGTCGAGCCCGCGCTGTGCGATGAGCGTCGAATTGGCTCCGGGGAGTTGGTTGACAGTGGTCCACCGGGCGCGGATGTTGCGGCTGTCGGTGCGGAACGCCACAGCCAGCCCCGTGGAGTAGCGGTAATATCGCGTGACCGTCGGGGTCAGCTCGGGGTAGCGGGCCACCTCGATACGCTGGAATGCCGAACCTCCCGGTTGGGCTTTGTTAACGATCGTGAGATTTGCCGCGTCCGCATATTTCACCGGCGTGTTCTCCGCCACGGCCATCGCCGGGATCAGCAGACCGAGGATCGCGTATATCCTTTTTTTCATGCTTCTGTCTTTTGTTTTTTGTTCATCAGCGGCAGCAGAAACGATATTATTGACGCTGTAATCCAGAATACAGCCACAGGTCCGAAGTCGTAGTGTTTGGCGCCATCTGCCGTTACGGTAATGTTCGCATCTATGAGCCATCCCGACGCGACATCCTGAATTCCCGCAGCACAGTAGGAGGCTATCCCCACCACTCCCAGCGCGGCCCCCGTCGCCTTTCTCGGCACGATGTCCACGGCCATGAGTCCTCCGAGGAAACAGATCAGCACTCCGATTGCTATTCCGAACAGGACCATCGAGAGGACATTCACCCACATGGCATTCCCTCCGTAGAGGAACAGTGCCAGGGCCAGGGAGTTCAGTATGCCGAACAGCAGGGCGGGAATCTTTCGGTCTCCCTTGAAGAGTTTGTCCGAGAACCATCCCGAGAACACGGTTCCGAGTATTCCCAGCAGGGCGTTTATCGAGACCACGGATATTGCCTCCACATCCGAGTATCCCTTGGCCTCTTGCAGGAACAGTACTCCCCATCCGTTTATGGCATAGCGGGATATGTACATGAACGCGCTCGCCGCCGCCAGCACCCATACCGCCGGGGTGCGGAGCACTTGTTTTTGAATCTCCCGAACGGATTTGTCCGCTTCCGGCGCCGGTTTCTCGTGCGCCAGGGCTTCTACGGGCGGCAGTCCTTTGGATTCCGGGGTGTCATGGAGCCAGCAGAGGACGATCACCACACCGATTGCTCCCGCCACGGCCGATCCGAAGAACCCTGCCTGCCACCCTGCGAATGTCACGATGGAGCCCACGAATAGGAATGAGAAGAATTCTCCGAGGTTGTGGCTTGCCGAGAAGAATCCGTAGTAGGTTCCCCGTTCCCGGAGGGGATACCATCGCGAGAGGAATATGATGGCCGGGGGCGCTCCCATGGATTGTGCCCAGCCGTTGATCCCCCACATCACGGCGAACGTCACGAATATCACTGCCGTGGGAATTACGGAATGCGCCAGTCCCAGCAGTCCCATCAGGGCGTTCACCGCCGCCGAGAGGATGAGTCCCGTGGCCATGAAGCGTTTGATGTTGCAGTAGTCGGCAATGAATCCGTTTACGAATTTCCCGACGGCATAGGCAAATAGCAGGGCCGATCCGATCACTCCCAGCTGCGAAGCATCCAGCGCTCCGCTGTCGAGAATGGGTTTCTTCATGACATTGAGACTCGTGCGGCAGACATAGTAGAGACTGTATCCGAGCGTCGCCGCCGCGAATGCCTGCAAACGCAGACGGCGGTAGTATTTCGAGCGCGCGTCGGCGTCCATCTCGCGGGCCGGGGCCGGGGGACTGATGCGGTAGAATTCCGTGAAGCGGTTCATGGCGTCAGTCATGGAGCCCCCGCGAGCGGAGATAGGAGATCAGCAGTTCGGGACGGTCGGTCTGGATCATGGTGGCTCCCATATCGACGAGTTTTCCGTAGACGGCGGCGGGATCGCCTTCGAAAGCGGCATCGTCGCAGAGACCTCCGCAGAGCGACGGCCACAGGGCGTTGACCCAGAGTTTCGAGCCTCCGGCGACGACTTTCCGCATGCAGGCTTCGACTTCGGGGGTGTATTCCGACCAGCAGACTTCGCAGGCCAGCGGCACGGTGTTCGTATCGAGGTATTCGGCAAAGAGGGCCTGTCCTTTGGGTTTGAGGATGTCGATGATGGGCATGTACATCATGTTGTGTTCGTAGCGGGAGAACTTCGCGGCGACATCCGCGACGGGGCTTTTGCCTTTGATCAGGAGTTGTCCGGTGACTCCGAGTTCTTCCGAGAGCCTCTGCACCAGATCGTAGTATTGGTAGCCTTTGTCGATATTGACCACGATGCGGTCCTTGCAGAGTTCCAGCGCTTCGCGCAGCGTCGGCATGCGGTGCGACGTGGCTACGCCGTGGCCCGATTTGAGGAAACACCGTTGGACGGAGTCATAGGGGATTTCGGCGATGAGACCTTTGCCCGTCGTCGTGCGGTTCAGCGTCCGGTCGTGGCAGACCACCAGCACGCTGTCGGAGGTCAGCGCAAGGTCGATCTCCACGATGTCGGCGCCCAGGCCGATCACCGACTCGATGGCCGCCAGGGAGTTTTCGGGATAGTTGCGCCAGTCGCCGCGGTGGCAGGCGACGAGGACCTTCCGCGAGGAGGGGTTGTGGATTTCGGCCACGATGCCCTCGGCCCGGCTGGCAGGGGCGGAAGCGGGTCGGGAACAGGAGGTTTGCAGGAGCAGCAGCCCCGAGAGAAGAATGAGCAGTTTTTTCATGGATCGTTGGGTTTGATGTCAATAATGCGGTGAATGTAATGAGAAAATCGTGTATTCGCGTTGACATACACGATTTTCTGCCGAAGTCCGTTCCGCGCTACCAGTTCATCACGCGGACCTTGTACATATCCAGATCGGGAACCTTGATCGTCCGTGTCTCCGTCGAGGCGTTCTTGTCCGTGGAGTAGCGGATGGTCTGCGTTGACCACGACTGCGAGCCCTCGGGATTGGTGGAGTCCGTGTACCACAGTTCGCCCGTTTCGTCGTTGTAGTTGATCGACTTGATCGCCGTCGATGCGGCGAAGAGCGTCATTTCGGTGAACTGGTTGGCGCCGATGTCGTAGAGATAGGCCCGGCGTCCGCCGATGCAGAGCGTGTTCGAATTGACGTAGCTCATGTCGTGCAGACCTCCCTGGGGCGTCTGTACGGTCTTTTCCAGTTCGAGCGACGGGGCTGCCGTCTCCCAGTCTTTGAGTTTGTAGATCTGGAGGCTCTGGCCGCCGATCGCATAGAGGCGCTGGGTCGTTTCGTTCCACACGACGCCGTGCGCCGAACCGAGTGTCGATTGGTGGAGAATCAGGTTGGGCTGCGAAATGTCGTAGAGCTGCACCGAGTTGTTGCCCGCACCGCTGCCGTCCGAGCAGGCCACGACGATGCGGTTGCCGGGCAGCAGTTCCGCCGAGTGGGCGTTGGGCGTCGCCGTGGTGTGGAACAGCACCTCCTTCGTGGCGATGTCGAGCAGCACGCACCAGTTGTAGGAGCTGGTGCACAGGAGTTTCTTGCCGTTGTCCACCGGCTTGCAGTCGTCGAGATGGTTGCAGCGGCTCTTGTCCAGCCCGAGCACGGAGGCGGCTTCGGTCGCGTCCCAGCTCCACGTGACCGCATCCTTGTAGGTGGTCTCGTCGGCCAGTCCGGCGTCGATCATGTAGACCATGTTGTCGCCGCAGAAGACCAGTTCGGTCACGAAACTCGAACGGGCGTCGTCGGTGTCGTGCTTGCCCCCGGCCTCCAGGGTCACGGGCTCCGTCTTCCCGACCGAGAACGAATTGCCGTCGGTGTCGGTGAGGGTCACGGTGTAGCCCTGCGACAGGGCCACGGGGGCGATCATTACGGGTATCAGCTGCGTCTCTTTCGAACAGTCGAGGGGTGCGGGCAGCGTCACGGTGATCGTCTGCGCCGATGCCGATGCCGACCAGTCGTCGATGCCGATCGTGAGCTCTCCGGCGATCCCTTCGCCGCCGTTGGCCTTTACGACCGCCTTGCCGATCGAGTAGTTGCCCTTTTTCACGCTGACGTACATCGTGCAGAAGAGGTTCGTCAGTTCCATGCTGCAACCTTCGTAGGCGTTGACCCGCGCCGTGGCCTTGCCGGCGAGAATCGGGGCGACAGCGCCCGTCTGCTCCGTGGGAACGACGGTTTTCAGCGTGCCGTTCTCACAGCGGAGGCCGGCGTCCGAGGGCCAGAAGGCGACGACCGTCGAGGCCGCATGCTGCGGCGCGTCGAGCGTGAAGAGGAAGAGCGATTTTTGCGATCCCGACTGGATCGGCGCCGCATAGACGGCCTCCGGGGCGTTTCGGTCCGCGACGAACATTCCGGCCTTGTCGCTTTTGCTCCAGGTGGGCAGCGTCGTCGCTCCCTTGTCGTTGTAGTATTTCGTCAGCGTCAGGGTGGTCTTCGACGCGATCTCGCGGGGCGCATCGTCGTCGTTCGAGCAGCCCGCGACGAGGAGTCCCGTTCCGGCGCAGAGCAGCAGAACCCGGAACAGGCGGTTTTTTATCTTATTCATGGTTTTGTGCATTTTGGGTGGGTTGTTTTTTCGTTTTGCCGCAGATGACCTCCTTGTAGGCTTTCACGACGTTTGCGGGCGTGGCGTTCTCCCCGGCGCGGACCTCGTGCATGAAGACCCCCTTGTAGCCCGACGCACGCAGGCGGCGGAGGAAGTCGGGCCAGTCGATGACGCCCTCGCCCGGCAGCCAGTGGCGTTCGTCCCGGCGGTCGTAGTCCGAGGCGTGGATCGTGCCGATGCGGCTGCCCACGTTCTCGAAGAACCGGGCGTGCTCCTCCTGGAGCAGGTGGTTCGAGTCGAAGCACACCATTACCTCGGGGAAGTCGCCGATCAGCCGCATGATTTCGTCCGAATTGCGGCCCAGACAGGTGCGGGGCAGGTTCTCGACGCAGAGCACCGCGCCGATCCCTTTGGCGGCCAGCGCGAGGCGGCCGATGGAGTTGGCGGAGTTTTGCAGGCGGGTTTCGCGCTCCTCGTCGGAGATCGGCTCCGAACTGGGATGCAGCACCAGCCGCTGCGGGTGGAAGATCTCCGCCAGGCGGATCATCCGCTCCATCAGCAGGACGTTTTCTTCGCGCCGCTGCGGATCGAGCACCGAGATGTCGAGCGTACGGCTGAAAGGCAGGTGGCACGACCAGACCGTGAGCCCGGCCTCGTCGAGCATCGCCTTGACGCGGTAGGCGCGGGTGTAGCACTCGTTCTCGGGGGCGTTGCGCCAGAAGTAGTTGAAGACGACCTCCACATGGTCGATGCCCGCGGCTTTGATCTGCGCGAGTTTTTCGGGCTCGGGGACCTTCACCATGCCGAGCGATACGCCCACGGGGTATTCGGCCCGGGCGGCTCCGGCGGCCAGCAGGAGCGCTGCCATTATGAACAGTAGTTTTTTCATCGCTTCCTCCTATTTTACGCAGCACGATCCGCAGATGTCGCCGCCGTGGGTGCTCCAGCCCGATGCGCGTTCGCCGCCGACGTATTTGCCGACGAACATGCCGTTCTGGTCGGCGTTGCCGATGAATGCCGAGTAGAACACGCCGTCGAGGTAGTTGTTGCCGCCCATCTGGCGCTGCGCTGCGGCGGTGGCTCCCGTATAGCTCCACGAGTCGAGGACCCTGCCGTCGGCATCGAAGATGTAGGACGTGTTGGTCGTCTGTCCCGCCGTGATGTAGAACCGGTTCTCGGAGTCTACGCACGGGTGGGAGTAGTTGTAGGTGTTGCTGACGGGCGTTCCGGTGTGGACGTGTTCCCAGTTGACGGCCGAGAGGTCGCCCTTGACGTTGTAGACCGAACCGTTCTTCGATCCCGCGAAGACCGAACCGTTGGGGGCCACGACGGGTTCGTAGATGGTGTTGGGATTGGTCGTGCCGGCCAGCAGCGGGGTTTTTGCCGTGTGCGTCGTCAGATCGATGGCCCCGAAGTAGCCGTCCTTGGCTCCGAAGTAGGCCAGCGTCTTGTCGCTGCTGACGGCGAATCCGGCGATGTCGGACATTGAGCAACCCAGCGCGATCTTGGCGATCTGCTCGCCGGTCTCGATGTTGAGGAAAAAGGCGTTGGCGCCCGCTCCTATCAGCAGTTCGTTGCCGTTGACCAGCAGGCCGCCTCCGGCGACGCCCGCGGCGAAGCTCCAGATCTTCTGCCCCGATGCGGCGTCGATGGCGAACGTGTTGCCGCTCTTGTCGCAGATATAGACGGCCGTTCCGGCGGCGTTGACGGCCGGGGCGGCGCTCTGCATCGAGCCGGCTTCGGCGAAGGTCCATTTCAGCTTGCCTTCCTGCGTGACGGCGTAGAATTGTCCGGCGGTTTGCGTGCCGTAGTAGATGTCGCCCGTCACGGGGTTCACGGTGAGCATGTTGTAGCTGCCGGTATTGGCGGACGGTACGTAGCGCCACTTCTCATTGCCCGTTGCGATGTCGAAGGCGTAGAGGGCCGAGAGTTTGTTGAAGGTGACGATGTAGACGGTCTTTCCGTCGGGCGAGAACACCGGGCAGGTGCCCTTGAATCCGTTGTAGTTCGAGCCGTCCTGCGCCCAGTCGGTGTTGAAGATGACGTATTCGCGGATCTCGACTTCGAGGGTCCACGAACGGGCGTTGCCGTCGATCGTGGCGCTCAGCTTCACGGTCTGCGTGCCGACCGTGCCCAGTCCGTATTTCACGACGGTTCCCTCCTTGACGACATCGCCCGGGAAGGTCCACTTGACATCGGTGGCCGTCGGGTAGTCTTCGGTGTTGAACGTGAAGGTGATCGGCTGGTTCTTGGCCGCCTGGTCGCGGTCGAGGATGTAGGGGATCGCCAGCGTCGGCATCGCCTTGGCGGTGGCCGGCTCCGAAGCGCCCTTTTCGTAGTTGGCCGCCAGCGAGAAGTAGTAGTTCTTGTCGTTGGTCAGCCCTTCGAGCTTCACGCTCGTCGCGTCCTTGTCGAGCGTCTGTTGTTCGACATTGTCGGGCGTGTCCTCGTTGTAGTAGGAGAGCGTGTAGGAGAGCACCGTCGTCGCGGGCTTGGTCCACGCGAGGCTCACGAACGAATCGCCCGCATCGACCGTCAGGTCGGTGACCGGGAAGCGCGTCGTGGCGGGCCGGCCGACGACGGCGACGTAGTTCGAGACGAGTTTTCCGTAGACCGCCTGCACGTAGAAGGTGTACTGCGTGCCGTTGACGAGTCCGTCGATCGTGCAGTTCATCTCGCCGTCCGTGCGCAGGGTGACCGTTTCCGAGTCGGTGTCGGTGTAGTAGACGATGAAGTCCGTCGGATTCCAGCCTTCGGGCAGGCTCCAGGCGAGCTGCACCTCCTCGTCGCCCGGAGTGGCGGTGAGATCGGTGACCTGGCGGCGGGCCGCTCCGGCTTCGGGAATATCCTCACTCCAGCATGCGGTGAGGCCCGCGGCGATGAACGATGTCAGCAAAAGGTCGATTACTATCTTTTTCATGCTTGTTCTGACTTAAGTGGTTGGTTAATTGAAACCGGGATTCTGCCACAGAATCGACGGGTTGTTCACGATTTCGATCTGGCTCTGCGGGATCGGGAAGATCAGGTTGTGCGCGTCGAGCGAGTAGCCCAGTCCGCGGAAATAATCGACGGCCAGCCCCAGCCGCACGAGGTCGAACCAGCGGTGGCCTTCGAGGGCGAATTCGCGGCCCCGTTCGTCGGCCAGCTCGCGGCGGAACTCCGCCAGGCTTTTGACCTCGTCGGTCGTCAGTTCGTCGAGTCCGGCCCGCACGCGGGTCTTGTTGAGCCACACCAGCGCGTCGTCCAGACTGCCGCCCGATTCGGCCAGCGCCTCGGCGTACATCAGCACCACGTCGGCATAGCGCAGGTGCGGGAAATCGTTGCCCACCTGCGTCGTGTAGGTCGCGTCGTAGGTGTCGTACCATTTGGTCATGGCGTAGAGGTTGCTCGAAATCTTGGTGTAGGTGCCGATCAGCGGCAGGCGGTTGTCCTTCTCACCGTCGTAGATCGCTTTGAATTCGGGTGTCGGGTTTCGGATGTCGGCCAATACCTCCGTGTTGGCGCTGTACCAGTATCCGTGGCCGTTGTCGTTGGTCTTGTTGTAGTAGAGCGCGAAGATGATCTCCTTGTTCATCTTGTTGCTTACGTCGAAGACCCTTTTCGTCGTCGTCTCCAGCCCGTAGGCGGTGTTCTTCATCGCCTCTTCGAGGACGGTCTTGGCCTCGGCGGGCTTGCCGAACGTGAGGTAGACCTTCGCCAGCAGCGTGTAGGCCGCGATGTTCGCCACGCGGGCCTTTTCCGACCCGGGGGTTGACGGCAGCAGGCGCGCAGCCTCCGAGAGGTCCTCGGTCAGCAGGGTGTACATCTCCTCCTCCGTGCAGCGGGGGATGAGCTTGGCGGCCGCCGGGGCCACGACGGTGCGGGCGATGGGCACCACGCCGAAGACGCGGTAGAGGTTGAAATACCACCACGACCGCAGGAACAGACATTCGCCGCGGTATTTGTCGTAGTTGGCGATCTTGGCCCCGGCCAGGTGGTCGAGCACGTCGTTGCAGCGGTAGATGCCGTTGTACCAGGCGTCCCAGATGTCGTTCAGGATGCCGTTGCTGGCCGTTTCGGCGAAATTGTCGATGTCGTAGCGGTCCTGCGTCGATACGGCCATCGACTCGAGGATGTTCTCGTCGCTGCGGTAGCCGATCTCCGTGAGGTGGAAGCTCATCTGCGTCTTGAGCTTGTAGTAGCAGGCCGCCACCCCTTGGTTGAAATCGTCGTCGGTCTTGTAGAAGTTGCCTTCGGTGATGTTGTTGCTCGGGTACTGTTCGAAGAAACTTTCGCCGCACGAGCCCAGGCCCAGTGCGAGGAGTCCCAGCGCAAGGATATGTTTCGGTTTCATGGTCATCGTCATTTTTGATTACAGGTTGAAGTTCACACCGACGCTGAACGTGCGCGACAGCGGGTAGGAGCAGTAGTCCTCGCCCGGACGCAGGGCGTCGGTCGAGCGTTTGTTGACCTCGGGGTTGTAGCCCGTATAGTCGGTCCACGTGAAGAGGTTCGTGCCCTGCACGTAGATGCGCAGTTTCGAGATGCCGGCCTTGCGGGTCCATTTGTCGGGGAAGGTGTAGCCCAGCGAGAGGTTTTGCAGACGCAGGTAGGAGCCGTCTTCGAGGTGGAACGTCGAGGTGCAGGCGCCGTTGTTGCCGCTCGACTTGCGGGTGGCGCGGTTCAGCTCGCCGTAGGGGTAGCGTTGCAGCGACTCCTTCATCATGTTCGACGAAGCCTCCATGTTGAGCAGGTAGCGGCGTTCGAGGTTCAGGATCTCGTTGCCGTAGACGCCCTGGAAGTTGGCTGCCAGATCGAAGCCCTTCCAGGAGAGGTTGACCGAGAAGCCGTAGTAGAAGTCGGGCATGTAGTTGCCCACGATCACGCGGTCGGCGTCCTTTTCGAGAATGCCGTTGCCGTTGGCATCGACGAAGCGGAAGTCGCCCACAGTCGTGGTGTCGAAATGGGGATAGGAATCCAGCTCCTCCTGATTGTGGAAGATGCCGTCCTGCACGAGCAGGTAGTAGCAGCCGACGGGCTGGCCGACGCGCGTGAGGTAGTAGCCGCCGGCGTAGGAGGACTCCTTGATGATGTCGGCATTCTCGTCGCCGAGGCTCAGCACCTTGTTGCGGTTGAGCGACCAGTTGGCGGCGAAGGCGTAGGAAAAGTCGCCGAAGCTGCGCCGCGAGGTGAGCGCCAGCTCAATACCCCGGTTCTGCATCGAACCGATGTTGACGTTCGACGAGGTGAGGCCCGACACCGACGAAACCGGAACGTCGAACAGCATGTCGGTGGTCTTCGAGTAGTAGTAGTCGGCGGTGAATCCGAGGGTGCCGCGCCACAGGCTGACATCCAGACCGATGTTGTATTGCGTGTTCTTCTCCCAGCCCAGATCGTTGTTGGCGATCTGCGAGGGATAGACCTGCGAGGTGAGTCCGTTGCCGAGATCGATGTTCGTCATGCCGTAGAGGGCCAGGTACTCCGAGTTGCCGATCTGGGCGTTTCCGGTCTGACCCACGCTGGCGCGGAGTTTCAGGTCGTCGAGCCATTTCACGTTGCGCAGGAAGTTCTCGTCGCTCATGCGCCAGCCCACGGAGGCTGCCGGGAAATAACCCCACCGGGTGTTGGGGGCGAAGCGCGACGAACCGTCGCCGCGGATCGACGCCGAAACCATGTAACGCCCCTTGTAGGAGTACTGCGCACGCACGAGCCACGAAGCGAAGGTGTAGGCGTACTTGTTGTTGTAGGTCTCCGTCAGGTCGATGGTCTTGCCCTTCGTGGTGCGGATCTTGTCGTCGCCCTTGACTCCCGTGCCGACGATCTGCGAGGTCTGGATGCTCTCCTTCTCGGCTTCGTAGACTGCCACGGCGTTGATCGAGTGGTCGCCGAAGGTGCGGTTGAAAGAGAGCTGGTTGGAGATCGTCCAGTGGAAGTAGGACTGCATGTTGTTCTGCGCCTTGGGGTCCGACGGGGCGTCGAGATACTTGAGGCCGCGCAGGGGGATGTACGACGGACGGTAGTAGTTGCGGATGTAGGAGTAGTAGTCGCCGCCGGCCGTGAATTTGTACTCCAGCCCCTTGACGAACTCATAGGAGACGTAGGCGTTGCCCAGGATGTTGATCTTTTCGCGCACGTCGTCGATTTCGAGCGCCAGCGCCACGGGGTTGAGCACCTCGTTGGTCTGGGTGTCCCAGCTGTTGACGCGCAGGAATCCGTTCATGTCCCAGTTGTAGGAGCCGTCGGCGTTGTAGACCGGGAAGACCGGGGGCGCCATCAGCGCCGAGGCGATCACGCCGTCGCCGTTGTACTGCGTGTCGGAGGAGATGTAGTTGGTCTTCGAATAGGAGGGCGAGAAGCTGACGCCGTATTTCAGCCGGTTGCGCTTGCCGTCGATGTTGGCCCGCAGGCTGTAGCGTTCGAAATCCGAGCCGACGATCGTTCCCTCGCGGTAGAGGTAGTTGGCGCCGATGTAGTAGCCCAGCGTCTTGGTGCGGCCCGAGACCGATACGGAGTGCTTGGTCGAGTAGGCCGTGCGGAAAATGGCGTCCTGCCAGTCGGTGTCGGTCATCGTGCCGGTCTTGTCCTGCAGATAGGCCGTGATGAGCGGGTCGACGCGGTGGTAGACCTGGGGACGGTCCTCGTAGGGGTCGTCGATCGAACCCGTCGGGACGTTGAACAGGTAGGCGCCGTCGCGGGCCTCCTTGAAGATCTTGGCGAATTCATAGGCGTTGAGCATGTCGATCGTCTTCGAGACGTTCGAGACGCTGAACTGGCCGTCGTAGCTTACGACAGGACGTTCGCCCTGGCCGCGCTTGGTCGTGATGAGGATGACGCCGCACGAGCCGCGCGAACCGTAGATCGCCGCCGCCGAGGCATCCTTGAGCACCTCGAGGCTCTCGATGTCGCTGCTTTCGAGGTTCGAGAAGGCCCGGGCGTCGCACGGAACGCCGTCGATGACATAGAGCGGGTCGTTGCCCGACGTGGCCGACTGGATGCCGCGGATGCGGATCGAGACGTTGCCGTCGGGCTGGCCGCCCAGCGTGAGCACCTGCACGCCCGGCATCTTGGCGGCCATGGCGTCGCGGAAGTCGGCCGTCGGCATGGCGGCGAAGTCTTCGGCCTTGATGGACGAGATGGCCGTCGTCACGTCGCGCTTGTTCTGCACGCCGTAGCCCACGACCACCACGTTGTCCATGGCGATCGCCTCGCTTTTCAGCGTAACGTCGGCCTGCGTCTGGCCCTCGGAGAGCGCCACCTCGACCTTGTTGTAGCCGATGAGCGAGTAGACCAGCACGGCGTCGGCCTGCCGGATGTCGATGGCGTATTCGCCCGTGGCGTTGGTCGCCGTGCCGACCGTGGTGCCTTTCAGGATGACGGTGGCGCCGATCACCGGCGCGCCGCTTTCGTCGGTCACGCGGCCCTTCACCGTGCGTCCGGCGTCAGCCGCGGGACGGGTTTGCGATTCCCCCCCCCGTTTGGCTGTGAGGACGATTTTCAATCCCTTAACTTCCATATTCACATTGGGAAGCACCTCGGCGACGATCGAGGCGATGTTGCGGTTGACGGCCTTCACCGACACCCGTTTGTCGGGGTTGATGTCGGCGTCGATGTAGGCGAACGTGTACTGGCTGTTGGCTTCGATGCGCTGCAACAGCTCCTTGATGGTAACGTTCTTCGCATCGACGGTGACGGTCGGGACCTGGGCCGAAGCCGTGGCGGCCGACACCGCGCAGAGGAGGAGCGCCAGCCACAGATGCCGGCAGATCCTTTTCAAAACGTTGAGTTCATTCATGATAGTTTCGGTTTGTGTTTGGTTCGATTTTTCAAATGGAAAGGTATGCCGGAGCCTCTCGTTGCAGGAGGTTTCGGAACAGACCGTCTATGTTACAGGCTTTATCTCTGGGTGATCAGAACGCGGTTGCCGTCTATGCGGTAGCGGATCGACATCAGCGAGGACATCACCTCCATGAGGTCTTCCAGCGGTTCGTGGCAGACGACCAGCGACAGTCGTTTTTCGGGAGAGATGTTCGACGAGAGGGAGATTTCGATGTTGTATCTCCGTTCGAGGTTGATGACGATGTCTTTCAGCGGCGTGTTGTCGAAGATCAGACGCGGCGAGAACCACTGGCTGTAATTCCGGGCATCGACCTTCTCGACGCAGGCGCGCTTCGAAAGCCGGTCGAGCGAGAACCGCTCGTCGGGACGCAGCGTCACGGGCCTCCGGAGATGCTCTCCGGAGATCTTCACCGAGCCGCTTTTGAGCACCACCTCCTCGCTCGATCCGAACGCGTAGTTCATGGCGTCGAACGAGGTGCCCAGCACCTCGACCTGCAAGTCGTTCATGCTGACGCGGAACGGCCGCAGCGTGTCTTTACGCACTTCGAAGAACGCTTCGCCCGTCAGGGCCACGTCGCGGGTCCTGCCCGAGAAATCCGCATTGTATTTCAACCGGCTTTCGCCGTTGAGCCACACCTTCGTCCCGTCGGGCAGGGTGAACTCCCCGACATGTCCCTTGGCGGTCAGCAACGTGACCTCCTTTTCGGGTGCGAGCGTCTGCGTGGCGGCGAAATAGCCCCCGAGGAATACCAGCACGACGGCGGCGGCCATGCCTGCGTAGCGCAGGACGCGGCGCGGAAGCGTGCGGACCCGGCTTGCGCGGATCGACGCCCGGAGCCGTTCGAGTCCCCTGCGGTCCTCCTCTTCCGAGACGGGCGCCGCATGGTTTTCCCAGATGTCCCACAGGATTTCGTCGATGCCGGAGTCGTGTTCCCGGGCCAGCATCCAGCGCTCGAACTGCTGCCGGATCTCTTCCGGGGTCTCCGGATGACGGAATATGTAGTCGATGATTCGCTTGCGTTCCGTTTTGTTCATCGTGTGCCGGTTTTTGGAGGGCTGCGGTTTATTGCGCTTTCTGCGTCAGGGTGTAGGTTTCCGAATAGGTTCCGGCCTCGAAGACGACCCGGCCGGTGCGCGGTGCGCCCGTGTCGTTGGCTCCGAAGCCGAGGTGGACGGCGAAAATGCCCTTCTCGCCTCCCGAAAGGGGTTCGACCGTGATCCAGTCGTCGCCTGTGGCCTTCCAGCCGCAGGTGGTGTAGATCGTCACGGACTGCGTGCCGGCAGCGGCTTCCACCGTGCCCGACGTGCTGTGCATGTAGAGACTGTCGGGGGCCGACGGATCGTCGTCCTTGCAACCGCCCGCCAGACATGCGCATAACAGGACCGCAATGAATAGTAGCTGTTTTTTCATTTTAGTTTTTCAGGTTAAAAGGTTGTTTTAGGAGCCGGTTCCATAGATAAGACAATTTACCGGCGGCGATGGCCAGTCAGTTCGTACAATTTTTTTTATATTTCCGCCGGTCTGTTAAAAAGTCGTGAAAAAAGGGCGAAAGATTTTTAATTTGTTCGCTTAAAATCTATATTTGCACTGACCGATTATGGATTGCGACGAACATATCATCCTGAAAAAACTCCGTGACGGGGATTCCGAAGCGCTGGACATCCTTTACCTGCGTTATGCCTCCAAGGTCCGCGATTTCGCCTTCCGGCTGCTCAAGGACCGGACCGACGCCGAAGATGTCACGCATGATATTTTCCTGAAAATCTGGGAGCAGCGCCGGGGGCTCGGGAACATCCTGTCGTTCCGCGGCTATCTGTTCCGCATGACGCGCAACGCCGTCTTCAATGCCTACAAGCACCGGCAGGTGGAGTATAAATACCAGGCTGAGGCTGGGGCCGCGGAGAGTCCCGCCGCGCCTCAGACCGACGACCGCGTGTCAACGGCCGATCTGTTGGAGATGATCGACCTGGCCGTCCGCAACATGCCCGAGCAGCGGCGGCGGGTTTTCTGCATGAGCCGTTACGAGAACATGTCCTACAACGATATTGCCGAGGCGCTCAACATCAGTCCCAAGACCGTGCAGTATCACATTTCGGGTGCGCTGGCCGAGTTGCGCAAACTGCTCTCGGCGATGGCGTTTTTCATATAGCCTGCCGAAACGGAAAGGGCGGACCCTCGCAAGGGTTCGGTATTTGTAGGTAACGGAATATGCAGAAAAGAGTAAATGTCTTGTTTATAAGTATTTAATTCTCTTTTCCGCATGTGCCCGAAGCAATAAAATAGCAGAATCGGGCAGGTTTAACGGTGAGTTTCGTTACTTATCCGTTACCTGCCCGAAATGCTTTAATTTGCATTTAAGACAGTTGTTTTCAGTGTGTTGCATCGAATTACCGCATAACAAATAACTTGACTAAACGTTTAACCCATCCACAAAGTTCAAGTTATTATGCAACGCAGCACTTTCAAAGTCCTTTTCTATGTGAAAAGGCAGTCGGAAAAACACGGTCAGGTTCCCATTATGGGCCGTATTACGATCAACGGTACGATGTCGCAGTTCAGCTGCAAACTCTCCGTCCGTTCTTCCCTCTGGGATGCCAAAGCGAACAAAGCCTCCGGCAAAAGCCTCGAATCGCAGCGCATCAACGAGAAGCTGGAAAATATCAAGACCAATATCGGCAAGCAGTACCAACGTCTCTGCGACCGTGATTCATACGTTACGGCCGAAAAGGTTCGCAACGCTTTCCTCGGTATGGGTGACGACTGCCGCCTGCTGTTACAGACCTTCGACGAATACCTCGCAGGGTTTCTCAAACGCGTGGGCAAAGACCGGGCCTATTCCAGCTATGAGGACTACTGCAAACGCCGCCGCCGTCTGGCCTCCTTCCTCGAATACGAATATCATGTCAAGGATATTCCTTTCAAAGAATTGAAGCGGGACTTTATCGAAAAGTTCGTGGTCTACCTCTCCTCGGTACAAGGGATGCGTTCCGGGACGATCCATTCTACGCTCAAGAAATTGAAGCTGATGACCTACACGGCGTATAAGAACGGCTGGATTGCCGCCGATCCTTTCGCAGGTTTCTACGTGAGGCCGGAATACTCAGAACGCCGTTACCTTTCGGCTTCGGAGTTACAAGCCGTGATAGATGTCAGGCTCCCCAATTACCGAACGGGTATCAACCGGGATGCCTTCGTCTTCTGTGCTTTCACGGGCCTGAGCCATGCGGACGTGGTGAAACTCACCCACGCGGACATCCATACGGACGATAACGGGGAGCGCTGGATTATCGACAGGCGTCAGAAAACAGGTACGCAGTTCCGTGTCAAACTTCTTCCCGTTGCCGGAATGCTCTACGAGCGTTATAAGGATATGCACCTCTCGGGCGACCGGGTCTTCCCGCTCAAAGGTACCCATAAGACGCTGAACATGTCGCTGAGGCATGTTGCCAGACATGCCGGTCTGTCGTTCAACCCCACGATCCATATGGCGCGTCATACCTTCGCCACGACGGTCACGCTCTCGCAAGGCGTACCTCTGGAAACGGTCAGCAAGATGCTGGGGCACAAACGGATCACCACGACTCAAATCTATGCGCGCATCACTAACGACAAGATCGGCCGGGATATGGCGGCATTAAGCGAGAAACTCAGCAGCGTCTTCAAGGTCGCACGGTAATGGCCTCCTATCTTACAGCTAATTCGATTCCCGATCTTACTTCGTCAATAGCAGGGTAATTTTCGATGTAAGTTTTCCCGCCGGCAGGGAATTTATCGTCAGAGATGGAAATATGCAAGGCCATGCGAATCGCCCGAGGGGCGAGCCTTGCATATTTCCATCCCCGGCGTTTTGCTGGTCGCTACCGTCGGAAAAGGCGACATTCTGCGGCTCCTGACGATCCGGTTCTGATGTTCAGCCGCGATCGGCGGATTTCATCCCGTCCTGTGATCTGCCGTCGAAATTCCTCTGCTTTTTCAAAACGGCCGTCTTTTATTTTTCTTTTCATGGAGATAATTCAGCTCGTCGCTATAAATGTCCATGACAAAGCGCAGCATATTGTCGACCAAAGCCGTAAGCCTTGTGCTTTCATTCCCCAACAGGTGGAGGATTTCCGACACTTTGCGCTTGGTTTGCGCACTGACATAAATCGCCGAGCGGTTACGGCAATCTACCGGAGCGAAGAAGGTGCGTTCGAAATCCGGCAGTATGATCTTTTTCCGTCGGAATCCAGCAGGCTCCTTTACAGTAGTCGTTTGGGTGTCGACATTTGTTTTTTCAGCAGTTGGTGCCGATGTGTTTCCCTCGGGAGCGTCCGTATTTTCCTCTTCCGGCTCGGGAATCCTACGGACGACTTTCGAGTCCAAAGGAGCTTGTCCGGCGATCATCTGACGCATCAACTCCTCATCGACTTCGATACGGGGATGCTTCGGAAGGTTTGTTGCAGGTTTGTCAGTTTCTTTTAATGAATCCATGGTACAATGTTTTTGAGATTGAATATTCGTTATACGGTCATAAAGCTCGTGTGTTTGGTTTTATGTTTTAAACCATTCAAAATACCGTTTTCTGTTTAATACAGTTTATATCGGGATAATGAACGGAATAAGAAAACTTGCCTTTCATGCTGCAAGATACAACCGACAGAAATACCTCGATTCCGATGTCCGCTCACGACCGCTCCAGTCCGTTCGGCGGGCTTTTTTTTCGTACCGGACGGTTGTAATATTGCACCGGGAACAGCCCCAGTCCCGGAAGCCGTAGCGGAGGAGTTTTCAAACTTTCGATAGCAGTTCTCCGGCGCGGCTTTTTCCCATCGCCAGATGGGAGCGAGCTGTACCTTCGTATGCCGAAAATTTTTTCGGCATACGAAAGGTGCCCGCTCTGCGAGGCCGGGCGTTCTCCCAAGTCGAACGCCTTTTTAACCGATATTATGAATACCGACCGAAAACACACACAACAATTTCGAACTCCGAGTTATAAATACTCCTTCCGGCTCAATGAAGAGCAAAACATCCGCTTCAACGAGTTGCTCTGCAAAGCCGGACTTGAGCATAACCGCAGTCGGTTTATCGTCAAACGCATCTTCGCCGAAGAGTTCGTCGTCATCAAACGCGACCCGTCAAAGACGCGTTTATCGCCCGACTGAACGACTTTTATTTCCAGTTTCAGAAACTTGCGAACAACTACAACCAGATTGTAAAGGCTGTCAATTCGCACTTTTCCAACGTTGCTATCCCGCATCAGATCGCCGCATTGGAGCAACGGACCCGCGAGTTGAAAGCCCTCAGTATCGAGATTCTGAACCTCGTAAAACAGGCTAAGGAATGGTTGCGAATATAAGATCGGGAGCATCGTCCGACCGACAGCGTTATCGGAATCAAATATAGAATTGTACGCTTGCTCGTTACCTTGGCCCGGCAACTTTAACAACAATAAACGTATGGCAAGCGTAAAAGTAAAATTCCGGGCCTCGTCCGTTGCGGATCGTGAAGGCCGACTGTATTATCAGATCATCCATAACCGTGTAACCCGACAGATCAACAGCGGTCATAAACTGTTACCGTCGGAATGGGCCGCTCTGCGTGCAGGATTGCTCCGGCCGGATTGCAAAGGACCCCGACACGCTTACCTTGTCGCATTGAAAAGCCGGATCGTGGAAGACACCGCCCGCCTGGAGCGCATTATCGCCCGGTTGGAACATACGGGCGAAAGTTATACGGCCGGGGATGTGGTCGCACGCTATCTTACGCCTTCGGATACCGGAGGCTTTCTCTCTTTCGCCCGGAGTCTTGTCGGGCAGTTGAGACAGATCGGGAAAATCCGCACGGGCGAACGCTACACGACCGTCTTGAACAGCTTCGGGCGTTTCCGCAGGAATACCGAGGTGTCTTGGGATGAGATGGACTCCGACCTGATGATCGAATACGAGACTTATCTCAAATCGAGGGGCGTATGCCCGAATACCTCCTCTTACTATATGCGGGGACTGCGAGCCATTTATAACCGGGCCGTTGAGAAGAAAATGACCGTGCAGCGCGATCCGTTCAAGTATGTCTACACGGGCATTGGCAAAACTGTTAAGCGGGCGGTACCCCTGAAAGTCATCCGCCAGATCCGGGATATGGATTTGGCACTGTTTCCGGCGATGGATTTCGCCCGCGACATTTTCATGTTCTCATTCTACACCCGGGGAATGTCGTTCATCGACATGGCTTACCTGAAGAAGAAAGATCTGCAAAACGGCATACTCTCTTACCGCAGGCAGAAAACGGGACAGCAGTTGTTCGTCAAATGGGAAAAACCCATGCAGGAGATCGTCGATAAATATGATACGAACGCCACTCCTTATCTGCTGCCGGTAATTCGGGACATGCATGCCGACGCTCGCCGGCAGTACAAGAATGCGGCGCATCTGGTCAATGACAAATTGAAAAAATTAGGCGAGCAGTTGGGACTGGACATACCCTTGACCAGCTATGTCGCCCGCCACGGGTGGGCTTCCATCGCCAAGGACAGGAACATTCCGCTCGCGATCATCAGCGAGGCGATGGGACATGATTCGGAGAAGACCACGCGGATCTATCTCGCCTCTTTGGACACATCGGCTGTGGACAAGGCGAACAGCCGAATTCTGAAAGCATTGTAACCGCACAAGGTCCTTATCAGCCTCTATTCGGAAATCTCTTTCAAGGCTTATTCTTGAAAGAGATATTTTTTCCGACGGATCAATCCACCGGAAAATCTCTCTCCGGAAGGAATCGGTGGTTCGGTAGTGATAATTGAAGAAATAAACGACGGCTAAATCCTCGAAATAGCATTTAACGGATTGACCGATAGATGCAACTTCTCTTCATGAGAGAAATATCTCACTGCCGCAAAGTTATGAAAAATATGAAATACGGCAACAGAATTCGGTGAAAAATAAAATTATCCCGGTCATTTCAATTCGAAATGTTAAGCAATCAGGAGAATTTGTTGAACTGATTCGGAGGCTTTCGTGCGTAGGGCGCTGGGAATAAACGCTAATCATTTCGCTATTTCTCTCATGAAGAGATGTATCGGCAGACGGAATCCGCCCAAGGAAATCGCAAACGGCCTGCAACCGGTAAAAATGGAGCAGAGAGACATTTCCGATGGATGATTTCGATTGATTGATAGGGAGAGTAGAAAGATAAAATGTTGTGAAACAGACTGCTTCTCTCCGCAAGAGAAATATTGACAAACACAAAGTTATGTAATTTAATGGAAATAACGGTATAAAACGGATGAAATTTTCGGCTGCTGAACTCGCCGAAAGGTTTTTATCCAACAATGTTATATAAATAAACCGCCCGTTGAGTGTGATTTCCGTTTGTTTACCAGATAGTTACAACCTATTATATCCATCGCTCTTTCTCTTGCGGAGAGAAAGAGCGTAAAACGAGCAGAATATCTGTTTACAGATTTACGGAATAGATGATTGATATTCCGGGAGGGGTGATATAAACGATTGTAATACATATTAATACACCTATTGGCATGAACTACGGGTATGCGCCCTGATTGATTGAAAAACAAGTATAAACATGTATAGATATCGTCTCGCCCAATACGGAAGGAATCGGAAACAGCCCGCTGGTTCGTCATGCGGGCCTACAAAAGCGAAAAGAGAGCGGAGGAAAAACTCAAAGGCAGAGATGGATTGGAATTTTTAGAAACTTTATCGAAACAGGTCCAATGGAGTTGCGACGGAAGATATTCTTATTGATGCTGGCGTGCGTTTGTTGTCTGAATGACAGCCATGCGCAACATGCCGTATCCGATTTATCCCTGCGGAGGGATACGAGCGCGATCATTCGTCTGTATTTCCGTTTCGACCGGTCTCTGCTCGAAAAGAAGTATCTGACAAACGAGGAGTCGCTCGCCAAACTCGACACCATGCTTAACAGACCGGAAGTCAGGGATAATCTCGATTCCATTGTCATCATCGCGTCGGCATCACCCGAGGGCATGTTGGAACGCAACATCAAACTCGCGGAAGAACGGGCTCGGGCTACGCGCACCTATGTGTATTGGAAGCATCCCGACATCGTGCGAGAGAAGGTGCAGATATGTTCTATCGGCGAAGATTGGGCGGGACTGGCCCAACGGATTGCCGATGACGACCGATGTCCCCATCGGGCGCGAGTTCTGGAGATCATCAATTCGGACGTTGACTCCGCGACCAAAGAGTGGCGGCTAAAACAGGTGGGCGACGGTGCGGCATGGCGGCACATCGTAAACAACCATCTGCGTTATCTGCGGGCCGGCGCAACCTGCATCATCGTGTTCCAGTCGGTTCCCCATGCGCCCGAACCGACGGTCGAGCCGGAACCCGAGTCAGAACCCGGACCGGTCGTAGAACCAGACACCGTGCAGATGCCGGCTCCGCAACCCGTTCCGGAGTCGCCGGCCATGGAACCGACGTTCGTCCGCAAGCCCCTGCTGGCCGTGAAGAGCAACCTGCTCTTCGACCTGGCCTCGGCGCTCAACGTCGAGCTCGAAGTCCCGATGGGCAAACGCTGGTCCGTTGCCGGGGAGTGGATGTTCCCGTGGTGGCGGAGCAACAAGTCGGACCTGACGATGCAGCTTCTGGCAGGACATGGCGAAATAAGATATTGGCTGGGCGATCGCGCCAAACGAGATGTCATGACGGGCTGGCACCTCGGCTTGTACGGCGGCGGCGGAAAATTCGACTTTCAGGTCTTCAACGACGACGGTTCCCAGGGCGACTTCTTCGATGCCGGGCTGAGCCTGGGCTATGCGCACCGCATCGGACGCAGCCGCAGCCTGCGTATGGAATACACGTTGGGAGTCGGTTACCTGCGTTCGAACTATGAGGCCTACGACCGAGTGCGCGACACGAAGTACGGCGACATCAAGGTCGTCCGTTACCCGTGGGAGACCCGTCGGCTGAACTGGATCGGTCCTACGAGGGCGCGGATTTCGCTGGTATGGCTGTTGCATTACAGAAAAAAGGAGGTTGCAAAATGAAAAACATACTGATTATATCGGCTCTTGCAGGCGTTCTGGCGCTCTCCTCCTGCTGGCGCGACGACCTTTATTATGCCACCGTCGACCGCGCCACCGTCCGTATCGAGGCCGACTGGACTCCGGCGCGGCTGACGCCCAACGGCGTTTCGGCATTCGTGTTCGACCGCAACGGCGCGGCTTTCGACGTGGTCCGGAGCAACGACTCCCGGAAAGTGGACCTCTCACTGCCCGAAGGCTCCTATAGTGTTGTCGTGCTGAACAATACGCTGGATGAATACAGGAATATCGAAAGCGCGGGAACCGACCGGCTGGAGACCTTCGCCCTGATGGGCAGGGCGGTGTCCCCCAACTTCACGTCGCTCGGCGGCGGCACCCGAGCGGAATCCTTCATCGGGGAGCCCGACACGGTGGCCGGAAGCGTAGTCCGAAATATCGAGGTGACCCGCAAGATGATCGAATATTTCCGGACCAAACCCCACGGCATGGAACCCGCCCCGGCGGCAGTCTATCAGACTGCTCCGACCCGCATCATCTCGGTGGCCGACATCAGGGTGCATGTCAAGGGGCTCAAATATGCCGCGGGGGCGCCCCGCACCCACCTGAAGAATCTTTCGGGCGGCTATTACCTCGATTCGGACAAGCCGCATTCGCTGCAGGTCTGCCACGAGTTCGTGCTGAACAACCGCTGCTTCGATGCGGAAGACCCGCGCAACGGCACCATCACCAGACAGCTGGCGACGTTCGGCCTGCACGATGAGACGGGCGTGCGCTACCTGATGGAGATGGAGTTCGTGCTGCTCAACGGCGAAAAACATCCCGTCTCGCTCGATGTCACCGATGCCATCCGCGTGACGCAGGGCGCGACGCACAAGATCATCCATATCGAGGTGGAGATCGAACTTCCCGAGGTGATCGGCAACGGCGACGGCGCCTTCGACCCCGACCTGGAGGAATGGGAGGACATCGATGTCGACATCCCGATGTAACCGACGAAACATGATTTTACAAACACCATAAAAAAAAGAAAAAAATGAAAAGATCTGTTCTCATCGCTCTGGCGGCCTTCGCACTGGCCGGCTGCGCAAAGGAAAGCGTGGTCGACTCCGCCCTGACCAATGCCGGCAACGCTATCGGCTTCAACACCTATTCGAACATCACCCGCGGCAATCCGTTCGACAACAACCCCGAGTTCGCCGCATCGGGCAACGTCTTCGGCGTAACGGCCTTTATCAGCACCTCGGACAGCCCCTACATGGGCAAGGCCGATGCCGGCACCGAGATCGTTTCCGACGGCACGAAATGGGACTACAAGAACACGAGCGACATCCGCTACTGGCCGACCCAGGGAGAAACCCTCAGTTTTTACGCCTATGCGCCCTACACCAAGAACGGCGTTGCGATTCCGGTTGCATATACGAAGGGCGACGGAATGATCATGACGGACTATACCGTTCCTGCCGACGATGCCGGCCAGGTGGATCTCATGTACGCCTCGGCGCTGAATGTCGCCAAGGCAAGTCCGGCCGTGAAGGTTCCCCTCCAGTTCAAACACGCGATGACGCAGGTGCGTTTCAAGGCCAAGGCCAAGGGCGACGGTGTCTTCATCGACGTGAAGGAGAACGGCATCAAGCTGAGAAACCTCGAGTCGAAGGGCACCTTCACCCTCTCGGCCGCCGGCGCTGCCAGCTGGAGCATTACTGAAGGCAACCTGACCGAATATACGGCAGTTTTCCCCGAGACCAAGGAAATCACCAATGCGGAAGCAAAAAATCTCTATGATGCGGACAAGGCACTGATACTGCTTCCGCAGGAGTTCGCCGCAAAAACCGGTGACGGAGACATGACCGGCGGCACCCTTACGATTTCCTGCAAGATCTATTACAAGGATAATAACGCAACCCCCCAGTATCTGTTCGGTTCGGCCGACACGTATGCCGACTACACGGTTCCGTTCAGCAGCAAGAAAGTTACCGGCGATACGGAGGAGGAAGAGATCTGGAAGATGAACAAGCGCATTACCTATACGCTGACCGTCACCGGCAACCTCGAACCTATCCTGTTCGAGACGTCGGTAGTGGATTGGGAGGATTCCAACGCAGCCATGGAGATCTAAGACGCTCTGGCCGCACGCATGCGCCGGCCTCACGAAATTCCGGGAGGGTTGAATGTCCCTCCCGGAGTACAAACCGGACCGCCCGGCGGTCCGATACGATTTACAAGTTACGGATATGGAAACACGAAGATATTGGCTTTGGGCGGTTTTCAGCCTGACGACTCTTATATCGTGCGGCAGGGGAGGGGATGAAGCCCTGCAACCCGCGGACGACGCCATCCGGTTCGACGACCGGATAGGGGATTCGGCCGTTCCATGGACGAAAGGCGTACAGACCGACGACGGCAACTTTGCCGACTTCGGGGTTTTCGCCTACTATTCGCCCCAGGGCAGCTACGATGCCGCCGCTTCGAAGCCCGATTACATGTACAATGTCCGGGTGACACGCCCCGCCGGAGGGGACTGGACCTATTCTCCGACGAAATACTGGCCCCAGGGAAAGGTCAGCTTCTTCGCCTATGCTCCGTATGACACCGATGCGGCGGTCTCCGTCTCATGCGGGACAGGCGCTCCGCGCGTCACCTATGCCGTTCCCGACGCCGTGGCGGATCACCGCGACCTGCTGCTGAGCGCCCCGGCCCTCGACCGGACGAAAGAGGGCGGCAGGGTGCCGCTGACATTCCGCCATGCGTTGGCGGCCGTGGTCTTCGAAGCCAGCGTCGACGGCACGCTCTCCGAGGGACAGTCGATACGCATAACCGGAATCCGTCTCGGAAAGTTCCTGCATAAGGCCACCTGCCACCACGAACTGCCGGACGCCATCACGCAGACCTTAGCGACGGACGCCGCCGACAGGGAGTACGCGCTCTCGGAGGCGGACGGCACGTTGCAGGGCAATTCGCTGGTTGCCGTCTATCCCGTCTACCAGCCGGTCTCCTCCGCAACGGGCTGCGCGATGCTTTGGCCGCAACAGATCGATGACGACGACCTGCTCACCGTCACGGTCCGCTACACGTCGAACGGCGTGACGCGGGAATCTGCAATAGTTCGGAATATCGGCGATTTCGTCGTCTCCGGCAGCATCGAAGCCAGCAAGCGATATGTTTTCAGACTGAAGTTCACCCCGTTCGGCGAGATGGCGCTGACCTGTGTGGTGCAGGACTGGAACCAGGAAACCATTGATGTCCCCGATTTCGATTGACGATTATGAAACGATTATTCCATATAGTTTGGATATGTCTGGCCGTCGCGGCGTGCTCGAAGGATGAATTGCCCGGAACGCATGGCGAGTTTGCCTCGCTGACGCTGAGCGTCGCCTCTTCGCAGAACGACGTGAAGACCCGCGCCGTGTCGGCCGATGCCGACGAACAGCGGATCAACAACCTCTACATCTTCATATTCAACCCGGACGGGTCGGTCGATTGCCGCAACTATATCTCCAGCCTGAGCGCATCGAGCTGGACCGGAACCATCGGCGGCCTGACGTGCGGCACGGGGAAAAGCGTGGCCGCCATTGCCAATACGGACAATACGGTCGTCGACATTACCCGCGAGATGCTCGACGGCATCGCCTCGCGTGCGGCGTTGGATTCGTGCGTGGTGAACATCCGGGGCAAGTTCATCGAACGGGGCACCAACTTCCTGATGACGGGCGTCGCCGAGAATGTCACTGTCACGGCCGACGGGCCCGTTCAGGTTACCGTGCCGCTGACACGCGTCGACTCCAAAATCCGCTTCCGCGTCACCGAGGCTTCGGGCGTCACCTTCACTTCCGACGACTGGCGCGTCGTGTCGGTTCCACGCAAGGCGGGGATGATGGCTTCGCGCACCGACCTGTGCACCGACCCCGCGGAGTGCTTCGATACGGAGTGGGCCCATTTCGAGGAGGACGGCAAGACCTTCGCCTTCTATTCGCTGGAGAGCGTCCTGACGCCCCGGGCCGAGATTCCCGTCACGGCGGGCACCTATGAGGAGCAGTATGCGCTGCGCGAGAAACAAGACAAGACCCCGACCGGCGCGGGAATCGAGGTCGCCAACGGCGACTATACCTATGCGCCGAAGACCGGAACCTGCGTCCAGTTGCGGGGTGACATACGCTACAAGGACGCGTCGTCGGGCGTGGAAATATCGGCCGATGTGGTCTATACGGTCCATCTCGGAGGCGTGGAAGGCGTCGACGACTACAACTTGCTCCGCAACACTTACTACACCTACAACGTGAAAATAGTATCGGTGGATAAAATCATCATCGAAGTCGATTCGAGTAAAGGCACGGCGGAGGACGAACGGCGTCCCGGAGCCGAGGGCGATGTCGTGATGGCGCTGCAGATCAAGGAGCTGGACGCGTACAACGAGGTGTTCACCCTGAGTTTCCACCAGAGCAACGTGGACGAGACCATGACCTGGGACGTCAACACCCCCTTCTCGCGGGGCGCCGCCGGCGAACATCCGGCCGACTACAAGTGGATAAAGTTCCGGATCAACAGCAAGAACAGCAGCAACTTCTACAGTAGCACCGATTTCCGCGCCTATCCGGGCGACGATGCGGTCTACACGGGGACGGTCTCGCTGGACACCTATATGACTGACGTGGCGAACGGGACGGACAAACTGCTGTATGTCGACCAGCTGGTGAATATCCTTCAGGCCTGCAAGGAGCGTTACCGTACCAGCGGAAGCGGGGGCTCCGACCACCTGTTCGACAGTAGCGACTACATGCGCTTCACGGCATTCGTCGACGAATATTATTACGAGACGAGCCCGACCGATCCTTCGGAAACGGCCGTGAACGGCTTGTGGAAGAAATTCGTCAACCAGCAGGCGCGGGTCATGAACATCCTTTCGAATCTGGCGTACAGCCCCGATCGCCAGAGCACGAAGACCAACGCCATCTATTCGATCCGCCAGTCCTCGATCCAGACCATGTACAACTCTATGGACGAAGATAATTTCACCGCCTGGGGCACGCAGATGATGCAGGACGAAACACCGGTCAGTTTCGAAAAAACGGGAAACACCGTTTCCAACCCGACATACAACGACCCGAACAACGGACGTGCGAACTCGCTCCGGATGTGGCTTGCCGGCAGTACGACCAAACGCTGGAGCGATTACGTCACGACGTCGACCTGGACCATGAAGTCTGATTACGAGGCTGCCAAATACAAGTGTCTGCGGATGAACCGCGACAACGACGGCGACGGCACGATCGACGAGAGCGAGGTGCAATGGTATCTGGCGTCCATCAACCAGCTGACCGATCTATGGATCGGCGAATGGAGCTTCGACCCGCGGGCCCGGCTCTATCGGAAAACGACCTGGGCTCAGGGGCAGGAGCAGTATTTCGTCAGCAGTACGGTCCTCGGCAAATCGGGTACATCAGGTAATACTTACGACGATCCCACAATCCTGTGGTCTTCCGAAGGCTCTTCGACCGGAAGACTCTCCCAGAATTATCAAACCGGTGTGATGACTACTCCTGTCTATTATCGTTGTGTCCGCAATCTGGGAGTTCCGCGCACGGCGGCCGAAACCGTTATGCCCGACGATCTGGTTACCTACGATGCGACGACCCGCAGGATCTCGCTTGCCCGAATCGATCAGCAATCCATCCGCGGCTATTTCCAGACCGCCGAACTGCCCGAGCACCACGAACGCGAGGCGGCTAACAAACCTTGGAGGATATTCGAAGTTCTAAACACGCCATCCGGAGGCCATGGATATAATTGGGAGTCGCTGAGGAGCGCGGCAAGCGCAGGCAACTCCCCGTGTCCGGCAGGATACCGTATCCCCAACCAGCGGGAATTGGCGCTGATGCACTCCCGAATCGGCAATGACGGAAACTGGACACTCAACAACCATTTTTCGCGCACCCGCTTCCAGTTCGACTCGAGCCGCCCCGGATTTTCCGTTAGCCAGAATAACGGCGTACTGTATTTGTTGACCGGTACAGGCAATTCGGGTGGCGTGCGCTGCGTGAAAGATATAAACGAATAACGCCGCAGGGAGGCATTCTCCGCCCTAATGCGCCCGGCTGTATGACCATTGTCGCGGTGGTCGTTATCGGACAGAATCGTGGTTGCAGCATCCGTCCCCCGGGTGGTGCTCCAGCACGGTGTGGGGAATGTGGCCGTGCGAAACGAGCTGAATAGGGCAGTCGTAGTTGCGCAGCTGCTCTTCGGTCAGCACGTTCGAACGGTGACGGTGCACGCGGCGGTTGACGCAGACGATCTCTTTCACGACACTCGTAATCGTGCCGATGTCGTGCGACACCATGACGATTGCCATGTGCGTATTCAGTTCGTGCAGCGTGCGGTAAAGCTCTTTCTCGAACTTGTTGTCCACGAAATTCGCGGGTTCGTCCAGAATCAGCAGCTTCGGGTCCGAGATCACGGCCCGGGCCAGCAGCGCCCGCTGCATCTGGCCGCCCGACACCTCTCCGATCGGCTGGCGGGCCGTTTCGGCAATCCCCGACGAGGCCAGCAGCGCCATCGCCTTTTCGCGGTCCTCCCGGGTGTAGGGGGAGCGGAACCCGCGGCGGCCCTGCAATCCCGACAGCACGACTTCGAGCACCGAGATCGGAAACTCCCGGTCGAAATCCGACAACTGCGGCATATAGCCGATCAGCCGCTCCTTGCCCCGGAACAACTCCGGCGCCAAACATATTTCGCCCGTATGGGGCACGGTTCCGAGTATGGCTTTCACGAGCGTCGTCTTTCCGCCGCCGTTGGGACCTATGACACCCAGGAAATCGTCGTCGCCGATTTCCAGATCGACATGTTGAATGGCTTCGTATCCGTCGTATGCGACGCTTACGTCGCGCATCGTTACCAGATTCATTTTGCGGTGATTAAGTCGGTTATCGTGTCGATGTTCGCTATGGCGTCCCGGTCCAGCGGATCAATCGCCACGTATTCGGCGTCGATGTCTCGGGCTATGACCTCCACGGTCGATGCCGGGAATTGCTTTTGGTAGAATATCCGGCGGACTCCATCCTCCCGGGCTTGCCGGATGATCGCCGTCAACTGCCTGGCCGATGGCTCCTTACCGTCTGCTTCGATGGCGACTTGCCGCAGCCCGTAGTCGCGGGCATAATAGGTGAGGGCGGGGTGGTAGACGATGAAATATTCGATGCCGCTCCGTGCGATTTTCTCCGCCGTGCGAGCGTCCAATGCTTGTAACTCTTTCTGCAACCGGTTATAATTGGTTTCGTATTTCACCGAATCGGGATAGGCTTTGCGAATGGCTTCGAAAGCGTTTGCCGCCATCTTCTGCAACGCCTTCGGGGAGGTCCAGACATGGGGATCGACACCGTGCGTATGATTGTGTCCGTGGCTGCTGTGCGAACAAGAGCCTTCGATCAGGTCGATTCCGCGGCTCAGGTCGATGACTTTCTCCTGTTGTTCGATTTTGCCCAACAGCGAGGTTTCGAAGTCGATAAGTCCCACATTGAAAATAAGTTGCGCTTCGTTTAGCTCCACAAATTGTCTGGGCGTAGGTTCGAACGTCTCGGGACTGGCTCCGGCGGGCACGAGTACTTCGACTTCGAAATCTCCGCCGACAATGCTGTCCACAAGACTTTGCAGCGGTTGTATCGAAACGTATAAAATTCTGTTATTCTGCCGGTTATTCGTTATGCAGGCCGTCAGCAGCATGATTGCTGACAGATATGTCGCAATTTTACGCATGATTGATAATCAATGTTTTTTAGTAACTATTCAGCGGTAGGTGCATGTCAAGGTTTCAGACCTCAAACAAGGCTTGAATGGCACTAAAAGAAGTATGGTTGTGCTTCTTGGCAGTCTCAATGACGGAATGAAGTTCGAGGAATGTGTCTGCCCTAAATCGGAGCGGAATGTGCAAGAATTCTTCAACTTGATGGGATCGTAAAATAAACTGTGTCAGAGGTTGTATTCGGGACGATTTTGGGATCACGGCAAATCCCGAAATCGTTCCGTAAAGGTAATGTTATTTTTTTGTTCTTTGGCATCACTACTGTCGGTCGCGAACTCCTCGAATATGCGGTAGTTGCGCTGCTCGTTAGCCTTGTTAAGATTGCTTCTGGTCACGGATTTGCCGATGCCGAGGTGATAAAGTTTTCCGGCATGCGCTTCCATCGCAACAATGAGATCCCGCAGGCTCTCTCGATTTGACAGCTGTCCGAACATCATCGTAAGTAGTTGATTCCAACAAGTATAACTCTTTATATACTTGTCGCCTTCATACTTCTTTACAATGCGGAGGAACTTAAAATTGTCCAGGAAGCCGACTAATTGGGCGAAAACATATTTGTCTTTATTCATAACAGCCTGATTCAGACTGCAAAAGTAATTTCAAATCGTTGCGCCTCAAAATCTGCTATAACAATTTGAATTTCAATAATTTCAAAGAACTCTTATGATTTTTTAGTGGACACTAATGAACCGTAGTAATAAACTCCTTGTGATGCACAATATCCAAACGAAGGAGCTTTTTCTATTTCATTTTTGCCCATGGAACATCGCTTGGCACAGGCAGGACGACAGATTTCTATCGGTTTTGAATCTATACAGAAGTAGTCTTCACCACCATCAATAGCTGCTGCCATCTTTTCTCGAATGGCAGCACAAAGAGAAGCCGTGAACTTTCGTCTGCCATTGTATTACTGACGAGATATTAAATGAGGAATCTCAGATTTATATTCTCTCAGTTTAACGAATAAAAGGGATTCGCTGTCAATACCAATGGATTCAGAAGCCATATTGAGAGCAACCACTTCCAAGTCGGAAAATCTGGGAACGACACCACATCGAGGTATATTCTTCGTTGATCAAGTTCCCTGCAAACTGCTTGCAGATGTCGCGAAATTTTGCGAATATTGCATATAGGTTGTGCATATATGAATTAGCTATTAATTGATCGGAAACCATTAATGTGTTAATAATTAGTATTATGCATAACTTTTTATGCATAAATCTTTTGTAATTTTAATTCCGCCAACGGGTTTATATAATTTTACTCAAAGAACTACGGAGAAACAAACTTAACTATGTTTGAACCAAAACTTTTTATCAGATACCGGAGCAAATCACTCCGGAACTTGACATTGGTAAAGGCTGTCCCGAAATTTGCCCGGTCGGAAAATTTTTCGTATCTTGCAGTAGGTTATTTGAAATGCGGTATTTTCGTGCAATTAACTGAAAATAAACCGTTGCCTTTTCGTTACCTATTATCCTATACAAAAATGTAACGACCCGATAAATCAAGTCGTTACATCATTATAATCCCACACCTTGCAAGGTCCGCCCTTTTTTCGTTTCCGGCGCGAATTACCGGTTCAGGATCGGTTTGATGTCCTTGACGCGGAGCTGGGTGGTCACCGTGCCCCGGTAGTGGTTCTCGACGATCTGGTAGCAAACGTCGATCGGACGCCCCGAGCGCACCCATTCGTAGTGCGTGGGCTGCTGGAAGGCGATGGCCTGAATCTTCGTGTTGGGCTTCTGACGCTGCATCAGATCCATGCGCAGGTGTTCGCACTCCATGCCGACGAGCTTCGCGTCGCCGTGGTTGCTGACCCCGTACGTGGCGAATACCGGCGCCGTGTTGCCCGGCCCGAAGGGCTGGAAGCGGTTCAGGTCCTTGCGGAACGCCGGCGTGATGTCCGAGAAGAGCAGTTCGCTGTCGATGTCCACCTGCGGAACGAGCATCTGCGGGTCGATGTTCTCCTCGACAAAGGCGTTGAACCGCCGGGTGAACTCCCCGACGTTTTCCGGACGCATCGTGAGCCCTGCGGCGTACATGTGTCCGCCGAAGTTCTCCAGCAGGTCCGAGCACGACTCGACGGCCTGATAGAGGTCGAATCCCGGCACCGAACGCGCCGAGCCGGTCACATAGCCGTTGCTCATCGTCAGCACCACCGTCGGGCGGTAGTAGGTCTCGATCAGGCGCGACGCCACGATCCCCACGATGCCCTTCATCCAGCGCGGGTTGTAGATCACCGTGCTTTTCAGAGCCTTCATGGCGGGGTTGCGCTCGATGAAATCGTGCGCCTCCTGCGTGACGGAGCGGTCGATCGACTTGCGGTCTTGGTTGTAGGCGTCGATCACGCTGCCGAACTCCTCGGCGATCGACTCGTTGCCCTCGATTAACAGCTCCACGGCGGCGTGTCCGCCTGAGGGCGAGGCGTTCTCGTCGTTCTCGTCCATCCGCATCCGGCCGGCGGCGTTGATGCGCGGCCCGATCTTGAAGACGATGTCGTCGATGGTGATGCTGTGCTTGTCCAGTCCGCAGATCTTGATGATCGACAGCAGCCCTTTCGACGGCTCGCGGTTGAGGTATTTCAGCCCGAAATAGGCCAGAATACGGTTCTCGCCCACCAGCGGCACGATGTCCGAGGCGATCGACACGACCAGCAGGTCCAGCAGCGGCACGATCTGCTCGAAGGGGATGGCGTTTTTCTGTGCATAGGCTTGCACGAGCTTGAATCCCACGCCGCAGCCCGACAGTTCGTCGAACGGGTAGGAGCAATCGACCCGCTTGGGGTCCAGAACGGCTACGGCCTTGGGAATCTCCTCGGCCGGGAGGTGATGGTCGCAGATGATGAAATCCACGCCTTTCGTTTTCGCATAGACAATCTTTTCCGTGGCTTTGATGCCGCAGTCCAGGGCGATGATGAGCCCCACGCCCTTGCGGGCTGCGAGGTCGATGCCTTTGATCGAGATACCGTAACCTTCGGTATAACGGTCGGGGATGTAGAACATCAGGTTTTTGTGCCCGATCTGGCGCAGGAACTTGTAAACCAGCGCGACGGCCGTGCAGCCGTCCACGTCGTAGTCGCCGTAAACCATGATCTTCTCATTGTTCGCAACGGCCCGTTCGACCCGCTCGACCGCCCGGTCCATGTCCTTCATCAGGAAAGGATCGTGCAGGTCGGCGAGGCTCGGCTTAAAGAACTTCTCCGCCTTTTCTACATTGTCTATGCCTCTTTGTACGAGCAGGTTGGCCAGCACGGGCGAGATCCGCAGAGCGGCAGCCAACATGGCTACCGTCGCGGGGTCGCCTTGCGGCTTTACTACCCAGCGTTTTTCTATAGGCATACGAATTATTATTTATATATTTTAACATTACTTTCTAATTACCGTTATTACGTCTTTATATCGTTTCGGCACTCTCTGCCGCTGTTGTCGCTTCGGCAGCGTTTGCAAATGTTGACCGGCTAAAAGCCGGCTTTTGGAGGCGATGCCCGGTTGCGCGGCTCAGAGGTCCGCCGCAATTTCGCAGCGCAATGCCGCGGCCAGTTTCCTGACAACCGTGCGCTTCACCTCCTGCATCGATGGCCGCAATCCCGTTTCCGATGCAATCGACGTGACGCCCCGGTCGGTAAACCCGCAGGGGTTGATGCGCGTGAACCATTCGAGGTCGGTCGAGACGTTCAGCGCGAACCCGTGCATGGTAATAAAACGCGAAGAACGCACGCCTATTGCGCAGATCTTGCGCGGACGCCTGCCCTCGGGGTCGATCCAGACCCCCGAGGCCCCTGCGATGCGTCCCGCCGCGATGCCGTATTCGGCCACCGTGCGGATCACCGCCTCTTCCAGCGTGTCGATGTACTCCCTCAGCCCGATGCCGATGCGCTCCAGATCGAGGATCGGATAGCAGACCAGCTGCCCGGGGCCGTGGAAGGTGATGTCGCCGCCGCGGTCGATGTGAAAGAACCGTGCGCCCATCGCTTCGAGCGCTTCGCGGGCCACGAGCAGGTTTTCGGCGTGCCCGCTTTTGCCCAGCGTGTAGACCGGCGGATGCTCCACCAGCAGGATCGTGCCCGCATCGTCCGGGTTGTTTCCGATGCCCGGAACAGGGCTCGAACCCGCACTTTTCCGGGCGACCGACGCGTCGAACAAAGACTGCTGCAAATCCCAGCACTCCTTGTAGTCCATCGTTCCGAGGTCCCGGCAGGAGACTTCCATCGCTACAAACTTTTTACGCTTTGCAGGGCTTCCTCAGCCATGTACGACGAGCGGACCAGCGGCGCGCTCGCGCAGTAGCTGAAACCCATTTCCAGCGCCCGGAGTCTGTACCATTCGAATTTTTCGGGAGTGATATACGCCGCAACGGGGTAATGCTCCAGAGTGGGACGGAGGTACTGACCGAGTGTCACGATCCGCACGCCCGCGTCGCGCAGGTCGTGCAGGGTTTGTAAAACTTCATCATCGCTCTCGCCAAGTCCGACCATCAGTCCGCTCTTCGTCACGACGCCCTGATCGCTCAGGTACCGCAGGGTCTCCAGGCTCGTACGGTACTTGGCTCTGGAGCGCACCACGGGGGTCAGTCGCTCGACGGTTTCGATGTTGTGCCCGATGATACCGGGCTTCGACGCGATGACCACGTCCAAAAGGTCGGGCCGTGCGTCCAAATCGGGAATAAGGAGCTCAATTACGGCGTCGCTGTTCTGCGACCGGATGGCCTCCACGGTTGCGGCCCAATGCCGGGCTCCGCCGTCGGGGAGGTCGTCGCGTGTCACGGAGGTTACGACGACATACCTCAGTTTCATCAGGGCGACGCTTTCGGCCACCTTTCGGGGCTCTTCGGCGTCGGGAGCAAGGGGATGTCCGGTTTTGGTCGCGCAGAAGCGGCAGCCCCGGGTACAGATGTCTCCCAGAATCATGAAGGTCGCGGTTCTCCGGCTCCAGCACTCGGCCTGATTGGGGCACATGCCGCTGCTGCAAATCGTGTGCAGATTGTGCTTCTCGACGATGTGCCGCACCTCGGACCATTCGGGGGTGCGGTGGAGACGGATCTTCAACCATCCGGGTTTTTTCAGTACGTCTACCTTGTCATAAAACTTCGGCATTTAAGATCATTATTTTCCAATTGATGCAAAAATAAGAAAAATAATTGAAAAACCCCGTGATGATGCCAATTATTGTTCCGGATCTGCGCCCGCCCGGCTAAGAGCAGGGTTTTAGGGTGCGGAAGTAATGTTTCCTCGCTGCCCATCCGGTTCTGCGCCCGCCCGCCTGAGAGGCGGGTTTTAGGGTGCGCAGGCAATGTTCCGTCGCTGCCCGTCCGGATCTGCGCCCGCCCGGCTAAAAGCCGGGTTTTAGGGTGCGAACGCGCTGTTTCGTCGCTAATGATCTGGGTTCTGCGCCCGCCCGGCTAAAAGCCGGGTTTTAGGCCGCGGAAGTAATGTTTCCTCGCTACCCATCCGGTTCTGCGCCTGCCGTCTGA
This sequence comes from Alistipes senegalensis JC50, assembly GCF_025145645.1. Classification (NCBI taxonomy): domain Bacteria; kingdom Pseudomonadati; phylum Bacteroidota; class Bacteroidia; order Bacteroidales; family Rikenellaceae; genus Alistipes; species Alistipes senegalensis. Next base: position 1,638,657 of record NZ_CP102252.1, on the reverse strand, counting down.
GAGGCGTTTTTTGTACTTATCCCCTTCCACCAAATAGAAAAGAGGTCGGACACCTGCCGGTATCGGACCTCTCTGGTTAGGTTAGTTAGGTTAATGAGAGTGGGAGAATCCCACGTTTGTTACACAAAGGTAAATCGAAATTTACGAAAAACCAAATGTTTTGTAACATTTTTCTAAAACCTGACCTCCTTTTGTTTATAGTTTATAATTAAAATTTTTAAGATACCTCCGAATTCATAAGTTTTTGATTAAAGCGCCTCGCGCATTTCCACGGCCTCCGGAGCCTCCTGCAACGCCGGCTGTGGCTCGGATGTCAGCGACGAAATATGGCGGTGGCGGTACGTGGCGGGCGTCATCTGGTACTCCTTCTTGAAGAGTTTGATGAAATGCGAGGTGTTGGGGAAGGTGCATTCGTTGCCGATTTCCGAGATGGATTTCGACGTGGAGATGAGCAGCAGACGCGAGTGCATGAGCCGCTGGCGGATGTACCACTTGTGAGGCGGCATCTGGAAATGACGGCGGAATTCCTTCTTGAACGATGTCAGCGAACGGTTGGTGAGCTTCGAGAGCTCTTCGATCGAGATGTCCTTGAAGATATGGTCGTAAATGATCTGCTCGAAGTTCTCCTTGGCGGAATCGACGTTGCTGAGCAGCTTGCTCTTGATGCAGCAATCCTCGTGCGAGGCGAGCAGGTAGATCAATTCGGTCATCTTGATGTTCTCGGCCGTCTCGTCGTGGCGGAAGTCCTCGTCGCGCAGATAGTTGTTGGTGTTGATGAAAAAGTTGCGCAGCGAGTTCCAGGCGGGCATGGCCACATGCGACCGGTTGCGGCAGTTTTCGCACGAATGTTCGTTCGAAATGTTCAGTCCGTAGGTGATGTTCAGGTGCATGAGGATGCGTTGCAGGTCGGCCGGCGTGTAATAAAAGAGCACCTGCTCGAACGGCTGGCCTCCTTCGGGGAAGTTCTCGATGTAGTGGTGTCCGATGCCCAGGTAAAACACGTCGCCGCGCGAAAGTGTCTGGCGCTTATCGCCGTCATAGATGTACTTCGTGCCGCGGAGGATGTACCCGATGGCATAACGCGAAAGGACTTGCGATTGGATTCCGTTGTGAAGCGTCTCTACGTACTTCACGATCATCGGCTGTTGTACCGATGAAGTCAATGAATTCTTCATACTAATTGTAATTTAAGTTTTTCTGAACAAAGCGTTGCGTCACTCATGTTCGTTCTCAAATATACAATTAATACTTTTTAATCTACTATATAAAATAGCACATTTGGGCATTTATGCCCAAATAGGACGTTTTGTGCTATGTTCTAAACTAAATAGAATATTGCAAGACGGCTTCGGCTACGGCAGAGGCGAGCAATAGCAGGTAAAGAAGCAGGGCGACACCCCGGTGGATTCGTACGAACATGAAGGGTAATAGCACGGCTGACGGCAGGGCTGCGAAGGCCGCGGCGCCCGGGGTTGCGGCGGGTCCGCACAGCACGGCGGCGGTCAGGACGAGGACACTTATATTATATATAAGTATCGTCCGGGATTTGGTCCCGACGGCGTAGATGTCCGAGAGGAAAAAGAGCAGCGCCAACAGATCGAGGACGAAAATGCCGCCCAGCAGGACGAGGTTCCGGAGAGGTACTGCCGAGAGGAGCGCGAAGGGCTTTCCGGTGATGAACGGGTCGCCCAGGGCCATGAGCGGGGCCAGGAACTCTCCTCCGGCGCCCCAGTTGATGTAGCAGATCGTAAAGGCCGGGAGGAGCACTCCCGCGACGGCGACGACGGCTTCGCGCAGCGTGCGCCGGAAGAGCAGGACGGCCGGTGGCAGTATCAGCAGCAGCGGCAGTGCGGCGGTGCTGACGAACGGCAGCAGTCCGAGGTAGAGCGACGCCCGGAAGATGGCGTCGAAGCCGTATCCGTTGCAGAACGAACGGGCGAAATTCTTGACCGAGAGCGCCAGCAGGGCCGCGGCAGTGAACGCCGGCAGGTAGTCGCTCCCGACGGCGAGTCCGCAGACGATGGCGCCGTAGAGCGGGATGGCGAGGCAGGTGCCGACCGAATAGAGGTTGTAGCGAATGGTCATCCGGCCGGCGCACATGCCCGTGAAGAGGATCAGCAGGCCCGCGATCCAGCAGGCCCATACGGGATGCGACGCCTGGAATTGGAGCAGCGCAGCTTCGGGGGACACCGCGGTTGCGGGATGAATCGCCGCGGCGCCGTTCAGCAACGCCGGGTCGAGGCCGTATTCCGCCGCTCCCCGCATCGCGGCATAGGCGAGTGCGGCGAGAGTCAGAAAAGCCGGAACGAGCGGCTGCCGGGCGATGTCGAATTTCATAACGGGAATTTTCCTCGCTGCAAAATTAGCGAAAAAAGCCGGAATATTTTCTAACTTTGCTTCTATGTTGGAAAACCAGTATCAATACGAGCTCCGGGAGGCCGGGTGCGACGAGGCCGGGCGGGGGTGTCTGGCCGGGCCGGTGTTTGCGGCGGCGGTGATCCTTCCGCCGGATTTTCACGATCCGCTGCTCAACGATTCGAAGCAGATGACCGAGCGCAACCGCGACAAGCTGCGGGCGATCATCGAGCGCGAGGCTGTGGCATGGGCCGTCGAGGCGGTTTCAGCGGCCCGGATCGACGAGATCAACATTCTGAACGCCTCGTTCGAGGGGATGTCGCTGGCCGCGGCGCGGCTCGATCCCGGGCCGGAATTCCTGGCTATCGACGGCAACCGGTTCCGCACGCGGCTCGAAATCCCTTACCGTTGCATTGTCAAGGGCGACGGCAAATATGCCGACATCGCCGCCGCGTCGGTTCTTGCCAAGACCCACCGCGACGAGTATATGATGCGTCTGGCGGAGGAGTTTCCCCAATACGGCTGGATGAAAAACAAGGGCTACCCGACGCGCGAACACCGGCTGGCGATCCGCGAATACGGCCTTACGCCCCATCACCGGCTGACGTTCAACCACGAGATCGACCAGCTGGAATTCCCCTTCTGAAACGAAAAGAGCAGGCCCGAAGCCTGCTCTTTTTCAAATGAATTCCCCGGATCAGTATCCCAGCGACTTGGAGGCCGCATAGGATATTTTCAGGGCGTTGGCCCGGCGAAGCTCCTGCTTCACGTCGGTCACGATACCCATCTTCGTGGCCTGGTCGGCCTTCAGGCAGATGGTCATCGAGGCACGGTCGGCTTCGCTGAGCTTATCGCGCTCTGCGGCGACGAAGTCCAGAATATCCCGGGTCGATTTGTAGGAGTCGTTCAACTGGATGCGCGGCGCGGTACCGAACTTTGCCTGCATCGTCATCGACGGGGGGCCGATGTGAATGAAGCTGACGAGCGATTTCTTCTCGAGCTTCTGCACCTCGGTGGCCTCCGGAAGTTTGTATCTCACCAGCAGTTCCTGATCGCGCATGGTCGTCGAGACCATGAAGAAGAAGAGGATCATGAAGATCACGTCAGGAAGCGATGCGGTCGAGATAGGGGGCAGACCTTTGTTGCCCTTCTTTTTCATTACTGCCATGACTTACTTCTTTATGTTACGCGGTTCCGCCTCCGAGATTTTCAGAGGCACTGCCTTCGATATCACATTGCGCTGCTCCTCGGGAAGGTCCGAGAATTTGGCGCCGAATTTACGCTGTGCCACTTCGTCACGCACCTCGTTGAAAGCGCGCGTGAGTTCGTTCTGCACCATGATATAGGACTGATAGCCCGTATCGCGGGTCGTTTGCAGCGAAACGACGCCTTCGCTCACGGGATAGACCCATTTGCTGCCGTCGGGGAGATCGATGTCCCTGTTCACCTTTTCGGGAAGGTTCTCGTCGTCCATCGGGTTTACGATGAACTCCTTGGTCCTCTCCGTCAGCTGATGCAGATCGATCGGTTCCTGCTTGCCCGAAGCTCCTGCCATGATGTCGCCCCTGCCGTTGATGAACACCAGGAAGAGGTTGCGTTCCTTGACCTTGATGTCCTCCTGTTTCTGATCCTCAGGGGGCATCGGCGGGAGCATACGCACCAGACCCGTGTCCGTGTTCATGGTAGTGGCGACCAGGAAGAAAATGAGCAGCAGGAAGGCGATGTCGGCCATCGAACCGGCATTGATCTCCTGTACTTTTCTTTTATCTACTGCCATTATCTTTCCTCAATTATTTGAAAGCGCCCCAGATCTCGGTCGCTACGGCCGTCACGAAAGCGGCGACGAATGCGACGTAGGTAACGAGGATGCTCGTTTCGGTGATTACGGTTTCAGTGTGGCCGAAGAACCCGTTGTTCTGGAGATCGACGATGTTCACCGTGTGGCCTGCCGAGATGAAATACGACACGCCCACGATTACGATGATCAACCCCAGCGACAGGATGGTTCCCTTGATGCCTGCCGGGTTCTGGATCATTCCGAAGACGGCGCAGAAGATAGCTGCCGCAACCGCGAACACGAGGAGGAAATAACCCCACATCAGGTTCACGCTGATCGCAGCCTCCGAGCCGCCGGTGGCGATCGCGTAGACCAGAAGGACCACGGTGATTGCCATCAGAACACCCAGCAATACGTTCAATATCTTTTTCATAATTGCTTTTGACTTTTTAATCTTATCCGCGGTGGATTATTTCTTGTTGTAAGCCGTCAGGATATCCATCAGCGTGATGGACGAATCCTCCATATCGTTCACGAGCGAGTCGATCTTCGAAACGATATAGTTGTAGAACAGCTGAAGAATAACCGCAGCGATAAGACCCATGAGGGTCGTCAGAAGGGCGACCTTGATACCGCCTGCAACGAGCGTCGGGCTGATATCGCCGGCAGCCTGGATGGCGTCGAACGCCGCGATCATACCGACGACGGTACCCATAAATCCGAGCATCGGGCTGAGGGCGATGAACAGGCCGATCCACGACAGACCCGATTCCATCTGGCCGGTCTGGACCGAACCGTAGGAAACGACAGCCTTCTCAACAGCGTCCAGACCCTGGTCGTAGCGGTCCAGACCCTGATAGTAGATCGAGGCGATCGGGCCGCGGGTGTTACGGCAAACCTCCTTGGCAGCCTCGACGCCGCCGTTCTGGAGAGCCTCTTCGACCTTGGCGATGAGTTTCTTCGAGTTGATCGTCGAGAGCGACAGGTAGAGGATACGCTCGATGGCTACGGCCAGACCGATCACCAAGCAGAGGAGCACCGGAAGCATCCACTCCCAGCCGCCTTCGAGGAACTTCTGCATCATGACGTGGTGCAGGCTGTCGCCGGCCATCTGGGTTTCGGCGACAACCGTTTCGGTTGCGACAGCAGCATCCTGTGCGAACGCACTAACGGTACCCAGTACGGACAGGGCAGCCGACGGAATCAAAAAAAGTTTTTTCATAGTTGTGTTAGATAAAATAAATTTGATTAGTTGAATTTTTATTTTGTTGAGTTTTGGTTTCTTCCCCTCGCGGCCGTTCCGCGATTCGGTCGGTTCTTACTGTTGCTTATTTTTTTGTAAAAAATTCATTTTTTTTGTCTTTTACGACTCCTGCGGGGGTCTTTCGTAATTCGGAACGCCTCCTGCGGACCGTTTCCGCACGTGCGACCGAATCCCGGACAATTCATCCCGAATTCGCTCAATCGTTTGCAGTTCAATCGTTTGCCTCGCTTTCTGCCTCCGCTGCCGCTGGTGTTTCGTTGCGGAAGGGATACATTAGCAGTGCGAAATATAGAAAAAAAAATCGTTTCGTGCAACGTCTCACGCCGTAAATTCTCCGCGCAGGGGTTTGCGGAGCATTGCGCGCGTTTCGTCGTCGGAGAGTCCCAGCCCGAGCACGTACATCAATTTGGTGACGGCGGCTTCGGTGGTCATGTCGTAGCCGCACAGGACCCCGGTTTTCTGGAGTTTCAGTCCGGTTTCGTAGAGCTCCATCGAAACCCGGCCGCCGCCGCACTGCGTGATGTTGAGGATGATGATCCCGCGATCGACGGCCTCCTGCACGATGCGGATGAACCATTCGGAGGTGGGGGCGTTGCCTGCGCCGTAGGTTTCGAGCACCACGGCCCGCAGTCCGGGGGCCGAGAGCATGGCCCGCAGCATCTCCCCGCCCATTCCCGGGAAGAGTTTGATGAGCTCGATGCCTCCGGAGAGCTTCGTGGCGATGCGCAGCTCCTGCGAAAACTCCGCGGGGCGCAGGATCGCCGGCCGGTTGTAGGCGATGTTGACCCCGACTTCGGCCAGCGGCGGGTAGTTGTACGACCGGAAGGCGCTCAGGGCCTCGGCGCTGCGCTTGGTGGTGCGGTTGGCGCGGAAGAGCCGGTTCTGGAAATAGAGCGACACTTCGGGAACCACGGGCCGGCCGTCGAGATGCGCTCCGGCGATTTCGATGGCCGTGATGAGGTTCTCGCGCCCGTCGGTGCGCAGCACGCCGATCGGGATCTGGCTCCCGGTGAAAACCACCGGTTTGCTGAGGTTTTCGAGCATGAAACTCAGCGCCGAGGCCGTGTAGGACATGGTGTCGGTGCCGTGCAGCACCACGAAACCGTCGTAACGGGCGTAGTTGTCGCGGATGAGTTCGGCCAGGGCGATCCAGTGGGCCGGTTCGACGTTCGACGAGTCGATCACGGGCGACACGGTGTGCACGTCGATGTCTACGTTGAGGCGTTTCAGCGAGGGAAATTCGTCGTAAATGGCGCTGAAATCGAAGGGCACCAGCGCCCCGGTGACGGCGTCGGTCTTCATGCCGATGGTTCCGCCCGTGTAGATAATCAGGATGGATGAACGCATATAGGGTCAGATTCCTTTGAAGATTCGTTTTGCATTTTCGGCCGTCGCGGCAGCCACTTCCGCGGGCGTCAGCCCCTTGATTTCGGCGACTTTTTCGCACACGTAGCGCACGTAGGCCGATTCGTTGCGCTCGCCCCGGTGGGGTGCGGGCGTCAGGTAGGGGCAGTCGGTCTCGAGGACGATCTCCCGCAGCTCCATGTCGCGCACGACCTCGGCCAGCCGGCTTTTTTTGAAGGTCACCACGCCCCCGATTCCGAAGACGAAATCGCCCAGCTCCCGGAGTTCCCGGCAGGTTTCGATGCCGTCCGAATAGGCGTGGAAGACGCCCCGAAGCCCCTGGCCGCGGAATTCGCGTACGAGGGCGACGGTTTCAGGCCATGCATCGCGCGTATGCACGGCGATCGGCAGTCCGTATTGCAGGGCCAGTTCGATCTGACGGCGGAAGGCTTCGATCTGCTCCTCGCGGAAATCGCGGCTCCAATAGAAATCCAGCCCGATTTCGCCCACGGCGCAGAAGGCCGGAATGCCCTCGGGCGGGGTTTGCAGGTATTGTTCGACCGACGCCAGCTCCTCGCGCCAGCGGGGGTTGTCGTTGACCGACGTGGGGTGCAGTCCCATCATCGGGACGCAGCGTTCCGGATGGCGGCGGCAGAGTTCGAAGAGCCTCCCGTGGCTTTCGGAGTCGATGGCCGGCAGCAACAGCGTTTCGACGCCTTCGGCCGCGGCGCGTGCCAGAGCCTCTTCGCGGTCGGGGTCGAACGCCTCGTCGTAGAGATGCGAATGGGTGTCGATCAGTTTCATAGCTTCATGTATCGGTTTCCGGGCAGCTGCCGCACGGCGCCGGCCAGCTCCAGTCCTACGAGCAGCGTCGCCAGTTCGCCGGGGTTCAGCCCGCTGAGTTCTCCGAGGGCCTCGACCGAAAGCGGATCGTCGGTGCGGAAACACCCCAGCAGTCCGGCTTCGTCGGGTGTGAGTTCCGGGGTTGCGGGCTTCGGACGCAGCCGGGAGGGGTTTTCGCCGAGGTCCCACATCAGTTCGCGCACCACGTCGTCGGCCGTCAGCACCAACTGCGCCTTGCGGTTGCGGATCAGGTGGTTCGTGCCGGACGACGCCCGGTCGGTGATGCGTCCCGGCACGGCCATCACCGTGCGGTCGTAAGCGTCGGCGCAGTGGGCCGTGAAGAGCGAACCGCCCGAGTCCGGCGATTCGACGACGATACATCCGGCGCTCAGCCCCGCGATGATGCGGTTGCGGGCGAGGTAGAAGTTGCCGTTCTGCTTCGACTGCGAATGGAGTTCCGTGACCAACGCTCCTCCGTGGGCGAGGATGTCGCGCGCCACGTCCGTATGCTGTGCGGGCGTTACGCCGGGCAGCGGATTGGCCAGCACCGCGACGGTCGGCACGCCTGCCGCGAGGGCCGCCCGGTGCGCCGCAACGTCGATGCCGAAAGCGAGTCCGCTCACGATGCAAAGCCCCGGAACCCGTTCCGCCAGCCCTTCGACAATCCGGTTGCAGGCCGTTTGCCCGTAGGGCGTCGCTTCGCGCGTCCCCACGACCGAAACGCATCGCGCCGAGAGGGCCTCGACGCTGCCCCGGACGTAGATCACGTGGGGATAGTCGGGGATTTCGCGCAGCAGCGGCGGGTATTCCGGGTCGGTCGAGGCGATGGCCGCAATGCCGTTGCGGCGGCAGTAGGCGAGCTCCTTTTCAGCCGCGGAAAAGCCCTTCCGGCGGACGATCTGCTGCACCAGATCGGGCCGCAGTTCCGCTTTGCCGGTCAGTTCGTCGGCGGTGGCTGCGAAGACGCTCCGCGCATCGCCGAACTGCTCCAGCAGATGCACGGCGCCTTTCGGACCGATGCCCGGAGTCATTTGAAGGGCAATATCCTCGATGGTCATGGACGCGAATGGAATGACGTTTTTTTCGATGGGTAAAAGTAACGAATTTTGGGAAATAACGAGAATTTATCCGGGAAATAACGCAAAGTTGGGCGGAAGTTTTGCAGAAATTAGAAATGTTTGTATATTTGCACTCCCGATGCGTCCGGAATTGGGCGTTAGCGTTTTCCGAGCCGGATTTCGAGATTGGCCGAGGAAGGGGGCATATGCGGGAAATAATGGTCTGATGGCCGAGTGGCTAGGCAAAGGTCTGCAAAACCTTGTACAGCGGTTCGAATCCGCTTCAGACCTCACTAAAACCGCGTTGCAGATTGCTGCAACGCGGTTTTGGTTTTGTTTTGTCATACATTTGTCATGCAAGAGGCGTTTAACAAGGAAGAGGTATTAATTTCCGAGGGAAAGTCGTATTTTATTAAAATCATGTTCCTTTTAGATGGGAGATGCATACTTCATGGTTAAGATCGATCCACAATATCTTAAAATAATTCAATTCTCTAATCCCTATCAATCGCTTTGTTCCATCAAGACGTAGTGAAAATACTTCGTCAATATCATCCATTTTTAGTTCAGACAATCGTTGTTGTGCATCTGGGCTAAGGTCTTCTTTTTTAATATAATGGTGTTTTGAACGTCCTAATTTTCCTGTCTTCTCGCGTTCTATTTCTTCCCATGTACAGGTTTCAAAACATTTTAATTTTGGGAATATTTCGTTAAGGAAAAAATTGCGTATAATGTTGTTAGATAGATGCTTTAATGTGGTAAAATCAATGTGTTGATCTCTGCAGGTAATTAATTTAGAAAAAAAAGTATTATGTGATGCTAATTCTTTTCCTGCAAGATGATCAAGGATAGTATATAAATCATTATGGGATTTATCTAATAAATCCTGAACAAGTTCGGTTGACCACTGAAATTTTATCGTATCAAAGCATGAAATTCCCCATTTACAATTGATATCGAAACAATTTAATTGCCATGATGGTTTGAACCGTTTGTAGTTGGTTCCTTCTCTTGCAATAGGTTTTTTTTCAAAAGATGGGGATGACTTTACAACTGGAGTTCTTGGTGGCATCTTTTTATAATGAACTATAATATTCCGCCATTGATTCAAGGCTTATTACGTTCGATCCTCTATCTGTAGGAGTTAGACCAACTCTAGCTTTTATCCAAGGGTCTTCACTATGTGTCAAATCAACTAACCATTGGGTCGGCTTGTTCCCATAAAAATCTAAAACACTTTTAATAGTCTCAATTTGGTTAGTATTTAATATATTAGGATTTCCCAAAGCAAAAGTCTTTGTGTTGACAAGAAAGAGACCTTTATGGAAATTAAATATAGTTCGCACAACAGGACCGTTCGCCCAAGCTTCTATGGGGGAATCAAATAATGGTTTATCATCCCATACAAGAGACCACGCTTGACAATAGTATAATAATTTATGTAGCTTCATAGATGAGCATGGGCCGATATGTTCTAATATATATGTGGCTACATCGAATACATTAGCTGGACGAGTGGAAATCTCTATTTCTGTTTCTGTGTCTTGTTTTAATTTTAGCGATTCATTTATTGATGTGGTATTTGTGTCTTTGTTTGTGGAAACACAATCATTTAACTCTCCAGAAAAGCTAGTTACAGTTTCTTGAGGTTTGAAATCGCCATTTTGGATGTTATTTTGATTGTCTGTCATTACATTACGGTTTTAAGAAGTTTTCACTGATAAAATCGTTTGCATACGTATTTTTCTTGTCAAGCAAAATTTCTTCAGAGCAAATGTCGATTAATGTTTCGATATTCGATACTTGATAATGGAAATTACAATCAAATCGACATAATTCATCATGTTGAGAAATAGTAAGAGTTAATACACAATCTTTTAGATTGAATGTTCTAGTTATCGAATTAACGATATTGTCTCCAAAATTCATATGTAACCCTGTTTTTTCTAGATCAACTTCCTCGATAGGGCAGTCTAGAAGTATGTTTAAGCCGAAAGAAGAAATAGGTGTTTGTGATAATAATCGACAAATCTCTATTGCTTTGTTCTGGATTAAATTGAATGTTGTTGTTGATGCTTTTACCGTGCTAAATATCAATCTTTCTCCTATAGTATTAATACTAATATCTAGTGCGTTAATTTTTGCAGAGGCATCTAAGTTAAGGGGAATATCTATTCGCATAGGTATATCTTGTCCCCAAGATAGTTTTGTCAACCACTCTTGAGTGAAAATATATTTATTCCAATGCCCAATAATTATGATTGGTGCAAAATCTTGTTTTAGAGTCAATGCCATAATCACTGTAATTTTATAGATTAACAAATATAATCATTATTATTCTTTTGATCACATTTATCCTTTTATTTTTGGAGTGCAAAGATACAACCATAAAAGGTTTGTCGTTATAAAAATACAAACATTTCTAAATAAATAGAAAAAACAATGATTAATTCTTATCTTTGCTCCTGCGAACATCATAGATATAACCACTACGTTTCTATACGCTCTTGGGCAGTATGGCACTTAACCATTTGCGCAGAACCGTTGGGGCTTTCGTCCGTGAACGGTACTCCCAGAGCTTGAAATATAGTGATGTGTGATGTTCGCAGCTGCGCATTTTTTGTTTTTATGCGAACATCACACATCGTCCGCGTTCCGACGCAGACACGCCGCAAGGCCAGCCGCAGGCGGTTTCCGCCGTGCAACCTCCCGATTCGTTTCCGTTTCCATTCGCCCGATTAGCAACTGGTTGCTGACCAAGTCGTTATTCTCTTTGTCGTGCGATGCCGCACGATAAGGATAGCCCTCATTATGTCCAATTTTCAACAATCGATCACATGGAAACGAATCAAAACTCCGTGCAGGAACAGCCTGCCGAACGACTTTACGATCCCGCCGAAGCCGCGCAGATCGTCCGCATCCTCACCGACGGTTATTTCAAGCCCGAATATATCCTGCTGTTCGGGAAACTGGCCGGCGGCACGCCGCACAGCGATGCCGCGGCCTACGACCTGCTCGTCGTGGTGCGCGATACGCCGGAATACGACTGGATTCAGGCCAAACGCATTCTGCGTTGCAAAATGCCGCCCCGCCTGCGAAAGATCGCCTACATCAATCTCTACATCCTGCCGTTGAACTGCGTCGAATCGAACCGGACGCCGTTCCTCTATTTCGCCCACAGCGAGGGCGAACTGCTCTATTGCAGCGACCACTGCCGTTTCCGCCGCCCGAAGCGTCCGATCGACTTTGCAAAGGCGTATGCGGACGCGCGGTTCCATTTCGACACGTTCCGTACGCTTGGCGGCGACCTGCTCGAGCAGGCGCAGAACGCCCTGGTCGAGGGCCGCAACGTGCGTCTGGCGGCGCAGTTCACGGCGCAGGCCGCGGTCTATTTCTACCACACGCTCTACTGGGTCTATCACGGGCAGGAGTTCGACATCCACGATCCGGTGGTGATGCACGACCGGATGCGGACGCTTTCGACCAAACTGATGCTCGTGTTCGACGACAACCATATCGAAAACATCTTCACGCTGCCGCGGCTGAAGGAGGTATTGATGAAAACGCCCTACAGCGCCGAATTCCGTATGGCTCCGCAGGAAATGGAGATGCACATGGACCGCGTTCAGCAGGCGGCCGGAATAATCGAAAACTGCTGCGAACTGAGGATGGAGCTTTATAAAGAGCTGAGCGAACGGCCGTAAGCCGGGGGAGGGTGTCGCCTAACCGTCCCTGCGCATGGTCAACGAAATGCGGTTGCGGACGGTGTCGATGCCCGTCACCCGCACTTCGACGTGCTGTCCCAGGTGCACCACGTCGGCCGGGGAGGCGACGTAGCGGTCGGCCAGCTGCGAGATGTGGACCAGTCCGTCCTGCTTGACGCCGATGTCCACGAAAGCCCCGAACGCCGTGATGTTCGTCACGATGCCCGGCAGCTGCATCCCCGGGCGCAGGTCGTCGATCGTGTGCACGTTGGGATCGAACGCGAAGACCTGCAACTGCTCCCGCGGGTCGAGGCCCTGCTTGTCGAGCGCTTCGAGGATGTCCGTCACGGTCGGCAGCCCCACGTCGCCGTCCACGTATCGTTCGGGCCGTATGGATTTGCGCAGGGCCTTGTCCGCGAGCAACTGCTCCACGGTGACGCCCGCATCGGCGGCCATGCGCCCGGCGATGTGGTATGATTCGGGGTGTACGGCGCTGTTGTCCAGCGGATTCGTTCCGCCCACGACCCGCAGGAATCCGGCTGCCTGTTCGAAAGCCCTGGCTCCCAGCCGCGGCACTTTGAGCAGCTCTCGGCGGCTTTTGAAATCCCCGTTCGCGGCGCGGTAGGCCACGATGTTCTCCGCCAGCGCCGGGCCGAGTCCCGAAATGTAGGTCAGAATGTGTTTCGAAGCGGTGTTGATGTTCACGCCGACGCGGTTGACGCAACTCTCCACGACCGTGACGAGCCGGGATTTCAGTTTTCCCTGATCGACGCTGTGCTGATACTGTCCGACGCCGATCGACTTGGGGTCGATCTTGACCAGCTCCGAAAGGGGGTCGATCAGGCGGCGTCCGATGCTCACGGCCCCGCGCACCGTCACGTCGTGGTCGGGAAACTCCTCGCGGGCCGCGGCCGATGCCGAGTAGACCGACGCGCCGTCCTCGCTCACCATGAAGATCTCGACGCCTGCAAGCCCCAGTCCGCGGACCAGTTGTTCGGTTTCGCGGCCCGCCGTGCCGTCCCCGACGGCGAACGCCTCGGTTTTGTACTTCGCGGCCAGCGTTTTCAGGGTTTCGGCGGCCTCGGCATAGCGGTTCTGCGGCGCATGGGGATAGACGGTCGTGTTGTGAAGCAGGCCGCCCTGCGAATCGAGCACCACGACCTTGCACCCCGTGCGGAACCCGGGGTCGAGGGCGATCACGCGCTTCTGTCCCAGCGGCGGCGAAAGCAGCAGTTGCCGCAGGTTTTCGGCGAAGACCCGGATGGCTTCGTCGTCGGCCTTTTCCTTGGCCGCCGCCAGCTGTTCGGTTTCGATCGAGGGGCGTATGAGGCGTTTGAACGAATCCACGGCTGCTGCCTCCATCCACGTGCGCGTCGCCGAGCCGGGGCGGATGAACTGGCGGCAAAGCCCCTCGATGCAGCGGTCGGCGTCGATGTCGATCGTGATCTTCAGCACGCCTTCGTCGGCTCCGCGGCGCATGGCCAGAAACCGGTGCGACGAGATGCTGCGCAGCGGCGTCGCGGCGTCGAAATAGTCGGAATATTTGGCTCCTTCGGCCTCCTTGCCCTTCACGACCTTCGTGTGCACGATGCCCTCGCGGGCGAAGGTGCGGCGCAGGCCGTTGCGGGCCTGTTCGTTCTCCGAGATGCGTTCGGCGATGATGTCGCACGCCCCGGCGAGGGCGTCTTCGGGGGTCGGCACCTCGGCCGAGACGTAACGCCGGGCCTGCTGTGCCGTGTCGCGGGCCCGCTGTGCCATGACGAGGTCGGCGAGCGGTTCCAGCCCCCGTTCGCGGGCCACGGTGGCGCGGGTGCGGCGTTTGGGCTTGTAGGGCAGGTAGAGGTCCTCCAGCTCCACCGGGTCCCAGCACTCCTCGATGCGCCGGCGGAGCTCCGGAGTCAGTTTCCCCTGCTCTTCGATGGTCGTGAGTATGGTTTGGCGGCGGGATTCGAGTTCGGTGAGGCGTTCCAGCTGCTCCTTGACGGCGCCCACCTGCACTTCGTTGAGCGAGCCGGTCGCCTCCTTGCGGTAGCGGCTGATGAAGGGGATCGTCGCACCGTCGCGCAGCAGGCGCACGGTGCCCTGCACCTGCGGCAGGGCGATTCGGAGTCGTCGGGAGATGATTTGTTCGATCATGTTCGGAAGTCTTTGGATGCAAAGATAGTGCAAGCCGAGAGCAAACGCAAGCTTGCTTGCATTTTGCCGAGGCGCCGCCTGTCTAAGGCGCAGCCAAAGTAGTGCAAGCCGGGAGCAAACGCAAGTTTGCCTGTATTTTGCCGGGCGCAGCTTGTCCGGGCACTGCCGGAGAGATGAAAAACCGGGATTTCCACGGCGGAAATCCCGGTTTCGGCAGAACGGATGTCGGGGTCAGTCCCTCGAAAATTTGATGCCGAGCTCGTAGAGCAGGTAGATCGGCAGGAAGACGACCATCAGCGTGAACGGATCGCCCGAGGGGGTGATGAGCGCCGACAGCACCAGCAGGATGACCACGGCGTGCTTGCGGTATTGCCGGAAGAAGGACTTGGTCACCAGCCCCATTTTCGAGAGCAGCCACGCCAGCAGCGGCAGTTCGAAGACGATCCCCATGACGAATATCAGCATCAGGAAATTCCCCATGTAGGAGGTCAGCGAGATCTGGTTGACGATCGACGTGCTCAGCTGGTACTCCGTGAGGAAGCGGAACGTGAACGGGAACACGAGCATGTAGCCCACGGCGCACCCGAGGAAGAACATGAACGTGCCTCCGATGAATGCCAGTCCGACGCTCCGGCGCTCTTCGCGGAACAGCGCCGGCTGCACGAACCGCCAGATCTCGAAGATCAGGTAGGGGAACATCAGCACCAGCGCGAACCAGAACGACGTGCTGATGTGGGTCAGGAACTGCGACGCGACGTTGATGTTGATGATCTCCACGGAGTAGTTGTCGTTGCTGAAATCCGGGAGCAGCGGGTTGTTCGAGCCGCTGATCTGCGACAGCCACCGGTAGAGCGGAAAGTCCGAGGTGGT
The DNA here is from genome assembly GCF_025145645.1 of Alistipes senegalensis JC50. NCBI lineage: Bacteria > Pseudomonadati > Bacteroidota > Bacteroidia > Bacteroidales > Rikenellaceae > Alistipes > Alistipes senegalensis. The sequence continues at coordinate 1,623,306 of NZ_CP102252.1, read as the reverse complement.
CGGTGCCAGCACGAAGTGGTCGAACAGATAGGGCATGGCGCAAAAACAAACTATCACGAATACGAGCAGCACGGCCACCACGCGGATCAGGCTCCAGCGGAGGTCTTCCAGGTGCGCCCAGAACGTCATTTGTTTTTCTTCCATGACAGCCGCGGTTTATTTCCCGTAAGAGGCTTCGACGAAGGGCGCTTCGAGCAGGTAGTCGATGCACTCGCGGACGCTGCGGACGATGTCGTCGTAGCTCGATCCCTCGATCTCGACGATGATGTTCTCGACGCCGGCGGTCTCCGCGTTGGCGAAGATGGCGTCGAATCCCACCATCCCGCTTTGGCCGATCTCACGGCGGTCCTTGATGTGCAGCAGCTTGAACCGCCCCGGGTACTTCTTGAAATAGTCCACCGGGCTGGCCTTTCCCATCACGGCCCAGTAGACATCCATTTCGAACAGCACCTTGTCGGGATCGGTGTTCTCGATCATGTAGTCGAGCATCACCCGGTCCTCGATCTTCTCGAATTCGCGCGAGTGGTTGTGGTAGCCGAATTTCAGTCCGGCGGCCTTGCAGCGGGCGCCGACTTCGTTGAAATAGCGGCAGTAGGTCGCCAGCTCTTCGAGCGTCGAGACCTTCCGCATCGACGGGACGACGATGTATTCCGCACCGGCGGCCTTGTGCGCCGCGATGCACTCATCCCACCATGCGAGGGCCTTCGAGAAGTCGCCTGCGGCCAGCTCCTCGTCCGAAAGATTGATCGTGCAGTGCGTGGAGAGCACCTTCATGCCGGCCTCCTCCACGTCCTTGCGGAACTGTTCGGGGGTCTGTCCGTAGATTTTGCCATCCTTGTAGCTGGCCGCCTCCACCGAGGTGTAGCCCATGTCGGCGAGCTGTTTCAGCACGGGTTTGTAGTCCTCCTGATTGTTGCCGAAGGCTCCGATCAGGCTCCGCACGGAGTAGAGCTGGATGCCGACCTCCTTTTTCGGCGCCTTCTCCGCCCCGGCGGAGCATCCGCCGAGGAGCACCGCCAGGGTGAGAAGTGCGCAAACCGTTGTCAGAAAACGGGTCTTCACGGTCGCGGGAGATTAGTCGAGGATCTTGATGCGGATGTTGCGGAACCAAACGTCGTCGCCGTGGTCCTGGAGACCGATGTAGCCTTCGTGGTTCTCGCCGCCGCAGTTGTTGAGCAGTTCGAACGCCAGCGGCCACTTCTTCGGGCTGAACTTGCTGTTCTCCAGCATCTCGGTCCACTGGGGCGTCCAGAGGTGGTACTCCACGACGTTCTGGTCGTTCTGTCCGTGTACGACCGTGCCTTTGTAAACCATGATCTTGGCCTTGTTCCACTCGCCGAAGGGCTTCTGGTTCTGCGGAACGGCCGGGATCATGTCGTAGAGCGATGCCGACTGGCGGTTGCCGTCAACGCCCAGTTTGGCGTCGGGGTGGTTCGCATTGTCGAGCACCTGGTACTCGGGGCACGAGATGTAGATCGGCTCGTATTTGGTCTTGCCGTCCTTCTGGGTTGTAACCTCCTGGGCCAGGTAGAAGATGCCCGAGTTGCCGCCCTTCGAAACCTTCCACTCCATCTCCAGTTCGAAGTTCTTGAACTTCTTGGCGAAGATCAGGTCGCCGCCCTCGCCCGTCTGGGCTTCGCCGCCGCCCGAGCCGTTGAACTTGATGGCGCCGTCGTCGATCGTCCAGCGCGAAGGAACGTTCTCCTTGCCGTAGCCGCGCCAGCCGTTGAGCGTCTTGCCGTCGAAGATCACGTAGTAGCCGTCCTTGTCCTGCGGGAACGACGCGAGGTCCACCTGCGCGTTGTCCACGACGGTGTATTCGGGAACTGCGGGCGTTTCGCTTTCCGCCTTGGCCGAAGCGTCGCCGGCCGTCTTCGCTTTGCCGCCGGGGCCTCCGCACGATACGAGTGACGCGGTCAGCGCCACGCAAGCCGAGAATAAAAGAGTCTTTTTCATATTCTTTCTGTTTTTTTAGGTTTTACGAATTTGTTCAGCGCGGCATGTCGGGCAGTTTCCAACCGTCGCGGTAGGTGTGTTTGATGAGTTCCTGCGCGAACTGCTGCGCGTTGACCGGATCGGTCCAGGTCTTGTCGAAGGTCGGGTGTCCGTCCTTGATGTGGAAACCGTCCTTGATGACCGTCTTGATCATGGCATCGTCGGGAATGTTCGTGAAACGCATGTTTTCACCGTCCCATTCGAGCTCCCGGTTGAGGCTTTGCAGACGCACGGCCAGTACGCCCATGACGACCATCTCGTTGAACGGTCCGGCCTCGCTGAAGTCCGAGGCGCTCGGCGTGCGGTATTCGGGGTCCTCCTTGCAGGCGCGCACCCAGTCCATCTGGTGCGATTCGGTGATCTCGCGCAGCACCTTCGGAGCCTCGGGCACGCGGCCCGAAACCAGGTAGGGGTCCTTGCCGTAGCATCCGCAGATCAGCGTATCCTTCGTGCCGTAGAAGATCGCGCCGCCGCCGCTCATGTTCAGGTCCTTGCCTGCGGGCAGCCCTTCGGGACGCTCCGGCATCAGACCGCCGTCGTACCAGTGCACTTCGACCTCCGGCATGGCCACCTTCGGCATGTTGTCGCGGGCCGGGAAGACGAACTTCACCCGCTGCGCCATGGGGGCGGATTCGTTCAGAAGCAGCGTCGAGCTGCCCTGAACCTTGGTCGGGGAGCCCAGCTTCAGGGCCTTGAACACCGGATGCAGGATGTGGCAGGCCATGTCGCCCAGGGCGCCGGTGCCGAAGTCCCACCATCCGCGGAAGTTCCACGGCGTATAGATCGAGTTGTAGGGCCGGTAGGGGGCCGGACCGATGAAGGCGTCCCAGTTCATCGTCTTCGGAATGCGCTCGTCGTTCTCGGGACGGGCCAGTCCCTGCGGCCAGATCGGACGGTCGGTGAAGGTCTCCACCTTGCGCACCTCGCCGATCTCGCCGTTCCAGATCCATTCGCAGACCTTGCGGACGCCCTCGCCCGAAGCTCCCTGGTTGCCCATCTGGGTGGCTACCTTGTGCTTGTCGGCCAGTTTGGTCAGCAGGCGCGATTCGTAGACGGTGTGGGTCAGCGGCTTTTCGACGTAGACGTGCTTGCCGGCCGTGATGGCGTCGGCGGCGATGATGGCGTGCGTGTGGTCGGCCGTGGCGACCATTACGGCGTCGGCCGATTTGAGCAGTTCGTCGTACATCTTGCGGTAGTCGTTGTACTTCTTGGCTGCCGGGTAGCGCTTGAACACGTGGTCGGCGTATTTCCAGTCCACGTCGCACAGGCCGATGATGTTCTGGCTTTCGAGCCCTTTCAGCACCGAGGCGCCGCGGCCTCCGATACCCACGCCCAGGATGTTGAGCTTGTCGCTGGGGGCGGTGTGGCCGAATTTTTTACCTAACACCGTGCTGGGCACGACCGCCAGACCGAGTGCGGCGGCAGCTCCTGTTTTCAGGAACTTTCTTCTCGACATTTCGTTTGACATCGTTTCAGAGATTTTAAGGTTGGATTAGTGATTGGTCTTGTCTTTGGGGTCCGGGTCGGGATTTTCGATATCCTTTTCGATATTGTTCATCCCCTCCTTGAAGCTCCGGACGCCCTTTCCGATTCCCTTCATGAGCTCGGGGATCTTTTTACCGCCGAAAAGCAGCAGGACGATGAGCGCGATGACGATGATCTCGCCGGCACCCAGGTTGCCGAAAAATAGTGGATTGTTCATGGTCGATAGTTTTTTAGAGGTTTAATCAGATCTTGTCGTTTGTCGTTCAGGCATGTTTGCGGAGCAGGCCGTATCCGTTTTTCATCGTGCGGCGGCGTTCGTGGATCTGCCGGAGCGTCTCCAGCTCGCCGATGGCCGGCAGGTCGTGTTTGCGGGCGTCCTGCAGGAACCGCCAGGCGTATTCCGAAGCCTTCGCCGCATCGCGGAACGTGGGGAGCGACGCGCTGCGGCGGCCCGTTTCGATCGACTCGGCGAAGAGTTTGCACAGCACGTCGATGTTTTTGCCGCCGTAGGGCTGTATGAGCCGGTGGGTTTGCGTCACGCCGTGGAGTTCGACGATCGCGGTCTTGAAGTCGTGGGTCATGCGGGCGATGCCCTTCGTGCCGATGATGTCTATGTAGGAGTTGTGCGTCTGGTCCTTGGCCAGCTGTCCGTAGACGTGCCCCTGGGTGATGTCGAACACCACGCCGTTCTCGAACGTGCCGTGGCATTGGAGCCACCACGGCTCCTTGTAGTTCCACATCCGCACGGCCTGGGCGTTCCAGGTCTTGAACTCCGAACCGGCATACCAGCGCGCGATGTCCACGTAGTGCATGCCGCAGTCGTGGAATGCCGGGCCTTCGAACTCGTGCCCTTCGCCGGGGGCCAGTCCCGGGGTCATGTGGCAGACCCGGATGATGGCCAGTTCGCCGATCTCGCCCTGGGCGATGAAATCCTTGATCGTATTGTGATACCAGGAGTTGCGCAGATAGAGGTTGACCGTGGAGAAGAGCGGCGTGTTTTCGGCCAGTTCCACGGCTTTCCATTCGTTTTCGACGTTGTCGGAAATGGGTTTTTCGGCAATGACGTGTTTTCCGCTGGCGAAAGCCTTTTCGATCTGCGATTTCCGCGAGTCGGCCAGGGCGAACAGTCCCACGGCCTGTATGGTGGGGTCGTCGAAGATTTCCTGTTCGTCGGCGATCACTTTCGCCTCCGGGGCGAGTTCCCGGGCCCGGGCGCGCGATTCGGGCGATATGTCGCAGATGCTGGCGACCTCCCATTTTTCGCTCTTCCGGAGTTCTTCGAGGAAAAATCCTCCCATTCGGCCGAGGCCGATCAAACCGATTCTGATGGGGTTCATTTGTAGTTTGGTAAAGGTTGATTAACTCGGCAGAATCCCCCGAATCCCGAGATCGGCGGTCTGCTTTACAAAAATAGCCTTTATAAATATCGGTTCGGAAAACTATACCTGAAAATGTAGTGCCTGTTTTTGTTTATATTACTATTTTTCAGCCGGTTGATATTCCGGAAGGGCCGAAAAAATGTAGTGATTCTGTAACTTTTCACGCGTCGTTTCTGTGTATGCCTCCGATTTTCATGACCTTTTTTTCGAAATCCTCCCGCGAGGCGGCGGCCCGGTTTCTCATCCGGGTCCGGTAATTATAGACCGTGCTCAGCGAACAGCGCAGAAACGATGCGATCCTTACGCTGTCGGTGATGCCCAACCGGATCAGGGCGTAGATGCGCAGCTCCTTGTTCAGCAGATCCCCGGATTTCGGCGTGATCCGCTCGCTCTCGACCAGCAGTTCGTTGAACTCCTCGATGAAGGTCGGGTAGAGGTTCAGGAAGATTTCGTCGAAATTCCGGAAAAGCTCCTCCTGCTCGTTTTCGAGCATGGAGGTCGATTTCAGCCGGCGGTAGAGTTCGTCGGGCTGCCGCTCCTGCGCCAGTTTTTTCAGCGACTTGCGGTAGTTGTCCATCTTGTCGATGTACATCGAGCAGAGGTCGAAGAAGCGGGCGATGTACTGCACCTTGACGGCGTTGGCGTCGGAGAGCTGTTCGTTGATCTCGTTCAGCTCGATGTTGAGCCGGGCGAGTTCGGCATTGGTCCCCGAGAGCTCTTTCCGCACCCGCGAGAGCTTCCTCACCTGCTTGTAGACGAATACGAACAGCAGGATGAGCACCGCCGAAAGGACGCTGATCAGGATCAGATAGTGTTGCAGTTTGACCTTGGTTTTGGCCTCTTTGTCCTGGTGCGAGGCGATGATGATCGAGGCGAGTTCCGTCATCCGCACGATCCGGAACTGCATGTTGCTGCAAAGGGCGTCTTCGAGGGCCGACTGGGTGTATTTGTAGGCCCTCGAATAATCCTTGTGATCGAAGTAGACTTTCGCCAGGGAGAGTATCGCGTCGTTCTCCTTCGTGGCGTTCTGAATGTCGGCGATCGCCGAGAGGGTGTAATATTTTTTCGCCAGCCAGTCGTCGCCGTTCGCCCGGTAGTGGCTGCCCAGGGAGTTGGCGATCATGGCATAATCGGGGGTTCCGGGCGGTATCTGCGTGAGTTGGTTCAGCAGCCGTTGTTCGGCCTGCTCCCTGGTTTCGGACGTATTGGCCGGGATTCCGAGATGCCGCCGGAGCGAATCCCGGTAAACCGCCCGGTTGTTCGTCGGCCGGCTGGAGCCGGAGAAGACCCCGTAGCAGTCGTAGAAGAAGATGTAGGTCCGGTAATAGAGTTCGAGAAAGCCGGGAGGCAGCTCCCTGCGGATCGAGTCGAGCAGCTGCCGGGCCTCGATGCAGGCGCCGCGGGAGGAGTAGAATCGCGCGAGCCGGATTGCGGCGGAGGCGCAGCGCTCCCGGTCGCCGAGCCGGCGGGCGAGTTCCAGATTGCGTTCTCCGTAGCGGATGGCGGAGTCGAGCCGGTATTTGTAGAAAACTTCGCTGAGACTGTCGTTGATCGCGTACTCCTGCTCTGGGGTCAGTCTGGTCATACACAGCATCCGCCGGAATCCGTCGATGCGCTCCTCCTTCTTTTCGTCGAAAAGCCGCTTGTTCCTGATCATATAGTCCAATTCTCCTTCGAGCGTGGCGGTGTCGTTCCGGCCGCAGGCGGTCAGCACGGCCATGCCGGACAACAGCAGGCTTCGGAGCAGGAATATGGGCTTCCGCAGTTTCATGGACCCGTCACTTGGCTTTCAGGATGAATACTGCGCTGTCGTATATCTTCGACAGATGGGGATTGATGCCGGCGTTCATGAGCAGTTCTCCGCTGAGGGTCTTTCCGTCGAACCAGAAGCGGGGTTTATCGACGTTCAGCTCCCGCACGGTGTATCCCGTCTTGGGGTCGAGTCCGTCGAGGCGGAATTTCGGGATCAGCGAACGCCCCTGGTAACGCAGGCTGTAAGCGAACAGCACGGCCTGCCGCTTGTCCTTGGCGACGTACAGCACGCCGTAGCATCCGTTCTCGTCGTAGGGCGTGCCGATGCGGTAGAGGTCGCCTTGCATCACGATGTCGCGGTACTCCTTGTAGCTGGCGATGGCGCGGCGCGCGAACTCCTTCTCGGCGTCGGTCATCTGCTTGGGCTGGAGCTCCATGCCGAGGCGTCCGGCGCAGGCCATGTCGAAGCGGAACTTGATCGGCGTGACGTTGCCCGTCTGGTGGTTGGGCACGGCCGAGACGTGCGAACCCATCGCCACGGCCGGATAGAAGAGGCTCGTGCCGTACTGGATGCGGGCCCTCGACAACGCTTCGGTGTTGTCGCTGGTCCAGAACTCGTCGAAATACCGCAGCGCCCCGTACTCCACGCGGCCGCCGCCCGAAGCGCAGGCTTGGATCAGCACGTCGGGATACTTGGCGCGGATGCGCTCCATCACCTTATAGAATCCCTGCGCGTAGTCGATCCAGAAGTGCGACTGTTCGTCGGCGGGGAGGTAGGCCGAACCCACGTTGTTGGCGTTGCGGTTGGCGTCCCACTTGATGTAGTCGATCTTGTCCGAGAGCTTCATCGTGTTGTCGAACGTCTCGAAGACGAAGTCCTGCACGGCGGGGTTCGAGAGGTCCAGCAGCCATTGTCTGCGGGTTTCGGGCGCTTCGCGCTTCGGCGGGCGCACGATCCAGTCGGGATGCCTCTCGGCCAGTTCGCTCTTGGGGTTGACCATTTCGGGTTCGATCCAGATGCCGAATTTCAGCCCCTTGCGGTGTGCGTACGAGGCGATGTCGTCGATGCCTGCCGGGAGTTTCTTCCGGTTGACCTGCCAGTCGCCCAGTCCGGCGTTGGCGGCGTTGCGCGGATATTTGTTGCCGAACCATCCGTCGTCGAGCACGAACATTTCGAGCCCCATCGAGGCCGCGTCGTCGATCATCTGTTTCAGCACCTTGGCGTCGAAGTCGAAATAGGCCCCTTCCCAGCTGTTGAGCAGCGTCGGGACCACCCGTTCGGCGTGGTAGACGCCGTAGTTGCGCCCCCAGTCGTGGAGGTTGCGCGAGGCGCCTCCTGCGCCGCGCAGCGAGTGGGTGTAGATCATCTCCGGCGTGGTGAACGATTCGCCCGGGCGCAGCCGGTATTCCGAGCCGTTGGGGTTGGCCCCGGCCAGCACGGTCAGCACGTCGTATTCGTCCACCTCGAAGTTGAGCCGGAAATTCCCGCTCCACGCCAGCGCCCCGGCGATGACCTCGCCGCAGTTCTCGCTGAACGATCCGCTGCCCAGCGTGAGCATGAAGGCGGGATTTTCGGTGTGGGTGGTGCGCACCTCGCGCATCGACTCGATGCTTTTCGACCCGTGGGTCAGCAGCGTGTGATCGACCTGCGCTTCGCGCGCCCAGGCGCCGTAGAGGTGCGTCAGCAGGTATTTGTCGGATTTCAGCGTCACGGCCGAGGAATAGAAGCTGTGGAGCGTGACGGGACCCTCCTCGCGGTTGCGGATCACCGTGTGCGTGGTGATGACGTTCTCCCGGGCGTAGGCCGTGAAGACCAGTTCGACATCCAGCGCCTGACAGCAGTCGGTCATCTTCACGACCGTCTCGGTGACGTTGGGATCGGCCAGCTGCCGTGACGAGTGCGACACGTAGCGCAAATCGGTGTTCATATCCCCGTCGGCGTGGGTGATGCGCAGGGCCGGTTCGCGGAAATTCCGCCCGCCCATCGCGGGGCAGGCCAGGTCGTCGGTTCCGTGGTCGGCACGGCGGGAGCTCTTGTAGTCGGCCAGCGGAGAGGGGTCGTCGATGCGGCTTCCGAAGTGGCGGAAATGAACCTCTCCGTCCGGACGGGCGGCGAGCACGATCGATACGTCGTCGGTGCGGATGTCGATGAGCTGCTGCGGGGCAGCGGCGGACACCGCGCCTGCGGTCAGCGCGGCGGAGAGGATGGTTAGCAGTCGTTTCATCATGGGTTGGGGTCTATAAATGTCGTTACGACTCCAAAGTTACAAAAATATGTGAAAATACCCGAAATAATCCGAAACTCGTTCGCATTTCGGTTCCGTTTCGTTCAGAATGTGTACGCGATGCGCAGATAGCCGTAACGGCCCAGGTAGGAGATCGAGGAGGTGCGCATGTAGTCGGTTTCGAACACCGTCGAAGCATAGTCCGGACGGTTGAGGATGTCGATGACGCCCACCGAAAGTCCCAGCCGGTTCTCCTTGCCGAACTTGCGGCCCGCCGCGGCGTTGAGGATCACGTTGTGGCGCGTGAGCGTATGCGAATTGCTGTTGCAGTAGAATTCGTAGGCGTTCGCCACGGAGGCGAAATACTTTCCGAAGCGCAGGTCCAGCCGGGTGCGGACCGTTTCGCGCAGGTCCTGCGTGGTGCTGTTCTGCGTGGAGTAGGAGCTCATCGAGGTCACGGAGGAGACGGCGATTTTGACCTTGCTCGAAAAGCCCGATTCGAAGCCGGCGCGGAACGAGAGCGCATGGCGGCCCGAGTGGCAGAGCGTCTCGTCGAGGAAATAGGGGGTCTGCTGGAAATTGTAGTTGATCCCGGCGTTCACCGTCGAGCGCAGCGAGGCGATCTGTTGGGAGAAATCGGCCGATCCGCCGAGTTTGTAACACCCTCCGACGTTGGTCTGCGTCGAGAGCTGCGCACCCTTCCGGGCCGTGTAATCGTACTGGGGGAGGTAGGTCTCTTCGAGGAACAGGATGCGTTGCGAGGCGATGTAGTTGAAGGTGTACCCGCCGTTGAGCCCGATCGAGAAGGTCCGCGCCTTCGGTGCGTTGTTGAAAGAGATTCTTGCCAGCAACGCCATGTCGTTCGGCAGTTTGAGACCGGGGTTTCCGGCCCGCAGCGAGAGGGGGTTCGTGGCGTCGATCGTCGAGCGCAGCGATTCGGTCGGGATCATCTGCGAAAAGGAGCTGATGTTGAGGGTGAACCGCCTTTTGGATTGGCCGGCCATAAGGCTGAACCAGGGATTCAGCTGGTAGAACTGCCTCGGGAAGCGTTCCTTCTCCGGAAAGCGTTCGCTGCGGGCGATCTGATAGACCACTCCCGTGAGGGTGCCTATGATCCAGAGTCCGTCGCGGCTGTAATTCAGGCCGGCTTGCAGGCTGTGCGAATAGCTGTCGTTCGTGTAGTTGTAGGAGTTCACGGGGTCCAGCGTTCCCTGCGGATCGTCGAGAAAATCCACGGACAGCATCTTCGAGCGGTCGTAGCTGCGCTTGAAGGAGTAGGCGGCCGAGAACCGGAGATTCTCCCCGATCTTGTAGCCGTAATCGACCGATGTTTCGTAGCTGTACCTGAGACCGTCGCCGTTGTTGCGCAGTTTGACTTGCAGGCCCTGCACCGAGGCCGCCGTGTCGATCTGCCAGCCGTCCTGGTCCTGCGTGCCGTAATCGCCGTTGACCCAGAACGACAGCGACGATTTTTCGGAGAGGGAAATGTAATAGTTGAGTCGGATGTTGAAACTGAGATTCCGGTTGTCGGAGTCGTTGTTGAGGAGTGTGCGGGTCTCGTCGTCGTCGATACGCTGGGAGGTGGAGTTGCGGCTCAGCGACGAATTGTTGTCGAACGAGAAGTCCGTCATGGCGAAAAAAGAATTTTTTCCGCGCCGGACGCTTGTCAGGTTGGAGAGATTCGCCGAGAGGGCTTTGGAGAGGGACTCCCCGGAGTTCTCCTCGGTGCGCAGGGCATAATCGTCGGTCGGGAAATACTCCGTCATCGAGCGGGAGATGCGGCTCTGGCGGCGGCGCTGGAAACCGACCGCGGTCGAAACCGAGGTCGAGTCGCCGCGGCGGTAGGTGTACTCCGCCTGGGCGTCGGTCTGCTTCGTCGGCGTGAGTTTCGAATCGAACGAAGCGCTCTCCGCCCGGGAGTTGTCGTCCTTCAGGTTGGAGGTTTCGATCCGCCAGTTGCCTTTTTCGCTGTTGCGGTAGTAGGTTCCGGCCTCCGAATGGCGGATCTCACGACGCCCGGAGTAGTCCTTTTCGAGGCTCGCGCCGACCGAGGCTTCCAGACTGCCGCCCTGAAGGACGCTGCGTTTCGATTTGGTCTCGACGTTCATCACCTTCTCTTTCCGGGCCGTGGTGTTGCCCAGCCGCTTGGCCTCGGGGCTCAGTTCTTCGTAGACCCGCACGCTCTTGACATCCGAGGCTTCGAGGTCGGTCAGCGCGTACTGGGATTTGTTGCCGAAGAGGTTTTTGCCGTCGATCAGCACCCGTTTGACCTCCTCGCCGCCGGCGAGGATCTTGTTGTCCCGGACCTCGACCCCCGGAAGCTGTTTCAACAGCTCCTCGAAGCGGTCGTCGGCCATCGTTTTGAATGCTCCGGCATTGTAGATCATGGTGTCGCCCTTGAAGACCATGGCGACCCGCTTGCCCACGACCACGACCTGGGCGATCGACTGTTCATCGACCTCCATTCCGACCTCGATGCGGCTTTGGAACTCGGTCGCGGCGAACCGTTTCTTGTAGGGTTTGTACCCGAGGTAGGCGACCTCCAGATCGACCGAGTCGCGGAAGATGCGGTCGCACTCGTAGACGGCCAGCGTGCGGTAGAAATCCTTTTTGGAGGTGGTGCCCCGCAGCGTGTCTGCGCCGCTCATGATCGCGATCGTGGCTCCGATCAGCGGGTCCTTCGTCTCCTTGTCCTCGACGGCGATCGTGACCCGTGCAGGGCGGTAGCTGCGGTATACCTGCGGCGTTCCGCTCCGCACGGTGCGTGCGGAGATCGGGCCGGAGAGGCCGGCGATGGCGATAAGCAGCAGGATGAAGCGTGTCAAGTCAGGCGGAAAAGAGCGGTTATGCGATGCAAGATAGCAATTTCTGCTTCAATCGCACAATCCGTCCGCAAAAAAGTGGATTCGGACACCGGGGCACGGCCTCCTGACTGTGGATTATTTGCCTTGCAGGGCATCCATTACGGCGTTGCTCTGGCGGCGGAAGAGGCGCAGGTTGTAGGTGAACTGGAACGAGACGTAGCGGCCGACGCCGAGGTTCGTCACGTTGCGCAGCGTGGTGCCCGTCACCGTGCGGCGGAAGGTCGTGCCGTTCTGGTCCAGCAGGTCGTTCACCCCGACGCTCACCTCGCCCAGCCGGTTGCGGAAGAGTTTCACGCCCAGCAGGGCGTTGCAGATCAGCCGCTCTTCGAGGAACGTGTCCGTGATGCCCTTGTAGTAGTTGTAGTCGGCGTTGGCGCGCACGACGAGGCGTTTCCACGCCACGAACGTGGCTTCGGCCCGGGCGGTCTGGCTGAAATAGGTGTTGTCCAGCGTGCGGACGTGCGACGTGCTCTTGCTCACGTTGTAGCGCCCCGTGTAGCTGACGCGGAAATCGACGCTTTCCGAGATGTTGCTGCCCAGCACCAACCCGGCGTTGTAGGAGCTGTTCGACAGTTCGTTGCGCTCGCCGTTGATGATGCTCGGGATGCGCCCCGTCGAGACCCCCGCCCGGAAATTGAGGTTCGAACGCAGCCACCGCACCGGCATGCCGTAGTTGACGCTGGCGCGCAGGCTCCAGTATCCCGGGAGGTTCACCGGCTTGGTGAACTGGTTGCCCTCGCCCAGCAGCGTCCCTTCGTCGTCGATGACGAAATCCGGCGTGTCGATCACCAGCGAGTCGGTGATGGTGTTGGGGCTGATCGCCGCCTCGGCCGAGACGGTGAACGTGCGGCCCCGTTTGGGGCTGGTGCGGATGTACTGCCCCGTCAGCCGGTGGGTGTAGACCGGGTCGAGACGGGGGTTTCCGGCGAAGACGTTCTGGCGGTTGGTGGTGTTGACGATGCCTTGCAGGTCGGTGGCGCGGGGATTCGACGTGCGGCCCACGGCCGTGAATTTCAGGGTGTTGTTGCGCGAAACACTGATGTTCGACACCACGTTGTAGGTCAGGTTGTCGAACGACGCGCCGGTCTTCTGGCGGTAGGGAAAGGCGTAGTCGCTGTCGAATTCGGCGTGCTGGTAGTAGAGCGTCGCCGCGACCTTCGTCTTCTTGAAATAGTACTGGTAGGTGCTGCCGACGCGGTGGGTCAGGAACGCATAGTCGTACTCCGTGGACTGCTTCGGGCTGCGTTCGTCCGGAAACACGTTCTCCTTGGTGAGCACGAACGTGCTGCGGTCCACGCTGTTGTCGGTGTAGTTGATGCGGTATTCGAGGCTCAGGCGCGACCGCTTCGAGAGCGCCCGGGTGTAGCTCGCGCTGCCGCTCACGTCGTAGCCCGGCTGGTCGCGGTCGGTGCGCGTGACGTTGCGCGAGGAGTAGTCCGCGGTGTCGCACTCGATGTCGTCGGGGTCGCGGAAGGTGTACTGCCGCGGGAAGCTGAACTGCTCGTAGGAGCGGTAGGCGCCCCCGAGGCCGAACGTGAGGTTGTGCGACTTTTTGCCCGGCAGGCGGTAGCGGTAGATCAGGCTGTTCGAGACGTTGAATCCCTTGCTGTCGCTCAGTCCGAAGTTGCGGCGGCGGTTGACGAAGCGGATGTCGTCGTCGGAGAACTTGTTGTCCGTGCGGCTCAGGAGTTCGTTGCGCGAGTCGTTGTCCTGCAAGCTGAACGACGTGCGCATCATCATCGAATGGCGCTCCGAAAACCGGTAGTCGATGCGCGAATTGAAACGGTGGTTGAGGTTGAGCGCTTTCGAACGGTTCTCGTCGGTGTAGAGCACCAGCTTGTCCGATGCGGTGAAGGTCTGCTTGTCGCTGCGGCTGGTGTTGCGGTTGTCGGTGCGGTTGAAGAAGTAGCTGGCCGTGACCTTGCCTTTCTTGCCCCAGTCGTCGCTGTAATTGATTCCGATGGCCTGCACGGTCGAGATGCCGTCCAGCGGGCGCACCATGAAGTTCTTGTTCGAGGTCCGGGAACCCGCCTCCTCGGTGGTTCCGAGGATGTCCTCGAACGAGAAGTTCTGGCGGCTGACGTTGTTCACCAGACCGATCACCGAGATCCGGCGGTCGTTGTTGAAGATGTTGACGTTGCCTCCGCCGATGTATTTGTCCGGGATGCCGTAGGCCCCGAACACGCGGCCGAAAGCGCCCCGCCGCTTGTCGGGCAGCGTCACGATGTTCAGCGCCGTGACCCCTTCGCCGGTGTCCACGCCCGTGAATTCCGACTGGTCGCTCTGCGTGTTGTAGATGTCGATGCTCTCGATCATGTCGGCCGGGATGTTGCGCACGGCCGACATCACGTCGTTGCCGAAAAATTCGCGTCCATCGACATAGACGCGCTGCACGCTGCGGCCCTGCGCCTCGATCGCCCCGTCGGCGATCTCCAGTCCGGGCATTTTCGAGATCAGCGAGCCGGCGTCCGACCCGAACGCCACCTTGTAGGCCGAGGCGCGGTAGGAGAGCGTGTCGCCGCGGACCGACGACCGGAGCGCCGGAACCTCGACCACCACGTCGTCGATGGTTTCGGCGCGGGGTGCGAGCCACAGCGAATCGAGCGTCACGGCGGTCGTTCCGACCCGCAGGTCGGTGCGCAGCGAGTCGTAGCCCAGCGAAGTGACGGTCAGACGGTATTCGCCTCGCGGCACACGGGGGAAGAGTCCCCGGCCGTCGATGTCCGAGGTGGTGTAGAGGGCTGCGGCCGCGGTGTCCGTGCGGCTTCGCAGTTCGGCGACGGCACCCACCACCGCATCGCGCGTCGCGCGGTCGGCGACCCGGAAACGCACGGTGACGGACTGTGCCGCGGCGGTCGCGGCGCAGAGCAGGCAGAACAGCAAGAGCGGCAATGTCTTTCCCGGGTTCATCGGATTAAGGAGGGGTTCGGTTGCCAAAGATAGCGATTTAGATCTTTCGGTCCCTCTTTTTTCGGATGTTTATGGCATATTGGGACGCCGTTCGATGAATTTTGACCATAAAATGGTCCCGATTGTCCTGCCGTTTCCGTATTTTTATGGAAAATTAGGATGCGGTTCTGCAAATCGCTATATTTGTCGAAATAATTGCGAACCCCGGTCCGTTTCATTCGTAAATTTCGGAACCTTGACATGAAAAACAAGGACATTTTCACCTTCCGCGACGCTGAGAAACAGGCGGGTCCGGTCGCCTTTTCGACGATGCTCAAGCCTGCCGGTTCGGCGTGCAACCTCGACTGCCATTACTGTTACTATCTGGACAAGGCCGTGCAGTACGGCGGCCGGCAGGCCGTGATGAGCGACGAGCTGCTGGAACTTTACGTCCGGCAGTATATCGAGGCCAACGATGTCGATACGGTGCAGTTCTGCTGGCACGGCGGCGAGCCGCTGCTGCTGGGGGTGGATTTCTACCGCCGGGCGATGGACTTCCAGCAAAAATACGCCGACGGCAAGCGGATCGAGAACATCCTCCAGACCAACGGCACGTTGGTCGATGAGGCTTGGTGCGACCTTTTCGCCGGGAACAATTTTCTGGTGGGCATTTCGCTCGACGGTCCGCAGGACATTCACGACGCCTTCCGCCTGACGAAGGGCGGCAAACCCACCTTCGAGCGGGTGATGCAGACGATCGGAATGTTCCAGCGCAGCGGCGTGGAGTACAATACGCTGAGCGTGGTGAACCGGTTGTGCGAGGGGCGCGGCGGGGAGATCTACCGCTTCTTCCGCGACACGGTGCACAGCAAATACATGCAGTTCCTGCCCGCCGTGGAGCATGTCATCGACAAACCGGACTTCCACCGTCCGCTGATCGTGTCGCCCGACCGCGAGGGGGCTCGGTTGGCCGAATGGTCCGTCACGCCCGCGGGTTACGGTCAGTTCCTGTGCGACATCTTCGACGAATGGGTCGTGAGCGACGTGGGGCGCTGTTACGTGCAGATGTTCGACGCTACGCTGGCCCAGTGGTGCGGCGTGCAGCCGGGCGTCTGTTCGATGGGCGAGACGTGCGGCGACGCGCTGGTCGTGGAGCACAACGGCGACGTTTATTCGTGCGACCACTTCGTCTACCCCGAATACAAACTGGGCAATATCCGCGAAACTCCGTTGTCGGAGATCTACCGTTCGCGCAAGCGGGTGGATTTCGGCCTTGCCAAGCGCAATGCGCTGCCCGCTGAGTGCCTGCGGTGCAAATATTACTTCGCTTGCCGGGGCGAGTGTCCGAAGCACCGCTTCGAGACGGGGTCCGACGGCTGCCGCAAGAATTCGCTCTGCGAGGGCTTGTACCGTTATTTCCGCCATGCGGAGCCCTATATGGACTACATGCGCGACCTGTTGTCGAAGCAGCAGGCCCCGGCGTGGGTCGTGCCCTTCGCCCGCAAGCGCATGGGGCTGATGTGATTTCCCTGCGCCGAAACGAAAAGGCGCCGCATCGTGCGGCGCCTTTGTGCGTGCAGGCCCTGTAAGCCGGGTTCTGTTCCCGGGGCGAACCCCGGGCCCCTGTCATTTATCTGGGACGGCAGTCTCCTGCCGCCTCGAGCAACCTACCCCCCGGCATCGGGCGAGCAACCCTTGACTGCCGGTATACACGGTCTTGCAACCCACGGGACGTACGGCCGGGCGACATCGCTGCCCCCGCGGTGGGCTCTTACCCCGCCTTTTCACCCTTACCCGCAGTCGCCTGCGGGCGGTCGTTCTCTGTTACGCTCCCACAACCTCACGGCTGTCAGGTCGTTAGCCTGCGTGGTGCTCTGCGTTGCCCGGACTTTCCTCTCCCGGCCTGCGGCCGGCAGCGACAGAGCGGACCTGCCGCGGCAAAGGTAAGCAAAAATTTCGCAATATCCGCTTCATCCGGCGTGCGTTCCGCATTTCGCGGGGTTATTTTTCGCGGAAGATGTTCAGGTGCGCCAGCAGCGGGTTGCGGCGGTCGAGCATGAGGAACTCCAGCAGCAGCAGGACCAGCGCAGCGATAAGCAGGTATTGATACTGTTCGTTGAACTCCTCGAAGCGGACCATCGACAATTCGGTCTGCTCCATCTCGTTGATCGCCTTGACGATCTCGTCGAGGCCGATCGACTGTTTCGACGAGCGCACGTAGGCGCCGCCCGTGATGTCGGCGATTCGGGCCAGCATCTCTTCGTTGAGCTTCGAGACGACCATTTCGCCCGTCTCGTCCTTGATGAACTCCCCGCCGATCTGGATCGGGGCGCCTTCGGGGGTGCCGATGCCGATGGTGAAGATCTTGACGCCCATCTGTGCGGCGCGCTCGGCGACGGCGATGGCGTCGTCATCGTGGTTCTCGCCGTCGGTGATGAGGATGATGACCCGTCCGTGGCTCTCCTCCGTGTCGCCCGAGAACGACAGCAGGGCCTGTTCCAGCGCCTTGCCGATGGCCGTTCCCTGCACCGACACCAGCGAGGGGTCGATCCGCCGGGCGAAGGCCCGGGCCATGCGGTAGTCGGAGGTGATCGGCAGCTGCACCTTCGGTTCGCCTGCGAAGACCACCAGTCCCACGCGGTCCTGCTGCAACCCTTCGAAGAGTTTGCCGATGGCGTATTTGGTCCTTTCGAGGCGGTTGGGCTGGAAATCCTCGGCCAGCATCGAGTTCGATACGTCGATGGTGAGCATCATCTCGATTCCCTGCGCCTTCTCCTCGCGGAGTTTCGAGCCGAACTGCGGGCGCGCCGCGGCCAGCACGAGCAGCGCGACGGCGGTGCAGAAGAGG
The DNA here is from genome assembly GCF_025145645.1 of Alistipes senegalensis JC50. Classification (NCBI taxonomy): domain Bacteria; kingdom Pseudomonadati; phylum Bacteroidota; class Bacteroidia; order Bacteroidales; family Rikenellaceae; genus Alistipes; species Alistipes senegalensis. The sequence continues at coordinate 1,605,869 of NZ_CP102252.1, read as the reverse complement.
ATGAACTTGAAAGCCGTGCGTCCGGTCGAGACCTCGGGCATCAGCTCTTCGAGGATGGCGGGATTTCCGAAGCGTGCGAGCCGTTTGCGGCGGCTGCGCGCGGCGAGCGCGTACAGCGCGACGAGCGCCGGAACGGCCAGCAGCAGCCAGAGATATTGCGGATTTGCGAAACGGAACATGGGAAATGATCTTTTACGGTATTCGTTTCAGGACGAGGTTCGCCAGCAGGAATTCGGCCAGCAGCAGCCCCAGGGCCGCCAGTACCCATGCGAGGTACAGTTCGTGGTAGGAGACGTGCTCGGTCACCTCGACCTTGCTCTTTTCGAGCTGGTTGATCTCGTCGTAAATGGCCTTCAGCTTGGCTTTGTCCGTGGCGCGGAAATACTTGCCTCCGGTCATGTCGGAGATCGCCGTCAGCGTCTTTTCGTCGATCTCGACCTTCTGGTTGACGAAGGTGATGTTGCCGAACATGTCGATGGCCGGGTAGGGGGCCATGCCTTCGGTGCCCACGCCGATCGTGTAGACCCGGATGCCCTGCGCCTTGGCGATCTCCGCGGCCGTGAGCGGCGCGATCTCGCCCCGGTTGTTCACGCCGTCGGTCAGCAGGATGATGACCTTCGATTTGGCTTCGCTCTCCCGCAGGCGGTTGATCGCCGTGGCCAGTCCGTTGCCGATGGCCGTGCCGTCCTCGATCAGTCCGCTGCGGATGCGGGCCAGCAGGGTCTGGAGGGTGCTTTGGTCGGTGGTCAGGGGGCTTTGCGTGAAGGCTTCGCCGGCGAACGCCACCAGACCGATGCGGTCGCCGTAGCGGTCGGCGATGAACGACCCGGCCACCTCCTTGGCGGCCGTGATGCGGTCGGGTTTGAAGTCGCGGGCCAGCATCGACCCCGACACGTCGATGGCCAGCATGATGTCGATACCCTCGGTGTTGGTGCGGACGTTCTGTTCGACATCCTGCGGACGCGCCAGCGCCACTACGAGCAGCGCGAAAGCCGCCGCACGCAGCGCGAACGGCAGGTGGCGCAGGTAGTAGCGCACGGTTTTGGGGGCGCGCACGACGCCGGCGACGCTCGAAATGCGGATCGCGGCCCCGCCCTGGAGCGTGCGCCAGACATAGTAGCCGATCATCGGCACGAGGAGCGTCAGCAACCAGAGGTAATATGGCGAAGCAAAATGCATAATCATTTACGTTTTACCAGTTTTTCTTTCCTCGTACCACCACGCCCTGTTTCTCCTTCAGCTTCTCCTGGGTCTTGTCCTCCTGGGCCTGGATGGCGTCGAGCATCTGTTGCTGCTCCTGCGGCGAAATGCCCGAAGGCGTCGGCTGACCCTGCTGGTCGCCCTTGTCGCCCTTGTTATCCTGCGGGTCCTGTTTCCCGTCGCCCTGCCGGTCTTTCGGATCGCCTTTCTGATCCTTGTTCTGCTGATCTTTATTCTGCTGATCCTGGTTTTGCTGATTCCGATCTTTGTTCTGCTGGTTCTGGTCCTTGTTCTGATCCTTGTCGTCGTTGCCGCCTCCGCCGCCGTCCTTGTTCTCGTCGAGCAGACGCTTTGTGTAGGCGTAGTTGTATTTGGCCTCCATGTCCGAGGGGTTCAGACGCAGCGACTGCTTGTAACTTTCGAGCGCCTCCTTGTACTTCTGCTGTTTGAACTGGGCGTTCCCGAGGTTGTAGAACGCCTCGGCGCGTTCCGTGTCCGTGCGCAGCGAGTCGGCCGCGGCCTGCTGCATGGTCTGCTCGGCGCGGTCGAACCGCTCGGCCTTGTAGAGAGCGTTCCCGAGGTCGTAAGTCGCCTCGAACTGTCCTGCAACGGCCTGCAAGGCTTGCTCGTAGCGGCTTATCGCCTGCTCGTAGTTGCCCTTGTTGTACTGCCGGGTGCCTTTGCGCACCAGCGAACGCTCGGGCATCTGTTGGGCTTGAGCCCCGGCAGATGTAAGGAGAAACAGGAAAATGTATAGAAGCCTATGCATTTTTAATTTTTCATTTTTCATTTTTAATTGCCGGGGAATCTTCGGTCTCGGCCGGAGATTCTTCGGCTACTTTCGTCTCCTCGACGAAATAGTAGGCTTTCAGGTAGTCGGCTTCGTTCTGCTCGGCCTCGGGCGTCGCCTTGGCGAACTTCACCAGATCGGCGTCCCGTAGAATGGCCGTGAGGTCCATCCGCGCCTTGTCGGGCAGCTCCTCCTGCCGCATGGTTTCGATGATCTCGTCGGAGGTCATCTCCATGGCGCCGAAGCCCCAGCGGGCGGCGATGTAGGTGCGCAGGATGTCCGTCAGCCCCGAATAATACTGTTTGTGACGGTTGTTCTGCCACAGTTTCTGGTGGTGGAGCGCTTCGAGCGCCTGAATGGCCGCCACGTGCGGAGGCAGCGGCGGAGCGGGTTTGAAGAGATCCCCGAAGCCCTTGCCGCGGCTGGCGAGCCAGCGTTGGAGCGCATAGGCTCCGGCCAGCAGAATCAGCAGGATCAGGATGCCCCACGTCACGTAGCCCTTGATCTCGCGGAAGCGGAACGGCAGGGTCTTCTGCGGTTTGAGGTCGTAGATCGACTGCGACGTGGAGTCGATCTGGAACGTCGCCACCTCCAGATAGACCGAATCGCGGCTGCGGAGCGTGTCGAGGATGTTCTTGTCGGCGTAGAGCACCTGCGCCGCGCCGAGGTTGTACTTGCCTTCGTCGAAAGCCGCCAGCCGGTAGCGCTTGCGCAGTTTCAGCCGGCGTCCGTCGCGTTCGAGCGTGTCCACGGGGCAGTTTTCGACCAGTTCGATCTTGCCGTCGCGGGGGTCGAACTCGGGGAACTCCACCACCTGCACCAGGTCTTTTTCCACGTCGATGATGTAGTCGAAGCGGTCGCCGATCAGGATGCTGTCGGGCTCGACGCGCGCCGTGACGGTGGGCGTGTTCTGCGCCCGGGCGGCGAGGGCCGTGAAAAGAAGCGCTATTGCAAAGAGTCGTTTCATCGCTGTTTGAACAGTTTCATTAGTTCGGCCACATAGTCGCCGTCGGTCGAGATCACGGCCGTGTCGATGCGGTTGTGCTTGAGCGTTGCGCCGATGCGTTCGCTGCGTTCCTGCCACGAGGCGGCGTAGTGGTCGCGCACGGCCCGCGAGGCGGTGTCCACCCATACCTTGCGGCCGCTCTCGGCGTCGAGCAGTTCGACGATGCCCACGTTCGGAAGCTCCGTTTCGCGGGGATCGTAGACGCGGATGCCCACCAGATCGTGTTTGCTCCCGGCGATTTTCAGGGCGTCGTCCAGCGCCGATTCGTCGCCGGACGAATCCATGAAATCCGAGAGGATGAAGGTCGTGCAGCGTTTCTTGTTGACGTTGGTCAGGAAACGCACCGGCTCGGAGAGCTTCGTGCCCGCCGATTCGGGCTGAAATCCGATCAGTTCGCGGATTATCATGAGGATATGGCTGCGGCCCTTCTTCGGGGGGATGAACTTCTCGACCCGGTCCGAGAAGAAGATGCAGCCGACCTTGTCGTTGTTCTGCGAGGCGGAGAAGGCCAGCACGGCGGCGATCTCGGTGATGATGTTCTTTTTCAGCCGGTCGGTCGATCCGAACATGCGCGAGGCCGACACATCGACCAGCAGCATCATCGTCAGCTCGCGTTCCTCCTCGTAGACCTTGATGTGGGGTTTGCGCGAACGGGCCGTGACGTTCCAGTCGATGTCGCGCACGTCGTCGCCGGCCCGGTACTCCCGCACTTCGGAAAACGACATGCCCCGCCCGCGGAAAGCCGTGTGGTACTTTCCGGCGAAGATCTCGTTCGAAAGACCGCGGGTCTTGATCTCGATCTTGCGGACGCGTCTGAGAATATCGTTCTCGGTCTCCTGCATCGTTAGGGTACGATTACGTTGTTGAGGATGTCGGTGATGATCTCTTCGGTGGTGATGTTCTCGGCCTCGGCTTCGTACGTCAGGCCGATGCGGTGGCGCAGCACGTCGTGGCAGACGGCGCGCACGTCTTCGGGGATGACGTAGCCGCGGCGGCGGATGAAGGCGTAGGCGCGGGCGGCCTTGGCCAGCGAGATCGACGCACGGGGCGAACCGCCGTAGGCGATCAGGTTCTGGAGCTTCTGGAGGTTGTACTCCGCGGGTTCGCGCGTGGCGAAGATGATGTCGATGATGTATTTCTCGATTTTCTCGTCCATGTAAACGTCCTCGACCACCTTGCGGGCCTTGACGATGTCGTCGGGCGTGATGACCTTACTCACCTGGGGCATGCCGGCTCCCGAGAGGTTCATGCGCACGATGTCGCGCTCCTCCTGCTTCTTGGGGTAGGAGATTTTGGCCTTGAGCATGAAACGGTCCACCTGCGCCTCGGGCAGCGGGTAGGTTCCCTCCTGCTCCAGGGGGTTCTGCGTGGCCAGCACGAGGAAGGGCTGGGGCAGCGGGTAGGTGTTGTCGCCGATGGTCACCTGACGCTCCTGCATGGCTTCGAGCAGCGCCGACTGCACCTTGGCCGGGGAGCGGTTGATTTCGTCCGCGAGAACGAAGTTGGCGAAGATGGGGCCTTTGCGGACGACGAAATCCTCGTTCTTCTGCGAGTAGATCAGCGTACCGATCAGGTCGGCGGGCAGCAGGTCGGGGGTGAACTGGATGCGCGAGAATCCGGCATCGACGGCTTTGGCGAGCGTGGTGATGGCCAGCGTCTTGGCCAGTCCCGGCACGCCTTCGAGCAGAATGTGGCCGTTGGACAGCAGACCGATCAGCAGGGTGTCCACCAGATGGCTCTGTCCCACGATGACCTTGCCCATTTCGGTGCGGAGCGTATCGACGAAGACGCTTTCGCGTTCGATGCGCTCGTTGAGTTCTTTGATGTTGATGACTTCGCTCATTGTTTTATGCTTGTTGTAGTATTGTCGGAGTTAACCTTTTAACGTTCGCAATGCAAAGATATTATTTTCTTTGGAAAATTCTTGCTCATTTCTTATTAACTTTGCGGGCATGGAATCCAACGAATCACCCATATTACGGGGTCTGAACCCCGCCCAGTACGATGCCGTCGTGAACTACGACGCTCCCTCGCTCATCATCGCGGGAGCCGGTTCGGGCAAGACCCGCGTGCTCACCTCGCGCATCGCCTACATGATCGAGCAGGGCGTGGCGCCGTTCAACATCCTGGCCCTGACCTTCACGAACAAGGCCGCCGAGTCGATGCGTGAACGCATCGCGCAGATGCTGCCCGACAACCGCAGCCGCTATATCCGCATGGGCACGTTCCACTCGGTCTTTTCGCGCATCCTGCGGGAGAACGCCGAGCGGATCGGCTTCACCGATTCGTTCACGATCTACGAACCCTCGGACTCCAAGAACCTCATCAAGACCATCGTCCGCGAACTGAACCTTCCGGACGAGAAGTACAAGCCCAACGTGCTGGCTTCGCGCATCTCCTACGCCAAGAACTGCCTCGTGACGCCCGGCGCCTACCTCGCCAACTCGGTCTACGCCACCGAGGACCGGCAGGCGCAGATTCCCGAATTCGGCAACATCTACAACATCTACTGCCAGCACTGCAAGCGCAACGGCGCGATGGACTTCGATGATTTGCTTTTGCAAACCAATATCCTGCTGCGCGACTGCCCCGACGTGCTGGCCCGCTACCAGGAGCAGTTCCGCTATATTCTGGTGGACGAGTATCAGGACACCAACTATGCGCAGTACACGATCATCCGCCGCCTTTCGCAGACCCATTCGAAGGTCTGCGTCGTGGGCGACGACGCGCAGTCGATCTACTCGTTCCGCGGGGCCAAGATCGAGAACATCCTTTCGTTCAAGAAGGACTACCCCTCGGCGATGGTCTTCAAACTGGAGCAGAACTACCGTTCGACGCGCACGATCGTCGATGCGGCCAATTCGGTGATCGCCCGCAACTCGAAGCGCATGGAGAAGCACTGCTTCTCGGACGGTGACGTGGGCGAGAAGATTCGCATTCTGAAAGCCTACACCGACCGCGAGGAGGCTGAGATGGTCGTCACGGACCTGCGCGACAAGGTCCGCGCCGCGGACGACGACTGGTCGGAGGCGGTGATTCTCTACCGCACCAACAACCAGTCGGCCGTGCTGGAGGACAATCTCCGCCGCCGTGGCATCCCCTACCGCATCTACAAAGGTTCGTCGTTCTACGACCACAAGGAGATCAAGGACCTGATGGCCTACATCCGGCTGGTCATCAATCCCCGCGACGACGAGGCGTTCAAACGCATCGTCAACTATCCGGCCCGCGGCATCGGCGACACCACCGTGCAGCGCATCGCGCAGCTGGCCGCCGAGCGGGGGCAGTCGATGTGGGAGGCGGTCGATGCGCTGGTCGCCGAACCCGCCGCCGACCCCGTGCAGCGGACCATCGCCCGCAAGGTGGCGGATTTCGTCGCCATGATCCGCGCGCTGTCGCTCGCGCGCAACGACAAGGGACTCTACGATTTCGGTCTGGAGATCGCTTCGCGGTCGGGCATCATCGCCGCTTACCGGGCCGAGAACACCCCCGAGGCTACCTCCGCGCTGGACAATATCGAGGAACTGTTGAACTCGATGCAGGAGTTCAAGGAGCGGTGCGACGCCGAGATCCGCAACGGCGAACGTCCCGAGGAGGAGACGGCGACCATCGAGGAGTGGTTGCAGAACGCGATGCTGATGACCGACATGGACAAGGACAACCCCGACGACAACAACAAGGTGACGTTGATGACGGTCCATTCGGCCAAGGGCCTCGAATATAAATACGTGTACATCGTGGGGCTGGAGGAGAACCTCTTCCCCTCGCAGCGGGCGGCCGAGTCGCCCGACGGCATCGAGGAGGAGCGGCGGTTGTTCTACGTGGCTCTGACCCGCGCCAAGGTTTCGGCGACGATCTCCTACGCCGAGATGCGTTTCAAGTGGGGCAATATGGAGTTTTCGCGTCCGAGCTGTTTCCTGCGGGAGATCGACCCCCGATACGTCGAGTCCGACGCCGATTTCGCGGAGGTGCGTCCGCGCCGCCGGGACGACGACGGAGAGGGCCCTTCGGCTCTCGACGAGCTGCGCCGACGTTACGACTACCGCTATCAGCAGAAGCAGCAGGGCGGCGGCCGCTTCGGCGGCGGTAGCGGGGGCTCCGGAAGCCGCGGCGGCTCTTACAGTGGCGGTTCCGGCGGTCGCAGCGGCGTTTTCGGGCGTCCCGCCGACGGCGAGTCGGGTCCTGCGCGGCACTTCGCGCGGGCCGCACAGCCCCGGCGTTCCGGAGTGCCCGATCCGGCCCTCGTGCAGACCCCGCGGCCTTCGACCGACGGCATGCGCCGCGTCGGGGTGCGGCAGGCGATGGACGGCGGGCTCTCCGCCGGAAGTGCGGCGCCCGTGAGCGGCGAGTATGCCGTGGGCCAGCGCGTCGAGCATCCGAAATTCGGCGTGGGCATCGTGCAGCGCATCGAGACCCTCGCCGAGGACCATAAATTAGTGGTGGCCTTCGACAATGCGGGCGAAAAGACCCTGCTGGCCAAATTCGCCAAACTGACCAAACTCTGACCCCGATGGAAACGCCGCTCGTATCGGTCTGCATGACCACCTACAACCACGAGGATTGGCTCGCCCAGGCCATCGAGAGCGTGCTGGCCCAGCGGACTTCGTTCGGCGTGGAGCTGGTCGTGGGCGAGGATTGCAGCACGGACCGCACGGCGGAGATTTGCCGCGAATATGCGGCGAAATACCCGGACCGCATCCGGCTGGTGACTTCGCCGGAGAACGTGGGCTGGCGCGCCAACTACCGCCGGACGTTCGAGGCTTGCCGCGGGAAATACGTCGCCTACCTCGACGGCGACGACTGGTGGTGCGATCCGCTGAAGTTGCAGAAACAGGCCGACCTGATGGAGGCCGACCCGAAGTGCGGCATGTGCTATACGCGCGCTTCGAACTACTGGCAGGCCACCGGCCGCACGGAGCCCGACCATCCGGACCATTACACCGATTTCGCCCGCCTGCTGTGCAGCCTGACCATCGCCAACTGCGCGACGTTGGCCCGCCGCGAACTGATCGCTCGCTATTACGATGAGGTGCGCCCAGAAGAGCATCCCGGGTGGAAGACCGACGACGCCCCGATGTGGCTCTGGTTCTCGGTGCGCAGCCGCATAAGCTATCTGCCCGACATCACCGCCGTCCACCGGCGCCTGCCCGACAGCGTGAGTCACAGCACGGCCTATCGCAAGCGGATCGCCTTCTGCGACTCGCTGATGGACATCAGCCTTTGGTTCGAGGCGCACTACGGCACGGGCGCCAACCGTTTCCGCATCCTCCGGCGGCGGAGTTCCGTGGCCCTGTGGGTGCTTTCGTGGGAGGGGTCCGTGCGGGAGTATCTGGCCCGCTGGCGGCGCGACGTTTGCGGCTGCCCGCGGCTGCTGCTCTGCCCCGAGGGCCCCGGACTGCTGGTGAAAAAGATCCTGTTCAGACGTAAAAAACAACGGATATGACAACGAAAGAGCGTTACGACGGCATTATCGCCTGGTTCTCGGAGCATATGCCCGTGGCCGAGAGCGAACTCCACTACACCGATCCCTACCAGCTGCTGGTGGCGGTGATCCTCTCGGCGCAGTGCACCGACAAGCGGGTCAACATGACCACTCCGGCGCTGTTCGAGGCTTTTCCCACGCCGCACCACATGGCCCGCGCCACGGCCGAGGAGATTTATCCCTATATAAAGAGTATCTCCTATCCGAACAACAAGGCCAAGAACCTCGCGGGAATGGCCCGGATGCTCTGTTCGGAGTTCGGCGGGGAGGTTCCCTCCGACCTGGAGCAGATGCAGCGCCTGCCCGGCGTGGGCCGCAAGACGGCCAACGTGCTGGGGGCGGTGCTGTGGCAGAAGGAGGTGATGCCGGTCGATACGCACGTCTTCCGCGTCTCGGAGCGCATCGGACTCACGACCCGTTCGAAAACGCCCCTCCAGACGGAGCTGGCCCTCGAAAAGAACATCCCCGGCCACCTGCTGCCGCTCGCCCACCACTGGCTGATTCTCCACGGACGCTACGTCTGCATTGCGCGGGCCCCGAAATGCGGCGAATGCGGCATTGCGACCTGGTGCCGCAAATACGCCGCCGACCATCGTCAACCCAAAACTCCAAAAATATGATCAAGTACGTTTTTCGCCTTTTGCTGATTCTGCTGCCCCTGGGCGGCATGGCCCGGACCCAGCAGGACTCCCTGCGGGTGCTGTGGGTCGGCAACAGTTTCACCTATTTCAACGATCTGCCCGCGATGGTGCAGCAGATCGCTTCGACCCAGAAGATGAAGATCTCCTGCACGCGCTTCCTCAAAGGCGGCGAACGTTTCTCGGGACATCTGCAAAACAAGAAGCTGCTGCAAGCCCTTGCCGACGGCGGCTGGGACTACGTCGTCTTGCAGGAGCAGAGCTCGGCCCCCGCGATGCCGACCGGGCAGGTGGCCCGCGAGGTCTATCCCGCGGCCCGGACGCTCGACAGTCTGGTGCATGCCGCGTCGCCCGACGCCCGGGTGATCTTCTACATGACCTGGGGACACAAGTACGGCAACCGCAAGCCCGTGGCCGAATACCCGCTTTCGAACGGATACGAGGGGATGCAGGAGCGGCTGAAGACCAGCTACCTCGAAATGGCCTACGACAACGGCGCATGGTGCGCTCCGGTGGGTATGGCGTGGCGGACGGTGCGCCGCGAGCGTCCCGACTGCATCCTCTACCGACCGGACTGCTATCACCCCGAAGTTCCGGGCAGCTATCTGGCGGCCAACGTCATTTTCACGACGATTTTCCAGCGTCCCTACCAGACGGCCTTCACCGCGGATCTTCCGGCCGAGCAGGCCGAGTATCTCCAGCAGACGGCCCAGCGGAGCGTCCTCGACAACCTCGTGCTGCTGAATATTCGGTAGGACTGTCGGTGCATCCCGCGGCTTTTGTATCTCGGGTGCCGTAACGACGCTTGTATTAGCCGGGACGTTTTGCCGGACCGCGAGACGGTCCGGTTTTGGAAACGTCCCGGCTTTTTCGTATCTTTGGCTACGCCTTAGATACTCCCGCTCGGCAATGTTCAAATAAAAATTTGACATTGCCCTCGCTTATTCGTATCTTTGCCGAATCCACCAAAGCGGAGGAAAACGAATGAAACTATCGAAAGAACATATCGAACGCCTGCGGGAGATGCTCGCGCGCGCCGGACAGCGGATCGTCATCGTCTCCCACACCAATCCCGACGGCGACGCCGTGGGGTCGTCGCTCGCCTGGGCCGAGATCCTGCGCACGATGGGCCACGAGGTGACGTGCGTCGTTCCCAACAAGTTTCCCTATTTCCTCGACTGGATGCCCGGCATCGACGAGGTCGTGGTCTTCAAGACCGACACCGAGGGGCGTGCGAAGAGGGCGATCGCCGGAGCGGACCTGATTTTCTGCCTCGATTTCAACGCCGTTTCGCGGCTGGAGATCCTCAGCGACACCATCGAGGCCAACACCACGGCCCGCCGCGTGCTGATCGACCATCATCTTTCGCCCGACGAAGGGTTCGACCTCTCGTTCTCGCATCCCGATTCGTCGAGCACGTGCTTTCTGGTGTACAGCATCGTCGAGGCGATGTTCGGCACCGACGCCATCACGCACAGCATGGCCGAGACGCTTTACGTGGGCATGATGACCGACACGGGCAATTTCGCCTTCTCGTTCCTCACCCCCGAGCTGTTCCGCGCCGTGGCCGTGCTGGTCGAGAAGGGCATTTCGATCCCCGACATCCACAACAACGTCTACAACGCCTATACCGAGGGGCGTGCACGGCTGTTCGGCTATGCCATCAACCGCAAGATGGAGGTGATCCAGGACGGCACGGTGGCTTATATGTCGCTTATGGAGAACGAGATGCGCCGCTTCCAGTTCCAGCAGGGCGACAGCGAGGGATTCGTCAACTACGCCCTCACGATCAAGAAAGTCAAGATGTCGGCCATGTTTCTGGCGCACCGCAAGTTCATCCGCGTCTCGCTGCGTTCGCGGGGCGGCGTCGATGTCAACCTCTTCGCCCGGAAATACTTCGGCGGCGGCGGCCACAGGAATGCCGCGGGCGGCAAGTCGTTCGTTTCGATGCAGGAGACCATCGACCACTACATCCGCTCGGTGAAGGAGTTCGCCGCGGAGGGGCATCTCGGCTGATGTCATGGACGATTTCCGGCTCAAAGTCTTCATCACCGCGGCCCGGACGCTGAGTTTCACCCGGACTGCCGAACAGCTCTATATCTCGCAGCCTGCCGTCAGCAAGCACATCGGCGAGCTGGAATCCCGTTACAAGGTGCAGCTTTTCGCCCGCCGCGGCAGCCGTCTGGAGCTGACCGATGCCGGGCGCACGATGCTCGAAGCCGCCGAACGGCTGGCCGACGACTACCGCCGTCTGGAGTACGAAATGAGCCTCTGCGCAAGCCTCACCGAGGGCGAACTGCGGCTGGGGGCCAGCACGACCATTGCCCAGTATCTCCTGCCGCCCATCCTCGCGCGCTTTACGACGCGGTTTCCCGGCGTGCGGGTTTCGCTGCTCTCGGGCAACAGCTCCGAGGTCGAGCAGGCGCTCGGGGAACACGCCGTCGATCTGGGGATGGTCGAGAGCGTCAGCCGCCGGCAGGGGTTGCACTATACCTTCTTCGCGCCCGACGAACTGGTGCTGGTGACCCGCACGGGCGGCAGGTATGCCCGCACCGAATCGCTGACCTGCGAACAGTTGCTTTCGACGCCCCTCGTGCTGCGCGAGAACGGTTCGGGAACCCTCGAAGTGATCTCCGCGGCGCTCGCCGCCAAGGGCATCCGCCTTTCGCAGCTCGACGTGGTGATGCGCCTCGGCACGACCGAGGGCATCAAGGGCTTCGTCCGCAACAGCGACGTGCTGGCCATCGTGTCGGTGACCTCGGTGGTGGACGAACTGCGCAGCGGTGCGCTGCGGATCATCGACATCGAGGGGCTGACCCTCTCCCGCGATTTCAACTTCGTGCACGCCGAGGCCGAACCCGCGCGGCTGGTCCGGCAGTTCGTCGATTTCGCCCGGGCGAACCGCTGATTCGCGGCGTGTTATAACTTCGGGTTATTCCGGATAACGATTTTTTGTTTCATATCCCGGTAAAAGATGCGATCTTTGCCCTGTTGGCAAAGAAAAAGTTATCGTATCACGCATTATAGAATAAAGGATATGTTGGAAAAAGGCAACCGGGCGAATACGCTCCACGGAATTCTTCTGATCGCGCTGTTCTCGTTCGCGGCGTTCTACATCGCCGAACTCCCCGTCGTCAGACGGCTTTCGTTCAGTCCGCTGATCGTCGGCATCGTGCTGGGCATGCTCTATGCCAACAGCCTGCGCAACAAACTGCCCGAAACATGGGTCCCGGGCATCCGGTTCTGCACGAAACAGGTGCTCCGCTGGGGCATCATCCTCTACGGATTCCGCCTGACGCTGACCGAGGTGGCGGCAGTCGGCATCCCGGCCGTCGCCGTCGATCTGATCGTCGTCGTGGTCACCATTCTGGGCGGCGTCCTGCTGGGCCGCCTGCTGAAGATGGACCGCGATACGGCGCTGATGACCTCGACGGGCAGCGCCATCTGCGGAGCCGCCGCCGTGCTGGGCGCCGAGCCGGTCGTCAGGTGCGAGGGCTACAAAACCGCCATCGCCGTCTCCACGGTCGTCATCTTCGGAACCCTCTCGATGTTCCTCTACCCCGTCATGTACCGCACGGGCATGCTCGACGGACTGACCGATACCGGCGTGGCTGTCTATACGGGCAGCACGCTCCACGAGGTGGCCCATGTGGCCGGAGCGGGCAACGCGATGGACCCGACCGATGCGCTGGGAATCGCCGGAACGGCCACCATCACCAAGATGATTCGCGTCATGCTGCTGGCTCCCGTGCTGGTGGTCATGGGGTTCGTGCTGGCGGGCCGCCGGAAGAGCGCCGGGGGCAGGAAGGAGAAGAACAAGATCGCCGTGCCGTGGTTCGCGTTCGGATTCATCGGGGTCATCTGCCTCAATTCGCTGCTGCAATACCTTTTCGGCGTGGAGAGCGTCCGGGAAATTCCGCTGAACGGCGCCATCGAATACGCCGATACCTTCATGCTGACGATGGCCATGACGGCGCTGGGCACCGAGACGAATCTCGCCAAATTCAAGCAGGCCGGGGCCAAGCCTTTCGTGCTGGCGGGGCTGTTGTACGTCTGGCTGCTCGTGGGCGGCTATTACGTCACGAAATACCTGGTCGGAGTGTTGTAACGGCAGTTTTACGGCAGCCGGGGCAGCGTCGGGGCTTCATGCTCCGAATAGCGCAGCACCCGTTCCCGCACGAAGTCCGCGAAATCGCGGGCTTCTTCGTTCGTGAGGGGCCCGGGACGGCTCATCAGCACGAGCCGGTGGGCGTGGAACGGCTTCCGGAACGAGGGGTGGATATACTCCTGGGGATTTTCGACGAATCCGAGCCGTTGGTAGAAATGCAGGCGCCGGACGGATATTTCGTCCTCCGGAGGGTCGATTTCCAGAATGACGCGCCGGCCCTCCGCGAATGCCGCGAGGGCTTTCGAACCCATGTTCTGCCCGCGCAGACGGGGCGACACGGCCAGATGCTCGACATAGTGGAAATCCCCGGCTTTCCAATGGAAGAGGATGCCGATGAACTCTTCGCCGCGCCAGATGCCGTCGGCTTCGAAATGCGGATCGCCGAACGCACGGTCGTAGCCGGCGGCGTTCCAGCGTTCGCAGTCTGGGAAAGAGATTTCATAGAGGGCCCATGCTTCGTCCCAGCCCTTGTCGGCGCGGGATTTGAAAGGTATGAATTGCAGTCGTTCGGTCATAATCTCGAATTTTCGGCAAGATACGGCAAATTTCGCACAAAATCCAGCCCGGAAGAGATGCGGCTTCCGTCTGCGGGTAAGAAGAACGGATACCGGTCAACCGGTATCCGTTCTTTTTATGGATTCAGCAGGGCCGCAGCCAGCTTTTCGAGCCACTCCTCGATTCCCGAATCCGGGATGTCGAGCGGGCGGCGTACCGGTTGGCAGGAGGGATACCCCTCCGCGTCGTCCTGACTGTCGATCACCCGGCCTGTTCCGGCTTTCGTTTCGTCCGTCAGCCGGCGGTCGATGGCGTCGCGCTGCGCGGGGCGCGCTCCGGCATTCGCCAGCACTGCGGCAGCCGTCTCGGCCGACGGAATAGCTCGGTAGACAGGTGCGGATACGGGGTTTTCGGCGAGGACCGTGACCTGATTGTTGACGATGCGCCGTTTGCGTTCGCCTTTGGTGTCGCCGGCGTTCGGAGTGATCATGTTGTCCTGATGGTAGGCTTCTATCTTGCCGAAGATCATCCAAAAATCGGACGGTGTGTCGGGACCGGGAATCAGCACGTTGCCCACTGCGGCGATCTTGGCCGGACGCAGGCTGTCGGGATATTCTCTGTATTCATCTTCGGGCCACGAAGCATGAATGGCGCGCCGCTTGGGATTGTATATCACGTTGTTGGCGATGTATGCCCGGGCATTGGGTTTCAGCAGCGGATTCCGTTCGAGGTTGGAGGCGTAGAGGTTGCCTACGACGGCGATGCGCGAACAGTAGTCGTGGATGAGCGTGCCTTTCGAGTGTTCGCCTTTGGAGTGGCTCGAATTGCTCAGGCATTCGGCGATGATGTTGTTGCTGAAAGTGATGTCGTGCGAGGTCTTGTCCCGTCCTTCGTGGCGGGGACCCGATGCCGAGAGCAGTTCGTCCGTAGCCCAGGTCAGCGAACAGTGGTCTACCACGACGTTCCAGGCTTTCCAGGTGCTCATGCCGTCGGCCTCCCAGCCCGAGCCTTTCATCATGCCTCGGTTGCCGGGGCGGACGCTGATGTGACGGATGAGGATGTCGTGGCTTTGGATGCTCACTTCGCCTTTTATCAGCGTGATTCCCGGAGCCGGAGCCGTCTGGCCCGCGATGTAGAGATAGGGCTCCTGGAGTTTCAGGGTCGCTCCCTCCAGATCGATCACTCCGCCCGTTTCGAAGACCACGATGCGGGGGCCTTTTTGCCGGATGGCCCATGCGAGCGATCCTTCGCCCTCTTTGTCGAGGTTCGTGACGCGGATGATCCGGAAATCGCCGTCGCCGAAAGGCGTGTAACGTTCTGTGCCTCCGGCAAGATAGGCCGCTTCCCCGATCAGTGCGGCGAAAGTTTTCTCCGATGCCGGGGCCGGTATCTGAGCCGCGGCCTCCGGGGCCTTGCAACAGATCAGGGCGGTTGCAAGGAGCGGTAAAAGAATGTTTTTACTCTTCATGGATCGTAGGTTTTAGTTTTTTTTCGTATCGGCTGCCGCTGCGAGCAGGTTCACGACCGTTTGTACCGCCGTTGCGTCGTAGCGCACGCCGTAAAGCCCGTCGCTGCCGAATCCGGGGCTCAGACGCCCTTTGGTGAGCAGTTGCGAGACCAGCAGGCGGCCGCGTCCTTCGCCGAATCCGATCGCCACGACCGGACTCTTCGTGAGGTCCTTTCCTGCGTTGGCAAGAATTTCAAGGTTTTCGACGAGACCTGTTTTGGCGGCCTCGTACCCGCCCGCGAGGTCCGTGACGGTGATCGGAGCATCGGCGCTCATCACGACGGCCAATGCCGGGGCGTCTTCGATCAGGAACCGCACACGCTCTTTCAACGCCGCCTCGACGGCCGCGTCGTCGGCTTTGTCCGAGAAGGCATAGAAGCCCTGCAACTCGTAGCCGTAATAATGGCCTCCTTGGGTGATCCGTGCACGGTCGGCTCCGCGTGCCGCCCACTGCTCCAAGAACGAGCGGGCGCTCAATCCTGCGATGCTCATGTCGTAGGCCGGAACGGTCAGTCCGCCGCGGTAGCCGTTCCACATGCCCGAATAGCCGGCAGGCATGTTCTGCCACAGTACGTCGTTGTCCGGGGCCGGGAATTGGAAACTTTCCGGTTCTGCGGCCTCGGTGAAGAGCAGCGTCAGCCCCTTGAACAGTTCGTAACGTTTCGTGCCGGGATTCTCGATCTTGACCACGCCTTGCAGGGGGCCCCATACTCCGTCGCCGTTTTCCCGGGGATAACCTTGCCCCAGGGCGATATCCCCGGCGTCGAGCAGAACCGCCGAGGCGCCCCGTTCGAGAGCCTGCCGGATCGTTTCGCCCACGGCGGTGCCGCCTGCGGCGATATGTTCCCAGCTTTTCCGACCGAAGAGCAACAGGTCGGCTTGCGCGGATTCCTGCGTAAGCGCCAGTCCGTTGTCCCGGGCGAAAGCCAGCAGTTCGGATTCGTCCGCCGGAATATAGATCCGCTGTGCGGCGACCTCGGCGGGCACCGTGGTCCGGAACGTGCGGATGTCCCACTTCGATACGACCGGATATTTCACCTGCGCCGTCCGTCCGCGGACCAGTTCCGCACGAAGGATATAGTCGCCCGTGCGGTTCGGCAGCAAGACTGTTTGCGGTTGCGATATACGGGAGTAAGGTCCGAGAGTCCGGTTGACGATGTGTTCGTCGTAGATCTTGCCGTCGGCATCCTCTACCGTGATGCGCGCCGTCAGCGCGGCCTTTTCGTCCGTATCGTTGAAGAGCCAGAGCGGAAAGCTCACGGTTTGCCCGGGCGTGAAGTTGCGGTCCCAGATCTCGGCGCTCACCGACCGGGGCGACCAGGCCGCCGTCAGGGAATTCCAGACCGGCTTGGGGCGGCCTTCGGCCAGCGGGCCGAGGAACCAGTGGTTGCCGTCTTCCCAACTGCTGGCCACGGGGAACGGTGCGGCTCCTGCCGCGCCGATGCGGCGCCAATATTCGGCGATCCTGCCGTGGGAATACTCCTGTAATTTGAGCCGCATCGCAGGGGTGTGGTTGCGCCCGAGGAAGCGCAGCAGGGTTTCGCGGATGGTGACGTATCCTCCGGGTTCGCCGTCGCCGTCGAGATAGTTGCCGCCGAATTCGTCGGTCATGATCGGCAGGTCGAACTGGTCGTAGCTGTCGTAGAACATGCCGACGTTTTCGAAGATGCTCCACCAGTATTTGTGCAGGTGCAGCACGTCGCGTTCCGAGATCACCAGCTGCGGATAATGCGGCAGGAGTTTGTTCAGGGCATTCCAGACCCGCCCGAGTTCGTCGCCTTCGGTTTCGTTGTAAGGATGATAGATGCAGACCGAAGGGTGTGCGACGGCGGCTTCCAGCCAGCGGCCGTACTGCTCGGTGCAGCTCGCTTCGCTGGCCGGCATGCCGTGGAAGAAGGACCATTCGTACTGTACGGCCAGTCCGTATCGGTCGCAGAGGTCCAGCAGGCGGCGCGGCGGCACTCCCAGGTGGAACCGCAGCAGGTTGGCGCCGTGTTCTTTGAGCCGCAGCACGACATTGTCGCGGAACCACGTGGTGTCGTATCCGAGCCGGGCGCCCTCTTCCGTGCGGACCCAGCGGTGCCAGACCACCGTGCTGCCGCGCAGCGGACAGGGACGGTCGTTGAGACGGAACTGTTTGTTCTCGGTGCGGAACTCCTTGATGCCGAACGGCATCGTGCGGCTGTCGCGGGTGTCGAGCCGCAGTTCCATGACATAGAGGTTCGGATGTTCGGGCGACCATTCGCCGAGAATGCCGCCGTAGGCGATGTCGATCGAGTTCTCTCCGGGACGGTATTCGAACGGTTGTTCGAGCATTTTATGTCCGTTCCGGTCGGTTATCGTCAGCGTTCCGCGCCCTTCGCGGAGTTTCCTGCCGGGAAGGGGATCGAGGCGGCAGCCGATGCGGAGCGTCTTTGCCCGGATGTCGGGGAAAAGCACGATGCCGCCGATCGTTGCGTCGTAATGGAAATGGAGATTGACGTCGTCCCACAGTCCCGAGGAGTTGTTCGATCTCCATTGGTCGGCGACGGGGATGTAGGAGGCATCCTCCTGCGGCACGTCGGCAAGCGATTCCAGGGCGATTTCGAGCACGATCCTGCGTCCGGGCCGCACGTCGCGGCTCGTCAGCGGATGCAGGGTCGGGGCCATGCCTCCCTCGGCGCGTGAAACGCTGACTCCGTTGACGAAGACCTCGGGCCGGAACCGGGCGCCGCAGAGTTCCAGCGTTGCAGCCGTCCAACGGCCTTCGGGCAGCGTCACTTCGCGGCGGTACCAAAGGCGGCCGTCGTTTTTCCGCGTGGGGTCCGCGGCGATTCCCGGCACCTCGGCGTTGCGGTCGTAGCGGCGGTCGTCGCCCGCCTCCCAGCGGCCGTTGAGGCTGACGGGCGGGGTCTGTGCGTCGAGCGGCAGAATGCCGCAGAGCAGCAAAAGCGATAGGGTCAGTCGTCGCATAGCGTCTGTCGGTTTATGGGAGTGATGATGGCGGCGAAACCCCCTCCGGGGGCCATCTCCACGGTCAGCTGTCGGGATGTCCCGAGGCGGAATGTTTCGCACTTGTAGTCCTGGGCATAGCGGTCGGCATTCACGCCGTCGCGGAACAGCGTCACGGCATGGTCGCCCTCGCCGAGCATCCCTAGGTCGAGCGTCAGCGTCCGGGCGTTCCAGTCGGTGATCCCGCCGAGGTACCATGTACGGCCTTTGCGGCGTGCCGTGGCGACGTATTCGCCGATGCGTCCTGCCAGCGGGCGGGTCTGGTCCCAGACGGTCGGCACGGAGGCGATGAACCGGGCGCACTCTTCGGCGTCGCGGTATTTCGCGGGGCTGTCGCAGAGCATTGCCAGCGGCGATTCGAAGACGATGTATTCGGCGAGCTGGCGGCAGCGCGTGCCGAGGCTCATCGGTTCCTCGGTGCGGGCCCGGAAGTTTTTCCGGTTCGCGTTGAGCATCGCCCCCTGCGTGTAGTCCATCGGACCGGCGAACTGACGGATGAACGGCACGGTTACGTCGTAAAGGACCGGATCGGCCTCTTCGGGGGAAGTCCATTTGACCCGTTCCAATCCGAAGACACCCTCGAAATTGATCAGGTTCGGATAGGTGCGTTGCAGTCCCGTGGGTTTGTACATGCCGTGCAGGTTGAGCACGAGCCGGTACCGGGCGGCAGTCTCCGCGGCGTGGTAGACGAACTCGACGAGTTCCTGATCGTCGCGGTCGAAGAAGTCGATCTTGAAGCCTTTGACACCCATTGCGGCGTAGTGGCGGCAAATTCCCTCGAAATCCCGGTCGATGGCGGCATATCCCGCCCAGAGCAGTACGCCGACGCCCTTTTCGTTGGCATAGGCCACGACCTCCGGCAGGTCGAGTTCCGGAACGACCTGATAGAGGTCGCCCGTGCCGATGCGCGACCACCCTTCGTCGAGCAGAACGTATTCCAGCCCGTATTCGGCCGCGAAGTCGATATAGTGTTTGTAGGTTTCAGTGTTGATGCCGCTTTTGAAATCGACGCCGTAGACGCCCCAGTCGTTCCACCACTCCCAGGCGGTCTGTCCGGGGCGAATCCATGCGGTGTCGTTCAGACGGCAGGGGGCTCCGAGACGGTAGACCAGATCGCAGTCGAGCAGTCCGGCATCCTCTGCGACGATGGCTGCCGCGCGCCACGGAAAGGTTCGCGCACCCCCGATGCGGGCGATGTAAGGTTCGGTTTCGGTCACGAGGCGCTGGATGTTGTTGTGCCCGCCGGTTCGGGTGGCTTTGGGACAGGGCGGGAAGACGCCCCGCAGCGACGTACCCCGGCCGTCGTGGTTGAGGTACATGCCCGGATAGCTTTCCAGATCGGCTTCGGTGATGCAGACAGCGCGTCCCGAGGGGAGGCGTACCGCCAGCGGCAGGAACATCAGCCGCTGCGGGTCCAGTTCCGAAAGCGCGGCGTGGGTGTAGACATTCTCGAACGAGTTATTGAACTGTTGTGCGAAAGTTTTTTTGGTTCCCTCGCGGTCGAGCACATAGGGGACGACGGCTTCGTGGTCGGCGGCGAAGTTGAACCGGACGAGTTCGTCGGTCACCGTCCGCGGCGTGTCGTCGAGCGAGAAGAAGCGGTAGGCGACGCCGTCGTCATAGGCCCGGAAATCGACGCCGTAACCGCCTCGGAAGGTCAGCGTCAGCTGTTTGTAACGGTCCCGGACGGAGCTTTTGCGGTAGAGCGGGCTCGGAATCTGCGAATCGGATTCCGAGTAGTTTTTTTTCACGACCTTCGGCTGCACGCCCCATACGGTGCCGTCGGTGAAAGTCATCGCCAGCGGCGAAGGGGTGAAGACGATCTCTCCGGCGGCTTCGACGCGGTAGGTGAGGCTGTCGCCGCACGCCACCTCGAGGACGATGCCGCCGTCGGGCGAGGTGAGGCGGTAATCGGCCGCCGAAACCGTCAGAGGTAGCAGCGCAATGGATAGGAATAGTTTTCGGATCATCGGGTTTGCGGGTTATTTGCGGTCGTAGAAGTAGATGGCCGTCGATTGGCGGATATCGAAACCGTCGAGCAGGGCGAGCATTTCGCTGCCCGCCATCAGGACGGGGCCGTAGCCGTGGGCGGTGTAGGGATGCACGTGGCGGTTGTAATAGTAGGCCGGTTCGTAGCTGACTCCCGTACCCACGCAGACGTTCTCGATCTGCCCGATGTTGTTGATCTGCGTTCCCAGCGCGTTCCATCCCAACAGCGCTGCGGGGCCGTAGGCTTTGGCGTCGAGCCATCCCCGGTTGATGCCGCGGGCGAAGCCGTAGACGAACATCGCCGTTGCCGACGATTCGAGGTAGGAGTCGTTGCGGTCGAGCAGCTGGTGCCAGAGCCCTTCGCCTGACTGGCAGGCGAGAAGCCCTGCGCAATGGGCGCGGAAGATTTCCAGCACTTCCTTGCGTCCCGGATGTTCTTCGGGCAGTACATCCAGCAGGTCGCACATTGCCAGCGTCGCCCATCCGTTCGCACGGCCCCAGCAGAGTGCCGGATGCGGGGTCATCGACTCCACCCAACTGTGCATGAAAAGTCCCGGTCCGGCGAGTTGCATGCGGCGGGCGAACTGCACGATCTGCCGCACGGCATCGTCGGCGTATGTCTCATCGCCGGTCGTCCGGTAGGCTTCGCACAATGCCGGGACGCTCATGTAGAGGTCGTCGAGCCAGAGGATGTTCTCATAGGGCTGGTTGCGGGCCACGGTGCCGTCCGGCAGACGGTAGAGTTCGTCGGTGATGAAATGCAGGATGCGGTCGGTGTAGGGTTTCAGCGTTTCGCTCTGTCCGCTGCGCATCATCGCGGCACACAATGCGCCGCAATGGTCGAGCACCCGGGGGCGGACGATCTCGTTCACGGGCGACTCCCAGGCGGCGTCCTTGCGCAGCCGGGCATCGGCAACGGGCAGCAGCTGTGCGAGCAGCTCCATACGCCGTGCGACGTAATCCGCGAATGCCCCGTTTCCGGTTGCCCGGGCGGCCTGGAGCATTCCCGAATAGGTCACTCCCCATTCGTAGGAGTAGGGCCGGAAATCGCCTTGCGTGAAGACGAAACGCGCGGGGATGCGCCGCATGTCGGTAACCCGTTCGCCCGTCGCGGCGTCGGCGATGCCGTCGGCCGTCGCACCTTCCAGGTAGTCGAGAATGCGCACCAGTTTTTCGGTCACATCCTCCCGGGCCGGGATCACGTAGGGAAAGTCGTAGTCCGAGTGCACGTTGAACAGCGAGACGCTGGCATCGGTCATGCGCTTGGTATTGTCGAGCGTGAACCGCTCCTGGCGCGGCCAGGGCTGTGCCGAAACGCTGCCTGCCGCGGTGCAAAGAATCAGAAACAGGAGTTTTTTCATCGTTGGTCTTATTGGTTGTATTCGTAAGCGCCCAGGTCGGGGGCGGAGCCGTTGTAAGGGATCGGTTCGCGGGCGAATCCGTCGCCCCGGACGGTTTCGGTGGGGGCACCCCGGTCGATGAAGGCGCTGCCGGCCGCGAGGCGTCCGAAATGTTCCGGCAACGATCCGTCGGCCCCGCGCGGAGCTGCGGCGTCTGCGGCCGAAAGCGATACGAAATCGGCGGGTTTGCCCTTGATGCCGAGGTTCCACGAGTTGTGATCGTCGGCCAGAAGGGTCAGCCCCTTGAATTGGTCCTTGCGGGCGCCGTTCATCGAAATGTTGTTGCGCAATACCCAGCCCGTGCCTTCGGTATTCTCCTTCCAGAACTGGAAATTGATCCCGTTGCCGAACGAGAGGCAGTTCTCGATCCACGCTCCCATCGGGTGGTTGTTCTGATCGAATCCCTTCTTGGCATTGTCGAACGAAATGCAGTTGCGCAGCAGGTGCGTGCCTTTGGAGTAGGCCCGGCATTCGCGGCCGCTGATGTCCAGACACCCGCCGCCCATCTTGAAGCCGTTGCCGTCGCCGGCCCAGACCTCTTCGGTCAGGCTTCCGCCCGTGCGGTCGGCGTACATGTCAACGTGGTCTTCACGATGCCCCGTGTGCCATGCCCAGCAGTCGGTCATCTCCACGGCGTGACCGCATTCGTAGAGGTCCCACGCATCGTCGGAGTTGTTCCAGGCGCGGCAGCCGATGAAACGGTTGCCCCGGCCGCTGCCCTGTTTGACGGCGAATCCGTCGGCATTGGTTCCGGCGGCTGGGACGCCCCCGTTGACGGTCCACCAGTCGAAATTGTTGTACGAATCGCAGTTGACGAAGGTGTTCCAGGCGGCTTTCTCCCCGTCGGGGTTCGGAAGCGGTTCGCCCGGTTTCTCGTGGCCGAAACTCATCGAGAATCCCGAACCGCCGTTGTGGTGCGCCACGCAGCGGTCGAAAGTGTTGTGCGAGCCGTTGACGATCCGGAATCCTTCGTTGTAGGCTCCGGTGACCTCGATGCCTTGCAGATACCAGTAGCAGCCTTCGCGCAGGACGATGCCTTGCCGCGACCAGACCGCTTCGGTCAGCCCCGAGCATTCGAACACGGGCTTTTCCCCGTTGTAGGCCAGCATGCGGATCGGTTCCGCCTCGGTGCCTCTGGCATTGAGCTCCAGCCGTTTGACGAGCGTGTATTCTCCGCCGCGCAGGTAGATGGTCCACCCTTTCGCAGCCTTCTCCACAGCCTGATGGACCGTGCAGGGACGTTCGATCGAGCCGTCGCCGGAGGTCTTGGCGTCGGGGGCTGCGAAGATGACTTTGCCCGGGGCCGGCGTCGGATCTCCGTTGCCGCTCTCGGTCGCGGGAGTGCCGGCGCAGGCGAAAAATAAGCTCAGGACCGCCGCTGCAAGGGCTTGGGTTTGTATGCCGGTAAATCGTTTCATGGCAGGTTTCGGTTGAGGTGCGAGGGCCCGAAAGCCCTCGCACCGGGTTGTTTATTGCCAGCGCGGATCGCCGTTTCCGAAGAAGTTGGCGTAGTCCGTCGTAGGCGTGAAATCGTATTCCGCACGTTTCGGGAAGGTCTGTCCCGACGAGAGGTTCGTGGCCGTTGCGGTGAACTTGCTGTCGAAAGCCGTGTCGGTCGATTTGAAGGTCGCCGTGCAGGTCAGCGTGGCGTTGTTGAACGCCGTGGGGCGAATGTTGCTGTTGTTGGTCCGCACCTCGCCCACGATCGTGTGCGAAAGCGTGATCTCCGCCTTGTCGGCATAGCCGAGGAATTCGAACAGGTAGCGCTGTCCGCCTTTCTTGGTCCCTGTCCATACGCCGTCGGCCATGAGGCCCATGTAGTCGAACGTGCAGTTCGTGACCTCGGCGGTGGGTGCGGCGACCTGATCCTTGATGCCCGTCCAGCAGCGGGCTTCGATCAGTCCGTGATAGAGGTGGTGGAAGGTCGAGTTGCGGATGATGAAGTTCGCGCAGTAGATGTCGTTGGCGTCGGTGCGCCCGCAGAGGTGGAGGAACGAATTGACATTGTCCACGTCGCGTCCGAGGTCATAGACCAGCAGATTGTCGGCCAGGATGGTATCGAAGCGGATGCGGGCATCGGCGTGGAAGCCGTAGTCGATCGATGCGAGGCAGCCCTTGGCGTAGTTGCGGATGATGCAGTCGGCGATTTCCAGCCGGCCGACGGCGATGTCGCGGGCGGTGTTCTTCACGTCGAACGAGAACATCGCGTCGTTGGGCTGCACGGAGAGGTCCTCCTGTCCGCCTGAGGGGATGAGTCCCGATACTTCCAGCCCCTCGATCCGCACGAGCGGCATCGACGACGATGTTTCGGTGGTGCCGCCGAGGATGAAACTTTTGAGGTAGAGCCTCGGTTTGGCGCCTCCGGGAGCGGCTTTGACGGTGACGGCTTTCGTCAGGTCGATGGTTTCCGACGAATAATCGTAGGTCTGGCCCGCGGTCAGCAGGACGATGGCGCCTTCGGGAGCCTCTTCGATGACGGTTTTCAGGTCATCTTCGTTCGTGACGAGGATCGCGCCCTCGGGCAGCTGGGGCATCGTGAACCAGACATAGCTGGCCAGTTCGCCGTTGATATAGAACGACGCCTTGTATTTTACGCCTGCTTTGAGATCCGTGACCACGGCCTGCATCTCCCGGATCTCTTCGTCGCTCAGCACGCGGTGAATGTCCGCCTCTCCGGTGGCTGTGAGGAGGATTTCGCGGGCTCCGAGGTCTTCGGTCCACGAAAGTGCGGCCGAAGTGTAGGTCATGTCGGCATAGCCCACCTCGTTGAAGACCGAGCGCATCAGTCCCGTCGTACCTTCCGAATAGAGGTATTTCGAGTTGAGAGCTTCGTTGTCGGCCAGCGCACAGAGGCGGATGTAATAGAGAGTCTCTTCTTCGAGACCCGTGAATACGGCTTCGTAATTCTTTCCGTCGGACGCGGGAATGTCCTGCGTGGCGGCGATTTCGGCGAATTCGGCATCTTCGGAGAGATCGACGCGGTATCCCGCGGCGCCGTAGGAGATGCCCCAGCGGACGACGAGCCCGTTGTCCTGTTTGAAATTTACGAGATCGGTGGGCAGGAACAGCCGCGGATCGTTCCACTCCTGCGACTGGTCGTCCTGACAGGCGATGAAGCCTGCGGCCGTCAGCAGCGCTGCGGCCAGCGTCAGCAGTTTTCGGTATGTTGCTTTCATGTCTTTCTTCGGGTTGGGTTAAATGTCTATCGTTTGCCGTAGCGGTTGACGATCATGCCTTTGCTTTCGGCCACGACATCTTTCGGGTAGGGATAGATGTAGACCATCGGGTCGCGGTTGTAGATTTCGGGTCGCCACCACTGATCGACCGCATCGTTGACGATGTATTCGCTGCCGGACTGGCTGACCATCTCTTTGGCCCAGCCCCTCGTGGAGTAACCCGCGGGTGCCGAGGACATGTTCTGGTCGAGGCCCACGATGTCGAGCGTGCCGTCGTCGAGCAGTTTCCAATAGATGTTGGCCGGGATGTCCTTGTATTTGCCGGTGCCGGTGCGGGCGCCTACGGCCATGTCGATGTGTTTTTGCCGCAGGTCGATGAGGCTTTGGCGGAGGCGGTTCCAACGGATGAGGTCGTATTTGCGGATACCTTCGCCGCAGAACTCCCAGGCGCGCTCCTGTGCGACGGCTTCGAAGAAGTCGTCATGTCCCGTGAGGGCCGCGACGTAGTTATCGACCTTCTCCGCATGGAGTCCGGAGGCGAAGGCACGGCGGCGGACCGTTTTCAGCGCCTCGCGGGCCAGATCGGTGGGGCCGTCGTTGAGTTCGTTCTCGGTCTCGGCCAGCATCAGCAGGGCATCGGTGTAGCGCAGGACCGGGAAGTTGATTCCGGTGTTGATCGTGGCGCCTGCGCCCTGCGGGGTCTTCATGTCGAGCTTCGACCATTTGCCGATGTAGATGTTCTTCCAGTCGGAGATCTTTTGCTCGATGCGGCCCTTCGTGTTGTTCCAGACCCACGTGTAAGGTGTGCAGTTGACGCTGCGGCGCTGGTCGGCGCTGTCGAAAGAGTGGAAATAGGGCATCGTCACCATGAACCAGGGGTTGCTGTATCCGTAGATGATGCTCGGGCTGTTGTCGATGCGCTGGCCGATGTAGTGGCCCACGTAGCTCGAATAGCTCATGGCCATCGCCACTTCGTAGAGCATGTCGTCGTTCGACGGGAAGACCTTCTGGGCTTCGTTGACGAACACCTGTTTGTAGGAGAGTCCCAGCGAGTGCTTGCCCGATTCGTAGAGTTTGCGGGCATAGGTGTTGGCTATGCGGTAGTATTTTTCGTAGTCGTCCGGGCGGACCATCCGTCCGGGGTCCGAAACGTCGTCGGCGTTGGGACGCAGCGCCCAGCCGCCGCGCGTGAGCGACAAGCGGGCGATGAGCGCCTGCACGGCGCCGCGGTTCATGCGTTCGCAGGCTTCGGCGATCTTCGAGGCGTAGAACATGCCCGGTTCGGCGTCGATCAGATCGTCGATCAGGTAGGCGAGTATCTCGTCACGGTCGGTGGGGGCGATGTAGAAATCGTCGTTGTAGCGGGTCTCGCGCGTCAGGAAAGGCACGTCGCCCCAGTTGCGGACCAGTTCCAGATAGAGCAGTGCGCGCAGGGCCTTGGCTTCGCCGTAGAGCTGGCGGATGGCCGAGGGCGTTTCGGGCGAGGTTGCGCCGAGCAGCGGACCGTTCTCGATGCCCGCGATGCACTCGTTGGCGCTGTTGATGCCCATGTAGAGATCGGCCCACATCGGGAGCGTTTCGGTATTGGCCGAGGTGAGCGTATAGTCCCACAAGCCTCGGCGGCTGTCCTCGGCCGTGGCGTTGGTTTTGGCGTACTCGATGTCGTTGTTGTAGGGGGCGAAAAGGCTTACCCTTTGGCTGTAAAGCGAGTTGCGCGCCAGAACGGCGTAGATGTTCATCACGGCGCGGTAGGTGTCGCCTTCGGTGCTGAATACCTTCGTGTCGGGCATGGTCGAAGGGGACTCCGTGGAGAGGAAGTCCGCGCAGGAGCAGACGGTGAGCAGGAGCCAGAGGGCGGTGATATGTCGGATGGTTCGTTTCATGGTTATGGTATTTTAGCGTTGCCGGAAATCAGAAGGTGAGGTTGACGCCGAAGGCGAACGACCGTGTGCGGGGGTAGGCCGAGTAGTCCACGCCCGGGGTGAGGGGCGAACTGCGGCGCGTATCGACCTCGGGATCGAAGCCCGTGTAGGCCGTCCAGCAGAAGAGGTTCGTGGCGGTGACGTAGATGCGGCATTTCGAGAGCCAGACCTTTTTGGTGATGCGCTGCGGCAGGGTGTAGCCCAGCGTGAGGTTGCTCAGACGCAGGAACGAGCCGTCCTCGATGGCCCACGAGTGGAGAATCGGGTACTGGTAGACCGGGCTCCAAATCGAGGCGTTGACATTCAGCGCCCGCAGAGCCTCCTTGTCGTTGCGCAGGTCGTTGCCGGCGTCGTCGAAGACGCGGAAACGGTGTCGTGAATCCATCTCCGAGCGGAGGTTGTGCCACTGGTATTTGCCCGTCGATGTGTTGAAGAGCTTCTGGGCGTTGTAGATGCTGTTGCCGTAGACCCAGTTGAACATCGCCGAGAGGTCGAAGCCTTTGAATGCGGCCGTCAGGCTGAAACCTCCGGTGTGCTTGGGGTTGGCGTTGCCGATCACCGTGCGGTCGGCTTCGGTCACGATGCACGACTCGGGGTCGTTCGGGTCGTATGGGGTGGTCTTTTTGAGTTTGAGCGAACCCACGCGCGGATAGTCGCCCGGATTGCCGTTCGAACCGGTGATGTTCTGGCTGTTGGCCACTCCGGGTTTGAGCACCCAGCCGGGACCGTCCTCATAATCGTCTACGGTGTAATATCCGTCGGTGACGTAGCCGTACATCAGACCCACGGGTTCGCCCTCTTTGAGCAGGTAGTCGCGCAGGTTGTTGTTGTTCCAGCCGCTGTCGTAGAATTTCTGCTCTGCACCGTAGAGCTTGTCCACCTTGTTGCGGTTGAAGGCGATGTTGAACGAGGCCGAGAGCTGGAAGTCGCGTTTATCGACGATCACGCCCGTAAGCGAGATTTCCAGACCGCGGTTCGAGGTCTGCCCGACGTTGACCTGCTGTTCGTTGTAACCCGTGTGGAGGGGAATCTTGTTTTTGATGAGCAGGTCGCGCGTCGTGTTCCAATAGAGTTCGACACTACCCGAGAGCCGGTTTTTCAGCACTCCGAAATCGACGCCGAGGTTGCGGGTCGCGGTGGTTTCCCACACCAGGTCTTCGTTGATGAGCACCGACGAGGAGTTGGTGAGGTAGATGTTGGGTTTGCCGCCGATGCCGGCCACCATGTTCTGCTGTCCGGTGAACATCCCCTTGAACGTGCGGCGCCACATGTCGTTGGCGATGCGGTTGTTGCCCGCTTCGCCGTAGCTGACGCGCAGTTTCAGGTCGTCTATCCATTCGGCCTGTTTGAGGAACGGCTCTTCGGAGATGCGCCAGGCGAAAGCCGCCGAGGGGAAACAACCCCATTGGTTGCCGGGTGCGAATTTCGACGATCCGTCGATGCGCACGGTCGCCGTGACGAGGTATTTGTTGCGGTAGGAGTAGTTCACGCGGCCGAAGAACGACGCCATGGCCACGGGGGTATCTTCGAAAGTGTAAGGATACTCCTGCGACCCGAAGGCCATGTTGGCGAAAATATCGTCGATGGCCATGTCCGCAGGCAGCTGGTAGGATTTCATCTCGCGCAGCGTCGAAGTCTCGCGCATGGCCTCGAATCCGGCCATGACGTTGATGTTGTGCTTTTTGCGGTAGTTCTTGATGTCGTAGGTCAGCGTGTGCGACGTGCGCCAGCGGGGCATGTTCTGCGTGGTGATCTGGGCCACGGGCTGCGATCCGGCCTGCCGCGAGGTGTAGGTCAGCGGGCCGTAGTAACGCTTGGTTTCGTAGTCGCGTGTCAGCATGCCG
Source organism: Alistipes senegalensis JC50 (assembly GCF_025145645.1). Lineage (NCBI taxonomy): Bacteria > Pseudomonadati > Bacteroidota > Bacteroidia > Bacteroidales > Rikenellaceae > Alistipes > Alistipes senegalensis. The sequence goes on along the minus strand of NZ_CP102252.1, from coordinate 1,577,261 downwards.
AAATCGGAGCGCCAGGTGAAGTGCTTGGCGAATTTCCATGTGACGGCACCGTTGACGTTCAGTTCGTTGCGCCGCTGCCGTTTGTAGTCCTGCTTGATGAGCTCCACGGGGTCGTAGAGCTGGCTCTGGGCCTCGATGTTCTCGTCCACCCACGAAATGTCCTGATCCGAGGCGCCGTGTCCGCGTTCGGCTTTGCCGATGGTCGGGCGGTAGCTTACGGCGTTCTTGATCTCGGTCGAGGAGTTGACCGTCGTGCCGGCTCCGTCGATCACCGTATTGGTATAGTAGGCCGACAGGTCGAGCCGCACGTTCTTGAACAGATCGTGGTTCATCTTGAAGTTGAGGTTCGTGCGCCGGTAACCCGATTCGAGCAGCACGCCGTCCTCGTCGAGGTGCGTGGCGCTCAGCGTGAAGCGGGTCTTGTTCGTGCCGCCCGCTATCGAGAGGTTATGCGATTGTCCCCAGGCCGTACGGCCGTACATCTCCGACTGGGTGTCGCGGCCGGGCATCCGGCGGTAGATGTCGAAATCGGCCGGCGTGCCGAAGTGGCTGGCGAAGGACTCGGCGTCCTGGCCGCCTTTGAGCGAGGTCAGCTCGTACTGCATCTGCACGAATTCATAGGGCTTCATAACGTCGATCATCTTCGGCACGTATTTCATCTGCGCGAAGGCGTTGTAGGAGACCGTCGTTTTGCCGGCTTTGGCCGATTTGGTGGTGATGATGATGACGCCGTTGGCACCGCGTGCGCCGTAGATGGCTGCCGAGGAGGCGTCCTTCAACACGTCGATCGATTGGATGTCGTTGACCGAAATGTCGGAGATGCGCTCCACGGGGAATCCATCGACGATATAGAGCGGCGAATTGTCCTGCGTGATGGACCCTCCTCCGCGCACGCGTATCTTTACATCTGCGTCGGGCGATCCGTCGGTCGTGGTGATCTGTACGCCGGGCATGCGTCCGGTGAGGGCCTGGGCCATGTTCGAAACGGGAGAATCCGCGAGGACCCGGCCCGAAACGGAGGCTACGGCGCCCGTGAGATCGCGTTTGGCCACCGAGCCGTAGCCGATGACCACGACCTCATCCATCGAAACGACATCCTCTTCGAGGATGATGGTGTAGACGGTTTTTTTCTCCGAAAGGGGCACTTCACGCGGAGCGTATCCGATGAAGGAGACGCTCAGTGCCTTGGCGTCGGCCGGGATTTTCAGATTGAAGACGCCGTTGGCGCCCGTGGTGGTGCCGGTGGTCGTTCCCTTGACCATGACGGTGACGCCGGCCATCGCCTCCCCGGACACGGATTTCACGCTTCCGGTGATGTCGCGCTGCGGCGCTGCGGCCTGCGCATGGACACCTGCCGAAAGAAGGAGCGTCAGCGCCAGGCTTCGCAGCATCCGGCGGACATGCTGGGTAAAGTTTCTTTGCATAGGTTAGCGGGTTTAATGTTTGGTTCGGTTGCGTTTTGCACGGGCGGTTCGGACCCGTAATGCAAAGGTAGCGGACCCTGTCGGGGAAATTTATTCAAATTGTAACATTAAACTGTTCTTTTGTTGCATCGCCGCCGCAGGACGAATCCCGGCCGGGGTCGGAGCTGTTTTCTTCGAAATAAAGATAGTCGTTTTCCCGATATGTTTGTTATTTTTGTCTTGTAAGCCTCGCCTGTAAATATGAAAAACATCTTCTTCGCGGCCTTTTTTGCGGCCTTTCTGACTTCCGCGCCGCTCGCAGCCGGCGAGCTGGCTCCTGATACCGACACCCGGCTCGCGTTCAAGTACCTGAGCGTGAACGACGGTCTGTCGCAGAACTCCGTGACCTCGATTTTGCAGTCCTCCGACGGACGGATGCTCATCGGCACTTACGACGGGCTCAACTTTTTCGACGGCTACGCCATCCGGCCCGTGCGCCATTCGGCCAAACGCCGCGGAGGGTTGGCCAACAACCGTATCGTATGTCTCAGCGAAGCTGCCGACAGCACGATCTGGATCGGGCTCGACGGAGGTGTGATGCGTTACGATCCCGGCACCGACAGCTATACCGATTATGCGGAAAGGCTCCGGGGCGTCGATTTGCGGAAGGTCCGTGCCATCTGCGAAGATTCGGCGGGCGATGTCTGGATCGGCCATGAGAAAGGGGTGGTCGTCGCAAGCCCTGACGGAAAAGGCGATTACTCTTTTGTGGCGGCTGGCGGACTGGAGGCTCTCGATGTCAGCGACATCACCGAAGACGGCCGGGGAAACGTCTGGATCGGCACCTCGCAGGGATTGTACCTTTGCGGCCGCGACGGTCGCAAAAGCCGGGCGGTGCGGCTGATCGGCGGTATTCCGGGCGGTGCGGTGCGTTTCGTGGAGTGCGACCGGTGGGGCGTGCTTTGGGTGAGCCATGACCGGGGTATTTCGGTGAGTACGGACGGTGAACGCTTCACCGACCTCCGGCTGCCGTCGGGCGTCCGTTTCCAGGCGGTCTGCACCGTCCGCGACCGGGAGGATCACCTTTGGGTGGGCTGCGATACGGAGGGCGTTTACTCCCTCGGGTTCGATGCCCAGTATCGGGTGGTTTCGGCGGAACACTATGCCAAGTCCGATTTTTTCGGGCGCATCAGCGATAACGATGTTTCCTGCCTCTGCATCGACCGTTCGGGGGTGCTTTGGGTCGGGACGCGCCGCGGGGTGAACTATGCGCCGACCGCAGCCCCGGAGTTCTATACTTTCAAACCGCTCGTCGGGCGCCGCTACACCGAACTGGGGTATGACGGGAGTCATGTCAACACGCTGTTCATTGATGACCGGGGACGGCTGTGGGCCAATACTTTCAAAGGTTCGACCTACCGTTACGATTTCCGTACGGGCCGTTTGGAGGATCTTGCCGCGGCGGTCACGCGCAATTCCGTGTCGCGCATTCTGCAAACTGCCGGAGGAACTCTCTGGGTAGCCGCCCAGGAGGGGGTCTATCGGTTGGATGAACTGCCCGGAGGCGGTTTCCGGAAACGTCTGCTGCACTTGCCAGGGATTCCCGAAGACGTTTCCCGCCGTTATCGTTATTTCCTCGATCTGTGCGAGGACGGTTGCGGCGACATCTGGATCGCCACGATGGACGGGCTGATTCGTTACGATGTCCGCAGCGGGCGCACCGTTACCTATACGGCTGCGCACGGGCTGGCTTCGAATTCCGTCTATTCGCTGCTGGCCGATGCGAAAAACGGACTGGTCTGGGCCGGGTCCGCGGAAAGCGGACTTTCGAAAATTCGCTATACGGACTCCGGCTCCGGTATCGAGGTCGAGGTCGTGCGGCAGGATTCCGCGCCGTTCGCCCTGAGCGACAACCATGTCTGGTGTCTGCGTATGACCCGTGACGGAACGCTTTGGGTGGGAACCGACGCCGGACTGAACCGGATGACGGTGGACGGCGGAGAGATCCGTGCGGTGGAGCATATTCTCTCGCCGGAGCTCGAAGACGCCAAGATACTGGCCATCACGGAAGACCTCGCCGGCGACCTGTGGCTCAACGGCAGTCAGGGGCTTTATCGCTATCAGCCCGCTACGGGGCGCGTAAAGCGTTATGTGAGCGATGACGGTTTGCAAAGCAATACCTGGACCGAGGGGGCTGCCGTGTCGGACAACGGCTGGCTGTTCGTGGGCGGCATCAACGGCATCAACTATTTCAATCCGTCCGATTTCCGGACCGATCCCTATCCCGGGGAACCGATGTTCACCGGATTGAAGGTGTTCGGGCAGCGGGTCGTACCCGGCGGGGAGTACGACGGACGCGTCCTGCTCCGGGAACCCCTGAACCGGACCCGGAGGCTGGAACTGGGGTATCGGCAGAGTAACTTCACGCTCGAATTCACCTCCGACCAGTATGTCAATCCTGCCAAGAACCTCTTCCGTTATCGGCTGGAAGGATACGACCCCGATTGGACGGTGGTCGGGGCCGGGCAGCGTTTCGCTGCCTACACACGGCTTCCGGCGGGACATTACCGCTTCCGGCTCGCCTCGTCGAACAGCGACGAGGTTTGGAGCGACCGGGAGCGTTCGTTGGAGATCGTCGTGCATCCGGCGCCCTGGGCGACCTGGTGGGCCTATCTGCTCTATGTCTTTGCTGCGGCTGCGGTGGTCTTTGCCGGGATATTCTATTTGGTGTCGCGTCAGCGCTGGCGCCGCAAACTCTTCATGCAGCAGATCGAGCAGGAGAAGACCCGTGAACTTTCCGAAATGAAGCTCAGCTTCTACACGAACATCACCCACGAACTCCGCACGCCGCTGGCGCTCATCACCGCGCCGCTCAAAGACCTGGAGGAGCGTACGGACCTCGGCGAATACGTCGGTTTCCGGCTGGGGCTGATTCGCCGGAACGTCAACAAACTGCTGAAACTGATCAACCAGCTGCTTGAAATCCGCAAGGTTTCGGCCCAGAACCTGCCGCTGAAAGTGTCGCGCTACGATCTGGCCTATACTGTCCGCGAGGTGGTGCACTCGTTTGGGAGCATGAGCGAACAGACCGGGATCATGATGCACTTTGAGGCGCCCAAGGAAATTCCGGATGCGTGGTTCGACCGCGATAAGATAGAAAAGGTGCTTCAGAATCTGATCTCCAACGCCTATAAATTCACACCCGAGCAGGGCGATATCCATGTCCGGCTGGCTGTCGAGCAGCACGACCGGGTTCATTATGCCGTGATTGCGGTACAGGATTCCGGGGTCGGCATTCCGGCTGCGGACATGCACCGGATCTTCGACCTTTTTTTCCACGGGACGCCTCTGAACGGTGTGAGCAGCGGCGTGGGACTGTCGTTTTCAAAGGCGCTGATCGAACTCCATGCGGGCGAGATCACGGTCGGCAGCGAGGAGGGCAAGGGCTCCGTTTTCACGGTTCGCTTTCCCATCGACCGCAGCTGTTATTCTGACGAACAGGTTTCCGAGCTCGGTGAATCTCCGCAGTCCCGGACCGGAGAGGAGCCGGCGGAATCCGGGACTGATGGGAGGAAATATCTGGTGCTGATCGTCGAAGACAATGCCGACATGAGTGCTTACATCGAGAGCTGCCTGAAAGAGCATTTCCGGATAGCCGTGGCTCCTGACGGCGGGGCGGGGCTGGCGCTGGCGCAGAAACTGAAACCCGACGTGGTCATCAGCGACCTGATGATGCCCGTGATGGACGGCATCGAGTTCACCCGCCGGATGAAGGAGAATCCCCGCACCAATTTTATCCCGATCATCGTCCACAGCGTCAAGGAGGACCAGCAGTCGATCCGCGAAGCCCTGACCGCCGGGGCTCAGGAGTATATCATCAAGCCGTTCGAAGCCGAGAACCTGATTTTCCGCATCCGCAATCTGCTCAGTTCGCGCGAACACTTCGCCCGTAAGCTCAGAACCGAGACCATTACCGAGCCCACGGTCGTCGAACTGCCTTCGGACGACGAACAGCTGCTGCGCCGTCTGAGCGCCGTAGTGGAGGCCAATATCCAGAACCCGCTTTTCGACATAGAGTATCTGGCGGGCGAACTGCATATGAGCCGTATGCAGCTTTACCGCCGTATGCAGCGCATTGCGGGCGGGCGCACCGTCTCGGAGATCATCCGCGACATCCGCATCAAGCGTGCGGCCCAGCTGCTTGCTTCGGGAGGCATGCGTGTCAGCGAAGTGATGGTCGAGGTGGGGATGAATAACCAGTACCGGTTCACAAAGTATTTTCAGGAGGCTTACGGCATGACCCCGAAGGAATACAGCCAGCTACATGCTCCGCAGCAGAAGTCCTGACCGGCGGGGCAGATGGACCCGGGGCGTGTCGTGAAGAAGCCGGAGGCGAAAGATTCCGGCCGACCGATTCGGGACTTTGGGGCTCTCGGGATTCCCGGAGAGTGCCGCATTGTCGGGTGACAGGGGCGGTGCATGGCCCGCTTTCGGGTGATTCGTCGCCTCCGTAGCTGGCTGTCGGTGAATCGCCGGCCATTCCGCCGAATATATTCCGTCAGAGGCCGATATGCTGGATCTTCCTTTCGAAATCGCTGCGCGAGCCGAGCGCCGAATTGCGGAGTTTGGTGCGATAGGTATAAACCGTTGCCGAAGCGCAGTTCAGAAAACTGGCGATGCAACCGCTGTCGGTGATCCCCAGCCGCATGACGGCCAGGATGCGCAGTTCGGTCGAAAGAGCCCCGTCCGAACGCACCGGAAAACGCGCCGGCTCTTCGAGCAGCTCGTTGACCCGCTCTACGAAGTCGGGGAAGATGCCGAGGAACGTTTCGTCGAAGATGCGGTAGAAGTCGCGGTAATTGCGGTCCACATCCGAAGGCGACCGCAGTTTGCGCATCAGGGCCTCCGTACCGTCGGTTTTGGCGGTTTTTCGCAATTCCATCCGGTATTCGTCAACCCGGCCGATGTAATGCGAGGCGAGCTGCATGTAGCGGAACACATAACTGTCCTTGATCTTGTTGGCGTCGCGCAGACGGTCGTTCACGATCCGGAACTGTTCGTTGCGTTCGTGAAGCCGCCTGTTGACTTCGTAAATCAGGGAGGTGTTGCGCCTCAGCCGCAGGTGCTGGCGCTGCGTGTGGAACAGCAGCAGGGCTATGATCACCAGCAGAAGCAGGAAAACGCTGACCATGACCGTCAGGATGCGGCTGCGGGAGTTGATGCTGTAAACCACGGCCTGATTGATGATCATCTCGGCCTGGCTCGAATGGAAGATGCGCGTGTTGTAGTTGCACGAAAGCATATCGGCGACCGTGCACTGAATATAGCGGGCCGCACGCTCCATGTCCTTCTCCTCGAACATCATCAGCGCCAGTTCGTACAGGGAGAGGTACTCCCTGACGGGGGTTCGCAGGTCGTTTACCGCGGCGCGGGCGAGCCAGTATTTGCGCTGCTCGCGGTCGCCGAGGGTTTCGTATACGTTGGCTATGTTGTACGCCACGCGGGCCAGTGTCCGCGAACTCTGCCGGGGATTGTAAAGCGGCAGCAGCACATCGAGCGCCTCGTCGCAACGCTGCTGCGACAGCAGGTCGATGGCCCGCAGCCGTTGGCGTGTGACGTACGAGTGTCCGTCGAAGCCGATGCGCACGCGCCGTATCCGGGCGAGCGTGTCGGCATAGGCCCTGCTGCGGGATTCGGAGGTGTTCTGCGAGGCGAGACGCCCGTAGACGACCATCTGCTGAGTGTAGTAGCTCGCACGCATCCGCTTGGTGATGCCTGCGGTGTCGAGCGACCGAATCCGGTCGTAGGCGTCTTCGATGTTGTTGCGGCCGATCAGGACGGATATGTCGCAGGTGGTGGACAGAAACTTCATGTCCCGGCGGCCCGTGTGCTCGGCAAGGTCGTACATCAGGGCGACGTAACGGGCGGCCGTGTCGATATTGTAGGTGATGTAGGCGTCGAAAAGCCGGTTCGCGGTCTGCCAGCGCCGCGTGTCGTCGTCGGCGTCCCGCAGCGCCCGGCGCAGCGAATCGGCGCGGAGGTTGAAACGCTCGGTGTAAACGGCCTTGTTCTCGATGGTACGGTCCAGTTCGGCCAGCAACAATTCCGTTTCGCTCTGGCGGCAGGCGACGAGTCCGGCAAGGCAGAGAGCGCAGGCGATATATGGCGGAAAAGTCTTCATCGGTTCGGGTTTATAGACAAATTTATAAAAAAAGACGAATCCCGCACCGTTTCCCGGCGGAGATTCGTCGCACGTTTCGCTCTCCGGGGTCGGATCAAACGATGATTTCGATCTTCACCTCCCGGCGGATGTCGGTCGCGGGGACCTCTATCACACGGCATTTCAGCTTTTCATCGAACACGGGCTTCACGCTGCGGCCCCCGACCTTCGCTTTTTCGATCTTTCCGGCGGCGGGGAGCTGAAGCCGGTAGGCGCGTTTGACGACCTGACCTTCGTAAGAGCCTGCGGTGGGACGGACCGTTACGGTCGTCACCCGCCCCGTCCGGCGGTAATTGAGTTGCGTGGTCGCATACGCACCCCGTTCGTAATCGCGGGTCACTCCGTCGTCCTCGTAGAGCGTATAGGTGTTGTCGGCATCGCCGGCCGAGGGGTAGACGCGCATGACGAGCGTCGTGAGCGGCGTCGAGGCCGGCCGCGGCGTATAGGGCTGCATGGGCAGCACCCAGCCTCCCCGGACGTAGAGCGGAAACTCTTCGAGCGGCTTGGATATTTCGCACTCCCGGCCGCCGTCGAAGCGTTCATGGGTGAAGAAGTCGTACCAGACATCCTCTCCGGGGAACCACACCCGTTGCGAAGCGACCTTGTCGGGGCCCGTGCCGGGCGAGGCGATGGGGGCGGCGAGCAGCAGGTCCCCGAAAAGGAACTCCTGCTCGTTGCAGTATGCGCGTTCGTCGCCGCCGTATTCGATATACATCGGGCGGTTCAGCGGCACCATCGTCGAATGGGTCTGCCAGACGCTGCTGTAAACGTAGGGCATCAGCTCCGAGCGCATGTGGTACATGCGGCGCATGGCGGCGGTTTCGCGTTCGCCGCTGATCCACGGACGGCGGTCGAGCCGCGCATCCTTGGTCGAGTGCACGCGCAGGGCGGCCGACAAGGCTCCGAACTGCGTCCAGCGCACGGTAAGTTCGGGATTGGGGTCGCCGCGGAATCCGCCGATGTCGTGCGCCCAGTAGTAGCAGCCCGCATTGCCGCTGGCGGCCGTGAGCTTGACCTCGAAAGCCAGCATCTCCCAGTTGGCCTGCGCGTCGCCCGAGAACTGGATGGGATGGCGGTGGTCGCCCCACCCGGCCCAACGGCTGTAACCCGCGCCGCGCAGCCCTTTCCGCTCCGTTTCGCGGTAGTAAAGTTCGTTGATCCACTGCAACGAGGTGGAACGGTATCCCCGCACCTCGGGATAGAGGTAGTTCTGCTGCCAGTCGAGCCACCAGAAATCGACGCCCATATCCTCGGTGGTGTGATGGGCGTGTTTGAAGAAGGTCTCCATGTATTTGCGGTCGCCCAGGTCGAAAAGGAGCGGTTTGGCCGGATCGGCCCCCATATCCTTCATAAAGGCGCCGTACATCTCCTCGTGGGGACGGATGCCGTCGTGCGGATGGTCGTTGAGCGATACGGTCACGCCGCGGCGGTGCACCTCGGCGATCAGCGCTTCGGGATCGGGAATGCGTTCGCGCTCCCAGGTATAGCCCGTCCAGCTGCGGCTGCCGGCATGACCGGTGCCGGTTCGGGCCGTATAGGTGTGCCAGCCCATGTCGAAGACGAGGTTGTCGAGCGGGAAGTCGTTCTGCTCGTAGCCGTCGATGATCGAGAGGAACTCCTCGGAGGTGTAGTCCCAGTAGCGGCAGTACCAGACGCCGTGGATGTATTTGCGGGTCATCGGAACCCGTCCGCCGATGGCTCCCAGGTCGGCCAGCGCGGCCTTGTAGTCGTTGCCGTAGACGAAGCAGTACTGGTCCTGCACATGGCTGCGGGTGTCGCGCGGCCGGAGCCATCCATCGACCAGCAGGTCGGAGCGTTCGTCGTCGATCACGTACCAGCCGTCGCGGCTCAGCAACCCGTCCTGCATGGGGATTTCACCGGTGACGCGGTCGAGGGTTTCGACCGGGCCGCCGAGGTTGTTGCGGAAGATGCAGCGGTTGGTGAACTTCTTTTCCTTGCCGTTGAGCTTGTAGTAGGCCGCGAAGTTGTGCAGTCCGAACGGGAAGCCGTCGTGCTCGTAGACGATACGCAGGGCTTCGGTCGTGATCTCGTAGCGGTCGCCGCCCAGCGCCCGCACCTCGAACCGGTCCGCGGGAAGCAGGTTCGAACGGTCGTAGGCGAAGATCGTGGGATCGTCGATGAATTTGCCGTCGCGGGCGAATTCCAGCCGGAAGAGCGTCGGCGTGATGAGCGTCAGGCGGTTCTCGCCGAAGACGAGCGGATTCCCTGATGGCTGTGCGACGGCCGAAAGTCCGCAGCTCAGCAAGAGCAGAAGTGTCGGGAAAAATTTTTTCATGGATTGAAAAACAGTTGAAAAATTCTCCGCACCGTTCATTCCGACGATGCGGAGAGGGGATTCGATTCTTCGTAATGGGTTCTATTCGTTCCGGATACTCTCGGTATAGACGTTTCCGTAGGGGTCGGACGCCTTTACCGTGACTTCGCTCCATGTCGCGGACGACGGTTCGTAATAGAACATGTGGTCGTTGTTCGTCTCCGGTTCGGCCGTCGGGCGGTGCTCGGGTTTGGTGTCGCCGTACATGAAGTCGTAGGCCCGGCGGTCCATTTCGTATTTCAGGTTCGATCCGGAGGGCAGGGTCGTCCAGGCGGCATCGTCCTCCCGGACCTCGACCGTCCAGGTGGAGTGCCAGTTGAAGATGTTGAAGATCAGCCCGCCGCGGTATTGCTCGGACACCGCCTGCCCGGGACCGTAGAGGTACATCTGGTACTCCTTGGGATAGGCCGTACCCTTATAATACCAGTTTGCGATCCGGTTGCCCTCGATCTCGTAGACCGCATAGCCGCGGGGGCTGCCGTCGTTGCACAGCTCCTCGCCGTTCCAGTAGGCGCCCATCACGGCGCCGAGCGTGTTCTCCTCGATGGTTTCGGAGATCGTCGTGGTGTAGTTGTTGTGCGAGTGTCCCGAAAGGATGCGGACATTGTATCCGTCGAGCAGGGCGTAGAGCTCCCGGTAGTTGGCGATGTGGCTCGTGGGGCGGTTGCGGCGCGAGGTGGCGATATGCACTCCTATGATGATGAGTTTGTCTTTGGGCACGTGTTTCAGGTCCTGTTCCAGCCATGCCATCTGCGCCTCGGTGATTTCGGCGGTGTAGTTGGAAGAGCCGGTGTAGAGCACGTCGTCGAGCACGACGAAGTGGCAGTCGCCGATGTTGTACGAATAATAGGTGGGGCCGAACGCCGCACGGAAACTGTGGTCGGCCTCCGTGTCCATGCCGATGGCCTTGTCGTGGTCGTGGTTGCCGATCACCTGGAAGACGGGTACGCCGATCTTCCGGATCTGCTCCTTGTAGACGCTGTGGAAGGGCATGTTGTCCCACACCAGGTCGCCCAGCGAAATGCCGTAGACCGGTTTGTCCAGCTGCTGTACGTAGGGCACCAGCAGGGGCAGCACCTCTTTTTCGAGCATCACGACCTCGTCGTCGCGGCCGATCTGCACGTCGGCCAGCGCCAGCAGGGTGAACCGCTCCTTTTTGCCGGTGCGTTCGAGCGTGAAACTGCGCTGCACAACGTCGTTGTCGCCCAGGGCAATTTTCTTATAGATCTTCGGCATGCCGTTCTCCACCGGGATCTCGCAGTCGGCGGGCACCGAGACGAACACGAACGGAGTGCTCTTCTTCACGCGCATCTGGTAGACCCCCTGCGCATCGGTGGTCGTTACGGTGAAGCCGTCGCTCACGACCGCGCCTTCGATCGGATTCTTGCCGTCGGTCACGCGGCCCACGAGGTTCATGCCGGGTTCGGGGGCGATGTCAACCTTTTCGTAAAGGCCGCCGAGTATTTGGGCGCCTTCGTCTTCGGAGCAGGCCGTGAACCCTCCGGCGAGCAGGACTATCAGCAGGTATTTGAACAGGTGTTTGATCATTGTTCGGTTTTTTTGTTTGGTTTATGAAAAGGCCGGATTTCTCCCCGGACACCCTCGGGCATCCGGGGAAAAGCGGCGTTCTACTCTTCGGCCGTACCTCCGTACCCCGGATTCTGCTTGATCAGGTTGTTGGCCGATATGGCCGAGTTGGGAATCGGGAAGCGGTTCATGTTCTTGTCATTCGAGGGGGTGTGGTCCCACCACGACTCGGAGGTGAACGCGCCCCAGCGGATCAGATCGGTGCGGCGGCGTCCCTCTCCGAGGAACTCGATCATCCATTCGTCGAGCATGCGGTACTCGTCGAGATTGTCCGCGGTCACGGGATCAGGGTCGTTGCGGTTCTCGAAGTTGCGCGCACGCACTTGATTGATCAGCTCGGCGGCCTCTTTCTTGTGCCCGGCGCGCAGTTCGCATTCGGCCAGCATGTAATAGATCTCCGACAGGCGGATGACCGGGCAGTCGGGATTCCAGCGCAGCTGCTTGTCCGCAAGGTTGGGCTGCGGGGATTTCACCAGACGGATGCCCGAATTCTCCTCGCCGTCGGCCATCGTCGAAGTCAGTTCGGCCACCGAGCCGTATTTGCTGCCCACCTCCGAGAAGCGGGCCACCTGATCCACCATATTGATAACTTTGCCGCTGTACTCTTTCTGTCCCAGGCACACTTTGGTCGGATCGTCGAAGTTGACCTGCTTGCCGACGAGGAACATGCCCTCGTATCGCTTGTTGCCGAGATAGCGGTAGGGCTTCTTGCGCAGGTCCTTGTCGTTGAACTTGCGGTAGGGGCTGCCCAGCTTCCACTGGGTGTAGTAGCTCCCCTGCGGGTTGAGCGAAGGCGTCAGGATGAAGCCGTTGTAACCGGCGGTTTCGATGTCGAAATAGACATAGGACGAATAGTGGTAGAAATACTTGAAATACCAGCTCCACTCGACCTTCGAGTTCTCCGACGGAACGTTCCAGATCGCCTCGTGCGAAGAGTCGTTGTCGAACGTGTGGGGGCCGTACCACGTGCCGTCCAGTTCGTAGACGCCGTAAAGGCCGCCGATGATGTCGCGGCAGATCTGCGCGCATTCGTCGAAGTGCTCCTCGCCGATGTACGCTTCGGCGTTGAAATAGAGCTGGGCCAACATCGCCGCCGCGGCAGCCTGCTTGATGTAGCCGTCCTCCGGGGCTCCGAGCGAGGATTTCTTCGCCAGGGCGGGGATGGCGTTTTTGAGCAGCGTTTCGACGTGCCGGTAGGTTTCGAGCGCCGTATTGCGGGGGCGCAGACCGTCGTTCACCGAATGGTAAATCGGCATCCCTCCGAAATAGTCGAGACCTTTCATGTAGAAGTAGGCCGTGATGGCGTTCAGCTGGTTGATGTGGTCGGCCTTGACGGCGTCGCTGAGCCCGATGGCGTTGTAATCGACGCCTTCCAGATCGGCTTTGGCCTCCAGAGCCCGCGAAATGCCGCCCGTCGTGCCGTCGTAGGTGTTCACGACGAAACGGTCGTCGGGCGACCAGGTGTGGTAGTGCAGGCGGTAGTACTCTCCGCCGTTGTACCAGTCCGCGCCGCGTTTGGGACAGGTCATTTCGTCGGTCGTCAGTTCCTGGAGGTACCAGCGGTCGGCGCCGATGTACCACTTCCAATGGGTGAAGGGGCGGCACAGCACGGCATAGGTGCTCTCGGGCGAGGTGAAGAACGTGTCGGGGGTCACCTCCGAATAGAACTTCTCGTTGAGATCGCAGGAAGGCGCGGAGAGTGCGGCCGCTCCGGCCAATACGGCTGCTATATGTTTGAATTTCATATTCATCTCTGATTTTGTTTAGAACGTTAATTGCACGCCGAGCGTGAAACGGGTCGTCTGCGGATACATCGACGCCGTGTTTTTCACATACTCGAAACCGGGGTTCAGGCCGTTGATGTCTACCTCGGGGTTGATGCCGTTGTAATCGGTGAATACGGCCACGTCGCGGATCGTCAGGTAGATTTTGGCCGACTGGATGTAGCGCGTCCACCTTTTCAGGTCGAGCGTGTAGCCGAGGTTGATGGCGTCGATTTTGAGGAAGGAGGCGTCGTCGATCCAGTAGTCGCAGAGGATCTTTTCGTCCTTGATGTTGCGGTTGCGCGTATAGGCCGACTTGAGGACGTTGAGCTGCGAATCGTTGGCCAGTCCGTAGTACATGTTGACCTGGCTGAACACGTCGTAGTCGAGCCAGCTGCGCAGGAAGACCGACAGGTCCCAGTTCTTGTAGCGGAACGTGTGGTCCCACGAAAGGATCACTTTCGGAATGGCGTTGCCCACGAAGTGCTTGTTTTCGGCGACGAGATTCGACTTGGTGCCGTCCACGGCAGGCACGATCTCGTTGTTCTTGTCGTAGATCAGCCATTTGCCGTCCTCGTCGAGCCCGGCATACTTGTAGACGAAGAACTGGCCGATCTCGACGCCGTTTTGCAGGCGCACGGCCGTGCCCGGGTTGCCCGGCGAGGGGAAGGTTACCTGGTCGAGGAAGTAGCCGTCGTCGCCCAGACGCTTGATTTTGCTCTTGTTATGCGACAGGCGCAGGCTGGACGTATAGCGGAAATCCTTGCTGCGGACGATGTCGCCGCCCAATTCGAATTCCCAGCCCTTGTTTTCCAGACTGCCGATGTTCTTCATCACCGTATCGTGCACCATCGGGGGCATCGGGGCGTTGACTTCGTAGAGCATGTCATCGACCTTGCGGTGGTAGATGTCGAACTTGCCCCACAGCCGGTCGTCGAACAGCGAGAAGTCCAGACCGAAGTTCAGCTCCGATTTCTCCTCCCATTTGAGGTCGGGGTTGACGTTGCGGACCGAACCGTAGCCGGGCTGCCAGATGCCGTTGGTCGGCCACATGTCGTTGGCCTTGTACATGCGGGTCGTGTAACCGTTTCCGAAGCCGTTGTTGCCCGTGACGCCGTAGCCCAGGCGGACTTTGAGGTCGTTGACCCACCTCACGTCGCGCAGGAACGCTTCGTTCGAGATGCGCCAGCCTCCGGAAAGGGCCCAGAAGTTACCCCAGCGGTTGTTCGCGCCGAATTTCGAGGAACCCTCGCGGCGGAAGCTCGCGCTCACCATGTAGCGGTCCCTGTACGAATAGTTGGCGCGGCCGAACAGCGAGAGCAGCCGTTCGCGCGGGTCCTTGCCCGAGTCCATCGAGGCGCGCCCTTCCGAGAGGTACGAACCCACGCCCATATCCCACGGACCGACGCCATCGACTGGGAAGTCGTAGTTCGACATGCTGAAATCCTCGCCGCCGGCCTGCCAGAAGCTGTAACCGGCAACCGCGTCGAGCGTATGGTCCTCGCGGAAAACCTTGTGGTAGTTGGCATAGGCTTCGATCGAGACCCGGTTGTCCTTGCTGAACTTGTGCGACGCTTCGCCGCGGCGGCTGTTGTCGATCGACTCCTTGTGGTCGTGCGAAACGTAGGTGTACTGCTGGTACTGGCGTTTGTCGATACCCACGGTACCCTGCAACGAAAGACCTTTCATCAGGTTGATTTTCACGGTCGCATCGGCCAGCAGCCACTGGTCCTTGCCGTTGTTCGTGCGCAGCATGATGTCGGCCACGGGGTTGAAGCTCGTTCCCGAGATGCCGTTGCCGACGATGTTGTAGTTCGACGGATTGACGGGGTCGCGGAGCGGAATGGTCGGGTTGAGCCCGAAAGCCATCTTGAAGATGCCCGACGAGTTGCGGTTGTCGCGCTCGGCCTCGCGGAACTGGGCGTTGGTGCGGATCTCGACCACTCCGTCGAAAAGGTTGAACTTGGCGTTGACGCGGCCCGAGTAGTCCTTGCGGTTGTCGCCGATGACGATGCCTTTCTGGTTCTGCGCCATGAAGGAGGTGTAGACCTGCGCCACGTTCGATCCGCCCGAAATGCTCACCGAATGGCGCTGCGAAAACGGAAGCTCGTTGGTAAGCTCCTTGTACCAGTCGGTGTCGTGGCCGTAGTCCTCGCCGAGTCCGTACTCGACGTACTCGCTTGATGAGAGCAGGTCGGGGGTCTTGCGGATGGCCTCGACCGAGAATTCGCCCGTATAACGCGCCGTTACGCGGCCCTGCCGGGCCTGTTTGGTCGTGACGAGGATCACACCGCCGGCGGCGCGCGTGCCGTAGATGGCGCCTGCCGAGGCGTCTTTGAGCACGTCTACCGACTCGATGTCCTCCTGATTGAGCGCGCGCATGTCGCCGCCGGGGATGCCGTCGATGATCACGAGCGGACCTTTGCTGGCGTTGACCGAAGCCACGCCGCGCAGCTGGAAGTCGTTGCTGCTGTTGGGGCTGGCGCTGCCCGAAATGGTCAGGCCGGGAATCTTGCCCTGAAGCGCCGTGGCGATGGTCGAGCCGCCCATGCCGGCCACCAGATCGTCGCCCTTGATCGAGGAGATGGACGAAGTCACCGACTTCTTCTCCATCGTGCCGTAGCCGATCACGACGACATCTTTCAGCATCTGGCTGTCTTCCTCCAGAACGATGTCGAGCACCGACTGCGCGCCGACCTTGACGGTCTGCTCCACATAGCCGATGTAGGAGATTTTCAGTTCGCCTCCGGCGGGAACCCCGATCGTGAAACGACCGTCGGCCCCCGTCGTCGCACCTGTCGTCGTGCCGACCACCACGACCGTGGCGCCGATGAGCGGTTCTCCGGCCTTATCGGTCACCTTGCCGCTCACCTGATTGCGGTTCTGGGCCTGCGCCAGCGACGCGGCCGCCGTCAGCACCAGGCAGAATACGAAACGCAAGAAATACCCTGCATGGGATTTTCCCCTGTCTGCAAATCTGTTTTTCATATCTGTGTTCTTGTTTTTCATTGATTAGTCTCCGCAGGGTCATTCGGCTGCGATCTTCGTCATTTTGATGTCGTCGAGGAACCAGCGGAAGTAGCCGGATACTTTCTGCTGGGTGGAGCGGATGGCAATCCGGGTTTCGCCCGTAATGCGGTAAAGTTTCATGCTCACGGGCGTCCACACATACCGGCCTTCGGGAGTTATCGGGTCGCTCAGTTTCGCTTCGCCTTCACCGATGGTGCCCGGACCCGAAACGATCTCGACGGAAACGGTGACTTCATCGGGTATCTTGCTGCCACCGATATTGGGACAAATCTCGAACGTAAGTTCCACGTCTGTGCAATAGCCCTCTGCCACGGCATCGAGAGCCGGCAGGATCACTCCGGTCTGGTTGCCGCTTCGTCCCATTTTCAGGTAGTCGGAGGCCAGGTACATGCATTCTCCAGCCGGATTATAATCCTCGAGTCCCGATTTCACGAACGCAGCGTTGCCCTCTTTCCGATCCTCGGCCGTGCCGTAGATGGGCAGGGTGCTGGTTTTGGCTCCGTCGCTGCCGACCTGGTCGTCCTTGTTGAACGGCTTGCACCATTCGAACGTTTCATCGTAATAGACATGCCCGATCTCCTTTCCGTCGTCCTCGAACAGATTGTCCTTGGCGTTCTGGCTGACATGTACGGTTTCTTCGAGTCCGGTCAGCGCGGTGACGATCTTCACTTCGCCGCTGCGGGGAGCGCCCGTGGCGTTCTCGCCGACGGTGAGCGTCACCTCGGTTTCGCCCGCATCGCCCGAAGCGGGGCTGAGCGTCAGCCAGCCGTCGGCCGTCGAGGTCCATGCTTCGGCGGCGGTGACCGTGAAGGTCAGCGGCGTGCGATCCTCGTCGGCGAAGCCGAACTTGTTGACCTTGAACGAGGCGGCGGAGACTTTCAGTCCTTCGAGGTTCTGGGTCACGGTGACGGTCGCCTTCTTCGACCCGGCGGTCACGACGAAAGTTCCGGTACGCACGGCGCCGGTCGTATTCGGGGCGATCGTCAGCTCTACGTCCTCTTCGCCGGCTTTGCCCGAGGTTTTCGAGGGAGTGATCCATCCGCTGTCCCCGGAGGTCTCGATCGTCCAGTCGCTGTTCGCGGAGATATAGACCGAGGCTTTCTCGCCCGTTTCCAGCAGGCCGGACCTGACGACGGTGAGTTTGCCCGGGGAGACCATCAGGGCGTCGATTTTGAGTTTCTGGGTGACAGCGACCGTTCGCCGCGAACCGCCGCCCTCGAATATGACATAGCCTTCGCGGTCTTTGCCCGTGTCGTTTTCGTCGATCGCAAGGAAGATGCGCGTACGGCCGCGGTCTCCCTCCGTGTGGGTCGGATGTATCCACTCCTCGACGTAGGTCGCCTGCCACGCATGGTTCGACCCGAGGTCGAAATTGACCGTTTCGCCGTTGGCCGTCAAACCGTTGTATTCCACTTCGATCTCCTGTTTGGAAACCGTGATGAACGCATCGGGATCGTCGTCGTCGCAGGCCGTGAAGAGGGGGCCCGACAGCAGCAACAGGGCGGACGACGCCCGGATTATCATGTATTTGAAATCCATTGTTATTCTGATTTTGAGTTGATTGCGGTTAGTTGCGCGGAGCTTTCACGATCTTCACGTTGTCGAGATACCAGCGGAAATAGCCTTTTTCGCCGGCGGTCACACCGGGATTCCCCTGCTGCGTCGAGCGGATGGCGATACGGGTCGCAGCAGTCACGCCGTAGAGTTTCACGCTCATCGGCGTCCATTTCCAGGTCTGGTCGGGTTTCATGGCCTCGCTTTCGCGGTCGGAATTGCCGTTGACCGTGCCCGGCCCCTCGACGATCTCGACCGTGACGGTCACCGCGTCGGCCTTGCCGGAGCCGCCGATATTCGGGCAGGTCTCGAACGTGAGTTCGACGTTGGAGGCTTTCTTGCGGCCGATTTTCAGGGCCGGCAGAATGATTCCGGTCTGTTTGTCGGTCGCTCCCATCTTGAAGTATCCGGCGCAGGCATACATCGTTTTGCCCACGGGGTTGTAATCTTGGAGCCCGGCTTCGCCGAATTTTTGCAGCGCGTCGCCGGTGCTATAAATGTTTTTCGCACCGTCCTGCGAACCGAGCCCTACGCAGTCGGCGCCGCCGTACACGGCGATCCAGTCGAAATTCTCCGAATAATAGGTGTATCCCACGGGATTTCCGTCGTCGGGATCGGGATCGAGCGTCTGCGTGACGGTGACCCGCTCGGAGAGTTTTCCGCTCGTGACGGTGAGATGTCCGGTGCGTTCGCCGGCGGTTTCATTGGGCTTCGCTTCGAGCGTTACGGAAACGCGTCCTTTTCCGGTCGGTTTATCGACATCGAGCCATTCGGCGTCGGACGTGATGACATACCCCCGGTTTGCAAGTACGTCGAACGAGGCTTTCGAACCGGTGTTCAGCATTCCGGTCTGAATCAACTCCACATCGACCTTGCTTACGACGAGCCGGTGTGCGGCGTCTTCCGCTTTGTCCTCGATGCAGGAGGGAAGCAGACACACGCAGCCCGATAGGAGCAGCAGGTGTAAAAAGGTTCTCTTCATAGGAATAGGGTTTAGGTATATATTAAAAAAATTACGAATCGAAATCTCCGTATGGGGATGAGACAAAATTACCTATTTCCTTGGGGGGGGGAAATACCCTGTTCCGAAAATATAGAGCCGAGTTATTTACAAATATTTGATAATAAATATTTTGTATATGAACAGTTCCGGATGTTATATAGATTCTCAGGGCCTTCGGACTGCTGGAAAATACCTTTTTTCCGGTTTTTGCCGACCCGGAATTTTCCGGTTTGCCGGAATTTTTCGGGTTTTATGGATTTCGCATCGAAATATTGGGGGCGAATGACAGGACGTTTTCCGGCTTGCGGATCGTTCGCGTATCGGGCGGACGACTGCTGAACAAGGGGCGGCACGTATGCGCACGGATTTGAAAACGGTCGCGGGCGACCGCATGCCCCCCCCCTTGACAAATTTGTCGAAATGCGCTTGTTGCGGTCGCATGCGGATACTCGCTTGCCTGCCATAGGGGAGGGCGATGCTGTCGCAGCACAATGGCAAATGAAAAATCGCAGCCGATTATCAATCAGCTGCGATTTTATTTCCGTGTGCCCAGGACAATATTCGAAAATTGCAATTTTATACCTTTTGTAAATACATTGATATTTAGTTGTTTGTGGGTATATTGCAAAGATAATCAATATATTGTAATTGTCGATAAAATTGTGTAATATTGCAAAAGATTTCATTGTGTGGTGCAAGTGTGGTGCAAATTTTCTAACTTGCACCACGGAATTAACAGATTTTGTAATATGGCATCGGTTACGGCTTTTATACGGGTATCAAGAAAACGAATAGATCGGGCAAATGTTCGCTTTCGGTTACGGGACGGTCGAAATATTCAATTATTTCACGCTTCCGAATTGGAGGTTAACCCATCCGATTGGGATGCTACCCGACAGGAGATTAAGGCAAAGGTTCTTTATGATGCGGAAAAACGGGCCTTGTTCAACAAGGCGGTGGCCGACCGTAAGAATATGATGTTAGAGATATATAATGCCGCACCCAGTACAGAGACTTTGACATCCGATTGGCTGGACCAAGAGATTGACAAACACCTGCATCCTGAGAAATATATCATCGAGGAACATTGGCAAACCTTTTTCGAGGCTTACGAAGAGTTTATCGAGAAGCGCAAGTTGTCCGATTGGCGGGTGCGGGCTATTCAGGTCGTAATCCGAGCGTTGAGGCGGTATGAATTGTATGCCCGCCGGACGATGGATAGTCGGTTTGCGCTCGATTTTGATACCGTGACGCCGTTGGTGTTACGGGACATCGAGGAGTTCCTTCGCAATGAATACACCTTCTGCGACCAATACCCCGAAATCTACGAGGCCGTTCCCGAAAGCCGGAAACCTCAGCCAAGAGGGCAGAATACGATCAATGGAATACTGACTAAACTGCGTACTTTCTTCATTTGGGCGAATGACGTAGGCAAAACGACTAATAACCCTTTTCGGAATTATCCCGTGGAGGAGTGTATATACGGGACACCATACTATATTACGATTGACGAGCGTAACAAGATTTATCATACCAATCTTACCAGGCATCCGCAGCTCGCAATTCAGCGGGATGTATTCGTTTTTCAATGTCTGATAGGTTGCCGTGTGGGCGATCTTTATAAGTTGACCCGAGATAATTTGATAAATGGAGCGGTTGAGTATATTCCCCGCAAAACAAAGGACGGCCACCCGGTGACGGTACGTGTACCTCTTAACTCGATAGCACGTGAAATATTGGACCGTTACGCAGATTATGCCGGCTCGTCGCTTTTTCCACTTATGGCCGAACAGCAATATAACAAAGCGATTAAACGGATTTTTCTCGCTGCGGGGTTGAAACGTAAAGTAACGATCCTGAATCCTCTGACCCGAGAGGCGGAACAGCGCCCGATTTGGGAGGTGGCCTCGTCGCACCTCGCTCGTCGAGCATTCGTTGGAAATCTTTACAAGCAGGTGAAAGACCCGAACCTGGTAGGGGCATTGTCCGGCCACAAGGAGGGTAGCCGGGCATTTGCCCGTTATCGGGACATCGACGATGAAATGAAAAACGAACTGGTTAAAATGTTGGAGTAAATATGAATGATGTGGTATTTTATAATATGTGGGGACGGGAGCGGTATCAAGATTATATAAATCTCCCTTTCAAATACAAAGAGGAACACGAGTGGGTGACTGATTTTCAGAAAAATAATGCCTATTTTTTGGATCATATCAACGAATATGCATCTGGGCCGCAAAAAGCGGATTATGCACTGACTGGATTTCTGGACTGGTATGTAAAAAAACGGGCCGCTAATGATGGGGATGCTGAGTATAAAAGAGAGTATTATGCTGATTGGCTGAATCATACGATTTTTATCTGCGACCATAAGCCTGGCTATGAGTGGGTAGTGGATTGGTGTCGTAGGTATTTGACAACCATGAATATAACAAAAGACGGCAATAGCGTGTTAACCGAAACCAAAATGTGGAATAACGGTAGGACGGGGACATTTCATGCATTTCCGCAGGATGGCGGATATTATGCTTATTTTCTCGATACAATGAACCCAGGATCGTGGCTTGCAGTAGAGAATCGAATTGCTTCAGGCTTGATTGCTTATGCTATTAATTATTTGGAGCTTAATGAATGTAATATTTATACCGAGACTCTATACTCGAGTTATTATGACGAGCAAAAGCGAATTTATGAGCAGGGACATTTTCAGAATGACATCGACGATGGGACATTTGCTATTTATCTGTATAAGCAAGAAAAAAGCCTATATGATCAGAATGTGATCGGAGAGTTTTTATCGGAGGTGGACCGTAAAGAGGTAAAAATGATTTTTGATCATTTCGTTGTACAATATTGCCAGCAATCCGATAGCAAAATCGGAAATATTATCTCTTCAATCGAGGAACATGCACACTTCTCTGTGCAATGGAGTTATGAGCAGGCTAATCGTATATTGGAAGCCTTGCAAAATGAAGGTTTTATTTCTACAAATACAACGATTGAGGTGTTCTATTATAGGATGACCGGACGTGGGAAAGCCTCAGACAATAAGATTGAGTGGGTGAAAAGGGGAAAGAGACGAAAAAAGGACATAAGTAAAAGTGGTTTATTAGATTTCGTTTATTTGGCGCAAGGAAAAGAATGTGATGCGCCGACCCGAATATTCCCCCGTATATTTCAGATTAATAAACTATGTGATACTACCTATACCCGATTTAAGGCGGATGTGGGTAGTGAATATCGAATTGAGTTAGAGGGAATAATGAAATCATAATCTACTTGTTACGGGATCGGGCGTCATTCCTTCACTGTCATTTTGCCTATGGACTGGATGATCTTGGCAGCTTCGGGATCGAGGACCACGGAAATAGGCTGTGTTGCGGCCGTTATCGCCTTGCCGTTGGTCGTCACATCCTGACGGTCGGCAAGATGAAGGACACGGGCAACGATTCCTGAATCGTACTGCCCACATAATGCGCCCTCCAACTGGTCCGCCTCAATAGCCACTCGCACGTGCGTAAGGAGGTCGCAAAACTCATCTTCGTATCGGCGGAATGTGTCTTTGCTGATCTTTGCAAATTGGCAGAATCCCACTAATGTCAGGGGACGCTGTGTTGGAACCGCAATTATTTCCCCTGCTGAAGCCTTGTTGCTGTATCTTGGATTCGCTTTCACCCATTCGACATACTCTTCGAACTTGGCTTCAAGAGCTTCGGGGGTATATGCACGAGGGCGGCCCACTTTCTTATTAGGGGTATTCATGTTATTATTCGTATTTTTTTCGACCTAATTTTCCGAGGCTGTTTTGAACCTTGACCCGCTTCTGCCCTTTGTTGATGTCAACCACCGAAACAATGGGCGCCGGCATATTCATCAGGGCCCGTTCCATCATGCGCTCCATCCCCTTCATTCCGTCGTTGCGCTGGGGAAGATTCGATACTTGGATGGCGTTTCCGCCGCTTGCCACGTTCATGGCCGAGAGCATTGCGCCCCAGTCGTTGACAGCCTGGGCGGTCATCACAGCTTCGCCGTTGGATAACATTGCGGGGATGCTGTCCGAAGTTCCGGTGCCCGGGCCCGTGACAAGGCCGCCTTCCGAGAAGAACGAAGGGATGGCTTGTGCAAGCGTTGTCGCCGATGCGATTGCCGCCTGCGCTGTTATAATTCCTTTCTGTGTTGCAAACCATATAGGTCCCGCAATAGGTCCGAGTTGGAATGATGCAACCATCGCTTCCATTGTTGCTTTTTGAGCGTCGATGATGATTTGCGCCACGGCCAATGCCTGCTCTGCAATGGCGAATGCCTCAAGATCATCGCCCAACGCCCCGAATAAACCTCTTAGACTCCCAACTAACGAGGAGGCGGCCGCCAGTTCGTCCAGTTGCACTTTTATTGCCTGATTTTGCGAGGCGATAGACAGGTCGGTCGTTTTCTTAATTGCATCTTGCACATTGTTTTCTGCATCCAGTCGGGCCATCTCATAGGCTTGAATAGAACCGTATTGCGCACTCCATTGCTCCTCATCCATTTGTGAAATAGCGTCATATTTACTTTGAGCAATACGCAATTCTTCATTTGCAACGGCCTGCTGCGCTTTAATCCGTGCATCCTTGTCGTCCCCGATCAATCCTGCATAGTTCCTGTTTTTTACTTGCGCAAGAGATAGTTTGTCCATCTCTTCCTGGACTTTGATCCGCATCTTGATCCTGTTCTCCGCATTGCGGGCTTCTTCCTCGAACTCCTTATCGCTCCAACGCTGGCGGATTTCGGATTCCTCCTTATACCTGCGTTCCTCCATATTCAGGATCAGCTGGTTTATAGCCTCCCGGGATTCCGCAGTCAGCGTTTTGTCGTATTTGAGTTTGTTTTCCAGCTCTTGGCGTTCCCACGAAAAGCGAAGCCGGGAAAGTTCCAGGTCTTTTTCAAGGCTCGCTTGTCTAAGTTCAAGAATGGATTTTGATAATTGCTTCTCTAAATCGAGCTGTGTCTTGGCGGCTTGCTGGCGTGCTTTCAACTCTTTTTCAGTTATCGTAGTGATTTTCTCACCATTATCTTCTGTCTGTGCCGCTAAACCTTCTTGTTCTTTTTTGAGTTTCTGCACATTGTCGAGAGCTTCATTTCCAGCAGCGATAAATGCCTTATACATCGTTTCGGTAATATCAAATTCGGATTTACCAAAAAGACCTCCGCTTCCGGCATAGCGTTTCCGGGCCTCTTCATATTGATCGCCCCAATATTTCAACCCGATTTGAATATTCCGATTCAGCGCATCTTCTCCTTCGGCAGAATATACATTCATAAATTCATCGAGGAAAAGATTTTTTTGTTTGTTCTTTTGGGCATCCGGATTTAGCAAATTGCTGATCCCCTCTATCCCATTCGTCAGTATATCAATAACGGACTTAATCGTGCCTTTGCTATTGTAAAATGACAGCACAAGTCCTTCCCAGGCGCTTTGCAATAGTTTGATTGATCCCTCAACAGTATTTAATCGTTCTTCGGCAATGCTTTTAGCTGCTCCATCTACATCTTGCAACGCATCATGTAATTCCTTCACATCATCAGCACCATTTAAGAAAGTATTAAATGCCGCAACGCTCCGTTTATCGGTTAGTTCAAGTGTTCCGGCGAGGTCAATGCCCCGTGCACGTAGCTTTTTTAATCCGTCGATCAACTCCGGCAATGACTTAACCGGACCGTTGAGAGACTTCGCCAGTTTGCCATTAATATCAGCAAGATTTAATAAAATATTTCTGGTTGCTGTCGCTGCACTGGAAGCATCGAATCCACTATTTGCCAATGACCCGAGAAGGGCCGTTACATCACGCACGGAGAATCCGAACGTCTTGGCAACAGGACCAACGATTGATAACGCCGTATTCAAGTATTCAAACGAAAGGGCCGATTTATTAGTAGACAAAGCGAGGACATCTAAGGCATCTTCGGTTTGATGGGCACTCAATCCAAAAATTCGCAAAGTCGCACCGGCCAATTTTGCGGCATCCGAAAGTTTTGCACCTACGGCTGTTGCGAAATTCAAAATCGGTTGTTGCATCGCCTGAATGGATTTCGGACCGAATCCCAATTTTGCCAATTCAGTTTGCAACTGTGTAACTTGTGAGGCCGTGTATTCAGTTGTCCGCCCCAGTTCAAGTGCTGATTCTCGTAGTTTATCCATCTCCTCGTTAGTAGCACCCAAGATGGTACCGAGATTAGCATTGGCCTGCTCGAAATCTTTAATCGTGTTAAAGCTATTCCGAAAGAGGCTAAACGCCGAGCGAATAGCCATCCACGCCGCCCCGATCTTAACAAACGCTTTCTGAATGCCTCCGGCGTAATTACCGACGCCGATATGATAATTACGGAGTGCATTTTCCTGCCTGCCGATCTCGGCCGTTGTTTTCTGAATCTGCCGCACGATTTCTTTCCCCCGGACTCCTCCTCGCTCTGCGGCGCTCAAATTATTGTATTCCGCAGTCAAAGACTTTACGGACGACCGCAGTTGATTCAGGGAACCGACCTTCTCCTTATCTTGGCGGATATTGGATTGAAGTTCACGAGTGTACGCTTTAATATCCGATTTGTATTTAATTACAGCCTGATCGTTTTTGATTATCTCGTTCTTGGTCTTAATCATCATCCGATCAAACTGGTCTTGCGAGATAGCTCCGGATTTGAGCTGCTGGCGATACTCATTCAGGTCCTCTTTCAGATATTTGGTTTCGGTATTGAGTGCCTTTATAGCATTCTGCGCCTCTCGCATTTTGTCGATAAGTTCCGAATTTTTGAACTCTATCGTTATGATCTTATGTATTTCATTCTGTGCCATATATCCTCATATGGATTAAATAATTAACAATCTATTTTATACTAACCCAGCGCTCCGTGTCATGGGTTATTCCCCGCCTATGCTCGTCCGGTAGGAGCGGCTGAGAGGCGGATATACGCCCCCATCTACCGCCCAAAAAATAAGGACCTTTCGATTTGGAGACCTCAAAACCACATAACCGTCCGTCATGCCCGAACAGTTTCAAAACCGTCGCATTGTCGGTCGTAATGCTGGCCCCCTTCGCCGGAACCGATATTTGCCGGATGGCATTGATCTGACCGTCTCGATTTCTCTGATATATAACAGCGACCAAACGCTGCGGGACACGCCCCGCCAAAGACGCAAGACGGCCCAAGAAGCCATCGCCGGGGCAATCCACGTATTGCAATGATACGATGTATTTCCCCAAACGAATCTGCCAGTCGTCAGACCCTCCGGCGGCGATTTGATTCAGGATGCAACACTCCGTGTAGATTTTGGTTTCTTCTTTCATAACATTTTAATATTTAATAGTTTATCTTTTATTGCGAACCTCTGTCTGCGTTCGTACTCCTCGCACTTACGGCGGGTACGCTCCAGCAACTCTACAAGTTCTTTCTTATTCAATCCTATTGTCAGCGTGCTGTCGTCCCGCTGGCCACCCCTTCGTTTTTCTTTCGGTCTTGCTCTGCTCACTTCCCCGTTTTTTTTCGTACTTTTGGCTTGTCGAGAACCAAAGTGCGGGGGAACAGTTTACGGCCCTTGCTTTCGAGGATAGGCGGGTTTATACCCGCCCATCCTGTTTGTGGGCCACCCTCGCAAACCCCAACAGAGCCTCTGCGATCTCTATCACCTTGTCCGGCGTGAAAGTAACGACCGCTTCGGGAGTGCCCTCATCACCGAAGTATTTAACACACAAATACACCTCTGACGGATTAGGTTTGCGATTTACGGTCACTTCGGCAACTCCGACCGTAAGGGTTGCACCGTCATGCTTGAATGATTTGCACGGCACAAATGCCGTCTTTTTCTTGGGCTGTGTTATAATCTTTTTCTGTTTTATTATTGGTTTCATACCGTTTTGGGGCGGGTGGGGTTGCAAGGTTGCACCCCTATATAGGGGATGCAACCTGCAACCCGCCTCCCACAAGGCTGTAACGGAACATAAATATTTAGAAAGGTTCATCGTGCAACTCGGGTTGTGAAACCTCAGTTTGCGACCCCGGAAGATAATAACCGCCAGCTTGATTCTTCACGATTGTCCCGGCTTTGACTGCACGGGAAATCTTCGACTTAGCACTTCCTTCTTTGAGGTCAACCGCTTCCATTAGCATTTCAATCAACTCTGAGTGCGCATAAACCTTTCCTGCCTCCATGATCTCAGCAAAAACATTCTCTTTAGGCTGAGGTGCTGGAATGCCACATAACTCCGGAAGCCCGGAAGCGTTGATCTGAAATGCAAACTCTGTGAATGGTTCATTGCGACAGTACTGCGGACTGACTACCGAGGTATCACCATCTGCTTTTACCAGCATCACTGTTTCCGATTTACGCAGCAATGCAGAGCCGAGGTGCCCTCGGGCTTTCTCTCCGCCTGGATTGCTATGAAGCACACAAAGTATGTGGTTATCATACTCGCTACTCCAGCGCATCAACTCACAAGTCAGGGCCTCCGATTCGTGCAGGTCGTTCGGATCGTTGCAAAGGTCCGCCACGCCGTCGAGAATCAGCAGATCGGGTTTATACCGGCGAAGGATTTCACCTGTGGCCTCCCGGCGTTGATCTGGCGTCAGCTCCCGCAAAGCTGCCACGACGAGCTTATCGTGGTTGTGGTCGGTCGGCAAGCCGATGCTTCGTAGAATCCGCCTGGCAACCTTATGCACGTGTGCCCGGGCCTGTTCGGTATCGATATAGACTACCTTGCCCGTGGCCGGGGTATCAAACCCCAGAAAGTCGGACGAAGAAAGAAATCCCGAAGCCACGGCAGCGGTCAAAAAGGTCTTCCGGCTTTTGGCCAAGCCTACCACGGTCGATACATTGCCCCGAGAAGCAATTAGATTGCCCCAAATTCGCACGATCGGTTGCGGATCGGGGAGTTGTTCCGACAGGTCGATAACAAGAGCAGAAATGTCAATTTTCGACGATCCCGGCTCACCCATGATAACATCGTCTACGAATCCCATAATCAGCTACACTTTGAAGTTATCCAATCCTTCGAGAATATGCCGGAAGGTAAGCCGGGCGACGGCCTTATCGCTTCGAATACAGCGGCCGATCTCCAGCAATTCATAGAGACCCGTTTGCGGATCATCGAGTTTGGTACTATACACCAGGTCGGCCAGGTCCACCCGTTCAATCTCGGGGTGATTAGTGAGGCGCATTCCGACAATCAGGACATCAGCACGATTTTCGACATATAGGGCCTTATACAACGTATCTCGCAGTAAAATCAATAACTGATTATCGACCTTGCTATCGTTCAGGTCCACGCAATTTTCCAGAGCGGCGATCTGCTCTCTCAATTTATTGACAACATAGGGCTTTGCATCCGTCCGCCGACGGTAGCGAGCCAACTCTTGCTGTTTAGACAGTTTGATCGTTTCAAGATTTTCCATAGCAATCCCGATTGAATTTTTCGCTGTACCACTCGACGAAAGTTGTGAAATCTTTGGCAACGAAATATAGGCCACCTGCCCGCTCAATAGATGCCTGATAACGGCGTTGTGCCTCGCTTTGGTGGTCGAGGCCGATCTTCACCTCAATTTTGACGCTCCGGCCTGCAATTGTAGCCGAAATATCGGCACTTCCTTTCGTGGTATTCGATTTGCGCCATACGATCCGACCACCTCTTTGTTCAGGCATCCCTATCGTGGCGACTCTTTCAGCCTGGCCGCCATTGTAGCGAATGTAATCCACAATACATTTCGTCAAGCCGTTCGCCGTATTATCCCGATAGGACTGTGGCGGGATGGCATACTCGGGAAAATTCGGATGATCTCGGCGGAAATGGTCGAGGGCCATCCGTTCGAGTTCCCTGACCGCTTGCGGCTTCCGATAGTGGGGCTTATTCATGGTCGGCGGCCTCCTGTCCACTGAAGAGGTTATAATCCGTATTGATCCGTTCCAACCGATAGACGACTCTACGATCCCGCAAGGGATAAGTTCGAACCACATAACCGTCTGCCTTCCGTCGCACTTCGGTCATCCACCGCCGGGCATCATTACCGCCAATCATCACGTTTAGGCCCATAGCCGTAACCTGCATTCCTCCTTTGAGCATTTCGAGGGCGATAGCCTTGCGAGCTTTTTGCGTGTCGGCTTGGATGGGTTCCGAATTATAATTATCTTTGTACGTACTTATTAGGGCGGCTACGGCCGCTTTTCTTGTTTTCATTGTGCGGCCCTCCCGTTTAAGATTCTACGAATATCCGACATCTTGTAGCGACGCTTACCGCCGATCTCGGCAGGGACAAGATAACCTCGCTTACGCCACCGCCATAGCGAACTGGGATCTACATCCAACATTTCGCATACTTGCTTGATAGATAGATACCTCTCGCCTCTGTCCTCGGCGATCTGCGCCTCCAACTCTTTTTTTGTGTCGGCGATTACCTCTTGATGGAACCGCCTCAAATCTTCCAATGTGATGGCTACGGTAATATTGGCTCCGTTTTCCATCATTGACGTTATATTTGTCATAGCGTCTGTTAGGGTGCTCCTTCACACCCGGTTAAGTTAATAAATAGGGCCTGCCAGCTTGCGCCAACAGACCCTTTGATTTTGTTATTTCGGTTTTGTCCGTGGCTTGCTACTTCACAAGCATCTGCGACAAAGGTGTTAATCTTCGGCACATTGTGCAAGAAAAAACACGAATTATTGCATCGGTTCTGTATGTTTTTTCTTGCTTGATATTGCAAACATACTTAAACTATTTTGGTTCAGAAATATGTGTGATATGTGTTTTTCACATTAAACACACTCACACATAGCCAAGAGGCGGTCGAGTTACATTTTTGCAATAATAAAGCCGCCTCGATAAAGTACCCCCCCCCTCCTCCTTAACGGCTATTTCTCTGCTGTTGGCTTTGAACGCAGATAGCCACCTCAAAGGGTGGCTATCTGTTTATTCATGATCATAAATATCTCCAAAGTTGGCTTCAATAAAAAGAACTCTAAAAATGCGGTCTATTTGGAGCCCTATAAATGGATGATTATCTCCCGTTGCTCTAAAAACGTGCAATTTTCTTACGTCTGGAGTTATACATGCCGGTAGTTGGGGCTTGATCTGATCAACGGATATAGACTCCATTCCAAATCCATGACGAGGGGCGGTTCTAATCTCTGGCCAACCTAATTGTGATATTTTTTGGAGTCTAATTAAAAACTCGAAGAAGAATTTATGGTCCCTACAAGTTGAAATAGATGTTTCGCTTAGGTATTTGAAACAAAATAAAGGGTAGTTCTCTTTGTAAATATGATTTAGCGATATGCTAATTGATTCATCTTGAGGGGGAATGATCTTCCTCCTGTTGTTTTTAGACATAATTACGCCAAGCGAGTATGAAAAAATTCGCCTAATTTTTCTTTGGTTATAATGTGTCCTTTACCTGTCGGCGTGCTTTGCCAAGGCATTTCATTGTGGGTGAAATTCATCAAACCAATCGCTGAGTAGTTTCCATAAATGCGAAGCACTTCATTAAATAAACTTTCTTCTTCTGCTTCTAAAGTAATGGGTTTTTCATTAGGCATGATTCCTTTATTTCCGTTCTCTTGGTAATATTCATATACCGCAGGAACCACAGGACCATACATCCAGGCTTCAATGTCTTCGTTAAACAAAGGACGATTAAAAACTGCTATATGAAATCCTTGCACGTAGTATAGCAATTTTTGGAGTTTCATATTGGAAAAAAGTTCCCCTTCGTCATTTGCAGCTGCGCCATATGCCAAAATTTTATTGGCAATAGATAATACAGGGTAGGCCATAATGATAGTGTATTTTATTGCGCAAATATATCGTGTTGAATTATAGGATGCAAATATCGTGATAATTTTATTTTGATCTTTTGGAATTTAACCCATTTTATAGACGAATAAGATATGTTTATTATTGCTAAATATTTGAATTATTTTCAATACGGATGTGGTAAGCTCATATTTCGTATATCTTGTTTTGGATAGGTTGTAATTCCATAGTTTTCTGTCTATATACCTTGGGTTGCAGGTTGCATCCCCTATATAGGGGTGCAACCTTGCAACCCCGGATAGAAATATATGTAATGCGCTGGCGTCTCCGTTACTATTCTCCCTTCTCCACTTTGATAAGTTTACCGCAACAGTTATTCTGTCGGGCTTTCGCCCGACCTTTACAGTACCGCAACCGCTTTGCGTATCTGATCCAGCACCGCCGACAGTCCGGTGTCTCGGCGGGCGGTCTGCATATTGTAGTCAGATTGTAAGCCTATCCACAAATTGGCTGTTATCCCCGTTGCCGCCTCGATTTTCAATGCTGTATCGGTCGTGATCGGTCGGTGCCCGTTGATAATCTCGTTAAAGGCCGTGTAAGGCATCCCGATGATACCGGCAAATTTCCGTTGCGATATGCCCCGTGCCTGTAATTCGTCTTTGAGCATTTCTCCGGGGTGGATCGGTTCGGCGCATATCAATTCATGCGGTGCGTAAATTTTCTTTGTCGTTTCCATATCGCTACTGCTTGTAATGGTTGCTAATATCCAACAATCGGCATACGGTTATTATCTGTTCGTTCATTACCTCCCTTACGGTAAATTCAAGGCGGTATTTGCGATTGATCCGAACCGATGATATACCGGCCTTATCACCTTGCAGAACCTCGTAATTTAACGAGTTGATCCGGTATAACTCCTCAACGTTTGCAGACCGTTTCAACAGCATGATACACTTGTAATATCCTCGTATCACCTCGGGCTGGTAGCGGTGCTTCTTGTCGCCCGTGCGTCCCTGCTCGAACAGTTCCCGCAAATACTCTTTGTCAAACTCTATAAACATCGTGCCGTATTGTTTTCAATGGCAAATATAACGCTTTATTTAGAAATATCCACAAAAAAAGTGAATATTTTGTAAAGCGAGCCCCAGCCCAACGGCAAGCAGTCGGAGGCTATTCCCGTTCCTTTACCTCCAGTACCGTCCCGCATTTCGGGCAGGTGATTGTGTTTGTTGGTTGAGGGGCGAAAAGCTCGGGAACCGATACACCGAGAGCGGCGGCTATCTGTTCGATGCGTTCAAGTGTTGGATTACCCGAAAGCGACTTAGATAACGCACCCTCGCTAATGCCGATTTTTACCGCAAGTTCTTTTGCGGTCATTCCTTTACGCCTTAATAAATCCTTAAGTTGTAACATAGTTGCAATATATTAAAAGTTTCTCCAAGTGCAAATATAGGACAAAATATCCATAAAACGCAATTTTGGTAAAAATAATCGCAGTTTACGTAAACTTTTATGCTCTTTTATTTGGTCGTTAATTTTATTATACGTAAATTTGTGTCGTGATAATTGAAATAAACGTAAAGACCATGAAAGCAACCTACAACAAATCGAAGATCATGCGCAACGCCTGGTATCTGAAACGTGCCAACGCTTCGATGACCTTTTCGGCCTGCCTGCGCAAGGCTTGGCGTAACGAGAAGCTGGCGGTCATGACGGCGATAATCGAGAACCGCCCGATGGAGGAATCGAAGGTTGCGGAATGGCATCCGCTGGCAAATGTTCCGGCCGACTACTACGGCAACAGCAGAACGTATTACGGAGACTAACGATAACCGGGGGCGTACCGCCCCTCAACACCTATTACGGAAATTGAAAAATAGCGAGATTCTCGCAAAACCTCGATAAAACAATGAATGAACAATTAACCCGGTCCGACATTCGGACAATGGCCCGCAAGGCGGCCGATTACATCACCTTCAACTGCGACGGCGTAAGCGAAGGTTTCGAAATTACCCACAAGGGGTACACGGTATTCGTTGACTATTCGGCCCGGTTGTGCAACGACGAGCTGAGCGAATTTACAGAAGTCCCCGCCGTATGGGACCAGTCGGGCCGGGAGTGTCCGGAGATCGCCGATGCCTTGCAATTGATGTTGAACTAACCAATTAAAACTATAAAATCATGACTATCGAAGATTTGAAAAAACGTAAAATTAAGTCCGATGACCGCCGGATACCTGGCTATCTATATCAAATTATCGGACCTCTGCGGCGAGGCGGCGGAAGTTACCGAAATGGATTACGGCGGCTCGGCGGTCAATGAGGTGAACAGTGAATTTGACAGCGCATTAGGCAAAGCGCAAGACGAGGTAATGAAGTTGGCGGTGATGTCCATGACGGAAAATTTATGTACGTTGTCCAACAATACCGAACTATGATCTACGAACTGACATACGGCGGCTATCGGTTGGGGACATTCCCTACCGAGGCCGAGGCCGTCCGCCGGGCGGGGTATCTTCCGAAGGGGCGCTATACCGTCCGGGAATGGGAAAGAAACGGCGAATTTTCGACGTTCGACCCTTCGACGAACAAACACTATGACTTCAACAACTGACACTATGAAAAAGCAGGTATATGTATCCAAGCGCAGCGACCTGTCGCTGATCGGATCGGCTTTCGAGGCCGCAGGCTTCCGCTGTGTCCGCATCCGAACCGAATGCGAGGTAGAGCACCGAACCAAAGGCGGCGATTCACGCCGGCACGGGATGCTGGTTCTCGACGGCGATCGGGTGATTCTCGAAATCATCCGAAGCAAAAACACATTCGAGGGGCGCAGGTATCGCCGAGCAAGCCCACCCATAAGCCGAAAGGATTGTTAATGAAACTCACCCGATAAACAACTATTGCGTTATGAATATAGATCAAATTTTACGACGGGGCGATAAGATGGCGGCGGAAACAGCAGCAGTAATACGCCGAGGGGAAGAGCTTGTCGCCAAATTGGAAAGCGGAGATGTAAAACCGGAGGACCCGCAGGTAAAAGAAATATTGTTCCAACTTAAAGAGCGTGTGAGGATCAACGCCGATTTTAATACCGAGCTACGGCAGTTGGCCGAGGAGCACGAGAAAATAACAACCGAGCATTAAGGCTTCGTTATACCACTACTTGCCCCAGCCGTCAATCCGGGCGGCTGGGTTTGCTGTTGCTGGCCCTGCTGGCCTTTTGGATGTACAACGGTATCATCGGCTCAAAATTGCGCTTAGTAGGGTTGAACGAGATCGACGAACGGAATTTTGCGTTGGTTGCCGGGGTGTGGAATCTGATGTTAATATTATGAGTGGTGCAAATGTGGTGCAAAATAGAAATGAAAAATCGCAACCGATTGATAATCAGCTGCGATTTTATTTCCGTGTGCCCAGGACAAGACTCGAACTTGCACGAACGTAATTGTTCACTACCCCCTCAAAGTAGCGTGTCTACCAATTTCACCACCTGGGCATTGCATCCCCGAAGCAACTTTCGGGAGTGCAAATATAGACACTATTTTGCGATTCGCAAAATTTTTGCGCGAAAAACGTCAAAATTTACGAAACGCCTGCGGCGGCGCTCCTGCACGGCCTCCGGGACGCCCCCCCCCTTATTTGAGTTTCATCTCTTTGAGCAGGTAGCCCGCGCCGCCGATGCGGTCCACGACGAACAACACGTAGCGGATGTCCACGGCGATATTGCGGCAGATCGAGGGGTCGAACGCCACGTCGCTCATCGTCGAACGCCACGTGCGGTCGAAATTGATGCCGACCAGTTCGCCCGAAGCGTTCAGCACCGGCGATCCGGAATTGCCGCCCGTGGTGTGGTTCGTGGCCAGGAAGCACACCGGCACGGTCTTGCGGCCGTCGATCGTCGTCGCCCAGCGGCCGTATTCTTTCGAAGCGTAGAGGTCGCGCAGGGCCTGCGGGATGTCGTAGTCGTAGATTTCGGGATTGTCCTTGGCGATGATGCCGTCGAGGGTCGTCTGCGGCTTGTGGTACTCGCCGTCGGCATACTCGTATCCGGCCACCGTGCCGTAGGCCACGCGGAGCGTGAGGTTGGCGTCGGGGTAGAAGGCGCGCCGGGCGTCCCATTCGCGCAGCCCTTTAATATAAGAGGTGTAGAGTTCGTTGAGCCGTTTGCTGTTGAGGTTGCGCAGCGATTTGGTGCCCGTGAGCCATGCGATGTGGTCGAGCATGCGCTTCGTTCCCGAACGCAGGGCGGTTGCTGCCGTGGTGTCGCCCTCGTTCCAGACCTGCGTGAAAACCTCCTCGGCAAAGGCTTCGGGCGAGCCGCAGCGGGCCACGCCGTCGAGGAATTCCGGAATCTGATACTGCGCCGGACAGCGGCGGGCGTACTCCCCGAATTGCAGATCGTACAGGGCGCGTTCGGTCGCTTCGCGGCGGGCGAAGACCGCTTCGGCGCGCTCTTTGGCGGAGTATCTGATCGGAAGTGCGCCGAGCGTTTCGAGCGTGATCTCGCGGGCGAAATAGGGGTCTGCGATGCGGGCGTACTCGGCTTTGAGCTGCGCCACGACGTTGCGGTATTCGGGTTTGTCCTGCGCCCAGGCGTCGAACGCCTCCTCATAGGCGCGTTTCGAGGCCACGGTGCCGCGGCGTTCGATGCCCAGCACCTCGCCCTGCCACTTCTTCCAGGCGTTGGCGATCGAGGCGTGACGGGCGGCGTAGAAGATGCGCAGCGCGGGATCGGACTCCTGCGCCTTGGAGATGATGTCGAGACGGCCCGTGCGGACGGCGATCTTCGCCGGGTCGGAACGCTCGGCGATGTAGGCCACGGCGTCCGAGAGGATATACTCCTGGGTGTTGCCCGGGAAGCCGTAGATCATCGTGAAATCCCCCTCTTTCACGCCTTTCGTCGAGATGGTGAAGTGCTTCTTGGGGCGGTAGGGGACGTTCTGGGGCGAGTAGGGCGCCGGCTTGTTCTCCTTCGAGGCGTAGACGCGGAACATCGAGAAGTCGCCCGTGTGGCGGGGCCATATCCAGTTGTCGGTGTCGCCGCCGAACTTGCCGATCGACGAGGGCGGCGCGGCCACCAGACGCACGTCGTCGAACTGCTCGTAGACGAACAGGAACTGTTGGTTGCCGTAGTACATCTGCTCCACGGCGGCCTTGTAGCCGGGGGCTTCGGCCTCGGCCTTCTTGACGATCTCCTCCGCGGTCTCTCCTGCGGCGATGCGGTCGGTCACCTCCTCCATCCGGACGAGGAAGCGCACCCAGAGTTTCTCGTTGGGCAGCTCCTCGGCGCGCGACATGGCCCAGAATCCGTCGGTGAGGTAGTCGTGTTCGACGGTCGAGTGCCGTTGGATGGCGCCGTAGCCGCAGTGGTGGTTGGTCAGCAGCAGCCCTTCGGGCGAGATCAGTTCGCCCGTGCATCCGCCGTTGAACAGCACCACGGCGTCCTTCATCGAGGCTTGGTTGACGGAATAGATGTCTTCGGCGGTGAGCCGGAATCCCTTGGCGCGCATGTCGTCGATGCGCGAGGAGATCAGGCTCGGGAGCCACATGCCCTCGTCGGCCAGCGCAGGCAGCATGAAGAAGGCGGTCAGCAGGGTCAGCAGGGTTCGTTTCATCGGTCTAAGAATTTATCCAGTTCTACATATACTTTCTGAATGGGAAGGCCCATGACGTTGTAGAACGAGCCTTCGATGCGTTCGATGGCGGCGTAGCCGATCCACTCCTGAATGCCGTACGACCCCGCCTTGTCGAACGGGCGGCAGGTGTCGATGTAGTGTTCGGTCTCCTCGGCCGTGAGCGTGCGGAACCAGACGTTCGTCCGCGCCCCGAAGCAGTGCATCCGCTCCGCCGTGCGCAGCGTGACGCCCGAAACCACCGTGTGGCGGCGTCCCGACAGCCGCCCGAGCATTTCGACGGCTTCGCCGCGTCCGCGGGGCTTGCCGAGGACCTCGCCGTCGAGCACCACCACCGTGTCGGCGGTCAGCAGGATCACGTCCGGCGCGAGCGGCCCGGGCCAGGCCCGGCTTTTGAGCTGCGAGAGGTAGAGCGGCACCTCTTCGGCCGGGAGGTCGGCGGGGTAGACCTCCTCGCAGTCGTATTTCGGGGCGAGTTCGTAGGGAAGCCCGCATCCGGTCATCAGTTCCCGCCTCCGCGGCGACTGCGACGCCAGCAGCAGGCGGTAGGGTTTGAGTTTGTCGTTGAGCAGCATGTTACCGTATGTCGAAATTCAACAGTTCGCGTCCTTCGAGCGCCGCGCGCAGGTTGTCGCCGGGCGCGACGGGACCCACGCCCGCGGGCGTTCCCGTGTAGAGCAGGTCGCCCATGCGCAGCGTCACGTACCGCGACACCGAGGCGATGATCCGGTCCACCGTGAAGAGCATCTCCGCCGTGTCGCTCGTCTGGCGGCGCTCCCCGTTCACGTCGAGCGTGAAATGCAGCCGCTGCACGTCTCCGCCCAGCTCCGCGAGCGGCACGAATGCCGGAGAGATCGCCGCCGAACGGTCGAAAGCCTTGCAGCTCTCCCACGGAAGTCCCTCGGCGATGGCCCGCCGCTGGAGGTCGCGGGCCGTGAAGTCGATGCCCAGCCCCACTTCGTCGTAGTAGCGGTGTGCGAACCGCTCGGAGATGGCTTTGCCCACGCGGTTGATCCGCACGACCAGTTCGCATTCGTAATGTACTTCCTGCGAGAACGACGGGATGTAGAACGGGTCGTTGTTTCGGAGCAGCGCCGTGTCGGGTTTTAGGAAGAACATCGGTTCTTCGGGGAGCTTCCCGCTGTCGTTCAGCTGTTCGTGCAGTTCCGCTGCGTGTTCGGCGTAGTTGCGGCCTATGCAGATGATTTTCATCGGATTTCCTTCTTTAACTCCTCCACCATGCGCTCTGCGAAGCGGTCGCTGGCGCCGGGGCCGCCGATGACGGTGCGCAGTTCGTCGAAATCGGCGAGCATCTTCTCGCGTTTCGACCCTCCTGCGACGATCGCCCGCAGCTCCTGTTCGGCGCGTTCCACCGAGAGGTCCGACTGGATGAGCTCGGCCACGCACTCGCGCCCGAGGTTGAGATTCACCAGCGACACCCACGGCACTTTCAGCACATAAGGGCGCAGCCACACCTGCCACCACACCGTGCGGTAAACGACCGCCTCGGGAATCCCCAGCAGGGCCGTTTCGAGCGTCGCCGTGCCCGATGTCACCACGGCCGCTTCGGCCGCCGCCAGCGTTTCGTAGGTCTGGTCGCAGACGTAGCGGATGTCGCTGCCGGCCATATGCTGTTCGTACAGCGCGCGGTCGATCCACGCGACGCCCGCCACCACGAACTGATGTTCGGGGAAGCGTTTCGACAGCAGGGCCATCAGCGGCAGGTTCGCGCGGATTTCGCCCCGGCGGCTGCCGGCCAGCAGGGCGATGATCGGACGTTCGTCCAGCCCGTTCCGGCGGCGGAACTCGTCGGGCGTCGGAAGCGATGCGCGGCGGGCTTCGATGGCGTCCGCCAGCGGGTTGCCCTCGAAAACGGGTTCGATGCCGTGCTTCGGGAAATAGGTGCGCTCGAAGGGGAAGATGATGAAGAGCCGATCGACGTATCTGCGGATCGCCTTCACCCGCCATTCGCGCCACGCCCAGACCTTCGGGGCGATGTAGTAGAAGGTGCGGATGCCGTGTTCTTTGGCCCAGCGGGCCATCTTCATGTTGAAGCCGGGGTAGTCCACCAGGATCAGCACGTCGGGGGCGAATTCCGCCACGTCGGCCTGACATTCCCGCATCTGCCGCCGGATGGTCCCGAGGTTTTTCAGCACCTGCACGATGCCGAAGAACGAGGTTTCGCGGTAGTGCTTCCGCAGGTTGTCCCTGCCTCCTGCGGCCGCCATAAGGTCTCCGCCCCAGAAACGGAATTCCGCTTCGGGATCGGCTTTCAGCAGTCCTTTGATCAGGTTCGCGCCGTGCAGGTCGCCCGACGGCTCCCCGGCGAGGAGGTAATACTTCATCTTTCGGTCATTGAGGGGTTCGTGAATTTGATTTCGAAATAGAGATAGTCTTTCAGTCGGAACCGTTCGTGCCATTTCGAGGGGTGGAGATGCCCGTCGCGCACGCTGCAATAGTGCAATCCCCGGAATACGCTTCCGTCAGGCAGCGGAACTTCGATGGGTTCGCCCTGGCAGAATGCCGCCACGGGAATGGCGTCGTCCGTGGTCGGCGTTTGTTCCGGGAAGGTTTCCATCAGCATGCAGCGGTCGGTGCCGCTGATTCCCAGGGCGCAGAGCCGCGTGACCGGGGAGCGGAAAGCGATATGGACCGAGTCGGTGCCGATGGAACGCGCTGCGAGGAAAAATTCCAGCGTATCGGATGCGCATACCGATTCGTTCATCGGCGTGCGGAGAAGTTCCTTGCCGTCGGCGACGTGGACGAGGTCGAGCCGGTAGTGTTTTCCGGCGATTTTTCCGGTGACGAGGGTTTTGAGGGCGCAGATTCCCTGCAAGTCGGCCGAGGCCTGTATGAATGTGCTCTCTTGCTGCACCGGATTGGAAAAGGTGACTGTGACGGGCTCTTGTGCGGCCGCGGTCCGGATGCAGCAGATGCCGAGCGCAACCAGCAGGATGGAGTGTGTTCTCATAGGCTATTCATCGAGTAAATCGGGGCGCAGGCGCCGGGTGCGTTCGTAGGCTTGTTCGTCCTGCCATTTTTCGATTTCGGCGAAATTCCCCGACAGCAGCACGTCGGGAACCCGCCAGCCGCGGAACTCCGCGGGCCGCGTGTAGACCGGGGGCGCCAGCAGGTTGTCCTGGAACGAGTCCGTGAGGGCCGACGCCTCGTCGCCGATGGCTCCGGGGATGATCCGCACGACCGAGTCGGCGATGATGCAGGCCGCCAGCTCGCCGCCCGTCAGCACGTAGTCGCCGATCGAGATCTCGCGCGTCACGAGGTGTTCGCGGATGCGGTGGTCGATGCCTTTGTAGTGGCCGCAGAGGATGATGATGTTTTCGAGCGTTGACAGCCGGTTGGCTTCGTGCTGGTCGTACCGGATGCCGTCCGGCGAGGTGTAGATGATCTCGTCGTACGGCCGCTCCGCCTGGAGCTTCTCGACCAGCTCGAACACCGGTTCGCACTTCATGACCATGCCCGCCTCGCCGCCGAACGGATAGTCGTCGGTGGTCTTGCGTTTGTCGTGGGCGTAGTCGTGCAGGTTGTGTACGACGATCTCCACCAGCCCTTTTTCCTGCGCCCGTTTCAGGATGGATTCGTGGAGCGGCGAGGTCAGCAGTTCGGGGACGACCGTCAGGATGTCAATGCGCATGGCAATTCAAAATTCACAATTCATAATTCACAATTATTTTCCGATCCGGAAAATAATGTCTTTCGTGGAATCTTCCGTCAGGGGGACCTCCCGCCCCCGGTCGAGCGTGCAGCCCCGGTAGCCTAACTCCGTGAAGAGCGCGACGATCTGCGGACGGTTCGCACCGCCCGTTTCGATCAGCACCGTGGGGCGGAACTTTTCGAGCAGCGGCCGCATCTCGTTCATCACCACCACCTCGTACCCCTCGATGTCGCACTTCACGAAATCGAGGCGCTCCAGTTTGCCGAACAGCTCGCTGCCGCGGCGCATCTGCGCCGTGAACTCCGCGGCGGCTTTTTGGCCGCCGTCGTTGACGAAATTCTGTCCCGTGCCGAAGTAGCCCGTTTCGCGCGCCGAATCGTTGGCCATCGTGATCGGTTTGTTCTCGGTCCCGAGGGCATAGGGGACTATCTCGGCGTTCGCGCAGCGGCGGAGGTTGCGGCTCAGGACCTTGCGGATCGGAGCCACGGGCTCCACGGCATAGACGCATCCCGCAGGACCCGCCAGCCGTGAGATCGTGCGGGCGTAGTAGCCCAGGTTGGCGCCGATGTCGATGGCGGTGTCGCCCGGACGCACCAGCTGCGGCAGGTGGTAGACGTACTCCGTGGCCGGGGCGTAGCGTCCGATGCCGAGCCGCTGCCAGAGAAAGAACATCCGGCTCACGACCCGCAGGTAGCCTTCGAGCGGAAGCGTCCGGTAGAGAATCTTATGAATCAGGGCCTTCATCGCTCCTTGTAGTTCACTTCCTCGTTCAGCACCTCGACGATGAAAGGGTTGTAGAGCGTCTCGTGGCCGATCGTCGATTCGGGACCGTGGCCGGGGTAGACGTGGACCTCGTCGCCCAGCGGGACCAGTTCGTCGAGGATCGAACGCATGATCCACGAGTAATCGCCGCCCGGCAGGTCGGTGCGGCCGATCGACTCACGGAAGAGCGTGTCGCCCGTGAAGAGCGATTTCGACGCGGGTTCGTAGAGCGCCACGTGGCCCGGGGTGTGGCCCGGGGTGCGGATCACGCGCAGCGAGGTTTTCCCGAAGCGGACTTCGGAGAGCGTGTCGAGGTCGATCTCCGCCGCGGGCATCTGTCCGACCTTCACCCCGAACACCGAACCGCTCGTCGCGGCGTTGTCCAGCAGGAACCGGTCCTTCGACGACAGCGCGAACGGGATGCCGTAACGCTGTTTGAGGTGTTCGACGCCCAGCGTGTGGTCGAAATGGCCGTGAGTGTTGACCGCCAGGACGGGTTTCAGGCCGTGTTCGGCGATGAAGTTGTCCAGCGCGGCGTCCTCGCGGGGGTTGCTGTTCCCGGCGTCGATGACGGCGCACTCTTTCGTGTCGTCCCAGACGATGTAGGTGTTTTCCTGTATCGGGTTGAATTGCAGGCAGGCTATTTTCATAATTTACGGCTGTTTTGGTGCAGTCTGTTTCGCAAAGATAGTGTTTTTGCGGGATTTTACCTACCTTTATGACCCGAAACCGCGATCTCTTATGAAACGATTTTTTACGCTTGTCTTTGCCTTGACGCTGTTCTGTGCGGGGCTTTCGGCCCAGACGGCCGCTTACCGGACCGACCGGAATATCGCCTACCGCGACGCCGCGGGCGACGGCTATGCCGATTCGCTCTGCCGGCTCGACATCTGTTACCCGACGGACGCGAAAGGGTTTCCGACCGTCGTGTGGTTCCACGGCGGCGGCCTGACGGGAGGTCGTCGTGAAATCCCGAAGGCTTTGTGCGACAAAGGTTTCGCCGTCGTGGGCGTGGATTACCGCCTCGCCCCGCGCGTGAAGGTCGCCGATTGCGTGGAAGACGCCGCGGCCGCGGCTGCGTGGGTGGTGCGGAACATCGCCTCCTACGGCGGCGATCCGGGGCTAATCTTCATCGCCGGCCATTCGGCGGGCGGCTACCTGACCTCGATGATCGGCATGGACAAACGCTGGATGGCGCCCTACGGCATTGACCCCGACACGGCTTTCG
Source organism: Alistipes senegalensis JC50 (assembly GCF_025145645.1). Taxonomy (NCBI): domain Bacteria; kingdom Pseudomonadati; phylum Bacteroidota; class Bacteroidia; order Bacteroidales; family Rikenellaceae; genus Alistipes; species Alistipes senegalensis. Next base: position 1,535,294 of record NZ_CP102252.1, on the reverse strand, counting down.
CGGCGCTGATCCCTTACAGCGGGCAGGTCGTGACCCACTTCGCGCGCCGCCGCGAGATGGGCGTTCCCGACACGCAGGTGGTCGTGGACGACATGGCGCCGCTGAACCACGTGCGGCCCGACTGTCCGCCCGTACTGATTCTCTCGGGCGACCGCGAGCTGGAGATGCTGGGGCGCTACGAGGAGAACGCCTATTTCTGGCGCATGATGCGCGTGGCGGGGCATCCCGACGTGCAGATTTGCGAATTCGACGGCTTCGACCACGGGAACATGCCCCAGGCGGGACATTACGTCGCGGTGCGCTACATCCGCGACAGGGTAAAAAACTGGAAAGGTAATTGCGTGCCGGAAAGATAAACGGAATCGTATGAACGGATGGATGAAACTGGCCGCAGCGTTTTTCGCCGCGGCGTCGCTGACGGGATGTTCGCTGCTGAAGGTGGCCGTGGCCACGGGCGACCCCCTGTCGAAGGAGGAGATGAACGTGCGGACCATGACGCGCGGTTTTTACTACGACATGGCGGGCGAGGTGGCCCGGGCGGCCGACTCGATCGCGTCGCTGTCGCCGGACGTGAATACGCGGGTGGCCGCCGTGCGGTGGAAGATCCGCGCCACGCGCGCCGGGGTGAACGCCGCGATGCAGGGCATTCCCGACGTGGCGCTGGCCGACATGTGGATTCTGTGCCGCCGCATGAACGACGCCTTTTCCGCGGCGCCCGATTCGCTGTTGTTCGGTCCCCAAAGCGGTATCGCCCGCGACGCCGTGCGGCGGCTCGATCTTCGGGCCGGGAGGCTGGCCCGGCAGGTGCTTCCGGCCGACCGCTACGACCTGATGGCCTCTTTCGTCGAGGAGTATGTCCGGAAGAACCCCGCTTCGGAGGGCGACGAGACCGACAATACGACCCTCGCGTGGCTGGAATACCTCCGGGACAACGGCGTGGAGCACGCCTACGCCACGGGGTCGATCGCCGAGGTGCTGGCCGATGTCAACGACCGTCTGAGCGGCCAGACCCGGCAGATGTCGAACAGCATCGGGTGGTCGAAGGACATCTTCGAGATGCGCCTCGAACAGGACAGCCTGCGCTTGCAGGTCGGGGCGCAGCTGGATTCGCTCGAACGCAGTTTCAACCGCATCGTCGTGGTCGCCGAGCATGTGCCCGAGATTTCGGACCGGGTGCTGGAGGAGCTGAACCGGCAGGTCACGCAGCTGATCGGAACGATGAACGCCTCGATAGACAACGCTTTCGCCGGGTTCGACCGCCAGCGCGACGAGTTGCAGCGATACGTCACCCGGGAGCGCGAAGCTCTTGTCGAACAACTGCGGCAGACGGGCGACGACCTGGTGAGGACGACGCTCGACGCCGTGCCGGGGCTCGTCGGCAAGGTCCTGCTCTATCTGGTCCTGGCTCTCGCGGTGCTGATCGGAGGGCCTTTCGCGCTGGGATTCTGGCTCGGAGGCGTGCGCCAGCGGGCGAAGTTCCGAATTAAAGATGAAGAGTTAAAAATGAAGAATTAAGAGTTGACTATTCCGTATTATGGTTCCGATGCGTTTTGCGGGAAAATAATTCTTCATTTTTCATTTTTAATTTTTAATTGTTTCTAACTTTGCGGGCAAAGTTAGAAACCGATGGCAAGGAAAAAAGCGAATTATCCCCTCGTCGAGGGGCTCGAAATAACGACGCTCGCGGCCGAGGGCAAGGCTATGGGGCGCTGGAACGACGTGGTGGTCTTCGTCCCGATGACCGTGCCGGGCGACGTGGTCGATGTGCAGATCCGCTCCAAGCGCCGCCGCTTCATGGAGGGCTTCGTGGTCAACTATGTCAAAAAATCGCCGCTGCGTTCGGAGCCGTTCTGCGAGCATTTCGGCGTCTGCGGAGGCTGCAAGTGGCAGAATCTCCCCTACGACGAGCAGCTGCGCTTCAAGACCGAACAGGTCCGCGACCAGTTGACGCGCATCGGCAAGGTCGAATTGCCGGAGATAGCCCCCTGCCTGGGTTCGGCGCATACGCAGTTCTATCGCAACAAGCTCGAATTCACCTTCGCCGATCGCCGCTGGCTGACGCGCGAGGAGATCGCATCGGCGGGCGACATCGGCGACGCCCCGGCCGTGGGATTCCATATTCCCTCGATGTTCGACAAGGTGCTGGACATCCGCAAGTGCTGGTTGCAGCCCGATCCGTCGAACGGCATCCGCAACGAGGCCCGGCGCTTCTGCATCGAGAACGGCTACACGTTCCACAACGCCCGTTCGCACGAGGGGCTGATGCGCAATATGATCGTCCGCACGGCCTCGACGGGCGAGGTGATGGTGATCGTGGTCTTCAACAGCGACGACCGGCCCCGGATCACGGCCCTCATGGACCATCTGGCGGCGGCGTTTCCCGAAATCACGTCGTTATTCTATATAGTCAACACCAAATTCAACGACTCGGTCGGCGATCTCGATCCGGTCTGCTACCGCGGCAAGGACCATATCATCGAGGAGATGGAGGGGCTGCGCTTCAAGGTCGGGCCCAAGTCGTTCTATCAGACCAACTCCGCGCAGGCTTATGAACTCTACAAGGTGGCCCGCGATTTCGCGGACCTGAAACCCGGCGACGTGCTCTACGACCTCTACACCGGCACGGGCACCATCGCCAACTTCTGCGCCGCGCGCTGCGACCGGGTGGTGGGCATCGAGTATGTCCCCGAGGCCATCGCCGACGCGAAGATCAACTCCGAACTGAACGGCATCGGCAACACGCGCTTCTACGCCGGGGACATGAAGGCGGTGCTCGACGATGCGTTCGTCGCCGCGAACGGCCGTCCCGATGTCGTGATTCTCGATCCGCCGCGTGCGGGCGTCGATGAACCGGTGATCGAAGTCCTCCTGCGCGCCGCGCCCCGGCGGATCGTCTACGTGAGCTGCAACCCCGCCACGCAGGCCCGCGACCTGGCGCTGCTCGATGCCGACTACCGCGTCGAAGCGGTGCAGCCCGTCGATATGTTCCCCCACACGCACCACGTGGAAAACGTCGTGAAACTCGTGCGGCGATGACCCTCCCCGTGCAGTATTTTCGATTTCCGGCGTTTTATTTGCAAAGGACAACCTTAAAAAGGAAAATTATGAAACGATTCATTTTGGCGGCGGCGGTCGCGCTTCTGGCCCTCCCCGCGGCAGCTCAGGTTCAGGAGGCGTTCCCCAGCTACATCCAGGTCAACGGACGTGCCGAGCGGGAGATCGCGCCCGACGAATTTTATCTCCAGATCGTCATCAACGAACGCGACTCGAAAGGCAAGGTCTCGGTCGAAAGCCAGCAGCGCGACATGATCGCGGCGCTGAAGCGGCTGGGCGTCAACGTCGAGAAACAGCTCAAAGTGGCCAATCTGTCGAGCGAGTTCTTCAAGAAGAACACCTCGGTGGCTACGGCCAAGTATCAGTTGCAGCTGGGTTCGTCGGCCGAAGTGGGCAAGGTGTGGCAGGCGCTGGACGGACTGGGCATTTCGAACGTCTCGATCCTGAAAGTGTCGCACTCGCAGCTCGAACGCTATAAGTCCGAGGTGCGAGTCGAGGCGATGCGGAACGCCAAGCAGAACGCTGCGACGCTGGCCGAGGCCATCGGACAGACCATCGGCAAGTGTTTCTACGTCTACGATTCGAACAACGACGTGATGCCCGTTTTCTACAACAATATGGCCGTGATGCGCAGCGCCAAGGCATTCGATGCCGCCGAGGCCGCCGCCGAGGAGGAGCCGCTCGATTTCAAGACCATCAAGTTGCAGTACAGCGTGCAGGCGAAATTCGTTCTCGAATAAGTTTCGATTCTCACGGGTGCCTTTCATCGCGCCTTATTCGGGTCGAACGGGAAATGCTTCGGTATGTCCCGTCCGGCCCGTGTTTCACGATGCACGGAACCCGCCTGCCTGAGTTGCGGACTGCGACGGAAAAAACGGTTAATAAACCGAAACGGAAGCGGCGAAAACCGCGGACTTTCATTATCTTTGGCTCTGCCGAAGATACTCTGCCTCGGAAAAAATGCAAGCTCGCTTGCATTTTCTCTCGGCTTATTCGTACTTTGGCTTCGCCGAAGATACTTTCGCTCGGCAAAATGCAGGTAAACTTGCTTTTGCCCTCGCTTATTCGTATCTTTGTAATTCACCCCTGTAAAAAAGGAGGAGTTTATGGAAAAGCAGTTTTGTTTCGACTATGAACACTATGCGGCGCTCGCGGAACTTCCCGAAGCCGACCGCAAACTGGTCGCCGAGGCCGAGCGGGCCACCGCCAATGCGCATGCGCCCTACTCGAAATTCCGCGTGGGGGCCGCCGCACGGCTGCGCAGCGGCAGGATTCTCTACGGCAGCAATTTCGAAAGCGAAGTCTATCCCGCGGGCCTCTGCGCCGAACGGACGCTGCTGTTTTACGCTCAGGCCAACTATGCCGACGACCCGATCGAGACGCTGGCCATCGCGTCGAACCCCTCGGAGCGCGAGTGCTATCCCTGCGGCCAGTGCCGGCAGGTGATGGTCGATGTCGAACGCCGCCAGGGCTCCCCGATGCGGGTCATCATGAGCGGCCGTGGCACGGCTACGGTGCTCGATTCGGCGGCGCGGCTGCTGCCTTTCACCTTTATTCTGTAATGCGTGCGATGTTCACTCCCGACGATATTCTCTACGAAGACAACCATTTGCTGATCGTCAACAAACGCTGCGGCGACCTGGTGCAGCCCGACCCTTCGGGCGAGAGCGCATTGGAGGACCAGATCAAGGGCTTCATCAAAAAACGCGACGCCAAGCCCGGCGAGGTGTTCCTCGGCGTGGTGCACCGCATCGACCGCCCGGTGAGCGGGGCCGTCATTTTCGCCAAAACGTCGAAAGCCCTCGCGCGGCTCAACGAGATGATCCGCGAAGGCCGCATCCACAAGGTCTACTGGGCGCTGACCGAGGCCACGCCCGACCCCGAGAGCGGCGAGCTGTGCCACTACATCCTGCGCGACGGCAAGACCAACCGTTCGCGGGCCTGCGACGCTCCGAAGGGCGACGCCAAGCAGGCGCGCCTGCGCTATGCGACGCTCGGGGCGGGTACGAACTATACGCTCGTGGAGGTCGAACTGCTGACGGGCCGCCACCACCAGATCCGGGCCCAGCTCTCGAAGATCGGGTGCCCGATCCGCGGCGACCTGAAATACGGAGCCCGGCGTTCCCTGCCCGGAGGCGGCATTTCGCTCCATTCGCGCCGCGTCGAGTTCGAGCATCCCGTGCGCCGCGAACCCCTTTCGGTCACGGCTCCCGTGCCCGCGGGCGACAACTTGTGGGCCTATTTCGAAAACCTGTAAACCGACCGTGCCATGCGACTGCTGATCCAGCGTGTGAAACACGCATCCGTCACCATCGACGGCAAGGTTCGCTCCCGGATCGGCGCCGGACTGCTGGCGCTGGTCGGCGTCGGGAACGACGACGGCGCGGAGGACATCGAATACCTCGCGGGAAAGCTCGTCCGGCTGCGCATCTTCGACGACGAGGCCGGAGTGATGAATCTCGACGTTGTGCAGACCGGCGGCGAGGTGCTCGTCGTGAGCCAGTTCACGCTTCAGGCTTCTACGCGCAAGGGCAACCGCCCGAGTTATATCCATGCGGCTCCCGAAGCCGTTTCGCGCCCTCTTTATGAGCGTTTTGCGGCCCGTGTCGCGGAGTTGCTGGGGCGGGAGGTCGCCACGGGCCAGTTCGGGGCCGACATGCAGGTCGAGCTGCTCAACGACGGCCCGGTGACGATCTGGATGGATTCGAAACACAAAGAATAAACGCAACGTTGATGAAAAAGATTTTTGCGCTTCTGTTTGCGGCCCTTTCCGTGGCCTTCTTCGCCTGCGGGGATGAAAAGACGGATAACGGGAACGACTGGTTCCTGGCGCCCGCCGCTTCGGCCGACGGCACGACCGTCGAGCTGACCTGCCTCACGCGCTTCGGCGACGGGGTGCTGGAGGAGCTCGGCGCGGGATTCGCCTGCGCGGAGCTGACCGGCGGATCGCTCGGCGAATTCGTCGATTACAAGGACGTCACGGTCGATGGCAGCCGCCTGTCGGCCCGGGTGAGCGGTCTCCGGCCCCGGACGACCTATATTTTCTACGCCTTTGCCGAGCTGCCGACCGGACGTATCCGGAGTGCTTCGGCTGCGTTCGACACCGGCGAGGAAAGCGATCCCGATCCGGACCCCGACCCTGACCCCGATCCCGATCCGGACCCCGATCCGGATTCCGGGTTGAAGAGATATACGGGATGGGCCGAACTCCCTGCCATCCAGGACCGTCCGGACGATTATTACTATGCCGCCCATTACTGCGACGGTGCGCCGGGCGGCCGCAACTATTCGGTCTGTTACAGCGCCGATAAGCGCACGGGCATCTGGTCGGCATTCCCGCTGCACGAATGTTACCGGGGGTCGCAGACGCGCACGGACGCATGGGCCTATGATCCGATCATTTCCCGAAGCGTTCAGCCCGATCTGATCGACGGATCGTACAAACCGCAGCCCGGTTATTCGAAAGGGCACTTGCTCGCGTCGAACGACCGGACGGCGAGTCTCGGAATCAACGAGCAGACGTTTTATGTGACCAATGTAGCCCCGCAGTGGCAGAACAGTTTCAACGGCGGCGTGTGGATGTCGCTCGAGGAGGATTGCTGGAAGAATATCTGCGCCGACACGTTGTACGTGGTGTCGGGCGTTTATTTCGCCAATGACAATACGACCGTTACGGACCAGAGCGGCAAGACGTGCGTCGTGCCGACGAATTTCTACCGCGTGCTGATGCGTTCGAAGGCCGGCGACACGGGGAAACCCCTTTGGGAACTCCCTGCCGATCAGATCCAGTGCGTCGGCTTCTGGTTCGAGAACCGCGCTTATCCGAGCGGCAAGCCTTCGGCGAATATGACTTCGGTCGCCGAAATCGAGCGGAAGGTGGAATTCAAGTTCTTCGCCAACGTCCCGCAGGCCCCGAAAGATACTTACGACAAGTCAGACTGGGATTTCCGATGATTTACCCCTGGGGCGACGAGCGGCGGTTCAACTCCTATGCGGGCTATTTCCGCCAGCTGTTCGGCGGCCGGGTTCAGAAACTCTCGGTCGATGCGGGCTTTTCCTGCCCCAACCGCGACGGAACTATTGGAAAAGGAGGGTGTACGTTCTGTGACAACGGAGCGTTTACACCCTCTTACTGCATGCCGTCGAAGAGCATCCGGCAGCAGATCGACGAGGGCATCGAGTTCCACCGCAACCGCTACCGCACGGCGCGTCGGTATCTGGTCTATTTCCAGTCGTTTTCCAACACCTACGCCCCGCTGGAACGCCTGAAGGAGCTCTACGGCGAAGCGCTGGCGCATCCCGACGTGGCGGGCATCGTCGTCGGCACGCGCCCCGACTGCGTGGACGAGGAGAAACTCGACTGGTTCGCCGAACTGGCCCGCGACCGCTATGTGGCCCTCGAATACGGCATCGAATCGACTTACGACGCCTCGCTGCGGGCCGTCAACCGCGGCCACGATTTCGACTGCGCCCGCCGGGCCGTGGAGATGACGGCCGGGAGGGGACTGCCCGTCGGGGCGCATTTCATCCTGGGGCTTCCGGGCGAGACGGACGAAATGCTGCTGGCGCAGACGGAGCGGATCAACGCCCTGCCGCTCACGACCGTGAAATTCCATCAGTTGCAGGTCTTCCGCTCGACGCCGATGGCTGCCGAATACGACGCCGATCCCGGACGCTTCCGCTTCTGGGAGGCGGACGAGTACATCGACCTGTTCGTCGAGATCCTCCGCCGCCTGCGTCCCGATCTGGTCGTCGAGCGTTTCGCCTCGGAGGCTCCCCCGCGTTATCATTACGGCCGAAACTGGGGGCTGATACGCAACGAACAGCTGCTCGCCCGGCTCGAAAAAAGATTGGAGGAACGCAATGCATACCAAGGCGAATTTTTTACTATCTTCGCCGAAAATAACGTTGAATAAAAATCCGTCGCTATGAAATCCATTTCCCCGGATATCGTGCTGAAACCCGTCAAGGAGTATATCCTGATGGCTGTCGGCATGCTGATGTATTCTTTCGGCTGGATCGGCTGCATTCTCCCGGCGGGCGGTGTCGGCGGCGGTGCGGCCGGTCTGTCGCTCGTGCTGTGCAACGCCCTTTCGGTGCTGGGGCTGAATTTCCAGATCGGTACGATGGTCTTCATCATCAACGCCGTCCTGCTGCTCGTCGCCGGATTTATCGTGGGGTGGAATTTCGGCGTCAAGACCATCTATTGCGTGGTGGTCATCTCCCTCGGCATGAACTTCTGGCAGGAGGTGCTTCCCGAGGGCAATTTCCTCGGCGTCGATAACCTGCTGGCGATCGTCATGGGCGGCATTCTGGCCGGCGCCGGCATCGCGCTCTGCTTCTCGCAGGGCGGATCGACGGGCGGCACGGACATCGTGGCCATGATCATCAACAAATACCGCACGGTCAGCTACGGCAAGATACTCATCTACTCCGATTTCGTCATCATCGCCTCGGCCATGCTGGTGGGCATGGGCATCAGCGCCGTGATCTACGGCTACGTGATGACGGCGGTCGTGGGCTATACGGTCGATATGATCATGGCCGGGAGCCAGCAGTCGAGCCAGGTCTTTATCGTCACGCACGACTACGAGAAGATGGCCCAGGCGATCGTCGATAACGTCCACCGCGGGGTCACGCTCATCGACTCGCAGGGGTGGTATTCGAAAAAAGAGTCCAAGATCGTCATGGTGGTCTGCCGCAAGCGCGAGACCTCGATGATCCTCAAATTCGTCAAGACCATCGACCCCGACGCCTTCATGACCGTCGGTTCGGTCATGGGCGTCTACGGCAAGGGATTCCAGGCAATCGGCAAGGGCTGATGCTCCGCTATGCCGACATAGTCCTGCCGCTGGCGCAGCCCGCCTATACGTTCGCCGTTCCCGAGGGGACGGAGGTCGCGGCGGGACAGGCCGTAGCGGTGCAGTTCGGACCCCGCAAGTTCTATACGGGCATCGTGTGGCGGGTCCACGACCGGAAGCCCGATTTCAAACGGATCAAATCCATTCACCGCGTCCTTTACGGCGCACCCCTGCTCTCGGCGCAGCAGATGGCGCTTTGGGAGTGGGTAGCCTCGTACTACATGTGTTCGGTGGGCGAGGTGATGCGCGTGGCGCTGCCGGCGCTGATGAAGCCTTCGGGCGACACGGAGGAGGAGTTCTCCGACGACGAGTTCCGGCCCCGGACGGAGTGTTACGTCGCTTTGGCGCGGGAGCTCCACGACGAGACGGCCTTCCACGAGGCGTGCGAAAAACTCGAACGGCGCGCCCCGAAACAGTACGAAGCGTTGCTGGAGCTGGCCACGGCCGGCGACGAGACGCGCATTTCGACGGGCGAGGTGGCCCGCCGTCTGCTCCGGGCCGACTACGCCGTGCTGCACGCTCTGGAACGTAAGAAACTGATCGTCTGCACCGAGCGGGAACGTACCGTCGAGCGCGGCGGCTCGGCATTCCGGCTTCCGGAACTGACCCCGCACCAACAGAAGGCGCTGGACGAGCTGCGCGGGCAGTTCGCCGCCGGGAAGAGCACGGCCCTGCTGCAAGGGATCACCGGTTCGGGCAAGACCGAAATCTACATCCACCTGATCGCCGAGGTGCTGGCGCGCGGCGGCGACGTGCTGTTGCTGGTCCCCGAAATCGCCCTCACGGCGCAGCTCATCGCGCGCATGGAGCGCATTTTCGGCAGCCGAGTCACGCCCTACCATTCGAAACTCACCAACCGCCGCCGCACGGAAACCTATCTGCGGCTGAACCGCTCCGAAGGGGGCGAGTTCGTCGTCGGGGTCCGCTCGTCGATCTTCCTGCCGCTGAAACGGTTGCAGCTGATCGTCGTTGACGAGGAGCACGACGCCAGCTACAAGCAGACGGAGCCTGCGCCGCGCTACAACGCCCGCGACTGCGCCGTGGTGATGGCCCGTCTTATGGGGGGCCGCACGCTGCTGGGGAGCGCCACGCCGTCGCTCGAAACGTGGCTCAACGCCGCGTCGGGCAAATACGGCCGGGCCGAGCTCACGGAGCGTTACGGCGATGCCCGGCCGCCCGAGATCCTCGTTTCCGACACCCTGCGGGCCGCCAAGCGCGGCGAGCGCAAGGCCCATTTCAACAAACTCCTGCTGGACAGGATCGGCGAGGCCCTCGACCGGGGCGAGCAGGTGATGCTGTTCCAGAACCGCCGCGGCTTCTCGCCCTATGTCGAGTGCTCCGAGTGCGGCTGGACGGCCCGCTGTCCCCACTGCAACGTCACGCTGACCTACCATAAGAGCGGGCGGAAACTCGTCTGCCACTATTGCGGCTACACGGCTGAGGTCCCGGCGAAATGCCCCTCGTGCAAGGTTACGGACGTGATTCCGATGGGCTTCGGGACGGAGAAGGTCGAGGAGGAGATTTCCCGGATTTTCCCCGAAGCGCGGGTGGCCCGTCTGGACCGCGACAGCGTGACTTCCGAAAAGGCTTTCAACGCCATCATCGCCGATTTCGAGGCGCGCAAGACCGACATTCTGGTCGGAACGCAGATGATCACCAAAGGGTTCGATTTCGGAGGCGTCTCGCTGGTGGGCATTCTCAATGCCGACAACCTGGTGAACAATCCCGACTTCCGGGCCGCCGAGCGGGCCTTCCAGCTGATGATGCAGGTGGCGGGACGCGCCGGACGCCGCGCCGAAGGGGGTGAGGTGGTGATCCAGACCTCCGAGCCGGGGCATCCCGTCATCCGGCAGGTCGTGGCGGGCGATTTCGGGGCGATGGCCCGCGCCCAGCTCGCCGAACGCGAAGCCTTCTTCTATCCGCCCTATGCGCGGCTGACGTCGCTCACACTGCGCCACCGCGATCCCGTGGTGCTGCGTCAGGGGATCATGGAGCTGGCCTCACGCCTGCGCGTCCGCTTCGGCCGCCGCGTGCTGGGACCCATGACCCCGCCCGTCGATCGCATCCGCGGCGAGTACCTCGCGGGGCTGCTCCTGAAGATCGAGAGCGGCGCCTCGTCGGCCCGGGCCCGCGAACTGCTCGCTGCCGAACTGAAAACCTTCTCCGAAAATCCGGCTTTCAAAGCCATCGCCGTCATCGTCAATGTCGATCCTCAGTGACCTTTTGCGCGACGTTGCGTCGCTGCTGTTCCCGGCCCGCTGCGCGGTCTGCGGGGAGCCGCTCGCACGCGGCGAACGGACGGTCTGCACCTTCTGCCGCGCCACGGCGCCCCTGACCGGCTACTGGAACGAGGCCGACAATCCCGTCGCGCGCAAATGCTGGGGGCTGGTGCCCGTCGAACGGGCTTCGGGATTCCTTTTCTTCGTCCACGGAAGCGGCTGGCGGCGGCTGATCCACGGCTTCAAGTACCGCGGGGCGTGGCGTACGGCCCGGGAGATGGGCGCGTGGTACGGGCGGCATCTCCGGGAGAGCGGGCTTTACGACGATGTCGAGGTCGTGGTCCCGCTGCCCCTGCACCCTTTCCGGAGGTGCCGGAGGGGCTACAACCAGTCGGAGTACCTCGCCGAGGGAATCGCCTCGCAGCTGGGTGTCGGGGTTGACCGCCGCAGCGTCCGCCGCAGGCGCAATACGCCCAGCCAGACCCTCCGATCCCGCCGCGACCGGGCCCGCAACGTCGAAGGCGCCTTTGCGGTCCGGCATCCCGAGCGGCTCGCCGGGCGGCATGTCCTGCTGGTCGATGACGTGATGACCACGGGCAACACGCTGCTCGCCTGCGCCGCCGAGATTCTCCGCGCCGCGCCCGGCTGCCGCGTCAGCATCGCCGCTTTCGCCGTCTCCCGGCGTGAAATGGGCGTGAAGGAGTAATTGAAAATGAAAAATTAGAAAATCTTTTTCAACAGACCGTTTTTCGGATGCAGCGGGAGTTGTTTGCGGATGAACCGTGTTATCGACACGGTTTTCGACAATAACTTTGCCGCGGCCGTTTTGTTTTCTCCGGCCGAATCGCTACTTTTGGAGTCTGAAAGATTCCGATACCAAATGGCGAAAGATTTTACCCCCTCCTCCCGCAACCGGGAGGCGTTCGAAGCGATGACCGACACCGTCGGCAACGTACCCCCGCAGGCGGTCGAACTGGAGGAGGCCGTGCTCGGCGCGCTGATGCTCGAAAAGGACAGCATCATCTCCGTACAGGAGTACGTGACCCCCGAAGCGTTCTACACCGAGGAACACCGCCTGATCTACAAGGCGATCAACGAACTGTCGATGGAGCTCAAACCCATCGACCTCTACACCGTGACCGAGCGGCTGAAGGTCAAGAAGGAGCTCAAGAAGGTGGGCGGCGCCTCGTATCTCGCACAGCTGACCCAGAAGGTCGGTTCGGCGGCCAACGTCGAGTTCCACGCCAAGATCATCGCCCAGAAATACGTCCAGCGCGAGCTGATCCGTTCGGCCACGGAGATTCAGAAACGATCCTACGACGAATCGACCGATGTCACGGAGCTGATCGGCTACGCCGAGGGCGAGATCTTCAAGGTCGCCGAGGGGCACGTCAAGCGTTCGGTACAGTCGTCGAAGGACATCCTGGCCCGTGCGCTGATGCAGATCGAGGAGGCTTCGAAGAACACCAGCGCCTTCAGCGGCGTGCCGTCGGGATTCATGGCGCTGGACCGCGTGACGCTGGGCTGGCAGTTGTCCGACCTCATCATCGTCGCCGCGCGTCCTTCGATGGGTAAGACGGCCTTCGTGCTTTCGATGGCCCGCAACATGGCCGTCGATCACGAGCAGGGCGTGGCGTTCTTTTCGCTCGAAATGTCCTCCGTGCAGCTGATGATGCGTCTGATCATCGCCGAGACGGGACTTTCGGGCAACGATGTCAAGTCGGGCCGCCTGACACCCGAACAGTGGCGCCATCTCGAATCGGCGACCAAGCCGCTGGGCTCGGCTCCGCTGTTCATCGACGACACTCCGGCCCTTTCGGTCTTCGAGTTCCGTTCGAAGGCCCGGCGCCTGAAGATACACAACGACATCAAGATCATCATCATCGACTACCTCCAGCTGATGACCGGCAACCAGGACACGAAGGGCAACCGCGAGCAGGAGGTGGCCTTCATCTCGCGTACGCTGAAGGCGATCGCCAAGGAGCTGAACGTGCCGGTGATTGCCCTTTCGCAGCTGAGCCGTGCCACGGAGATGCGCGGCGGCTCGAAGCGTCCCCAGCTGTCGGACCTCCGCGAGTCGGGCGCCATCGAGCAGGACGCCGACATCGTGGCCTTCATCCACCGCCCGGAGTACTACGGCATCAATCAGGACGAGAACGGCATGCCCACGGCGGGCATGGCCGAGATCATCCTCGCCAAGCACCGTAACGGCGCCGTGTGCGACGTGAACCTGCGCTTTCTCAAGGAGCAGGCGCGTTTCGCCGACATGGAGGATTCGATGCTGCCGCCCGCGCAGGCGGCGGACAGCCAGCAGGCTTACGACGACTATGCCAGCGGTTCGAACGGCATGCCCGCGGCCGGGCTGGGTGCGGCGATGGGCGGCGAGTTCGACGTGAACCGCTCGGCGAACCTCAACGACGAAGCGCCCTTCTGACCCGCTTAAGAAGCGGGATTTGTGGGCGAGGGCAGAGCAGAACGGATCATGTCCGGATTTTGCGCCCGCCTGGGAAGCGGGATTTATGGGCGGCGGCAGGTCGTGATTCAACGGGTCCGGGTCTGCGCAGCCGCGTGATATTTAATAGATACGTTTATGTTCGTTCGCACTTATGCAGGCGCCCTTGCCGGGATCGACGCCGTGGCGGTGACCGTCGAGGTCAACATCACGGGCGGCGGGCTGGGGCTGTACCTCGTGGGACTGCCGGACAACGCCGTGAAAGAGAGCGAACAGCGCATCCGCGCGGCGTTCGAGAACTCCGGCGAACGGATGTCGGGCAAAAAAGTGGTCGTCAATCTGGCTCCCGCCGACCTCCGCAAGGAGGGTTCGGGCTTCGACCTGCCGATCGCCGTGGGCATTCTCGCGGCGATGGGCCGCATCGACGCCGAGGCGGTGGACGGCACGATGTTCATCGGCGAACTGTCGCTCGACGGATCGGTGAAACCCGTGCGGGGCGTGCTGCCCCTGGCGGTCCGGGCGCGTGCCGAAGGGCTGCGGCGGCTGGTGCTGCCGGCCGGGAATGCCGCCGAGGCGGCGGTCGTGGAGGGGATCGACGCGATCGGCGTCACGACGCTCCGGGAGGTCGTCGCCTGCCTGAACGGCGAGGCGGAGATCGTTCCGGCGAAGCCGGCCGCCGGAGAGTCGTTCGGCGCAGAGGCGCTGCGGTATGCCGAGGACTTCGCCGACGTGAAAGGGCAGGCGCACGTGAAACGGGCGCTGGAGATCGCCGCGGCGGGCGGACACAACGTCATTATGATCGGCTCCCCGGGCTCGGGCAAGACGATGCTGGCGCGGCGTCTGCCGACCATCCTGCCGCCGCTGACGCGCGAAGAGGCGCTGGAGACGACCAAGATACACTCCGTGGCGGGCGGCACGGGGCTGGCGGGAGGACTGATGACCCGGCGGCCGTTCCGGGCTCCGCACCACCTCGCTTCGCAGGTCGCCCTGATCGGCGGCGGGCAGTCGCCGCGTCCGGGCGAGGTGTCGTTGGCGCACAACGGGGTGCTGTTTCTCGACGAACTGCCCGAATTCGGGCGCAGCGTGCTCGAAGTGCTGCGGCAGCCGTTGGAGGAGAAGCGGGTGGTGGTGTCGCGGGCCAAATACAGCGTCGAATATCCGGCGAATTTCACGCTCGTCGCGGCGATGAACCCGTGTCCGTGCGGTTATTACAACCATCCGACGCGGGAGTGCACCTGCTCGCCGGGGTCGGTGCACCGCTACATGGGCCGCATTTCGGGTCCGCTGATGGACCGTATCGACCTGCATGTCGAGGTGACGCCCGTGGCTCCGCAGGAGCTTTCGGCGACGGCCCCGGGCGAGCCGAGCGCGGCGATCCGGGAACGGGTCGTCCGGGCGCGGGAGGTGCAGGCGGAGCGGTTCCGCAATACGGAGGGCGTGCATACGAACTCGATGATGAACAGCGCTGCGCTGCGCGAATACTGCCGCCTCGATGCGGCTTCGGCGGCCTTGCTGGAGCGGGCGATGGAGCGGCTGTCGCTTTCGGCGCGGGCTTACGACCGCATTCTGAAAGTGGCGCGCACGATTGCCGACCTGGCGGGACGCGCCGACATCGTTCAGGCGGACATCGCCGAGGCGATCAACTACCGGTCGCTGGACCGGGGCAACTGGGGGCGATGAGTTTGCGGTCGTCGGCTGTAAACTCAATGAAAAATGAAGAACTAAGAATTAAAAAAATTATACCATGAAACGCATCATTCTTTCCGGAGGTGGAACCGGAGGCCATATCTATCCGGCCGTGGCTGTCGCCGAGGCCCTGAAACGGCGTTTCGGCGACGAGGTGGATATTCTCTTCGTCGGCGCCGAGGGCAAGATGGAGATGGAAAAAGTTCCCGCGCTGGGCTACCGCATCGCGGGGCTGCCGATCGCGGGATTGCAGCGGCGGCTGGACTGGCACAACCTCGCCGTGCCGTTCAAAGCGGTGAAGAGCATCCGGATGGCGAAGCGGATCATCCGCGAATTCGGGGCCGATGCGGTCGTCGGGTTCGGCGGTTATGCCAGCGCCCCGGTGCTGTGGGCCGCGCAGCGGATGGGCGTGCCGACGGTCATTCAGGAGCAGAACTCCTATGCGGGGGTCACGAACAAAATCCTGTCGAAGGGCGCGAAACGCATCTGCACGGCCTACGAGGGGATGGAGCGCTTCTTCCCGGCGGCCAAGATCGTGCTGACGGGCAATCCCCTGCGGGGCCGCTTCTCGAAGGAGGGCGCCGACCGCGCCGAGGCGCTGAAATACTACGGCCTGACGCCCGACCTGCCGGTGATTCTGGTGGTCGGCGGGTCGCTGGGCACACGGTCGCTGAACGAGATGATGAAGGCGTGGATCGTCGAAACGGGCGGCGAAGCCCCCGTGCAGGTGATCTGGCAGACGGGCAAGTATTATGAGCGCGAGATGCAGGCTTTTCTGGCCGCACATCCGGCCCGGCACGTCTGGCAGGGGGCTTTCATCGACCGCATGGACTATGCCTATGCCGCGGCCGACCTGGTCGTGTCGCGCAGCGGCGCCGGGACGGTCTCGGAGTTGTGCCTCGTGGCGAAGCCGGTGCTGTTCGTGCCTTCGCCCAACGTGGCCGAGGACCATCAGACCAAGAACGCCCGGGCGTTGGAGACGAAGGGCGCCGCGGTGGTGGTCGCCGACGCCGAGAGCCGCACGAAGGCGATGCCGCGGGCCCTGGAGCTGCTGGCCGACCGGGAGGCGCTGGCGGCGATGAGCCGCAACCTCGAAGCGCTGGCCCGGCCGAACGCCGCGGAAGATATTGTGAATGAGATTGTAAAGGTGATGAAGTGATGGAATATAAGAACGTCTATTTTCTGGGTATCGGCGGTATCGGCATGAGCGCCCTGGCCCGTTATTTTTTGCACGAAGGCCGCCGGGTCGCCGGATACGACCGCACCCGCTCGCACCTCACCGGAGAACTCGAAGCCGAGGGCGCGGCGGTCCATTATGAGGACGACGTGCGGCTGATTCCCGAAGAGTTTCTCGATCCGGAGCGGACGATGGTGGTCTACACCCCCGCCGTGCCGCAGGACCACAGCGAGTACCGCTACTTCGCGGAGCACGGATTCCGGATCGAAAAGCGGTCGCAGATGCTGGGGCACCTGGCCGAGGGCAAATACGTGATGGCCGTGGCGGGCACCCACGGCAAGACCACTACTTCGACGCTGGTGGCGTGGCTCAACCGCGTTCTGACGGACGGCGGTTCGGCGTTTCTGGGCGGCATCTCCAAGAATTTCGGCGGCAACCTCGTGCTGGACGGCAAAGGGGTGCCGGAGATCCGTTCGGCAGCGGGAGGGGTTTCGGATGTCTCCGGCTCCCGTCCTTTGGGCGGGCGGCTGGCCGTCGAGGCCGACGAGTTCGACCGTTCGTTCCTGCGGCTCTATCCCGACGTGGCGGTGGTGACCTCGGCCGATGCCGACCACCTCGACATCTACGGCACGCACGAAGCGGTGAAAGAGGCTTTCGCGCAGTTCGTGCGGCAGATCCGCCCCGACGGATACCTTATCATCAAGCAGGGGCTCGACATCGTGATCGACAATCCGGAGATCACCGTCTACCGGTATGCCTACGATACGCCGTGCGACTTCTACGCCCGCAACGTGCAGCTGCTCGAAGGCGGACATTACCGCTACGACATCGTGACGCCCGGCGGCGTGATCGAAGGGTGTACGCTCGGCATCCCGGGGTGGATCAACATCGAAAATTCGGTGGCCGCGGTGGCCGCGGTGTGGTGCGCCGCGCGGGCCGAGGGGACGGAACCGGATGCGGAGAAGCTGCGCGAGGCTCTGGCGTCGTTCTCGGGCGTCAAGCGGCGTTTCGAGTTCTATGTGAACACCCCGAAACAGGTCTATATGGACGACTACGCCCACCATCCGCGCGAACTGGCGGCGACGCTGACTTCCGTGCGCGGGATGTTCCCCGGGCGGCGGATCACGGCGCTCTTCCAGCCCCACCTCTACACCCGCACCCGCGACCTCTGTGCGGAGTTCGCCGAGGCGCTGTCGCACGCCGACGAGGTGGTGTTGCTGCCGATCTACCCGGCGCGCGAGGAGCCGATCCCGGGCGTCGCGTCGGAGATCATCGCCGACCGGGTGACGGTCCCCTGCCGGATCGTCGGGCGCGAACGGCTGGCCGACGAGGTCGCCGCGATGGATACGGACGTGGTGATCAGCTTCGGAGCGGGCAATATCGACGCCTGCTGCGAAGCCATCGCCGAAAAACTCCGTGCGAAAAGTTAGACGATGAACCGTTATCTCCGATCCGCGCTTCTGGGCCTCATGTGGGCCGCCGTCGCCGCCTATGTCATCTGGGCGGGGGCTTCGGCGCGCCGTGTGCGCATGGCGAAGCGGGTCGGAGGCTTGGAGATCGAAGTCGTGGACAGCTCCTCGCAGGGGCATCTGGTCTCGGCGGCGATGGTCCGCGGATGGATTTCCCAAAGCGGAATCGAGACGATCGGCACGGCTGTTGATGCGGTGGATCTTACGGGGATCGAACGCCTGATCGCCCGCAACGGTTTCGTGGACGAAGTGGCCGCCTACGTCTCCTACGACGGGATTCTGCATGTCGCCATCAGCCAGCGCAAGCCCCTTTTGCGGCTGCTGACCGACGGACTGAACGCCTATGTGACGCCCGAAGGGTATGTTTTCGCCGCTCCGCGCGCCTCGTCGCTCTACGTTCCGGTGGTCACGGGTTCGTACCGTCCGCCTTTTCCGGCGTCGTATGCAGGGAGTGTCCGGGAGCATGTCGATCGGCGTTCGCAGGAGATCGAAAACCGGATCGCCGAACTCGAACGGGAGAAGTATCCCCTCTACCGCCGCGAGTTGGAGAACGACCGCAATGTCTCGGCCCTGCGCCGCATGCGCATCAAGCGGCAGTGGTGGCGTCTGGAGGGCTCCAGGGAGTTCGACGAGCGGGTCGATGCGCTGCGCGAAAAGAAGGCCGCGCTGCGCCGGACCTACCGCTATCGGGCGCGCGTGATCCGCGAGGAGATCGAACGGATCGACGGGCGGCAGGAGGCCGAGCGGGCGAAACAAAAAAAGTTGGAGAAAAGCTACGAAGATTTCATGAAACTCCTTACCTTTGTGGAGAGTGTCGAAAACGACGATTTTTGGAGGTCGGAAGTGGTGCAGATCGCAGCGCACACGACCCCCAGCGGAGCATTGGAAGTGGAGCTGACGCCCCGCAGCGGCCGTTTTACGATCCTTTTCGGCCGGTTGGAGGAGGTCGAACGCAAGTTCGGGAAGTTGGAGCGCTTCTACCGCCGCGGACTTCCGTCGATCGGCTGGAACGAATACCGCACTATTGACATCAGATATAACGACCAGGTGGTCTGCAAGAAGTAAAAGGATTATACCGTGGAAAGAAAGAATTATGCCGTTGCCGTCGATCTGGGCAGCTCGTCGGTCGTGGTGGCCGTCGGCGAAAAGACGCCCGAAGGCGCCGTTGACGTTGCTTGCATCGTCTCGAAACCCGTCGAGGGGGTCAATGCGGGCCGGATCGAGAACATCGAGTTGGTGAGCCATGCCATCCGCGAAGCCGTGTCGGAAGCCGAGGAGCAGCTCGGAATCCGCATTACGGAGGCTTATGCCGGTATTTCGGGCGATTTCGTGCGCTGCGCGCGCCACACCGACCATGTCTTCGTCTACGATCCCCAGAACGGCGTCAACCAGAAGGATGTCGATGCGCTGTTCGACCGCATGCGCAACGTGCAGGCTCCCGACGACGAAACCATCATGGAGCGCGTGCCCCAGAACTATATGGTCGATGACAGCCAGGAGGTCCGCAATCCGGTGGGTTCGTTCGGTAAGAAACTTTCATCGACGTTCAATTTCATCCTCTGCCTCAAAACCCCGATGCAGCGCCTCGACATGGCGTTGAAACGCCTCGGGATCAAGATGCTGGGCGTCGTGTCCGACGCGCTGGCGGCGCCCGAGTCGGTGTTGCTGCCCGACGAGAAGGAGGAGGGCGTGGCCGTGGTCGATGTCGGCGGCGGCGTCACCGACGTGACGGTCTATTACCGCAACGTGGTGCGCTACATCGCTTCGATTCCGATCGGGGCTTCGGCCATCAACCGCGACATCCGCACGATGAGCGTTCCCGAGAAACACGTCGAGAGCCTCAAACAAAAATACGGCTCGGCGGTTGCCGAACTGGCCCCCGAGGACAAGCTGATCCGCGTCAACGGCCGCACGGCCCGCGAGGCGAAGGATATTTTGCTGCGCAATCTGGCGACGGTGATCGAGGCTCGCGCCACGGACATCGCCGAGTTCGTGCAACAGGAGATCAAGGATTCGGGCTTCGCCGGGAAACTGGCCTACGGCATCGTGCTGACGGGCGGTTCGGCGAAACTGAAGGATCTCGACGAACTGTTCCGCCGGGTGACGGGCATGGACGTGCGCGTCGCCGTTCCCGAGGCGGGCATCACCGAGGAGTCGAAGGAGAAGATCGCCGATCCGGCCTATTCGACGGCCGTGGGCATCCTGCTGAAAGGCGCCGAGCAGGGCGGATGCGCCGTCGTCGAACGGCCTGCGGCTCCGCGGCCCGAGATGCGTCAGCCTGCGCCGCAGCCTCCGGTCGGAGGTTATAAAGCGCCTCAGCCCCGTGTTGCCCAGCCCTATGCTGCGCCTGCGAAACCTGTTCCGCAGCCCGTTCCGCAGCCGGAGGCCGAGCCTGCCGAAGAGCAGGACGCGCCGCGGGAGGACGAGCGGCCGCCGGTTGTCGAGCCCAAGCGCAAGCGCGGTTTCGGGTCGATCGTCATGAGCGCCATCGACAAGATTAACAAGGGCTTCTCGGCCGCCGAAGACGAAGAGATTTAGGGAAGAATTCGTAATGATGTACAGGCAATGATAGATGAATTGATGTCTGAGATCCAAGTTTCCCGGAACGAGTCTTCGTTGATTATGGTAATCGGGGTAGGTGGTGCAGGTTGCAATGCCGTATCCAACATGTGGCATGCGGGAGTGAAAAGTGTCACTTATCTGGCTTGTAATACGGATCAGAAATCCTTGAATGTCAATCCGGTTGGCAATAAGATCCGATTGGGGAACGAGGGACTTGGGGCCGGTAACCGTCCCGAACGTGCCCGGGAAGCCGCTATCGTTTCATTGGATGATATACGGCGTTGCATCACGGAATCCGGCTGTCGCATGGCGTTTATCACTGCCGGTATGGGCGGCGGAACAGGAACGGGCGCTGCTCCGGTCATCGCCAAGCTGTCCAAGGAGTTGGGCCTGTTAACCGTCGGTATCGTTACATCTCCGTTGGCGAGTGAAGGGAAAAAACGTTGGAAACAGGCTATGGAAGCTATTGCCGAGTTGGAGCAGAATGTTGATGCGTTGCTGGTGATTGACAATGACAATGTGGTGCGGGCGTATGACGAACTTCCGTTGCATGAGGCTTTCAGCCGGGCTGATGACGTATTGAGTACTGCTACGCGGGGAATTGCCGAAATTGTGACTCGGGAAAGCGATTTAGTGGGTGTCGATTTCGCAGATGTGACCGAAGTTATGCGTAATTGTGGCAGAGCGCATATGAGTGTGACTTCAGCATGTGGTGAAAACAGAGTCGATGAGGTTCTGAAGGCATCTCTTTGTTCTCCGTTATTGGGCCATTTGGAGATTGCTGGAGCCAAGAACATCCTGCTGAATTTTTCGGTTCCGGATTCTGACGAGTTGAAAACCAGGGAGGTGACGCAAGTGTTGGATCGTATTCAGCATTATGCCAATGCTGGTCGGAAAAATGTCGGGTTGAGTGAAACCAATATTATTTGGGGCACGAGTATCAATCCACAGATGGAATCGGGAACGTTGGAGTTGGTGATTATTGCTACGGGATTTGAGGTCTCTGAATCTAATTCTAAAATCTCAGAATGGGGTAGCAGTCAGATGCAAGAGGATCATTCCGTTGTGTCGAAAGAGGAAATAGGTACGAAAGAAGAGATGACGGAGTCAGGAATGGTTGACGACGGTGAAGCCTTACAGAATGTATGGGGCGAATTGTCCCGAAAGGTTTCAGGCTGGGTTAACCGGGTTTTCGAAGGGGCGGATACCCCTATGGAGTAGTGACTCTGTAATATAGAAATAAATAAACGATATGACAGACGAATTGATGTCGGAAATCAAGGCTCCGCGCATGAGCGGCTCGATCATTACGGTCGTAGGCGTCGGCGGCGCCGGGGGCAATGCCGTGAACCACATGTGGAATCTCGGTATCCGGGGGGTTACGTTCATGGTCTGCAATACCGACCAGCAGGCGCTCGACAAGAGCCCTGTCGAGTTGAAGATACGCCTCGGAGCCGAGGGGCTCGGAGCCGGCAACGATCCCGAGAACGGGCGTCGTGCGGCTGTCGAGTCGCTGCCCGAAATCCGGCAGACGCTCGAAGAGTCCGGCACGAAGATGATCTTCATCACGGCCGGCATGGGCGGCGGAACCGGTACGGGCGCCTCGCCCGTCATCGCCAAGCTGGCCCGCGAGATGGGATTGCTGACGGTGGCTATCGTCACTTCGCCGCTGGCCGTCGAGGGAAAGATCCGTTACGAACAGGCGTTCCGGGGAATCGAGGAGCTGCGTCAGAACGCCGATTCGCTGCTGATCATCAACAACGAGAACATTTTGGAGATTTACGGCCGCCTCTCGCTCAAGCAGGCTTTCGGAAAGGCCGACGACATTCTAGCCTCGGCGGCCAAGGGCATCG
This sequence comes from Alistipes senegalensis JC50, assembly GCF_025145645.1. Classification (NCBI taxonomy): domain Bacteria; kingdom Pseudomonadati; phylum Bacteroidota; class Bacteroidia; order Bacteroidales; family Rikenellaceae; genus Alistipes; species Alistipes senegalensis. Next base: position 1,512,961 of record NZ_CP102252.1, on the reverse strand, counting down.
CCGAGATCATCACCGTCGAAAGCGACCTGGTGAACGTCGATTTCGCTGATGTGTCGAAGGTGATGCGCGACAGCGGCCGGGCCCACATGGCCGTGGCCACGGCCGAGGGCGACAACCGCGCCGAAGCGGTCGCCGAAGCGTCGCTGCGCTCGCCGCTGCTGGATCACAACCTCATTTCGGGGGCCAAGAATATCCTGCTGAACATCTCGGTGTCGGACGCCGACGCTCTGATGTACGAGGAGGTGGTGCAGATTCTGGAGTATATCCAGGCCCACGCCAGCGTGCAGGACGACCACGGCGTGATCCACAATGCCAACATCATCTGGGGTACGAGCGAAAAGCCGCAGTTGGGCAATTCCATCGAACTGGTGGTGGTCGCCACGGGCTTCGAGGGCGAGGCCCAGCCCGGTGCGATGAGGCCGATCATCCCTGCGCCCCACATCGTCGAGCCGGTCGCCAAGGAGTCGGCCGCGGCCCCCGTGCTGGAGCCGATCAAGCCCCTGACGCCCAAGGTCGCGCAGCGCCAGCCCGAGCAAGTGATGCTCGGGGCCAAGCCGACCCGTTACAGCAATATCGAGAGCCTGCTGGCCAAGCCCGCCTACCAGTCGCGCAACTCGAAGTTCGTCGTGCAGATGCCCGGCGGCCGCAAAGAGGTACTGAAAGACGATACGGCGGAGGCGTCGGCTCCGAAAGAGGAGACGCAGGGCGGCTCGCTGTTCGATTAACAAATTGACTGTCGGTTTGGAAGAAGCTCATCCCTGGATCGCTTACAACGGGTTTTCGCCCCAGATCGCCGTGCTGTGCGCGGTGACGTTCTGTCTGCTGTGTGTTTCGGCGCTCGTATCGGGTGCCGAGACTTCGTTTTTCTCCCTTTCGCACAACGATGTCCGCCGTTTGCAGAACAGCAAGAGCTTGTCGGCCGCTGCCGTGCTGCGCTTGCTGACCGATGTCGATCTGTTGCTGGCCACGATCCTGGTGGTCAACAATCTGGTGAATATCTGCATCGTCATTCTCACGGCCAATATCATCGACTCGCTTTTCACGTTCCTGCGTTTCGAATTCCTGTTCAAGACCGTGTTGGTGACCTTCCTGCTGCTGCTCTTCGGTGAGATCCTGCCCAAGGTGCTGGCGCAGACCATCCCCGTGAGGTTCGCCTCGATGGTGGCCCGGCCCCTCGTGCTGCTGCGGTGGATTTTCTACCCGCTGTCGTACATCCTCGTCCGCACGAGCAGCCGCATCAGCGAAAAGGCCGCCCACAGGAGCGAAATATCGTTGGACGAACTGGCCGACGCCGTGGACATGACCCAGAGCACGAGCCCCGAGGAGCACGTGATGCTGTCGGGGATCGTCAACTTCGTCAATACCGAGGTGCAGGAGATCATGAAACCCCGCGTGGACATCACGGCGCTCGATGCCACGGACGACTACGAAACGGTCAAGAAGACGATCATCGAATCGGGATTCTCGCGCATCCCGGTCTACGAGGAGGATATCGACAACATCCGCGGCACGCTCTACGTCAAGGACCTGCTGCCCTACATCAACAACGGCAGCGATTTCGCCTGGCAGCAGCTGGTCCGCAAACCCTACTTCGTGCCCGAGCACAAGAAGATCAACGACCTGCTGGCCGATTTCCAGTCGAACAAGGTCCACATGGCCATCGTCGTCGATGAGTACGGTTCGACGCTGGGGCTGGTTTCGCTGGAGGACATCATCGAGGAGATCGTGGGCGAGATCTCCGACGAGAGCGATAACGACGAGTCGTTCTATACGTGTCTCGGTCCCAAGTGCTATCTCTTCGAGGGCAAGACCCACCTCGGGGATTTCGAACGCATCCTCGGCATCGACGAGGACACCTTCGCCGACGTGCAGGGCGAGGCCGAGACCCTCGCGGGGCTGATGCTCGAACTCAAACGCGACTTCCCGCGCAAAGGCGACGCCTTCACGGCGCACGACATCCGTTTCACGGTGCAGGAGATGGACGGGCACCGCATCGACAAAATCCGCGTGGACATCCCATGATCCCGAGACTGCTGGTCGAGCCGCCGATGGGGGCCGATGAGGCGGCCCGGTGGACGACGCCCGAGGAGCGCGCCGAGGCGGCGGCATTCGGCTCGGAGCGCCGCCGTGCGGAGTTCCTCGGCTGGCGGGCCATCGTGCGGCGCGAACTGGGGATGCAGGTGCGGATCGGCTACGACGCCGCGGGGGCTCCCGTGCTGACGGGTTCGGACTGCTGCATCTCGGTCGCGCATTGTGCGGGCCGCATCACCGTCTGCATCTCTACGGAACGTTGCGCCGTGGACATCGAACCCGTGTCGCGCGATTTCAGCCGGGCCGAAGACCGGTATACGACCCCTTCCGAACGCGGTCTTTCCGACGATCCGCTATGGCCGGGAATCGTCTGGTGCGCCAAGGAGACGCTCTATAAGTACGCCGGACGCCGGGAACTGGATTTCCGGAACGACCTCCGCATCGAGGGTGCGGACCTCGCGGCGGGCAGGCTGACCGGGCGGATCGAAAACGGAGAGCCCGTGGAGCTCTCCGTGCGCCGTGAAGACGGCTTTATCCTTGTCTGTATTCTTTAGAACGCCTCCGAGGCGGTGAACAGGAATGCCGAGGAGCGTTTGCGGTCCCACGGCAGGTTCCGGTTGCCGAAATTGCCCCATCCGTAGTCGAGGCGGATATTCATTTTGTTCTTGAACTCGAAGCGGTAGCCGCATCCGAAGCTGCACAGCGTGTTGCCCCAGCGGAATCGGTCCGTGCCCCAGACCTGCCCGCCGCCGATCCATCCCACGATGCCGTGGCGGCGGTAGATCTTCTGCCGCAGTTCGAACTGCGTCTCGATAAGTCGTTTGTCGCGGTAGCGGCCCTCGTAGTAGCCGCGCATGCGCTCCATGCCGCCCATCTTGGCATACATGTGCCACGAGGGCGTGCCGGCCGTGGCGTCGGCGTAGAGGTCGTAGGCCAGCACGGCCCCTTTCCAGAGTTTCAGGTAGTAATCCAGGGTCAGCGTGAAGCGTCCGAACGTGCGGCGGGTGTTGCCCAGCCATTCGGGATACCACTTGGCTTCGAACTTGACGAAGACGCCTTTCGAGGCGTTGAACGTCACGTCGCGCGTGTCGTACTGGGCGAAGAGTCCGATGTTGGTGTTGAAGGCGTTGGGTTTGTCGCCCGTTGCGGCGATGAAGTTCGAGAAGGGGTCCTGCTTCTCGGGGTCGTAGCGTTTGCCGTCTTTCCAGAGGTCGTACATCTCACCGATCTGTCCGCCCGGTTTCGCTATCTCGTTGTCGTCGATCTTTTGCATGTATTCCACCATGCCGGAGCTCTTGTATTTGGCCCCGGTGTAGTCGATGCCGCCGCTGACACCGACATAGAAGCGCCCCACGAGCGATGTGCAGTAGGAGATGCGGAAGATGCCCATCGTCGTGGTGAGGTCCTGCGCATAACCCTCCTTGCCGGCCTGGTAGCCCACGCCGTAGAAGGCTCCGGGGAAGTAGACGAACGCTCCCGAGTAGCTCAGCCGCTGTTTGTTCTTGTTGTAGATGTTGTCGCCCGAGAAGCGCAGCAAGACGAATTTCTTGGTCGTGAAGTTGCCGTAGATCGAGATGTTCGACGGTGCGGTGACCGAGTCGGTGCGGTCGAGCCGGTAGAGGCCCGCCAGCAGGAATCCGATGCCGAATCCCACGTCCGACGAGTAGTTGGGGCCGGGAGCGATGCTCCAGTCGATCTTCTTTTCGAAGGTCTGATCGACGTTCGAGCGGCTGTAATAGTCGATGATGCGGCGGACGAGCCCGGGGCGTTTCACCGGGGCGGCGAGGGCCGAGGTGTCGGCCGTCCGGGAGTGTTTGGCGTTCGGATGCGCCTCGGCCTGACCGATCTGCGAGAGCGTCGTTTCGGTCGAGGGAAAATTCTCTTTCGAGGGTTCCGTGCTCTGAGCGGATGCCGGGCGTGCGGCCGTCAGCAGGAGAGCGGCGGAAAGAAGGAGTGCAATGGTCTTTTTCATAGCGTGTGGGGTGGGGTCGAATGCAAAGATAACCCTTATTTTCCGGTTGTGCAAAATGAACAATCGGAACCCCTTCGGGAGGCGACCGATCCCGGAAAAATTCCTACCTTTGTAGCAATTCAAACAATATTCGTTTATGGAAATCGCCCGCCCGCAGCTGCCGCCCGAACCCGAAACCTCCGCCGATCCGGCCCGGATGCTCCTCGACGAAGAGGTTGTCGGCGCCGCTTTCCGCGGTGTCGGGTTCGGCGCCCTCGTCCGCGAGCACCTCTCTGTGCAGGGGTGCCGCTTTACCGGTTGTGGCTTCGCCGGGAGCGTGCTCGGGCACTCGCAGTTCTCGGATGTCCTCTTCCGCAACTGCGATTTCTCGAACGCCGATCTGCAAGGGTGCAGTTTCCACCGCGTGGAGTTCGCCGACTGCAAGCTGACGGGGACCGGCCTCGCCGAGACGACCCTGAACCATCTGCTGTTCGACCGCTGCAAGGGCGAATTCGCCAATTTCGCCTTTTCGAGGCTGCGCACGGTGCGCTTCGCCGGGTGCCGGATGCGCAGCGCGGCTTTCGGCGACTGCCGTTTCGAGCGCGTGGAGTTCGCGCAGTGCGAACTGGCGGCGGCCGAGTTTTTCGGAACCCGCCTGCGGGGCGTGTCGTTCGCCGATTCGGACATCCGCGGGATACGGGTCCGCGAAATCGACTCCTTCGAACTGAAAGGCGTGAAGATAAACGTTCTGCAAGCCGCCGAACTGGCCCGTCTGCTGGGCGTCGAGATCGAGGAGTGAACCGCAGTTCCGCAAAATGCGCAGCCCGGACTTCGATGGAAGCCCGGGCTGTCGTTTCGTGCGGCGCGTGCGCTTATTTGAGGCCGATCTTTTTGAGTATCTCCTTGGGCACGCCGTTCTTGTTGACCAGCACCGTCATCGTCTTGTAGGCGACGAACGGACGCGAGAAATACCAGTAGCCGTCGTAGGGGCCGACCTGAGCCCACGAGTTCTTGACCTTGTAGTAGGGCGTGCCGTTCTGATCGACGGCCGTGCCCACGATCTGCATGCCGTGGTCGTCGGTGGTCTCGTAGTTGTCGTATCCCTCCTGACGGAGTTCCTGCGTGATGGTGCGCTCCTTGCCGGGCTTTTCGAAGTTGTAGAGCGCGGCTTCCTTCTCCTTCTGGGTGAGCTTGCCCCACTTCTCGGCTTCGGTGCCCTCCATGCCTTCGAGGTCGGCCTCGGGGATGATGCCCAGCCCCTTGGTGCGGCTGAATCCCTTTTCGCTGACATCGGTGCCCCAGGCGATGGTGTAGCCCTTTTCCAGCGAGCTGTCGATGATCCGCATGAACTCGTCCAGAGGCACGTTCCACACCTTGTCCCAGTTCCAGTTGTCGGGAACCTCCATAGCGAACTCCGTGTAGAAGGGGTGGTGGGTGAACGACGAGAATTCGATGTAGTCGTTCATGTCGATCGGCAGCGACGCGGCGAACGATGCGGGGGTGTACTCCTTGCCCTCATAGGTGAATTTCTCGGGCATGGCGCCGAAATAGGCGTCGAGGATGCCGTTCAGCCCGGCCTGCCAGGCGGTCGTGAGTTTGCTTCCGTCGCGGCGTTTCGAGGCGGCGGCGATCACCGCGTCGGCATAGGCTTTGATCACGGCGTCGATCTCGTCGAAGTTGGGTTTGTCGTAGCCGTAGTTCAGCCCCGGATAGACCTCCTCGGGGACGATGCCGTAGCGCTGGATGCCGCCGGTCACGTCGTGGGCCTGGCCGCCGACGGCGAGGTTCAGCGAACCGTGGAGCCGGACGTATTTCACCGCTTTTTCGAAGTAGATGTTGCGCACGATCCACATCTCCGAGAGGTCCAGTTCGGGACCTCCGGCGCGGAGGATCTCGCTTTCGAGGAACGACAGGGTCGAGTAGCACCAGCAGGTGCCGCTGCGGCTCTGGTCCTTCACGGAGGTGACGGGCATGATCTTAACGTCGGTGAAACGGTAGCCCTCCGGAGCGGCCGTTTCGGGCGTTTGTGCCGCGGCTCCTCCTGCGAGACAGAGCGCGAATGCGGCGAAAATGAGGTTTTTCATGGTATGACGGGTTTTCGTTGTCGTTATTTCTTCGATCCGGCGACGATCTTCAGACATTCGTCGAGGGTCAGCTCTTCGGGTTTGGCGCCTTTCGGCAGGCGGTAGTTCTTGCCTTTGTAGGCGATGTAGGCGCCGTAACGGCCGTTCTTGACCAGCATGTCGGGGTCTTCGGGGAAGCTCTTGAGCGGCGTATTGGCCGCCGCAGCGGCCGCCTTGTGCGCGTGCACGATCTCCACAGCCCGGTCGTAGGTGATCGTGTAGGGGTCGTCGGTCTTCGCCAGCGAGGCGAACGACTTGCCGTAGCGGACGTAGGGGCCGTATTTGCCGATGCCGACGGTCAGCTCCTCGCCGTCCAGCTGTCCCAGGCCGCGGGGCAGTGCGAAGAGTTCCAGCGCCTCTTCCAGCGTGATGGATTCGATCAGCTGGCCCTTTTTGAGCGACGCGAAGCGGCTCTTTTCGCCTTCGTTCCCCTCGATCTCGACCATCGGTCCGTAGCGGCCGATGCGGGCCTTCACGACGTGACCCGTCTTGGGATCGTTGCCCAGGATGCGCACCTCGCGCGTCTTGGGATTCTGCGTGGCGATGGCCGAATCGACCATCTTGTGGAAGGGGCCGTAGAAACCGTCGATCATCTTCTCCCACGTGATGTCGCCCTCGGCGATGCGGTCGAACTCCTTTTCGACGTTGGCAGTGAAGTTGTAGTCGATGATCGGTCCGAACTGCTCCTCCAGATAGTCGTTCACCACCATGCCGATGTCGGTCGGCGAGAGGCGGTTCTTCTCCTTGCCGTAGTTCTCCGAAAGGCTCTTTTCGGCGATCTTGTCGCCGGTGAGCGTGAATTGCACGTAGTTGCGCTTCTGGCCGTCCTTGTTCTGCTTGACGACGTAGCCGCGGTTGATGATCGTGGTGATGGTCGGGGCGTAGGTCGAAGGGCGTCCGATGCCCAGCTCCTCCAGCCGCTTCACGAGCGACGCCTCGTTGTAACGCGCCGGGGCCGACGTGAAACGCTCCGTGGCGGTGATCTGCACCGGGAGCACCCGGTCGCCGGCCGTCAGCTTCGGCAGCAGCCCTTCGCCGCTCTCGGCGGCCTGGTCGTCGTCCGTGGATTCGGAGTAGAGGCGCAGGAAGCCGTCGAAACGGACCACCTCGCCCTGCGCCACGAACTGATTCGACGAACCCGACATGTCGATCGTGATCGTCGTGCGGTCCAGCTCCGCGCAGACCATCTGCGAAGCGACCGTGCGCTTCCAGATCAGGTCGTAGAGCTTCTTCTCGGCGGGTGTGCCCTCGATCGACTGCCGGTCGATGTACGACGGACGGATGGCCTCGTGAGCCTCCTGGGCGCCTTTGGTCTTGGTCTTGTAGTTGAACCAGCGGGAGTATTTCTCGCCGAAGAGCTTCGTGATCTCCTCCTTGCACTGGGCCAGCGCCTGCTGCGAAAGGTTCACCGAGTCGGTACGCATGTAGGTAATGAGACCCTGCTCGTAGAGGTGCTGCGCCACGGACATCGTCTGCGATACGGACATGCCCAGTTTGCGCCCGGCCTCCTGCTGGAGCGTCGAGGTGGTGAACGGCGGTGCGGGGTAGCGCTGGGCGGGTTTCTCTTCGGACTTCGCCACCGTGAAGGTCGCGCCGATGCAGCTTTTCAAAAACTCCTCGGCCTGCGCCGCGGTTTCGAAACGCGATCCGAGTTCGGCCTTGAAGAGCGTCTTTTCGGGGTCGCCGGCGGCGTGGAACTGCGCCACGACGCGGAAATAGGCGGCCGAGCGGAAAGCGATGATCTCGCGCTCGCGCTCGACGATCAGCCTCACGGCCACCGACTGCACGCGTCCTGCCGAGAGCGACGGACGCACCTTTTTCCACAGCACGGGCGAGAGCTCGAAACCGACCAGCCGGTCGAGTATGCGGCGCGCCTGCTGGGCGTTTACCAGGTCCATATTGACCGTGCGCGGTTTCTCGATGGCTTCCAGAATCGCCCGCTTGGTGATCTCGTGGAAGACGATGCGCTTGGTCCGGTCTACGGGGAGCCCCAACACTTCGGTGAGGTGCCATGCGATGGCTTCTCCTTCGCGGTCTTCATCGGACGCCAGCCAGACGGTTTTCGTTTTGGCCAGCTTGGTCAGTTCGTCCACCACCTTCTTCTTGTCGCTCGGGATTTCGTAGACCGGTTTGAATCCCTCCGTGATATTGATGCCGAGGTCCTTTTTCGCAAGGTCCCGGATATGGCCGAAGCTCGATTTGACGATGAAGTCCTTGCCGAGGAATTTCTCGATGGTCTTGGCCTTGGCGGGGGACTCGACGATAACTAAGTTTTCCTGCATTGCGTTTTTTTGATGGCTTTTTCAGAAATGCGAAAACCTAAGCATTACACTTAGGTTCCGCATGAGGGTTTCTCTGGCGTTTATTTGATCAGGTTATAAAATATTTCGAAACGAATCGGGGCTTCGTTGCCGTCGGCGGCCATGCCCTGCAATACGCCGAACGACGTGGAATAAAGGCTGTACGCATCGGGGCCGATGTAGACCGTGCGGTTTGCGACCTTGTCCCAGTCGATGTCGCCGATTACGCCGCCCGCCGCCTCTTTGGCCTTGATATAGCTGTTCCACAGCTGCTGCATGTAGCCCGTGATATCCATCACGTAACACCCGCGGCTGCGGTTGATGTAGCCTCCGTAAGCGAGCGACGTGTTGTAGTTCTGCTCGTAGGAATAGGCGTAGTCCGAAATCGGCGTCAGCGCCTTGAAATTGGTGTACATGCCCAGACGGCTCGGGAAGGCGTTCATTTCGTCGATCAGCTTGCTGCCGAAGGTCAGCTCCTCCCAGTCGTATTTGCTGTCGGTGAAATAGACCGACATTTTCGTCTGGCCGAACGCCAGCGTCTTGAAATCCTTGCCGTCCTTTTCGTTCGCTTCGGCGATCTCCTCTTCCATCCGTGCGAAAAACTCCGGCGTAAAGGTCATCTCGGTCACCACGCCGCCCATGCCTTCGGCATAGACGCGGGAGTTCAGCCCCCGGTTTTCATTGATGGTTCCGTCGGGATTGACCTCGCGGGCCTGGGAGATGTCGATCTTGGCGTCCGAAGTGGCCGCATCGTAGTTGTGGCGGATGGAGTTCACCGAGACATTGCCGAACTCGGTGCCGGATTCGTAGAAATAGTAGACCATGCCGATCGTGTCCTTGATCAGCGTCGGGTCGCCCTCCACCCGGTTACGGCCGAAGACCGCCAGACCCGAATAGTCGAGCGACGTGGAGAAGATCGTGCCGGTCTCCTTGATGCCGTTCTTCTGGACGGGCTCATTCGGATCGGGGCAGATATAGAGCCCCTTGAACTCCTTGACCCAGTATTCGAGGCTGTCGGGACTGTAAATCGAGTAGTCGTCTTTGTATTCGCCCTCTTGCAGCATCAGCCGCTTGATGTAATTCTTTCCCTCCTCGGTAGGCTCCAGCGTGATGTTCGTGGCCGTCGAAGGGGTCGTACCCTCGCCGCCCAAGTAGAACCAAAAGAGCGGCTTTTCGGGATTATAGACCGGCGCTGCGGAACCGTCTCCGTTGGGGTTCTGCGGGTCGAAATTGATGTAGAACGTCGTGTCGGCCTGCGACTTGCCGGCGGCAATCGGCTTTTTGTCGATGTAGTCGTTGCTGAGGATTTCGTACACGGCGAATTTTTGCTTGGTCAGACTGTCGCGGCCTATGCTGGCGATTTTGAGCATGATCTGCGCCGAGTCGAAGATCGGCATATATCCGAAATACCCCTCATCGACCTTGTAGTAGTTGATCATCTGCGAGAGGAATCCGGCCTTGCGCTCGCCGAGCGTGTCGTTGATGCAGGTGCCGAAATAGCCGTAGGAGATGTTCGAACCGATCAGCGAATCGCTCTGGAACAGCCGCGTTTCGACGTATTTCCGGGGATTCAGCCCCTCGCCGAGGAGTTCGACGTATCCGGCTTTCATCTGCTGATTTTCCGGAATGAGGTTTCCGCCCAGCGTGTCGTCTACCTTGGTGCAGCCCGCGAAAGCCGCTGCGATTGCGGCGGCGATTGCTGCGGTCGGGAGCAGCCTGCGGCGGAAATTATTGAATGGCTTCATAGAATCGGTTGTAATTATCGAAAAAGTCCTCCGCCTCGGGCGACTGGTATTCGAGCATCGGCTTTCCGCTCGTGCGGGCCATTTCGAGCACCTCGGGGGCGACATCCGCAGAGGCCGCCACCACGCCGTCGGCATATTCCATAACGAAGCGGCAGAGATTTTCGTATGACGGGGTGTCGAGAATCGAGAGATTTTTATCTTTGACTCCCTCGCCGGCGATCTTCGCGCCGAACTCCGGATGGAGCTCCCCGGGGAATCCGTCGCCGTAGAGCGACACCACGACCTTGACATCGCGGAAGATCGGGTCGTCGGCGAAGACCCGCTTCAGATAGACGGGGACCACGGCCGAGAACCATCCGTGGCAATGCACGACGGTGGGAGTCCAGCGCAGTTTCTTGACCGTCTCCAGCACGCCGCGGGCGAAGAAGATGGCCCGTTCGTCGTTGTCCGGGAAATAATTGCCCTCGGCGTCGGCCAGCACGGCCTTGCGCGAGAAATAGTCGTCGTTGTCGATGAAGTAGATCTGTACGCGGGCTGCCGGGATCGAGGCCACCTTGATGATCAGCTGGTGATCGTTGTCGTCGATGATGAGGTTCATGCCCGAGAGGCGGATGACCTCGTGCAGCTGGTGCCTGCGCTCGTTGATGCAGCCGTAGCGGGGCATGAAGGTGCGGATTTCGTTTCCGTGTTCCTGCATTGCCTGCGTCAGCGCACGGCAAAGCCGGGAACCCTCCGTTTCGGGAAGATAGGGGGTGATTTCCTGACAGACGTACAGAATCTTGCTTGCCATGTTTGAAAGGGGGTTTATGCTTGACAAAGATAGTGAAAATTTTTCAAAGAATCAGCATCGCGTCGCCGTACGTGCCGAAGCGGTACCCTTCTTCCTTGGCTATCTTGTAAGCGTTCATCACGGTTTCGTACCCGCCGAACGCCGCCACCATCATCAGCTGCGTGGAGTAGGGCAGGTGGAGATTGGTCACCATGGCGTCGGCCACCGTGAACTCGTAGGGAGCGAAGATGAACTTGTTGGTCCACCCCTCCATGGGTTTGATCAGGCCGTTGGTCGAGACGGCGGTTTCGATCGTGCGCATGACCGTCGTGCCGATGGCCACGACCTTGTGGCCGGAGGTTTTGGCGGCGTTGACCGCCTCGGCGGCTTCGTCGGTGACGAAGAACTGCTCGGAATCCATCTTGTGCTTCGAGAGGTCCTCGACATCCACCGTGCGGAAGTTGCCCAGCCCCACGTGGAGCGTCACGAAAGCCCGATCGACGCCCTTGATCTCCATGCGCTTCATCAGGTGCTTCGAGAAGTGCATGCCGGCCGTCGGGGCCGCCACGGCGCCCTCCTTCTCGGCGAAGATCGTCTGGTAGCGTTCGGCGTCCTCGGGTTCGACCTTCTCGCGCACCCATTTCGGCAGGGGCGTTTCGCCCAGCGCGAAGAGCGTCTGCTTGAACTCCTCGTAGGAGCCGTCGAACAGGAAGCGCAGCGTGCGGCCGCGCGAGGTGGTGTTGTCGATCACCTCGGCCACCAGCAGGTCGTCGTCGCCGAAATAGAGTTTGTTGCCGATGCGGATCTTGCGCGCCGGGTCCACCAGCACGTCCCACAGCCGCAGTTCGCGGTTCAGTTCGCGCAGCAGGAAGATCTCGATCTCGGCGCCGGTCTTCTCCTTGTTGCCGTAGAGGCGCGCCGGGAAGACCTTGGTATCGTTGAAGACGAACAGATCCTTTTCGTCGAAGTACTCGATGATGTCCTTGAAAATGCGGTGTTCGATGGTCCCTTTGGCGCGGTCGATGACCATCAGCCGGGATTCGTCGCGGTTGTCGGCCGGGTATTTGGCCAGCATTTCGGGCGAAAAGTCGTACCCGTATTGCGATAACTTCATAGATAAACGCTTTTTTTACGTCGAAAAATAACACAGATTATTTTCTATACGCAAAAAAGGCTATTTTGTTTCGAGTTTTTGCAAATTTTCCAGAAAATCATCCAGTTCGTACGCTTTTTCGAGCGTGAATCCGCCGCTGCGCGTGCGGCGCAGCGACGAGAGATGGGCTCCGCTGTGCAACGCCTGCCCGATCTCGTGGGCCAGCGACCGGATGTAGGTGCCCTTGCTGCAACGGACGCGGATGCGCACCCGCGGAAGGTCGTATTCCTCGATCTCTATCTCGTAGATGTTGATCAGCGCCTGGCGTACGGCGACCTCCTCGCCGGCGCGGGCCAGTTCGTAGGCGCGCGTCCCGTCGATCTTCTTGGCCGAGTAGACGGGCGGGGTTTGCAGCCGTTCGCCGGTGAGCGAAGCGAGCGCCTCTTCGACCGCTTCGCGCGTGATGTGTTCGTAGGGATAGGTCCGGTCGATCTCGTGTTCGAGGTCGTAGCTCGGGGTCGTGGCGCCCAGCATCACGTCGGCTATGTACTCTTTCTCCTCGGCTTGCAGGGCGTCCACCAGCTTCGTGGCGCGGCCGATGCAGACCACGAGGATGCCCGTCGCCAGCGGGTCGAGCGTCCCGGCGTGTCCGACCTTGATCTTGCGGTAGCCGAGCTTGCGCAGGGTGAATTTGACTTTGCGGACCACGTCGGTCGAGGTCCAGCGGAGGGGCTTGTCCAGAACGGCGATGTAGCCCTCTTCGAAATTGATGCCGCGCAGGTCCAGCGGTTCTCGGGTCATGGGCATATGCGTGTCAGAAGATGGAGAAGAGGATCGAGACGAGTCCTGCGAAACAGCAGTAGAGGGCGAACCAGATCAGCTTGCCGCGCTTGACCACTTCGATCATGAATTTGCAGGCCAGCGTTCCCGAGACGAAAGCCGCGAGGAATCCGCCGGCGAGGGCTCCCGCCGGGATGTCGAGGGCCGTGACCTCGCCCGAACAGATGTCCAGCAGCATCTTGCCCAGGATGACCGGGATGACCATGATGAACGAGAAGTTGGCGACCTCCTCCTTGCTCTTGCCGAGCAGCAGTCCCGCAGCGATGGTCGATCCCGACCGCGAAAGGCCGGGGAGCGTGGCCGCGGCCTGTGCGAGGCCGATGACGAAGGCGTTGCCATAGGTGATTCCCTTCTTCGCGCGGGGTTTGGCGAAATAGGCGAAGGTCAGCAACTGCGCCGTGAGCATCAGCATGGCGCCCACGAAGGTCAGCGACGCGAAGAACGCCTCGATCTGTTCGGCGAAAAGCACGCCGACGACGCCGGCCGGGATCATCGAGACGACGATTTTGAGGATGTAAGCCTGCTGTTCGTTGAAATGCCTCGAAAAGAGCCCCTGCAACAGTTGCAGCAGTTCGCGCCACAGCACGACGACGGTGCTGAGCACCGTGGCGGCGTGCAGCATGACATCGAAGGTGATATTGTTCTCCAGCTCGACGCCCAGCACTTCCTTGGCGATCTGGAGGTGTCCGCTGCTCGATACGGGGAGGAATTCGGTGATGCCCTGCACGATGCCGAGCAGGATGGCTTGCAGTGTGTCCATGTATCAGTACCGCTTCATGATGGCATAGATCTCGACGACGAATCCGCCGATCACCAGAATCGGGGCCAGCGTGATGCGGCGCCACGAGAACATCGCATAGTTGAATTCATCGGGCGAATCGCTGCCGCCGCCGGCCATCAGGACGAATCCCAGGAGGATGACGGCGAATCCGATTGCCAGCAGGACGTAGTTGCGCCGGGTCAGCGGCATGCGGGTATCCTCCTGCGCGGGGTCCTGCGTTTTTTTCTGCTTCTTTTTCATTTAATATAGGTATATCTTGTTCGACTTCATGTTGACGAATTTGTTGAGGGCCGCGAAGGTGAAGAGCCCCGATATGACGATGCCGCCGACGACCATCGACCCGAGGATGATGGCGATTTTGCCCGCTTCGGCGATGGTCATCAGTTCGGGCACGGCTTCGTTGAGCCCGTAGACCGCGAGGACGAACAGCGCTGAGGCCGCCACGCCGGCCAGTATGCCCTGCGTGATGCTGCTCCCGAGGAAGGGCTTCATGATGAACCACTTGGTGGCCCCGACGAGCTTCATCGTGTTGATGAGGTAGCGTTTCGAGAAGATCGCCAGCCGGATGGTGTTGCTCAGCAGGATCAGCGAGATGACCAGCAGCGCCCCGCCGAACATCAGCAGCACGAGGCGGATCTTGTTCACCGTGGCGTGCAGCCGTTCGGCCATCTGCGCGGGGTACGACACCCGATCGACCCCGTCGATGCGTTCGATGGCGGCGATGAACGAGTCGAGCAGCTCCTTGTCCGCCGACGCCGAGGTCAGCGTGAGTTCGAACGAATCCAGCAGGGGATTTTCCTGCAAGATCTCCTCGAACGAGCTGTTGAACATTTTCCGGAACTCCTGATCGTCGATCTTCTCCTCCTTGGGCGAGTAGGCGATCGTCGCAACCATCTCTTCGTCCGTCAGCCGTTTTTCGATCGCCTCCCGCTGTTCGTCGGAGAGTCCGTTTTTCAGCTCCACGGAGACGGCGATGCTCTCCTGCAACGTGTCGGCGACTTTCAGCGCCGCCACCATCAGGTAGCCCACCGACCCCAGCAGGAACAGTACGAGCGTGATGCTCACCGTCGATACGATGTAGGAGTTGCGGACCTTTCGTTTCAACCGCTTGTCATCTTTCATAACCTTACGCTTTTTTCTTCCTGAAACAATAGATCAGCGCCGCGACGGCTCCCAGCAGGATTGCGAGCGACGCCGCGAGCGTCACCCCTTCGACCGCCGTCCAGCCCGGCGCGCGGAACCGCCATTCGACGGTGTGCTTCCCGGCGGGGAGCTTCATCGCCCGCAGAACGTAGTCGGCCCGGAAGTAGGGCATCTCCTCGCCGTCCACATAGGCTTTCCAACCGTGGTCGTAGAAGATCTCCGAGAAGACCGCCACGGCCTCTTCGGGTGTCGTGTATTCGTATTTGAGGTAGTTCGGGCGGTATTCCGTGAGGTCGATCCGGGCCGAGGCATAGATGCCGAGGGGCATCGGTCGCGGTACGATTTCCACCGGGTCTTGCGCCGCCACCACCGCCGTCGTTTTGAGGTCGGTCGTGCCCAGCAGGTCGATCTCCTCCCGGGCCGTGGAGGCGTAGACGACGCTGTCCACGAACCACGCCGCGCCGTTGGCCGTCGTCCGCAGGCGCGGTTCGGGTTGTCCGTCGGCGCCCGGAACGATCAGGTAGCGCGTGTTGAGCATGTCCAGCACCCCGTCATCGACGTTCGACAGATAGCGGTCGATCAAATCCTGATAGCGGGCCAGCTTGGCGCCGTGATACCCGCCTACCGAGCGGTGGAAATAGCTGGTCGTGGCGTCGTTGAACGGGCTGACCGTGAGGTTCAGCACCCGGTAGCCCGGATCTTTGTCCTGCATGATCGCCTTGTCGGCCGCCGTGGGCACCACCTGCCGGCGGCGTGCCGATTCGAATTTGTCGTGCCCGAGGAACCGCAGGTCCACCGGCACGAGGTCCAGCAGCATCACGCCCGCCAGCAGCCCCGTCAGCACGTATTTGCCGATTTTCCGCAGGGCGAACAGCGCCACGCCGCCCGCCGCCAGCAGAATCATCAGCAGCGAACGCCATGCGTCGGCCCGCATCATCGCCGCGCGGTCGGCGGCCATGGCGTCGGCCGTCGCTTCGGCCCACTCGACATCCAGGCCGCGGTCGATGTACGACTGCATGTCGTTGTTCTCGAAGATGCGGCGGAACGTGTCGGTCATCATCGCGGCGCTCTCCCCGCGTCCGAAGTCGAAGAGGGCCTCTCCGGCCACGGCGAACAGCAGGCACAGTCCGCCCGTGATGCCCGCGGCCCAGGCCAGCGCCTTCATCAGCCGTTCCCGCGGGATCTCCTCCTTCCAGAGCCGCATCAAGGCCAGCGCGCCCAGCAGCGGCACGGCCCATTGGACGACGACGAGCGTCATCGACACCGTGCGGAACTTGTTGTAGCCGGGGAGGTATTTGAAGGCGAATTCGGTGAATCCCATCAGGTTGCGGCCCCAGGCCAGCAGAATCATCACGACGCATGCGGCGACGATCCACCACTTGTTGCGCCCCCGGGCCAGCGCGATGCCCAGCGCCGCGAGGAACACCGCCGCCGCTCCGAGGTAGGTCGGACCGCCCGTGTAGGGCTGCGTGCCCCAGTAGGCGGGCAGCTGCTGCGCCGCGCCGCGCAGTCCGTATCCGTTCAGCACGGCGGCCGTCTCTCCGTCCGCCGGGAAAGTCGTGGCCGATTCGCGGCCCATGAAATCGGGGATCAGCAGGTTGAAGGTCTCCGCCTTGCCGTAGCTCCACGCCGTAGCGTAGTCGAGTGCGAGGCCGCCCGCCGAGGTTTCGGCCGTCGTTGCGAGTTCCGAGCCGCCGCGGATGGTCTCTTTCGAGTGTTTGGCCGTGTACCACAGGGGCGAGAAGTTCGACGCTACGGCCAGCAGGCCCGCCGCGGCCAGCGCCGCCGTGCGCAGGGCGAAGTTTTTCATCCGTTTTTCCCGGAAGGAGACGATGCCTTCGCTGATCCAGAAGGCGGCCATCGCCACGAGGAAATAGTAGGTGATCTGCGGGTGATTGGCACCGATTTCGAGCGACGCCGTGAGCGCCGTGAGTGCCGCGCCGCACCAGATGTTGCCCCTCAGCGTCATCCACGCGCCGCCCATCATCAGCGGGGCGTAGACCAGCGCCCACATCTTCGTGATGTGTCCCGCGCCGATGATCAGCAGGAAATAGGTCGAGAGCCCGTAGGCCAGCGCCGCGACGATTCCCACCCAGGGATCGACGCCGACGATCATCAGCATCAGCCACATCGAGATCATGGCGAAGAAGAGGAACGCCGCCGGGGTGTCCATGATCTTCACGACCTGCCCGACGGTGCGCTTCACGAGCTGGGCCGGGTAGGCGACATTGATCAGGTATGCGGGCATTCCGCCGAACATGCCGCCCGTCCATTGGGGGTCTTCGCCCGTTGCGATGCGCATGTCGGTGATGTCCTTGGCCATGCCTTCGTACTGGATGACATCGTGTTGGGGGAGCACTTCGCCGCGGAACTGCGGTGCGAAATAGAGGGCGCTCACCGCGAGGAAGAGCACGAGGGCCGTCGCTGCCGGCAGCAGTTTTGAGCGTATCGGGTTCGAAAGTTCCATTTCAGCCAGTCTTAACCAATTAACAAAGAGTACGAAAACATCGAATGGGGCCAAAACCGAATCGCGTATGGCTCGACGAAATTTTCCGCTCTTTTTTTGAAAGTGCCGTTATGGCACCGGCCTCAAAGGTACGAAAAAATAGTTACTCCCCGAGCCGGGATTCCGAAAAATCACTATCTTTGCGGATATGATTACACTCGAAGACATTCACAAACCCGTGACTGCCGAGCTGGAAGCCTTCGACGATTTCGTCGAACGCCAGTTCACGGCCGAGGGGGAGTTGCTTTCCGATATGCTGCGCTACGCCCTTTCCACACGCGGAAAAGGCATCCGCCCCATGCTGGTAATGCTTTCGGCGGCGATGAATGCACCGGTGAAGGGGGCTTCGATGGGACGCCGGGCCTGTCTGGCCGCCATGCTGGTCGAAATGATCCATGTGGCGTCGCTGATCCACGACGATGTGATCGACGAATCCGACATGCGCCGCGGGAAACCCTCGGCCAACGCCCGCTGGCAGTCGCATAAGGCCGTGATCCTGGGCGACTACATCCTCGCCAAGAACATGAACATCGGCTTGCAGAGCGGCCAGTTCGATCTGGTGACCCACGTCTGCGGCTCGATGGCGGCGCTGTGCGAAGGCGAGGTTTTGCAGGACGACTGCGCCCGGAACCGCACGATGACCCGTCAGGCTTATCTCGACATCATATATAAGAAGACCGCCAGCCTGTTGGGCGTCAGCGCCTCGGCCGGAGCGCTGGCCGTGGGGGCCACGCGCGACAAGGTCGCCACGATGCGCCGTTTCGGCGAGGCCGTGGGCATGGCTTTCCAGATTCAGGACGACATTCTCGACTACACCCCCTCTGCGCATACGGGCAAACCCGCCAACAACGACCTGCGCGAAGGCAAGATCACCCTGCCGCTGCTCTCGGTGCTCGACCGGGCTTCGGAGGAGCGCCGCGCCGACCTGCTGGCCCGGCTGGCGCGCTGTCACGAGGACGACGAGGCGGTGGAATACCTGCGCTCGACGGTCGAGAACGAAGGCGGCCTGACTTTCGCCGCCGAGGTGATGCAGGGCTACATCACGCGGGCCGTGGAGATGCTCGCCGACTACGAGGATTCCGAATACCGCTCGGCGCTGGTCAACCTCTGCGCCTACATCGCCGAACGGGACCGCTGATACGATGAAACTTATTAACCTAAATTGATAAAAATGGAGACAAAAAAACAAAACTATGTTTTGCCGATCGTCGTGATGATCTTCCTCTTCGGTATGATTTCGTTCGTGACGAATCTGGCTTCGCCGATGGGTGACATTCTGAAGTATCAGTTCAACGTCCCGAACTGGATGGGTACGCTGGGCGTATTCGCCAACTTCATCGCCTATGCCATCATGGGTTATCCCGCCGGCAACATGCTTCAGAAGTACGGCTACAAGAAGACCGCGTTGGTCGCCATCGCCGTCGGTTTCATCGGTGTCGGCATCCAGACGCTGTCCGGCAGCGCCCAGAGCTTCGGCGTCTACCTGCTGGGCGCATTCATCGCAGGTTTCTCCATGTGTCTGCTCAACACGGTCGTCAACCCCATGCTGAACAAGCTCGGCGGCGGCGGCAACAAGGGCAACCAGCTGATCCAGGCCGGCGGTTCGTTCAACTCGCTGTGCGGTACGGCCGTGATCATCCTGACGGGCCTGCTGATTCCGGAGGGCATCAAGAACGCGCAGATCAGCAACGTGTTCCCGCTGATGTACGCCGCGCTGGCCATCTTCGCGTTCGCGTTCATCGTGATCAGCCTGACGAAGATTCCGGAGACCAACAAGGAGGCCGGCGTGAAGACGGCCGAGGCTTCGAAATACGGCCCGCTGTCGTTCCGTCACTTCATGCTGGGCGCAATCGCCATCTTCGTGTACGTAGGTATCGAGGTGGGTATCCCCAACGTGTTGCAGAAGTGGTTGCAGAATCCCGACCTGAACGTGCTGGGCAGCGGCGTGAATGCCGAGGCCGTCGCCGGATCGGTTGCCGCGACCTATTGGTTCCTGATGCTGATCGGCCGTCTGCTGGGCGCCGCCATCGGCAGCAAGGTGTCCGCCAAGAGTATGCTGACGGTCGTTTCCTCCGTAGGTCTGTTGCTTACGCTGGGTGCGATGTTCGCCCCCGAGGTGGCTGTCAACCTGCCCGTCTTCAACGGTTCCGCAGGCTTCGGACTGGTGAACGTTCCCGTCAACGCGGCGCTGCTGGTGCTGATCGGTCTCTGCACTTCGGTCATGTGGGGCGGCATCTTCAACCTCGCCGTCGAAGGGCTGGGCAAATACACCGAGAAGGCTTCGGGTATCTTCATGGCGCTGGTTTGCGGCGGCGGTATCCTGCCCCTGCTCCAGAATGCGATCGTTGACGTTACCGACGGCGGCATGGGCTATCTGACCAGCTACTGGGTGATCGTGATCGCTCTGGCCTACCTGCTCTACTACGCACTCGTGGGCTCGAAGAACGTCAACAAGGACATCCCCGTAACGGAATAATTTTCAGCGGGCGTCTTGCCCGGCTTCGTCCGGCCCGGAGGAGATCCCTCCGGGCCGGATTTTTTCATGCCGGTGCAAAAAACAGGACGGTCCTCTACGGGCCGTCCTGTTTTTCTGCAACCGCTGCGGACTATTTGTCCGTGCGGGCGACACGCTTCTCCTTGATGCGGGCCTTCTTGCCGGTCAGGTCGCGCAGGTAGTAGATACGTGCACGGCGTACGACACCGACCTTGTTGACCTCGATCTTCTCGATGTGGGGCGAGTAGAGGGGGAAGATGCGCTCGACACCCACGCCGCCCGAAATCTTGCGGATGGTGAACATCTTGGTCTTGCCCGAGCCCTTGATCTGGATCACTACGCCGCGGAAACTCTGGATACGCTCCTTGTTACCCTCGACGATCTTGTAGGAGACGGTGATCGTGTCACCGGCCTTGAACGACGGCACGTCGGCGTCCGTCTTCGGCCACATCTGCTCGTTGACGAGCTTGATGATTGCGTCTTTGTTCATTGTTGCAACGAATTTTTGTGTTTCGCATTCGACGTTCCCGCTGCGTTCCGGCTACCATACGGGCCCTTTGCCCGTAATCCCGCGGGAGCCGCGTCCGTCTCCGGCCGCGCCCGCATCCGCCGTACCGCCCAATGAAAGAGGTCGATATACGCCCGATAGGGAGTGCAAATATAGGAAGAATTTTCGGAACGGTGCAACTATTGCATGAAAAAAGCGCGGGATTATTCGTATCTTCGGTGTCGTAACGATCCTTTTGTTTGTCGGGAGGCTTTACCGGACCGCACGCAATCTGGTTTTGAATCCGCCCGGCTTTTTTGTATCTTTGCAGGGAAACGATTTGAAAAAGATGAACGAAAGACTGATACTTGTCACCAACGACGACGGCTACGATTCCAAGGGCCTGGCCGCCGCCGTCGAGGTGGCCCGGAGCTTCGGCCGTGTGGTGGTCGTGGCTCCCGAGACGACGCAGAGCGGCATGAGCCAGGCGATCACGATGTACAATCCCCTCTACCTGCGGCGCGTCCGCGAGGAGGAGGGGCTCGAAATATACGCCTTTTCGGGAACTCCGGTCGATTGCGTGAAGATGGCCTTCGACTACCTGCTGCGCGACGAGCGCGTCGATCTGGTGATCTCGGGCATCAACCACGGCTCCAACTCGGCCGTCAACGTGCTCTATTCCGGAACGATGGGTGCGGCCATCGAGGGCAGTTTCTACGGCTGCCCTTCGGTCGGGCTGTCGCTCGACGACCACCGCGGCGACGCCGATTTCGACGCGGCGGCGGCCTATGGCAAACGGATCGTCGGCGACATCCTCGCCGCGAAGATCGAATTGCCGCTGTGCCTCAATGTGAATGTCCCGGTCGGACGCCCCGAGACGATAAAGGGGATAAAACTCTGCCGCCAGAACCGCGGCTTCTGGCGCGAGGAGTTCTATCGCCACGAAGACCCCCGGGGCCGCGAGTATTTCTGGCTCACGGGCGAATTCGTCAACGGCGAGCCCGGCGCCGAGGACACCGACGAATGGGCCCTGGCGAACAACTACGTGGCGGTGGTCCCCGTGCAGACGGACCTGACCGATTACCGGCAATTGTCGGGCCTCCGGAATGTCTTGAAGTGACCGAAGCGGTCTTTTTTCGAAAAGTTCGTCGGGACATCCGGTCACCGGAGCATTTTTAATTTATAATTCTTAATTTTTCATTATTTTTGTGAAAAATAGCCGCCTATGTTGATCAAGATCCTGCTCGTCATCGCCATCGTCATCCAATGCGTCGCCACGGGCTACGCCCTGCGGCTGGTGCGCACCACCAAGTACAATTCGGTGTGGATTCTTTTCATCGTAGGTTTCTCGCTGCTCTCGGTCGAACGCCTCGTGCAGTTGCTCCTCGCCTCCGGGTTCGAGGTCATTCCGCGCTGGTGGTTCGGCTACCTGGGCATCGTGATCTCGATCTGCCTGTCGATCGGCGTGATGTACGCCCACAAACTCTTCAAATACATCGACCGGCTCAACCGCCAGCGGTCGCTGCTCAACAAGCGCATCCTGACGGCCGTGCTCCGCACCGAGGAGAAGGCCCGGTCGCGTTTCTCGAAGGAGCTCCACGACGGCCTCGGGCCGCTGCTTTCGTCGGCCCGGATGTCGCTCACGGCCCTTTCGCGCGAGGAGCACGACGCCGACCAGCGCGAAATCATCGACAACACGACCTATGTGATCGACGAGGCGATCCGCTCGCTGCGCGAAATCTCGAACAATCTTTCGCCGCACGTGCTCAATGATTTCGGACTGGCGCGCGGCGTGCAGAACTTCATCGACAAGAGCGTGGCGATGCACGACGTGAAGATCCGCTTCACGACCAACCTGCGTTCGGAGCGTTACGACACCGACATCGAGGTCATTCTCTACCGCGTGATCTGCGAGCTGATCAACAATTCGCTCAAACACGCCGCCTGCACGGCCGTCAACCTCTCGCTGGCGCAGAACGGTTCCGAGCTGACGCTCGACTACACGGACAACGGCCGGGGATTCAATCCGCAGGCGATGATGGACTGCGGCATGGGGCTTTCGAACATCGCTTCGCGCATCAATTCGCTGGGCGGGACCTTCGACATCTCCTCGTCCAAGGGCAAGGGCATGCGCGCCGCCATCCGCGTCAATACGCAGCAGGACCCCGCGCCTGCCAAACACCGCAAACGCCGCCGCCGGTAACATGGAACGCCGAATCATACTCGTAGACGACCACTCGCTGTTCCGCAACGGACTGCGGGGACTGCTCGAACGCTGTGCGGAGTGCCGCGTGGTGGGCGAGGCTGCCAGCGGCGAGGAGTTTCTGGCCATGCTGGACGACATCGACGCCGACATCGTATTCATGGATTTCTCCATGCCGGGGCTCGACGGCGCGCAGACGACCGAACGGGCGCTGGCGCGGCGTCCCGACCTGCGGATCATCACCCTTTCGATGTTCGGCGAGGAGAGTTACTATTCGCGGATGGTCGAGGCCGGGGCCCGGGGGTTCCTGCTGAAGGATTCCGACATCGGCGACGTGATCGACGCCATCGAGACGGTGACGGGCGGCGGCAGTTACTTTTCGCCGCAGTTGCTGACTTCGCTGACGGGGCGCATGCGCACGCGCGAGGATGCCGCCGACGAACAGCTCTCGTCGCGTGAACGCGAGATTCTGGTGGCGGTCTGCCGGGGGCTGTCGAATCAGGAGATCGCCGACGAACTCTTCATCTCGAAGCGCACGGTGGACAAGCACCGCGCCAATATCCTCGAAAAGACCGGCTGCAAGAATACCGCTTCGCTGGTGGTCTACGCCATCCGCAACGGCATCGTCGATATTTAGGTTTCGATTCTTACGGGCATTTTTTGCACATCTCTTGCGGGGCCGGGACAGCCGCATGCTTCGGTATGCTCCTGCCCGTTTCACGAAACTCACGAACTGCACCGTGACAATCAAAACCCCGCCTCTCAGGCGGGTTACAGCAGCGGGGAGAAGACCCGCATGAGCGACTCCGCCCAGCGGCGCGGCCGCGGACGGTTGAACCATTCTCCGGGTGTCAGGGCGTGGCAGCGCGTGGCGTCGTCGCGGAACACGGCGTCCATCCGGGCCGTGAATTCCGTGTCGTAGACGAAGGCGTTGATCTCGAAGTTGTGTTCGAAGCTGCGGAAATCCATGTTCGCCGAGCCGATCACGGTCAGCGTGTCGTCGATAATCAGCAGTTTGGAGTGCAGGAATCCGGGTTTGTAGAAGAGAATCTTCACGCCGGCTTTCATCATGTCGTCGAGGTAGGAGTGCGACGCCAGGTCCACGATCTTCGAGTCGGAGCGGGCCGGGAGCATCAGCCGTACGTCCACACCGGCCAGCGCCGCCACTTGCAGCGCCGTGTTCAGCACGTCCGAGGGGAGGTAGTAGGGGGTTTGTATCCAGATTCGCCGCCGGGCGTTCGAAACGGCATAGCTGTCGGCCTGCAACAGCGCCCGCCATTGGCCGAAGGGGCCGCTGGGAACGATTTGGAGGATGTTCTCCGCATGGCGTTCCGACTGGGGGAAATAGGCCGCGCCCGTTATGTGCTGTTTGGTGGTCGCCGACCAGTCGCTCAGGAACGACACCTGGAGTCCCGCCGCGCCGCTGCCCTCGATCCGGAAATGGGTGTCGCGCCACGAACCCCACCCCGTGCCGCGGACATAGCGGTCGGCGACGTTCATGCCGCCGATGAATCCCACGCGGCCGTCGATGACGGCGATCTTGCGGTGGTTGCGGTAGTTGACCTTGCTGGTGAAGAGCGGGAACTTGACGTGCAGGAACGAGAACACCTCGATTCCTTCGCGGCGCATCCCCTCGAAAAAGTCCTTTTTCACGCCGCTGCACCCCACGTCGTCGTAGAGGATGCGCACCTCGACCCCCTGCCGGACCTTCTCCACCAGCGCGTCGCGCAGGCGGCGTCCCGTTTCATCGTCGCAGAAGATGTAGTATTGGATGTGGATGTGGTGTTTCGCCCGGGCGATCTCCGCCAGCAGGGCTTCCATCTTCGAGCGGCCGTCGGTGTAGGGGGTGATGCGGCTGCCGTAGAGCGCGACGGAGTGGGTCGTGCTGTACAGCAGCGCGGCCAGCCGGCGGTGCTCCTCCGGAATTTCGGGCCGCCCGGTGTCACGGGCCTCTTCGAGCTGCATGGTGATGCGTCTGCGCGTGCGGCGGGAGATGATGCGCCGTTTGGAGAGGTTCTGCCCGAAGAAGAAATAGAACACCAGCCCCACGACGGGGGCGAATACGAGTACGATGATCCACGGCAGGGTCTTCAGCGGATTCCGGTTGTCGGTGATGATGACCAGGACGATGCTGAGGATCGTGACCGTATAGAAAACGAGGAACGTATATGTCAGGATCTGCTGCATATTTTCGGTTTCTTCGTTTCATGCGGCGCGTGCGCCGCGGACTCCCGGATCACTCCGCCTGCTTGGGGAAGCGCACCGAGTAGAGCAGGTGTTCGACGCCGCGCATGTAGTTGCGTTTGCGGGGCTTGTTCAGGTCGGGGGCGTAGACGTAGCAGTCGAGCGTGAAGACGCGGTTGGTGGCCGTGTCCACGGTCGAGTAGCTCACGAACGGACCGCCCATGAAGTCGCCGTGCACGTCCCAGAACCCGCGCAGCTCGCACCACAGGCGTCCTTCGAGGCGGAACATGCGGTAGCCGGGTTCGAAAGCGTCCGAAGTGGTCATGTAGGAGCCCTCCGACGGACCGGGAATCAGCGCCGCGAACTTGTTGCGCGCAGCGGTCAGGGCCTCGGCCGAGAGCGATTCCGGACCTTCGTAGGGGTAGGAGTAGACGAAGAATCCCTGGCTGGCGGTGGGGTATTCGTTGCGGGCCCAGACGAAGTTCTCCTTCTCGGCGGCCAGCAGGTATCCCTTCGGAACGCGCATTTCGACGCCGAACGTCTTGCGGACGGCCGCTTCGATGCCGGGGTTGTTGTAGGTTTCGTTGGCCTTGACGGCGCGGTCGCGCTCGGCCTGTTCGAGGACGTGGACGAGTTCCCCGCGGTGCTGCGAGAGGTAATCCACCACGGCCTTGTCGTCGGGTCCCTGAAGCGTCAGCACGATCTGCGGGTCGGCGGTGACATCGTATTGCACGGCCGTCGAGGCCGCTTGCAGCGAGGGATCGACGAGCACTTTGAGGATGTTGCGGTGGTCGGCAACCATGCCCGTGAAACCGCGTTCGGTGACGCGCAGCACGTCGAAGAGCGGTTCGGTCTGGTTCAGGTAGGGCACCGGGGCCGTGAAGATCGCGCGCAGCGAATCTCCGACCTCGCCCGTCCACTCGGCCTGGGGGCATACCACGATCAGCTCGTAGGGCTTTCCCTGCGCGCTTTTTTTCGATTTGTTCAGGGTCTTGAAGGCGTCGCAGCCCGTCACCGAGACGATGACGGCGGCAACCAATGCGATACGGAGGATAGTTTTCATGCTGCGGTCTGAAATTGAATCTACTACAAATATAGATATATTTTTTCCAAATGGCCCGGATTTTCACTATTTTTGCGCCGGCATGCGTTTCAAACCACCGAAAATAATCCGGCGCCTGATGCCGGACCTGATCTGGGAGATCGACGACGAAGACGGGGTGTTCCTCACCTTCGACGACGGCCCCACGCCGGGCGTCACCGAGTGGATACTCTCCACGCTGGACAAGTACGGTGCCAAAGCTACCTTCTTCGTGCTGGGCAAGAACGTCGAGATGTACCCCGACCTCTACAAACGCATCCTCGACGCCGGGCACAAGGTGGGCAACCACACCTACTCGCACCAGAAGGGCTGGGGCATGAGCCTCGAACGCTATACGGAAGATGTGGATTTCGCCAACGACCTGATCCACAGCGAGCTGTTCCGCCCGCCCTATGCGCGCATCACGCCGGCGCAGGCGCGTTTTCTGGGCCAGCGCTACAAGCTGGTGATGTGGGACATCATCTCGCGCGACTACAACCGCCGCCTTTCGCCCCGCACCTGTTTGAAGAACGTCACGAAGTACCTCGCGCCGGGCGCCATCGTGGTGTTCCACGACAGCGAAAAGGCTTTCCGCAACATGCGCTACGCGCTGCCCCGCACGCTGGAGAAGATCCGGCAGATGGGCCTCAAATGCAAGGCGATAGAGCTTTGAACGCGTTCTGCGGGCGTTTGCGTCGGGCCGTGGCCCCGGGAATAGGAATTTCCGGATTTTTTTCGTAACTTCGCGCCGCGGAAAAGCAACGATTTCGATAAGCCGGGTGCAATCGGGCTTGCACGAATTGCCGAGGCGAGAAATGGTGCATGAAAATGAACAATTATAAACCATATTTCCTATGACAATTACAGCAGCTGACATCAAGATCGGCATGTGTATCGAAATGGACGGCAAGACGTTCCTTGTGGTCGATTTCCAGCACTGCAAACCGGGCAAGGGCCCTGCCTTCGTCCGTTCGAAACTCAAAAACCTGGAAAACGGCCGCGTGCTGGAAAACACCTTTTCGTCGGTGAGCCAGAAGATCGAGCAGGTGCGCGTCGAGCGCCGTCCCTATCAGTTCACCTACGAGGACGACCTGGGCGCTCATTTCATGCACACCGAAACCTTCGAGGAGATCAACATCGACCGGAACCTGATCAACAACTACGACCTGATCACCGACGGACAGATCGTCGAGGTGATGTTCCACACCGAGAAGGAGGCCGTTCTTTCGGCCGAGCTTCCTCCGATCGTCGATATGGAGGTGATCTACACCGAGCCGGGCATCAAGGGCGACACGGCTTCGACCAACTCGCTGAAACCCGCGACGGTGAATTCCGCGACGGCTAAGGACGGCGCCACGATCCGCGTGCCGCTGTTCATCAACACGGGCGACAAGATCCGCGTTGACACCCGCACCCGCGAGTATTACGAGCGCATCAAATAAGCGAATCGCGGCTTCGAAAAAAGGGAGGACTGTGCAGTCCTCCCTTTTCGTTTCCCTCTCTCCGGGTCATTCGATCGTCAGGCTCCGGCCCTTGGGGTATTTCACCGCATAGCGCAGCCGCAGTTCGCGCTGTTCGCCGGGTTTCAGCTCCAGCCGCCAGGTGACCGTTCCGGTGTTTTTGTCCGGCGTTCCGCCGCTCAGCTCCTCTTCAGCGACAGTGATCGAGCTGTTGCGCGACACGGGCAGCTGGTCCGTGAGTATCAGCGTCACGGGCTCCGTGCGGGTGTTGCGGACGGCGAGTTTCCATCCCATGCTCTGAGTCTGGTTCGATCCGATGGCCCGGCGCGCCGAGTAGTCGCTCTCCTTCGTGCGTTCGATGCGGATGCCCCGGTCGCGGCCCATCGAGAAGCGGAGCGTGTCGCCGGCTTCCCGGGGGCTGAGGATGCTCTTGCCCACGAACGTGTTTTCGAAATAGACGTTGGCTTCGCCCTCCAGCAGGTTGAGTTTCGCCCAGTCGGTGGCCTCCGCCACGAGGAAGGCGTCCTTGTCGATCTTCGGCGTCGATCGGTAGGTGTATGTCGCCGGGAGCCGGTAGCGTCCGATCTCGGCCGCCACGCTCTTGCCGTCGGAGGGGATGGTGTAGGGCTGTCTGATCTCGAATTCGTAGCCCAGCTGAGTCTGGGTCTGCTCCACCTCCATCGCTTCGCTCTCTTCGGCGAGCTCTATGAACTCCGCTTCCATCGCCGGGGCTGCTTTGCCGCGCACCCGCACTCCTGCTGCCTTGCCGCTGAGAGCCGCGGATGGTGCGCTTCCGTATGCCGTGACGACAACTTCGTCCAACCGTGCGTTATCCTCCTGCATCACGACGTTCATCGTGCTGCCCGCGATGGCGCGGGTCTGGGACTTGTAGCCGATGTAGTTGAATTGCAGGCTCGAAGCTCCGTCGGGCACGGTGACCGAATAACGCCCCTGCGCGTCGGTCGAAGTCCCGACGGTGGTGCCCGGGACGAGGACGCTGGCGCCTATGAGCGGTTCGCGCTGTTCGTCGAATACCGTTCCCGACACGGTGTTGCCCGTCAGGTCGGAGGCGTAGCGGGGCGGCGTCGTTCCGTAGTCGAGCCACCAGGTTTTCAGCTGCGGGGCGATGTTTCCCGTCGTGGGGTTCGACGAAGAGAGCGTCAGCCCGACGTTCTTCCACTCCTCCCGGGTGTTCTGGAAAATATTGGCCTTGTAGGAGATCTCCACGGGCTCCGACAATCCGCCCGAGCGGATGTCGTAGGAGGGGAACCACCCGGCGTTGCGGACGTAGTAGGTTAGCGTGAAGGCTCCCTTGCAGGCCGCCGGAGCCTCGATCCGCACCTCCACCTCGCTCATCGGCGCCGACTGTCTGCCGCCCAGCTGGGCCAGGTCGGCGAGCACCTGCCGTTCGCGTTCGCCCAGCACTTTCGTCCGCCCGTCCAGTTCGAGCGTCCGGCGTTTGAGCTCCTGCATCCGGGAGGCGTAATATTCGTTGAGCTCCTTGATGGCCGCCAGCGGCGTCGCCGCATTGCGGTTGCCCACCGAACAGTTGACCTTCAGCAGATCGGTTTCCGCGTCGATCACCTCGCGTGCGGCTTTCTGCTGCTGCTGTTCGAGCCGGATTCGGGCGAGTTCCTGCTCCAACGCCTTTTGCCGGGCCGAGCGTTCGAGGCTGTCCGTATGGTTGAAGAGTCGGTTGACGGCCGTCACGGTGAATCGCCCCTTGGCGGCGACCTGCATGCTCTTGTCGTCGAGGTAGGGCGAGAGCCCCGTGAATACGAGCGTCGAGTTGCCGGCCGGCAGGTCGATCTGCTTGGTGCGCGTCACCTGCGCCCCGTCGATGAAGAGGGTGACCTTTTCGACGGAGGTCTTCACCTTCGTCTGCCCCGATGCCGGAGCGACGGCCGCCGCGCAGATGCTCAGCAGCAGCCATGCGATGCAATTCAGACGTGTCATAACATGGTCCGTTTGGATTGGTTTCAGACGAATTCTTCCAGCACGCGTTCCATCTTCTGCCGGATTTCGGCGGTGCAGAGGTTGCCGATGCTGCCTTCGTGGGTGTGGTGCACCTCGCGGGTGGGGGTGTATGCGCCCTTTTGCACGGCCATGCCCACCTCCTTGTAGGCTTCGCGGAAGGGCGTGCCCTGCAACACCAGCCGGTTGACATCCTCCACCGTGAAGAGGTAGTCGTATTTCCGGTCGTCGAGGATGTGCTCGTTGACGCGCAGGTGCGCCAGCATGAAGTCGCACATCCGGAGCGTCCGTTTGATCTCGGTCGTCGCCGGGAAGAGGATGTCCTTCATCAGTTGCAGATCGCGGTGGTAGCCCACCGGGAGGTTGGTCGTCAGCAGCGCGATTTCGTTGGGCACCGATTGCAGGCGGTTGCAGCGTCCGCGCATAATCTCGAAAACGTCGGGATTCTTCTTGTGGGGCATGATGCTCGACCCGGTGGTCAGCTCGTCGGGCAGCGAGATGAAGCCGAAGTTCTGGCTCATGAACAGGCAGGCGTCCATCGCCAGCCGGCCGATCGTCGCGGCTACGGCGGCGATGGCGGCCGCTGCGGCGCGTTCGCTCTTGCCGCGGCTCATCTGCGCCGCCACGACGTTGTAGTGCAGGGCCTCGAATCCCAGCAGGCGGGTGGTCATCGTGCGGTCGAGCGGGAACGACGAGCCGTATCCGGCGGCCGATCCCAGCGGGTTCTGATTGGCGATGTGCCACGCCGCGGCCAACAGGCGCATGTCGTCGATGAGCGTCTCGGCATAGGCCCCGAACCACAGTCCGAACGACGAGGGCATGGCGATTTGCAGGTGGGTGTAGCCCGGCATCAGCACCGCTTTGTAGCGTTCGCTGAGCTCTTGCAGCCGGTCGAAGACTACCTTCACGGCGTCGGCCGTCTGCCGCAGCTCGTCGCGCAGGAACAGTTTGAGGTCCACCAGCACCTGATCGTTGCGCGAACGGCCCGAATGGATCTTCTTGCCCGCGTCGCCCAGCCGGCGGGTGAGCATCAGTTCGACCTGCGAATGCACGTCCTCCGTGCCGGGTTCGATCTCGAAGCGTCCGGCTTCGATCTCCGCGGCGATCTCCCGGAGCCCCGCCGTCAGCGTCGAGAGCTCTTCGGCGGTCAGCAGGCCGATCTTCTCCAGCATGGCGATATGGGCCAGCGACCCTTCTACGTCGTAGCGCGCCAGCCGCATGTCCAGTTCGCGGTCGTCGCCCACGGTGTATTCCTCGATCATCTTGTCGGGTTCGAACCCCTTATCCCAAAGTTTTGCCATATTCCAAAGCTAATTTTTCGATGTAGTTTTCGTAGACGGCGATTCCCTCCGCGATCTCCGTCAGAAGCACGAATTCGTCCGCCGTGTGCGAGCGCGACGACTGTCCGGGGCCCATTTTGAGCGACGGAAAGGGCATCAGCGCCATGTCCGATGTCGTGGGCGACACGTAAGAAGTGCGCCCTGCGGCCCGGGCCGCCCGCATCAGCGGATGTTCCGCTCCGAGCGCCGAGGCCCGGATGCGCGTCGAACGGGGCACGGCGTCCGACCGGATGGCCGCCCGCAGGATTTCGACCGTCTCCTCGTTGGTGTAGGCGTCCGTCGTGCGGATGTCCGCGACGAAGCGGCAGGTGTCGGGCACCACATTGTGTTGCGTCCCGGCCTCGATCTGCGTCACCGCGATTCCGACCGGACCCAGCAGCTCCGATTCCCGCTCGAAGCGGAACGAACGCAGCCGCGCGATGTCTTCCAGCGCGATGTAGAGGGCGTTGACCCCCTCGCCGCGGGCCGCATGGCCGCTTTTGCCGTGCGCCGTGCAGTCCAGCACCACCAGCCCCCGTTCTCCTGCGGCGGCCTGCATGCCGGTCGGTTCGCCGACCAGCGCCATGTCGATCCTGCCCAGCGCGGGCAGCAGGGCCCGCATGCCGTGCTCGCCCATGCACTCCTCCTCGGCCGAGACGGCCAGCACGAGGTTGAAAGGCAGCTCCCTCTTCCGGAAGGTCAGGAACGTCTGTATCAGACATACCGCCGAAGCTCCCGCGTCGTTGCTTCCGAGGCCGTAGAGGCGGTCGCCCTCGACCGTCGGCACGAACGGATCGCGGGTGTACGAAGCCGCCGGACGCACCGTGTCGTGGTGCGAGTTCAGAAGCAGCGTCGGACGCGCCGGATCGAATCCCTCCGAACGCACCCAGACGTTGTTCGCAAGCCGTTCGGGCACGGCGCCGTGCTCCGCGAGGTATCCCGCGATCAGCTCCGCGGTGCGTGCTTCGTCGCGCGAGAGCGAGGGCGTTGCGATCAGCCTTTTCAGCAGCTCGACGGCATCTGTGACAGCTTTATCCAATTCTGAATTGTGAATTTTGAATTACGAATTCCGGATCACCGTTCCCGTATCGTTCAGTAAATTGTCCGAATGTTTGATCGTGACGCTCCGCACGCCTTTCTCGATGGCTTTCAGGGCGTTTTCGATCTTGGGGATCATCCCCTTGCTCACCGTTCCGTCCTCCTTGAGCGGGGCGTACGTCGCTGCCGTGATTTCGCGGATCAGCGTCGTGTCGTCCTCCGGGTCGCGCAGGACTCCGGCTTTCTCGAAGCAGAATACCAAGTCCGTCGGGACGATCTGCGCCGCTCCCAGCGCCACGGCCGAAGCCACGCTGTCGGCGTTGCAGTTAAGCAGCGTCCCTTTCCCGTCGTGCATGATGGCCGAGAAGACGGGCGTGATGCCCCCTTCCAGCAGCCGGCGCAGCAGTTCCGAATCCACCCGCTCGATGTCGCCCACGAATCCGTAGTCCACCGGATGCGGATTGCGGCGGCGGGCCGTGACGGCGTTTCCGTCGGCCCCCGACAGTCCGAGGGCGTTGCATCCCGCGGCCTGAAGCCCTGCGACGACCTGCTTGTTGATAAGCCCCGCGTAGACCATCGTCACCACATCCAGCGTTCCTTTGTCGGTGATGCGGCGCCCGTCAACCATCTGCACTTTCAGCTCCAGCCGCTCGGCCAGCCGCGTGGCCAGCTTCCCGCCGCCGTGGATCAGGATTTTCGGACCTTCCAGCGCGGCGAACTCTTTCAGAAAGCGTTTCAGCGCTGCGGGGTTGTCGATGACGTTGCCGCCGATCTTTACGACCGTGATCCGTTCCATCATTTCAGCCCCTCCAACAGTCGTTTGAGCACCACCTGGGCCGATATTTCGCGGTTCGCGGCCTCGGGAATCACCAGCGAACGGGGCGATTCGATCACCTCGTCCGTGACGATCATGTTGCGCCGGACGGGCAGGCAGTGCATGAAGTATGCGTTGTTCGTGAGCGCCATCTTCTCGGTGTCCACCGTCCATGCGCGGTCGCGCGACAGCACCTTGCCGTAGTTGGGGTCCGCATAGGCGGCCCAGTTCTTCGCATAGACGAAGTCGGCGCCTTCGAGGGCCTTGCGCTGGTCGTATTCCACCCGGGCCGTGCCGACGAATTTCGGGTCGAGCTCGTACCCCTCGGGGTGGGTGATGACGAAATCGTAGTCCGCAGCGTTCATCCACTCGGCGAACGAGTTGGGCACGGCCTGCGGCAGGGCGTTGGGGTGCGGGGCCCAGGTCATCACGACCTTCGGGCGCTCCACGGTCTTGTACTCCTCGATGGTGATGAGGTCGGCGAAACTTTGCAGCGGATGGCGCGTCGCGGCCTCCATCGAGAAGACCGGGCGTCCCGAGTAGCGGATGAACTGCTCCAGCACGCGTTCTTCGTAATCCTCGGCCTTGTCCGCGAAGCGCGCGAACGAGCGCACGCCGATCACGTCGCAGTAGGACCCCATCACGGGAATCGCCTCCAGCAGGTGTTCGGCCTTGTCGCCGTCCATCACCACGCCCCGTTCGGTTTCGAGCTTCCAGGCCCCCTGGTTGACATCGAGGACCATGACGTTCATCCCGAGGTTCATGGCGGCCTTCTGGGTCGAGAGCCGCGTGCGGAGGCTCGAATTGAAGAAGAGCATCAGCAGCGTTTTGTTGCGCCCCAGCCCCGTGAACTGGAAGCGGTCGCGCTTGATCTCCTCCGCTTCGGCGACGGCCTGACGCAGGTCGCCTATGTCTTGTACGCAGGTAAATTTATCCATAATAATACGGTCGTTTCAATTTGTTTTTCTGTCCGGGTCTCGTTCCGGTCGGTCGTTGTCGCGGCTTGCAGCCGCGTTCGCAAATCTGACCCACCCCCAAACCCCCGCCTCGGCGGGGGCTTTCGGCTGTCGCCTATGCGAGTACCTCTTTGAATGCCGCCAAAAAGCGCTCCGCCATTTCGTGCGTGAGGCACAGCGCCGGCAGCAGCCGCACGGTCGAGGCTCCCGCCCCGCCGGTGAAGATGTGTTTTTCGAAGAGCAGCCGCTTGCGGAGCTCCGAGCCCGAACCGTCGATCTCGATGCCGATCATCAGGCCGCGTCCGCGCACCTCTTTCAGCCCGTCGATCTTGTGCAGTTCGGACAGCAGGTGTTCGCCGACTTCGGCGGCGTTCTTCACGAGTCCGTCGCGTTCGATCACCTCCAGCACGGCGATCGCCGCCGCGCAGGCCAGGTGGCTGCCTCCGAAGGTGGTTCCCAGCAGTCCCGGACGCGCCTCGAAATGGGGCGCGATCAGCACGCCGCCGATCGGGAATCCGTTGGCCATGCCTTTGGCCGTGGTGATGAGGTCGGGACGGATGCCCGCCGCCTGATGGGCGAAGAACCGCCCCGTGCGGCCGTATCCCGACTGGATTTCGTCCAGTACCAGCTGCGTCCCGGTTTCGGTGGCCGCTTCGCGCAGCCCGCGCAGAAATTCGTCCGTGGGGCAGTGGATGCCCGACACGCCCTGGATGCCCTCGACGATCACCGCCGCGAACTCCCGCGTCGCAAGTTTCTGCCGGGCGGCTTCGAGGTCGTTCAGCGGCGTGAACTCCACGTTGGGGGTGCGGTTGAAGGGCGACTGAATCGCGGGGTTGTCCGTTACGGCGACGGCTCCCGACGTGCGGCCGTGGAAAGCCTTCGAGATGGCCAGCACCTTGCTGCGGCCCGTGTGGAACGACGCCAGTTTCAGGGCGTTTTCATTGGCCTCGGCCCCCGAGTTGCAGAGGAAGAGGCGGTAGTCGTCGTAACCCGAGATGCGCCCGAGTTTTTCGGCGAGTGTCCGTTGGAGCGTGTTCTCCACCGAGTTCGAATAGAACCCGAGGCGTGCGACCTGCTCCTGCACGGCCCGTACGTAGTCGGGCTGCGCATGCCCGATCGAGATCACGGCGTGGCCGCCGTAGAGGTCGAGATACTCGGTGCCCGCCTCGTCGTAGACGAAGCAGCCCCGGCCCCGGACGGGTTCGATCGGATATAGCGAATATACGTTGAATAATTCCATCTTAAAATGCACTTGCTTTGAGTCGCAGGCCCTCCTTCTCGTCGAGCCCGAACATCAGGTTCATGTTCTGCACGGCCTGCCCCGAGGCGCCTTTCAGCAGGTTGTCGATCGCCGAGACGACGTGCACTTTACCGTCGTAGACGGCCGTGTGCAGCAACGCCTTGTTGGTGTTCACCACCTGTTTCAGGTCCACGCCGCAGTCCGTGACACGAGTGAACGCCGCCGGGGCGTAGAAACCGGCGTAGAGCTTCCGTACGGCCTCGCCGTCGAGCGGACACGCCGTGTAGACGCTCGCCAGAATGCCCCGCGTGAAGTCCCCGCGCATCGGCACGAAGTTCACCGCGCGGTCGAACGACGGCTCCAGCAGCCGCAGGTTGCGCCCGATCTCGATCAGGTGCTGGTGCGTGAAAGCCTTGTAGACCGAAATGTTCGACGCCCGCCAGCTGAAATGGGTCGTGGCCGAGGGCTTTACGCCCGCGCCCGTCGATCCGGTGACCGCCGTCACGTGCACCTCGTCCTGCAACAGCCCCGCTGCGGCCAGCGGCAGCAGCGCCAGCTGGATCGCCGTGGCGAAGCACCCGGGGTTGGCGACGCGACGCGCCGTGCGGATGCGCTCGCGGTTCATCTCCGGGAGCCCGTAGACGAAGCCCTCCGACTCGTCGCGGAAATCCTGCGCCAGGTCGATGATCCGCAGCCCCTCGGGAAGCGTCTGCTCCGCCAGCCACGTGCGGCTCTGTCCGTGCGCCGAGCAGAGGAAGACCACGTCGGCGGCCGCGAGGTCGTACTCCGCGCAGAAGCGCATCGACGTCTCGCCCTCCAGCCCCGCGTGTACCTCCGTGAGGAGGTTCCCGGCGTTCGAGGTACTGTGTACGAAGGCGATCTCCACCTGCGGGTGGTTCACCAGCAGACGGATCAGCTCCCCGGCCGTGTATCCGGCCCCTCCGATGATGCCCGCGCGGATCATTGCTCCTTCTTTCCGTTACGTTTCTGGACGTTGTAGTAGATCTTGATCTGGTTGCCGAGGATCTTCGTGAAACCCTTCACGTCATCGGCCGTCCAGGCCTTGTTGACCTCTCCGTACTCTCCGAAGTCGGTCTTCATGAGGTCGTACGTCGACTCCACGCCCACGAGCGTGTAGTTGCGCGGGCGGAGGATCAGCTCCACGGTTCCCGTGACGTTGCGCTGCGAGGAGAGGAGCATGGCCTCGATGTCGCGCATCACGGGCTCGAGGTACTGCGCCTCGTGGAGGAACATTCCGTACCACGTGGCGACCTGATCCTTCCAGTATATCTGCCATTTGGTCAGTGTGTGCTTTTCGAGCATCTTGTGCGCGGCGATGATGAGCATCGGCGCGGCGGCCTCGAATCCCACGCGGCCCTTGATGCCGATAATCGTGTCTCCGATGTGCATGTCGCGGCCGATGCCGAATTTCGAACCGATGGCCTCCACGGCGCGGATGGCCTCGACTTTATCCGCATAGGGTTTGCCGTTGACCGCCGCCAGCTCGCCCTGCTCGAAGGTGAGTTTCAGCCGCTCTTCGCCCTCGGCCGTGATCTGGCTGGGATAAGCCTCTTCGGGAAGCGTCTGCTCCGAATGGAGGGTCTCCTTGCCGCCGATCGAGGTGCCCCACAGCCCCTTGTTGATCGAGTACTCCATCTTCTTGTAGTCGGCCGTGATGCCGTGCTTGCGCAGGTAGTCGATCTCGTATTCGCGCGTCAGGGTCATGTCGCGCGTCGGGGTGATGATCTCGATCTCGGGGGCGAGGATCTGGAATGTCAGGTCGAAGCGCACCTGGTCGTTGCCCGCGCCCGTCGAACCGTGGGCGACGGCGTCGGCGCCGATCTTCTTGGCGTATTCGATGATGGCGATGGCCTGGAAGATTCGCTCCGAGCTCACCGAAATGGGATAGGTTCCGTTGCGCAGGATGTTGCCGAAGACCATGTAGCGGATGCTCTTCTCGTAGTACTCCTGTTCGATGTCGAGCGTGGCGTGGGCCGCGGCGCCGAGTTCCACGGCGCGCCGTTCGATCTTTTCGAGTTCGGGCTTCGAGAATCCGCCCGTGTTGGCGATCGCCGTGTAAACGTCGTACCCCTTCTCCTCGGAGAGGTATTTTACGCAAAACGAGGTGTCCAGACCTCCGCTGAACGCCAGAACCACTTTCTTCTTTTCCATTTTATTTCGGTTTTTACTATTTCAGGTGAAACAACTTCTTTACTTTGTTCCTCAGGAACATCCGGTAGGGCGCCAGGCGCGACTGCTTCGCGGGCGGCTCCTTGGCCGGGTCGTAGAGCATTCCCGTGCAGAGACACATGCGGCGGTTGTTGCGTTGCAGGATGTCGTAGTTGCAGCAGCCTTCGCAGCCGCGCCAGAACTCCTCGTCCTCGGTGAGTTCCGAGAAGGTCACGGGAACGTAGCCCATCCGCGAATTGAGCTTCATGACGGGCAGCGACGTGGTGATACTGAATAACTTGGCAAACGGGAATCGTCGTCGGGCAAGCTCGAACGTTCGTCGTTTGATCTGTTCCGCGAGTCCCATGTGCCGGTACTCCGGATCGACGATCAGTCCCGAGGTGGCGACGAAGTCGCCGTGACCCCAGCACTCGATGTAGCTGAACCCGACCAGTTTTTCACCGTCCAGCGCCACGACGGCCTTGCCACCGGTCATTTTCGCTGCGATGTACTCGGGCGAACGCTTGGCGATGCCCGTGCCCCGCTGCAGGGCCGACTCATAGATCAGTTCGCAGATACGCGGTGCGTAGTGTGCGTGTGACGAGTCGGCGAATACGACGCTGATTGTGTTGTTATTCATTTATCGTTTATGTGGGTAAAAAGTTGTGTACGGATTAGTTGATGCGGTAGGCCCTCTGCACGCCCTTGATGCGCATGATCTGATGGATCAGCGTATCCACGACGCCCGCGCCGGGCACCTCGACCGCGACTTCTCCCGCCAGACAGCCGTTGCCGGCCGGGGCGAAGTTCATTGAGCGGATGCCCAGTTTGAGGTCGCGGACGATGACCTCGGTGATGTGGTTGGCCATGCCCGTCGTGTCCGCCGCCACGATGCGGATCGTCACGCGGAAAGCCCCCTCGGCGTTCTGCCGCCAGCGGGCGTCGATCACCCGGTAGGGATAGTTTTCGCGCATGCGCTTGGCATTGGGACAGTCGCAGCGGTGGATCGTGATGCCCGCATTGATCGTCACGAACCCGAACACGTCGTCGCCCTTGATCGGGTTGCAGCACTTGGCCAGTTTATATTGTATTTTCGAAATGTCGTCGTCGATCACCAGCGCATCCTGCGGCGCGGCGCTCTCCCGCGCGCTGTGCAGCGCGGCCTTCTGGCGTTCGACCTCGGCGGCCGCCGCGCGGCGCTCCTCCTCGGCCTCCCCCGAGAGGTGGCGGGCCAGAATCTCCTTGATCGACCCGAAATCGAGCTTCTGGGTGGCGATCAGGGCGTAGACCTCTGTTCCGAGGCGCAGTTTGAAGTATTTGGCCAGGTAGGCCACCGCCTCGTCGATCGTGATGGCGAATTTCCAGTTCTTGAGCTTGCGTTCCAGCTCCTCGCGCCCCATGCGCGTATGCTTGGCCTGCTCCTCGCGGAGGTAGGATTTGATCTTGTTGCGGGCCT
The DNA here is from genome assembly GCF_025145645.1 of Alistipes senegalensis JC50. Classification (NCBI taxonomy): domain Bacteria; kingdom Pseudomonadati; phylum Bacteroidota; class Bacteroidia; order Bacteroidales; family Rikenellaceae; genus Alistipes; species Alistipes senegalensis. The sequence continues at coordinate 1,474,804 of NZ_CP102252.1, read as the reverse complement.
TCGAGGTCACCACGAAGGTCAGCCAGTCCGACTTCGGGGTCTGGTTCTTCTGGGTGAGGATTTCGACGATGTCGCCGTTGCGCAGCTGCTCGCGGATCGGCACCGAACGGTTGTTGACCTTGCCGCCCACACACGTCGAGCCCAGCGAGGTGTGGATGTCGAAGGCGAAATCCAGCACCGTGGCTCCCTCGGGGAGTTTCCGCAGGTCACCGTTGGGCGTGAAGACGAAGATTTCGCCCGAGGCGGGTTTGGCGTCGAAACGCTGCGCCAGCGCGTGCGTCGTATCCTCGATCAGTTCGCGCAGGTGTCCCAGCCACATTTCGCTGGTCTGCGCCCCTTGGTTGACCCCCTTGTAGCGCCAGTGCGCCGCGATGCCGCGCTCGGCCACGGCGTCCATGCGTTCGGTGCGGATCTGCACCTCGACCCAGCGCCCTTCGGCCGACACGGTGGTGTGCAGCGACTCGTAGCCGTTCGACTTGGGGATCGAGATCCAGTCGCGCATGCGGTTGGGATTGGGGGTGTAGAAGTCCGTCACCACCGAATAGGCCGTCCAGCACAGCTGTTTTTCGGCCTCCTTGTCGCAGTCGATGATGATGCGGATGGCGAAGATGTCGTAGACGCCCTCGAACGGGACGTGCTGTTTGTGCATCTTGCTCCAGATCGAAAAGATCGACTTGGTGCGGCTTTTGACATGGTATTTGATGCCGAGGCGGTGCAACCGCTGCTCGATCGGCACGAGGAAGCGGGCGATGAACGCACGGCGCTCTTCGGCGCTCTCTTCGAGCTTCGTGACGATGTGCTCGTAATCCTTCGGTTCGAGGTATTTCAGGGCGATGTCCTCCAACTCGCTCTTGATCGAGTAGAGGCCCAGCTTGTGGGCGATCTGGGCATAGAGGTTCATCGACTCCCAGCTCTTCTTGCGCCACTTTTCGCGCGGGAACATCTCCAGCGAGCGCATCACTTCGAGGCGGTCGGCCAGTTTGATGAGGATCACGCGCGGGTCTTCGGAGTAGCTGACGATCAGGTCGCGGAAGTTGTCGGCCTGCTCCTTGGCCACTTTGAGTTTGAGCTCCGAGATGTTGGCCAGCCCGAGGGTGATGCCCATGACCTGATCGCCGAAGCGCTTGCGGATGTCGGCGCTCAGGGCGAGGAACTCCTCGGCCGGAAGCTGCTTGTGGGCCAGACGCACAACGTCGTGCAGGATGGACGCCACGGAGGAGTTGCGGCCGAGGCCCACTTCCGAGATCACGATCGAAGCCACCGCGACGGCGTGGTCCAGCAGGGGCGAGCCGTCGTAGCGCACCAGCCCGGCGAGTTTCCCGCCGGCATACTCCAACGCTTCGTCAACGAGGCGCTGAGTTTGCTCCGAGAAGTTCGCGCGAACGAGCGTGCGGAGTTTTTCGTACCGTGAAAAGTCCATATTTTACCTGACCGAATGCCTATGCTCGCAAAGATATGAAAAAAAATTATAAATTTGTAACATTGAACCGATACGTTCTGCTATGGCAAAGAAAAAGGAGATTTACGTGCCGACCGTCGGCGAGGAGGTCGCCAATGCCGTGTCCCACGGCGTGATGTCGTTTTTGGCGCTCGTGGCGCTTCCTTTTGCCGCCGTGTGGGCCTATGTGCATGATCCCGACGGGGTTCTGGCGGCGGCCTCGGTGTCGGTTTTCGTGATCTCGATTTTTCTGATGTTCCTCGCCTCGACGCTCTACCACTCGATGAATCCGCAGTCGAAGCACAAGGACGTTTTCCACATCCTCGACCATATCTTCATCTACGTCGCCATCGCGGGCAGCTACACGCCCATCGCGCTGGTGGTCATCGGCGGCTGGCAGGGCGTTTTCATCACCGTCCTCCAATGGGCGATGGTCCTTTTCGGCATCTTCTACAAATCACTGTCCCGCAAGTCGATACCGGCCGTCAGTCTGACCATCTATCTGGTCATGGGCTGGACGATCGTCTTCTTCCTGCCGTTGTTCGTGCGCCGGGCCTCGACGCCGCTGCTGGTGCTGATCGCGCTGGGCGGCCTGCTCTACACCCTCGGGGCCTGGTTCTACGCCAAAAAGGGATTCCGCTATCACCACATGGTCTGGCATCTGCTGATAAACCTCGCGGTCGCGGCGCACTTCGTCGGGATCGTCTTTTACCTCTGCTGATATGGCCGCTTTCGATCTGCACATCCATTCCGAATACAGCAGCGACGGGGAATTTTCCGTTGCCGAACTCGTCGGCAAGTGCCTCGGGGCGCAGCTGACGCTCTTTTCGCTGACGGATCACAATTCGGTGCGGGGCGTCGGCGAAGCCGCCCGGCTGGCCTGCGAACGGGGCATCGGATTCGTTCCGGGCATCGAGATCGACTGCAACTACCGGGGTACGGACCTCCACCTGCTGGGGTACGGCATCGACTGGCGGTCGGCGGATTTCGCACGGCTCGAAGAGGAGGTCGCCGCCAAGGTCATGGCGTCGTTCGGCGGCATGGTCGATAACCTGCTGAAACTGGGTTTCTCCGTGGATGCCGAAGCGGTGCTGGCGGCCGCTGGAGGAGGACTTCCGACGGGCGAACTGATCGCCGAGGTGATGCTTTCCGACGCGAAATATCATACGCCCCCGCTGCGGCCCTATATGGAGGGCGGCGCACGGAGCGATATGCCTTACATCAACTTTTATCTTGATTATTTCGCCCAGGGACGTCCGGCGTTCGTGCCCGTGGAGTATATGGATTTCCGCCGGGCCGTCGAACTGGTCCGCGACAACGGCGGGGTGCCGGTCGTGGCGCATCCGGGGTTGAATTTCCGGGGCCGCGAGGAGATCGCCGAACAGCTTTTGGGCCGCGGGGCCGCGGGACTGGAGGTCTTCAACAACTACCACACTCCCGAACAGGCCGCTTATTTCGCCTCGCTGGTCCGGTCCGAAGGGGCCCTGATGACCTGCGGGAGCGATTTCCACGGCAAGACCAAACCCCGCATCGCCGTCGGACGCTTCCCGTCGGACAGCCGTTTCGACGGCCGTCTGTCAGACTTTGTAAACCACGTAGATGTGATCGGCGGGCAGGGCGTATAGCCTGCGCTCCTCGTCGGTGAAGGTCGCGGCGTAGTCGATGTCCGCGGCCTCGAAGCCCGCTTCGCGCAGGCGGTCGGCATAATCGGCGCCGTAGATGCGCCGGTGGTCGTACTGCCCGAAGATGCGCGTGCGCTCGTCGGGGTCGGTGATCGAATCGTCCTCGTAGGTCCGTTCGTAATCCCGGTCCACGGGCGAGAGGACGATGCCCCAGCCGCCGGGTTTGAGGATGCGGTGCAGTTCGCGCAGCGCTTTCCGGTCGTCGGCGACGTGTTCCAGAATGTGGTTGCAGATCACCACGTCCACCGAATCGTCGGCCAGCGGGATCTGCTGCACGTCGAAATGGATGTCCGCCAGCGGGCTTTCGAGGTCGGCCGTGACGTATTGTCCCGGATGCGGACGGAAGTGGGGTTTGAGGTGGCGCATGATGCAGACCTCGGGGGCGATGTGCAGCGTGCGCGGAAAGGCGGTCAGGAGGTCGGTCTCGCGCGTCAGGTAGAGCCACAGCAGACGGTGGCGCTCCAGCGACAGACACTTGGGGCACAGCGCGTTGGACCGCGACTGCACATAGCCGTAGGGCATGAATTTCCGGTATTTCGCGCCGCACACGGGGCATTCGACCCCGCGGCCCTTGTAGAGGAGTCCCGCCGCGGGCACGGCCCATCCGGCGATGCGTTGCAGCACGGGGCGCGGAATGTGGTTCAGCGACCAGCGGATCAGCTTTTTCATCCTATTCCAACACTTTGTTCACGTCGGCTTCGGCCTTGCGCAGGCGCGCCTTGCACGAGGCTATCAGCTCCGTGGCGCGTTTCACCTCCGCCGCGAGGCCGTCCACGTTCATCTCCTCGCTGCGCAGGCGTCCGAGAATCTTTTCGATCTCGGCCATCGCCTCGGCGTAGGTCAGCTCTTTTTTTGCCATATCTTTTCAGCGTTTACGGTTGCACTTATCTTGCCGTCGGCGACTTCGACCTCGATGGGTTCGCCCGCCGCGACCGCCCGGACCGAGGTCACCGCCCTGCCGCCGCTCCGCACCACGGCGAATCCCAGCCGGAGGATGCGTTCGGGCGAACGCCCGGCGATCAGTTCCGCGGCGTTTTCCAGCCGCGTCGTCTGCCGCGCGAGGAAATCCCGCGCTGCTTCGGGAAGCACCCCTGCGAGGTGTTCCAGTTGCAGCGACTGCCGGGTGAGAAGTTCGCCGCTCAGCCGCCGCAGCTCGCCCGAAAGGCGTTCGAGACGCACCTCCGAGGCGTGCATCGCCGCCGCCGTCGTGTCATGGAGTTGCAGGGCGGCGCTGTCGAGCCATCCTTCGATTCCGGCCATCCGTTCGACGAGCCATCCGGCCACCGCCGTCGGAGTTTTGAGCGCCGTGTGGGCCACCATGTCGGCGACGCTGGTGTCCTTGTCGTGCCCGATGCCCGTCAGAATGGGCAGCGGGAACTGCGCCACGTGGGCGCAGAGGCGGTAGGCGTTGAAACAGTTGAGGTCGCTCCTCGACCCGCCGCCGCGGATCAGCACCACGGCGTCGAAATCCTCCGCACGGTCGGCCACGGCGCACAAGGCTTCGACGATGGATTCCTCGGCCGCTTCGCCCTGCATGAAGGCGTCGAACAGCGTGAGGCGGAACCGGTAGGGGCTTTTGTCCAGCTCTTTGCAGAAGTCTTGGTAGCCCGCGGCGTTGACGCTCGACACGATGGCTATGCGCTGCACGACGGCCGGCATCGGCACCTCGCGGTTCATCTCCCAGACTCCGTCCTGCTGCAACTGCGCGATGGTCTGCTGCCGCTGCCGCTCCATGTCGCCCAGCGTGTACGAAGGGTCGATGTCGGTGATTTGCAGCGAGAAGCCGTAGAGTTCGTGGTAGGAGACCAGCACCTTGGCCAGTATCTTGATGCCCGCGGCCAGCGGCTGCCCCGTTTCGGCCTCGAAATAACCCGAGATGCGCGGGTAGTGCGAACGCCATACGACGGCCCGGGCCTGCGCCGTCGGCACGCCGTTGTCGCCGCCCTTCTCGACCAGTTCGAGGTAGCAGTGGCCCGAGTAGTTGACCTTTATTTCGGAAATTTCGGCGTTCACCCACACGGGCAGGGCGAACTGCCCTTCGAGCGCCGCTTTCACGCGGCGCTGCAATTCGCGCAGGGTGATATGTTGCGTCTCAGCCATCAGCCCAGCAGGATTCCGGCGGTGAACAGGGCTCCGAACAGCAGGATGTTGCGGGCCGTTTCGCCCAGACAGACGTTCAGTTCTTCGCCGTGGTCGATGTGCACCATCTTGCGCCACGTGGCGGTGTGCGCCGCGAGGTAGGCGAGGGGCAGCAGCGCGGCCCACGGGCGGCCTCCGGCCAGCAGCGTGAGGCAGAGCGCGACGGCGGCGGCCCCGAGGGCGAAATAGCCCCAGCGGCCGACTCCGGCCCCGAGGCAGACGACGACCGTGCGCTTGTCGCAGCGCGCGTCCTCGTCGCGGTCGCGGAAATTGTTGACCATCAGCATCGTGTCGATCACCAGTCCGCAGGCCAGCGCTGCGACCGAGACTTCCCAGGTCCACGCTCCGGTCTGGATGTAGTAGGTGAATCCCACGGGGATCAGTCCGAAGAAGAGGATGACCGCGATGTCCCCCATGCCGTGATAGGCCAGCGGCCACGGGCCGGCGGTGTAGAACCAGGCGAAGACGACGCAGGCGGCGCCCACGGCGACGAGCTCCCAGCCGCCGTAGCGGAGAACGCCGGCATGCAGGGTCCAGACGAGCAGTCCGATTCCCGCGGCGCAGGCCGCGAGGGTGAACGCAACGATGCCGGCCTTCATGGCCGGAAGGGTGATGTAGCCTTTGGCGAAGGCGCGGTCGGGTCCCAGCCGGTCGGGTTTGTCGGCTCCTTTCATAAAGTCCCAGAGGTCGTTCACCAGATTGGCCGTGCACTGCATCAGCACGGCGAACAGCAGGCACAGCAGGGCCGGCAGCCAGTGGAACGAGCCGTCGGTGCGGGCCAGAGCCGAGCCGACGAGGACGAGGATCACGGAGTTGCCCAGACTATACGGCCTCACGGCCAGTATCCAGGCGGAAAGGGAGTTGGTTTTCATAGACGGGGATTCATTTCTGCGGGGATGGTTTTCAGCGGATGACGAGCTCCACGGGACGCGGCATGCGCTTGCCCTCGGGGAGCTGGATGCGCAGCACGCCTTCGCTCTCGATCGGGCGGCCGTTCTTTTGGGCCGGGGTCCAGCGCGGGGCCTCGGCCACGGCTTTCAGCACGCGCCGTTTGAGGCGTTTGTCGGTCGATTCGAGCTCCTGATGGACGACGGTGTCGCCTTCGGGCGTGACCTTGTAGCGCAGCACCACGCGGGCGGCGGGTTCGCTCGCGTCCCACCGCACCCGGCTGGCGATATAGTGGCCGAACGTGGAGTCGGCGGGGAAAGTCGCGGGCTGGTCGTAGCGCAGGGTGATGAGCATGACGCCGTGCACGGCGCGCTGGCCGTAGCGGGCGATGGTCTCTTCGTCGGCGGGGAGCATCTCGACGTTCTCGATGTCCTCGGGCGGTATCGAGCGGATTTCCGTCGTCTCCTTGCCGTTGACGATGTACATCGGCGTAGGTTTCGGCGACGCAGCCCGGACGGTTGCGGCGAAACTCAGGAGAAAGAGAAGTATGACGTATCTTTTCATAGCTGAACGATTCCTGTTTTTCGATATAATGTAGTTCCCGACCCCCGTTTTTGCCGCCTGCGGCGTCATTTGCAAATCCGACCCACCCTTTCCCTCCTTCAGGGAGGGAGATGGCGTGCTTTTCGGACTGTCGGCGTATTGTTTATTGGCAAAACGGTCGCCGGGGGCCGGATATTGTCCGCCGAAACCCGTTTGCAGGCCGGGGCGTGATAGGAATGAAGAGCGCTGCGGCCTGCCGCCGCCCCTTAGAACTCATCTCTTAGGTGGGCGAGGTCCACACACCCGTTGCGCCGGAAACGGATGCCCTCCGCTTCGAGCAGCTCCCGCTGGGCGGTCCATCCGGGGGCCGTGCGGCCTGCGGCGCTGACGACCCGGTGGCTGGGAATCCCCGCCGGAGCCGTGGCCATCGCCCGTCCCACGCGGCGCGCGTAACCGGGCATGCCTGCCAGCCGGGCCAGCTGCCCGTAAGTTACGACCCGTCCCGCGGGAATCTGCGCGACGATGTCGTAAATCTCGGCGTCGAAGTCGGCGGGAAGGTGCATCAGAGCTCGCTTTCTTTCAGACGTTCGGCGTTCTCGGCCACGATCAGATGGTCGATGCAGTCCTGGATGTCGCCGTCCATGAAGGCTGCGAGGTTGTAGATCGTATAGTTGATGCGGTGGTCCGTGATGCGCCCCTGCGGGTAGTTGTAGGTGCGGATCTTGGCCGAGCGGTCGCCCGTCGAGACCATCGTTTTGCGCTTCGAAGCGATTTCGTCGAGATATTTCGAGTATTCGAGGTTGAAGACGCGCGTGCGCAGCTCCTCGAACGCCTTGTCGAAGTTCTTCAGCTGCGATTTCTGGTCCTGGCATTGCACGACGATGCCCGTCGGGATGTGCGTCAGGCGGATGGCCGAATAGGTCGTGTTGACCGACTGGCCGCCGGGGCCGCTGGCGCAGAAGATGTCCTTGCGGATGTCGTTCATCGAGATCTCCACGTCGAACTCCTCGGCTTCGGGAAGCACCGCCACCGACGCCGCCGAGGTGTGCACGCGGCCCTGCGTCTCAGTCTGCGGCACGCGCTGCACGCGGTGCACGCCCGATTCGTATTTGAGCGTTCCGTAGACGTTCTGGCCCGTGACTTTCAGCACCACTTCCTTGAAGCCGCCCGCGGCGCCCTCCGACGACGAGGTGATTTCGTAACGCCAGCCTTTCGACTCGATGTATTTGGTGTACATGCGCAGCAGGTCGCCGGCGAAGATCGCCGCTTCGTCGCCGCCCGTGCCGCCGCGGATCTCCATGATGGCGTTCTTCGAGTCCTGCGGGTCCTTGGGAATCAGCAGCAGCTTGATCTCCTCCTCCATCTGCTCCAGCTGGGGCTCCAGTTCGGCGATCATCTCGCGGGCCATTTCGCGCATCTCCTCGTCCTTGTCCGTGGCCAGCGTGTCCTTGGCTTCGGCGAGGTTGGCGATGGCCGTGCGGTAGCGCTCCGAGGTCTCGATGATCGGTTCCAGCTCCTTGTACTCCTTGGTGAGCTGGATGAACTGCTTGACGTCGGCGATGACTTCGGGGTCGGTGAGTTTCTGCCCCGTCTCCTCGTATTTGAGTTTCAGACCGTCCAGACGGTTCAGTATGCTGTTGTCTGCCATAAGTGTTTATTTTGGGTGCAAAGATACTAAAAAGGCGGAGGAGTTCAAAACCGAATCGCAGGAGATTCGGTAAAACTTTCTGACTCATAAAAGTGTCGTTACGACACCAATAATCGGCAAACGGCAATGCGCCTCCCGAAAAAACGAAAGAGGGGCATGCGCCCCTCTCGTTATCGGTTGACCTCCCGCAGCCACTCCAGCACGGCGGCTTTCCAGACTTCGTGGTAGGGGAAGTTCGTGTGGAAGCCCCAGCCGTGCTCGCCCGTCGGGTAGATGTGCATCGAAGCCTTCACGCCGTGGGCTTTGAGCGCTTCGTAGTAGAGCGCGCTGTTGACCGCGGGTACGCCCGTGTCGTCGTCCGAATGGAGCAGCAGGGTCGGGGGCGTGGCCTCCGTCACGCGGTTTTGGAGCGAGTAGTATTCCGACTGTTCGGCCGTGCGGTCCGTTCCCAGCAGGCTGTCGAACGACAGCTGGTGCCCCTTTCCGGGTTCGGCCGTGATGACCGGATAGAAGAGGATCGAGAAGGCGGGTTTGAACGCCCCGATCGTCGAGGCCGTGGCTGCCAGATGGCCGCCGGCCGAGAAGCCCATGACGCCCACCTTGTCGGCGGAGAATCCCGTGGCGCCCGCTTCGAGGCCCGCCATGATGCGCAGTGCTTGCTGAACATCCTCCAGCGGAACTTCGGGATGCCCGTTGGGCATGCGGTATTTCAGCACCGCGGCCGTGACGCCGTTCTGCGACAGCCAGCGGGCCACGTCGTGCCCCTCGTGACCGATGGCCAGCCCCAGGTAACTGCCTCCGGGGCAGATCACCACGGCCTGTCCCGTGGCGCGGGCGGTGTCGGCCGGGTAGATATAGAGTTCGGTTTCGGTCGTGCGGGTCGTGCGGGCCGGGTCGTCCTCTCCGGGGACGGGGACGATGCCGTTGCTGTGGGGCGCGGTCGCGTTGTCCCAGATTTTCAGCGTCGCCACGGGCTTCTGCGCCGTTGCGGCGAACGCCGTGAGGATCGCGGCTGCGGCCGCGAGCGTCGTTTTCAGTTTCATTGCGGTTGCGGTTTAACGTTTGCGGAGCCAGTCCAGCACGGCGTCCTGCCAGGCTGCCTTGTAGCGGAACGATTCGCGGATGCCCCAGCCGTGGCCGCCCGTGGGATAGATGTGCATCGAGGCTTCGATGCCGTGTTCCTTCAGGGCCGTGTAATAGCAGGTGCTGTTGACCGGCGGCACCGTCTTGTCGTCGTCCGAGAGCAGCAGCAGCGCCGGGGGCGTGGCTTCGGTCACGCGGCTCTCCAGCGAATAGGCCGCATCCTGTTCGGGGGTGCGCTCCGCGCTCAGCAGGTTGATGAACGACCCCTGATGGCGCTTGCCCCGCACGGCCGAGATGACCGGGTAAAAGAGGATCGAGAAGTCCGGACGGACGCTGCCGATCGTCGAGGCCATCGCCGCGAGATGGCCTCCGGCCGAGAATCCGGCGATGCCGACCTTCGGGCAGGTGAAGCCTTCGGCGCCCGGCGCGTCGCCGCGCATGATGCGCAGGGCCTGTTCGGCATCTTCCAGCGGCACTTCGGGGTGGTGGTTGGGCATGCGGTATTTCAGCACCGCGCCGGTGATGCCGTTCGCGGCGAGCCATTGCGCCACCTCGTAGCCTTCGTGGTCGATGGCCAGCCGTCCGTAGCCGCCTCCGGGGCAGATCACGACGGCTTGTCCGGTGGCTTTCGACGTGTCGGCCGGGAAGATGTAGAGTTCGGCGTCGGAGGTGTTGGCCAGCCGGTTGGGTTCGGGTTCCTGTTCGGGGGTGTCGATGCCGTTGCTGTGGGGTGCCGAGGCGTTGTCCCAGATGCGGACTGTTAGGGCCTGTCCGTAGTCTTTGGCGGAAGCGGATGCGCTCATAAGCAAAAGTGCCAGTAAAAGTCGGAAGGTTCGTTTCATTTTGGATTGTATGTTTGTAAGCGCCCACTAAGGGACGTTTGAGAAACCGTTTTTCAGAGGTGGAGGCGCGGAACCGGACGAGATCCGGCGCCGTGCTTCACCCCTAAATCCCGGCTCTTAGCCGGCCGGCGCTCAGATTACGATGTTGATGATCTTGCCCGGCACGACGATGATCTTCTTCGGGGTCTTGCCGTCGAGCCACTTTTGCGCTTCGGGTTCCCCGACGACTGCGGCCTGGATCTCGGCGGGCGTCATCGACATGGCGTACTCCTTCTTGAAGCGGAGCTTGCCGTTGACCGACACGGGGTATTCGAAGGCGTCGAGCGCGAGGTGCTTCTCGTCGAAAGTCGGGTAAGCGGCCGTGCAGACCGATTCGGCGTGTCCGAGCGCGGCCCACAGCTCCTCGGCGATGTGCGGGGCGAAGGGAGCGAGCAGTACGGTCAGCGGTTCGAGCACTTCGCGCTTCGAACACTCGCCCAGCTCGTTGAGGCAGATCATGAAAGCCGCCACGGAGGTGTTGAACGAGAAGTTCTCGATGTCCTCCGAGACCTTTTTTATGGTCTTGTGCAGGGTGCGGAGCTCCTTTTCGGTGGCTTTCTCGTCGGTGACGCACAGCTGGCCGTCACGGTCGAAGAAGAGCCGCCAGAAGCGGCGCAGGAACTTGTGCACGCCGTCGATGCCGTTCGTGTCCCAGGGCTTCGACTGCTCCAGCGGGCCGAGGAACATTTCGTACATGCGCAGCGTATCGGCGCCGTAGTTGTCGACGATGTAGTCGGGGTTCACGACGTTGTAGAACGACTTGGACATCTTCTCGATGGCCCAGCCGCAGACGTATTTGCCGTCTTCGAGGATGAACTCCGCATCGTTGTACTCGGGCCTCCACGCGCGGAAGGCGTCGAGGTCGAGGATGTCGTTGCGGACGATGTTCACATCGACGTAGAGCGCCTGCGTGTCGTATTGCTCCTTGAGGCCCAGCGATACGAACTTGTTCGTACCGACGATGCGGTAGACGAAGTTCGAACGGCCCTGGATCATGCCCTGGTTGACGAGTTTCTTGAAGGGCTCCTCCTCGCACACGACTCCCAGATCGTAGAGGAACATGTTCCAGAAGCGCGAGTACATCAGGTGTCCCGTGGCGTGTTCGATGCCGCCCACGTAGAGGTCCACGTTGCGCCAGTACTCGTCGGCTTCGCGGCTCACGAGCGCCTTGTCGTTGTGCGGGTCCATGTAGCGGAGGTAGTAGGCCGACGAGCCGGCGAATCCGGGCATCGTCGAGTATTCGTAGGGATACCCCTCGGGCGTCGCCCAGCCTTTCACGCGGGCCAGCGGCGGTTCGCCCTGTTCCGTGGGGCCGAAATTCTCGATCGGCGGCAGCTCCAGCGGCAGTTTGTCTTCCGACAGCGGGTAGGCCGTGTCGTCCTTGTAGTAGATCGGGAAGGGCTCGCCCCAGTAGCGCTGGCGCGAGAAGATGGCGTCGCGCAGGCGGTAGTTGACGAGCTTCTTGCCCAGTCCGCGCCGCTCGACTTCGGCGAACATCACCCGAATCGCCTCCTTTACATCCATCCCGTCGAGGAAATCCGAGTTGATCAGTTTGCCCGACTTGGCGTCGTACGACTCCTTCTCGATGTCGCCGCCCTCGACCACCGGAACGACCTTCAGCCCGAAGTGGCGGGCAAAGGCCCAGTCGCGCGAGTCGTGCGCCGGAACGGCCATGATGGCGCCCGTTCCGTAGCCCGCCAGCACGTAGTCGGAGATATAGATCGGAATGGCTTTTTTCGTGAAGGGATTGATGGCGTACGAGCCTGTCGCCACGCCGCTTACGCGCTTCGTGTCGGCGATGCGCTCGCGTTCCGAACGCTTGCGGGTCTGGTGGATGTACTCCTCGACGGCGGCCTTGTTCTCGGGCGTCGTCAGCTCGCCGACCCACTCGTGTTCGGGGGCGATGACCATGAACGTCACGCCGAAGATCGTGTCGGGACGGGTGGTGAAGATTTCGAGTTTCTTCGCCGAATCCTCGATGTCGAAGAAGACCTGGGCGCCCTCGGAACGTCCGATCCAGTTGCGCTGGATCTCCTTGAGCGAGTCGCTCCATTCGAGTTTGTCCAGTCCGTCGAGCATCCGTTGGGCGTAGGCCGTCACGCGCAGAAGCCACTGCTTCATGCGCTTCTGCTCGACCGGATAGCCGCCGCGGACCGAAAGTCCGTCGTGCACCTCGTCGTTGGCCAGCACGGTCCCCAGCTTCGGACACCAGTTGACCATCGTGTCGGCGCGGAACGCCAGCCGGTAGTTCTGGAGAATCTGCTCCTTTTCGGGTTCGCTCTTGGCCTTCCATTCGGCGGCCGTGAAGCGCATTTCGGTCGTGCAGGCCGCATCGACGCCCTCGGTGCCGCTCTTCTCGAACGCCGCTACGAGCTCCGCGACGGGTCGCGCCTGCTGCTTCGAACGGTCGTACCAATGGGAGAACATTTCGAGGAACGCCCACTGCGTCCACTTGTAGTAGCCGGGGTCGCACGTGCGCACCTCGCGGTCCCAGTCGAACGAGAAACCGATCTTGTCCAGCTGCTCGCGGTAGCGGGCGATGTTCTGCTCGGTCGTCACGGCCGGGTGCTGGCCCGTCTGGATGGCGTATTGCTCGGCGGGCAGGCCGAAGGCGTCGTATCCCATCGGGTGCAGGACGTTGAAGCCCTTGAGCCGCTTGTAGCGCGAGTAGATGTCCGAGGCGATGTAGCCCAGCGGGTGCCCGACGTGCAGGCCCGCTCCCGACGGATAGGGGAACATGTCCAGCACATAGAATTTGGGCCGCGAGGGGTCCGTTTCCACCTTGTAGGTCTTGTCCGTCCGCCAGCGGCTTTGCCATTTGGCCTCGATCTCCTTGAAATTGTACTCCATATCTCCTCTAAGGATTTTGTTTTGTCGTTGTTTGACCGTTTTTGGTTCTGTCTCTTTCTAAACCCGGCTCTTGGGCGGGCTTGCAAAAATAACAAAAGTTTTCCGATTTGTCATTCTCCGGGTCGCGGAATGGCGCATAAAAAGGGACACGGCCCCGAAAGACCGTGTCCCTTTCCGTTTCCGATGCGGCGCGTCAGTCGTAGAGCGGTACGACGAACATCGAGTAGACCTCGCCGTGTCCCGTGCCGTCGGTGAGCGTGTGGAGGATCTTCTCGCCGTGCCACACCGCGGCGGTGCGCGACGTGCCGAAAAGGGTCCCGGCGCTGAAAACGTCGTCGCCGTAAACGGCTATGGCATAGGGCATCGAGCCTTCGCCCGAACCGTCCGAAAGGTCGTAAAGCTCCCGGCCGTTCTTCCAGACGACACCCTCGTTCTCGAAGCCGTCGATGACGTAGCCCGCGGCGTAGAGCGCGCTCCCGGAGCGGCAGACGGCGGTGGCCTGGGCCGAGGAGCTGCCGTCGGTCAGCGTGTAGAGCACGCTGCCGTCCTTCCAGACGACGGCCTGTGTGCCGGCGTAGCCCGCCGTGTAGAGCGTGCGGCCGTCGAGGCAGAGGGCCGTCGCGCCGGCGTCGGTCTGTCCGTCGGAGAGCGTGAAGTGCGCCTTGTCGTTCTTCCAGACCACGGCGAGCTGCTTCCCGAGTTCGTTTCGGAGGCTGCCTGCGGCGTAAACGTCGCTCCCCGCGACGGCCACGGCTTTGGCCTGCGACACGGCGGGGCTCACCGAATAGGCGTAAGCCTCCGCGCCGTCCTTCCAGATTTTGGCCGTCAGGGCGCCGTTCACGTCCTCGCTGCCGGCGACGTAGAGACTGCCGTCCGCGGCCGAAATCGAATAGAGATAGGCGCTGCCCGAAGCCGGTGCGACGGTGTATTTCAAGGCGCCGTTCACCCAGATTTTGCCGACGATCGCGTCGCCCTGCTGCTCGTAGCCCGCGGCGTAGACCGTGCCGTTATCCACGAAGACGGAGTAGGCCCAGGCGTCGTTCGTGCCGTTGGTCAGGGCGTAGAGCTCGCTGCCGTTTTTCCAGACCGTCGCCACGGACTTTCCGGACGGGGTTTTGTAGCCGGCCGTGTAGATGTCGTAGCCCGAGGGTTTCGGCCGGCTGTCGTTGTCGTCGTCGCTGCATGCTCCCGAGCAGAGGGCCGCTGCGAACAGCGGCAGGAAGAGGTTGTGTAAGAGTTGTTTCATGGCGGTATGCGTTGTTTTCGGTGCGGGTTCGTTCGTCGCCGGGGCGTTCGGTGCTCCGGCGGCCCGTACCGCCGTTCCGGGGGCAAAGTCCGTGCCGCGCCTACCTGCCTGTCTGCCTGCCGCCGAAAAATGGCCTATTCGTAGATGATTTCGGTAGTGGCGGGGACGCTCATCAGGATATTCGCTTCCTTGTGGGCTCGCAGCATACGGAGCTGTTTGAGCGAGGTCATGTCAACGGCATACAACTGTGTGATTTTCGGGCATTGGGTGATGTCGAGCGTTTCGATCTGATTCGACATGAAGCTCATAATGCTCACATAGAGATGTTCCAGCTCCGGATTGCGGCTGACATCGAGCGCGGTGAGCTTGTTGGCCTGCACGTAGAGGTATTTGAGTTTCGGATTTTTCGTTAGGTCGAGTGCCGTCAGCGCGTTGGAGTTGCAGTTCAGGGTTTCCAGTTCGGAAAGGGCTCCGAGGTCTAACGCCGTGAGTTTTCCGTACATCAGTGCCAACGATTTCAGTTTCCGGTTGCGGCTCAGGTCCACCGACGCGAAATTGCATTTGGTGCAGGCAAGCTCTTCCAACTCGGTGAAATACTCGATTCCGGCGAGCGATTCGATTCCGGCGAGTGAGGCATCGGTATTGGCGTCGAGTGTCAGCTTTTTGACTTTTTGGGCTTCGCTTTCGGTTAGGATGCCGTCGCCGTTGGCATCGAAATGCGCGAGGTTGTAGGTTGCGAACGTTGGGTCGTCAAAGGTTACGGGCGTGGAATTCCCCCCCCCTCGTTGTCGTTGCACGCAACCAGCAGGGTCAGGCATGCAGTCGAAAAAAGAAATTTGTTCATGGTCTGAAAATTTTTGATGATTGATTTTTGTCATTCAGGAGGTTGCCCCGGAATGCACAGGCAAATTTAGTGATTTTTCCGCGAATTTCAAGCCTTCCGAAAAGTTCGCATAAGACTATGAAAGGCAGCGGTTTGTAATTTTATGTATAAATGATATGATATATTGCTGTGAAAACTATAAGTAAAAAGAATGAAAAACGGCGCGAAATCCCGTAAAATCACGAAAAAAGATGCCCTTATATATTGTATTTCCGAAAAAATGCGTACCTTTGCAGTCCATTTTGGACAATGGAGATAGATTTTTTTAACAATTAAAGGACAGTTTAAGCAATGCCAACTATTCAACAGTTAGTGAGAAACGGCCGCGTGACGCTGGAGGACAAGTCGAAGTCTCCCGCACTGGCCGCGTGTCCGCAGCGCCGGGGCGTATGTACGCGTGTGTACACCACGACCCCGAAAAAGCCGAACTCGGCCATGCGTAAGGTGGCGCGTGTGAGATTGACCAACGGCAAGGAGGTCAACGCCTACATCCCCGGAGAAGGCCACAACTTGCAGGAGCACTCCATCGTGCTCGTCCGCGGCGGTCGTGTGAAGGACCTCCCCGGTGTACGTTATCACCTGGTGCGCGGTGCGCTCGACTCGGCAGGCGTCGATGGGCGTCGTCAGCGTCGTTCGAAGTACGGTGCCAAACGCCCCAAGGCAGGCAAGTAGTCAAGAGAAATTTTTAACGAAGAACATTTTTAATAGCAATGAGAAAAGCTAAGCCAAAGAAGCGAATTCTACTTCCGGATCCGAAGTTCGGAGACGTGGCTGTGACCCGTTTCGTGAACAACCTTATGCTGGATGGTAAGAAGAGTATTGCCTACACGATTTTCTACGATGCGTTGGATATCGTCGGCAAGAAGATGAAGGATGCTGATAAATCTCCCCTGGAAATCTGGAAACAGGCCCTGGAGAACATCACACCCCAAGTCGAAGTGAAATCGAAGCGTATCGGCGGTGCGACGTTCCAGGTTCCTATGGAGGTTCGTCCGGAGCGCAAGATTTCTATTTCCATGAAAAACCTTGTCCTCTATTCCCGCAAGCGCGCCGGCAAGACGATGGCAGACAAGCTTTCGGCAGAGATACTGGATGCCTTCAACCAGCAGGGTGCCGCCTTCAAACGCAAGGAGGAGATGCACCGCATGGCCGAGGCAAACAAGGCATTCGCACACTTCAGATTCTAAAAGAGAGGATTGACAGATGGCAACCAGAGACTTAAAGTATACTCGCAACATCGGCATCATGGCCCACATCGACGCCGGTAAGACCACTACATCCGAGCGAATCCTTTTCTACACGGGCAAGACCCACAAGATCGGCGAGGTGCACGACGGCGGCGCCACGATGGACTGGATGGTTCAGGAGCAGGAGCGCGGCATCACGATCACCTCGGCCGCTACGACCGCATTCTGGAACTACAAGGGCAACCAGTACCAGATCAACCTGATCGACACCCCGGGACACGTTGACTTCACGGTCGAGGTGGAGCGTTCGCTGCGCGTGCTGGACGGCGCTATCGCCACGTTCTGCGCCGTGGGCGGCGTCGAGCCCCAGTCGGAGACGGTATGGCGTCAGGCCGACAAATACAACGTTCCCCGCCTCGGTTACGTCAACAAGATGGACCGCACGGGCGCCGACTTCCTGTCGGTGTGCGCACAGATCAAGGAGCACTTCGGGGCTACGGCTCTGCCGGTAGTCCTGCCCATCGGTGCCGAGGACAAGTTCGAAGGTCTGGTAGACCTTATATATAATAATGCTATCTATTACTACGACGACAAGACCGTCCGCGACAACTTCGAGTTGAAGGAGATTCCCGAGTCGATGAAGGCCGAGGCTGCCGAATGGCGCGCCAAGCTCATCGAGGAGGTGGCCTCCACCGACGATGCGCTGATGGAGAAGTTCTTCGAGGACCCCGATTCGATCACGGCCGACGAGCTGCTCGCCGCAATCCGCAAGGCCACGATCTCGATGCAGATCGTGCCGATGCTCTGCGGTTCGTCCTTCCACAACAAGGGCGTGCAGAAGCTGCTCGACTACGTGATGGCATTCCTCCCCTCGCCGCTGGATCTGCCCCCCGTCAAGGGCCTGAACCCCAAGACCGAGCAGGAAGAGGTGCGCCACGCTTCGGAGGACGAGCCCTTCTGCGGACTGGCCTTCAAGATCGCTACCGACCCGTTCGTAGGCCGTCTGGCTTTCGTGCGCGTCTACTCGGGCAAACTCGATGCAGGTTCCTACGTCCTCGATTCGCGCAGCGGCAAACGCGAGCGTATCAGCCGTATCTACCAGATGCACGCCAACAAGCAGAACCCGATGGAGACCGTCGGCGCCGGCGACATCTGCGCAGCCGTAGGTTTCAAGGAGATCCGCACGGGCGACACGCTCTGCGCCGAGAACGCACCTATCATGCTGGAGCAGATGACCTTCCCCGAGCCGGTGATCGGTCTGGCCGTAGAGCCCAAGACCCAGAAGGACCTCGACAAGCTCGGTATCGCCCTGGGCAAGCTGGCTGAGGAGGACCCTACCTTCACGGTTCACACCGACGAGGATTCGGGTCAGACGGTTATCAGCGGTATGGGTGAGCTCCACCTCGACATCATCGTAGACCGTCTGCGCCGCGAGTTCGGCGTGGAGATCAACCAGGGTGCCCCGCAGGTGAACTACAAGGAGTCGCTCACCAAGACGGTTCAGCACCGCGAGGTCTTCAAGAAGCAGACCGGCGGCCGCGGTAAGTTCGCCGACATCATCTTCGAGATCGGTCCCGCCGAGGACGGCAAGATGGGCCTTACGTTCGTCGATCAGGTGAAGGGCGGCAACATTCCCAAGGAGTTCATTCCTTCGGTTCAGAAGGGCTTCGAGTCGGCTATGGCCAACGGTGCGCTGGCCGGTTATCCGATGGACTCGATGAAGATCACGCTGATCGACGGTTCGTTCCACCCGGTGGACTCCGACCAGCTGTCGTTCGAGATCGCAGCCCGCAACGGTTACCGCAACGCCGCTCCCAAGGCCGGTTCGGTGATCCTGGAACCCGTGATGTCCGTGGAGGTCGTTACCCCCGAGGAGAACATGGGCGACATCATCGGCGACCTGAACAAGCGCCGCGGCCAGATCACCGGCATGGAGACGAAAGGCACCGCCCGCGTGGTGAAGGCCAAGGTTCCCCTGTCGGAGATGTTCGGTTATGTGACCGTGCTGCGTACGATCTCGTCGGGCCGCGCCACTTCGTCCATGGAGTTCTCGCACTTCGAGGAGGTTCCTGCCAACCTGGCCAAGGAGATCATCGAGAAGTCGAGTGGTAAACGTAAGGAAATAGAATAAGCAAACAATATGAACCAGAAGATTAGAATCAAGTTAAAGTCATTCGATCACAATCTCGTGGACAAGTCGGCCGAGAAGATTGTGAAGACCGTGAAGAGCACGGGCGCCGTCGTGAGCGGCCCGGTGCCCCTTCCCACGCACAAGCAGATTTTTACGGTCAACCGCTCGACTTTCGTCAACAAGAAAGCCCGCGAGCAGTTCCAGCTCTGCACCTTCAAGCGCATCCTCGACATCTACTCATCGACGCCCAAGACGATCGACGCGCTGATGAAGCTCGAACTTCCTTCGGGAGTCGAGGTCGAGATCAAGGTGTGATAGACCGAACGACGTTCCGCCGGCTCCCGAAATGCCGTTTACGGCGTTTCGGACCGGGAACCGGCGGGAAATGAACGCAACATCACTTTACACTATTTTATAACGAACAATTGACAACAAATGTCAGGACTTATTGGAAAGAAAATCGGAATGACTTCCGTTTACAGTGCCGAGGGTAAGAACATACCATGCACTGTCATTGAGGCTGGTCCGTGCGTTGTTACGCAAATCAAAACCGTCGAGAAGGATGCTTACGAGGCGGTTCAGGTTGCCTATGACGAAAAAAGTGAAAAGCACACCAGCAGCAGCTTGTTAGGTCACTTCAAGAAAGCCGGCACCACCCCCAAACGCAAGATGGCGGAGTTCAAGGGGATGCCCGAAGTGGCACTCGGCGACACGCTGACCGTAGAGCTCTTCTCGGAGGAGGACTGGGTTGACGTGACCGGGATCTCGAAAGGAAAAGGCTTCCAGGGCGTCGTGAAACGCCACGGCTTCGGCGGCGTAGGCGGCCAGACCCACGGCCAGCACAACCGTGCGCGCAAGCCGGGTTCGCTGGGTGCGTCGTCCTATCCCTCGCGCGTCTTCAAGGGCAAGCGTCTGCCCGGCCGGATGGGCGGCGAGCAGGTCAAGGTTCTGAACCTGCGTGTATTGAAAGTAATTCCCGAGAACAACCTCATCCTCGTGAAGGGTTCGATTCCGGGAGCCAAAGGTGCTTATTTAACGATTGAAAAGTAGTATGGAATTAGCTGTATTGAACACACAAGGAAAAGAGACGGGTCGCAAGGTAGTCCTTTCGGATGCCGTTTTCGGAGTAGAGGCTAATGACCACGCTATCTACCTCGACGTGAAGCAGTACCTCGCCGACCAGCGTCAGGGCACGCACAAGTCGAAGCAACGCAACGAAGTTGCCGGCTCGACCCGCAAACTCAAACGCCAGAAAGGCACCGGAGGTGCGCGTGCGGGCAGCATCAAGTCGCCCCTGTTCCCGGGCGGCGGCCGCGTATTCGGTCCCCAGCCCCGCGATTACAGCTTCAAACTCAACAAGAAGCTCAAGCAGCTGGCTCGCCGCAGCGCGCTGACCTACAAGGCTCAGGCCGGTGCCATCAGCATCGTCGAGGCCATCTCGATGGAGGCTCCCAAGACCAAGTCGGTAGCTGCGCTGGCCGAGGCGCTGAAGGTCGACGACAAGAAGGTTCTGCTCGTTCTTCCGGAATCGAACGTGAACCTGCAGCTGTCGTGCCGCAACCTTACCTACGTGAAGCCCGTGCTGGCTCAGAACGTCTGCACCTACGACGTGATGAACGCATCGGCCATCGTGATGGTGGAGGGCGCCGAGAATGTATTGAATACGATGTTAGCTTAAAAACGCAAGTTACAATGAACATTATTATTAAGCCGGTTTTGACCGAAAAAATGACGATTCAGGGCGATAAGTTGAATCGCTACGGTTTTATCGTTGACGTAAGGGCTAACAAGCTGCAGATTCGCAATGCCGTAGAGCAGATGTACAACGTCGTCGTTACGGACGTGAACACCGTGAACTACATGGGCAAACTCAAGAGCCGCTATACCAAGGCAGGTCTTCTGGAGGGTCGCGCCAATAACTTCAAGAAGGCTATCGTCACCTTGAAGGATGGAGACAAGATCGATTTTTACAGTAATATCTAACGAAGATGGCAGTAAGAAAATTTAAACCTGTAACCGCAGGTACGAGACATAAGATTATCGGCACGTTCGACGAAATCACGACGAACAAGCCGGAGAAGTCGCTGCTGAGCCCCAAGAAGAGCTCGGGCGGCCGCAACAACGCCGGTAAGATGACGGTTCGCTATATCGGCGGCGGTCACAAGCAGATGTATCGTAATGTCGACTTCAAACGCACGAAGGACGGCATCGCTGCAACCGTAAAATCGATCGAGTACGACCCCAATCGTACCGCCCGCATCGCCCTGCTGGTTTACGCCGACGGTGAGAAAAGCTACATCATCGCACCCAACGGACTCCAGGTCGGCCAGACCGTCATGAGCGGCGCAGGCGTCGCTCCCGAGGTCGGAAACACGCTCTTCCTGAGCGAGATCCCCCTGGGTACGGTCGTGCACAACATTGAACTCTACCCCGGTCAGGGTGCCGCTATGGCGCGTTCGGCCGGTTCCTACGCCCAGCTGCTGGCTCGTGAGGGCAAATTCGCCATCATCAAGCTGCCTTCGGGCGAGACTCGTATGGTACTCGTAACTTGCCGCGCTACGGTGGGTGTCGTGTCGAACGTCGACCACAGCCTCGAGCAGTCCGGCAAGGCAGGACGCGAGCGTTGGCTCGGCCGTCGTCCCCGCAACCGCGGTGTCGTCATGAACCCGGTGGATCACCCGATGGGTGGTGGCGAAGGACGTGCGTCGGGTGGTCACCCGCGTTCGCGCAAGGGTCTGCTTGCCAAGGGTTATAAGACTCGTAACCCGAAGAAGACGACCTCGAAGTTTATTATTTCCAAGAAGAAAAAATAATTAAATAAGAGTACATAATGAGCCGTTCATTAAAAAAAGGACCGTTTATCGACCCCAAGCTCGAGGCGAAGATCGTCGCCCAGGCCGAAGGGAATAAAAAGTCGGTAATCAAAACATGGTCGCGTGCAAGTATGATCTCGCCTGACTTCGTAGGTCAGACGGTAGCCGTCCACAACGGAAACAAGTTCATTCCGGTGTACGTAACTGAGAACATGGTGGGACACAAACTCGGCGAGTTCGCTCCCACCCGCAACTTCCGCGGTCACGCAGGTAACAAGAAAAAATAGGTAGAAAATGGGTGCAAGAAAAGCAAATATGGCCGAGAAAATGAAGGCCGAAAAGAAGCAGAAGGCAATCGCCATCATGCGTGATTGCCCGACCTCTCCCCGTAAGATGCGCCTGGTGGCCGACATCATCCGCGGCGTGGAGATCAACAAGGCACTGGGCATCCTTCGTTACTCGAAGAAGGAGGCGTCGATCCGTATGGAGAAGCTCCTCAAGTCGGCGATCGCCAACTGGGAGGCCAAGAACGAGTCGGAGCGTCTGGAAGACACGAAGCTCTGCGTGAAAGAGGTGTTCGTAGACTGCGGCCGCATGCTGAAGCGTATTCAGGCTGCGCCCCAGGGCCGGGCACACCGTATCCGCAAGCGTTCGAACCACGTAACGATCGTAGTTGACAAAATGGTAACCGTAGAAAACAAGTAATCAGATGGGACAGAAAGTTAATCCGATAGCAAATCGTCTTGGCATCATCCGCGGTTGGGACTCCAATTGGTTCGGAGGCAAGGATTTCTCCGACAAACTCGTCGAAGACGCCAAGATCCGCAAGTATCTGAATGTCCGTCTGGCTAAGGCGAGCATCTCGAAGATCATCATCGAGCGCACGCTGAAACTCGTGACCGTTACGATTTCGACGGCCCGTCCGGGCATCATCATCGGCAAGGGCGGCCAGGAGGTCGACAAACTGAAGGAGGAGCTGAAGAAGCTCACCGGCAAGGAGATCCAGATCAACATCTTCGAGGTGAAGCGCCCCGAGGTGGACGCCGTGATCGTCGGCCAGAACATCGCCCGCCAGCTGGAGGGCCGCGTATCGTTCCGCCGTGCGGTGAAGACCGCCGTGGCTTCGACCATGCGCATGGGCGCCGAGGGTATCAAGATTCAGGTTGCCGGCCGTGTGGGCGGCGCCGAGATGGCCCGCACCGAGACGATCAAGGAGGGACGCATTCCGTTGCATACGTTCCGCGCAGATATCGACTACTGCCTGACGGAGGCGCTTACCAAGGTGGGCATCCTGGGCGTGAAGGTCTGGATCTGCCAGGGCATCGTCTACGGTCAGCGCGACCTGTTCGAGATCGCAGGCGCTTCGGCACAGGCTCCTTCGGGCGACCGCGGTGAGCGCGGCGACCGCCGCGGAGGACGCGGAGACCGTGGCGACCGTCGCGGGGGACGCGGCGATCGTGGCGACCGCCGCGGAGGACGCGGAGACCGCCGCAACAACAATCAGTAGTAAGTAGGACCTTTTTAAAGCAGAACTAACATGTTACAGCCGAAAAAGACCAAATTTAGAAGAATGCAGAAAGGCCGTATGAAAGGTATCGCTCAGAGAGGAAACCAGCTTGCATACGGATCGTTCGCAATCAAGGCACTTGAATCGACCTGGATCACGGGTCGTCAGATAGAGGCGGCCCGTCAGGCCATTACGCGTTACATGAAGCGTGAAGGTCAGCTGTGGATTCGCATCTTCCCCGACAAACCCATCACGAAGAAGCCCGCCGAGGTACGTATGGGTAAGGGTAAGGGTAATCCCGAAGGCTTCGTGGCGCCCGTTACTCCCGGACGCATCCTCTTCGAGGCCGAAGGCGTGCCCCTGGAAGTGGCTCAGGAGGCCCTGCGCCTGGGAGCCCAGAAGCTGCCCATCACCACCAAGTTTATCGTAAGACGCGACTACGTCGAAACCACAATTTAAGGGAACGCAAAATGAAAAGTGCAGAAATCAAGGATATTTCGATCAAGGACCTGCAGGAACGCATCGAGACCGAAAAGGCCCAGCTCGGGAAGTTGAAGGTGCAGCACGCAGTGTCCCCTATCGAGAACCCGTCGATCATCAAGAAGAACCGCAGAGATATAGCTCGCATGCTGACCATTCTGCGTCAAAAAAACGCCAAATAAGCAACAACTATGGAAAGAAATCTTAGAAAAGAGCGTATCGGTGTGGTTGTCAGCAACAAGATGGAGAAGACCATTGTGGTTGCAGTAGCACGTAAGGTGAAGCATCCTATCTACGGCAAGTTCGTGAACAAGACGACGAAATTCGTCGCCGAGTCGCTCGACGAGACCTGCAAGGAGGGCGATACCGTGCGCATCATGGAAACCCGCCCGCTGAGCAAGACCAAGCGTTGGAGATTAGTACAAATCATTGAAAGAGCTAAGTAGTTATGATACAACAGGAAAGTAGACTCGTAGTAGCTGATAACAGCGGTGCGAAGGAGGTCCTCTGCATCCGGGTGCTCGGCGGCACGAAGCGTCGCTACGCATCCATCGGCGACAAGATCGTGGTGGCCGTGAAGAGCGCGACCCCCTCGGGCGATGTCAAGAAGGGCGCCGTATCGAAGGCGGTCGTCGTAAGAACCACGAAGGAAATCAGGCGTGCAAACGGTTCGTACATTCGTTTCGACGACAACGCCGTGGTGCTGCTTAACAACCAGGGTGAAATGCGCGGTACTCGTATATTCGGCCCCGTAGCTCGCGAGCTGCGCGACCAGTATATGAAGATTATCTCCCTCGCACCCGAAGTATTGTAATCATAAAAACAATTTCGGATATGTCAGTGAAATTACATATTAAGAAAGGGGACCAGGTTCAGGTCATCGCCGGCGACGGCAAGGGCCAGACGGGTAAAGTACTGAAGGTGGAGGTTTCGAAGCAGCGTGCCATCGTCGAGGGCGTGAACCTCTGCAAGAAGGCCACCAAGCCCAATGCGCAGAACCCCCAGGGCGGCATCATCGAAAAAGAGGCTCCGATCCACGTTTCGAACCTGATGCTCATCGACCCCAAGTCGGGAAAACCCACCAAGGTCGGCCGCAAGCTCAATGCAAAAGGTAAATTAGTTCGTTTCGCTAAAAAGTCAGGGGAGGAGATCAAATAATGGGATACGTACCTACACTCAAGACACAGTATAAGGAGCAGATCAAACCGGCCCTTATGAAGGAGTTCGGTTACTCGAGCATTATGCAGTGCCCGAAGCTCGTCAAGATCGTCATCAACCAGGGTATGGGCCAGGCCGTCGCCGACAAGAAACTCATCGACGTGGCTGAAGCCGAGCTGACGACGATCACCGGCCAGAAGGCCGTTCAGACCCGTTCGCGCAAGGACATCTCCAACTTCAAGCTGCGCAAGGGCATGCCTATCGGCGTGCGCGTGACGCTGCGCGATACGAAGATGTACGAGTTCCTGGAGCGTCTGATCGCAGTGGCGCTTCCCCGCATCCGCGACTTCAAGGGAATCAACGAGAAGTTCGACGGCCAGGGCAACTACACCCTGGGCATCACCGAGCAGATCATCTTCCCGGAGATCGACATCGACAAGATCACCAAGATCTTCGGCATGGAGATTACGTTCGTAACGACGGCCAAGACCGACGAAGAGGCTTATGCCCTGCTCCGCGAGTTCGGCCTTCCTTTCAAAAACGCTAAAAAGAACAACTAAGCTATGGCAAAAGAATCTATGAAGGCCCGCGAGGTGAAGCGTGCGAAACTTGCAAACCGCTATGCTCACAAACGCGAGGAGATCGCTGCCAAGGTGAAGAGCGGTGAGATGGACCACGAGGAGGCATGGCAGGCACTGTCGAAGCTGCCCCGCAACTCGAATCCGATCCGTCAGCACAACCGCTGCAAGATCACCGGCCGTCCCAAAGGCTACATCCGCCTGTTCGGCATCAGCCGTATCCAGTTCCGCGAGATGGCCTCGAAGGGACTGATCCCGGGCGTTACGAAGGCCAGCTGGTAATTTTCCGGGGAGTTTATCCCCGGAAAATCAATTAAAAACCGGGAATGGAGAATTAAGAATTATTTTCCATTCTTCAGAGAGGTCTCTGCGTCCGAGAGTGCATAGCTCGTGGCAGTAAAGTGAAATTTTTAATGCTGAATTTTTCATTTTTTATTGCCGAAGGAACTGAGGCAGATAGGGGTGTGCAGCCCGTGTAGATACGTCACAGTATCGGGGAAAGTGCCGCTGCAAGCGGTAACTTCCCGATATGTGGGGCGTAGCGAGGGGTTGGACATTTGGTTACGAATTTCTCGGACCGAGAGGCCGGAGGAGGTGACCGGGGCGAACTGCGGAAGCGGGGCGTCCGGGTGATTTCCGGAGGCGCTGCCGGTTGCTGAACGGGAGTTTTGTGCGGATATATGTTAGCAACATAGTGGGTGCTAACATTGTCCGTATTCCGGGAGCAGCGGTAAAATCGCTAAAAATCAGGCGGTAATCTTGGCCGTTTGGGAAATAATGCGTATATTTGCGCGCTTTGGGCCCTCGCGTGCGTATGCGAGCGGGGGCGGAAGATAAGGGGCTGTAAAGCGGCGGACGACAGTCAACCGACTGAAAGCCAGAATATTAGTTTAACCAATTTTTTAATTTTTAATTTCTATTCGTTATGACTGATCCTATTGCGGACTTTCTGACCAGAATTAGAAACGCGGTGAAAGCCAACCACAAAGTGGTTGAAGCTCCCGGTTCAAAAATTAAGCAGGAGATAACCAAGATCCTCTACGAGCAGGGTTACATTCTCGCTTACAAATTCGACAAGGACGAGAAGGGACACCCGTCGATCAAAATCGCTCTGAAGTGGGATGCCGCCACCAAGACCAACGCCATCAAGGACCTCAAGCGCGTCAGCCGCCCGGGTCTTCGCCGCTATGCGTCGGTTTCGGACATGCCCCGCGTGCTGAACGGTCTGGGTATCGCCATCGTTTCGACCTCGAAAGGCATCATGACCGACGCCCAGGCCCGCAAGGAGAACGTGGGCGGCGAGGTGCTGTGCTACATCTACTAATCGCAAATCATTAAAGAACAACACAATGTCAAGAATTGGTAAATTACCTGTAAACCTGCCTGCCGGCGTTACCGTAGAGGTATCGGCCGACAATACGGTAAGCGTGAAAGGGCCACTCGGGACGCTGAGCCAGAAAGTTGACTCGGACATCAAGGTAGAGGTCGGCACGCACACGGACGTTCACACGGGCAAGGAGATCCCCGCCGTTCTGGTGAGCCGTCCCACCAACCAGCCCCGCCACCGCTCGATGCACGGTCTGTACCGTGCGCTGATCAACAACATGGTCATCGGCGTGTCGAAGGGTTATGAGATCAAACAGGAGCTCGTGGGCGTCGGCTTCAAGGCCGAAGTCAAAGGCCAGGTGCTTGAGATGAGCCTCGGCTATTCGCACGATACGCATTTCCTGCTGCCCAAGGAGGTGACCGCTACGGCTGTTACCGAGAAGAAGGGCAACCCCATCGTAACGTTCAAGTCGATCGACAAGCAGCTTATCGGCCAGGTCGCCGCCAAGCTCCGTTCGCTGCGCAAGCCGGAGCCGTACAAGGGCAAGGGTATCAAGTTCGTAGGCGAGCAGATCCGTCGCAAGGCCGGTAAATCGGCAGGTGCTAAATAGTAAATAGTCTGAAGTTATGTCACTGAACAAGATAGAAAGAAGAGAGAGGATCAAGATGCGTATCCGCAAGATCGTGAGCGGAACGCCCGCACAGCCTCGCATGACTGTATATCGTAGCAACAAGCAGATCTACGTGCAGTTCATTGATGATCTCGCCGGTGTAACCCTCGCTACGGCTTCCTCGCTGGACAAGGAGGTCGCCGAAGCCGCCGCCGGAAAGAACAAGTGCGAAGTAGCCGCCCTGGTGGGCAAACTGGCCGCCGAGCGCGCCGTCGCCAAAGGCATCTCGGCCGTCGCTTTCGACCGTAACGGTTACCTGTATCACGGAAGAGTTAAACAGCTGGCCGAAGCAGCACGCGAAGGCGGACTTAAATTCTAAGCGATTATGTCAAATACCAACATAAAGAAAGTACGCACGAGCGACCTCGAACTCAAGGACCGTCTCGTCAGCATCCAGCGTGTTACCAAGGTTACGAAGGGTGGTCGCACGTTCAGTTTTTCGGCCATCGTCGTCGTAGGTAACGAGGACGGCGTGGTAGGCTACGGCCTGGGCAAGGCTTCGGAGGTGCAGTCGGCCATCGCCAAGGGCGTGGAGGATGCCAAGAAGAACCTCGTCAAGATCCCGGTGATCAACGGCACGATCCCCCACAAGCAGGAGTCGCGTTTCAGCGGTTCGCTCGTGATGATTCGTCCGGCCGCTCCCGGTACGGGCGTCATCGCCGGCGGCGCCATGCGTGCCGTGCTGGAGTCGGTGGGCGTGAAGAACGTGCTTGCCAAGAGCAAGGGTTCGTCGAACCCCCACAACCTGGTGAAGGCGACCATCAAGGCGCTTTGCGAGCTGCGCGACGCCCACAGCGTCGCCCGCCTGCGCGGCATCTCGATGGACAAGGTGTTTAACGGTTAATTCAGAAGAACATGGCAAGATTGAAAATCACCCAGGTCAAAAGCCGCATCGGCTCCACGACGCGCCAGTGCCGGAATCTCGATGCGCTGGGTTTGAAGCGGATCAATGCGAGCGTCGAGCACGACGACTCGGCTATCATCAAGGGTATGATCGAGCGCGTGAAACACCTCGTCAAGGTCGAGGAGGTCGCTGCGCCTGCGAAGAAGGCAGCCCCCAAGGCCAAGAAGGCCGAGGTGAAGGAGGAGGCCGCTCAGCCCGCAGAATAAGTTTAACTGCTAACGGATTATTTTAAGCATGGAACTCAATAATCTCAAACCCGCAAAGGGTTCAACGCACCACGACAAACGAATCGGCCGCGGTGCAGGTTCGGGTCACGGTGGCACCGCCACCCGTGGACACAAGGGTGCACAGTCGCGTTCGGGTTACTCGCGCAAGCTCGGCTTCGAGGGTGGCCAGATGCCGTTGCAGCGTCGCGTTCCCAAGTTCGGGTTCACCAACTTGAAGCGAGTGGAATTCAAGGCGATCAACCTCTCGACGCTCGAGGAGCTGGCCGCCAAGAAGTCGCTCACGGAGGTTACGGTGGATACGCTCGTGGCCGCAGGTTTCATCTCGTCGAACGACAAGGTGAAGATTCTGGGCAACGGCACGATCTCGAAGGCGCTCGCTGTCAAGGCTCACGCGTTCTCGAAGAGCGCCGAGGCAGCCATCACGGCAGCCGGCGGCAGCGTCGAAAAACTGTAAGCAACCTTAGAACCCAAAAATTATGAATCAGTATCTCGTTGTTGGTATCGTCTTTTTGGTGGTAATCGCTCTTTTGGCGACCAACAAGAAATTGGTAGAAACGCTCAAGAACATCTACAAGATCGAGGAGCTGCGCAAACGTGTGATCTACACGATCGGGCTGCTGCTGGTCTTCCGCTTGGGCAGTTTCGTCGTGATTCCGGGCATCAACCCCAACGCCCTGGGCGAGGGGTCGGCGTATGCCAGCCAGCTGGAGGGCAACGGACTTCTGGGTCTGTTGAACGTCTTCTCGGGCGGCGCCTTCGGCAACGCCTCGATCCTGGCGCTCGGAGTCATGCCGTATATCACCGCCTCGATCATCATCCAGCTGATGGGTATGATGATTCCGTATTTCCAGAAAATGCAGAAGGAGGGTGAGAGCGGCCGCCGCAAGATGAATCAGTGGACGCGCTTCCTGACGATCGGCGTCCTGCTCCTGCAGGGCCCGGCGTACATGGCCAACCTGTACCATCAGGTGCCTTCCGCTTTCGTCTACGGCAATTCGTTCGGCTTCATTGCCTATGCGACGACGATTCTGATCGCCGGCACCATGTTCATCATGTGGCTGGGCGAGAAGATCACCGACAAGGGTATCGGTAACGGTATCTCGCTGATCATCATGATCGGTATCGTGGCACGTCTTCCCCACGCGCTGTTGGCCGAGGTCAACGCCCGTTTCCAGACGGCCACCGGCAGCGCCATCATGCTGATCCTCGAGCTGATCCTGCTGTTCCTTGTCTTCATGGCAACGATCGCCCTGGTACAGGCAGTCCGCAAGGTGCCTGTGCAGTATGCAAAGCGTATCGTCGGAAACAAACAGTACGGGGGCGTGCGTCAGTACATCCCGTTGAAGATGAATGCCGCGAATGTGATGCCCATCATCTTCGCGCAGGCTCTGATGTTCATTCCGGCGCTGTTCTCCGGTACGGCCTTCGCGGCTGCCTTCAGCTCGATGACCGGTTTCTGGTACAACTTCACGCTTGCAGTGCTGGTAATCGCTTTCACCTACTTCTACACGGCGATTATCATCAATCCTCAAATGATGGCCGATGACATGAAGCGAAACGGCGGCTTCATCCCGGGAGTGAAACCGGGTAAGCAGACCGTGAACTACATCGACACCATCATGACGCGCATCACGCTTCCGGGTTCGATCTTCCTGGCGATCGTGGCGATTCTGCCCGCGCTGGCGATGAAGTTCCTGGGCATCCAGCAGGCGTTCGCCTACTTCTACGGAGGTACGTCGCTGCTGATCATGGTCGGCGTGGTGCTCGACACTCTGAAGCAGATCGAGAGCTACCTGCTGATGCGCCACTATGACGGTCTGATGAAGACCGGACGTATCCAAGGTCGTCATTAGGAGTTTTTCCGAAGAGTTTTAAGCGAAGAGAATGATATATCTGAAGACAGACGAGGAGATAGAGCTGCTCCGCGAGAACAACATCCTGGTGTCGAGGACACTGGCGGAGGTGGGTCGCCACATCCGTCCGGGTGTCACCACCAAGGAGTTGGATTCGATTGCCGAGGATTTCATCCGCGCGCACGGAGCAGTTCCTGCCTTCCTCGGGTATCAGGGATTTCCCGCTTCGTTGTGCATATCGGTAAACGAACAGGTAGTTCACGGTATCCCATCTTCGAAATGCGTCCTCAAAGAGGGCGACATCGTTTCGGTCGATTGCGGTACGTTTATGAAGGGGTTTGTTGGTGATTCGGCATATACGTTTGCCGTGGGAGAGGTTGCCGCGGAAGTAAGGCAGCTGATGGAGGTCACCAAAGAGGCTCTTTATAAAGGTACGGCGCAGGCCAAGACCGGCAACCGCGTAGGCGACGTGTCGGCGGCCGTGCAGGAACACGCCGAGAGCTTCGGCTACGGCGTGGTGCGCGAATTGGAGGGACACGGATTGGGTCGCAGAATGCACGAAGACCCCGGCGTTCCCAATTACGGCGCACGCGGCAGGGGACCATTGCTCAGGGAGGGCATGGTCATCTGCATCGAACCCATGATCAACATGGGGACCAAAGCGGTGGTTTTCGAACAGGATGGCTGGACGGTCCGCACGCGGGACCGCAAACCGGCGGCGCACTATGAGTTCGCCGTTGCGGTTCGCAAATCGGGCCCCGACGTATTGACGGATTTCAGTATCATCGAACAGGCAATAAACAACTGAGACTCTATGGCAAAACAAGCTGCTATCGAACGGGACGGGACGATCATCGAGGCACTGTCCAACGCGATGTTCCGCGTCGAGCTGGACAACGGCCACGTGCTCACGGCCCATATCTCGGGGAAGATGCGTATGCACTACATCAAGATCCTTCCCGGAGATAAAGTAAAAGTGGAGATGACGCCCTACGATCTTACGAAGGGACGTATATCTTTCCGGTACAAATAATTAGATTGCTTGAAAATCATGAAAGTAAAAGCATCCATCAAGAAGAGAAGCGAGGATTGCAAGATTGTGAAGCGCAAAGGCAAACTTTACGTCATTTGCAAGAAGAATCCCAAGTTCAAAATGCGCCAGGGTTAATGTTTTTTAGACAAGTCAAAAAAGAAAAAGTATTTATATGGCACGTATAGTCGGTGTAGATTTACCGAAAAACAAAAGAGGCGAGATCGGCCTGACCTATATCTACGGCATCGGTCGCTCGACGGCTCGCAAAATTCTCGAGACGGCTGGCATCAGCTACGATCTCAAAGTACAGGACTGGTCGGACGACCAGGTCGGAGCGATCCGTTCGACGATCGCCGACATGGGCATCAAGGTCGAGGGCGAATGCCGCTCGATGGTCCAGATGAACATCAAGCGCCTGATGGATATCGGCTGCTACCGCGGCATCCGTCACCGTCTGGGTCTTCCGGTCCGCGGTCAGTCAACCAAGAACAATGCGCGCACCCGCAAGGGCCGCAAGAAGACCGTCGCAAACAAGAAAAAGGCAACGAAGTAATCTTTAGAGAATTATGGCAAAGAAAACTGGAACAGTTAAGAAAAAGGTTGTCAAGGTCGGAGCCGTGGGTAACGCTTATGTGCACTCCACTTTCAACAACGTGATCATCACCATCACCAACGAGGTGGGTGACGTTATCAGCTGGTCGTCGGCCGGTAAGATGGGTTTCCGTGGTTCGAAGAAGAATACTCCGTATGCAGCACAGACCGCTTCGCAGGATTGCGCGAAGGTGGCTTACGACATGGGCCTGCGCAAGGTGAAAGTCTATGTCAAGGGTCCGGGCGCCGGCCGCGAGTCGGCTGTGCGCACCATCCACGGCGCAGGTATCGAGGTGATGGAGATCATCGACGTTACTCCGCTGCCGCACAACGGTTGCCGTGCTCCTAACCGCCGCCGCGTCTAATTTTCGGTGCGAGGTAAGGAATATTCAACGTTTTTTTAATAAGTTAAGACAATGGGAAAATACATAGGACCTAAATCGAAAATCGCCCGCAAGTTCGGCGAAGCTATCTATGGTGCGGATAAGGTGCTCGAAAAGCGCAATTATCCTCCCGGACAGCACGGTCTGGCGCGTAAGCGCAAAAAGGTGTCGGAGTACGGCACGCAGTTGAGCGAGAAGCAGAAGGCCAAATATACCTACGGTCTGCTGGAGAAGCAGTTCTCGCGCACCTACGAGCAGGCTGCCCGCATGGGCGGCATCACGGGCGAGAACCTGTTGAAGCTGCTGGAATGCCGTCTGGACAACGTCGTTTACCGCCTGGGTATCGCCCCGACGCGTGCCGCTGCCCGCCAGCTCGTTTCGCACTGCCATATCTGTGTGAACGGCAACGTCGTGAACATTCCCTCGTACTCGCTGCGTGCGGGTGACGTGGTGTCGGTTCGCGAGAAGTCGAAGAGCCTGGAAGTGATCACGGTATCTCTGTCCGGCTCGTCGAAGAGCCGCTACGCCTGGTTGGAGTGGGACAACGCTTCGATGAGCGGAAAGTTCCTCCAGCGCCCGGAGCGTGAGGAGATTCCCGAGAACATCAAGGAGCAGCTCATCGTCGAGTTGTACTCGAAGTAGTAATCAAACAAATTCACTATTATGGCAATATTAGCATTCCAGAAACCTGAGAAGGTTATTATGCTTGAGTCCACTTCATCGTTCGGAAAGTTCGAGTTCCGGCCGTTGGAGCCCGGATTCGGCCGGACTGTCGGTAACGCTTTACGTCGTATTCTGCTCTCCTCGCTCGAGGGTTATGCGATCACGACTGTCAAGGTAGCCGGTGTCGATCACGAGTTTGCCGCTATCCCCGGTGTGATGGAGGATATGTTGAACATCATCCTCAATCTGAAGCAGGTTCGTTTTATCCGCACAGTCGATAATCAGGATGCAGAAAAAGTATCCATTAACGTTGCGGGTGTGACGGAGCTGACTGCCGGATATATCTCGAATTACCTGTCGTTCTTCAAGGTGCTCAACCCCGACCTGGTGATCTGCCACCTGGCCCCGGGCACCAAGATGCAGATGACGCTCACGATCGGCAAGGGCCGCGGCTACGTGCCCGCGGAGGAGAACGCCCCCGCCGAGAGCGAGTTCGGAACGCTTCCGATCGACTCGATCTTCACGCCCATCAAGAACGTGAAGTACTCGATCGAGGACTACCGCGTCGAGCAGAGGACCGACTACGAGAAGTTGAATTTGGAAATTACTACCGACGGGTCGATTCACCCCAAAGAGGCTCTGAAAGAGGCCGCCAAGATTCTCATCCAGCACTTCATGCTCTTCTCCGACGAGAAGATCACCGTCAACATGGAAGATACGAACGGTGCCGAGGAGTTCGATGAGGATGTTCTCCACATGCGTCAGCTGCTGAAGACGAAGCTCTCGGACCAGGATCTTTCGGTCCGCGCCCTGAACTGTCTGAAAGCCGCCGACGTGGATACCGTGGGGGATCTCGTGAAGCTGAACCGCAACGACCTGCTGAAGTTCCGCAACTTCGGCAAGAAGTCGCTGACGGAACTCGACGAGCTGCTGACCTCGCTCAACTTGAAGTTCGGTATGGACGTATCAATCTACAAACTTGACAAAGATTAATTAAATGAGACACAATAAGAATTTCAACCACCTCGGCCGTCAGGCGGGACACCGCAAGGCGATGCTTTCGAACATGGCATCGTCGCTGATCATGCACAAGCGCATCGAGACCACCGTTGCGAAGGCAAAGGCCGTACGGCAGTTCGTGGAGCCCCTGGTAACCAAGTCGAAGGAGGACACGACCCACTCGCGCCGTGTAGTATTCTCGTACCTGAAACAGAAGGAGGCCGTCACGGAACTGTTCCGCACGATCGCTCCGAAGATCGCCGAGCGTCCGGGCGGTTACACCCGCATTCTGAAGACCGGTTTCCGTCTGGGCGACGCTGCCGACATGTGCATCATCGAGTTCGTCGATTTCAACGAGGCTTACACGCTGGGCATCGCTCCGGCTGCCGCTTCGGAGGCGAAACCCAAGACGCGCCGTTCGCGCAAGCCCGCAGCGAAGAAGACCGACGCCGTGGAGGAGGCCACCGTCGTCGAGGGCGGCGAGGCCAAGAAGGCCGCAGCGCCCAAGAAGGCTGCCGCCCCGAAGAAGCCCGCAGCCCCGAAGGCCGCTTCGGCCAAGGCTGCCGCTCCGAAGGTTGCCAAGAAGACCAACGTGGGCAAGAAAATGTAATTCGTGACAGCGGTGCATTTGCGCCGTTTCCGTTGAAATCCGCGGATGGGACTGACGCCCCATTCGCGGATTTTTCGGATTGTATCATGGCCGGAAGATCGCTTCGCTGTTTCGCAGGGGGCTTTCGCCCGCCCTTGCCGTTCTTTCCGCTTTCCGGACGGCAACGGCGAAATGAAAAAATCCCCTTTTTTAGGGATGCGTCCTGTTTTGCTATTCCGAATTAATATTATACCTTTGCACATTCTCTCCGGTGTCGGATAACCTGCCTCCGGAGCGTGCGAAAAGTCAAATGAATTCCGATCGGCCGGAGTCGCTTTTTCCCGGCAGGCGGAAATACTCCGAATCTATGAAACTGCGACTTCTGCTGCTTCTGTTGTCTGCATTGATCTCCCCCCCCCTGCTCGTTCATGCACAGAGTAGCGCTTCCAAACCCAGCCGGACGATAACCGGCAATGTCAAAAACGAGAAAGGCGAATTCATTGTCGGTGCCTCGGTTTATGTGAAATCGACGCCCCGTATCGGCACCGCGACCGACGCCAAGGGCGAATTTCGCCTGCAAGGCATTCCGTCGGGCAAGCAGACCATCGTTTTCACCTTCATAGGCATGGTCCCCTTCGAGGTGGAGTATGCCAACCAGCGCGATCTGGAAGTCGTGCTCAAAGAGGACGCCACGCAGGTCAACGAGGTGGTGGTGACGGGTATTTACAGCCGCGACAAGAACAGCTTCGCCGGTTCGGCGACGACCTACACGGGCAAGGAGTTGCGGGCCATCGGCACGAAGAACGTCTTTCAGAGTCTCAAAACGCTCGAACCGGCCTTGACGCTCGTCGAGAACCGCGCTTTCGGTTCCGACCCCAACCGGCTGCCCGATCTGGAGATTCGCGGCAAGACCAGTCTGGTGGGCGACCTCACCACCGAATACGACAATACGGCCAATCAGCCGCTCTTCATCCTCGACGGTATCGAGGTGGAGATCGCCCAGATTCAGAACCTGAGCATGGACCGTATCGCCAGTGTCACGGTGCTCAAAGATGCCGCTTCGGCGGCCATCTATGGTTCGAAGGCTTCCAACGGTGTGATCGTCGTCGAGACGGTCAAGCCCGAGCCGGGGCAGCTGCGGGTCTCCTATTCGGCCGACCTGCGGTTCGAGTTCCCCGACCTCTCCGACTACAACCTGATGAATGCCGAAGAGAAGCTCCGCTACGAGGTGCTGGCCGGACGCTATGTCGGCGAGGATCAGGATCAGTTGGATGCGCTCTACAATTCGCGGCTGGCCGAGGTGATGCGCGGCGTGGACACCTATTGGTTGTCGGTTCCCCTGCGCTCGGTGCTGAATCACACGCACAGCGTTTATATCGACGGCGGCAGCGAGGCCATGCTCTACGGCGTGGGGTTGAATTACAGCAATCAGAAGGGCATCATGAAGGGCTCCGAAAAGGGGATTACGGGCGGTAATATCAACCTCGTCTACCGCACCGACAAGCTGATCTTTTCGAACGATTTCAGCTTCGATTCCGTGAAGAGCGAGCGCGAGCCGGTCTCCTTCTCGACTTTCGCCCAGGCCAATCCCTATTACCGCAAATACAGCGAGGACGGGGAGATTCCGGAGTTTCTGGAGCCTTATTCCGTGGCGCAGGAGTTCATCTACAACCCGCTCTACCAGCTCCGCCGCGTGGTCAACACCGACGTGACGAAGGACCTCGGACTGCGCAACAATTTCACGGTCATCTGGCGTCCCGTGACCTCGTTGCAGGTCCGCGGGCGTCTCGCCCTGAATAAGAGCATCTCCGAGCGCGAGGCGTTCAAGTCGCCCGCGCACTCCGATTTCAACGGTTCGACCTCCAAGGGCTCCTACACGACGGAAAAGACCGACCTGATGAGCTATAACGGCGATGTCACCGTCACCTACGGCCGGCTTTTCGGCCATCATCAGATCAATGCCGTCGGCGGCTGGAATTTCAGTTCGCGCACGCAGAAGAACACCGGCTACGAGATCTTCGGATTCACGAGCGACCTGCACCAGAATCCCTCGTTCTCCGAAGGTTTCCAGCAGGGCGACAAGCCGAGCTATACGGACCGGATCAGCCGCAGCACGAGCTTCTATCTCAACGGCAACTACTCCTACCGCAACCGTTATCTGTTCGACGCCAGCCTGCGTATGGACGGATCGTCGGTTTTCGGTTCGGAGAACCTCTTCACGACGACGTGGGCCGTGGGCGTGGGGTGGAACATCCACAACGAGGCGTGGTGCAAGGCCGAATGGCTCGACCTGCTGAAGCTGCGCTTCTCGATCGGTAACCCCGGAAACCAGAATTTCGACGCCTACACGGCTTCGGGAACCTACATCTACAACTCCACCTACCAGAATCTCTTCGGGACCAGCGCGATCCTCGAAAAGTTCGGCAACCCGAATCTCAAATGGCAGAAAACCATCGACAAGAACCTCGGTCTCGACATCGACATCTTCGACCGCGTGAAGTTCTCGGTGGATTTCTACCACAAGAACACCGACCCGCTGCTGGCCCAGATTCCCGTGCCCCCGTCGCTGGGCACGACGCGCATCTACACCAATTTCGGCGGTCAGATCTCGAAGGGCTTTTCGGGCAGTCTCAACGTGGTGGTCATGAAACGGCAGTACCTGCGCTGGAGCGTGAACGCCTCTTTCAGCCAGAACAACTCGGAGTACCGCAACATCGGCGACAAACTCGACTTCATGAACCAGAAGGGCAGCGCCACGACCTTCAAGCGTTATTACGACGGCGCCAGCCCCGACGACATCTGGGCCGTGCGGTCGCACGGCATCGACCCCTCCTCGGGACGCGAGGTCTTCATCCGCAAGGACGGCAGCTATACGTTCAAGTACGACGCCAACGACGAGGTGGTGGTGGGCTCCTCGGCTCCCGCTCTGGAGGGTATCATCGGAACCTCGATCTTCTACAAGGGCTTTTCGGCCAGCGTCAACCTGCGTTACAGCTTCGGGGCCGACGTATTCGCTTCGGCGCTCTACAACAAGGTGGAGAACATCTCCGAAACGGCGCTCTACTACAACCTCGACCGGCGCGCGCTGCACGACCGCTGGCAGAAACCCGGTGACAAGGCCCGTTTCAAGGCCATCAGCATCGACGACACTACGCCCATGTCCTCGCGCTTCGTGCTCCGGGAGAACTACATCGCCGGGGAGTCGATCTCCGTCGGTTACGAAACCTCGGCCCGCTGGCTGCATGTCGTCGGCGTCCAGGGCGCTTCGTTCCGCTTCTATATGAACGACATCTTCCGCCTGGCATCCTTCAAGGAGGAGCGCGGTACGGACTATCCTTTTTCGAAAAGTTTCTCGCTGTCGATCAGCCTGCGTTTCTGATCCGAAAACCGTATGCTTATGAAAATCATCAAACTATATTTCCTGATGGCGCTGGCGCTGTTGTCGGGCGGCTGCAAGGGCTGGCTGACGATCGACTCGTCGGACCGTATCATGGAGAACACCCTGTTCGAGACCGAGGAGGGGTTCTTCACGGCGCTCAACGGCGTTTATGCCGAGTTGCCGCAGGCGAGCTTATACGGCAAGTCGCTCGCGGCCGTCACGTTCGATGTGCAGGCCCAGTATTTCGATACCACGCAGCCTTCGACCCATACCTTCAACACGCTGGGCGCCTACTCCGCGGAGGCCCGCAAGACGGCCGTCGCCGATACGTGGGACAAAGCCTATTTCGTCATCGCCAACGTCAACAAGATTCTCGAACATTGCGAGAGCGACCGCGATGTGCTCTCCGACCGCGCCTACCACATCATCCGCGGCGAGATGCTGGGCATGCGGGCGTTGCTGCACTTCGAGATGCTGCGCATCTTCGGGCCCGTCTTCGCGGAGGCTCCCGCCCGGGTTTCGATTCCCTACCGCACGAGCAGCGAACTGACCGTCACGCCGCTGCTGCCCGCGAACGAGGTGGCCGAAAAGATCGCCGGGGACTTCACCGACGCGCTCTCCGAACTCGCTGAGTGGGACCCCGTGCGCACCGAGGGGCGGTTGAACGGCGAAACGACCGGTTCGGTGCGTTACCGGAGCCGTCACCTGCGGCTCAATTACTTTGCGGTGAAAGCGTTGCAGGCGCGGCTGGCCATCTATACCGGCGACCGGACGCTGGCAGGGCGGCTGGCCGGGGAGGTGATCGACGAGGCCGGGCCGTTCTTTCCCTTCGCGTCGCGCGAGGATGTGACCGGGCAGACCGCCGTCGGCGTGGCCACGCAGAACTCCGAAGACCGCATCTTCTCGTCGGAGGCGCTCTTCTCGGCGGTCAACTCGAAACGCACGAGCGACATCCACGACAAATTCTTTTCCAACAAACTCGAACAGGTCAACCTGCTCACGATGGGTGAACTGGCCGTGCACAACCTCTACGATTCGGAAAGCGACCTGCGCACCTACCAGTGGCAGACGCTCAAGAATACCGAGGGCGTGGACCAGCGTTTCTTCGTCAAATACGGGCAGGTGCAGGACATGGACCTGGGTTACGCCTCGATGGTCCCCGTCGTCCGGATGGCGGAGATGTACCTGATCGCCGCCGAGTGCGAGGACTCCAAGGCGACGGCCTACGGGTGGCTCAACGCGCTGCGCTCGGCCCGCAAGGCGACCTCGCTGCCCGCGACGGGAACGCTGAGCAACGATCTCACGGAGGAGTACATCCGCGAATTCGTCGGCGAGGGGCAGCTCTTCTGGTACTACAAGCGTCTGCGCAAGACCTCGATCCGGAAAGTGTACAGCAACAACGGCGGCTATTTGGAGTTCGACCCGGCGAATTACCTCTTCGCGCTGCCCGAGAAGGAACAGGAGCACCATAAATAGCGTTCGACATGAAAAATTACAACCGATACGGACTGATTCCGGCGCTCGCTGCCGCGGCCCTCGCGTTGGGGGCCTGCAACGAATCCATCCGGACCTACGACGGGCAGACGGGAATCTATTTCGCCATGCTGCAATCGGGCAGCGACGAGGAGAACCCGCGCTACACCGCCGATTCGAGCCTCCCGTTCGCGCTGCTGCCCAGCGGAACCGACGAACAGACCCTGCAACTGCGGGTCAAGGTCATCGGTTCGGTGGCCGACTATCCGCGCGCCTTTGCCTTCCGCACCGTCGCCGACCGGACCACGGCGCAGGAGGGACACGACTACGAACTGCCCGAGGGCGACTGCGTCGTCGCGGCGGGCGAGGTTTACGGTTACATTCCGATCCGGTTTTTCCGCCGGGCCTCGCTCGACGGGAAGGAGCT
Source organism: Alistipes senegalensis JC50 (assembly GCF_025145645.1). Taxonomy (NCBI): domain Bacteria; kingdom Pseudomonadati; phylum Bacteroidota; class Bacteroidia; order Bacteroidales; family Rikenellaceae; genus Alistipes; species Alistipes senegalensis. The sequence continues at coordinate 1,435,151 of NZ_CP102252.1, read as the reverse complement.
GACGCTCACGCTCGAACTGCTTCCCAACGAGCAGTTCGACCTGCCGCTGAGCGCCTGGCTCCCGGTGAACGGGACCGAGACCGTGGGTACGGACGTGCTGCGCCACACCGTCACGGTGAGCGACAAGTACGTGCGGCTCGACGGGTGGTCGGACCAGTTCTACGGACCCTATTCGGACAAGAAGATCAAACTCATGTGCAGCGTCTTCGACCTGACGCTCGCCGATTTCCAGCCGGACGCCCTGTCGTACGTCGAACGCAAGGTGCTGGGACAGAATTTCCGCCGCTACCTCGACGGGGAGGAGCGCGCCGGGCGGACCGTCTATGAGGACTATCTCGACGGGGAGGGCAATCCCGTCAAAATGGAATCCGGACCGGATTCGGCCGAATAATGATTCAGAGCCTATGAAAAAGAGCTGTTTGTTCGCGGTTTCCGCACTCCTTCTGCTGCTGGGCGGCTGCTACGGCGACAAGGGGAATTACGATTACCGCGAGATCAATGAAATCGTCATCGGGGCCCGGGGCTTCGAGGGCGTGGAATACAAATTGCGTTCGGGCATCGACGAACTGAAAATCAGCCCCTACATCACCGCGTCGCAGGACCCCGGGCTGACCGGGAGTTACGAATACGAATGGGTGGTCGTCGGTCAGGTCCGCAATCCGGGCGAGCGCACCACGATCGCCCGGACGCGCGATCTGGACTACGCCGTGAACCTGCCCAGCGACGACTATTCGCTGCTGCTGCGCATCACCGACCCCGCGACGGGACTGATGTTCAGCCGCAGCACCACGATCTCGGTCAGCACGGCCTATACGCGCGGCTGGCTGGTCGCCGCCGAGGACGAGGAGGGCGCCGCCGTCGTGGACATGGTGTCGATCAGCCGCGATACGCTGCTTCAACGCGACGTGGTCAGGGACGACACCCGCCACCGCAATCCCCTGCGCATCTGGTGCGACAACAACGAGTACACTTCGCTGGTGCACGGGCGCATCTACCTTTCGACCGGAGAGGGGAGTTTCCTCTACGACCGCGAATCTTTCGGAACGGACGACTATACCGTCATGCGCAACTACTTCGCCAATCCGCAGTACCTGACGGAGACCGCCGCTTCGGACATGATCCAGATCGACGACAAGTTCCGCATCTTTCTGGTGGACGGCTACGCGTACGTATACAGCATTTCTTCGGTCAACACGGGCTATTTCGGCAATCCGGTCAACCGTTATGCCGAGAGCTACGACTACGTGCGCATCGGCGACCGGATCGCCTACAACCTGAGCGGCGGAAGCGGCGCCGGGTCCATCACCACCGTCATGCTCTACAACGACGACGACAAGCGTTTCTGCTACCTGATGCGCAACGACGAAACCCTGCGGAACGCCGCCGACACCGAATCGGACCTCGCCCTGTTCCCCTGGCGGACGGGGCTGGATTATGTGACGACCGTCAATTCGCGCTTCCTTTCGGGGCAGTCGGCTACGATCCTGCACGACGCCCCGGCAGGGAAATACTGGATCTACACCTACGCCTGCCTGCGGTCGGGTCCCAGCAAGGGGGCGCGTTACGAGATCGACGCTTCGGTTCCCGTGGCGGAGGCCGCGAACTGGTGCATGACCTCGCAGCACGGCTATATGCTTTACTCGGTGGGCGGCGTGCTCTATGGCTACGATTTCCGCAATGGCCGGAAGCCCGTGCAGCTGCTGGATTTCTCGCCCGCGGAGATCACGCAGATCCACGGCGACATCCACACCGTGGCCGAAGGCAACAGCGATTGCGTTTATGTCTGCACCTACGAGGCGGGCACTCCGGACAGCGGCCGCATCCGCAAGTATGCGGTGGCGGACACCGCCGACCGGATCGAACTCCAGGCCGACGAAAATACCGATTGGACGGGATTCCAGCGCATCCGTTCGCTGTGGTTCAAGGAACTGTAACACACACAACATCCGATGAATATGAATAAACAACTGATTCTGGCTGCAACCGCCGTGCTCTTGGCTTGCAGCCCGTTGCACGCGGAGCAGATGTGGCCCTTCTCCAGTAAGAAAAAGAAGGCCGCGAAGGTCGAGAAGACGGACTCCGTGAAGAAAGAGGACAAATTCGACAAGGCCGTCAAGGGCGCCCGGAAAGGCAGCGGCCTGTTCGACTACTATCTGACGAAGACGGGCGAACTGCTGCTGGCCGTCACGCCCCGCAACCTCAAAGCCAGCTATCTGCTGGCCAACCGGATTTCGGAGATCAGCCAGAATTCCAATTTCGTGGCCGGGCAGATGCTGGGCGATCCGTTCATGATCCGCTTCTCGGCCGATACCTCCAACGTCTATCTCCACAAGGTCAACCACTGGGAGCGCGTGGCGCCGAACGACCCCATCGAGAAGTCGTTCCGCCGCAACGTGCAGGACCCCATCACCCGGACCTTCAAGATCAAGGCTTCGCGCAACGACACGCTGCTGATCGACGTGACCTCGTTCTTCGTGTCGAATGACAAGCTGCTCACGCCGATCCGCCAGAGCCCGCTGGTTCCGGGCGAGATGAGTGCGACGTACGATGCCGCCGGATCGAAGCTCAAGGAGGTCAAGGTCTTCGAAAAGAACCTCGAAATCACCAGCATCCTCAATTACAACTCCGAGCCGGACGGCTACACGGTGACCGTGCGGCGGTCGATTCTCGAACTGCCCGAGGAGCCGATGAAGGTTCGCTGGCAGGACAACCGCGTGGGTTATTTCAGCTCGAAATATTACACCTACACCTCGTCGAAGGACAAGCTGCTGACGCATGAGATGATCCACCGCTGGCGCATCGAGCCGAAGGAGGGCGAATGGGAGAAATACTTCCGCGGCGAACTGGTCGAGCCCGAGCGCAAAATCGTCTTCTACGTTGACGACGCTTTCCCCGACAAGTGGCGCGAGGTGGTGAAGCTGGGCATCGAGGACTGGAACAAGGCTTTCGAGGCCGCCGGTTTCAAGAACGTGATGGAGGCCCGCGACTATCCCGACGATCCGTCGTTCGATCCCGACGACATCCGCTACAACTGCATCCGCTACGCTGTTACCGACGTGGCCAACGCCATGGGCCCGAGCTACACCGATCCCCGCACGGGCGAGATTCTGGTGGCCGACGTTATCTGGTACCACAATGTCATTTCGCTGGTGCACAACTGGCGTTTCGCCCAGACGGGAGCCGTCGATCCGCGCGTGCGCAAGCAGGTCTTCGACGACGACGTGATGTGCGAGTCGCTGCGCTACGTGGCCGCTCACGAGGTGGGCCACACGCTGGGACTGATGCACAACATGGGGGCGAGCTACTCCTTCCCGGTGGATTCGCTGCGCAGTCCGTCGTTCACGCAGAAATACGGTACGACTCCTTCGATCATGGATTACGCGCGCAACAACTATATCGCCCAGCGCGGCGATTTCGAGCGCGGCGTGCGGATGGTGCCGCCCTTGGTCGGCGTCTACGACATCCACGCCATCAACTGGGGATACCGCATCTTCGAGAAGACGCGCGACGCCGAAGAGGAGCTGCCGTTGCTCAACGAGCTGCTGGCCGCCAAGCGCGACGACCCCATGTACGAGTTCGGCGCACAGCAGATTTTCCTGACGCTCGATCCCACCGACCAGTCGGAGGACCTGGGCAACGACCATATCAAGGCGGGCAATTACGGTATCGAGAACTGCAAGTACATGATCGCCAACCTCTGCGACTGGTTCGCCGAGGAGAACCGCGATTATAAGAATATCCAGTCGATGTATGCCGCCGTGATCGGCCAGTACACGCGTTATCTGATGCACGTGATGCCCTATCTGGGCGGCGTGGAGTACAAGGACCTCGTGCAGGACGGACGCCCGCTGCGCGCCCTGAGCTACATTCCCGCCGAACGGCAGAAGCAGGCTATGAAATGGCTGGTCGATCAGGTGCTTACGGCGCGTGCGTGGCTGCTGCCCCAGGAGCTGATGGACAAACTGGGCCAGCCCTCCACGATCCTCGACAACGCGGCTTCGGGTGTCGCCGGCAAGATTTTCAGCCCTGCGACCCTGGGCAGCATCTATCAGGGCGAGCGCTCGGGCCAGAAGGGGATCTATCGCGTGGACACCTATCTGAACGACGCCTACAATACGGTCTTCGCTTCGGCCGTCAGGGGCGGTTCGCTGACTGTCGAGGAGATGAATTTGCAAGGTGCCGCCGTGGCCGCGCTGCTCAAAAACAGCGGATTGACAGGCCCTTCGGGTACGGCGCTCCAACTGGGCAAGGGACTGGCCGACGACGGAAGCGCCCTGCTGGCGCAGCTGGCCGACGAGGCGCTGCCTCCGTTCGTCTGCAACCATCCCGAATGCCGCCACGACCACGCCTCGGCCGGGGAGATCTCCTACTATCGTCACGACATGAAAGGTCCGTCGCTTTCGGCGCAGGTGGGACAGCCGCTCTACGCGGCGACGCTTCGCCGGGTGCTGAGCCTCTACAAACAGCGCCGGGGTTCGGGCGACGCCCGCACGCGGGATTTCTACGAATTCCAGATCCTGAAGATCGAATCGGCGTTCAAGAATGCAAAATTATAGTCCAATTTTAATATTCGTTAGGTTATGAAAAAGATGAAATTTCTGATTCCGGCGTTCGCTTTGGTTGCGTTGACATTCGCCGGGTGTTCCGACGACGGCGACGATCAGCCCGTCGTGACCAAACTCGCGCTGGCCGATCCGGCGCAGGCTGCGCTGACGTTCGTGGCGACCTCTCCCGAGGCGCAGGTCATTGCGCTCGACACCGATGCTTCGACGGTCACGGTCGAGCAGGTGTTGGCCGAAGGCGAGGAGAAAGCCGAGTGGTGCGTGGTGACGGTCCAGAGCGCCACTCAGATCAAGGTGGCTCCTGCAAGCAACCTGACCACCGAGGAGCGTACGGCCAAATACCGTATTTCGGCCGGAACGGTAACTCCCGTGGAGTTCACCGTGACGCAGGACTTCCCCGAGCCGGTAGATGCGACCCTGTCGGTCGATCTCGAGGCAGTCTATGGGTCTTATTCTTTTACGGCTCCTGCAGCGGGCGGGGATGTGACCGTAACTACGGTGACTACCAATGCGCACCTTTGGACCGCCGAATTTTGCGATTTTATGGGCGATCCTATTACCGATGAAGAGGAATTGCCGACTTATTGTACGCTCAAGAAGAGTTCGGGTGTTAATGGCGATGCTCTGATCGTGAATTTCCTTCCCAATACGCAGTCCTTGATGCAGAGTGGGGCTTTGGTGAAGATTTCGGCAGGTAATGCGGAGCCGATTCAGATTTGGCTCAATCAAGATGCGCCTTTGGCAACGTCGTTGACCGTTCACGATATGGACTCTTGGGCTGAACTTTCTACTAATCTTTCCGTGAACTTTGCTAAAGATGCCACGCAGGCTGCTAAGCAGGAGTTCGGAACTGAGAGCGAGGGCTCTTTCCTCGTAAAAGTGGTTACCGAAGGTACCTCGGAGGTCGTGGCAGAGCCTTGGCTTTATGCTGAGCGGGATAATATGGGGAATGTAACTCTCTATCCCGAGACTGTGAACACCGGCGCAGAACGCAAACTGGATGTAATCCTGGTGGGAGAGAATAATAAGGAGCTTTTCCGCATGAAAGTAACGCAGGCCGGGGCGTAAGCGGTTCGGTCCTGAAAACAGCGGGGCGGTCGTATCGAACGACCGCCCCGTTTCGTGTCTTGTCCCGGCGTGTCTTACAGGAAGAGCAGGAAGAGGATCGGCACGGCGATGCCCGCCGCGAGTTCGATGCCTCCCCGGCCCCGCAGTCCGTTGCGCCCCGGAACCATCACCAGCCCCGTGAGCGTGATGACGAGCAGCGATGCGGCGAAAATGTCGGAAAAACGGGTCCACCACCGGTTGGGGTTATAGTGCAGACGGTTCATCGAACTGATGACGGGCCTTTTGGTCAGCTTTTCGTAGACCGCCCGGCCGTTCTGCATGTCCACTTCGAGTACGGAGCCCCCTGCGACGAAGACCTTTACCCGTTGTTCGCCGCTGGCGTAGTGCTTCACGTAGCGCGCTTCGGGATCGGCTGCACGGAGCAGCTCTTCGGCCTGCTCTCGGCTGGTTTCGGCCGGGGCGGGATAGGTGCCCGGCATCTGCAATTCCGTGCGGCGGACCGAATAGTTGCTGTTGAAGTCGCGTTTGTGGTTCAGCACGATGCCCGATACGGCGTAAACCACCACCACGCCTGCGAAAAAGTAGGAAAGGTCACGGTGGATGATCCGCGCCCACCGGCGAATCTGCGAGCCTCGTTTAGCGCCCGGCTTCGTCGTCGATTGCATGGCAGGCGAACGTTTCGATGCGGTAAATGCTCCAATACTCCTTGCCTTCGCGTGCACGGCGGGCGGCGATCGAGTCGCGGAGTTCGCGGATCTGCCCTTTGAGCACCGCTACGGCTTCGGGATTGCCCTTGCCGCCCTCGATGCTGGCATCGAGGCGCATCTCCCAGTCGTCGAGGAACGGCAGTTCGACGCGCTGTTCCGCCACGACGCCTTCGACGGCTACCGTGCGGTTGGAGATCAGCGGATCGAACGACTGCATGCGTTCGTCGGCCAGCGCTTCGATCACTTGCGTCGTGTCGCTGCCCATAAGGGTGATGTGGGTGCTGCCGTGGCCGCAGGTGCTGACGCAGAGCCCTTCCACACGTACGGTGTCGCCCACCAGGGCATCGGCATCGGCGAGCAGTTCATCGACCGTCAGGGTTTCGCCGCCGGCGTTGGCGGTGCGGTTGCAGGCCGTTATGGAGATCGCGGCCAGCAGGAGGATGAAGATGTGTTTCATTTTCATGGAATCGGTTTTCGGCCGGGCAGGTCCGGGGTCCGGAGACCGTCTGCCCGAGCGCGGGTTTATGATACAAAGATAGCGATTTGCGGCCGAATGCACAAGCCGGAAACGCAGTTCTCCGGTGCCGTGGCTGAACATCTGTGCCCGGGGCGTCGGCTTTCTGTGCGCGGCGTCGGAACCGTGGGGCTGTCTCGCCGCATCCGCTTCGGGACGGGCGCCATGAAAAATCCCCAATCCGAAAAGGATCGGGGATTTGCCTTGCAGGGCGTGCGGATTACTTCGAGAATCCCTTGCCGATGGCGAGGAAATCCTCGGCTTTGAGGGCTGCGCCGCCGATCAGACCGCCGTCAACATCCTCTTTGGCGAAGATCTCGGCTGCGTTCGAAGGCTTGCACGAACCGCCGTAAAGAATCGCCGTCTCCTGGGCTGCGGCGCCGAATTTGGCAGCCAGTACCTCGCGGATGTAGGCGTGGATCTCCTGTGCCTGCTCGGCCGTTGCGGTCTTGCCGGTGCCGATGGCCCACACGGGCTCGTAGGCGATCACCAGCTCCTTGTACTGCTCTGCGGTGAGGTTGTAAACCACCTCCTCGATCTGGGCTTTCACCACGTCGAAGTGCTTGCCGGCCTCACGCTCTTCGAGGTTCTCGCCTACGCAGTAGATGGGAACCAGTCCGTTGGCATAAGCCTGCGCCATCTTCTTGTTGAGCGTTGCGGAGGTCTCGCCGTAATACTGGCGGCGCTCCGAGTGGCCGAGGATCACGTACTTGCAGCCCAGTGCGGCGATCATCGACGCGGCGATTTCGCCCGTGTAGGCGCCTTTGGCCTCCGTTGCGCAGTCCTGTGCGCCGAGTGCGATGTCCGAACCCTTCAGGGCCTCGGCCACCATCGACAGATGGGTGAACGGCGGGCATACGATGAAGTTCACGCACGAGCAAACCTCTCCGCGGCCTGCTACGACGCCTTTGGCTAGTTCGACACCTTCGGCGGGAAGCGTGTTCATCTTCCAGTTGCCGGCAACAATTTTCTTTCTCATTTTCCTGAATATTTTATAGTGAATTAGTTCTCCTCAGTACACCATTTCTTTACCTCGTCGATCGAGGGGGCTTTCAGCCCGAGCTTGTTCTTCTTGTTGAATCCGCACAGGTCGTTGAAGAATTTCCCGGGGGCGAGTTTTTTCAGCGACTCGACTGTCAGGTAGCCCATCTTCTGAATCACCGGAACCCACTCTTCGGGGACCCCGATGGCGGTGTAGGCCTCCACGGGATCGCTCACGACCTTCTTCTCGGGGCGCATCTGGGGGAAGAACAGCACGTCCTGGATCGACGTCTGGTCGGTCATGAACATCGTCAGGCGGTCGATGCCGATGCCCATTCCCGAGCAGGTCGGCATGCCGTATTCCAGCGCGCGCACGAAATCCATGTCGATGAACATGGCTTCGTCGTCGCCCTTCTCCGAGAGTCGCAGCTGCTCCTGGAAACGCTCCAGCTGGTCGATCGGGTCGTTCAGCTCGGAGTAGGCGTTGCAGAGCTCCTTGCCGTTGACGAACAGTTCGAAACGCTCCGTCAGGTCGGGATTCGAGCGGTGGCGCTTGCACAGCGGCGACATCTCGCGCGGATAGTCCGTGATGAAGGTGGGCTGGATGAGCTCCTCCTCGCAGTACTGTCCGAAGATGGCGTCGATCAGCTTGCCTTTGCCGTAGGTTTCGTCCACCTCGACGTTGAGTCGCTTGCAGGCTTCGCGCAGCTCCTCTTCCGTGCGGCCCGTGATGTCGTAGCCGGTCTTCTCGCGGATGGCGTCGGTCATCGTCAGGCGGCGGAACGGGGCCTTGAACGAGATCGCCTTGTCGTCGATCGTCAGCTCCGTGGTGCCGTTCACGGCCACGGCCACCCGTTCGAGCATCTGCTCGGTGAACTCCATCATCCAGAGGTAGTCCTTGTAGGCCACGTAGATCTCCATGCACGTGAATTCGGGGTTGTGCGTGCGGTCCATGCCCTCGTTGCGGAAGTTCTTGCCGAACTCGTACACGCCGTCGAATCCGCCGACGATCAGCTTTTTGAGGTAGAGCTCCGTGGCGATGCGCAGGTAGAGGTCTATGTCGAGCGAGTTGTGGTGCGTGATGAACGGACGCGCCGATGCGCCGCCCGGAATGGGTTGCAGGATCGGGGTTTCGACTTCGATATAGCCCTTCGAATTGAAGAATTCGCGCATCGTGGCCATGATCTTGGCGCGGCGGACGAAGGTTTCCTTCACCTGCGGGTTGACGATCAGGTCCAGATACCGCTGGCGGTAGCGCACCTCCGGGTCGGTGAAGGCGTCGAACGTCTTGCCGTCCTTCTCCTTGACGACGGGCAGCGGGCGGATCGACTTCGACAGCACGGTGAACCGGCGGCAGTGCACCGACAGCTCGCCGGTGTTGGTGCGGAACGCGAAGCCCTCGACGCCCACGAAGTCGCCGATGTCGAGCAGTTTCTTGAAGACCGTGTTGTAGAGCGTCGGATCGCCTTCGGGGCATACGTCGTCGCGGCGGATGTAGACCTGAATGCGGCCCGTGTGGTCTTGCAGTTCGAAGAACGAGGCGCTGCCCATGATGCGGCGCGACATGATGCGGCCGGCGATGCGCACCTCCTGGAAATTCTTTTCGGTGTCGTCGTAGTTGTCGGCGATCTCGCGCGCCGTGGCCGTCACCTCGTAGCGGGCGGCGGGGTAGGGCTCGATGCCCAATTCACGGAGCGCCGTGAGCGACTGTCTGCGAAGCTGTTCCTGTTCGCTGAGTTCGAGTGCCATATCGTATGTTTTTGATGTTTTCTCGTGCAACCCCGCAAAATTAGTGAAAAATGGGCAAAATAGCAACTGTTTCGCCATTCCTCTGCCCTCCCTGTCCCGAAACCGTTTTTTTGTTTGTTTATTTTCCCGGAATGATTAAATTTGTCCGTTGTGTCTAATTAAATGCCAGTCTATGAAACAACTCGACTCCTTTTTTCGCAATCGGCTGAATTACCCCCCCCCGCGGGTTATGGGGATTCTTTTGGGCAGTCTGCTGTTTTTCGCCTCCTGCGGCGGTGACGACTCTTCGGACGACTCCTATGCCGCCGTCGAATCCGAATCTTTCACCTTCGACGAAACCGACGCCGCCAACAATGCCGTCCGCGTGATGGCCAACGGCGCGTGGCAGGTCTATTGGGAGCCTGCCTCGGCGGCCGTGACGGTCGATCCTTCGGCGGGCGTCGGCAACGGGACCTTCCGGGTGCTGGACATGCCCCGGGGAACGTCTGTCGAAGTCGGGGTGCGCACCGCTGCGGGCAAGGCTTCCGGCAAAACCATCACCGTGACCCGCGCCGCGGCTTCTGCCGAAGTGACGCTTTCGCTCGCTCCCGCCGACCTGCGCTTCGACCCTGCGGGCACCAACCGCATCACGGTGACCTCCAACGCTTCGTGGAGTGCGTCGTGTTCCGATCCGGCGCTCGTGTTTGCGCCCGCTTCGGGTACGGGCGACGGCACGATCACCGTTACGGCCGCTCCCGAAGGGGTGCGCTGCACGCTGACCGTCACGGCCGGCGAAGGCCCCGGGGCCAAGACCGGGAATGTGAATATTACGTTCGCCGGGGCTGCCGGATACCGCTGGGCGGAACTTCCTGCGACGCCCGCCGACATGACCGGCAAGAAAATCCACACTTTCTGGGCCTCGACCGTAACCACCAAACAGTATCTGCGCAATTATACGTATTGCTATGATACGCAGCGCCATTGCCCGTTGTGGATCGCCCATCCGCAGCACGCCTGCTATCAGGAGGGCGGCACTACGCGCCCCGCTACGGATCCGTGGACGCGCGATCCTTCGATGACCGAGACGGAGCAGGCCATCATCTATCCGTTGGCGGTGAACAACAACCGGGCGATGTCGCTTTATTCCGAGAGCATCGACAAGCAATGGATTCGCGGGCACATGCTGGCGTCGAGTTACCGGGGATGCGGCGACAAGAACAATCCGGCGGAGATCAATACGCAGACTTTCTATCCCGGCAATATCTCGCCGCAGGGCCGCACGGCTTTCGACAAGGTATGGGGCGATGCCGAGAAGCGGATATTGGATAGATATGTCTGCTCCGATACGCTTTACTGTGTTTCGGGAGCCTATTTCGAGAACGATGACATGGTTGCCCGCGATGCGAGTTGCTGGAATGGTTCCGGCGATACGCGGGTGCGTTACTATGTGCCCGGATACTCGAAAGAGTGCATCGTGCCGACCCATTACTACAAACTGTTGTTGCGCACCCGCAGCGGCAACCTCAGAAAGCCGATTCAGGAGTGTGCAGCTTCGGAACTGAAGGCTGTGGGTTTCTGGTTCGAACATGCCGATCAGATCGGCGGTTCTTCATCGCCGACGCTCGATAAGAGCTATTTGCGCTCGGTGAAAGAGATCGAAGAGAAGACCGGGTTCACCTTCTTCCCGGATGTGGACGAGAGTGTCAAAGCCTCCTACAACCCTGCCGATTGGGGATTCTGATCCGGACGACGGAAACGGAAAGGAGCTGCTATCGCAGCTCCTTTTTTTGGCAGGACAGTGTCCGGTAGGCCAGGTATGCGGCCCATCCGAGTGCCGCCCCGACGAGCGTGCCCCACACGAGGTCCATCGGGAAGTGTTTGCCCAGGTAGATGCGCGAATAGCAGATCAGTACGGTGCAGAAGAGCATCAGCGCCGTGAACCACCGCCGGCGAATCGCCGCCGCCGACAGCACGGTCAGCGCGACGATCGTAGCCGCATGGGCCGAGACCGTTCCGTAGCGGCCGCTCACGGCTTCGACCGGAACGTGAACCGTCCAGTCGCCGGGCGTGCCGGCCATGCGCAGCGCCCGCAGCGAGTCGGGAGCGATCTCCAGCCCTTCGAGCGAGGGGGTGAACATCGGCCGCCAGCGCGGCTCGAAGCCCGGCAGCAGGCCGCCCAGCACTCCGTTGCTCTTGAACATGCCCGAAACCATGTCCGCGAGGGCCAGCGCCGCGATCATCAGCACCGTGAAGACGATGACGCCGCGCCATCCGCCGCGCCGCCAGACGAGCCACAGAATCAGCGCATAGAGCGGAAGCCACATCGCCGTACCCGAGACGGTCAGCATCAGGCGGTCCATGCAGGGGCCGCCGTCGAAATTCAGGTCGAGAAACAGTTGATGGTCGAAGTCGTACATCGGTCACTTAGAATTGGAAATAGATAAACGGCTGTATGTCGCTGGATTTGATCTGCATGACGCACCAAATCATCGCCGCGGCCATCATCACTTGCAGCACCAGCGGCGCGTGGACCACGATCCGTTGCGCCAGGGCGTCCACCCGGCCCGGAAGCAGGTGGAGGACGTAGCCCGCGGCGATCAGCGCGAAGACGGAGGCATAGCCCGCCAGCACCTGCGGAATCATCGGGGCGTTGAAGTTCTCGAAAATCTGGTGCAGCATCAGCTGAACGGTCTGCATCGACTCGGCGCGGAACATCAGCCACCCGAAGCAGACGATGTTGAACGTGAGGAAGATGCCCGCCGCACGGCTCCACCAGTGCATCTGGGCCCCGGTGGCCTTGGCGCCCGGAACGACCGACATCCACAGTTTGTGCAGGGCCAGCGCCGCGCCGTGGAGTCCGCCCCAGAGGATGAAGCGCACGGCCGCGCCGTGCCACAGTCCGCCTAACAGCATCGTCAGCAGCAGGTTGCCGTAGGTCCGGATGCGGCCCTTGCGGTTGCCGCCCAGCGAGATGTAGAGGTAGTCGCGCAGCCACGACGAGAGCGAGATGTGCCACCGCCGCCAGAATTCGGTGATCGTCGCCGATTTGTAGGGGGCGTCGAAATTCTTCGGGAAGCGGAATCCCAGCAGCAGGGCGATGCCGATGGCCATGTCCGAATAGCCCGAGAAGTCGCAGTAGATTTGCAGCGCGTAGCCGTAAATGCCCATCAGGCACTCGAATCCGGAGTAGAGCAGGGGCTCGTCGAAGATGCGGTCAACGAAATTGAGCGAGATGTAGTCCGAGATGATCGCCTTCTTGAACAGACCCGTGAGGATCAGAAAGACGCCCGTGCCGAACATCTCGCGGGTGACGACGATCGGATTCTGCCGGATCTGGGGAATGAAGTCCCGGGCCCGGACGATCGGGCCGGCCACTAACTGCGGAAAGAACGACAGATAGAAGAGATAGTCGAGCCAGTTCGACAGGGGTTTCAGCTGGCCGCGGTAGATGTCTATGGTGTAGCTCATCGACTGGAAGACGAAGAACGAGATGCCGACCGGCAGGAAGATGTTCCGGAATTGCAGGAATCCCTGCCCGAACAGCTGGTTGGAGATGTCGATGAAGAAGTTGGTGTACTTGAAGTAGCCGAGCATGCCGAGGTTGACGGCCACGCTCAGCACCATCAGCCAGCGTTTCAGGCTTTTGGAGCGGGTGCGGAAGATGCCGCGCGCGATCAGGAAATCGCTCGCCGCGGCAAAGACCAGCAGCAGGAAATAGATGCCGCTCGACTTGTAGTAGAAGTAGAGCGAGAAGGCGATGACATAGACGATGCGGGCCATCGGCGCGCGGCGGAAGGCGCTGTAAACGAGCAGGAACCCCGCGAACAGGAAGAGAAACAGCCCGCTGCTGAAGATCAGCGGCGACGAGGCGTCGTAGGTCAGCAGAGCCAGCACTTTGTCCCAGAATCCGTCTGTCGCGGGAAGCGTCATCGTATCGGCGGTTTAAGCGGTTCGGGGGCTGCGGCGGGCAGCAGGCTGCGTTCGATGCGCGCCTTTTGCAGGGAGTCGAGCACGGCGGCTTCGGCCTGCCGGCGCAGTTCGGCGGCCCGTTGTTCGGCATGGAGCGCGCAGGCTTCGGCGTTGAGGGCGTCGAACAGTGCCCACGCCACGCGGCGTCCGCCGGCGTAGTTGATGTGGGTGTAGTCCTTGCCGGCCCAGCCGTTCTTCACGAACTGCTCCATGCCCCCTTGTGCGCGCATGGCGTCGCACGTGGGCCAGAAAGCCGCACCCGTGTTCCGGGCCGCCTGGCGCTGAACGTCGAGCATGTAGGGGATGGCGTCCATCGGTTCGAAGCCCGCGTCGGTCTTCGTCGAACGGTCGCTGACGCCCAGCACCAGCACCGCGGCGCGGGGGAAACAGCTCCGGACGAAGGCCACCATCTTCTCGATCTGCGCCGCGTAGTTGGTGTAGCTCTTCACGCCCGACTGCATGATGTTGAGCCCGTATTGGAGGATCACCAGATCGTAGCCCGTGAGGGCGTTGATCCGGGCGTTGACCGAGGGGTTGGTCCAGAACATCGCCTGACCGTTGTTGCTGCGCACCGAGTAGTTATCGACCACCACGCCGCCGCCTTCGAAGATCGCGCCGTAGCCGATGAAGCCCTCCGTGCCGGAGAGCACCTTGAAGGCGAGCGAGCGGACGTGCGGGGCCGAAACCTCGATCTGACGCACGGCGGCGTCGCCCGTGATGTCGAACGCGCGGCGCAGGGTGTCGTTGAGCGTCACCTCGACACGGCTGTCGCGGGGCGAGAGGAAGAAGATGCGCGCTCCGTCGCACGAGTCGAGCAGCTTGCGGTAGTCGGTGTTCTCCCAGCGGGTCGATGCCCCCGCCGCGGGCTGGCTGACCCATCCCGAGATGTAGAAATGGTTGCGCAGGTTCTCCGGGGCGGCCTTGCGCTGCATGATGTTGTAGGTCGTCCAGCCTTTCGACTGGGTTTTGATCGTGCGCCGGAAGGCCGTCAGCGGCGAGGCCATCGGGGCGAATCCCGCACCGCCGCCGGGCCGCTCCCCGAAGGCCGTCTGGAGTTGTTCGCGCAGGTCCGAGGTGAGGATGTCGCCCTCGACGAACGAGTCGCCGAGGAAGGCGATGCGCACCGGGCGCCGGGCGTTGAGCAGCGTGTCGCAGAAGGCGCGGATGCGGCCGCTGTCGCTGTAATCCTCGATCGGAACGGGCGTCGCGGTGAGGCGCGCCGGGTCGGGTTCGGGTCGCGGGCCGCGGAGGCTGTCCCGCGGGATGATCCACCGATAGGTGGCCTGCGTTTCGCGCGGGGCGGTGTTGGCCTCGATGCGTTCGGCGACGGCTTCGAGGTCGATGTGGAAATCCTCCTCGTCGAAGAGTACGGGTTCGGCGGCGGGTTCGGCCGCCGCCGCATCGTCGAAGACGAGGACATCCGAGAGGATGTTGGCGCGGCGCAGTTTGACGCTCCCGATGCTCTGCGGGGGAATGAAGCTGACGGCTGCGAGCACTGCGATAAGCGCCGCGGTCGCCAGCCAGCTGCGGTGGGTGAAGTCTTTTTCGGGGGAGTTCATCGCCGGGTCAGTCGCGCCGTCCGAGGATCAGGAAGACGTAGTAGAGGACCGAGGCGATGGCGCTCAGCGCCGCCACGAGGTAGGTGCGGGCCGCCCACGAGAGGGCCTCCTTGGCCTGTGCGAGCTGTGCGCCCTGCATCGTGCGGCTGACCTGGAGCCACTCCAGGGCGCGGGCCGAGGCGTTGTACTCCACAGGCAGGGTGACGAGCGAGAAGACCGCCGACATGGCGATCATGCCCACGCCGATCCAGCAGAGGAGTTCGTTCTGCGTCGAGGCCAGGATCACGAGGCCCAGGATGATGACCCACGTGGCGGCCGACGAGGCGAACTGCACGACGGGAACCAGCTGCGAACGCAATACCAGCGGCGCATAGCCCTGCGCGTGCTGCACGGCGTGGCCGCACTCGTGGGCTGCGACGGCCGCCGCTGCGACGCTCGTCGAAGAGTAGACCGAGTCGCTCAGGTTGACGGTCATCGTCTGCGGATTGAAGTGGTCGGTGAGGTGGCCGCTCACGTGCGTCACTTTCACGTTGTGGATGTTGTTGTCGCGCAGCATCTTTTCGGCGACCTCGGCGCCGGTCAGGCCGCCCGGGAACTGCACCTTCGAATATTTCTTGAACACCGATTGCAGGCGCGCCTGCACGATGAAGCCGACGATGCCGATGGCGATGATCAGCACGAACATGCCCATCGTCGCGGCGTCGTAGCGTGCGGCGTGGGGCTCTGCGTAATAGCCTGCCTGGAGCAGTGCAATCATAGGAAATGTCATAGCGTTCTCTATTTTGTTTTGCGGTACGTGTAATAGGCTCCGGCCTGTCGGGCGGGCATCAGTACCATATCATTAACGTTCATATGCGCGGGTAATTGTGCGGCCCATGCGATCGCTTCGGCGATGTCGTCGCCGGTGAGGGGCTCGACGCCCGCGTAGACCGCATCGGCGCGCTCCTTGTCGCCGTGGAAGCGGACTTCGGAAAACTCCGTCTCGACCATCCCCGGGCGAATTTCCGTGACCTTGATCCCGGCCGACAGCAGGTCGGCGCGCATCGACTGCGAAATGGCGTGCACGGCGTGCTTCGAGGCGCAGTAGACCGCACCGTTCTCGTAGGCTTCGGTTCCGGCGATCGAGCCGATGTTGAAGATGTGGCCGCCGCCTGCGGCGACCATCTTCGGGGCGATGACGCGCGTGACGTAGAGCAGCCCCTTGACGTTGGTGTCGATCATGGCGTCCCAGTCGCGGGTGTCGCCTTGGTCGATGTGTTCCAGCCCGGCGGCCAGTCCCGCGTTGTTGACCAGCAGATTGACCCTTTCGAGCGGTTCGAGATTCCGGCGCACCTCCTCTTCGGAGCGCACGTCGAACGCGAGCGTCGTGCAGCGGCCTCCCGCGGCTTCGATCTCGGTTTTCAGCGCCGCGAGGCGTTCGGCACGCCGTCCGGTGGCCGTGACGGCATACCCCTCTTTCGCAAGCCGCAGCGCCGTGGCGCGTCCGATGCCCGATGTCGCACCCGTAATAAGAGCTTCCTTTTTCATATCGAACCCTTTGTTTGCCGCAAAGATAGGAAAAAACGAGCGGTTTCGAAATACTTCCCGGATGATAAGTGTCGTTACGATGTTAATCGGTACAAAAAAGCCGGGCTGTTCCAAAACCGGATTGCGGGGGCTTTGTAAAACAAAAGTGTCGTTACGACACCCGAAATACGAAATTTATGTGTTTCTTTGCATAAATTTTCTGCAAAACCGTTGCCATGAATCTCGCCTTTTTCATCGCACGCCGCATGGCGAAGCCCTCCCCGGAGAACAAACCCGGGGTGATGGAGCGTATCGCCGTGGTGTCGGTGGCTGTGGGTGCGGCTGTGATGATCCTTGCGATGGCCGTCATCATGGGGTTCAAACGCGAGGTGGCGCACAAGATGACGGGCTTCGCCGCCCATGTCTCGGTGACCGACGTGCGGGGCGTTAACGCCCTCGATTCGGAACCCGTGCACCGCAGCGCGCACCTCGAGGAGCTGATCCGCGCGACCGAAGGGTTCGAGGCGATGGCCCCCTACGCCGTGAAGGGCGGCATCGTGCGCACGGCCGACGCCGTGGGCGAGGTGATGCTCAAAGGCGTCGAGGGGGATTACGACTGGTCTTATTTCCGCGAGTGGCTCGTCGAAGGCGAGCTGCCCCGCGTGGGCGATTCGGTACGCACGAAAGACATCCTGCTGTCGCGTTCGCTGGCCGACAGGCTGCTGTTAGGGGTGGGCGACAAGGTCGAGATGCTCTTCGTCGAGCCGGGCGAGATGCCCCGCCGCGACCGGTTCAAGGTGGCGGGCGTCTACGCCTCGGGGATGGAGGAGATGGACGGCATGGTGGTCGTCACGGACATCCGCAACGTGCAGCGGCTTTCGGACTGGGGGCCGGACGAGATCTCCGGTTACGAGATCCGGACCCGCGACCTGCGCGACGCCGGCGCCTTCGCCCGCACGTTGGGCCGCACGCTGCTCTACGACGAGGCGGAGGGAACGGAGAACCTCGCGGTGACGAGCGTCACGGAGCGTTACGCCAACATCTTCGACTGGCTGAAAGCCCACGACGTGAACGCCGCGGTGATCATCGTCATCATGTTGGTCGTGGCCTTCTTCAACATGGCCTCGGCGCTGCTGATTCTGGTGCTCGAACGCACGCGAATGATCGGTCTGCTGAAGGCTCTCGGGATGCGCAGCGGCGAACTGCGGCGCATCTTCCTCTGGCGGGCGGGCTTCGTCACGCTGCGGGGACTGGCGTGGGGCAACGCCGTCGGGCTGGGGCTGTGTCTGGTGCAGAAGTGGACCCATTTGATAAAACTCAGTTCGGAGGGCTACCTGCTCTCGGAGGTGCCCGTGTCGCTGGGATGGGGATGGTGGCTGGCGCTGAACGCCGGGTTCGTCGCCGCGATCGTCGCCCTGCTGGTGATCCCGACGGCCGTGGTGTCCGGCGTGAAACCCGAAGAAACGATAAGATACGAATGAAACCCTACAACACAGATCAGACCAAGAAGGAGGAGGTCCGCGAGATGTTCGACAACATCGCGCCGCGGTACGACCTGCTGAACCATACGCTTTCGGTGAACATCGACCGCATCTGGCGCCGCCGTGCGGTGAACGAGGTGCGGCGTGCGAATCCCCGCCGCATACTCGACGTGGCGACCGGCACGGGCGACCTGGCGATCGCCCTGGCGCGGCGCATCCGCGACGTGCAGGTGATGGGCGTGGACCTTTCGGAGGAGATGCTCGCCGTGGCGCGCCGCAAGGTCGAGGCCCGGGGGCTGGACAGCCGCATCGTTCTCGAACGGGGCGATGCCGAACATCTGGAGGTGGCCGACGCCTCGGTCGATGCGGCGACCGTCGCA
Organism: Alistipes senegalensis JC50; assembly: GCF_025145645.1. Classification (NCBI taxonomy): domain Bacteria; kingdom Pseudomonadati; phylum Bacteroidota; class Bacteroidia; order Bacteroidales; family Rikenellaceae; genus Alistipes; species Alistipes senegalensis. The sequence continues at coordinate 1,416,696 of NZ_CP102252.1, read as the reverse complement.
TTCGGGGTGCGCAATTTCGGCGACCTCGCGGCCGGGCTCTGCGAACTGGCCCGCACGATAAGGCCCGGGGGCAAAGTCGTTATCCTGGAGTTCTCGCGGCCCCGCAACCGGGTGTTCCGGGCGCTGTACGAGTTCTACTCCTACAAGATATTGCCCCGCATCGGCGGACTGGTGTCGCGCGACAAAAGGGCCTACGAGTATCTGCCGGCTTCGGTGGGGGAGTTCCCCGCTCCGGCGGAGTTTCTGGGGATGATGGAAAAGGCGGGGTTCCGGAACTGCCGGGCGAAGAGCCAGAGTTGCGGGATCGCGCAGATATATATAGGAGAGCGATGAGAAAGTTTCTGTTATACCTGTTGCTGCTGGCTGTGGCTGCGTCGGCGGCTTCGTGCCGCAAGGCCGTCGAGAAGGCGCAGCGCAACATCCGCTTCGAGGGGATCGAGAAGATCGAACGCCAGGGGCTGACCGGCGCTGAGATCGTCGTGCGGGTGATGAACAACACGGGCTACAAGTTGCAGCTCGAAACGGCCGAAATCGACGTTTACTACGCCGACGGGCGTGTGGGGACGGTCGTGCTGCGCGAGTCGGTCGAGGTGCCCCGGCGCACGACGGGCAGTTTCCGGACGCTGTGGCGGGTGAAAATCTCCGATCCGCTGGCGCTCTACGTGCTGCTCCGGAAAGTCGAGGCGGGAGACCTTTCGCAGGTCGGCATCGCCTATGCCCTGGAGGGACGCGGAGGCCCGGCGCCCGTAAAAATTTCGCGCGACAGGATGCCATTGTCGGATTTTTTGAATACCTTTGGCCTGACGTTGCAGGACGTTAAAAACAAATTGAAGTGATGCGCAGATTGTCGATCCTTACCCTGATGCTCCTGTGTGCGGCCGTTTCGCTCCGCGCACAGTCGCTCGACGCTTTCAAACAGCGTCTGGCCGAACCCGTCGCCGGCACCGCCTTTTTCGGACGGGCGCAGGTGACCGTCGCGGAGCACGGCGACGCCGCGCGCGCCGTGGCCGAGGCCGTGCGCGCCGGACAGCAGCTGCGGGTGCGCGGCTTCCGCGTCTGCATCTTCTCGGACAACGGACCCGAGGCCCGCAACGGGGCTTTCGCCGCCCAGAAACTCTTCGAAGAGACCTATCCGGGCGTGAAGGTCTACATGGATTACAAGATCCCCTATTTCGTCGTTTCGGTCGGGGACTGTCTGAGCAACGAGGAGGCCGTGATCCTGAAAGGCCGCGTGACGGGGACTTTTCCGAAGGCGTTCCTGAAAAACGAGGAGTTCCCGATTTCGAACCTTTTGGACTGAAAAAGCCCGTTTTTGAAAAATATGCGTTTTTTCTTTGCTTATTTCGGGCGAATATCTATCTTTGCGGCGTTACAGAACAACTAATTTCTAAACATTTAGCGCTATGAAAAAGATTTTCTCTTTTGTTGTCGTCATGGCTGCCGTCGCTATGGTAAGCTGCTGTGGCAATTCGAACAAGAAGGCCGCTGACAATGCCGCCGCCGAGGCTGCCGCCACGACCGAAGCTGCTGCTTGCTGCGCCGAGAAATGCGACTCGACGAAGGCTTGCTGCGCTGAGAAGTGCGATTCGACGAAAACCTGCGCCGAGAAACCCTGCTGCGAGAAGGCCGAGTAATTTCCGGTTAGGTTTGAGAGTGAGGGAGGTTCGAAAGAATCCCCCTTTTTCATTATAGATGAAATGCCGTGTCTCCGGCGCGGTAAGTGCAGGGAGTGTCTTTATTAAAAATAGCTGTCATGAAAGTACTGCTTATCAACGGAAGCCCCCGGCGCGAGGGGAACACCTTCATCGCGCTTTCGGAAGTGGCCCGCACGCTCCGCGACGAGGGCATCGGGGCCGAGATCGTGTCGATCGGCACGCGGGCCGTGCAGGGGTGCATCGCCTGCGGGAAATGCGCGGAGTTGGGCCGCTGCGTCTTCAACGACGCGCTCTACGACGAAGTGCGTGAAAAACTCGCCGGGGCCGACGCCCTCGTGGTCGGGTCGCCGGTCTACTACGCCGGGCCGAACGGATCGCTGTGCGCACTGTTGGACCGGTTGTTCTACTCCTGCGGGAACCTGCTGGCTTACAAGCCTGCGGCTGCGGTGGCTGTCTGCCGCCGGGGCGGGGCGAGCGCGACGTTCGACCGGCTGAACAAGTATTTCACGATCTCGAACATGCCTGTCGTCTCGTCGCAGTATTGGAACAGCGTTCACGGACGGCTGCCCGGCGAGGCGGCGCAGGATGTCGAAGGATTGCAGACGATGCGGGTGCTGGCGCGCAACATGGCGCGCGTGCTTCGCGCGGGGCTGCTGGCCGGGGAGGGGCGTCCGGAGCCCGAAGAGCGGGTGGCGACGAGTTTTATCCGGTAGGAATTTGCGCCGCTCCCAAAACAAAAAAGGTTGCACTTTGTGCAACCTTTCGTTTGGAAATCAATTTTGCGGAAAGAAGGGGATTCGAACCCCTGAAACCCTTTAGGGGTTTACTCGCTTTCCAGGCGGGCCAGTTCAACCACTCCTGCATCTTTCCGAAAGATGCCCCAAAAGTACGCAATATTTCCCGATTCTGCAAATGGCGACCCCGATTTTCTGCGGAAAGCCCTGTGTCGGACCGGTTTTGCCCCCGGATTATCGACTGTGCGGGTCAGAAAGGATAGCCGATGGCCAGGTGGAAGCCCAGGCCGTCCTTGAAACTGGAGATGTTGTAATAACCCTTTTTGTCCGGATTCGGATAGGGCGTGTGCAGGCCGATGCCGAGGTCGGCGCGGATGACCAGAACGCTGATGTCGTAACGCAGTCCGAAGCCCGTGCCCAAGGCGATCTCGTTCAGGAAGCCTTTCCATTTCAGCTCCGCGCCGGGGCGTTTGGGGTCGTTTTTCAGCAGCCAGATGTTGCCGGCGTCGAGGAATACGGCTCCGCCGAGCTTCCCGAGGAGCCCGAAGCGGTATTCGACGTTGGCCTCCAGTTTGAAATCGCCCGTCTGGTCGAGGTATCCGTTGCGGTCGTCGCGGGGCGGGCGGTAGCTGCCGGGGCCCAGCGAACGCACCGTGAAGGCCCGGATGCTGTTGGCGCCGCCGATGTAGAACTGTTCGCTGTAAGGCATCACCTCCGAGTTGCCGTAGGCGTAGCCCACGCCGACGAGCAGGCGCGTTGCCAGCCAGTTGTTGCGGCGGCCGATGCGGTGGTAGAACTTCAATTCGCTCACCTCCTTGGCGAACTGCGAGAATCGGTTGCCGAAGAGGTGCTGGGGCTGCCGCTCGCCGAAGGCCCGCAGAATGCCCGAGAGGAGATTGCCCGCCGAAGTGACGCTGTTCTGCCAGTAGAGTCGGCGGTTGCCCGTGGCGCCGTAGCTCTTGTCGAAGGTGTAGGTGTAGCCGATCGACGGCACGAACTGGTTGCGGAAGCTCATGGCGATGGCCGGGTTCTCGTCCATCGTCTGATCGAAGGATTCGGTCGTGTGCAGCAGTTTGTTATAGGTGAGCTTGAAGACCGTCAGCGCGTGGCGGCTGTAAGGCGAGGTTTGGAAATTGTAGCCCGCCGAGCCGCTGAAGGCGATCAGCCGGAAGAAGCTGGGACGGTTCATCAGGTCCACGCCCAGCTGGAACGAGGTGCTTCCCGGATAGCGCATGCGCCGCGTCATGGATGCCGGCAGCAGCAGTCGCGGGATGTTGAGATTGGCGTTCAGCCCCAGTTCGTAGGAGTTCAGCCGCGAGGAGCGGCCTCCGGAGTTCCGGTTGCCCGTCTGCCATTCGTAGGAGCCGTTGAGCTTCAGGGCGAGGACCTCGCCGCCCCGGAAGAGGTTGTTGTTGCTGACCTTGAAGGTGATGCCCGGGCCGATGAAGCTGTTCGACTTGGTGGTCACGTCGGTCTCGAGGGCCGCTTCGAGCGGGTAGTCGAACTGCGCGTCGAGCGTGACGTCGAGCGTGTCGGCGCCCCGCAGGGAGTCGAGCGGCGTGACGCCCAGGTTGACCGAGCGGAAAATCCCCAGTTTGTTGAGGCTGGTTTGCGTGCGGCTCTGGGCATCGACGGTGAAGAGCTGGCCGGGTTCGAGGGCGAGCGCCCGGGCGAGGACTCCGGGCCGTATCTTCATCGGACGCTGGGCGATGACCGTGGCGTTGCGCAGCCGGAGGGTGTCGGCCGGACCGGGGCGGATGTTGGTCAGGCGGACGGTGATGTCGCCCACGCGGTAGGGTTTGAGGGCCACCTCGGGGGTGTTTGGCTTGAGGTTCAGCCGCACGGCGACCCGTTGCGGCGAGATCGTCGTGTCGGCGAGGTATTCCAGATACTCCGGACGGAAATAGTAGTAGCCCCGGTTGCGCAGGAGCCGCGCGATGCGCTGCCGTTCGAGCGTGAGGGTGTCGAGGTTGTATTGCGCGCCCGTGCGGAGCAGCGAGGTGGCGTGCAGACTGTCGATCAGGGGTTTCAGCCCGCCTTCGACCGCCGGGTAGGTGATCTCCGAGTAGCGGAACGGCGGCGCGATCCGGAGCGTATAGTTCACCTTGGCCTTGCGGCCGTGCTTGCGGTGGAGCAGGGAGTCCGAGGCCCGGGAGCCGAAATAGCCGTAGTTTTCGAGAACCTGCTCGGCGACCCGGGTGCGCAGTTCGGGCTGCACCTTGGAGATCAGCACGGGCTGTTTGGCCAGCCGCTTGTAGAACCAGTATTTGAATCCCTTTTCTTTCGGCGTGTAGAAATAGTTCCACGCCCAGAGGCCGATCGGCAGCGGCGTGCGCAGATAGGGGCTGTAAAGCGGGTTGTTCGGGGCTACGGAGAGGGGCTCCTTCACGGCCGATTCGGCGGCCGAGGAGAGCACGACGCCCGAGTCGGGCTCGATGCGGATTTTCTTCACGCCCGTGTACAGAACCTCGCCCGCCCCCAGACGCCGGGTGGTGGAGCAGGCTGCGAGCAGCGCGGCGGCCGCAAGCAGGAAGACGCTATTTCGGAAGCTCTTCGGACTCATTGCGTTGTCGTTTTTCGGCGCTGCGCTTCGTCAGCCGGAACAGGTCGCCTAGGCGCAGCAGTTTCTTGCGGATGACGAAGCCCACGCCCGTCTCGGTGATCTCGCCTTCGAGGATGCTCTCGTAGCCCGTGTGGCGGAACAGGCGCAGGTACATGTTGTCCCGTTTGGTGAGCATGTATTCCAGCGAGATGTCGTCGATCAGGTTCTCCTTGAGGTTCTGCGACGGATCGGCGTCGGTGCTGATCTTGCCTCCGATGACCGCCCGCACGCGGTTGCTGAACAGGCTCTTCGAAAGGCGGTAGGAGTAGTCGGTGCGCTGGCCGTTGGGGTCGTCCTCGCCGTAGGAGTTGATGCCGAACGAGAGATCGACGCCTTTCAGGTTGTTCTGCGCCCACTGGTTGAGCTCTTTTTGGATGAACGAGTTGAGCGGGTTCTCCGAGGAGGCTTTGCCCGTCGATCCGGGACCCGTGTAGGTGTTGTAGATCAGGAGGTTCATCGCCTGCGTGGCGCGCTGTTCGGCCGTGAGCGAGTTCAGCTCGTTTTGCAGCGTGAGGTCCTCGGGGGCCGCGAGGTCGAAGCTCACCGCGAGGTCGTTGAGCGTGTTGCGGATGTTGATCGAGATGTCGAAGTTCACCGGGCGCGCATCCTGGTCGTTCGAGGAGACGTTGGTCCGGACGGTTTCGACGGCCGTGATGTTGAAGGCTGGGTCGGCGATGTTCCCCACCCACTCGACGTAGCCGTCGGGGGTGATCTTGAAGATCTTCTGCGAGATGACCGGCGGGTTGTAGCGCACGGTGCCGCCCGAGAGGACGTATTTGCCCGAGAGGCTCACGTCGCCCAGCGGATTCATCGTGTAGGTCAGGTTGCCGCCGCCCTGGAGGTCGATGCGGTTATCGCCGCTGGCCGAGAGGTCCACGCCGGCCTTCACGTCGCTGTTGATATCGACGTTCAGCAGCACGTCCATACCGCCGATCCGGACCGCCGGGGCCGCTTCGGAGGGCTCCTGCGCGTCGAGGTCGCGGAACGACACGAACGACACGACGTTCTGCGGCCGCTCTTTCACCTCCATCGGCGAGTCCTGCATGACGTAACTGATGTCCGTGCCGCCCAGCAGGGCGAGGCTGCCGCGGACGACGAGTTCGTCGAGCGGCCCCCGGGCCGTGGCGTCGAGATCGAGGTAGGCTTTTCCGTAGACCGGGGCTCCCTCCTTGCGGGCGACGTTCACGAACTGGAAGTCGGAGGCGCGCAGCGCGAGGTCGGCCTTCATCCGGGCGAAGTCCGAGAGATCGACGCTGCCCCGGATCGTCAGCGGATTTTTGTTCGGGGCCGTGATCGCGTAGTCGTCGAACCGCACGCGGCTGTCGGCGATGCGGATGGTGTCGGACGAGAGCCGGAACGAGGTGCCGATCATCGGCACGCGGACCTCGGTCTGCGCGAACCGCACGCCGCCGTCGAGTATCAGCCGGTCGGAGGTGCCCCGCACGTGCACTTTCGCCCCGAGGTCGCCCGAGAGGCGGAGCAGATCTTCGGGCAGGAAGATGTTGACCGGACGCAGGGGAAGTCCCGGAACCGAGACCGTCAGGTCGAGCGGGCTTTCGCGGTCGGGGCGGTAGTCGCCCGCGACGGTCAGCGCCTCGGCGCCGTCCAGCAGGAGCCGTGCATCGGCCCGGTGTCCCCGGCCCTGACCGTAGAAGAGCCCGAAATCGAGATTCCCGAAACGCTGTTTTGCGTAGGAGAGCTCCGACACCGACACGTCGCCCCGGAGGCACAGGCTGTCCGGCGCGAGGTGCAGCGTCACGTCGGCGCCCAGCACGCCGTCGATGGGCGGTGCCGAGGGGAGCAGTTCCAGCATTGAACCGATGTTCAGTCCGGCGATGTCGAGCCGGATGCCGTCGGGCGCGCCGGGGGCGGAGACGCTCCGCAGCGCGAACCGCTGGGTGCCGTGGGTCAGGTCGAGGTCGGCTTCCAGCCGTTTGTCGAAGCGGTAGACGAGGTAGTTGCCGGGATTGACCTCCCAGGGTTCGAAGCCGAAGAGCGGGTTGCGGGGCGTGACGCTCGCGCGGATCAGGCTGTCGGTCCACGTCACGTCGAACCCGAAGCGGAACCCTTCGCGGCCCGCACGGTTCTTCTGCCAGAGGTTCACCGTGCCGGTGTTGCCCGCCAGACTGCCGTACAGGGCGGCTTGCGCCACATGGTCGAGATTGCCGGGGGTGTTCGCCGCGCGGAGGTAGTAGGCCAGCCGTTCCGCCTCCTGCGCGATGCCGAGCTTCACGGTGTCCAGCACGATGCCTCCCGAGGCGAGCCCTTCGACGCGCATCCGGAGCGAAACGGGCTGCGAACCGTGGTTGCCGCCCCGGATTTCCAACGCTTTGAACGAGGCTTTCCGGGTTTTCAGCAGGTTGTTCAGGATATTGTTCCGTCCGGCTGCGGCTTGCAGGTCGAAGTCGGGAAGCACGGGTTGCAGCTGTTCCATATCGACCTTCTGGAGGCGGATTTGGCGTGCCAGCGTGTCGGCGCTCCGGGTCAGGGCCGCGATCAGCGAGTCCAGCGGACTGCGCGACGAGAACCGCAGCGACAGGTCGCCGGACGACGCCTCGATCCGCGTCGAGGCCGTGTCGGCCGCGAACGAGAGGCTGGTGGCGCGGATGCGGTCGGTGCGGTAGCCGCTTCGGATCACGATGCTGTCCAGCCCCACGCGGGCGGCATAGCTGCCGGAGCGGGTCGCCGATGCCTCGGCGTCGAGCAGGAACGAACCGCCGAGCCGCTCCGGGACGAAGCCCATCTGTGCGAGGTCGAAATCGGCGATTCTGCCTGCGAGGCGCACCTCCTGCCGCTCCTCGGTCAGCGCACCGGAGAGCGTCAGCGACATCCGCAGGGCCGAATCCCGGTCGGAGAGGGCGCCCGAAAGACGGTGGTCTTCCAAATCCGCCTCCAGCCCGATGCCGCCGAAGTCGTGACCGCGGTACTCCGCATGGTCGATCTGCGCCCGAAGGTTCGCCCGGGTCCGGGCTTTGAACGGGTCGAATCCGGCGCCCCGGGCGGTCAGCGCGAGGTCGAGCATCCCCAGCGAGTCGGACGGCAGGAAGCGGCCGGCCGGGAAGCTGTCGCACCGGAATTCGGCGTCGTAGCTCTCCTGCCGGGGATCGAGACGCCCGTCCAGAACGATGCGGCCGTCGCCGACGGAGAGTGTCGAGGCGACCGAGAACGCACCTCTGTCCGCCGCGGCCGAGCCGCGAAGTCCGATCCGGTCGGGGATCGCCACCCGGCGGCGCAGGGCCGAGTCGGGCAGCAGCTCCACGAGGAAGGCCATGTCGCGGAAGTCGCCTTCGAAACGGGCCGAAGCGTTCAGCGATTCGGGGTCGAGGAGGTTTTGCGCCCGGCCGTTGGCGGTGAAGTCGAGGTGTCCGGGCGACGATATGTCGAGACCGATCCGGCCGATGTCGGCCAGGGTTCCCGCCGCGGTCAGTTTCACCCGGACCGTGCGGTCGTTCAGCGCCGGAGGGATCGCCGCCGGGTAGAGATCGGCGATCTCCCGGGTGTTCAGGTCGGCGGAAAGCGCGGCGGAGAGCGGCGTGCGGGGCTCCGTGCGCAGGATGCCGGGTCCGGCCGAAACGTCGGCCCGGAGCCGGGACCGGGCGGTTCCGAGTTCGAATCCGGAGAGCGAAACGCCTGCCGGGCCCATTTCGAACCGTCCGCTCGCGTCGCGCACCGAAAGTCCGCTGCGCTCGGTGAACGTCAGCTGCCGGAGTTGCAGGGCGATGTCGGCGCCCCGGTTGTAGACCGAGTCGATCCGCAGGTCGAGTGCCGAGAGGGCGATGAACGCCGGGTCGAATCCCGCGGCGGGGCGGTGGCCCAGCGTGCCGTACTCCACCCGGTTGTCGGTCAGCGCGACGCTTCCCACCCGCACGGTCCACGGCAGGGAGGGCGTCGTGTCGGCGGGTTCGGGCGGCGTTTCGGTCCCGGGGCCGGACGGGGCGGTCAGGTAGGAGCAGACGCCGCGGTCGAGCAGCACGCTCCCGACGCTGACCTGCTGGCTGTCGAGCCGGACGCGGCACTCCTCGACCGTGCCGTCGGCAAGGCGTACCGCGAGTTCGGTCACCGCGGGTGCGGTCCGCATCCCGAAGGAGGTGTTCAGTACCGAGATTTTCCGGATGTCGAGCGACCAGGCCGGCGGAGCCGTGCTGTCGGCCTTTTCCGCAGGGGCCGATGCCTTCAGGCCGAGGAAGATGTCGCCGTCGGAGAGTGTGATCCGGGCGATGCCGGCCCTTTGGGTCCGGAGGTCGGCCCGGGTCTCCCCGAGCGAGAGCAGTCCGGCGGAGAGGCGCATATCCAAACCTCCCGTGGTGTCTTTGTAGCGGGCCGCGATCCGGTCCAGTTCGAAACTGCGGACGACGACCTCTTTCCGGATCAGCGGCCACAGGGCCACGTCCAGCGAGAGCCGGCCGCAATCGACGAGCGTGTCGGCCCGGTCGATCAGCAGCGTCTCTTCGACCGTCAGCCGGAGCGGGAAGGCGAGGCGGATGCGGCCGACCGAAAGGTCCATGCCGAGCGCCTCGGAGGCGTAGCCGACCGCCTTGCCCCGGATGAAATCCTGAACGGCCGGAACGTAGAGCAGCGCGGGGGCGAGCAGCACCGCCAGCAGGATGACGATCAGTGTCCGAAGCGTATATTTTACGATTTTTCTCAGCATGTGCACAACGAACGATTCCGCCTGCCGCAAAATTCAAGCCGTTGAATGCCAGTTGTTTCTGTCCGCAGCTGCGGGAAGCGGATTTGTCCGGCTGCAAGTTACTAAAGCCCTGCCGATTGCGCAAGCGGAGGACTTCGGATAAACGGTCTTATTCTGGACATTTACGGTCTTTTCCGCTCGCATCTTACGGGCGCAAAGAGAACGCCGGCGCAAGCCGGCGTTCTCTCTTTCTCATCCCTTGATCATGGTCAGCAGCATCTTGAACCGTCCGGCGGCTTGCAGGGCGTGAGGGACCCCGGCGGGCATGATGACGGCGTCGCCGGTTTTCAGCCGGAGCGGTTCGCCGCCGATCCGGATTTCGGCCTCGCCGTCCAACACCTGCACCAGGGCGTCGAACGGTGCGGTGTGCTCTGCGAGCCCCTGCTCCTCGTCGAATGCGAAGAGGGTGATGTTGCCGGCGTCGTTTTTCAGCACCTGTTTGCTTACGACGCCTCCGTCGGCATATTCGATTTTATCCGCGAACCGCATCACCGATGCCTTCGGGAACGTGTTTTCCGTCGTTGTTTTCATAAATCAGGTTTTTCATGTCTTCTTCCACGGTCGAAATGGTCCCGAGGCCGAATTTGTCGGCCAGCACTTTCAGCACGTTCGGCGACAGGAACGCCGGGAGCGTGGGCCCGACGTGGATGTTCTTGATGCCGAGGCTCAGCAGCGACAGCAGCACGATGACGGCCTTCTGCTCGTACCACGCGATGTTGTAGACGATCGGCAGGTCGTTGACGCTCCCGAGCCCGAAAGCCTCCTTCAGCGCCAGCGCGATGCGCACCAGCGAATAGCTGTCGTTGCATTGTCCGGCGTCGAGTACGCGCGGAATGCCTCCGATGTCGCCCAGCGGCAGTTTGTTGTAGCGGTATTTGGCGCAGCCGGCCGTCAGGATGACCGTATCTCCGGGCAGCGCCGAAGCGAAATCGGTGTAATACTCCCGCGAGCGCATGCGGCCGTCGCATCCGGCCATCACGACGAACTTCTTGATCGCTCCCGACTTCACGGCATCGACCACCTTGTCGGCCAGCGCCAGCACCTGATGGTGGGCGAAGCCGCCGACGATCTCTCCGTGTTCGATCTCCGTCGGAGGCGGGCACTTCTTGGCGTGCTCGATCAGTTGCGAAAAATCCTTCGGCCTGCCCTCCTTGCGGTCCGGGATATGCGTTGCGCCGGGCAGCCCGGCCGAGCCCGTCGTATAGATTCGGTCGGCGTAGGCCGCGTTCGGCCGCGGGGGCACGATGCAGTTGGTCGTGAAGAGGATCACGCCGTTGAAAGTCTCGAACTCGTCGCGTTGTTTCCACCAGGCGTTGCCGTAGTTGCCGACGAAGTGGCTGTACTTCTTGAAAGCCGGATAATAGTGCGCCGGAAGCATTTCGCTGTGGGTGTAGATGTCCACGCCGGCGTCTTTGGTCTGTTCGAGCAGCTCCTCGAAGTCTTTCAGGTCGTGACCGCTCACGAGGATGCCGGGGCGTTTGCCGACGCCGATGTTGACCTTCGTGATCTCCGGGTCGCCGTAGGCCGAGGTGTTGGCCTTGTCGAGCAGCGCCATCGCCTTGACGCCCGCTTCGCCGACGTTCAGGACCAGCGCCGTGAGCTCGTCGGCGCCGATGTCCTCGCGGCTGACCTCGGCCAGGGCGTTTTCCAGCATCTCGTAGAGCGACGGGTCTTCGTGGCCGAGGTTCAGGGCGTGTTCGGCGTAGGCGGCGGCTCCCTTCACGCCGTAGATGATCAGTTGTTTGAGCGACCGTATGTCCTCGTCGCGCATGCTCAGCACACCCATCTTTGCGGCTTCGGCTTCGTATTCCGACGGGGCGGGGTGAAATTTCACTTCGGGCATGTCGGGCAGCGCGATGCCGCGTTTCTCGGCCGTTCCGATCAGGCGGTTTTTCGTCGCCAGCGCTTCGGCGATGCGCATCTTCAGCGCCTCGTCGTCGAAATTGGCGTTGGTGATGGTGCTGAACAGCGCGTCGAGCATCCGGCGGCTGGCGGCGGTGTCGGCGGCGCCTTTTGCGCGCAGCGCCCGGTTGACGATCGCCTCGCCCCGGACGGCATAGATCAGCACGTCCATCAATCCGGCGGTCGCGGGTTCTTTTCCGCAGACGCCCTTGATCGTACAGCCCTTGTTCATGGCCGTCTCCTGACATTGAAAGCAAAACATTCCCATAGTCGTATGTGTTTGTGTGTTTATGTCAGGAGGCCGTCAATTACCTTGCCAGCGACCGGGAACACGCACTTTCCGACCGGAATGTTTCGCTTTGCATGCAGATTTTCAGCCCTCGGCAGCCGTTGCCGGGCCGATCCGGTTTCCTCTTTCCGACCGGATCGGCTATCGCTGATGCAGGTTCACCGTATAGCAGGTGCGGTTCGTCGCGGGCCGAGTAGAGACAGTTCTGATTTTAACGGTGTTTGACCATGTGTTCCAATGCCTCCATCTCCGTTTGCTGGCCTTTGTCTCCCTGGCTCTCCATCCATTGCAGGAGTTTGGCGCGCATCCGGGCCTTTTCGCCGGCGTATTGCGGGTCGTCGGCGAGGTTCCGGGTCTGGAACGGGTCGTTTACGATGTCGTAGAGCTCTTCGGCCGGCCGTTTCTGATAGCGTTCGACCTGTCGCCGGGCGAATTCGTCGGTGGCGGCCTTCTCCTTCCACGACATCCACCAGCCTTTCTTGGGATTCGTGGACATACATTTGAATGTGGCCTCGGGCGTGAGGTTCATGATGTAGGCGTAGCGTTCGTTGCGAATCGAACGGATGGCGTAATACTCCGGTCCGAAGAAGATTCCGCGGCTGGTCTGGATGCCGTATACCTCGTTTTTGAACGAATCGGTTTCGCCCTTGATGACGGGCAGAAAACTCCTGCCGTCGAGTCCTTCGGGGATCTTTCCGCCGGCGATGTCCACCAGCGTCGGGGTCACATCGACATATTCGCACATGGCGTCCGTGACCCTTCCGGGCTTCACCGTCCCGGGCCAGCGGATGACGAACCCCGTATGCAGACCTTCGTCGTAGCAGGTCCACTTGCCGAACGGGAACGAATAGCCTTGTTCGCTGGTGAAGATGAAGATCGTGTTTTCGTCGAGGCCGTACTTGTGCAACAACGCATCGACCGCACCGACCTGGTTGTCCAGTTCGTTGATCTCCGCAAGGTAGTTGCGGAACTGCTTGCGCGTGGCGGGCGTATCCACCAGGTTGCAGGGCAGCGTGAGGTCGTCGGGATTCCAAAGGCTCTGGTCGCCTTTGTTCCAGGGGTCGTGGGGTTCGGTCGAACCGACGTAGAGGAAGAACGGCTCGCCCGAACGGGCCACGTCGGCCAGAAACGGTTCGATCAGTTCGGGATAGACGGTGCGCTGCTGTTCGTTCGAGAGGTATTCGAACGGAAAGGCTTCGATGGGAGCGATGTGCCGTTTTCCTTCCAGCGCGACGCGGTAGCCCGCTTGCTTGAGGTACTGAGGGAGCGTGCCGACACCGTCGTTGAGCCGGGTGTGGTTGGGGTATGCGCCTGAACGAACGGGGTAAAGTCCCGTGAGCAGGCAGTGGCGCGTCGCCGAACTCATGGCTGTGGCCTGGAAGAACCGGGTGAAACGCACTCCTTCGGCGGCCAGCCGGTCGATGTTGGGGGTGATGGCATCGGGGCTGCCGTAGCAGCCTAAATCGAGGAACCGGCAGTCATCGGCGATGACCAGTACGATATTCGGTTTTTTCGGGGTTGTGCCGGTTGCGGGTTTTGCGGCTTGTGCGATGCCGCCCGAGAGCAGGGCCAGCGAGGTCCCGAGCCCGATTTTTCCTGTGGGTATCATTTCACTTCTTTTTGAATGTTGATGCGGGGGCGGCGCTCCCACCAGGCGAGGAGGCTCTTCGAAAGTTCTTCCGTAAGGCCGGGATGCTCTGCGGCGAGGTTTTGCGTCTCGTTGGCGTCTTTCGACAGGTCGTACAGCTCCGCATTCGTTCCGTCGGGGTTGACGAGCAGTTTCCAGTCGCCGCGGCGGATCGCCAGCGAAGGGCTGCGGTGATAGGCGTCCCGCGGGAAGTTGAACGATGCGTTGCGGCCGAAATCCCACATCAGATCACCCTTGCGGGCCGAAGCTGTCCCCAACAGGGCCTTGCTCATATCCTCTCCGCTCGATCGGTAGTCTTTCGGCAGGGGAGCCCGGGCGATGGCGCAAAGCGAGGGCAGCAGATCCACGGCGCAGACGACGGTCTCGTCGTCCACCTTGCCCGGCGTGATGACGCCCGGCCAGCGGATGATGAAGGGCATGCGGATGCCGCCTTCGTAAAGGCTGTTTTTGATGCCGCGCAGACCGTTGGTGCGGAGCTGGCGGAAACTCGGCGCCGGACCGTTGTCCGACGTGAAAATGACGATGGTGTTGTCGCTCAGCCCCAGTTCGTCCAGGCGGGTGAGAAAACGTCCGATCTGACGGTCGTATTCCGCCAGCACCTCCGTGAAGTTGGGACGCGATCCCCACGTGTTGTTGTGGTCCTGCGACTCTTCGTCGGGAACCCAGGGCGTGTGCATGTCGTCGGGCCAGAGGTTCACGAAGCAGGGCGTTCCCTGATGGCGCACCAGAAAGTCGAGCGTCTTGTCGATGAAGTAACCGGTTCGTTCCCATCGTTTTACGTCGTCTTTTTTGCACCATATCCAGTTCGAGGCGGTCAGTTCGGGTGCGGGATCGGGGCTCTCCCAGGTCGAGCAATATTCGTCGAATCCGTAGCGGGTGATCTGCGGTGCATCCGTCACGTCGCGTCCGCCTCCCATGTGCCATTTGCCGAAGTGTCCGGTGGCGTATCCTGCGTCGTGGAGGATGCGGGCCATCGAAGGCGCGTCGGCTGAGAGATAGTCGGCCTGCTCGCAGGCGGCATTGCCCTTGCGGGCCTGAAGGTATGTGTTGATGCCCCATTCCATCGGGAACATTCCCGTTGTGAGACCCACGCGCGACGGCGAACTGACCGGCGCCGCCGAATAATAATTGTTCATCACCAGCCCCTGGGATGCCAGACGGTCGATGGCCGGCGTTTCGATCCATCCCGTGTTGGTGCATGAGAGGTCGCCGATGCCCATGTCATCGGTGTAGATGATTATGATGTTGGGGCGCGTTTGGGGCGCTTTGACTTTGGCGGGCGTTTGGGCTGCGGCTGATGCAGCGGTGCTGACGCCCAGCAGTCCGGTGAGCAGTGTGCGGTTATTCATGTTCGGATATTTTGAGTGTTTGTTTTTTAGCGGGTGTTTTACTCGTGGTCGGCCACGGTTTCACTTGACAGCGCTCTGCGAATGCTTCCCATTTGCGGGCGAGTTCCAGAACCAGTCGGGGACGTTCGGCTGCGATGTCCCGACATTCGGTCCGATCGGTTTTCAGGTCGTAGAGTTCCCATGCCGAAAGCGGAATGTCCTGTTTGCGACCCTTCGATGCCTTGTAGACCAGTTTCCAGCGGCCCGATCTGACGGCCCGGTTTCCCTCGTGTTCCCAGAACAGATCCCGTTCCGGCATCGTATCGTCCTCGAACGATCCGGCGAGACTCGTGCCTTCGCAAGGCGTTATCGGTTTGTCCCCGTAACTTTCGGGATAATGCGCCCCGGCGAGATCGACGCAGGTGGCCATGATGTCCGGGAGCTGTCCCGGCGTTTTGCGCAGCTCGCCCCGGGCCGTAATGCCGGCGGGCCAGTGGACGATCAGGGGCGTGGCGATGCCTCCCTCGTGCACCCAGTGTTTGTATTCGCGGAACGGGGTGTCGCTCAGGTGCGCCCAGCCTTTGCCGTAGGCTACGTAGGTGTCGGCGCCGCCGGCCTCGACCTGTCCGCGGCGCATCGGACGCCCGTCGCGGGTTTTGAAGGGGATCAGGAGGGTTTGGAGTTCGTCGGGAGCCATCGGGGCGAGGGTTTCGTCCTGGGGGACGCGGACCTTGAACGGGGGACGCTGCCGCTCCATGCCCTCGGCGCAGCCGCCGTTGTCTTGAAGGAAGAGGATGATCGTATTGTCCAGCATTCCCTGCCGGCGGAGCCATTCGACCACGCGGCCGATATTGCGGTCCATGCGCGATACGATTCCGGCATAAACTTCCATGCAGCGGATTTCGAAATCCTTGTTCTGCACCGTGCGCCACGGAACCACCGTTTCGTCGGTTGAAAGCGCCCAGGACGGGTCGAGCAGCCCTGACTGCCGCATCCGGTGGTATTTCTCGCGCCTGAGTTCGTCCCAGCCCTTGTCGAAGACGCCGTGATAAGAGGCGGCCTCTTCTTCCGGAACCTGCATCGGCCAATGGGCTGCCGTGAAGGCCATATACATGAAAAACGGCTTTCCGGCCTGCCGGTCGTGGTGCGTGGCGAGAAATTGCAGGGCGTTGTCGGCAATGGCGTCGGTGTAATAGAACGTTTCGGGACGGTAGGCCGGATCGTTTTCCGGAGTGATGTAGTCGTTGCCCCGGCAGAGCGTCGCCGGATCGTAATAGCTGCCGCCGCCCATGATGGTTCCGTAAAAGTGGTCGAATCCGCGCTGCAACGGCCAGTTGTCCTTCGCGCCGGAGGGCGAAAGCTGGTTGGTTACATGCCATTTGCCCACGGCGTAGGTCGCATACCCGGCCGTGCGCAGAACCTCGGCTATCGTCACGCAGCGGTCGTTCAGATCTCCGCGATACCCCTCTTCGCCGTGTTGTTTTTTGGCCATGTGCCCGATGCCGGTCTGGTGGGGATGCAGGCCGGTCAGCAGGCTTGCCCGGGAGGGGCAGCTCCGGGCCGTGTTGTAGAACTGGGTGTAGCGCAGCCCGTGTGCTGCGAGGCTGTCGAGATTGGGCGTACGTATCAGACCTCCGTAGCAGCCGATGTCGGAATACCCCATGTCATCGGCGAGAATGACCAGGATGTTGGGTTGTTCCCGGGCTGCTGCGGGCGCCGCACAGGCCGCAGCTTCGAGAGCGGTCAATAGGATCGGTTTTTTCATAGGCGGTGTTTCGGTCGTTTTGCGATTGCAAGATAGTTATTCTCCGATTGTGCGGATTTCAAAAATTGCCCAAAAGAGGTGGACGAAATGTTCAAAATGCGCCGAAGGGCCGGATATTCGATTTTCCGAAGGAATTTTCCGGAGGTGAGTCCTTTTATTTCCGCTCGTTTTTTCGTATCTTGTACCGAATCTGCCGGCGACGGACGATCCGGCGGAAACCTCGGGGAAAACCGCGCGGACGTGCGGAAACCGACCCGGGAACAGAACTTAAAAACAGATTTCATGAAAAGACTATTCAGAATGTTGCTGACGGCCTCCGGGCTTCTTGTTTTCGTTGGCGGCGGTGCGGGCCGCGCTTCGGCTGCGGAGCCCGGGACAACTGAAAACCGGCTGCCGGAATGGGCGCTGGGCGGCTTCGTCCGGCCTGCGGGCGCCAATCCCGTCATTCGGCCCGATTCGCAGGTCCGGTTCTATTGCCCGATGCGCAGGGATTCGGTCGGATGGATGGAGAGCGACACGTTCAATCCGGCCGCGACCGTCCGGGACGGGGAGATCTGCGTGCTCTTCCGCGCCGAGGACAATTCGGCCACCGGTATCGGCAAGCGCACGTCGCGGATCGGGCTGGCCCGGAGCGCGGACGGCGTGACGATGCGCCTCGGGGATGCTCCGGTGCTCTTTCCGGCCGAGGACGCGATGAAGGAGTGCGACTGGCCGGGCGGTTGCGAAGACCCCCGCGTGGCCGTCACCGAAGACGGAACCTATGTGATGCTCTACACCTCGTGGAACCGCCGCATTCCGCGGCTCAGCGTGGCCACGTCGCGCGATCTGGTGACATGGACGAAGCACGGCCCGGCATTCGCCAAGGCTTACGGAGGGCGTTTTCGCGACCTGAAGAGCAAATCGGGGTCGATCGTGACGAAGCTCGACGGCGACCGGCTGGTCATCGCGCGCGTGAACGGAAAGTATATGATGTACTGGGGCGAACGGATGGTCAACATCGCCACGTCGGACAACCTGATCGACTGGACTCCGGAACTGGGTGCGGACGGGAATCTGAAAGGGGTGGTCTATCCGCGCGAGGGTTATTTCGACAGCGCCCTGACCGAGTGCGGCCCTCCGGCGCTGCTGACCGACAAGGGCATTCTGCTGCTTTACAACGGCCAGAACCGGCTCGGCGAGGGGCGGGACAAACGTTATCCGGCACGCACCTATTCCGCCGGGCAGATCCTGTTCGACGCGAAAGAGCCCGGGAAAGTGATCGGACGCCTCGACGTGCCGTTCTTCCGTCCGGTGGACGACTTCGAGAAGAGCGGGCAGTACAAGGACGGGACGGTCTTCATCGAGGGGCTGGTCTATTTCAGGTCCCGGTGGTATCTCTATTACGGCTGTGCCGATTCGCGGGTCGGGGTCGCCGTTTACGATCCGGCCGTCACGACGCCCGGGGACCCCGTTCCCGGATGTCCGGAGTGACGTTTCCTGCCGTCCTGAAAAAAAGGAACGATCCCTTGTTCGGATCGTTCCTTTTTTCATTGCACCTCGGCGCGGGTGGGCGGCGGCCCCTGGTAGGAGCGTTGCATGCCGCCGAAATCCAGCACGATCTTTTGAAGCACCGTGCCGGCGTCGCCGCACAGGATTTTCAGCGTGTGTCTGCCGGGCTTGCCGATGTGGAGCGTCGTTTTGTTCACGCGGCAGTTCCGCAGCACGCTTTCGTACCAGGTCTGCGCGTATTCGATCGACGAGGTCGAGGGGTTCATCACCGGACCTTCGTCGATGCAGACTCCGTACTGGGTTTCCAGATTCGTCGCCTCGTGTCCGGCGTATCCCCGGTCGGCGCTGATCACGAAGGTCGGCAGTACATAGGTGTAAACGTCTACGGAACCCTGCTCGAACGTGTAGAAATCGTATTCCACGCAGGGCACTTCGCGCCGTCGGGTGTTCTGCTTCGGCATCGTCGGATCGCCCAGCTGGAGCGCCGCGTTCTCGACGCCGAGGTTCGGAACCGGGCGGATGCGGATCGCGTCGTTCTCGCGCTTGCGGTGGAAATCCGCCGCCGGGATCGAAATGTATCCGTTGTGCTGTACATACACCCCTTGCAGCTCTTCGCGGGCGGGGGAGACCGGGTTGAACACCGAAACCAGCACGCGGCGGCTCTCCCCGTTCGCGGCGGCGATCGTCAGACAGCCCGAAACCTCGTCTCCGACGGGAACTTTCGTCCAGTCCACCGACACTTCGATCCGCTCTTCGGTGCGCGTCGTGCCGGCCGTGCGGCTCAGCACGATCCACTCGTCGCTGGCGGAGGCGCTCCATTGCAGCGGCTCGCGGCCCTTGTTGTAAACGTCCACGAAATGGGAACGGCGCAGGAACGTGTCGAACGTCGGGAGCATGTGGAAGCTGCGCAGCCCTTTCATCACATCCTCGTTTTCGGCCTCGACCTCCAGTACGGCGCCGGGTGCGAGCTGTGCGCTCCGCAGCTCGGGCAGCTGGAAATAGGAGGCGGCGAATCCCTGGTTCATCGTCATCACGTGGTTCCACTTGCCGCCGAGCAGGGCATTGTAGCCCGCCGTGATGATCCGCAGGCTGTCGTGACACATGCGGCTTTCGGCGGCCAGCGCGTCGGTCGCGGCACGCTGCTGCGTGGCGTAGCGGCGGTTCTGCTGTCCGCGGAGCACCATCCGGTTCAGCAGTTCGCACGCCTTCACCGGGTAGTAGAGCACCTGATAGAAGCACGCCCGGTTCGCTTCGGGCATCCGGTCCATCAGCGCTTCGGTCTGCCCGGCGATCCGGGCGTAGGCTTCGAGACGGCGGTCGGCCTCGCGGTAATTGGCGAACGAGAAGTCGGTGTCCGTGTTCCGCTCCTTGCCGTGCTTGTCCGTGGCCCATTGGTAGCCCCAGCCCATGAACTCGGGCTTGCGGACGAATGCGAGGTGGTAGAAGGTGTCGGAAATCTCCCGGAAACGGTCGAAATACTCCCGGCCCAGCAGGCCGCTCATCCACTCGGCGCGGTAGTCCGCGGCGCGCCGGAAGTCGAACGAGTCGATGTCCCAGGCCATCGCCAGGAAGAAATCGACCGCGAATTCGCACGACTTGATGTCGCCGGCGTTCAGCAGCCATATGCGGTCGGCCGTCGAATCGTAGGCTTTGCGCAGCTCCTCGTACATCAGCGTCGGCGAGGTGGTGTTCATCCACAGGTAGTCGTGCGGACGGCCCAGGTAGGACGAGTGGTAGTAGACGCCCGAACGTCCGGAGCGTTTCTGCTCCGCGGGGCTGCTCAGGCGTTTCATGTAGCCGTAGTTGTCGTCGGGCCAGATGATCGTCACGTCGTCGGGGAGTTCCAGCCCCCGGTTGTAAACGTCGAGCACCTCCTTGTAGGGCGTGAACGCCTGCGGAATCTCCTCCGCGGGTTTGCCCAGCACCTCTGTCAGGATCTGCCGCTGTGACAGCAGAGCCTCCTGCATGGTGGCCTTCCGTGCGTCGAGATCCTCGCTGCCGGCCATCGCCCGGTCGTGCAGACCCCGCAGGGCCAGCGTGTAGACGTTCTCATAGGGCGCCGAGGTCTCGACGCGCTCTTTCAGCACCCGGTCCACTCCGGCGCGGTTGTTCACGTAGTCCCATTCGCCCATCGTCTTCGAATCCCATTCGCTGGCGGTGTTCAGCCCCAGCGGCTCGCAGTGCGACGAGCCGACGGCGATGGCGTAGCGGTCGGCGATCCGCATGTTTTCGGGAATCTTGTAGAAGGCCGTCGTCGCGTCGTGCATCGCCGGGGCCAGGTAGTTCGCTTGCAGGCGGAGCAGCAGCTCGCACACCTTCTCGTAGGTCTTCGGGCCGATGTTGCCCAGCTCCTTTTCGAAGTTCTCCTTCGCCCAGCGGTAGAGGCCCCAGTCCTCGTCGTTGATGAAGATGCCGCGGTATTTCACCGAGGGGCTTTCCGACGTGAAATCCCCGACGCGCAGCGTCAGCCGATTGCGGTGCCGCACGGGGGCGTCGGCCCACCAGTACCACGGGCTTACGCCGATGGCGCGCGACACCGAAAGCAATCCGTAGGCCGTGCCGCGGCGGTCGCTGCCGGCGATGACCAGCGCTTTGCGCACGCCGTGGCCCGGACGCTCGACCAGCCGGATCGCATAGCGTTCCCAGCCGCCTTCGATGGCCGAAACGTCGATTTTTTTCGCCGCGGTCAGTTCGTCGATCCAGCGGCTCTGACCGATCGTTCCGACGATCACGGCGCAGCGCGTCTTCGCAGGGAGCTCCTGCCCGGCGACGACCGGGATTTCGCGGCCCGTCACGCGGGCGACATCCGCGGCGAACAATCCGGCGGCGGTTTCCACGACCGCGGCGTCCCCGGCGTCGTAGCAGATGGCCGCACCGGAATCCGCGGCGACCAGTTCGAAGTCCGTGCGTGCGGAGGCCCGTTCGGTCAGCGCGACCTGCGCTTGCAGCGCCGCGGCCTGCATCCACAGCAAGGCTAAGGTCAAGAGGGTTTTTCGTATCATCGTTGTCTGAATTTTGAAAGTGGGAAAAGGCCCGAAGGAGAAATCTTCGGGCCTTTTCGATTACGCTACCCGACGGCCTATTCCTGTGCGCGTCCGAGATAGATTTCGTTGATCTGGATGGTATTGCCCGGGTTGATGCCTCCGTATTCCACTCCGCGGGCGCAGTAGAAGCCCAGATTCGGAGACGCCTGCTTGACATCGTTCCAACCGCTGAACCGCAGATAACGGTAGTCGTTCTCCGGGATCGGAACGTTGTCCGTTTGCAGGTTCTCGTAGACGTTCGGATCGGGAGTCAGTTCGACCCGTTCGGCGATGACCTCGAAGTTCGTGCCGTCGTTGCTGCCCTCGATGCGGTTGAAGCCGAACCAGCGGACCAGAATGTTCTTGTTGCCGCCTCCCTCCGGACGGTGGTGGATACGCAGGTAGTTGACCTTGCCCGGATTCTCGCCGCGGTCGATCTGGAACCAGATCACGTCGTCGGCGGAAAGGCCGTTTCTGCCCGGACGGTCCATCGACAGCGTCGTGCTCGCGTTGCCGTCGATGGCGGCCGTCGCGCTGCTTCCGATGGCGTTGTCGGCTTTCCAGCCGTGCGAGAAGCTCATCGACCATTTGCTGCGGTCCCAGTCGCCGTAGAACTCGGTGACCGTGACCTCGATCGACGCCTTGACCTCGGGGTGGTTTCTGGCGGCGGCCGTGATGGTGACGCTGCCGCTTCGGTGGCAGATCATGCGGCCGGTTTCGGCGTTCACCGATGCTGTTTCCGGATCGGAGGACGAGAAGATCACGCCTTCGTTCTGGTCCAACGGCTCGACCGAGACCAGCAGGTTGTAACCGACTCCGGCGTAGGCATTCATGGCCGGGGCGGAGAATACGATCGACTCGATGTCGATCGGGATCTGATCGACGACCGTCACCGCGAAATAGGTTTCGATGCCGCTCACGTAGATCGAAATCATGGTGATGCCGGCTTTTTGGGCCGTAATGACGCCCTTGGGGCTGACCGTCGCCACTTCGACGTTCGAGGAATAGAAGAGCTCCGCCAGATCGGTGGCGTTTTCGGGCAGCACTTTCACTTTCAGCGCAACGTCCCTCGTTTCGCCGACCTCCATGATGAGGCCGCCGCTCAGCTCCTCGTCGAGCACGACGCTCTCTGCGGGAACCTCCATCGTTCCCGGTTCGGGTATGCCGTCTTCACAGCCGGCGCACAGCAGGGCCGCCGCGGCAAACAGACAAATGCTTATTTTTTTCATAATTTGAAAGTCGTTTTTTCGGTTGAAGATTCCGGACTCCGGCGGCGGACTGTGCTGCCGCCGGAGCCGGAAAGTTTATTCGTCGAGGCCGAGGTAAAGTTCCGCGATCTGACAGGTGCCGTTATTTCCCGTAAAGTTGGCTGCCTTGCCGACAAACCGCAGGTAGCGGTAATTTACTGTCGAGGGGAACTTTACATTCGATGTCGTACGATAATCGTCGATATTGCGGGTGGTGCTGCCGTCGTTCGGGTCGAGCTGCTTTTCGTAACTCATATCGGGCAGTTTTACATTTTCGGCAATCGGCGTCCACTCCGAATTGTCGTTGCTGCCTTCGATGAGCGTGAAACCATTCCAACGGCAACCGCGGTCGGCGTTGCGTACGCCCTGGTGCATGATGCGGAAGTAGTTTACACTCCTTGGCTGCTGCATATCGACCACGAACCAGATCGTGTCGCCGGCGCCATTCTTGCCGGGACGGTCCAGACCGAAGATCGTTGCATCGGAAGCCGGAATCGATGCGCTCGCAGTCGGGAACGAACTCGTGCCGAATACCTCGTCGAGCGCAGCCGTGGCGCTGCCGTCGGTACCCTTGATCGCTCCCGATGCCGACATGCTCCAGCCGGTGCGGTCGAGGTCGTTCGAATCGGTAATGTTCAAGGTGAAGATCACCTTCTTGGTATTGCCCTCGGCCAGATTTTTGTGGTTCTTCGCCGTAACGACCACCGTGGCCGTACCCACCTTCTTGCAGGTGATCAGACCGTTTTCGTCGATGTCGATAAATTCGCCGTCCTTGTTGACGATCTGATACGCCACGCCCTCGTTCTGATTCTTGGGGGTGATGACTAGGCGCGAATAGAGATCGTAGGTCGCCGTTCCGTTCTTGAGCTCGACGCTCGCCGTTCCCAGCGAGTTGTTCCAGCGGCCGTCGGTAATCGTAATGGTCTCGATGTCCACCTGAGCCTCTTCGGCGACGGTCAGTTCGAACGAGGCCGAAACCCCGTCGATCGTGACGGAAATCGTCGTCGTGCCGACTGCGAGCGCCGTTACGAGACCTTCGGCGCTGACCGTGGCGACGGCCTTATCCGATGAATCGTAGCTTTCGGTGCGGTCCGAGGCATTCTCGGGTTTGACGGTCGCCTTGCCGGCGATGTCGAGCGTTTCGCCTTTGTTCAGCGTGACGCCCTTGGCCAGCTCTTCGGGCAGCGTTACCGACTCCACGGCGATCTTCTCGACCGTGAGGGTGAACTGGGCCGATTGGCCATCGACGGAGATCGTGATCGTCGCTTCGCCGACGGCGATGGCCGATACGATGCCCTCTTCGGTGACCGACGCGATCATCGGGTTCGACGAATTGTAGCTTTCGGTCTTGTCCGTGGCGTTCGAAGGGGTGATCGTCGCCTTGCCGGCGATGTCGAGCGTCGCGCCGAGTTTCAGCGTTACGCCGTCGGCCAGTTCGGCAGGCAGCGTGACCGATTCGACGGAAATCCGCTGCTCCCGGACCTCCACTTCGAAGTGCGAGTGCTTGCCGCCCACGCTGATCGTGACCATCGCCAGGCCCGGCTTCACGGCCTTCACGACGCCGGCGTCATCGACCGAAACGGTCTCCGGGTCCGACGACTCGTAGGTCTCGGTCTTGTCCGTGGCGTTTTCGGGGCGTACCGTCACTTTGCCGGTGATGTCGGCCGTCTGGCCGACGACCAGCGAGATGCCGCCGCTCAGCGACGTGTCGAGTGCGATCGCCGAAACGGGAATCACCTTGTCCGTGTCGGAGCTGTCGTCGCAGCCGGCACCCAGCAGGGCCGCCGCTGCGAACAGGAATATGCTGATTTTTTTCATCATCGTAAGTTTATCGGTTTATACGGCTCTACCAACCGGGATTCTGCACCAGCACGTCGCTGCGCTTGATCTCGTCCAGCGGAATGGGATAGAGGTAGTTTTTGTTCTTGAAGGAGCGGGTCTGCAGCTTCGTGCGGGTGTAGAACGCGGGCTGCGCCTGATCGACGTTCATGCCGTGGAAATCGCCTCCCTGACCGCCTTCGCCGGGCGCTTTGTCGGCGATCATCCAGCGGCGCACGTCGAAGTAGCGCTGTCCCTCGGTGGCCAGTTCGATGCGGCTCTCGCGGCGGATCGCCTCGCGCTGCAAGGTCTGGTTGCCCTCAATGGCGGGATTCAGCGCCTCCAGGTCGTCCAGCCCGGCGCGCCGGCGCACCAGATTGACGTATTTCAGCACGTCCGCGTTGCCCGGGTCCACCTCGTTGAGCATTTCGGCGTAGAGCAGGTAGAACTCCGCCAGGCGGAAGATGATCACCGGACGGTATTTCGACGTTACGGCGCCGGAGATGTTGCCTCCGTAGACCGTGCGGTTCATGCGCTTGTAGAGCAGATAGCCCGTGAGCGGGGCGCCGTCGGCCACCGAGTTGTCGTCCCGGCCGCCGCGGTAGAACTGGATCTCCTGATTGCTCATGTGCCACTTCATGCCCGAGAACGTGACGGTGTTGTAGAAACGGGGTTCGCGGTCGATGTACATCTTCGACACCTGAACGCCGTTGTAGGTCCCCATCTCGGCTTCGTTGGCGGGGTAGAGCTCCGACTTGGGGAGGAACGAGGTGGCCTTGATCGGCTTGCCGTCCTTCATGTAGAAGTCATCGACCAGCTCTTGTAGGACGTGGAATCCGCCCTGACCCTGAGGCTGCGAGCGCGGGGTTGCGAAGGTGTCGAATTTCTGTTCGCCCAGCTTGCCCCACGAATTGGTCGAGGTAGCCCAGATGATCTCCCTGTTGTATTCCTGGAACAGTTTGTAGAGGTCGTCGTCCGGGTTGCCCGTGTTGAGCAGTTCGTAGCGGCTGCCCTGCTCGGCGTAGTCGAGGAAGTCGCGCAGACGGTCCACCGCCGTTTGCAGCTTCGAATCGTTCCGGTCGGGGAAGAGCCGTTTTCCGTCCTTGTTCGTCAGCGCCAGAGCCTCGGGCCATCCGCCGTTGAAGAGCGGGCTGGCGGCATAAACCCACAGTTTGGCGCGCAGCGCCAGCGCGGCGCCCTTGGTGGGCACGGCGCGCAGGTTCTCGTTGTCGTGGTAGGGCTCCTGCGCCATCTCCTCCATGCACTCCTTCAGCTCCCGGTCGATGAATTCGATCACCTCGTCGAGCGAGTTGCGCGGGAGGTCGAGATCGTCTTCCAGCGTCATCGAATGATCGACGATGGGAATCGGGCCGTACAGCTCCATCAGGTAGTAGTGGTAGGCCGCACGCATGAAGCGGACGTTGGCCTTGTAGAGCTTGATCTCCTCTTCGGTCAGACGGTCGGCGTCGGGACCTCCTTCGTCCACGATCGGGTGAGCCTGCTCGAGGAAGATATTGGCCTGCCGGATGCTCCCGTAGAGCGTGTTCCAGCGCTGCGAATTGCTGTTGGACGAGTTCCACTCGGTGTATTTGCCGGCGTTGTTGGCCAGTCGCGTGTAGATTTCGTCGGAGTAGGCGGTCCAGGGATTTCCCATCGGGCTGTCCGTGACCCAGACGGCCGAATAGTCGGGACGGTTGTTGAAGACCTGCGAATACCACTTTTTGGTGCGATCGACATTGCTGAACACCTGCGAGATGTCGGAGATGCCGCCGGCCAGTTCGTCGGACACGTCGAGGAAACTGCACGACCAGACCGTGCAGGCCAGCAGTCCGGTGGAAAGTATTTTTACAAAATTCTGTTTCATAGTTCGTTCTCCTTGATTAGAAGTTGACTTCGAGTCCCAGCGTGAAGGTGCGCGACATGGGATAGCTCATGCCGTTGTTGCGGTTGCCCTGCTCGGGGTCCCAGTATTTGATGTCGTCCCAGACGCAGAGGTTGTTGCCCAGCATGTAGACGCGCGCCGCGTCGAGGCGGATCTTGCGGAGGAAGGTCTTGGGCAGGTTGTAGCCGATTTCGAGGTTCTTGAAGCGCAGGAAGTTGCCGCTCCGGAGCCACCACGTGCTGGCCTCCTTGTTGACGTTGTGGCTGTAATGGCTGTGCAGACGCGGCATCGTGACATCCTGGCGCGGGTTGTCGGCCGTCCAGCGGTCGAGGAACAGCGTGCGGTAGTTGGACTTGTCCTCGTACCAGTTGAAGGGCCAGAAGTGGTTGTTGCCCGACGCCAGCAGCACCGACGAGTTGCCCGTGCCCTGGAAGAACGCGCTCACGTAGAAGCCTTTGTACTCGACATTGAGGCCGAAACCGTAGTTGATTTCGGGATTGTAGGGGTGTCCCACGCCGCGCTTCTTGTCGTTGCTGTCGATCACGCCGTCGTGGTTCAGGTCGGCGTACTTGATGTCGCCCGGGCCGAGGGTTCCTTGCAGCGCGACGGTCGGAAGTCCCGGACGCAGCTCGTAGGAGTAGGTTCCGTTGGGATTCTGCGTGCGGATGAAGTCGTCCTCGGTGTAGAGGCGTTCGGCGATGTAGAGCGTGTTCTCGTTCACGCGCGTGCCGGTGATCCGCTGGTAGTCGTAGAGCTGGTTCAGCTCGTCGTATTCGACGATCTTGTTGCGCGCGAACGTGAACGTACCGCGGGCGCTGATGCGGACTTTGCCGAAGTCGTGGCGGGCGTTCAGGCTGGCATCGACGCCCCAGTTGTCCACGATGCCGTAGTTCTGCCACGGCTTTGCGTGGAATCCGGCGACTCCGGGGACCGTGTTGCGCTCCAGCAGGATGTCCTTGCGGCGGTTGTTGAAATAGTCGGCCGTGAGTTCGATTTCGTTGTCGAAGAAGCCGAGGTCGAGTCCGACGTTGCGCTTGGTCTCGATTTCCCAGTGGATGTCGTTGTTGACGAAGCGCAGGTCGTAGATGCCGGCTCCCATGCCGTTCGAGGCCGAGGTGCCGATGCCCTGGTTGAAGGTGTGGCCCTCGGTGTTGAACGTCGCACGGTAGAGGAAGCGGTCGGTTCCCGTGTCGTCGTTACCCGTGCGGCCCATCGAGAGGCGGATTTTCAGGTTGTTCATCACCTTTTTCAGCCCTTCGGGATAGAATTTCTCGTTGGAGACGAAGTAGCTGACGCCGACGGCCGGGAAGAAGCCGAAACGGTTCTTCTTGGCGAAGGTTTCGCTGCCGGTGTAGCCGAAGCTGCCCTCGATGAAGTAGCGGTTGTCGTACGAGTAGGTCACGCGTCCCACGACGCTCTGCTTGCGGTAGGGAAGCACCGGATCGTTCTTCTGCTGCTCCTTCTGCATGTAGAGGAGCATGGCGCTCACGTTGTGGACATAGTTGAACGTGCGCTGGTAGTTGACGGCGCCTTCGATGTAGATCTTGCGCAGGTAACTCGTCGAGGTGAATTTCGGGTCCGAGATCTCGGGCGATCCCGACGAGGTGGTGGTGAAGACCAGGTTGCCTTCGGCGTCGCGGCCGCTGGCGTGGTAGAGGCTCGGCCAGTAGTCGCGCAGCGTCGCCGAACTGCCGTCGTAGTCGAAGCTGACGCTTCCGCGGACGCTCAGACCCGGGGTGATGAATTTCAGGTCCTGTTCCAGTTTGATGTTCGACTGGATCTTCACGCCCCACTCCTGGCGGTAGCCCTGGTTGTAGAGCATGTTGTAGGGGTTGCGGTTGTTCGAGTCGGCCTGCTTCTCGTAGCTGGCGAGCGTGCCGTCACTGTAAATGGCCGGGAAGAGGTACGACGGCGTGTGCAGCATGAAGCTGAAGATGTCGTCGGCCGAACGGTTGGCTGTGCGGCGGTGTACGTACTGGCCCGAGAGATCGACGCTCAGGCGCGTGGTTTTGCTCACTTTCAGGTCGATGTTGCTGCGCAGGTTGTAGCGCTCGAATCCGAAGTTGCTGTCGTATTTGCCGTTGGGGTTCTCCTTGAAGACGCCGTCCGACTGGTAGTAGGCCATCGAGACGAAATATTTGGCATTTTCGGCGCCGCCGCGGAAGTTGAGCGTGTAGCGCTGGCTGTGCACGGCTTTGCGAACCAGTTCGTCGATCCACTGCGTGTTCGGATAGAGGTCGTTGTCCGCACGGTCGCGGTAGAGCTGGATTTGCGCGGCGCTGAAGCTGGGCGTGAGTCCGTCGTTGGACCGGGCCTCGTTGGCCAGTTCGAGGTAGTCCCACGAATCGACGAACTCGGGCAGACGCTGCGGCGAGGCGATCGACTGTTCGATGCGGAACGAGATTTTGGGGCGGGAGATCGTACCGCGCTTGGTGGTTACGAGGATGACGCCGTTGGCACCCTCGGCGCCGTAGACGGCCGTCGCCGCGGCATCTTTCAGGATGCTGAACGTCTCGATTTCGTCGGCTTCGATGTTGTTGATGTCGCGGGGGATTCCATCGACGAGCACCAGCGGGTTGGTTCCGCCCTTGAAGGTGCTGATGCCGCGAATCCAGAACTCGGCGTCGTCGCGTCCCGGTTCGGCGCTGCGCTGGATGCTGATCAGACCGGCGAGCTGTCCGGCGAGGTTGCTCGTCAGGTTGCTCGACGACGACTGCATCAGGTCGCGCGACCCGACGGTGGCGATCGAGCTGACCATCGCCTGACGCTTCTGCTTGCCGTAGCCGACGATGACGACCTCTTCGAGCTGATCGGTGTCGGATTGCAGCTTGATGTTGAACACTTCGCGGCCGTCGGTCGGGAGCGTCTGCGACAGGTAGCCGATGTAGCTGATCGTGATCTGCTGTTTGGGCAGTACGTCGATGACGAAGAGACCTTCGGTGTTGGTCGTCGTTCCGACGTTGGTGTCCTTGATGTAGACGGTGGCGCCGACCAGCGGCGACCCGTCGGCGTCGGTGATGGTTCCGGTGATGCGTCGTTTCCCCGTTTGTGCGGAGGCGCCCTGTGCATGGACTGCATCGACGCTCACCGACAGGAACATCACGAGAAGCAGGGCGATGCCCGCGCTTTTCAGCGCTCTGGCGTACCCGATGCTTGTTTTATAAAATTTTTCCATACGGTTTTGGTTGATTGATGATGATGATTCGGAATGGTTCGGACCTCGAAAGCCCGTAGTCCGGAAGGCGGGTCGCGCCCCGGACCGAATGTTTCTTCATTCGGTCTGCTGTGTGTGTTTCATAGGCTTGCAGGTAGGTTTAGGGTTGTTCTGTCGTTTATTGTTTCTGTTCGTTGGCCAGTTCGGTCAGCGCGTAGGCGCACCACATCACGGCCGCCTGTCCGTGCAGGTCGCCGGTGTATTTGTCCCGGTCGCGGTAGTATGCGTAGCTCGTGCCGGCTCCGGTTCCGCAGCAGACGTTCCGGATCTCGAAGTTGGTGTTCAGGTAGTTCTGGATTCCCAGCCACCCTTTGCGGGCGACCGTGCCGTAGGTCTTCTCGTCGAGCCAGCCGTTCTTCACGCCGAGGATCATCGCGTAGGTGAACATTGCCGATCCGGAGGTCTCCTCCCACATGTCGCCTTGATTGGGATGGATCAGCTGTCCCCACAGTCCGCTGTCGTACTGATAGGCGCTCAGCGTGGCCATCATCTTCTTGTATTCGGCGAGAATCCGGTCGCGGTAAACGTCGTATTTCGACGATTTGGGAAGCATCCGCAGCATTTCGGGCATTCCGACGGCCATCCAGCCGTTGCCGCGCGCCCAGAAGAATTTGGCGGTGGGGGCGTGGTAGAAGATTCCGTTCTCGCCCGGAAGTTCGTCGAGGTAGAGAATCATCTCTTTGGCGGCCCGTTCGATGTACTTCTCGTCGCCCGTGGCCAGGTAGGCTTGCGACTGGAGCGCCGTGATCATGAACATGTCGTCGATCCACAGGCGCGTCTGGTACGAATAGCCCAGGTTGTGATAATACTCGGGGTTCTTCATCTTCTCCAGGTATTTCTGCTCCGTCGGCAGCTCCCACTGCTGGTCGGCGTAGCGAAGCCCCAGGTCGAGGTACTTTTTGATCTCCGACTCGGCTGCGCCGCGCTGTTTCTTGACATGGTAGATGTGGAGCGGCACGGCGCCGAAGATGTTGTAGTCCACGGCGTTGTTTTCCGTGCGGGGGATCTGTGTCACCAGACTCTTGTTCGGCTCGACGCTCTTGTCGTCCACTTCGAGGAACTGGTCGAACTTGGCCACCAGCCGGTTGAACAGGTCGTTGTTGCCTGCCGCTTCGGCATACCAGAAGGCTCCCAGCCAGGCGCAGACATCGGGGTAGGAGGTCAGCGTGCTCTTTCTGGAGGAGTGCATGTCGCCCCAGTTGGAGTTGCCCGAGCGGATGAAGAGATCGACGACCCCTTCGCCGACCGTTTTGGGGTCTTTCCGGTCGGGGAAGCTGACCAGATCGTAATCTTCGACTTCGGGCGTCGGGTCGGGCTTGGGTTTGGGCTTTACGCCCGATCCGGAGGTCGCTTTCTCGCTGCATGCCGTCAGGCACAGCCCGGCCGCGGCGAATCCGAGAAGGAGGGTTTTCAGAATCTTGTGCATGATAGGGATCGGTTTACCGTTTCGGGGTCAGTTTGTAAGGTTTCACGTCGCAGGAGAGCGCATAGGCGCACCACAGCATGGCGGCCTGTCCGTGGAGGTCGCCGGTCAGACGGCGGCGGTTCTGATACCAGTCGAAGCTGTTTTTGGCGCCGGTGCCTTCGCAGACGTTGCGGAGATTGTCTTTCTCGTCGAGGTAGGAGAGCAGCGCCAGCCAAGCCTTGCGGGCGGCCGTGCCGTAGATTTTCTTGTCGAGCCAGCCGTTCTTCACGCCGAGGATCATCGCGTAGGTGAACATGGCCGTCGAGGAGGTCTCCTTCCACGAGTTGGGGTTGTCGATGATCTGACGCCACATGCCGTCGTAGCCCTGATAGCGCAGCAGCGTCTCCATCATCTGCATGTAGGCCGCCCGGATGCGCGGCAGGTAGGGGTTGTCCTTCGGGAGCATGCGGAGCATCTCGGCCATGCCGACGGCCATCCAGCCGTCGCCGCGGCCCCAGAAGTAGGGCGTGCCGGTGTGGTGGTAGAAGAGTCCGTTGGGACGCTGGATGCGGTCGAGGTAGAGCGCCATCTCACGGGCGGCGCGGTCGATATACTTCTTGTCGCCGGTTACCAGATAAGCCTGGGCTTGCAGGTCGGTGATCATGAACATGTCGTCTACCCAGAGCCGGGTTTGCCATGAGTAGCCCTCGTCGGCGTATTTTTTCGCTTCGGACAGCTGCTTGTAGTGCTGCGGATTCGCGGGCAGCTCCCACTGTCCGTCGGCGTACTTCATGCCCAGCTCCAGGTATTTCGGATCGTGGCTGCGCTTGTAGATCTCCAGGGGCACGGCGCCGAAGACGTAGAAATCGACGACGTTGTGGTCCTTGGGGAAGAGGTTGGGTTGCAGATTCTTCTGCGTGGTGAACAGCGGTTCGAAGCGCTCCACGAGCCGGGTGTAGAGGCTGTCGTTGCCGGTTCCGGCGGTGAACCACAGCGCCCCCAGCCAAGCGCAGACATCGGGATAGGTCACGAGGGTCACCTTGTGCTTCGAGTTGATGTCGCCCCAGTGCGAGTGCGGGGTTTGGAGGTAGCGTTCGGTGAGCCTTACGCCGATCTCTTCGGGACGGCATCCCTTCGGGAATTTTTTCAGGTCGTAGCTTTTCTGTGCCTGAACGTTCGGGGCCGCCGCGAACAGCAGCAGCAGGGTTTGTGCGGCTAACAGGAATTTTTTCATCGGTTTGCGGTACTGTTATTCGGTTAGATTAACGATGCGGACAGGTTTTCAGAGGGTTTCGCCCGAGGGCAGCAGCAGCGGTTCGCCCCATCCGGCTCCCTCCCCGAAATCGGGGGTTCCGTCGGCGTTCCACGTGAATTTCTGGACGAAGGGGTAACGCTGGCCCCAGCCGCCGTCGGAGTAGCGCATGGCGTGGTAGACGATCCAGTCCTCGGTTCCGTCGGGCGACTTGGTGAAGGTGCAGTGGCCCAGTCCGTTGACGCCCGATACCGGCTCCTTCGTGTTGTCGCAGCGCCAGAAGGCGTAGTTGCTTGACTTCTGCCAGTCGGCCGGATTCATCGGATCGCCGTCGTTCATGTCGAGCATCAGCCAGGCCAGCCGGTAGTTCTTGGTCCACGAGGGGTTGCAGGAGTAGACGATGAAGAGCTTGCCCTTCTCTTCGTTGACGAGTATGGCGGGACCCTCGTTGATCTTGCGTCCGTCCATCGTCTCCCACGACTGCGTGGGGGTAGAGAGGATGACCATCGACGAGGAGATCGTGCAGGGGTCCGACATCGTGGCGATGCGGATCTGCTGAACGGCGTCGGTTCCGTTGCCCGACCAGACGGCGTAGCGCTGTCCTTTGAGCTCGAAGGTCGTCAGGTCGATGGCGTATTCCGTGTTCGCCGCGGTGGGCTTGATGCCCGGCTGGTAGTCATAGCCCGTGTAGAGCATGCCCATGTCCTCCCATTCGCCCAGCGGGTCGTCGGTCTTCGAACGGAGCACGCCGCTGCGCTGGGTGCCGTAACCGGTTATTCCGTCCTGTCCGCGGCGTCCGGCGGCGTAGTAGACGTACCAGCGGTCGCCGATGTGGAACAGCTCGGGGGCCCAGAGGTCGGCGATGTTCCACGGTTTCGAGGGGCCTTCGTAGGGAAGGCTCCATTTCTTGGTGGTGGCATTGACCACCGTGAGCCGCATGGAGCGCGAGATGGCGATGCCGTTGCCGCTCGCCTTGCAGGTGTAGTAATAGTCGCCGTCCTTGACGATGTAGGGGTCGGGCATCGTGGCGATGTTGCCTCCGATGGTGATGGGGTTGGTGAAGGTCAGCGCCGACTGCGTGATGATGATTTCGACCGGATTGACGCCGTCGGCCGTGAAGCGTACGATGCCCGTGCGCTTCTCCGTGCCGTTCTCCTCGAAGGAGATGCGCACCGCGAGGTCGCCTTTGCCGCCGCTGCGGTCCACGCTGAGCCATTTGCTCCGCGGCTCGGAGGTCCATTCGGTGTTCGACGACACGAACACTTCGAGCGATCCGGCGGAGTTGGAAACCATCTTTTCGCTGAAATTGAGCCGGATGTACGGCTTTCCGGAATTGCCGCTGCCTGAGTCGTCCTTGCTGCAATGGCTGCAACACAGCATCATCGTGACAATGGCCAGGGAAGCGGTCAGAAAGGAGAGAATTCGTTTCATATTCATTTGTGTTTTAGAAGTTAGTCATTGCGATCCGGCGAATCCACTCCCGCCGGGTGGCCGTGCCGTCGGCCGTTATTTTCCGTCTGGCGAGCGAGCTCCAGAGACGCGCCGTGGGTTCGTCGAGCGGGCGGTCGAGGCCGGCTTCCCATTCGGGGAAGAAGCCCCGCAGCGCCAACCGTTGTACGGCGGCGTAATCGGGATCGCCGGGTTTCAGGTCCCGCAGGTAGACCAGCACAGCCCCGTGGCGGAGCAGGCGTTCCTGCAACGAGTCCACGGTGATTTCGCGGACGTTCCGGCGGCTGTCGATCGCCAGTGCGGCTGCCGTTCCGGCGGCTTCGCCCAAGGCCATCCAGCAAGGCTCCATGCGCAGGGTCGAGAATCCGACGTGGCTGCCCGAGACGGCTGTCGGGAAGAGCAGGTTTTCGACCCGCCGGGGAACCATCACGCCGTAGGGAACCGTGTAAACGGCCGTCGGGTGGCTGAAGAATCCGTCGAGGTGTATGCGCCCCGGCTCGCGTTTGCGCACGGCGTGCGAGTCGAGGGCGTAGTGGCTTGCGGTGACCGAACTGCGGTGGAGCGGCGGACGCTTCCCCTCGGCTTCGGGCAGGGCGTCTTTGGCGGTGAAGAAATGGCAGCCTTCCAGCCGCCGGCCTTCGCGGACGTAGACCTGACGCGGAAATCCGTCGTTGTCGCGGTATTCGTCTGCGGCGAGGCCCCACCGCAGACAGGCTTCGCGAAAATGCGCGGGCAGCGCCTCGTCGTGCTGGGCGAACCACAGCAGGCCCAGCGTATAGTCGCGCAGACGCTCTGCGAAACGGTCGCGCCACGCCCAGCCGGCTGTCGGCCACGGCCAGTTTTCTTCGGGCAGGTCCGTGGAGATGAGTGCGAGGTGTTGGTTGTTGGCGTCGGTCTTGGCATTCGGCAGGCGGGTCATGCTCGTCACCTTGGCCATGCCCCAGACGTCGCCGGGGGCCGAGGTCCGCTCTCCGGCCTCGATGCGCCGGCGGTTCCGGGCGATGGCCGCCGAATCCGCCGTGCGGTAACGTGCGTCGGTGTTGCGGCCGTCCAGCACGTCGCCGACCAGCGAAACGTACTCTTCGCGGTCGTAGTTTTCGGGCCGGGGAATCGCCAGCCGGTTCTGCGGGGCGTCCGTCAGGCAGAGGCGGTAGTTGTAGGCTTGGATGGCGTCGTCGCCCTCGTAGGTCGTGCCTTCGGCGTCGGGGCCGTGCTTCCACCAGCGGTAGATCTTTCCGGCGCACGGTTCGCCGTATTCGGCGGCTCCTTCGCGTCCGGTCCGGAACGGAACCCCTGCGGCTGCGCCCAGGTCGCCTTCGTAGGTCGCGTCGATGAATACGGCGCCGCGGTATTGTTCCTCTCGGCCCGTCGTGCGGTCGAGGATGCGGATCGAAATGATCCGGTCGCCTCGCTTCTCGACGTAGCGCGCTTCGGCGTCGAACTGGCGGCCCGTCAGGACCGTAATGCGTCCGGGGCCGGCTTCGGCGAGCATCCGTGCGAAGGTCTCCGCCGCCACCGACGGTTCGAAATGGTATCCGTCGCTGCAATCGCGCGCCTGCTGCGAATCGGCTCCGTATTTTTCCGTGTAGTGGGCCTTGTTCAGCGCGACGAAGCGGGCGAACAGCCCCGCCGTGGCGCCCCGCGTGGCGATGTCCGTGGCGCCCAGTCCGTTGACCGGGAGTCCGCCGACGTGGTCCGAGCGTTCGAGGATGACGCTGTTTTTCCCTTCGCGCGCGGCGGCGACGGCGGCGGTGATCCCCGCAGGGGTTCCGCCCACGATCACCACGTCGTAGGTGTGCGGCCGCGCTCCGGCCGTGAAGGCCAGCAGCAGGAACAGGATGTGCAGCAGGGGTTTCACGGACGCCGGATTTTGACCTTGAATTCGCGCGTGTCGAGGTTGAAGCCCCGCACGACGAGCGTGTATGTCTCTTCGGGGAGTTTGTCGAGCGCCGTTTCGATGCGCACCGTCCGGCTCTCGCCCGGCATCAGGCAGAGGAAATTGTCGGTGTAGAACGAGGGCCGCACGGGCTTGCGCCGCCCGTCGAGCCACTGCACCTGCGTGAAGAACGCCACCGTGCGGCCGGTGTTTTTCAGCCGAAGGTCGATGTAGTGGCATCCGTCGTCCACCGAGGTTTCGTACGACGCGGCGACGCGGGTCCGGGCCAGTTCGCCGAGCGACTGGAATCCCGCCGTCGCCGGACCGGTGAGCGTGTTGGCGCCCTTGTATTCGTTGTCCGAGCGCCAGTAGAAGTTGCTGCCCGCCTGCTTGCCGCGTTCGTCGAAGAGTCTCAGCTTGATGAACTGCACGGGGGTTCTCGACGCCGAGAAGTCCAGCGTCAGCACGTCGTTCGCAACGCCGTCTTCGGGTAGATCGACCGCCGCCGACTGCGAGTCGATGCGCCGCATGTCGAGGTCGTAGACCTCGGCCGTGACCCGGTAGCCGCGGTATGCGCGGTAGTGGTCGTTGACCACCGACACCGTGTTTTTCAGGTAGTCGAACTGCGGATGGAGGGGTTCGCAGGCGTTCTGCGCGGCGTAGAGCGCCGCGGTGGGTTCGAGCGACCAGTCCCACATGCGTCCGGCGACCTGGCGCACGGCCGAATTGTGGTACCAGTAGAGGAATCCCGACGTGTAGCGGTCGCCGTAGTCGAACTTGTTGTAGTTCCAGACCTCCCAGATGCTTTTGTAGTTCATGGCGCCGAGGAACTGCGCTTTTTCGGCGAACTCCTCGATGCTTTGCGAAGGTCCGTATTCGTTGGTCATGTCGGTGTAGAGCGTTGACATGAGGTGGAAGCCGTTGCCGTCGGAGTAGTCCCAGACCGCCTTGTTGACGGGCCACAGGTCCTTTTCGTCCATCATTTCGCGCAGGCACTCGACCGTCGGCAGGCACGGGGCGCCGTATTCGGGGTTGAACCCGTAGACGCGGCTGCCGCGCGGCGAAGCCTTGTCCTCGTAGTGGCTCATGATGTTGACCTGCTTGTAGGGGCTGCCGTCGTGGATGCCGCCGCACTCCGACTGCATCTGATAACCGCGCGTGCCGTCGAGCCTTTCGAGCAGACGTTCCATCTGCGGCATCTCGGTGCTCTCGTTCGAGGAGACGTAGTAGGCCAGCGAGGGGTGGTTGCGGATGCGCTTCACCGTGGAGACCACGTTCGAATAGTAGACGCCCGGATCGTTGGGGTGGTTGGTGTCGCCCGTCATCCAGAACTCCTGCCAGACGAGGATGCCCAGCGAGTCGCAGAGCTGGAAGAAGTAGTCCGATTCGGTGATGCCGCCGCCCCAGAAGCGGATGAGGTTCACGCCTGACTGGGCCGTGTAGCGCAGTTCGGCCCGGGTGCGTTCGTCCGACGTGCGGAGCATGGCTTCCGGCAGCCAGTTGGTGCCCCGGACGAAGAGCGGCCGGCCGTTGACGCTGAACGTGCGCGACTTGTCCGGCGTGTCGGTCGTCGAGGCGATCTCACGGATGCCGAAGCGCGTCGAGATCGAATCGCTGACCCGGCCGTCGAACTCGACTTTCAGCGTCAGGTCGTAGAGCTCCTGTTTCCCCTTGTTCAGCGGCCACCACAGGCGCGGGTTGCGGATCACTAACTGCGGAAACTCTTCGGGGGTGAAGACCACCTCCTTCACCTCGCCGCGGTAGAGCGACACCTCCTTTTCGAAGCGGATGCCTTCGCCGCGGATCTCGCCGCTGACTTTGGCTTTCCGCCAGGTGTTCTGCGGAATGTAGTCGGGATAGGTCACCTCGACCGAAACGGTCTGGCGCGCCACGTCGTAGCCGGGTTTCGACAACTCGGATTTCACGAACGGGTGGGCCAGCCGCACGCGTCCGGTGGTGAAGAGCGAGATGTCGCGCCAGATGCCGGTGTTGCGGTCGCGGATGCCGTCGAGGTAGAAGAAGTCCCACCCGACGGTCATCAGCTGGGTGACGTTGCGGCCGATCTCGCCGTTGCCGCCGTTCTGGAACTCCCCGTTGGCGCCGAACGACTTGCCGCCCTTGGGGCGTATCGTGCCGGGCATGTCCACGGGGTAGACCTTCACGGCCAGGACGTTCTCCCGGTCGAACGTGACCTTGTCGGTGATGTCGATCACACGTTGCAGGAACATGCCGGCCGTGCTGCCCACCATGCTGCCGTTGAGCCAGATTTCCGCGCGGTAGTTGATGCCGTCGGCTTGCAGCCAGACCTTCCTGCCGCCGCACTCCTTCCGGTCGAGCCGGAACTCCGTCCGGAACCAGTAGGTGTAGAAATCCCGTCCGGCGCGGTAGAGATCGGGAATGAGGTTCGATTCCAGTT
This sequence comes from Alistipes senegalensis JC50, assembly GCF_025145645.1. Lineage (NCBI taxonomy): Bacteria > Pseudomonadati > Bacteroidota > Bacteroidia > Bacteroidales > Rikenellaceae > Alistipes > Alistipes senegalensis. Next base: position 1,379,013 of record NZ_CP102252.1, on the reverse strand, counting down.
TGTTGTTGAGTCCGTAGTACGGTTCGGGGTATACGCCGTCGTGCACCAGCGAGTTGAGCACCGTTCCCGGGACTACCGCCGGCAGCCACCCTTCGGTCGGGAGCTCGGCGGAGGAGACCTCCTCGGAGCGTACGCTCACTTCGTCGGCACGTTTCATTTTCCAGTCGAACTGCCCGCCGTGGCCCTCCTTCGAGGTCAGGGTGCAGATCGTCTCGCGTTCTTTCAGGGCGCTCTGCGCCGGTGCGGCGAGCGGTGCGAGAAGAATGAGAAGCAGTAGAATTCGTGTCATTTGCCCGTGGTTTATCGGTTGGCGAAAAATTTCGTGACGCGGTCGGGGGTGAGCATCTGCCAGAGCGACGCTACGGTCCATCCCGGCGCGAAGATGTCGTTGTAGAAGCCTTTGCCGTTCTTGCCGTAGTCCCAGGCGGTGTGCTGCACGACCTCGGGGTAGTAGCCCGTGCGGGCGATCCCGAACATCGACCCCTCGGCGGGCATCAGCTGGAGCATCGAACTCCGGATCACGGCGCTCATGCGGGCGAAACGGGGTTCGCCGCACGTGTCAGCCAGGAAATCGAGCACCGTGGCGAATTCGAAGATGAAGACATCGACATGGTTGTTCTCCACCGACACGTTGCCCCAGCCGCGCGAGCGGAAGCCTACGTCGCCGAGCATCTGCCCCTGCGCGAAAGGCACGTCCCAGAGGTAGTACCACGAGAGGGCGAAATAGGCCGCCTCGCGGCACAGATCGACGTAGCGCTGCCGTTCGGCGCCCTCGGAGATGAATGTCAGGTAGTACATCGCCGTTGCGGCGTAGAGCGAAGCCTCTTTGTCCTCGCAGTTGGCGTCGAGCGTCGAGGAGAAGTAGTCGGCCTTGGAGATGAGGTTCTTTTCGAGATAGTCGGCCGTGCGTACGGCGCTCCGGCGGTACGCCTCGTTCCCGAAATAGGCGCAGGCCATCGTCAGGGGCAGCGTGGCCGAAGGCGTGCTGCCGCCGGAGGCGTCCACGACGGTCAGGTTGTCGCGGAATTTGCGGGGGAAACTGCCGTCGGGATTCTGGAGCGTGCGGAATTTCTCCAGCAGGGTCCGGATGCGGGCCTCCCACCGGGGATGGCTGCGGCCGTGCCGTTTTTCGTAGTCGAGGTAGTTCAGCAGGGCGTAGAGGCCCTCCGACTGGCGGCGGATGCTGTACACGTCGGCTTCGCGCTCGCGTTTGAAATCGACCACCTCGCGGATCAGGCCGCCCGGCGTGAATCCGTATCGCAGGTAGCTGTCGAAGATCGACCGGGCCTCTGCCGCGAGCTGTTCGCGGCCGTTCGCCTCGGCGTATTCCAGCGCGTTGAAGGCGTTGAGCAGCACGCGGCCCACGAATCCCACTTCGGCGATGTCCGTGCTTTCGCAGTCGGCCGTGCGGAGCTCCACGCCGGAGGTGAATTTCAGCGGGTATTTCCCGACGTAGCTGCGGGAGAAGTATTCGGACAGAATGGCCTTGGCTTCGTCGGGAGTGTGGCGCGGGCTGACGGGCCGGGGATCGAGCGTGTCGAAGGAGTCGTTCCACACCTCGGCCACGAACGACGAGTAGGAGGGGCTGGCGCCCTTGCGGATGGTCCATGTCAGGCGGCGCGTCTCGCCCTTCTCCAACTTTTCGAATGCCCGGACGGCCGGGGCGAGGGTCAGTTTGCGGACGTAGGATTTCGGGGCTTCGCAGTAGGGGAAGCCGAAGACCAGCGCGGCGTGTGCGTCCGCATTGCGGAATCCCGTGAAGCCCAGCGACGTTTTGCCCGAGAGGATCACCTCGCCGTAGTTGTGGCAGGCGAGCGCCTCGCAGTCGGGCGTGTCGGTGCGGAGCACCGTGTAGTAGGTGCCCGATCGTTCGTCGTAAATACCCGTGAGGGGCGTGCTCAGACGGTCTTCGCGCACCTGCCAGCTGTCGCCGGTGTGGAACGAAGGGGCCGATTCGGGCGACCGCAGGTTCTTGCGGTACCAGAATCCGGGCATGTAGAAGAGACAGTTCTCGTGAACGAGGCCCGTATGGAAAGACTGCTCTACATTATAATATAGGAGATCGTCCGCTGTCAGCGTGAGGACGATTCTGATTTCGTCGTCGGTTTCGGTTTTTTGCCGTCGGACGGTCAGCGGCAGCCGTCGGTCAGCTTCTAAAATTCCCCCCCCCTCAGCGGTTTCGCGGAGGTTGTAGGTCACGGCGCGGTTGCCCGGGGTTTTCAGCGTGATCCGCTGCGAAAGGCTGCCCTTCATGGCAGCGGTCTCACCAGCGATCGCACAGCAGGCGAACAGAATGGAAATGCACTTTTTCATCGGTTGCTTTCGGTCCGGCAGCCATCCGGGGCGTGCCGTTTTAAGTCGGGTTTTTTAGCTAAAACAAAGATATGAAAGGGAAAACGGGGCGCAAGAAAATATAGTCGCTATTAACGCAAGAATTATCTCAATTTTGTCTCTTGTCCGGTGTGAACGGATTGTTTTGTTTTTGCAAATCGTTGTTCGTCAACGTGTTGTGTAAACGGACTCTTTTGTCGCAGGGTCTGCGGGGTGTTTTTCGGTGATATAAATTTAATTATATTTGTTCTGCTAACCTGAACTTCGTATGGGAAAATTTTATCCGCTTGTCCTGGCGTTTTGTTGCGGCGTTTTTCCGCTCTGTGCGCAGTCGATCCATTTCGACCGGCTGGACATCAACGACGGATTGTCGCAGAATACGGTCACCTCGATCATTCAGGATGACAAAGGCTTCATGTGGTTCGGCACGAAGGACGGCCTGTGCCGTTACGACGGGAAATCGTTCAAGACCTTCATGCACGATCCCCGTCTCACGGCCGGACTGGGGAACAGCCTGATCAAACGTCTCGTCCAGGATCACGACCACAGAATCTGGGTCGGCACCGACTCGGGGCTTTATATCTACGATCCCGAGACGGAGCATTTCTCCGGCGTGCCGCTCTACGCTGCCGACGGGAAGCCGGTCACCAAGCCCATTTCGATTCTCGACTGCGACCGGGAGGGCCGCGTCTGGATCGTCGTGGAGAACGGCGACGTTTTCTGCTACGATCCGCAGACCCGTGAGGTCGAACGCCGCTACAAGCCGCGGAAGCCGCTGCGCAGCCTCGCTTCCGATAAGAACGGGGTCATCTGGTTCGCCGGCTACGGCGGCGGGCTTTACTGCACCGAGGACCTGTTCCGGACCGTGAAACCGTTCCTCGACGCCGACGGGCGGGAGATTTATCCCCAGGACATCATCTCCTTCATCTGTCTGAGCGACTACAACGAGATGTACCTCGGGCTGGAGGAGCGCGGCGTGGCGAAGGTGGACCTCGTCTCCGGAACGGTTACCCGCCTGCGGCTGTCGGACAACCCCGATGCGCCGCTGTTCGTGCGCCATATCCTGCCGTATTCGCCCGAAGAACTGTGGATCGGAACCGAGTCGGGCATCGTTGTCTACAACGTCCGCACCCGGCGTTACCAGCATCTGAAAAGCTCCCCGTACGATCCCTATTCGCTCTCCGACAACGCCGTGTATTCGCTTTGCAAGGACCGCGAGGGCGGGTTGTGGATCGGTTCGTTCTTCGGGGGCATCAATTACCTGCCCCAACGGAACTCCGATTTCGAAAAATATTACCACACCGACGATCCGCACAGCCTTCGGGGCCGCCGCGTGCGGGAAATCTGCCCCGGCAGCGACGGGCGGCTCTGGATCGGCACGGAGGATGCCGGACTCTACACGTTCGATCCGGCGACGGGTTCGTTCGGCTTCTTCGCCCCGAGCCGGGAGTTCTCCAACGTCCACGGACTGCTGATGGACGGGGACGACCTCTGGGTGAGCACCTTCTCGAAAGGCATCCGGGTGATCGACACCCGGACGGGCCGCATCCGCAAATACGACAACGACAACAAGCCGGGACGGCTGTTCAGCAACTATGTTTTCGCCCTCTACAAGACCAACGGCGGGCGCATCTACGTGGGAACCATGCACGGACTCCAGTATTACAACCGCGAGACGGACCGTTTCCTTTACGTTCCGGAGATCAACGGCGGCAAGATGGTCCGCGACATCCGGGAGGATTCGAACGGGAATCTGTGGGTGGGGACCTCCTCCAACGGCGTCTACCGTTACGACGCGCGCAACGACGTTTGGACGCAGTTCCTGCACGATGACGACGATCCCGACTCGCTTCCCTACGACAACATCACGGGCATTTTCGAGGACAGCGGCCGCCGGATATGGCTCACCACCGAGGGTTCGGGCTTCTGCCGCTTCGACCCCGCCGGGAACACCTTCGTCCGCTACACCTCCTCCGACGGAATGCCCAGCGATGTCGTTTTCCAGATCATCGAGGACGACCGCGGTTATTTCTGGATCACGACCGACCGGGGGCTGGCGCTGTTCGATCCCCGGGCGGGCCGTGTCCGGCAGGTCTACACCGTGACCGACCGTCTGCTGAGCAATCAGTTCAACTACAAGTCGGGGTACAAATCCCCGGACGGGACCATCTATTTCGGGTGTATCGAGGGGCTGATCTCCTTCAACCCCGAGACGCTCCTCGGCCGCAAGACCGACTACGTGCCGCCCATCTACATCACCGATTTCTCGCTGCTCGACGAGAAAGTCGCTGTCGGGGGCCGCAACTCTCCGCTGCGCAAGAGCATCATCTGTTCGGATTCGATCCGCCTGAAACACGACCAGAACTCCCTGTCGTTGCAGATCGCCGCTCTGAGCTACCGCGAGCCGCAGACCAGCCGCCTGCTCTATAAGCTCGAAGGCTTCGACGACCAGTGGCGGCAGTGCACGCCCGGGAGCGCCACGATCACCTATTCGAAAATCCCCTACGGCAAATACAGCTTCCGGGTGCGTCTTCCGGCGGGGTCGGACCATGCCGGCCCGGAGGCGGAGAAGCGTCTTTTCATCGAGGTTTCGCCGCCGTTCTACCTCTCTGCGGCGGCCTATGTCGTCTACGGGCTGCTTGCCCTGGGGGCGCTCGTGCTGATCCGGATTTACTATACGCGCCGCAACGTCCGCCGCCAGCAGCAGCACATCCAGGCTTTCGAGCGCGAAAAGGAACGCGAGCTGTACAACGCCAAGATCAGCTTCTTCACCAACATCGCCCACGAGATCCGCACGCCGCTGACGCTCATCAAAGGGCCGTTGGAGAACATCCTCGGCCGCCAGATGACGGACTGGAGCATGGCCGAGGACCTGATCGTCATGGACCGCAACACCAACCGTCTGCTGGACCTCACGAATCAGCTGCTGGATTTCCAGAAGATCGAGAAAGAGCGTCTGTCGCTCAACCTGACGCGGCAGAACGTGACGGATATCGTCGAAGAGACGTTCTACCGTTTCAGCTCCTCGGCCAAGCAGCAGCACAAGACCTTCGAACTGGACCCGGGCGAGGGGGCGATTCATGCGCAGGTCGATCGGGAGGCTTTCACCAAGATTCTGAGCAACCTGATGAACAACGCCCTGAAATATTCCGAGACGATGATCCGCGTCGGGCTGTCGGTGGCGGGCGATGCGTTCCGGGTCACGGTGACCAACGACGGCGAGGTCGTGCCTCCGGAGATGCGCGAGGCCATTTTCGCCCCGTTCTTCCGCCATACCCGCAAGGAGGAATCGACCGGAACGGGAATCGGGCTGGCGCTGTCGCGCTCGCTGGCCGAACTGCACCACGGCACGCTGGCGATGGAGGCCGACACGGAACTGAACGTGTTCGTGCTGACCGTTCCGCTCTGCCGGCAGGAGGCGGAGGCGGTCGTGGAGACCGTATCGGCGGAGGATGCCGAGAGCATCTCCGACGAGCGCGGCGACCCCGGCTGGGAGGCTTACAGCGTGCTGGTCGTCGAGGACAACCCCGAGATGTGCGCCTTCATCCGGCGGCAGGTGTCGGAAAGCTACTCGGTGCTTACGGCCGGGAACGGCGTCGAAGCGCTGGAGCTGCTGGAGAAGAACTACGTCAATGTGATCATCAGCGATATCATGATGCCCAAGATGGACGGCATCGAGTTTTGCCGGCAGGTGAAAACCGACCTGCGTTACAGCCATATCCCCCTGATCCTGCTGTCGGCGAAGACGAACCTCCGTTCGAAGATTTCGGGCATGGACGCCGGGGCCGACGCCTATGTCGAGAAGCCTTTTTCGTCGGATTACCTGCTGTCGGTGATCGCCAACCTCATCAAGAGCCGGCAGATGCTGAGCGAGGCTTTCTCGAAAAATCCGCTGGTGCTGGCCAATACCGTGGCGACCTCCTCGGTGGACACCGATTTCATCGTCCGGCTGCAAGAGATCATCCAGGCCAACCTCAGCGATCCCGAGTTCAAGATCAACGACATCGCCGAGATGGTGCACATGAGCCGTGCGAGCTTCTACCGCAAGATCAAAGGCGTGCTGAACATGACCCCGAACGACTATCTGCGGCTCGAACGGCTGAAAACCGCGGCCCGGCTGCTCCGGGACAAGCGTTACCACATCAACGAGGTCTGCTATATGGTGGGATTCAGTTCCACGTCCTATTTCGCCAAATGCTTCCAGAAGCAGTTCGGCGTGCTTCCGAAGAAGTATGCGTCCGAGTGACGCGCGGGACTGCGGCCCTTGCCGCAGCGGCCGTCGGAAAGCGATCCCCGGCCGCCGTCATATTGCGTGTCTTGGGACTTTCGAATCGCGGCCGGGATCGCAGACGGTTCTACCGGGTTTCGTCCGGACGCCGCACCGGATCGTGCGGTGGAGAGCCCGTTGAAATTACGAGATCGAAAAAAAACGGGTGCGGGACAAAGGTAAAAATGCATTGTGACGCTTTTAACCTGCAAACATGAAGAATTCGAATATCCCGCACCCAATTCGCCCGATGTCCGGTTCTGCGTTCCGGTCCGGGCATAAAAAAGCACGGAACGCAGGTACAGTCCCATGAGGTTGGCCTTGCGAGCCTTCACCGGTAACTGCCCTTGCGCCCGTGCATGCCGCCTGCACCGAAATGCAGGGGCAAAACACAGGTTTCAGACAAAATCTATACCGATGAAAAACCTAAGTAACAGATGAGAATTTCGACTGGAAGTATAATGGTCCAGTAGAAGTCATAAACGTATTAGGGCTAACGGAAGGGGTGATAGTACCATGGATCAGAATAATCGGTTTGAGAAGAACGGGAAGGCCGTTCGGATGATTCCTCCCCACGAGTATCTGTCAGAATCGCAATCTCATAGCTTACTTTACGATAACATCGGAACATCGCTATGTCGGCCTTCGTTGTTGCTGGAACCTGTACGAGAAAGGTACTCGGGAGTAGTCTGAAAAATAAATCTGTATAATGCGAATTATTCTGCGCAATAATACTTATATTTGCACATAATCGTTAATGTTATTGTATGAAACGGGCATTATTGCCGAGCCAACGGAAGACGCTTACGGTTCTGGGCGAAAATATAAAGCTGGCACGCCTGCGCCGGGAACTATCCTCGGAGCAGGTGGCCGAGCGCGCCGGAATCTCCCGTAACACCCTAACCAAGATCGAGCGGGGTGAGGAGGGAGTTGCGATGGGATACTATTTCCGGGTACTGGCTATCCTCGGGCTGGAAAAAGATTTGCTACTTGTCGCTAAAGACGACGAACTGGGGCGTGCCCTTCAGGATGCCAAACTCGTGGTCGGTGAAAGGGTTTCCAAAAAACGATAAATTATGGTAACGCAGCGCGATATATACGTATATATGGACTGGCCCGAGGATGCGGAGCCGGTCTATATGGGTGTACTCCATAGTGAAATGATCTGGGGCAAAGAGGTCTTTTCCTATGAGAACGATCCCGCATGGCTGGCCCATCCCCGTTTTCGTGCGTTGGATCCCGACCTGTCGGCATTTGCGGGGAAGCAATACCAACCTTCGGATAAGAGCAATTTCGGATTGTTCCTCGATTCCGCACCGGACCGCTGGGGGCGTACGCTTATGCGCAGGCGGGAAGCTATCAACGCCCGGTTGCAGGACCGAAAACCGCGAACGCTTACCGAGTCGGATTACCTGATGGGCGTGTATGACGGCAATCGCATGGGGGCCCTGCGCTTCAAGTTCTCGAAAGAGGGGGAATTCATGGATAACGAGCGGTCGTTGGCAACACCGCCCTGGGCATCGATCCGGGAATTGGAACATGCCAGCCTGCAAATAGAGCGGGAAGATCATGTCGATACGCCGGAGCATACGCGATGGATCGATATGCTCGTCGCACCCGGTTCGTCATTGGGCGGGGCAAGGCCGAAAGCCAACGTAGTGGATGAGAACGGACGCTTATGGATCGTCAAGTTCCCGAGCGCCGGAGATACGAAAGATTCCGGGGCATGGGAGATGGTTACGGCCGAGTTGGCCCGCTCGTGTGGTATCGAGATGTCCGAATGCCGGGCGCAGCGCTTCGGAAGCCGGCACCATAGTTTTATGACCGAGCGTTTTGACCGGACCGATACGGGCCGGCGGATACATTTCGCCTCGGCCATGACATTGCTCGGTTATACGGACGGTGCAAGCCATACGGAAGGAGCCAGCTACCTCGAACTGGCCGAATGGATCATCGCCAATTGTGACGATACGGACCGGAACCTGGAACAGCTTTGGCGCAGGATTGTGTTCAATATCGCGGTTTCGAACTGCGACGACCACCTGCGGAACCACGGGTTTATACTTACGCCACAGGGCTGGCGATTATCACCGGCCTATGATCTGAACCCTGACGAGTACGGCATTGGACTGAAGCTCAATATCTCGGAGAATGACAATTCACTGGATTTCGATCTGGCTATGAGTATCACGCCGTATTTCGGGTTGGAGCCCGTCCGTGCGGAATCAATATTCGCAGAGGTCAAACATGCCGTTTCGGGTTGGAGAAAACTCGCTACTAAATATGGTATTTCCAAGTCCGAGCAGGATACCATGACGAGGGCGTTTAGGTATTGATAGTTTAATATGGAACGTTTAGGAAAGAGTTGAAAATTTCCTAATTTTATATAATTTATCTTGTTACTGCAAATAATTAGCTTACTTTTAATCAATGACACGTAAAAAAGATGTATATATAGTCGGAGCTGATCAACCCGTAAAACCCTTTCTTAAATGGGCAGGAGGGAAGACACAATTAATTGATGAAATTGCAAAATTTATTCCTCAAGAGTTCAATACGTATATTGAACCGTTTCTTGGAGGAGGAGCTCTATTTTTTCATTTGCGGCCGCCAAAAGCAATTTTAGCAGATCTGAACCCGGAATTGATTAATTGCTATAAAGTAGTCCGTGAAAAAATAGATGACTTGATAGTAAATTTAAAGAATCTTTCAAATGATAAAGATCTTTATTATGAAATTAGAGGTTGGGACTTGTCTAAATTGTCCGATGTGGAAAGAGCGGTTAGGTTTATATATTTGAATCGTACATGTTATAATGGGCTATATCGAGAGAATAAAAAAGGAGAATTTAATGTTCCATTCGGAAAATACAAAAATCCAACTATTTGTGATGAGGAACGACTGTATCAAGCACATTATGCTTTGCAAAATGCAAAATTGATTTGTGCAAATTATTCTACAGTATTGAGACGTTATGCCCAATATAATGATTTTATTTTTCTAGATCCACCCTATGTTCCTATAGGCAATTACTCTGATTTTAAGCGATATACTAAAGATTCATTTTATGATGCGGATCATATTGAGTTGAGAGATGAATTCAAACGACTTGTGAATATCGGAGCAAAAGTAATCCTGACGAATTCTAATACCGGTTTTGTTCATGAATTATATAACAATTATGAGTCTAAGGTTGTTAATACCAAAAGGCTTATAAGTAGCGATATATCTACCCGTACAGGGCAGGATCTAATTATTCATGCTGTAAATGGAAAGAAACGTTTAACACGAACAGAAGAATTGTTAGAAAACTTTCCGGGAACAAGATATATGGGAAGTAAGTATAAATTATTGCCATTTCTGTGGGATTCAATTAAAGACCTTGAATTTTCATCGGTTTTAGATGCTTTCTCCGGAAGCGGATGTGTATCCTATATGTTGAAACAGAAAGGAATAAAAGTTATTTCAAATGATTTCATGTCTTTCTCTGCTATTTTCTGTAAAGCATTAGTGGAAAATTCTACTGTACGAGTAGATGATAAGGATAAAGAGTTATTGGTTCAACCAAATAAAAATGCAGGCAACTTTATACAAAATACATTTAAAGGTCTATATTTTGATGATGTTGATAATGATTTTCTGGATAATTTGGTCGCAAACATTCCATTGTTGAACAATGAATATAAAATTGCAATAGCTTATGCTGCCATAGCTAGGGCATGTCTAAAAAAACGGCCCAGGGGCATATTTACTTATGTTGGAACAAAATATGATGATGGCCGTCGTGATTTATCATTATCTCTCAAGGAGCATTTTTTGGAAAATATAGATTGTTTTAATGCAGCTGTTTTTTCAAATGGACAACAAAATAAATCATTCAATCAAAACATTTTTGATCTGAATGAAAAAGCAGACTTGGTTTATTTTGATCCACCCTATTTAACCTCCAAATCCGATAACGATTATACGAGACGATATCATTTTGTCGAAGGATTGGTCAAAAACTGGCAAGATTTGGAGATTGATTATAGTACAAAAACTAAAAAATTCAAAAAGTATATTTCTCCTTTTGATTCGAAACGTACGGTAAATAATGCACTTGATCAATTGTTCTCTCGACATAAAAACAGTATATTAGTCGTATCATATTCATCTAATTCGATACCTTCAAAAGAAGAGATGATGGAGTTACTAAAAAAATATAAAGAAGACGTTGAACTTAAAGAAATAGACTATACGTATTCTTTTGGTAATCAGCATTGCAAAATGAAAGATAATGCGAATAAGGTAAAGGAATATTTATTTATTGCGAAATAACATGAAAATCTCGATCACACAAGTTCCTCAAGCTGATGAATTAAGCAAAGTTATACTCGCAGTAGAGGCTGTTTCTCAAGAAAATACGACCGATAAAAGAATAGCTGACTATGTGGGATTTACAGATAGACAGGGGCGTTACTACCGCTTGGCGGCAGAGATTCTGGGTTTATTAACCAATGATCGGCATTATAATCATGCTTCTTTGACTGATGCCGGTCGCGAACTTATTGTGCTAGATGAATCCAATAGGCTGAAGAAGATAAGAACAATATTAAAGGAAAACATCCTTTTTAAAACTGTATTGGGAGAAATAGAGGGTTCTCGTCAGGGCTTATCTAGGGATGAACTGCTCGCATTTCTCTACCAGACCATCGATGGTTCTGAATCCACCATACAGAGACGTCTAAGTACGATTATAAACTGGCTGACCTACTCCTCGCTTATTGTGACCGACTTCCGGGAAACAACAGAAGAAAAAGATAGAGATACGGTATACAAGATAAACGACTTGCTCGATGAAACGGACTTCATTACGCCTGAAGATTTCAGGGATAGTATCTATCCCTCAAACTACAGCAACGAAGAGTTAGATATAAAGGAACTCCACACTATGGTGGTCAGTATTTTAAGGAGAAAGGAACAGGGAAAGATCATTGTTCCCGAATTCCAGAGAAATCATGTGTGGAAACCGCAGCAGAAAAGCAGGTTTATCGAATCATTAATCCTAAATATCCCCATCCCTCCCTTTTATGTCAGTCAGGATTTGGAAGGGAAATGGATTATGGTTGATGGGTTACAACGTTCGACTGCAATATTCGAATTTCTGAACAACAAATACCCACTGGTTGGCCTGGAGGCACTTCCCAATTTGAACGAGAAATTATACAACCAACTAGACGATGATCTCAAAAGTCGCATAGAAGAACGGGAGATGTTGTTTTACATTTTGAAACCTTCTGTGCCTATGTCGATCGTATACGATATCTTCAACCGAATCAATTCGAACGGCACTACTCTCACTCGGCAGGAAATCAGAAATTGTATTTATAGCGGCCCAGCCACTCGACTGTTGGCTAAACTTGCTGATCATCGTATTTTCAAAGAAGCAATTGATGGGGGAATTTCGCCTTTGAGAATGAAGGATCAAGAAGCAGTATTGAGGTTTTTTGCATTTTCAGCAAATGGAGCTTTAGATGAATACAACGGTGATTTGGATGATTTTCTGGGCAAGACTATGAGAAACATCAATAGAATGAATCAAAGTCAATTGGAAAAATTATCCAATAGCTTTTTCCGAACAATGAAGTTCTCTTTCGATTTTTTCGGTGAACATAATTTCCGGCTTCCGACAGAGAAAAGTAGGGGCGTTATCAATATAGCCCTTTTTGAAGTGATCTCTGTTTTCTTCGATAAACTATCGGACGAAGAACTTCTTGAGAATAAAGAAAAGATTATTTATAACTATTATAATGTTTTGTTGCCTGACGAGGAGTTTAAAAATTCTATACGGAATGCAACAAATAACATCCGCAACGTCAGAATGAGATTTCATAAAACTTTTAGTATTTTAAATCCCCGAGGTGATGATCAAACATTTAGCAATTAAAAACTTTAAACTATATAAAGAGGTTAACCTTCCTTTAAATCGTTTAAATCTACTGACCGGAATTAATGGTCGGGGAAAATCGACAGTCCTTCAGGCGTTTTTATTAATGAGTCAATCTGCTCAAATAAATAGGGCGACGGCTCAAATATACCTGAATGGGGATGACGTGAAACTAGGCACTTTCGATGATGTAAAAAGTAAAGAAGTTTCTTTTTCCGAACCGATCTGTTTTACATTTCATTATGATGAAATTGTGTGTCGGTATTTTTTATACAGTAATCAGACAGATGCTTCAGAATTGAATATAGATAAGATCGTCGTCGAATCTCCTGGATTTGAGTTGGGGTTGCGTAAGAGCGAAATGGGCGATGATTTGTATCAATTTTATTCATCAACTCATCCCCTAAATAAGAAGGTCTTATTACCATTGTTCGATTTGTTTTTAAGCAATTCCACAATAGAACATTATCTGCCACAAGCCTCATTGAGAGAAATAAGAAATGTTATTAATCTTGTAGGTATCCATTATGTTTCTGCGGATCGAATTGGACCGAGAATCTATTATGAAAACAAATCGCTTGGCCATTTTATCCGAGTTGGTGCTTTAGGAGAGAATACAGTAAATGTTCTTTACCACAAGGGGAATGATCATGTAAATGATACAATTTTACGTGGATATTGTAAAATATTTGGAGAAGACTATAAGGAGATGAGTTCGACGATTGAGGATAATACCAATTATTGGGTTGATAAGATTTTTCAAGGGGCACAAGTGAAAGTCGAGTCAATAAAAGGAGAAGATCTTTTAAAATTGAGAATTAAATCAGATAAAAAGGGAGCCTATTATAAACCAACTAATGTCGGATATGGTTTCAGTTATTCTCTTTCCATAATCGTTGCCGGTTTAATAGCCAAACCAGGTGAAATATTGATTGTGGAAAATCCAGAAGCTCATTTGCATCCTTATGCTCAGTCAATTATGGCTAAATTTCTGTCTTTAGTCGCTTCGACAGGTGTTCAGGTGTTTGTTGAGTCTCATAGTGATCATATATTGAATGGATTTAGGATCGCTGTTAAAAATAAGATAATAGATTCTACTCATTTGAATGTTTTGTATTTCGACCATAGATTAGATAATTTTTTTGAAAAAATAGATGTTGATGAAGATGGCGGAATCGACAAATGGCCTATAAGTTTTTTTGATCAATCAGTTAATGATCTAAATTATTTACTGGGAATATAATGCAGGTATTTATAAATGAAGCTTCGCTTTGTGCGCAATATAATAGCCCTTATCATTTTTATGAGGCGGTAAAACTTTTTTTGTCCACTTTGAAAAGGATTGATGAAATAAAAGATGATAAGTGTATACTGAAGAGCCAGAATTTTTATTATTCGCCTGCATTATCGAATACTCTTTTTACCTCCGTTCTAAAGGCGGATCGGGTCCTTTGTCAGACTTTTTATGCCAATATTGACCGTGTAAACCCTAAATGTTGGGAGAAGGATAAATGCCACGACGAAAGTAGTAAATATGAATTTTCCGGGGAAGATTATGTTGGGACATCTGTTGCAGAATTAACGGAAAGAAAAATCAGAACAGCTGATTTAAATGGTTTTTTAATGAATTTTATGGATTCTCCATTCGGAGATTCTGCAACGATCCTTGTCTCTAAAAATAATAGCAATCCTATTTATGTTGATTGCGCAACTACTCCTGAGGCAATAGATGACTGGCTGATATCTCACGGATTTTTAAATCCGGAAGAAGGATATAGTGAAAGTTCCCGATGGCCTCCTCGTGATTATCAAACAGTTTTGAGAGATCGTTCCATTTTTGAAAAAACAAATTATCACAATCACAGAAGAATGGTATATAAACGAATTGGAACGAATGAATTATGGTGTGTCGACAACATGCATATCGGAGTAAAAGCGCATATTGAGGTGTTTGATTGCACTACATGTAGGCATATAGGTATCTCATCAATCAATGAAATTCGTGTAGATAATTCTCGTCGGGTTCCTGGTCGAACAATAGATTTGAGTTGAAAATACTTAATCATTATTCGAGCTGGTAATTTTTGGAAAGGGATTGTTTGTATTGGATATATAGAAAGAATTATTGATTGCTGTAACTAGTTAAAAATCTATAAAACAGGTTCTATTACAAAAAATGGACTTATTTGTTCTATATTGTACCATGACTAAAGCGTTTTGAAAATAGTTCTGATTCGGAATTGCCTAGCAAGTTTTGGACCGAAGTTTGAGTGATGATTCTTGATATTCTAGAAAAAGAAAAAATAAGATCGATACGATATTTATTCATTTGCGTGGAACCAAAAACATTGAATTTTGTTTATAACGACATGATGACTCCTGAGGTTATTGGTAGCAAATAGTTTGTGAGTTGCTGCCTTAAAATCGGATTCTATTAAACAACTAGATAGACATGAATAAAATTCAATTCTATAATTGTATGATAAAATAGATTTTAGCTGCCCCCCCCAGAAATAAATTTTCAAGATTGCCGACAGAATGACAGCGCTCTTGCTGACGCAGATGGTTTTACGAGCTAACCGTTTCAGATGTGTCCGGATCGTCAAGTTATGTCGTTCGATATGATTGATTTCGTATAATGACGTCCGATGGATTTTTGTCTCAATTAGAGAACGATAGTTTTTTAATCTATCGGTATAACCCCGTTTTGTATCGGATAGATGGAGTGTTTTGAGGACAATGTTAAGGGTAGCATTTGTTCGTGGACCGAGATTGTTACTGACTACCTGTTTGGATTTTCTGTTATACTATCCAGATGTGTTCGGACTATCTTCGTACAAGGCTCTTTATTCCATCCACTTTATAGATCTTTTGATTAATGACCGGAAGACAAAAGTGTGTATGGGTAATCTGTACAATCCTGCTAAGTAGTGTTTGTCAGGGAGATATCCAGAATCTTAGTCGTACTTCGGTACTGACTCCCTCTTTGGTCAATGTTACGATCTTACTGTTGATTCCTTTTCGGTAGCGTTGTAATTATAGTGCCTGTTTTTTCCTATGGCAATGTTTGCATTTGTAGCGTTGTCTGCCGTTGCTCTGAGTTTTGTCTTTTACGCAGTGACTCCACAATATTTGCCTTTCATTTTTGCGATCACCTAAATTCAAACATTGGTCTATATTTTGTAATCACAAAAGTATTGAGTAACTTGCATAAGTTACTGAGTAATTTGTTTTGTTATGTACGAACGTCCTTATATAAGGAGATTCAAGCAAGGATCGAAGAACCACGAAAGTTCATACAGGTAATCCTTGAGCCTCGTCAGGTGGGTAAAACCACGATGGTAAATCAATTGCTGCAGAAACTTTCATTACCTTATGTGTATGAATCTGCGGATGCCGTGTCGGCAACTAACTCGGCATGGTTGACTCAGGTTTGGGAGACAGCTAGGTTTAGAATGAAGGCTGCAAATGTGCCGGAATATCTGCTAGTGGTCGATGAGATTCAGAAGATTGAAAATTGGAGTGAGATCGTCAAGCAGCAATGGGATAAGGATACGCGAGAAAATATCAATATCAAAGTAATTTTACTGGGATCTTCCCGATTATTGATTCAGAAAGGACTCACAGAGTCATTGGCAGGACGTTTCGAAACGTTTTATCTCGGTCATTGGTCTTTTGCTGAAATGCAGGCCGCGTTCCAGTGGTCGATTGAGCAATATGTTTATTTCGGAGGATATCCGGGTTCTGCCTCGCTTATTAATGACGAAGAACGTTGGAAAAACTATATAAAGGATGCTTTGATCGAAACAAGCATCTCAAAAGATATTCTGATGTTGACTCGCGTAGATAAACCGGCATTGTTAAAGAGATTGTTTGAACTCGGTTGTTTATTTTCTGGTCAGATTCTCTCTTTCACTAAAATTATTGGCCAGCTACAAGATGCCGGTAACACGACAACGTTGACAAATTATCTTAAACTGCTGTCTGACTGCGGCCTCTTGGGTGGTTTGGAAAAGTATGCCGGAAATGTGATTTGGCAGCGATCGTCGAGTCCTAAGTTTCAGGTCTACAATAATGCACAGCTGACTTCACAAAGCGATGAAACTTTTGAGGACACAGTAGTCAATCCGAAATTATGGGGACGACTGGTGGAGTCTTCAGTGGGAGCGCATTTAATGAATCACTCCATATCTGACAGATATAATTTGTATTACTGGCGTGAAGGTAATTTCGAAGTAGATTTTGTTCTTGAAAAAGGTGGTAAAGTTATCGGTTTGGAGGTGAAAAGCGGAGCTCATGCAGACAATGAGGGGATGAGTGTATTTGCTGAGAAATTTCAGCCGGACAAAGTGTTGCTTGTTGGAACCGGAGGAATTCCTTACGACGAGTTTTTGAAGATAAGTCCCAAAGAGTTGTTTTAAAATTAGGTATTATTAATCTAATAAACAGGTTAATAAGGTATGAATATTAGACCTGTATAGTCTTTAGGCTCCGTAATATTTCTGCTCTAATTATTGGGATTATTTCTAATTGTATTGACAAATTTGACACAAAAACAGTCATTGTACTGACGTTTTTCAATTAAGATTTTGGCAGGTAAGAATATTTCAATTGTCAAAATTGTCACGTCATTTCTGGGCGCAATTATTTATATATTAAATATTTACAATTAATTTATTGGCTGGGTTTATCACTATTCTGCATTAATACAAATGGAATGTCCGTTGTTTGTTTATATTGCAATTTGCGCCTAACTCAATAAAACTTGATTGTTTCTGCATGCCGTAGGGAATCTTATCCCCAGAAATAGATCTTTAACACTGCATATAACATTATCGCTTTCCGGCTGAAGCGGATCGTGCGGCGGGTCAGACGCTTGATATGTGTACGGATGATCAGGTTATGACGTTCGATGTGGTTGGTGCCGCGGTGAGCAGTCCTATGGATTTCCGGTGAAATGAGAGTCTTATATTGCCGGAGTTTATCCGTATAGATCAATCTGGCATTGGCCAGTTTGTCGGTAACTCTACTTAGCGTCTCATTGGTACGAGGACCGACAGAGAAACAACCACCGAGTTGTCTGTACGATTTAGGGCGTATGCCACCCAGATATGATCTTTTTTACGGCCGACAAAAGTTTTGATTTCATCGACTTCTGCATTGGCTGTTACATGCGGAGCTGTTATATTTTTGGAGATGGAGATAATTCTTTTAATGAGAGTAGTCGTCGATATTTCCAGTAACCTTGCGATACCTCTGATCCCGACGCCCTCTTTGATATATTCCGAGATCGTCCGGTTCAATTCCGGTATATAGGCTTGGTAAGAATAATCCGCTTGTTGTTTCCTGTGACAGTATTTGCATTTATAGCGTTGTTTTCCGTTTTCTTGATAGCCATTTTTGATACAAGTTCCTCCGCAAAATTTGCAAGTCATTTTTTCGTGCCCTAATCTGATACATAAAGGTTCCTATCCGAAACCCTCGGCCGATTTTCAGCCGATTTGCGGGCGCAAAAATACAAAAGACGACCCGAAAGCCGTCTTCTTTTTATGTTTTCCTTTAAGTTCCTGTAGTGATTTTAGTTAGTTGCAGTCCTGTGCCCTAATCTGATACATTACCTAAAAAGGCTGAACAAGACGATAGGCCGGGAAAGGCGGGAGCATGAACAGACCGCCCAAAGACTGCAAGGCGAGATAGACCGCATTTACGGTTGGTTCCCCGATACGCCCCAGCTTATCAAATGGGGAGAGTATTGCCGTTCGCTCGGATTCACGGACAAGATGGCCCGCGACCTCGTGAATATGCGGCCCGTCCGTTTCTCCGGCAAACTCTATTCGCGCGAGCACTCCCAACACTTTGAAACCGAACACTCGGAAGCCCGGCTCCTGCGGGATGAAAAAGGCCCCGGAGGGTTTCAACTGTTTATCGACCTAATACCCATTTACAATGGTTCCGGCAAAAGGCGGAAGAGTTTCTGAAACGATTAGGAATAGAGATCAAAGACCGTGAACAGGACAGGGGAATGCGGATGAGATAGAGTAAAATCTATTTCTGCGTATACTTATATGGGCAATACCCCGAATGAGTGGTTGTTCGTCTGCGAATTATTTTCTATTTTTGTAACGTCGGGCGTGGCAATGTGTTCGGCAAACATACTGAAAGTGTTTTCGCACTGTCCTTGATAGAAAATCTGACAGTTTTCACAAGCAAAAGGATGGACGAACAGCACTCATTTCTTGTTTAGATTATGGCAAGGGATACGTTTAGTGTTCCCATACCCCATATCTATTCAAGTGTGGGGTATTGCGTCGTTTATTTTTGCTTGGGCTTTGTCAGAGCCTTCTATCAGATAAACGAAATCGACTCCACACTTTCTTTTTGACATATTCCGCCATTGAGGAGTTGGATGGCAACTAAAATTTGAAAATCTGATCTATTCAAATAACAGTTGCTATGAAAAAATTATTTACCTTATTTGCAGTAATCGCTCTGCTTGCAGGTTGCAGTGATGATTACGACGATTCGGCTCTGACCGGACGTGTGGATGATCTCGAAAACCGAATCAAGAAACTCGAAGAATTTTGCAAACAGATGAATACGAATATTTCATCGTTGCATACCATCGTGACGGCATTGCAAAACAACGATTACATTACGGAAGTTATTCCCGTCATGCAGGACGGAAAAGAAATCGGCTATACGATCACGTTCAGCAAAAGCAATCCGATCACCATTTATCATGGTAAGGACGGAACTGACGGTGAAGACGGCAAGGACGGACATACACCTGTTATCGGAGTCAAGCAACACACCGATGGCATCTACTACTGGACGTTGGACGGCGAATGGCTGCTTGACAATTCGAACAACAAGGTAAAAGCTGGGGCCGTGATGGACAAAATGGCTCCACTCCTAAATTAAAAATCGAAAACGGATATTGGTACGTTTCTTACGATAACGAGCAGACGTGGAAACAACTCGGCAAAGCTACCGGTGAGGGCGACTCGATATTCAAAAGCGTAAGTCAGGACGAATATAACGTCTATTTTACTTTAACAAGCAGTGAACAGATTATATTACCCAAGAAAACATATTTGTCAATCCGTTTTTCCGAAGGGACATCATTGACATTTCAGTTGGATGAGACAAAAACATTCGAATATTCCATTCAAAGCAGAGATGGGAAAAATGTCATAAAGGCAGAAATGATGAACGATGACGGACAATATACGGTGCGCATGATTCCATTATCACACAACAGCGGGAAAATAGAGATTAGCGCTAAAATTCCTACGAAAAATAGAGTAATTGTCTATGTTTCAGATGGTAAAATACAATTATGGAAGCCATTGATGTGTCGATAGCGCCATTGATCGACGACAAAACTATAGTGCTGGCAGAACCAGGGACATTGGAAGAACTACTGAGAGACAACCCTATAAACCCAAGCGCGATTACAGAATTAACAATAATAGGCTCGTTAAATTACTCCGATATGTCGATGTTGAGTAGGTTTAACAACCTTAGGGTATTGGATATGGAAAATGTGATTTCGGAGGGGATTGGAGCATACACGTTTTATCTTCAAAAGCGACTCACTTCAATAAAATTACCTAAAACATTAAAGACGATAGGAGAGGGTGCATTTGACGGTTGCTCCAACCTGACAGGCAATCTGACAATTCCGGAAAGTGTGACTACAATCGGAGACGGTGCATTTTATGGGTGTACAGGATTTACAGGCAATCTGACGATTCCCAAAGGAGTGACAACTATTGAACCCAATACATTTAGGAATTGTTCCGGTCTGACAGGCAATCTGACTATTCCGGAAGGTGTGACCACAATCGGTAGTAGTGCATTTCGGGAGTGCAAAGGATTTACAGGTCTGACGCTTTCAGAAGGAGTGACAACTATCGAAGACGAGGCATTTGGCAGATGTTCCGAACAGATGACTGAAAATCTGACGATTCCAAAAAGTGTGACAACAATCGGGAAAAACGCATTTAGTAAAATCATGGATTTGTATTGTAAAGCTATGACTCCCCCACAAATACAAGAAGACTCATTTTTTTTAACAGCTACTACTACGTTATATATCCCTAAAAATTGCACGGAAGTTTATCGTACAGCACCAGGATGGAGCGAACTGACATTCAAAGCAATCATCGAAATTGATTTTTAACGACCTTTAAATATCATAAATATTGGGTACAAATTCAAATGCTCAACCATCAAATGGTCTCGGGCCGGGTAGCTTGTTGGAACTCCAATTGACGTGAATCAGGCCAATATATTTCAGCGCATGAAAAAACATCAACGGCTATTAGAGGTAGAAACATATGTCATGCTAAACGCTTATAGAAATTTCACAAAACTAAAAAATTATGACTTACGAGGAAGAAGCTTTTTTAGATGATATTAGAAACGTTTTTTTAGAAAATAATGTTGATATTCTATCTTGTGATTATTATCATGAAACTAATTACGGTGTTCGTTATTTTTGTGTCGATATAGAAATTGATGATGAAGATGAAGCTGATTTTGGGAATATTCTTTTCGATGAATTAAATGATATATGTGCCAATTATGATGGAGCAAGACTGGATGCACATGGTTGTACATACGAATTAGCATTGGATCTATCTTAAGTTGTAATAAAAGGAGTAATAACGACTAACAGGGAAAAGTGAATAATATCTCCGTCATCAGAAAGCATAACAGGGCGGTGTTTGAGGACAGAGATTTCAACGTTCAGTTATGATGAAAACGGAAATGCATGCCCATTGCCCCGATCTCTGTATTGAAACTCTACCACGAGCAATAGCCGATTCTTAAACAAAACCCCGTCGCTTCCGAAAGCGACGGGGTTTTGTTTGTCGGATGTATAATTCGAGTTCCGCTATTCTGAACTTATACCCGACCCTCTCCACAGATTCATCATGTCCCAAGGATAGTTCATTTTCGCTTAACATAACATACCCACAGGGTTGTCGGACTGACCCTATGTTGTGCGCTGGATGTAGATAGATAAAAACAACACACCCAACTTTACATTCTTGGGTGTAAAATTGGGTGTTCGTTTTGCAACCTGCTGATTTTCAGCATTTATTGCGGAGAGAGAGGGATTCGAACCCCCGGTACAGTTGCCCGTACACCGCATTTCGAGTGCGGCCCGATCGACCACTCCGGCATCTCTCCTTGATCCCAAAACAGCGGTTTTGGGATTGCAAATATAGACATATTTTTTATTTCCGCCTATTTTCATGCGGAAAAAATTGCGATCCGTTGAAAAAAAGCTCCGGAGGCCCCGCCGAGGCGCGCTTTTCCGGATATAATTCCTATCTTTGATGGCGGGAATCCCCCTCGCGTGCGCAGTATTTCCCGCGCGGGGCCGTTTATAAGAATGAAATGATACTAAAAACGGTATGGTTTTCGTTTTTAGATCAGAGACTAACGCAAACAATACCCTTGTGCGCTATGAAAAAGTTGAGAATTTTGATCGGAACCGTCTTGCTCTCCGCCGGTCTGGCCGGCTGCACGTCGGCATATTACGCTTCGGCGGGGTATGCCTCCGACGACCTCTACGCCGTGCATGACAAGACGCAGATCGCCCGCAGGAAGCAGGCCGAGGCCGAGGCGCAGCGTGCTGCCGCCGAAGCCCGCAGGGCCGAATGGGAGGCGAAGATCGCCGAGGCGGAGGCCGCGGCTGCCGAGAACAACTATTACGAATATCAGGCTGCGGATGCGAATCCCTATCAAAGCGTGCTGGCCGACGACTACGAAAGCGCCTATGCGCGCCGTCTGCGCGGCTTCGAGTCGCCGAGCTACAAGATGCCGTCGAGCTACCTCGACGCGCGTTACAGCAGCGCGTTCAGCTATGCTTCGGCCTATGATCCGGCGTTCTACAACATCGTGATCTCGGGCGATCAGGTGTGGGTCGAACCCAAGTACATTACGTCGATGTTCGGATCGTGGGGAACGGTGATCTATGGCGATCCGTGGTACTGGGGCTGGAACCGTCCGTGGGGGCCCAGCTTCTCGATCGGCAGCTGGGGCTGGAGCTTCGGATGGAATTCGTGGTACAATCCCTGGTACGGCCCGTGGGGACCGTGGTACAGCTCGTGGTACGATCCCTGGTACCATCCCGGATGGGGCTGGGGGCCCGGATGGCACGGCGGACACCACTATCATCCCGGTCCGGGATGGGGAGGACACGGACGCCCCTATCATTCGAATATCGTACGGCGGCCCAATCCCTACACTTCGCCTTCGGGAACCCGCTACGGCGTGGGATCGCGTTTCGGAAGCCCGTCGTCGGGATCGCTGCGGGGCAGCGGCAGCAACCGCCGGAACAATTTCGGCGTGCGCTCCAACAACAGCGGCGGTTCGTCGAGGAGCCGCTACGATTCGGGCAGCCCGTCGCGCGGAAGCCGTTACGACGATACCTACCGCAATTCCGGCGGCAGCACCTACAACCGCGGCGGCAGCTATAACAGCGGCAGTTCGTCGCCTTACAGCCGGGGCGGTTCGTCGTCGGGAAGTTCCGGAGGCGGCTCGCGCGGCGGTTCGGGAACGACCTCTTCGGGCGGCAGCTATCGTAACTCCGGCGGACGGTAACGTTCGGACGCCGATAAATGTGAAAACACGATGAAGAGAGTGATTCTATTGCTTGCGGCCGTCGCAGCGGCGGCCGCGGCTTCGGCCCAGAGCTCCGGCAGAGGCTGGGGCGGCCTGCTGATGGATAAGGATGTGCTGATGCCGGGGGATATGGTCGAATTGTCGCAGACCCAGTTCAATTTCGGGACTGCGCGGGCTATGGCTATGGCCGGGGCTTTCACGTCGCTGGGAGCCGACCTTTCGTCGATGTCGATCAATCCGGCGGGCCTGGGCATGTACCGGCACAGCGACATTTCGATCACGCCGATGATGTCTTTCGCCCGGAGCAAGACCAATGCCCCGGAGTACGGACGCAATTCGCGCGACCGTTTCTCGATGGCCAACATCGGCGTGGCGATCAACGCCTATGAGGGCTCCGGTTCGCTGGTAAGCCTCAATATCGGCTTCGGATACAACCGTCTTGCCGATCTGAATTACGACTATTCGTTCCAGAGGGGCGGACAGCGGGCGACCGTCGGCGATGTCTATTCGCGCCAGCTCTATTGGAGCAATGTTTCGAAGAACGATTTTTACAACGCGGGCGGTTCGGGCAACTGGAACTGGGACAATATCGCCCCCGAGTTCTGGAATGCCGCGCTGGCTTACCGCGGATTTTTGGTCGATCAGGTGGACCCGGGTGATCCCAAAAGCTGGAAACCGACCTGGGTCGGGAACGATGCCGAGATGGGCCATTTCACCGAGTTCCGGAGCCGCGGTTCGATCGGGGAGTACACGCTGTCGCTCGGCGCCAACATCAACAACAAGATCTATATCGGCGCGTCGCTGGGCATCCAGAGCGTCTACCAGCGCAAATACATAGATTACGGCGAGGAGTACTACTATCCCGGCACGGGGCCCGACGGATACGGCAATTCCGGACTGGATTATCAGCTCCTCTGGTGGAAGCTCAACCAGAGCGTGATCGTGGAGGGTACGGGCGTCAATTTCAAGGCGGGTATCGTCTACCGTCCGACGACCAATCTGCGTCTGGGCGCGGCGATCCACACCCCGACCTATTATTCGCTCGACCGGAAATTCCAGAGCGCCGCGGCCGGACTGGCCTATGCCAACAACGATACCGATCCGAACGTGAAGCCCGACGAAGACGGATACATCTCGACGGCCGGCGATCCGAACATGACTTCGCCGGTACTGCTCGACGACGGTCCCAACAACTGGTCGTTCGTCTCTCCGACGCGGCTGATGTTCGGCGCTTCGTACACTTTCGGGCAGCGGGGCGTGATCTCGGTGGATTACGAGCGCGACTGGTACAACGGCATTCGCATCAAGGACAACCCGTCGGGACTCGACTCGCAGTCGTGGTACAACGATTCGTTCCGCGACAACTGCAAGGGGTCCAACATCGTGCGTGTGGGCGCCGAGTTCAAGCCCCTGCCGGTGCTGGCGCTGCGGGCCGGCTTCGGGTACAGCGGTTCGATGTACAAGGACGACGTGTCGCCCTCTTCGCCGCTGTTCACGAAGACCACCTATTACGGGGCCGGCGTAGGGCTCGTGCTGGGCCGGGGCGTGCTGCTCGACATCGCTTATCAGTATGTTTCGTCCAAGACGCCGGACTATTACCTGTTCTACGTCTGGGACGAGGAGGGATCGGCCGACAGCGCGGTCTATTCGACCGAGGTGAAGCGTCACAACGTGGCGCTGACGCTGGGATTCCGTTTCTGAAAGCATATATATTCAATATAAAGGTCCGTCTTTGCTGCGGACCTTTATTTTTTTGTATATTTGCAGTCCGGAATAAAAGTAAAAATTAGAAAGATATGGCAAAGGAACTGAAAGACCTTACGAAGTCCGACGAGAATTATTCGCAATGGTACAACGATCTGGTCGTGAAGGCCGGGCTGGCCGAAAACTCGGCCGTCCGCGGATGTATGGTCATCAAACCCTACGGCTACGCCATCTGGGAGAAGATGCAGGCCGCGCTGGACCGGATGTTCAAGGAGACGGGGCATCAGAACGCCTATTTCCCGCTCTTCATCCCCAAGTCGTTCTTCTCGAAGGAGGCCGATCATGTCGAGGGATTCGCCAAGGAGTGCGCCGTGGTGACGCACTACCGCCTGAAAAACGATCCCCACGGCAAGGGCGTCGTGGTCGATCCCGATGCCAAGCTCGAAGAGGAGCTGATCGTGCGTCCGACTTCGGAGACGATCATCTGGAACACTTATAAGAACTGGATTCAGTCCTACCGCGACCTGCCGATCCTCTGCAACCAGTGGGCCAACGTGGTGCGCTGGGAGATGCGCACGCGCCTGTTCCTGCGCACGGCCGAATTCCTGTGGCAGGAGGGCCACACGGCGCATGCCACGCGCGAGGAAGCGATAGCCGAAGTGGTAAAAATGATTCATGTCTACGAACGGTTCGCCCAGGAGTGGATGGCTTTGCCGGTGGTGGTGGGTCATAAGTCGCCTAACGAACGCTTTGCCGGTGCGGAGGATACGATGACCATCGAAGCGCTGATGCAGGACGGCAAAGCGCTGCAAAGCGGTACGTCGCACTTCCTGGGGCAGAATTTCGCCAAGGCGTTCGACGTGCAGTACGTCAACAAGGAGGGCAAGCTCGAATACGTGTGGGCGACCTCGTGGGGCGTTTCGACCCGTCTGATGGGCGCGCTCATCATGGCCCACTCGGACAACAACGGTCTGGTGCTGCCTCCGAAACTCGCGCCGATCCAGGTGGTGATGGTCCCGATCTACAAGGGCGAAGAGCAGCTGACGGAGATCCGGGCCCGCTTCGAGGCTATCGCCGCGCAGCTCCGGGAGAAGGGTATTTCGGTGAAGATCGACGACCGCGACAACGTGCGTTCGGGCTTCAAGTTCGCCGAATACGAATTGAAGGGCGTGCCCGTGCGTCTGGCGATGGGCCCCCGCGATCTGGAGAACGGCACGATCGAACTGGTGCGCCGCGATACGCTCGAAAAGGAGACCGTTCCGCAGGAGGGGCTCGTGGAGCGCATCGAGGGGCTGATGACCGAGATTCAGGAGAATATCTACAAGAAGGCTCTGGCTTTCCGCGAGTCGATGATCACGAAGGTCGATACGTGGGAGGAGTTCAAGCGGGTGCTCGACGAGAAGGGCGGCTTTATCCTCGCCCATTGGGACGGCACGGTGGAGACTGAGGTGGCGATCAAGGATGCCACGAAGGCCACGATCCGCTGCATCCCGGTGGATGCTCCGGACGAGGAGGGCGTCTGCGTCTTCTCGGGCAAGCCGTCGCACCGCCGCGTATTGTTCGCCCGCAGTTATTAGTTTCCGATTTCAGGCGGATATTTCCGCACATCCCTCGAACGGGACGAATGGAATGTACCGAAGTACTACCCATTCGTTTCCCGAGAGGAGAAAATGGGTGTAAATATTAAATATTCAGCGATTTAATCTTTGCACAGGGTTTCTTCTTCGAGGGATTCCAAGCATAATAAGGTAATTCCAGACGAGGTTACGGTTTCCAGATCGTTACCTCGTCTGTTTTGCTGTATTTTGCATAAAATATTCGTTTGCAATTTCTTGCATCGCGCTTCATCTTGACAGACAACTCTGAGGAAATTAGTTTTAACCCCCAAATTTCATCGGAGTATGCGCAGTACATTCAAGGTTCTGTTCTACCTTAAAAAGGACAAACACAAAGTTCAGCCGGTTGTTCCCGTCATGGGCCGTATTACCGTCAACGGTACGATCGCCCAGTTCAGCGCCAAACTTAGCGTTCCTCCCCATCTGTGGGAGGTGAAGGGCGGTCGCGCCAAAGGCAAAAGCCTCGAAGCCGACCGTATCAACCGCTATCTGGATAATATTCGTATCCAGATCGGAAAGCATTACCAGTCTATCTGCGACCGTGACGGATATGTTTCCGCCGATAAGGTGAAGAACGCCTATCTGGGTTTCAGTAAAAGGTATAAACTGTTACTGGAGTTATGCGATGAATTCTGCAAAGAGTACAAGAACCGTATAGATGTGGACCGTACCATCCACTCCTTATTTCGTTATCAAACGCTACGACGCGATTTGAGTCTTTTCATCTGTCAGGACTATAAAGTCAAGGATATACCCCTTGTGGAACTGGATCAGTCTTTTGCGGAGAAGTTTGCCGCCTATCTGAAACATGTCAAGGGCCTTGCCAACACGACGATCAGCGTTGAGATCAAATCACTGAAGCATATCGTCAAGAAAGCGTTTAACGACGGGCAAATGGAGAAGAATCCGTTTGCCTATTACTACTACTTTGCCGACCAGCCGGAAATTGAATATCTCACCGAAGAAGAAATCAATAAACTAATTATCGGCAAAGTCAAGCAGCAGCGTCAGGATCGGACACGGGATCTGTTTCTGTTCTGCTGTTTTACGGGCCTATCCTATGCCGATCTGGCCAAACTGAGTTATGAGGAGTTGAAACAGACTTCGGACGGAGCATGGTGGATTAGCAGTATCCGTCAGAAGACGAAAGTACCGTTTACGGTAAAACTACTTCCGGTTGCGAAAGCTATTCTTGAAAAGTACCGAATAGAGGAGAATAGGTATAATCCGCTGTTTCCCGAGAATCCGGGAAAGGTCTTTCCGGTAGCTTCATTGAAATCCTCGGATGCCTGCCTGAAACATATCGCCAGACAATGCGGAATTACCAAGAATCTGAAATTCCATTGCGGGAGACATACCTTTGCAACGACGGTCTCCTTGATGAACGGCATTCCGCTGGAAACAGTGTCAAAAATGTTGGGACACAAATATACGACCACGACTCAGATTTATGCCAAGGTGACAAACCAAATGATAGATAATGCGATAAGCCGAATAGAGGACCAAATTGGCGAACGGTTCCAATGTCCGACTCTGAAAGAAGAGAGCGACGGCTAATCCGAAAGACATCGGCGATTACAAGTTTCCCGCCGATAGTCAATTAAACGCCGGAGATGGAAATACGCAAGGCCATTGCGAATCGCCCGAGGGCGAGTCTTGCGTATTTCCATCCCCGGCATTTTGCTGGTCGCTATCGTCGGAAAAGGCGACATTCTGCAGTTCGGATGCCAGTCGCTTCGCTACGTCCATATCAGAAACCCAAAGTAATCGCTTATCGCATTGTCTGTTTAAAATAGTCGTCTGTTGTTCTTCTTCTCGTGGAGATAATTCAACTCGTCGCTGTAAATTCCGATTACAAAGCGCAGCATATTGTCGACCAAAGCTGTAAGCCTTGTATTCTCATTCCCCAATAAGTGGAGGATTGCCGATACTTTGTGCTTGGTTGCCGCACTGATATAGATCGCCGAACGGTTACGGCAGTCCGCCGGGGCAAAGAACGTGCGTTCGAAATCCGGCAGCGGAATCTTTTTGCGACGGAATCCGGCCAGCTCCTTTACGTCACTCGTTTGGGTATTGGCGTCTGTCCTTTCAGCAGTCGGAGCCGATGCTCCGGATACCGTTTCCGATGTCTTTCCCTCGGGAGCGTCCGTATTTTCCGCTTCCGGTTCGGGAATCCGGCGGACGACTTTCGAATCCCAAGGGGCCTGTCCGGCGATCATCTGACGCATCAATTCTTCGTCGACTTCGATACGGGGACGCTTCGATGGTTTTGTTGCGAGGTTGTCGGTTTCTTTTAATGAATCCATGGTACAATGTTTTTAAGATTGAACGTTCGCTTTATGCTTGTAAAGCGTGTGTGTCTGGTTTTATGGTTTAAACCATTCAAAATACCATTTTCTGCTTCACGCAGTTTATATCGGAATAATGAACGGAACAAGAAAACCTACCTTTCATGATGCAGGATACCACCGACTGAAATACCTCGGTTTTGATGTCCGGCCACGACCGCTCCAGTCCGCACCTAGAGCTTGTTTTGGCGCCCGAACGATTGTAATATTGCATCGGGAAATGACCCGGCCACGGAAGCCGTAGCGGAGGATTTTCGAAACTTCGGTCAGAGATTCTCCGCCGCGGAGTTTTGTTATCGCCAGATAACAGCAAGCTGTACCTTTGTATGCCGAAAAGTTTTTCGGCATACGAAAGGCGCTCGCTCTGCGAGGCCGGGCGTTCTCCCCAGTCGAACGCCTTTTTAACCGATGTCATGAATACCGACCGAAAACTGACAAACGGGATTATTTTATCTGCTGAACTGAATCAGAGATTGACTGCTTGAATATTCCGATTAATGCATGTCTTCCAAAAAATCCAATATTTCCCGGCGAATCTGCCGGAATCTGGACACTGACGTGTCGTACCGGTCGAAATCGAATATGATCGCATTGACGAAAGCCTGTGCACGGATCGAATCCCGGGCCTCAACCATTTTCAGCAGGTCGTAGTCACGGATGCCGTCACGCATGGCTGCCAGCCGAATCGACGGGTAGAGCTTACGGTAACCGGGGTAGACGATATGCGAGTCGCCGCCGGGCCAGTCATTGGCGGGGGCGGAAACGTCTCCGAAAGGATCGCCGTTCGCTCCCCATGCGTTGAAGCCCCAGTGAAGGTATCCCGGAGAGTCGTATTTGTAGTTTATCCAATGCAGCAGGCGTGTCTTGATGAGCGGCAGTGTTACGTAACGGTTTGCGAAATTCCCCCGGGGATACATGCAGGTGTAGAACCAGCAACTATGTCCGGCTGGCATTGTTCGATAGATTTCCCATACGAATTCGTCGAGTTGTGGCACGAGGATGTCGATCAGCGCCGGGTCGTAGGACGAAGAACGGTAAGCTTCGATGATTCGGATGTCGGGGGCAGCCTGTTTTACCTGGCGGGCCAATCCTTCCCAGGAGGTCTTATTTTCGTTGAGCGGTTCGTCGGCAATGTGTTGTGTGTAGATGTCGAGCCAACTGCGGCCGCTTCCGTCATCGATCATTCTGGAACGCAAATGCTCCTGCAGAGCCGGAAAATACGCTGCGATGTATCGTTGCACGCGCGGGTCGTCATGGGGCAGACGTTGATAAACATAGGAGCCCTTGCCGTCGGGGACCGGTACGTTGGCCCAGAAAGGATCGGTCCACCCGTTGCGGGACCGCTTGGCGAAATGGTTGGCCTCGATCAGCCGTACGTCGGCGTGTCGGAGCAGGAATTCGATCGTTTTGTCCATCCGTGAGAAATCGAACGTCAGCCCTTTGCCGTCGGCTGTCGGAACCGGCGTTCCCGTTTCGTAGAGCAACCAGACGTTCTGACCATAGGCCGAGGCGGTTTCGACGAGCTGCCGCATACATTCCCAATAGGCCGGTGAATCGTCCTCCACGGATTCGTTGTCGTTCATAAAAGAGAATTTATCGGGGAAATACCAGTTGGTAACCAATAACGACTGCTTGGGAAGCGTGACCGGATAAACTTGTATGGTGAATTGTCGGTCGGCAACGATCCGTTTTCCGTTCTTTAGCCCGGAAATGCGTACCGATCCTTCGTAAAGCCCCGCTTCGGCATCGGCCGGAATCGGAATGTCCAACCAGAGCAAAGCTGTCCCGCCTGCAGCGATAGATACGGTGGTGTCGGTCAGAATGGGATCGGGATATTCTCCGGACGGTGATTGCAGGGCATCGGGGGCCGCCGGCACGTAAGCGTGGGAAGCCTGTACGTTCCGGACCCAGCCCAGAACGGCTTTGTCGAGCGAAGCTCCCTGCTCTGTTTTAAGACTCCGAAGGACAGGAGTCATTGCCGCGACGGAGTCGTCAGCGGAGATAACGAATTGCAGAACGGCGTTCTCGCCGCGGGCCACGCGGACGGTATCGTCCCCGGCAGGAGGGCAAACGATTCCGGGAAGAACATTGGTCAAAGGATCGATGACGCGGATCGTGAGTCCGCTTTCACTACAGGCTACCGGTAGCAGCAGGAGTGCAGGGCAAAGAGTCCGGATCGTCCGGTTGACGAGAAGTCGGAGCGGGGAAATGTTCATTTCGGGTTCGGTTTGAATTCTTAATTGCATTGCGGGAAAACAGTAAGCCGGAGTTCCGTGCATCCGTAGGGAATCAGTTCGAGGTATTCGATACGGTCGGATACGGCGCGGGCTATCCCTTCGGCCGGAAGGCGCGGCGTGTAGCGTCCTTTTTCCAATTCCCAGTCGATCGGTTTGACGGGAACCGAGATTTTCACGGGCGTATGTTCCGGATCGAACGGATAGCTTCCTGCGGCTGCGGGTTTTGTCCGAATGACCTTCAGGGGTATGACCGGATCGGAGCAAAGGGCATAGTTCCAGGGTCCGGCAGGCTCGATGCTCCAGCATTCGAATTCGGGGTTGCCGGGAACTTTGCCGTTCATATTCGCATAGACCGTCCGGTCGGCTGTTTTCCGCTGGGGAACAGGATAGGAGAAGAGCAGAGGTCCGCGCTGCACGTAGATTCCCTGTCCGGGAACGGTGTTCATGACGGGTTGCATGCCGAGACACAACCGAATCCGGTCGCCGTTCTTGAATTTGCGCCGGAGAGTCACGAACGTGCCGGCGGGACATGCGTCTCGCCACAGTTTGCCGTTGACATATATTTTGGCATCCCTGCACCATGCGGGAATGCGCAGCAGAAACGGGATATCCGTCCTCTCTTTCAGGCCGAAGGAGAACTCGATCTCCCCGTCGAACGGATAGGAGGTCCGCTGTGCGATGTGGCACTGTCGGCCGTTCGGCAGGTCGAACGTTGCAGCCGAAGGTCCGTAGAGCGCAGCGGCAATAGAGCCGTCTTTCCCGCGTAGCCACATATGTGCGACGTAATTGGGCATGAAACGGTGAACGTTTCCGGCGCAGCACTCCGTTTCATGCGTCGGCCGGAAAGCCATCCAGGTCGAACCGTGGAAGAATTCGTTGTGATTTGAACGCCCCGTTGCGATTACCTGATTGACGGACGAGAAATACTGCAACGATCGGAAATCCTTGGTAACGGCTCCTAGTCCGGCATTGAAGACCGCTTTTTCTATTTTGTCAGCCCACCGGACTTCGCCCGTGGTCAGGAGAAATTGCTCCAGCGTCCAGGTGTAGTCGGAAATGTCGCAGGTTTCGTGACTGTTGATGACGTTCCCGTTTCCGACGAGCGCTTCCGCACTGGCCGGAACGCCGTCGGGGAGCATGTGGTCGCGGGTGAGCTTGCGTTCGGCGTTGAGTGCAAGGTCCAGGTAATATCGTTTGCCCGTATAGGCATAGAGCAGCATCGGGAGTTTCAGTTCTTCCATGCAGGTGACGCCATGCATGACGAACCGTTCGTCGCCGGCCGCGACTGCGGGCGTCAGGTCCCCGAATTTTCCGCCATTGTAGGCTCTCTCGCAAATATCCAGCAACTTCGCATTGCCGGTTTTGCCGTAAGTCCACAACATTCCCTCGATGCTGACGATGTTGCGCCATTTCTCGACCTGCTCCTGCGTAAAGTTCATGTAGTGCCTTTCCAAGGCTGCGGGGATCGCCGGATCGCCCGTGCGCTCGTAATAGGCTTGCAGCACCCGGAAGTAGACACACATGGGCCACATCGACTCAATCGCTTTGTTGCCCAAAACACCTGTGGACGATGCGTTGGCCAGCGTGTAGCGAATCCCCTCCTCGGCTTTGGCGATCATCTCCCGATCACCGAGCAGGTAACCCAGGCGGAGCAGACCGTCGGTGTAATAGGCTGTCTGCTCGTAGCGCCACCAGTCGCTTCCGTAGGTTTCGGTGTTACGTCCGATCTCACCCGCCCAAAGGCAGGAGTCGTACGGATAGGACATCGCCTCGGGATGTCCCGTAAGTCCCGTTTGTTGGCGGTGGAGGAATTCCTCGATCCAGCCCTGCGGCTCTATGCAGCCGATCATGCCGCCCTGAAACTGGGCATAAGGGGCCTGGGCGTTCGTCGCGGTACCGACGAGGCAAAGTGCAATAATTGAAAACAGCTTCTTCATGCGATTTCTTGACTATTTGTATTTTTCGACTCTTGCATCCCGGATGACACCTTTCCAGTCGAGCCCGAAAGCGAAATCATATGTATTTCCTTCCGAGTCCGTATAACAAACCATATCTCTCGGAACGTCTTCATGCTGCTGTTCCACGGTTTTCATGTCTGCGGGCAATTGCATCGGCAGAAGTGCCGACGGTTCCCGCCGGCCGGAGATAATATCCAGCACGGCCTGACGCTGTACCCCGAAAGCAAGCAGTATGGCATCGGCCGAAGGTTCGAATTCGGCCGGAACGAACGGTCTGGTCGTGGAAACGACAGCCACGACGGGCTTGTCTCCCATCTGCCGTTTCGTTCCGAGTACCCGTTTCAACTCTTCCCGGTTGGAACTCCGGACGGTTTTCCCGCGGTAACTCCGGTCGATGGACGGTTCTTTCGGGTCCCCGCCGGCAATACTCTCGGGGCGTGCGTGGCGGGCCGTGTAGTCGCCGTATTGCAGGCTGATCGGGACATAACCGTTGCCGCCCTTTTCCCGATCGGCCGCATCGTATCCGCAGCCTCCGTCGGGTTCGTCGATAAAAACGATCGCGAAGTCGGCATTTTCGGGGCTTTCTGCCAATTCGTAATATTGTTTGACCAAAGAGGTGTCTACAGGTAGGCGGGATTGTCCGCATTCGGGCAGATATACGCTCCGGCGGGTCGATGCGGGCAGGGTTCCCGCCCGGTTTTTCAGCAGGACGACCGACCGGAGCTGCGCTTCGTAACCGGCTTGCATAAATTCCGGATTCCCGACCGTCGCTTCCGTCCGGTCCGGGTCTACATAGGGATTTTCGAACAGACCGGTCCGAAAAATATTGAGCAGCAACCTTATGGCGGAACGTTCGAACCGCTCCCGGGCAGATTTTTCGCCGAATTCGGCGGTCCACATTCGGTAGGCTTCCAGCACGGGACCTTTGTCGTTGTTGCCGCCGAACTGGTCTACTCCGGCTTTGAGCGCTTCGTAATGCCGCTGCGGGATGCTCAATGCCTCCACTCCCCAGCATTTGCCGTCAGCCTCCTCGATGCTGGAATAGTCGTGCGTGATGCCCCAATCCGTGCAGACGACGCCGTTGTATCCGTATCTGTTCCGCAGCAGATCGGTGACGATATATTTGCTAAAACCGTTGCCGACCTTTTTTCCCGAGGGGTCCACCCCGTGGGAAACCGTATAATAGGGCATGACGGCTGCGGCCTTTCGTGTCTTGCCGTTGAGGCGGAAAGCTCCTTCCACAAAGGGCCGGATGTGTTGCTCGAAATTTCCGCCGGGGTAAACAGTGTATTTCCCGAAGCTGAAATGGGCATCCCGTCCGCCTTCTTCCGGGCCGCCGCCCGGCCAATGTTTGACCATGGCATTGACGCTTTCATACCCCCAGCCGTCCGCAATCTCGGCAGCTCCGACGGAGGTCTGGAATCCGTCGATATAGGCCCGCGCCATATCGGTGTCCAGATCGGGGTCTTCGCCGAAGGTACCGTAGAACCGGTTCCACCGGGGTTCGGTCGCCAGATCGATCTGCGGCGACAGCGCTGTGGCGATACCCAAGGCGCGGTATTCGGCGGATGCGATCCGTCCGAACTTTTCGACCAGTTCGGGGTCGAACGTAGCGGCCAGCCCGAGCGGACTGGGCCACAACGAAATCTTTCCTCCTGACCCTGCGTTGTATTCGGCCCAGGCTCGGGTTTCATTCCGGGGATCGGAACTGATATTGACCGGAATGCCTTGTCCGAGGCCTTCGACGAAGGCCTGCATGTTGTTGTTCCATTCGGCTGCAATGCGGGGACTTTCAACCCGGACGACGAGCACGGCCCGGAGATTGTCGTCCCGGAGGAACTTCCGCTGTTTGTCCGAAACAGCCGAGTGGGGAAGTCCGCTTTCCCGGAGCGAGGTCCCGTTGTAGGTCGAGGACCAGTAACCTACCGAATCCGTCGGGACGGCCTGATGGGAACTGTATAACATCAATCCGGCAATCTCTTCGACGGAGAGTCGCTTTGCAAGGTCTTCCGCCCGTTCTTCCGGGGTGTACCGCCAATCTTCGTAGCAGTCGAGAATCCCGTTTCGGTTCAGGTCTTTGAAAGCGTATCCGTCGGAATATAAGATACGGACGCCGGATCCGGGGAAATAGCCCAGAGTCTGTCCTCCGTCTTGCCGAATCAGACAGTAGGTGTCATGCGGCTCGACCGTCCATTTTCGGCCGCAGGCACAGAGTATCGGCAACATAAACGCCAAAGATACTATTCGACGTACAAGATCTGTTTTTGTTGTCATATCGTTATCAGGGTCGGTTCGTTCTTTAGGGGACTTGGGAAAGCAGTTACAAAAGAATGAATTTTTATCGGCCGCGGGGTTGAATATTTTCCGGAAAGATTCTTTCCCGTATACGGATACCTTATTGAAATAAAGGCGAAATTGCAGTTGTCCGGACGTTTTGAGCCGTATTGCGCCGTTCTCTTTCGGCCAAATGATCGTACAATTCGGCGGGATGCAGTTGTGTTTCCCGAAAAAAATGTATACTTTAGTTTCCGAAAATACCCGTTATGCATCGTCGCTTTCTTATATCCCGTTTTTTCATAGTCTGCATCGGATTTGTCCTTTCCGAGATACAGATCGTTGCTGCCGAGTCTTTTCCTCAGGTGCGTTTCACCCCGTTACCTTCCGACATTTTGCCGTCGAACGAAGTGCGCAAACTTTATCAGGATTCCGATGGATATATCTGGATTCCAACTTATAACGGATTGGCCCGCTACGATGGATACGGAGCCATCACCTACGGTATGCGTGATGTTTCGAACGGGTTGTTCAACACGTTCGTCAATGTCGTTGCCGAGGACCACGACAAGAACCTGTGGATCGGAACCGAGCACGGCCTTTTTCGGCTCGACAAGGTTTCGGGAAACATCGTGGCCGACGAATATCCAGAGTTGGCGGATTGCAACATCGCAGTCATTCTGTGCGATACGGGCAACGGCATCTGGATCGGCGGCGACAAGGGCCTTTTCCGCAAAAATGCGCTCGACCGTAATTTTCATCCCGTCCCGATCTCCAATTCGGCGGGTCGTCCCGTCAAGGCGGTCACCTCCATCATCAAGGATGACAAACTGAACCTGTGGATCGCCGCTTTCGATCAGGGTTTGTTGCGTTATGATATCCGTGAGGATCGCGCCTATGCTTGCGACGATGCCGTGCTGCGTAAAGCACATGTTTTGGCACGTGATGTCGCGGGTAATATCTGGGTGGGTACGTGGGGCGCCGGAGTGGTGCGGCTGGTTAATCCTCTGGCCCCGGGACCGACCCGTTACGTGCATTATAAACACGTGCCGGGCAGAACGCACTCGCTGCTCGACGATATTATTTACGATATTGAGGAAAATCCCGAGCAGAATACCATCTGGATCGGTGGTCGCAGCGGGTTGAGCATCCTCCACGACATCGACAATCCCGATTCGTTCCAGAATTTCTTTCCCGGCGACAACGTGGGAGACCTGCCCTATAACGAGGTGAATTCGATCCTTCGAACCCGTGACGGACTGATGTGGATCGGTTTGTTGGGTGGCGGCGTCTGCAAGGTCCAGACCAGCGGAACCAAATTCGAGTCCGATCGGCTGGAACCGATCAGAACCCGTTACAACACGAGTTCTGTTCGAAGTATGTATTACGCCGGAAACGGCGACTTCTGGTTCGGGCTGCTTGATTTCGGCCTTATAAAATACAACATTCGAAGCGGTAAAATCGTCGATTACCACGAGCATCCCGATTTGAAGTCGCTTCCTTACACTTCGACCGTCAATACGATCATCCGCCGCTCGACTACCGGGGAACTGTATTTCGGAACGCAAAACGCCGGTATTTGGGTGTATAACGAAACGCAGCACAAGGTTCGGCAGATCAATCATTTCAACCAGCCGAACTTTCTGGACGACTGCGTGATTGCTCTGTGTGAGGATACGCACGGCAATCTGTGGATAGGCTCCCGGTTAGGTATTTACGTCGAATCGACAGACGGGCGTTTCCACACCGCTGCTGAATGGCTCGGATACGCTACGCCATTCGATCAGACTTATGTGTTCGACATCTGTTGCGACAAAGCAGGCGATGTTTGGATCGCTTCCAACGGTCAGGGCATTCTGCATATCCGTACGGCAGACGGAACCTGGAGGCAGTATACACGCGACAACGGCATGATTTCCGATCATGTCTATTGCCTGCAGGCCGACGATACGGGGTGTATCTGGGCCGGAACTTTTGCGGACGGACTTGCGGTCCGTATTCCTTCGGAAGGGAGCTTTAAGGCCGTGTCGGCTTTCCCGAATCTGGAAAACAAAGGTATCGGCAATATTGCCCGGGATGAAAACGGCCGGATGTGGATTACCACGAATAATTCGGTCTTTTCCTTTTCGCCGGACAGCCTGGGCAATCCCGAGCATATCAATACCTATATTATATCGGCCGACATGCAGTCGTTCTTCTTCAACCGAAACGCTTCGGCGCAGGTCGATTACGGACGCATTGCTTTCGGAGGATCGAATGGGCTGATGATATTCACCGGCAATCGCACGCAGCCCCACCAGACGAGACTGCCGATCGTGCTCACAGACTTCAAGGTGCACAATCGTTCGTTACGGACCATTCCCGCACGGGAACGATCGCGCATCTCTCTCCGGGATATCGATTACACGGATGCCGTGACGCTTACGCACGACCGGAACAACTTCTTCATCGAATTCTCGATGCTCTCCTATGCCAATCCGCGCGATCATATTTTTAGATACCGGCTCGACGGATTTGATAAGGAGTATGTTACGGCCGATTCGCACCACCGTTTCGCCTCATACAGCAATCTTTCACCGGGAACCTACACATTCCGTCTGCAGGCTGCCGGGGAAAACGGCGTGTGGAGCAGCAACGAGCGGACGC